>CAVZNH010000045.1:0-41118 GCA_963776505.1 uncultured Alphaproteobacteria bacterium
TTTGCGGCACCGTGTTCTCCGCGATCGCGCGGATGGTGCCATCAGCATTGATGAACACCATGTCGAGCGGCGCGATCGTGTTGCGCATCCACATCTGCAAGTCGCGCGGGATGCCCCAATCGAACAGCATCCCACCCTCGGCCGGAACGCTCGGTCGAGACATCAGCCCTACAGTCTGCTGATCAGACGTGGTCGCCATCTCCACACTGAATTCGTGATGCACGCCGTCACGCGTGGTGATCACCAGCCGCTCCTTCGGCAGTTCCGGCTGCGGACCGGTCGGATTGGGGCTCTGAGCCTTGGCCGGCAGTGGCGCGAGGGCCAGCAGCATCAAAACATGGCGGCGATTCATCCGGCGCAATCTTTCACTGACGCTGAGGCATGCCCTCGGGGATCACGGTCTTCACAATGCTTGCGTCCAACGCCTCGTAGTCGTGGTAGCCGATCGCGGCGTAGAGTTCGGCGCGGGTCTGCATGTGCTCCAGCATCGACTGCGTCCCGCCGTCGCGACGGATCGCGGCATACAAGGCTGCCTGCGCCTTGTTGGCGACACGCAGCGAACTCACCGGCCAGATCACCATCCGGTAACCCATGTCCTGGAACTCCGCCGCTGTGAAGAACGGCGTGCGGCCGAATTCGGTCATGTTGGCAAGCAGCGGCGCATCGACGCGCGAGGCAAACGTGCGGAACATCTCAGCCGTGGTCAGTGCCTCGGGGAAGATCGCATCGGCGCCAGCCTCGAGATACAGCTTCGCACGCCCCACCGCGCCATCCATGCCTTCGCTCGCCGCGGCATCGGTGCGCGCGACGATGAACAGATTGCGGCGAGCGCGACGCGCGGCGGCGATCTTGATCGCCATGTCCTGCGGATCGGCAAGCTTCTTGTCGTTCAGGTGGCCGCACTTTTTCGGCAGCAACTGATCCTCGATGTGAACCGCGGCAGCGCCGGCGTCCTCGAAACTTCGCACCATGTGCATGACGTTGAGCGCCTCGCCGTAACCGGTGTCACCATCGACCAGCAGCGGCAGTCCGGTCGCCCGGGTGATCTGGCGAACGAAGAAGCAAACCTCATCCACCGTGATCATGCCAAGGTCGGGAATGCCCATCGACGCGGTCATCGCGGCACCGGACAAGTACAGTGCCTCGAACCCCGCCGCCTTCGCCTGCAACGCTGCCATGCCGTTGTGCGCTCCCGGCATCTGCAAAATGCCTGACCGGGCAAGCAGCGCCCGGAACCGCTCGCCCGCAGGAGCGGTGGGCAGATCGGTGGCAACCAGATAGGTCATGGGACGAACTCCGCGCTGAGCGGCAAACGGCTTAGCCGAAGGCTCGGGAGAAGGACAGTGCTGCGCGTGCTAACCGAAGAAGACCAGGCCCACCAGTGCAAGGATCGGCAGCAACAGCGTGGAAGCCAGCAGGGAATAGCCGAAGAACCCCGGCATCCGCACTCCACGATGCGCGGCGATCGCGCGCAGCATCATGTTCGGCGCGTTGCCGATGTAGGTCAGCCCGCCAAAGAACACCGCTCCCGCCGATACCGCCATGAGCGTGACGCCATCGGTACCGGAAAGTGCGGGCGGTCTGATACCAGCCAGCTTGAAGAACACCAGGTAGGTCGGCGCGTTGTCGAGCAGCGCAGACAGGATCCCGGTCAGCCAAAAAAAGATGAGCGGATTGTTCTGCCCGGCATTGTCCCGGCTCAATCGCAGCAGCGGCGCGAGGGGCCCATCGAGCCCCGCCTCTAGCATCGCGCTGACCGGTCCAATGGTGATGAAGATGGCCGCGAACAGTATCGCCACCTCGGCTATCGGATGCCAGGTGAAATCGTTCGACTGGCGAATTGCCCGGGGCGTGAACGCGGCGGAGACCAGGGTCACCAGCACCAGCACAGCGACGCCACCGAGCTGCGCCAAAACCACCGGTTCGCCCAGCAGCGTAACAGCCCGTGGCGGCGCGAAGCCTTGCGCCAGCACAACGAGGATCACCAGGAGGATCAGCGCCAGATTCCCCCAGCCCCGCACCCGCCACGCGCTCCGCTCGCGGCGCCGGCGGCTCGCTCGCCGCAAGATGGCGATCGATCAGGTAGAACGATGCCAGCAGCGGGGCGACCACGATCAGAAGTGGCGCCAGCAGGTGAATGGCCGGCCAGAAGAACGGCACACCTTGCAGCAATCCGATATACAGCGGCGGATTGCCGAGGGGCGTCAGCGCGCCGGACGCGTTGGCAATCATCACGATGACGAAGAGCACCAGATGCACCTTGCGCCGACGATGGGCGTTGGCGCGCAGCAGCGGGTGAATCAGCACCATCGAGGCACCGGTCGTGCCCATCGGCACTGCCATCGCCATGCCGAGCGCCAGCATCGCCGTATTGCCTCCTGGCGTGCCCGCCGGTCCGCCGCGCAGCAGCACGCCGCCGCCGGCGGTGTACAGCGCCAGCAGCAGCGTCACGAATGGCAGGTAGTCGATCAACAGCGCGTGCCAGACGGCCGCCGCCGCCGCGCCGGGCCCACTTGCCAAGGCCTGGCACAGCATCAGCACGGCACTCCAGGCAAAGGCCACGCCCCCCATCCGGCGGTGCCAGAACCGCGGCGCAACGATCGGGAACACCGCCATCGATGCCAACAGGCCAGCGAAAGGCAGCCCCCATGCCACGGCAGGTGCGCTTGATTGCATGCCCCCGACCCTGCAAGTAACGTCCGACGCGCACAACGGAATTCGGTCCAATGGACATGACAGGTGAGCGGCGCATCGAGGCGCCGCGCCAAACCGTATGGCAGGCGCTCAATGACCCGGCAGTGCTGAAGGCCAGCATTCCGGGCTGCGAGAGCCTGGAGAAACTGTCGGACACCGACATGAAGGCGACCGCCGCGGTGAAGATCGGCCCGATCGCGGCGCGGTTCAGCGGTGCCGTGCACCTGACCGACATCGACCCGCCGAACGGCTACACGATCGGCGGCGAAGGCCAGGGCGGCGTCGCCGGCTTCGCCAAGGGCGGCGCCAAGGTTCACCTGGAGGACGCCGGCGCCGCCACCCTGCTGCGTTACGAAGTCCACGCCCAGGTCGGCGGCAAAATTGCTCAGCTCGGCGCTCGGCTGATCGACGCCACCGCAAAGCAGATGGCGGACTCGTTTTTCGACCGGTTCGGCGCACAGGTGGTGCCACCGGTGCCGGTGGCGGTCCCGCTCGCTGAACAGGCGCCCCCACCCCGGCCGTCGCCAAGCAGAGAAGTGCCCTCCGCCATCGGCGTCCTCGCCCTTATACCCGCGCGAACCTTTCGGACTGCCGATCGTCGCCTGGATCGGCGGAGCGATCTACCTGTTCATGTTGGTCCTGATCCTCGGAAGCATGCTGTAGTGGCTGGTCTGCCAGCGACCGTCGCCGACACGGCCAAGCTGCTTGCCGATCAGGGCTACATCGCCGATCACGAATTAGCGACCGCTGTCCATCTGGCGCTCGCCATGCACCGCCCGCTATTCCTGGAGGGTGAGCCCGGCACAGGCAAGACCGAGATTGCCAAGGTGCTGGCGGAGGGACTGGGACGCCGGCTGGTCCGGTTGCAATGCTACGATGGGATGGACCTGTCGGCGGCTGCCTATGAGTGGGACCACGCACGCCAGCTCATGGCGATCCGGCTGGGCGAGGCTGCGGGGCAGACCGACCCGAACGAATTGGCCAGCGACATCTACACGCGCAAATACCTGCTGGCCCGGCCGTTGCTGTCGGCGATCGACCCAGACCTGCCGCCGGCGGTGCTGTTGATCGACGAACTCGATCGCGCAGACGAGCCGTTCGAGGCGTTCCTGCTGGAGCTACTGGCGGATTTCCAGATCACGGTCCCCGAATTTGGCACGGTCCGCGCGCGGACGCGGCCGGCGGTAGTGATCACCTCCAACCGCACGCGGGAGGTGCATGACGCGATCCGGCGCCGGTGCCTGTATCACTGGGTGGACTATCCCAGTGCCGCGCGCGAGCGGGCGATCCTGGCGGCCAAGGCGCCCGCGGTGCCGGAGCATCTGTCCGCGCAGGTCGTCGCTTTCGTGCAGAGGCTGAGAAGCGAGGACCTGTTCAAACTTCCCGGTGTCGCCGAAACGATCGACTGGGCACAGGCGCTGACGTATCTGAATCAGACCGAACTGGCGCCGGCCGCCGTGGATGAAACTCTCGGTGTTTTGCTGAAATATCAGGATGATATCGCGAAGGTCCGCGGCGCTGAGACGGCACGACTGGTGACTGAATCACGGCAGGCCGCAGAGTGACACAGGGGCGTTCGGACCCCGGCCTCGGCCTGGGCGAGAAGTGGCGGCAAGTCGTAACCCGCGAGGCACTGCGCGACGGCTCACTCCTTGCGGCCGCCCGCCGGCTCATGCCGCCCGGCACAGCGTTTCTGTCGGACGCCGAGATTGAGGCCGATCTTGACGCCACCTTGAGCCAGCACACGCAGGGCGATGTGTGGCTGTTCGGCTATGGCTCGCTGATGTGGAACCCGGCGATCGAGTTCGCCGAAAGTCGCGCAGGCGCCGTGCATGGCTGGCATCGGCGCTTCTGCCTCTGGCTGCACGGTGGCCGAGGATCGCCCGACAATCCCGGCTTGATGCTGGCGCTGGAGCGCGGCGGACGTTGCGCTGGGCTGCTGTTCCGCATTCCTGCAGCCGACGCGCGGTCGGAACTGCTGCTTGCGTGGCGGCGCGAATTGTTCACCGGGGCGTACCAATCCCGCTGGGTGACCGCGACGACCGCCGATGGGCCGGTGCGTGCCGTTACCTTCGTCGCCAACCGTGCACACCTGCGCTACGCCGGACGTCTCGACGACATGCTGGCTGCCACGCATATCGCGACCGCCACGGGCGCTCTCGGCAGTTGCGCCGCCTATCTCGCATCGACGCTTGAGGCATTGCGTGCTGCCGGGTTGCGCGACCGAAGGTTGGAGCGGTTGTGGATGTTGGTCGGAGAGCAACAGGGATGACTGCCACCTCGCCTACCCTCGCCGCCAATGTCATGCATTTTGCACGAATGCTGCGCCGTGCCGGTTTGCCCGTTGGGCCCGCCGAGTCGCTCGCGGGCCAGCGCGCGCTTTCGCTGGTCGATATCGGCAATCGCACGCAGGCGCGCACCGCATTGCGTTCGGCGATGATCCATCGCCACGAACATCAGGACGTATTTGACCAGGCGTTCAACTTGTTCTGGCGCGATCCCACGGCTGCCGAGCAGGCTGCGGCGATAGCGCTGCTCGATGCGCAAAAAGACAGGCCCAAGGACCGGCCACCGCCCGGCAGCCGTCGCGTCGCCGAAGCAATGGCCAAGCCGCGCGAGATGAAGTCGCGTGTCGAGGACGAACCGCCGGTGACGGACGCGGTGCTCACCGTATCGGATCGCGAACGCCTGCAGCACATGGACTTCGAGGCGATGAGCGCCGAGGAGATTGATCAGGCAAAGCGGGAAATCCGTCGCCTCGTGCTGCCGCTCGACGCGAGGCGCACACGACGGCTGCGCGCTGATCCACTGGGGCCGGTCACCGATCTGCGCCGCACGATCCGACAGAGCCTGCGACAGGGCGGGGAGATCGTCACCATCGCACGCAACCGGCAGGTGACACGCCCGCCGCCGCTGGTCGTGCTCTGCGACATCTCCGGATCGATGTCGCGCTATGCGCAGATCCTGATGCTCTTCCTGCACGCGGTGACCAACGACCGCGACCGCGTACATGTCTTTCTGTTTGGCACGCGGCTGTCCAACGTCACGCGACAGCTTCGCCATCGCGACGCTGAGGTCGCGTTTCAGATGGTCTCGCATGTCGTGCCCGACTGGTCCGGCGGCACGCGGATCGGCGAGGCACTCGATTCCTTCAATCGCTTCTGGGCGCGCCGCGTGCTGGCGCAGGGCGCGATCGTGCTGCTGATCACCGACGGACTGGATCGTGATGGCGCGCGCGGTCTGGCGGAAAACATGGATCGCCTGCATCGTTCCTGCCGACGGCTGATCTGGCTCAATCCGCTGTTGCGCTGGGCCGGCTTCGAACCAAAATCACAGGGCATACGCGCAATGCTGCCGCACGTGGACGACTTTCGACCCGTGCACAACCTGGCCAGCCTGCGCGCGCTGGTCGATCTCCTGTCCCGCCCTGCCCCGCGACGCACAGTCTTGGCGGCGGCGGGCGAGCCTGAAAGGATGGCGTCATGAGCATCGCAGAAACCGAGGATGTACTGAGCACCGCCGCATTGTGGCGCGCCGCCGGAGAGCAGGTCGCCGTTGCGACGGTCACCGAGACCTGGGGCAGTTCGCCTCGCCCTGCCGGCAGCCAGATGGCGGTAACCAAGTCGGGCAAGATGGCGGGCTCGGTGTCGGGTGGCTGCATCGAGGGCGCAGTGGCCGATGCGGCGATGAAGACAATCGACACCGGCACACCGCAACTGCTGGACTTCGGCGTGACGCACGAGCGTGCATGGGAGGTTGGCCTGGCCTGCGGCGGCAAGGTGAAGGTCTTCGTGGAGAAGCTGTCGTGAGGCGCGCTATGCCCCCTCCCCGCCCCTCCCCGCTGCCGGGAGAGGGAGTACCTGCCCCCTCTCTCGCGCTGCCGCGGAGTTGGCGGAGGGAGCGACCGCTATGACCCCCGAAATCCTCGCCGCCATGGAAGCGGCAAAGCACGAAAAGCGCCCGGTCGTGCTCGCCACTCGTCTCCCGGACGGCGCGCAGCGGCTCCTGCCGGATCCCGGCGCCTCGCCGGAACTGAACGCCGCAGCCGAGCAGGTGCTGCAATCTGACGAAAGCGGCACGGTGAAGATCGACGGAACCGACTGGTTCCTGCATGCGCACAACCCGCCGCTGCGCCTGATCGTGGTCGGCGCGGTGCATATCGCGCAAGCGCTGGTGCCGTTCGCCACGCAGTGCGGCTTCGCCGTCATCGTCGTCGATCCGCGCCGATCGTTCGCGTCTGACGAGCGCTTCCCCAACGTGACGGTCTCCACCGCGTGGCCTGACGAGGCGATGGACGAGCTGCGGCCTGATTCCCGCACGGCGGTCGTGACCCTCACCCACGACCCGAAGCTTGACGATCCCGCGCTGGACCGTGCGCTGAAGTCGCCGGCGTTCTACATCGGCTCGCTCGGCTCGCGGCGAACCCATGCCGCGCGGTTGAAGCGGCTCCGCGAGCTCGGCCACGGCGAGGCAGCACTGGCGCGCATTCAGGGTCCCGTCGGCCTCAACATCGAGGCGGTCACGGCGCCGGAAATTGCGCTGTCCATCATCGCGGAGCTCGTGGCAGTGCGGCGTGGTGCGGCAGTGCCGCAGAAGCAGCCACTGGCGGCATGAAATTCGGCCCAGTCCCGCTGGAGGAAGCCCGCGGCGCCATCATGGCGCACTCGCAGCGCGTCGGCGAGCGGATGATCCGAAAGGGATCGGTGCTGGATGAGGCCGCGTTGACCGCGCTGCGCGAAGCGGACCGCAAGGAGGTCATCGTCGCCCGGCTGGAACCGGGCGACGTGCCCGAAGACATCGCCGCCGACCGCCTGGCCCAGCCCCTGGTCTCGCCATTCTTGGCGCGTACCCGCGCGGCCACCGGCAGGGTCAACCTTACTGCCGAGGTGCCAGGCCTGCTGCGTGTCGATACGGCGATGATCAACCGCCTCAACACGATCGACGAGTCACTGACCCTCGGGACCTTGCCGGACTACGCCATCGTCGCGCCGAAGGACCTGGTGGCCACGGTCAAAATCATCCCGTTCTCGGTGCCGGGAAACGTGCTGGCCGTCGCCGAAGCGCTGATTCGCCAAGCCGGCTCGCCGTTGGCCGTTCACCCGTTCCATCACCTCAAGGTCGGTCTCGTCGTCACCGAACTGCCCGGCCTGAAGGACAGCGTCACCGAGAAGACCATCGCGGCGACTGAACAGCGGATGACCCAGCTTACCGGGTCTCTGCTGCCGCCACTGCATGCGCAGCATGAAGAAACACCAATCGCCAAGGCACTGGAAACACTGATTTCCCAGGGTGCCGACCTATTGCTGGTGGTGGGCGCCTCGGCGGTGGTGGATCGACGCGATGTAGGCCCCTCCGGCATTGTCCGCGCCGGAGGCGAGATCCTGCACTTCGGCATGCCAGTGGACCCCGGCAACCTGATCTGCCTTGGCCGCATCGGCACGCGCCCAGCACTGGTCCTGCCAGGATGCGCCCGCAGTCCAAAGCTGAACGGCATCGACTTCGTGCTGACCAGGCTGTTCGCCGGGCTATCGGTCGGCCCGTCTGACATCATGAAGATGGGCGTCGGTGGCCTGCTGAAGGAGATCGACACGCGACCGTTGCCGCGCGAGAAGGCCCCGGCCACCCCGCGCACCGGCGCGGCCCCGCGAAGCGCGCCCACCATCGCGGCCATCGTCTCGGCCGCCGGCAGGTCGCGCCGGATGGCGCCGCACAACAAGCTGCTGGTTGCCGATCGCACCGGCAAGCCGATGATCGCGAGGGTGGTCGACAACGTGCTGTCATCCAAGGCGCGTCCCATCCTGGTGGTGACCGGTCATCAATCGGAGCAGGTTCAGCATGCGCTGGGCGGGCGACCGGTGCGCTACGTCCACGCCGACGATTACGCGGAGGGACTGTCGGCCAGTCTGAAGTCAGGGATCGCCGCCGTGCCCGAGGAGTGTGCGGCGGCGCTGGTCTGCCTCGGCGACATGCCCTTGGTGACTGGCCGAATGATAGACCGGTTGCTCGCCACGTACGACCCCGACGAGGGAAGGCTGATCGTGCTGCCGACGTTCCGCGGCAAGCAAGGGAACCCGATGCTGTGGGACCGGCAGTTCTTCCCCGAGATACTGCAGATCTCTGGAGATTCAGGCGCACGGTTTCTGCTCGGCAAGCATCTCGAGGTGGTGACCGAGGTGGAGATGGCAGACGATGCGGTGCTGCGCGACTTCGATACCACGGATTCGCTCAACAGCCTGCCGCAACGCCTGCGACCGGAGCCGATAGGGTAAGATCGGCCAATGCCAATCTGCGAGGCTGATCCCTGGCGGTTCCAATATTTCGAGCATGTCGACTGCCCGCCGGACGTGCGCATCTCGACCGAAGATCCTGATTCGTGGGAGTGGTTCCCCGCACACCGCTGGATTTACGACAAGCTTGCGGTGGCGTTGTCCCAGGGCCTGCTGGCCGCTCCACATGGTGTGATGCCGCCTTCGTTCCCGGTGTTCTCCAAGCCGATCATGAACCTGCGCGGCATGGGTACCGGCAGCCAGGTCATCGCCTCGGCCGACGAATACCGCACCGCACTGACCGCCGGACACTTCTGGTGCACGCTGCTGACCGGTGCGCACGTCAGCACTGACGTGGCGCTGGTCGATGGCGAACCGCGCTGGTGGCGGCACACGACAGGAGCCACGGGGCCCGGCGGTACGTTCGACCATTGGCTGATCCACGCCGAGGCAATGCCGGAGATCGAGGACTGGTGCGGTGCATGGTCGCGCAAGCACCTGCGCGGCTACACGGGCATGGCGAACTTCGAGACGATCGGCGGACGCATCATCGAGGCGCATCTGCGCTTTGCCGACCAATGGCCTGATCTTTATGGGCCAGGCTGGGTCGAGGCCGTGGTGCGCCTGCACGTGTCCTTGGACTGGGTCTATCCCGACGCCAACCGTACTGATGGATACAGCGTGGTGCTGTTCGGCCCACATGGCCCCCGGTATCGCCACCCGCCCTCCGCGTTGATAGGCGAAGTGCTGGCCATACCGGGCGTATCCAGCGTGCAGATCACCTTTCACGAAGACAAGGCACCGGAGCACCACGCCATGCCCCCAGGCGGCTTTCGCCTCGCAATCGTCAACGCCACGACGCTGAAGGCTGGCGAGTCGGGGCGAGAGAAACTGCGCGAGGCGCTTCTTTCAGGATAAAGCGGCCATCACCCACTGCGCCCAGGCCAGCGCCTGCCGATCTTCACCAAGCCGCGTGACGATCTGAATGCCGAGTGGCAGACCCTCAGGACCGGTGCCGGCGGGCACCGTGACACAAGGAACGTGCAGGCTGGTCCAGATCAGGTTGAACGCCGGATCGCCGGTCCATTCCAGTCCGGCAGGCGCCTGACCAGGCGCTGACGGCGTCACCAGCGCATCCAGCCCCTCCATGCAGACCGGAAACTCGCGCTGCGCGCGATCGAATGTCGCATATGCCTCGGCCACCGCCGCCTCGCTCTGCGACAGCCCAAACTCCAGGCGCTCGCGCAAGCCCTCGCTGATCTGTTCGGGCACGTTCGTCAGTTCCCAGCCCAGCGCCCGGCCGCTCTCGTGATTCATCACGATCGGGTGCGCATCAGCGATTGCTGCAACGCTCGACGAGAGCTCGCGATCCACCACGGTGGCTCCTGCACGCGCCAGCGCCGCGGCAACACGAGGCAGCAGCGCCTGAGTCTCCGGCAATGCCGCACCCCATGCGGGCGATTGGCAGATACCGATGCGAGGCGCCCGCTCTGGCCGGACGTCCGGATCGCCGAGATCCCGCCCCGCCACGGCACCGGCGAACAGCGCACAGTCAGCGACGCTGCGAGCCATCACTCCCACAGTATCAAGGCTCTCCGACATGAGCTTCATGCCGAAGCGGTTGATCGTGCCGTAGCTCGGCTTGAAGCCCACAACACCGCAGAATGCCGCCGGTCGGATCACGCTGCCCGCCGTCTGGGTGCCGTAGGCGAGCGGAAAGAAACAGTCCGCCACGCCCGCCGCTGACCCGCTACTGGAACCACCCGGCGTATGCTTGCGATTGTGCGGGTTTGCGGTCGGACCAGGCTTTCGCGTCGCGAACTCTGTGGTGACGGTCTTGCCGATCATCACGCCACCGGCCGCACGCGCCCAGGCCACTGCGGCCGCATCGGCGCGCGGCTGCCAGCCACGCCAGATCGGCGAACCGTACTCACTCGGCATGTCGGCAGTATCCAGCACATCCTTCACGCCGATCGGCAACCCATGCAGCGCACCCGGCCGCACCGACAATGCTGCACGCCGCGCGGCATCCGCGTCGAACCAGGCGAACGCCCGCACCGCCAACTCGCGGTCTGCGATTTGCTCAAGACACGCCTCCATCAGATCGACCGGACTGAAGCTTCCATCGCGTATCGCTCGGGCCGCTTCGGTTGCGGTCAATTTCGCCGGGTCGCTGCATGGCTAAATTCTCCTCGGCAAACGCGCGCACAGGCTGGCGCAAGCGGCCTGCGGGTCCATCCTTCCCATCGATGAGTGCGTCCGAACATCCCGCGTCTGTGCACGTCGGCGCCGGCCCCGATGGGTCGCTGACCTATCTTATCCGCGTGCCGCCGGAGGAGCTGCCGTCCGTGCGCCGCCGCGACCTGGAACGCGCCTGGTACGCCGCGCGCGACGCCGCCCTGGCACAGCACTGGGGCGTCAACCGCTTCTTCCGCTTCGAGCGTCATGACGGCTCATACGGCGACCTCGCGCTGGCCGATCGCGACGCATGCTGTTGGGCCGATGCGGTGGACGGCACCATCGGGCTGCGCAACAGCTACGGGCTTGCGGTCTGCCTGCGTCTGCTGGCGTTGGTGGATCTGCTGGCGCGGGCGCGCTGGGCGGATTTGCTCTGCCTGCTCCGGCGCGACGGTGCCGAGTTGCATCCCTCTCTGCTCGGCGCCGCGGCGAGTGCTCCATTGACCGCCGAGGCGCGCTTCGATGAAACCGGGTTCCGCGGCCGGCTTGCACAATTTGCCTTCGGACTTGCGCTGGAGGGCCAAACGCTCCCACGCCTGACCGGAGCAACGTCGTGAGCCGCCTTCTCGCCCTGATGCTGCTGATGTTCGTGCTCGTCCGATGCGCGCCGCCACCGCCGCCGACAGGCCAGGCACGCGCGGATGCGGCGACTCTGGCGGCCTGCCGCGAGCATGCCGACGCGGTGTACGACCGGAATAACCGCGACACGATCTATACCATCAGCAGCCGCGACATGCCGTATTCCAGCGAACTACACACCGGGCGTGACCGATCGCGGCCTGGCGCAGCGCTTCGATCACGAGAACATGGTGCGCGACTGCGTGCGCAACACCGGCACCGAAACCGATCGCGCCCCCGGCACCGGAACCAGCAGCCGACGACACCCTGATCGCTATGCTCGCACTACAGGAGCGCGAGGCGCTGGCCTGAACGCGGCGCATGCCCTAGAAGGCCGCGGCCACCGCAACATGGGGAGACCGCCAATGCCATCCATCAGCCGCACCGATCCGGGCAGCATCCTTGCCAAGGCCGTGGAATACCATGGATTTGTGTATCTTCAGGGAGTTACCGCCAAGGATACCGAGCAAGGACATCAAGGGACAAACGGCCGAAGTGCTGGCCCAGATCGATCAACTGCTGGAATTGCACGGCACGGACAAGACGCGGCTTCTGCAAGCACTGATCTGGGTGAAGAACATCCGCGATCGAGATGCGATGAACGAAGTGTGGACTCCCTGGCTGCCAAAGGGCGGCGCGCCGGCGCGTGCATGCGTTCAGGCAGAACTCGCCAACCCGTCGATCCTGGTCGAGATCATGGTGACAGCCTGCAAGTAGAGCCGGAACGACGAGCGACTCCAGCGGCGTGGTTCTCGGCCGACGGAGTCGCTTGCTCATCGACCCACTCTGATCAAACCAGGAACGGACCGCCAAATTAGGACAATTGTCCCTGACTTGTGCCTTGTCCACAGGGTCCAATCCAATAAGTGCGGCCTCGCACGCGGAATGAGCGGCCCAAGTGGGATTGCCATCTTTGCAACCCTGTTGCTAGCGAGACACAGACCTTCGAACGAGCAATCAGGGAGCGGGCCGCATGCGTGGTTGGGGAACCAGCGCGAAATTCGTATTTTTTGGATCATTTCTAGCCTTGAGTTGCCAGGTCGCCGTGTCACCCGCTGATGCCTCGCCCAATCGACAGCCACGACAGTTGCCGCAAACCGCATATGAAAAGTATGCCGCCGCCAAATACCACGGCAGGACCATGCTGCACGGCCAATACGCGCGTGCCGGCCTGTCCTGCGTGCCTTTCGCGCGAAGCGATTCAGGCATCGCTGTTGTCGGCAATGCCTGGCAATGGTGGGACAATGCGGCCGGTATCTATGCTCGCGGCAGCGTTCCCGAGTCAGGCAGTGTGCTGACATTTCGCTCCAACGGGCGGATGCGGCTAGGCCATGTTGCGGTAGTCAGCCGCGTCATCAATCCGCGCGAGATCGAGATCGAGCATGCCAATTGGTGGGGTCCCGGCATGCATGGTGGCGTTGCCCGCAACATTCCCGTGGTTGACGTCTCCGAGGCCAATGACTGGAGCGCCGTTCGCGTGGGCTTGGGCGAGGCGGGTCATTTCGGCAGCGTTTATCCAACTTACGGCTTCATCTACGACCGGCCCGACACCGGCGTGATGGTGACCGCATCCGGTGCTCCCGCGCCGCAGCCGCAACTGAACCCGGTGCCAAGCGATCTACGCCCGGCAACCGAGCGAGGGTGGCACACATACGAGGAAGTGGCGGAGGCGCCAGCTCCGCCGATACGCAACCAGCAGACGGTGCACTTGGCGTCGAGCCACGCGACCGATCCGGAGCAGTGAGGATGATGGCAGGTGCCGGTCCGGATGCGAACCTGACGGCACCGTGCACAGCGCGGACAATGTGAAGGCGGGGCTGGCGCTTCGCGCACGCCGAGGCTGAATACTTCGCCGGACGCCATGCGACAAACCTGCCGACCGCTCTTTCTCGCCGCGCTCGCCGTCCTGTTCACCGCAGCGGCACAGGCGGCCTGCCGCGTAGTGCCGCAGAGCACGGTTCCGGTCGAGATCGCCCGCAACACCCCATTGACCACAGTGCAGGTAAACGATGTCGATGCGACCTTCATCGTCGATACCGGCGCCTACCGAACGCTGATGGGCGAAGACGCGGTTCGCAACCTCAACCTGGAGCGCGACAAATGGGTGGCAACCGCGATCCGCGGAATAGGCGGCGTTCAGGAGCGACCCGATGCCCTGCCCCGCTCGCTGCGTCTCGGCACTACAATGCTGCACCGCCGGACGCTGACCGGCGGCACCAGCGTGATGGTCGGTCCGTTGCCTGTGAACACGGTCGATGGCAGGCCGATCGCCGGGCTGCTGGGCCGCGACTTCCTCTCGCCGTTCGATCTCGACCTCGACCTGCCCAATGGGCGGCTCACGCTGTTTGACGTGCAGGGCTGTAGCGTGGGGTTCCTGCCCTGGACGACGCCTTACGCAGCCATCCCGGCCATCCCGTCGGTGGACAGCGCGCTGGTGGTGCAGGTGGTGGTCAACGGCCGGGCGCTGCGCGCGCTGATCGATACCGGCGCCAGCGGCAGCCTGATCACTGCGTCGGGAATGTTTCGGCTGGGCCTCACTCCCGAATTGCTGGCACGTGATCCTGTCGGAAGTGGTGCGGGTGTCGGACCGGCGCCAGTGCCGATGCGCCACCATCACTTCGCCGAGATGCGCGTCGGCCCCGATGCAACGCGCGATCCGACGTTATGGGTGGCGCCAGTGCATACGGTGCCCATCGTAGACATGCTGCTCGGCACCGACTGGCTGCGATCGCGGCGGGTGTGGCTGTCGTTCGCGACGAAGCAGATGTTCGTGGTGACGCGATAACAGCCGGCGGAGCTCGTACCGCCGGCGCTGGTATTGTTTTACTACTTCATCGCCGAGAACGCGGTGGGCGCAAGGATGAAGTTCTTTACGTTGGCGACGATCGCGCCGTTCTTCTCGGTCTCGGCGCGCGCCTTGATCCACTCCGGATCCACGCCGAACGCATTCCACTTCTTTTCCCGCTCTGGCAACGAATATACAACTTCTGATTCACTCGCCGATCACCGTGGTCCAGAACCCGTGCTTGATGCCATGCTTTTCCCACAGCTTCAGATGGTGTCGAAGCGCTCATCAGATCGGGCAGCCGGCCAGGCACGCACTCATAGATACGCAGTTAGTACAACATCTGAGCCCTCCGGATCCACGGTCTTCAACTAAGGCGCGGAACCTTTCTGATCCTTGCCGCCAAACCGTGCGCCCCACGGATCGGCTGGATCGCGTGGCGAAGTTGCGTGAAGCAAGCGCCTTGTTGTCACACCGGCAGCAATCGCTGTCAGCAGCGCAGCAGCAAACCATTTGGTGCCTGGATCGTACCAGTTCGTGCGAACCAGCAGCGCGAACACGACGGAAACGCCAATCAGCATTCCGCCCACGCGCAGGCCGCGTTGCATCGCCAGCAAAGCAAGCACCACAAACACTGCGTAGAGCGCAATCGCGGCGGCACGCATCGCCTCGAAAGTACGCCACATCAACGTGGCGATCAGGTCATCGAAGAACCGTGCAGCGGTCATGATGATCGCCTCGCACGACGCGAGGAACTGCTGCGGCCCGATGGCATACACGGCGGCCATGAGCACGACGCCGCCGACCCAGACGAGAGCAATGATCCTACGGTCCAAGCTGCACCTCAGAACCGCTCGACCCAAGGACGCAGTTCCATCTCCCAGGTCCAGGCACTGCGAGGCTGCTGCACCACATGCCAGTAGCTCGCGGCGATCGCATCGGGATCGAGCATGCTGTCCGGCTTGTCCGGCGGCTCAGTCCGTCCCGGATTGCGGATCGCACCGTCAATGACGAAATGCGCCACGTGGATGCCCTGCGGCGCCAGCTCACGCGCCATGCTCTGCGCCAGGCCGCGCAGTGCGAACTTGCCCATCGCGAAGGCGGACGAAAGCGGATAGCCCTTCACACTGGCGGACGCACCGGTGAACAGGATCGCGCCAGAGCCTCGCGGCAGCATGTTACGCGCCGCCTGCTGCCCAACCAGGAACCCCGCGTAGGCGCTCACCGCGATGGCGCGCGCCACCGCCTCAGGATCAAGCTCGGCGACCGGTCCGCGCGCACGGGCCGAGGCGTTGTACACCACGATGTCAGGCACGCCCTGCGTGGCGATCACCGCGTCGAACAGACCGCCGACCTCCTCGGGTTCGGCGGCCTCGCAGGCGAACGTCGCCGCCGCGGTCTCCCGCGCCAGTGCGGCAAGCCGGTCCGGGTTGCGGGATGCCAGTGCCACCTGCAGCCCGTTCTTCGCAAACAGTCGCGCCAGCGAGGCGCTAAGGCCGCTCCCTACGCCCACGATCAGGGCCGATCGCATTTCCATGGCCAATCTCCGCGCTTGGTTTGTCCCTCTCGGGCTGCCTATCATCACCGGAAACAGCGGCGAGGAAACCCTCACCGCACACTGGAGGCACGTCATGCTGGGCCTGATGCAACAACAGCCGCTGCTGGTCTCCTGGCTGCTCAGCCATGCGGCGCGGCATCATGGCGGTGCCGAGGTGGTGTCGGCGACTGGATCGGGCGTTCTGCATCATACGACATGGGCCGAGACGGAGCGCCGCGCACGGCAGCTCGTGCGCGTCCTGCAACGGCTCGGCGTGACGGCGCAGGACCGCGTCGGCACCCTGGCCTGGAACGACTACCGGCATCTCGAAGTGTATTACGCCGCGTCGGGCATGCAGGCGATCTGCCACACGATCAATCCCCGTCTCGCACCGGATGACATCGCCTACATCATCAATCATGCCGGCGACAGCGCGCTATTCGTCGATCCCGGCTTCGCGCCTCTGATCGGCGCTATTGCCGCGAGGATCAAGGACAGCGTGCGTACCGTGGTGATGATGACCGATGCCGCCTCGATGCCGGCGCTCGATCTGCCGAGCGGCATGCGCCTGCTCTGCTACGACGAACTGATGGCCGCCGCGGATGATGACTACGCCTGGCCGGAGCTTCGATGAGAACACCGCGAGCGCCCTGTGCTACACCTCTGGCACCACCGGGCGGCCGAAGGGCGTACTGTACAGCCACCGTTCGACGGTGATCCACGCCTACGCGATCGCCCTCCCCGACGTGCTCGATCTGCGCGCCACCAGCCGCATCCTGCCCGTCGTGCCGATGTTCCACGTGAATGCCTGGGGCATTCCTTACGCCGCCGCGCTGACCGGTGCCGCGCTGGTGCTGCCGGGACGCCACCTCGATGGCGCCAGCCTCGCGCGCGTCTTCAACCAGGAGCGTGTGACGATAAGTTGTGGTGTGCCGACGGTTTGGCTCGGCCTGCTGCAGCATCTGCGCTCGAGCGGCGAGAAGCTGGCGACGGTGAAGCGGATCATGACAGGCGGCTCGGCGGCACCACCGCTGCTGATCGAGGCGTTCCGCGACGAATTCGGCGTCGCGGTCGAGCATGGCTGGGGGATGACGGAACTCAGCCCGGTCGGCACCTACAATGCGCCGAAGGTGGCGCAGGCCGATCTGACCGGCGAACCCGCCGTGCGCCATATGCTGAAACAGGGTCGCGTCCTGGCGGGCATCGATATGAAAATCGTTGACGGTGACGGCCGCGAGCTGCCGTGGGACGGCAAGCAATTCGGCGATCTGATGGTGCGTGGGCCATGGGTGTGCAGCGGCTACTTCGGAGACGCGCCAGGCAGCGCATGTGACGCCGAGGGCTGGTTTGCCACTGGCGACGTCGCGACGATCGATCCTGACGGCTACATGGAAATCACCGACCGCTCGAAGGACGTGATCAAATCTGGCGGCGAGTGGATCAGTTCGATTGCGCTGGAGAACATCGCAGTCTCGCACCCCGATGTGGCCGAGGCTGCGGTGGTCGCGGCACGACATCCGAAATGGGATGAACGGCCGCTGCTCCTTGTCGTGCCGCGACCGGGCCACACGGTGGATCCAGCCTCCGTGCTGAAGCTGTATCAGGGCCAGGTGGCAAAGTGGTGGCTGCCCGACGCGGTGGTCGTCGTGAACGAACTGCCCCACACCGCAACGGGCAAGCTGCTCAAGACGGAGCTTCGCAGCCGGTATCGCGACTACTACCAGCCAACGTGAACGGACGCCCCGCACCCTTGGGCACATCGGATCTTGCTGCGACCGCGAAGGTTGCGTCCGGCGGCGGTCCGCCATAATTTTGCATTGAGCGCCGCCGCGGCGGGCGCTTAACCGCGGGGCAGAGGCCTCGCCTCGGCAACAGGGACATGCGAATGAGTGGCTCGGCCAAACGGTCCATCACCGTCTCGCTTGACGGATCAAACAAGTCGAGCAGCCTGCCGCTGGTCGACGGCACGATCGGACCGTCGGTCGCCGACATCCGCAAGCTCTACGGCGACCTGGGCATATTCACCTATGACCCAGGTTATGGTGCGACGGCATCGTGCGAGAGCAAGATCACATACATCGATGGCGACGAAGGTGTCCTGCTGTATCGCGGCTATCCGATTGAGCAGCTCGCCGAGAAATCAACCTTTCTCGAGATTTGCTACCTGCTGCTGAACGGCGAACTGCCGAACGCGAAGGAGCGCGAGGAGTTCGATCTCGGTGTCATGCGGCACACCATGCTGCACGAACAGCTCCGGACCTTCTACAATGGCTTCCGCCGCGACGCGCATCCGATGGCGGTGATGTGCGGAGTGGTGGGTGCACTATCGGCGTTCTACCACGACAGCCTCGACATCCACGATCCCGAGAGCCGCCGCATCAGTGCGTTCCGGCTGATCGCCAAGGTTCCGACGATCGCCGCCTGGGCACACAAATACTCCGATCGGCCAGCCGTTCATGTATCCGCGCAACGATCTCTCCTACGCGGAGAACTTCCTCTACATGTTCCACGCTGTGCCGGCCGAGTCGTGGAAAGCCAACCCGGTGCTGTCACGCGCGATGGACCTGATCATGATCCTGCACGCCGATCATGAGCAGAACGCCTCGACCAGCACGGTGCGCCTGGCCGGTTCCACGGGCGCCAACCCGTTCGCCTGCATCGCCGCCGGCATCGCCAGCCTGTGGGGACCCGCTCACGGCGGCGCCAATGAGGCGGTGCTCAAGATGCTGAGCCACATCGGCCACGTGAAGAACATCCCGAGCTTCCTCGAGGAGGTGAAGGACCGCAACAATCACGAAATGCTCTGGGGCTTCGGCCACCGCGTCTACAAGAACTATGATCCCCGCGCGCGCATCATCCAGAAGGCCTGCCACGACGTGCTGGCCGAACTTGGCATCAAGGGCGACCCGCTGCTCGACCTGGCCATGGAACTGGAGAAGATCGCGCTGAACGATCGGTACTTCATCGATCGCAAGCTCTACCCCAACGTGGACTTCTATTCCGGCATCATCCTGAAGGCGATGGGCTTCCCCACCAGCATGTTCACCGCTCTGTTCGCGGTGTCTCGGACCGTGGGATGGGTCAGCCAGTGGAAAGAGATGATGGAGGACCCGCAGAACCGGATCGGGCGCCCACGGCAGATCTACACGGGAGCGACCCAGCGCGATTACCTCCCAATGGATCGTCGCCGCTGATTGCGAGGCCGGGTTATTTCACTGGCCGAAATTTTCCGGTGGCGAAAGCTTGCCGGCAGGCAGGTCACGGGTTGTTGATAGATTAGGTAAGCAATATCGGGCAATGCCCGCATGGCGTTGACTTTTAATTCGGCCGACCTGTCAATCGGGGGCGGCCGATCAGTGGCGCCCCCTGCAATTGGCTGGCATTTGTGCGCCAATGTTAGCTATTTGCTCAAAATTATGCCCTTACCTGCATCTGTATGCTGTTATCTACATCTTAAGGTTGTATGTTACCTGGACGATAAAACCATACGGTGAACCAATGCGACCGGTCCAATCGTTGGATTCGCTTGTGAAAGAACGCCTGAAGCAGTGGCCTCAGCGACCACCCGGCGTTAGCGCCCCGGCCCTCGGTCGTGATTCCTGGCTGCGCGGCCGCCCGTCGGACGACCTGCGGTACCATCCGTTCCTAAAACTCCCGGGAAGCACCCGATGGCGCACCCTGCCGGATGGGTTGTGGTTGAACTTCGGCGGGACGTCTGTGGATCCCTATGTGGACATCCTGGCGATTGAGGCCTGCGGGTCGCTGCAGAATCTGCTGGACAAGCGGTCTCGCTTCGCTCCGAGCACGCACTCGCTGCTGGCCGTGTGTCCCGTGCAATGGTTGCTTTCGCCCGTGATGCCGAGCGATGCCACGCCGCGCTGGCAGGTCACAGGGTTGTTTGAACACGAGCCAACCGTGGCCTTCGTCGTGCCAGTGCGCGGCATGCATGTGCTCTACGGCCTAAAGCGGAAACACTATCAGGGGTTCACCCAACACCAACTGCCGCATGCGCACGAGTTCTTCGCGCCAATGGAGGCGCTGACCGCGTATGACGGCGACAAGAACCCGGATCTGCGGGCACTGCTCGCACGCACGTCAGCGGGCGCCAATTTCCTCAACCCGCCATGACGGTGGCAGTGGCAATCCTTCGTCAGCCATCACCACGCGCGCCAGATCCGGCCGATCGGTGATCAACCCATCGATGCCCCAACGGATCAAGCGACGCATGTCCTCCGGCTGGTTCACCGTCCAAGGCACGACACGCAGGCCGAGTGAATGTGCTTCCGCAATCTGCATTCTCGGTCAGATCGGTATAGTCAGGGCCCCAGTCGGGTCCGCCCTCCGCCGCCACGGCACGCGGCACGGAGCCCCCGAAATCCGACGGATGCGGGCCATCCCACCATATCCGCGCGCCTGTGAGGATGGCCGAACTGGTCAGCCAGGACAGTCGGACATCGGGTCGCGCACGGCGCAGGCGACGTGGTCCACGCCAGTCGAACGATTGGACACTGATCCTCTCGGTGGCGCCCTCCGAGTCCGCAACAGCGATCACCGCATCCGCCATCGCCGCGCCATCCAAAGCAAGGCTGGGTTGCAAAGGGAATGTCTTCAACTCGATATTGAAATTCGCGCGCGGATCAATGCGCAGTGCATCCGCCAGCGTGGGGATCGTGGCGCCATCGTGAGGCTTCTGGTCCGGATAAAGCGCTGCATAGCGACAGCCCGGGCGAATGCGTCCGACATCGTAGCTGCGCAGGTCCTTTGCCCGAAGCGAGTGGATCATTGGGCCAGCCTGGGCCAGCCACGTTCCATCTCCGGTCCGGGTGATGTCGGGGTTGAGGCGCGGATCGTGCGTGACCACCACGACCTGATCGGCTGTCACCGCCACGTCCAGTTCCAATGCGTCGACACCGACTGCCAGTGCGCCAGCGAATCCGACCAGCGTATTCTCCGGAAACAGGCCGCGCGCGCCGCGATGGCCATGCAAATCGATCCGTCGCCTGATCGTCACCGCGAAGGCCCCTGCTTGTGCAAGCTTCAGGATGACGCCAATGCTTGGGAATGGACAGCATAGACAAGATACTCGGTGTCTTGGGCGGCATGGGCCCTTTGGCGAGCGCGCAGTTCATGGTTCGGTTGACGCTGCTCACTCCTGCGACGCGCGATCAGGATCACATCCCGACCGTCCTGTGGTCTGATCCGCGGGTGCCTGATCGGACAGTCGGCAGTCTCAGTGGCGGCGCCGATCCGCTGCCCTGGCTGCTACGCGGCATCGAGGGACTTCAGCGGGCCGGCTGCACTGCGATCGCCATCCCATGCAATACCGCACACGGCTGGTACGACGCGATGCGCGACGCAGCCCATGTGCCGATCCTGCACATCGTCGATGCCGCCGCGGCGGAGCTTGGGCGGCTTGGCATCCGCCGCGGGCGGATCGGCGTCATGGGGACCCAGGCGACCCTGGCAATGCGGCTCTATCAGGATCGCCTCGGTGCATTGGGCTGGGACTGCATCGAGCCGAGCGACGAAGAGATGAACCGCCTCGTCAGCCCGGCCATAGCTCTGGTGAAGGCGAACCGTGTCGCCGACGCCTACTCATTGCTGGCCGAGGTGGTGCGCAGCTTGACACGACGTGGTGCAGCATCCGTCGTTCTGGGGTGCACCGAGATACCATTGGGCATTCAGGCTGGTCCTGCGCCGGATACCCCTGTGGTGGACACGATCGACGCACTGGCGCGCGCGGCAATCGCCTGGGCGAAGGAGTGACCAATTCAGCTACTCGACCTGACCCCGCCTTTCGAACCGAGCTCGATCTGCCGGAAGTAGGCGCACCGTCACATGCACGGCAGCATCTGCGTCCTGCCGATCCACCACCTCGCCATGCTGGTAAAGCCAAGCCAGCCGCGCCCCGTCCTGTGGCGCGATGTCATAGTCCGCGAGTTCCATCGCCGCTCCAATTCGCGCGTCGATCGCCGTTTTCAGCTCAACCAGGCCCTCGCCTGTGATGGCAGACACTGCCACGGCTCCAGTTCGCTCCGGCACGAACGCCACGCCGCCCATCAGGTCCGCCTTGTTCAGGACCTCGATGGTGCGCGACTGCCAGTCGGCGGCGAGCGCTCCGTCCGCCACCATGTCCTCCAACACAGCCACCACATCCGCACGCTGTGCACCGCTGTCCGGATGCGCGGCATCGCGCACATGCAGAATGACGTCGGCCTCAGCCACCTCCTCGAGCGTGGCACGGAACGCCTCGACCAACTCGTGCGGCAGTTCGCTGATGAACCCGACAGTGTCCGACAGAATCGCGCGCCGTCCTGATGGCAGGCGCAGCCCGCGCATTGTGGGGTCGAGCGTGGCAAACAATTGATCGCGCGCCACCACCTCGGCACCGGTCAGCGCGTTGAACAGGGTGGACTTGCCGGCATTGGTATAGCCGACAAGGGCGATCACCGGGAACGGCACCCGCCGCCGGGCGAAACGGTGGAGCCCGCGGGTGCGGCGAACCTGCTCCAATTCCTTTTTCAGCCGCACGATGCGATCGCCGATCAGGCGACGGTCAGCCTCGATCTGCGTCTCCCCGGGGCCGCCCAGGAAGCCGAACCCGCCGCGCTGCCGCTCCAAGTGGGTCCACGAACGCACCAGGCGTGAACGCTGGTAGTCGAGGTGCGCCAACTCGACCTGAAGCGCGCCCTCCTTGGTCGCTGCGCGCTCGCCGAAGATGTCGAGAATGAGCCCAGTCCGGTCGATCACCTTGCAGTTCCAGGCACGCTCCAGATTACGTTGCTGTACAGGCGAAAGTGCAGCGTCCACAATGACCACCGTCACGCCGGCCTCGGCGATCGCACGACCCTGCGCTGAGACCTGCCCTTCGCCCAGCAAGGTCGCTGGACGGCGTCCGCGCTGTGGCAGGATAGCGGTATGCACGACGACCAGCCCAATCGAGGCTGTCAGCCCGACCGCCTCGGCGAGCCGATGCTCGGCCGACCGGCGCGCATCCGGCAGATGTCCGGCCTCGCCACGATCGTGTCCGAGACGGTCCCACGGCAACACCACAGCCGCCCTCGTTGGGGCAACGAAGGCTCCGTTCAGGCGTGAAGGCAGGCGTTCGTCGTCAGTCGCCTGCGGCAGGAGACATCTCCCGCGCCGAAGCAGTGCCCTCCGCCTTGGCGGCGTCGAACAACTGAATTGGCGCACCAGGCATCACGGTGCTGATCGCGTGCTTGTAGACCAGCTGCGTGTGTCCGTCCCGACGCAGCAGGACCGAAAAGTTGTCAAACCAAGTGATTATGCCCTGGAGCTTAACCCCGTTCACCAGGAACACGGTCACAGGCGTCTTGTTCTTCCGCACATGGTTCAGGAAAACATCCTGAACATTTTGCGCCTTCTCATTGGCCACGGTGACTGTCCTTCTTCTTACCGGCTGTTGTTCTTGTTCGGTCCGGGCGGGCGTGGCACGGCCACCCGGTGTCGTCTTTCCGTCAGCAACCCTCTCCGGCCAACGCACGAAGCCGTGCGGCAAGATCGAGCGCGCTAGGGAAATGGAGATCAGGGGCCGCCCGGTCAATCCCACCATCGTGCGATGCATCGCCGACCAGCACCGCAGTCACGCCAGCGGCACGCGCAGCCGCCATATCCAACGCTGTGTCACCCACGTACCAGACCGAGCGGTCGGCGCCGCGGCCCAGGCGATCGAGCGCCAGCAGGATCGGCGCGGGATCCGGCTTGTCGGCCGATGCATCGCCAGCCCCCACCACCGCGCCGAAATGCGCCGCCCAACCCAGATGTATCACCTCGGCGCGCAGAAATTTTCCCGCCTTGTTGGACACCACGCCCTGCGGCCAGGCCGCACCAGCCGCCAGCGCATCGGCTGCACTCGGCATCGGCGCGACATGGTGGAGGTGCTGCTCTTCCAGCGTGGCGTAGAAGATGTCGCGGGCACGCTCCCATTCGGCGCCGAACATGACCGGAAAGCTGTCACGGAGCGAAACGCGGACACGTGCTCGGGTGTCGGCGGCGGTCCAGCGCGGCATGTCGAAGGCGTCGAACACCGCGTTCAGGGCTGCGGCGATGCCGGCCCAGCCATCCACCAGCGTGTTGTCCCAATCGTACAGCAGTGTCGCCAGGTCTGTCATTTCAGACCTCACGCCTCCCGACCCTCATCCGCCACCGATCTTCGGAATGAGGTAGATCTCGCTGTCCGGTTTCAGCTTGACTGAATAAGCGTCCTGATAGATCTCACCGTCGATCGCGACGGCCATGCTTTCCTCGACCTGCTTGCCGAGGCCGGGATAGCGCTGGTCCAACTCAAGCACGAGACGGCGGAAGGTATCGGCCGCCACCTCGAGCTCCGTCTTGCCGCCGGTGAACCGCTGGCAGGACGTGCCCGAGATGACGACCTTCGGCATCAATCGTCGCCGTTCGCCACATCCAGCGCCTTGCGAACCTTCGGCGGCGACATCGGCAGGCTTGGCAGGCGCAGCCCGATCGCGTCGCGGATCGCGTTGCCTACCGCGGCCATCGGCGGGATGATCGGCACCTCGCCCACCCCTCGTGCGCCGAACGGATGGCGCGGGTTCGGCACCTCGACCAGGATCGCCTCGATCATCGGCAGATCCGACGCCACCGGGCAGCGGTAGTCGAGGAAGCCCGGATTATCCATCTTGCCGTTCTTGTCGTAGATGTACTCTTCGTTCAGCGCCCAGCCGATGCCTTGGACGGCACCGCCCTGGATCTGACCTTCCACGTAACTCGGGTGGATGGCGCGACCGACATCCTGCACCGCGGTGTAGCGCGTGACGGTAACCTGCCCGGTCTCCTTATCCACCTCAACGTCGCAGATATGCGCGCCGAAGCCAGGGCCGGCGCCCTGCGCGTTGACCGACACCTCGGACGTCACCGGCCCTCCGGTGCGTGCCGCCTTCACCGCGATCTCGGCCAGTGACAGCGGCTCGAACGCGCCGGCGTTGGTGCCCGCCGGATGCGCTGCGCCATCACGCCAGTCCACCGCATCCGGCGTGATGTCCCAGATCATCGCAGCGCGCTGCTTGAGCTGATCCACCACCTTCTCGGCCGCCATGGTCGCCGCCATGCCAGTCGCGAAGGTCACACGACTGCCGCCGGTCACATGGGTGAAACCCGATCGAAGCCGTGTCGGCGACGATCGTCCGCACCTTCTCCGCGGGGATTTGCAGCGTTTCGGCCACCATCATGCCGATCGAGGCGCGCGAGCCGCCGATATCTGGGCTGCCCGACACCGCCACCACCGTGCCGTCTTCGGCCACGTGCACCGCGGCCGATGACTCGCCGCCGATGTTGAACCAGAAGCCGCAGGCGATGCCGCGGCCCTGGCCTGGCTTCAGCGGCGACTTCCAGTGCGCGCTGGTCTTCGCCGCTTCCAGCGTGGCGAGGAAGCCGATGTTCTGGTGCGTCGGCCCGTAGTGCGTCTTGGTGCCGTTGTGCGCGCCGTTCTTCTCGCGCAGCGCGATCGGGTCCATGTTGAGCTTGCGCGCCAGGTCATCGAGCGCGCTCTCCACCGCGAACGATGCGATCGGTGCGCCAGGCGCACGATAGGCGGCGACCTTCGGACGGTTGCTCACCACGTCGTAGCCGATGACCTCGATGTTCGGGCAGGTCGTACATTGCGAAGCCGCACATGCAGCCGGGCTGGATCGGCGAACCGGGGAACGCGCCGGCCTGATACTTCAGCACGTGCTTCGCCGCGACGATGGTGCCGTCCTTCTTGGCGCCCAGCTTCACTTCCATCGTGGCACCGGAGGTCGGGCCGGAGGCGCGGAACACCTCTTCCCGCGTCATCTGCATCTTCACCGGACGGCCGCACATCTTGGACAGCGCGAGCGCCACCGGCTCGAGATACACCAGCGTCTTGCCGCCGAACCCGCCGCCGATCTCGGCCGGCGTGCACCGGATGTTGGAGATGTCGATCCCCAGCAGCTTCGCCACATAGGAGCGCACCATGAAGTGGCCCTGGCTGGAGCTGAAGATCGTGCATTGCCCGTCAGCGCCGTACGAGCACAGGCAGGCATGCGGCTCAATGTACGCCTGATGCACCGGCTCGGTGGTGTAGCGGCCCTCGACAATGACATCGGCTTCCTTGAAGCCCGCTTCGACGTTGCCCTTGTTGAAATATACCCGCTTGGCGATGTTCGACGGCTTGGTCGGCTTGGGCTCGAGGTTCGCCGTGAACAGGTCCTCGTGCAGGATCGGAGCATCGTCCGCCATCGCTGCCTCGACGTCGATGACGTAGGGCAGCACCTCGTACTTGACGTCGATCAGGTCCAGCGCCGCGTCGCAGATTGCCTGCGAGATGGCCGCAACCGCGGCAACCGCGTGTCCCTCATAAAGTGCCTTGTCGCGCGCCATGCAGTTGCGCGAGAGGTCGCGGAAGTTCATCGGCCCCTCGCCGACGAACGCCTCTTCCGATGGAATATCGGGAAGGTCGGCGGCGGTGACGACAGCGCGCACGCCTGGCAACTTCAGCGCCTTGCTCGCATCGATCGACACGATGCGCGCATGCGCGTGCGGCGAGCGCTTCACCTTGCCCCACAACATGCCCGGCATCACCATGTCCGCGCCGAACATGGCGCGGCCGGTAACCTTGTCCACGCCGTCGGGACGGACCGGACGCGTGCCGACAACTCTCAGATCGGTGCCAATGTAATTCATCGCACTGCTTCTCCTCGCATTTCCGCGGCGGCATCCATCACGGCGCGGATGATCTTGTCGTAGCCGGTGCAGCGGCAGAGGTTGCCGGCCAGCCAGTAGCGCGCCTCGGTTTCCGTTGGGTTGGGGTTCTCATCGAGCAGTGCCTTGGCAGCGACGATGAACCCCGGGGTGCAGAAGCCGCATTGCAGCGCCGCATGCTCCAGGAATTTCTGCTGCACAGGATGCAGATGATCGCCCTGCGCGATGCCCTCGATCGTGGTGATGGTCTTGCCTTCTGCCTCGACGCCCAGCATCAGACAGGAGCACACGATCTTGCCGTCACAGATGATGGTGCACGCGCCGCAGTCGCCCGAGGCGCAGCCTTCCTTGCTGCCGGTCAGGCCCAGCACGTCGCGCAGCGTGTCCAACATGGTCTGCTGCGTCTCGCACAGGAACTCGACCGGCTCGCCATTGATCGTGGTTGAAACGTGATGCTTGCTCATCAGTGAGTTTTTCCTTGCGATTTGCCCATGGCGCGGTCGAACGCGATGGCAGCCACCCGGCGCGCCAGCACGCCGGCGACCTTGGTACGGTATTCGATCGTTCCGCGCTTATCGTTGATCGGCTTGCACGCAGCGCGCGCGGCCGCATCCAGCTTCTTCAGCGTTTCCTCGTCCAGTGTGTGGCCGATCAGCGCGTCGGCCGCATCCTTCACCAGCAGCACCGTCGGTGCCACGGCACCGAGACCGACGCGGGCGGCGGTGCAGACGCCCTTCCCGTCCAACGTCACGTTGATGCCGCAACCCACGACGGCGATGTCCATTTCCGTCCGCGGAATGAAGCGCAAGTAGGCGTCCCCCGAGTGCGGCGGCCGTGGCGGCAATTTGAATTCGAGAATAAACTCGTCCTTCGCCAGGCTGGTTCGCCCGGGTCCCGCCGGGATCTGCTCCACCGGAACTTCACGACGCCCCTTGCTGCCGACCACCACGGCGATCGCGCCTGCGGCATACAGCGCCGGCACGCTGTCGGCGGCCGGCGAGGCGTTGCACAGGTTGCCCGCCAGCGAGCAGCGGCCTTGAATCTGCGTCGAGCCAATCAGATCAAGGGCCTCGACCACCCCAGGCCACGCCTTGTTCATCCCGGCATGCGCCTCGACCACCGCACCCGGCGTCGCGGCGCCGACCACGAAACCGCCGCCTTCCTCCCGGATGCCGATAATGCCGGGGATCTGCTTGGTGTCGACGATCAGTTCCGGCTTCAGCCGGCCGGATCGCATCTGTACGAGTAGATCAGTGCCTCCGGAGAGCACCTTCGCGAGGCCGGATGCGCCGGCCAACAGCTTGACGGCCTCATCGACCGTCGATGGTGCGGCGTAATTGAGTGTTGGCATTCCTGCTCCCGATATCTGCGCGTGTTGAGCTGTCCGGTCCTGCAGCCGGTCCAGGCTGGAAGGCCCAAGGTTAGGCGATCAGGATTGGCGGGTCGAGAGGGACAGCCCATTCAGTCCCGTCTTGCTCGCCTTCATGCGGTAAACACCCGCGCTCGGCCACCCGCAGGCGCTAAGGGATCGGTGGCCTGATGTCGGTCGCTCACCCTCAACTGTCAGCCTGACTCAGTCCGTCCCACCAAGGGCACACACCCTTCATACGATGGTAATTGCCGTCGAGCACGTTCACGGGCTCGCGCATGCCATCCTGCGCCGCCTTCAGACGCATGGCCCGCGCCCGTGCGCGCTGCTCCTCGGGCAGCCAAGCGCGATCGTGACCCCACAGGCTCGGACCAACAGTCACTTCCGTGGCCTGCCAACTTCCAGGCGTCACGTCCTTCCCGCCCCAGCCGTACTCCAACATGAATCCGGACGGTGACTTCAGGTAGTAGGAGGTCACGCAGTCATTCGGATGCCGGCCCAACGTGGTGGCGATCCGGTCCGGTTCACCAAGGGCGATATCGTAACCCTGTCCAACGTCGTCAAGCGAATACAACTCCACCATAAGGTGATGCAGGTCCTGCCGCCCCGTCTCGATCAGCGCCACGGTGTGGTGCCGCGGATTGACGTGGAGAAAATAGGCGCGGAACGGTGTAACGATGTAGTCGCTCACGCCAAACCCCAATACGTCGCGGTAGAAGCCGAGAAGGTCGTCAATGTTCTTCACGTGGAATACGGCGTGACCCATGCCCAACGGACCAGTGCGGAAGCCGGAGATCGATCGTCCGGGACGGAATGGTTCGTCGGCGACCGCGGCGCCCCAGAATGCCTCCAGCCGGTTCCCGCCGGGATCGGCGAAGCTGATCAAGCCACGGACGCAGCGCTGATCAGCGAGCGTCGCCGGCTCGCGCCGCACCGGAACCGCGTGTGCCTCCAGACGTGCCGCCAGCGCATCGAGGGCCGCCGCGTCTGATACCTCAAAGCCAAAGTAGCGCTCGCCTTCCGCCAACGAGCGGTCAACCACCAGCCGCTGCCTGCGGTCATCCATGCGGAACGCGCGGCAGGCGTTGCCGCGCTCGACCATCTGCATGCCAAGCCAGTTGGTGGCGAAATCCGTCCAGTCGCTCAAATCTGACGCGCCGATGCCGACATAGCCAAGCGCTTGCACTTGCATGGCAGGGGTCTCCGAACTGGTTCCACCAACCAGTATAGCGCCCTTCATGGAATTTTCAGACTCCACTGCGCAGGCTGCCCAGACGCGTCCTCAATCTCAGTACCTGGAGCAGCCATGCTTACCCGTCGCACCCTCTTTCGCGGCAGTCTGGCCGTCGGGCTGGCCGCACCCGCGATCAGACGCGGCTCCGCCAAGACCGGACAGGCATTGCGCATCGGCTATATCCTGCCAGTCCAGTCGCAACTGGGTGCCGGCGCCACGACCTTCGCGGACGAGATCGCGAGGCGGACCGCGGGCCGGATCGCGCTACAGCAATTCCCGGACGCGACACTCGGCGGCGACGTCGAGCTGATGAAGGGCGTGCAGCTTGGCAGCATCGACCTCGCATTCGTCACAGGCATGGGCATGCCAAGTGTGCTGCCGGAACTCGGCGTGCTGAACATTCCGTTTCTGTTCAACAGCGTGCCGCATGCGCATGCCGTTCTGGACGGGCCGATCGGTGAGAGTTTTCGGGCCCGCTTCGCCGCCAAGGACCTTGTGCTCCTTGGCTGGGGCGAGAACGGCCTTCGCCACATCACAAATTCCAAGCGCCCGATAGTCACGCCGGAAGATCTCAAGGGCCTCAAGATGAGGGTCCCGCAATCGGAGGTCCTGTTGATGGGGTTCCAGGCACTCGGCGTCGACACCGCATCCCTACCGTTCCCGCAACTCTTCGAGGCACTGCGCGCGGGCAAGTTCGATGGGCAGGAAAACCCGATAGCGACCATCCAGGCCGCAAAGTTCGATCAGGTGCAGAAGTTCCTGACGCTGAGCGGCCATGCCTACGATCCTGCCGCGTTCCTCATGTCGCCGGATGCGTTCGAAGAATTGTCGGCGGAGGATAAGGTGAGCATCGTCGACGCCGCCAAGGCTGGCGGACTGGCTTCACGGAAATTCGCCGCGGACGCTCAAACAGCAGGCATCGCCGCTCTGCAGCAGGCCGGCATGACGGTGCAGATCAGCATCGATCGCGGCCGTTTCGCCAGTGCCATGGCCGGGGCGAATACGGAATTCGAGAAGCGGTTCGGGCGGGACCTCATTGAGCGGATCAGGCAGGCTGGTTAGTCCGGGGCGGTCCGCAAGAATGGCGCGAGGCAATTCTACGCTGCTGGTGCTCTCCGTACGTCGTCGCATCTTCGGCGGCTTCGCCATCGTCCTGCTGCTGCTGGGATTGCTTGCGGCGGGTGCGCTGCACAGCACGCAGAAGGTTGGAGGAGAGGCGGCGCGGGTCAGCGCGGATGCCGCCCGAGCCGCGGTCGCGACCGGCGTGGCCGTCCTGGTGCGCGAGGCGCGTGCCCAGGTTGTGCAATACATGCTGACCGGCACCATGGACGATCAGAGGTCGGCGCAGGGTGCTCTTGCGGAACTCGACCGGACCGCCGCGGGTGCGGGAACGCAGGAGCAGCAGATACGGGCGCCGATCACGCGTTACCGCACTGCTGTTGATGCCACGATCGCCGCGGTGGAAGCCCGACGTCTGGCCGCGGAACGCCTGACCAGCACGGCGACCGAGATCAGGACGATCGTGTCCGCCACGGTGCAGTTGCTCGATCGTGAGACCGATCAGGCCATCCTGAGCGCCGGCGCGCGCCTCGCTGAGACATTTGGCGAAACCGACGCCGCTGCCTCACGCCTTCTCGCCACACGCACGCCGGCCGAGGCCAACACCGCGAATGCGGCTCTGTTGACCTTGCGGCAGGCCACCGAAGGCCTGGCCGGTGCCGCGGGCGATAACCGGCGCATTCAGCGTTTCCTCAATGCGATGTCCGAGCCCGTCGATCACCTCGCGGAGGCACTGCGTCAAGTCGTCGTGGCCGATGAACGACTGCGCACCACATCGCTCGAACGCGACGCTGCGGCCACTCTGGTGCTGAACGCGACCGCGAATCAGCAGACGCAGGCGGTGCGGTCGCAGCAGACGGCGATCGTAACGATGCTCGCCGAGGTGAGCACGGCATATCGCTTTGGCCTGCTCACTGCGGCCATCGCAACCGGCGTGGGCATCATCCTCGCATTGCTGATCGGACGCAGTATCGCACGGCCGATCGGTAGTCTTACGGCCATCATGCGAGAGCTTGCCGGCGGGCGACTGGATGTCGTCGTTCCACACGCCGAACGCCACGACGAGCTGGGAGAAATGGCTCGCGCGGTTGGTGTCTTCCGGGAGCACATGAGCTCGGAGGCGGAACTGGCGCGGCAGCAGGATGCGGAGCGTCGGCTCGCGGCAGCGGACAAACAGGCGTCGCTGGTCAAAATGGCCGAGACGATCGAAGCCGACACCCAGAAAGCGATGGAACTGATCGGGCAGCGAACCACGAAGATGGCGACGACGGCGGACGAGATGCATGCATCCGCAGGCCGCACCGGTGAATCAGCCAAGAGCGCCGCAGCCGCAGCCGCACAGGCGTTGACCAACGTCCAGACCGTGGCAAGTGCCGCGGAGCAACTCACCGCATCGATCCAGGAGATCGGCGGTCAGGTCAGCCAGTCCGCCGCCTCGGTCAGCCGTGCCGTGGAGGCCGGCCGCGCGACGCGCTCCACCATCGAAACGCTCAACGAAAAGGTTGGGCGCATCGGCACCGTCGCGGACATGATCGGCGACATCGCCGCGAAGACCAACCTGCTGGCGCTCAACGCCACGATCGAGGCAGCACGCGCCGGCGACGCCGGCAAAGGCTTCGCGGTGGTCGCGAGCGAAGTGAAACAGCTGGCAACCCAGACCGCGCTCTCGACCCAGGAGATCGCGCGCCATCTCGGCGAGGTGCGGGAAGCCACGGCGGCTTCCGTGACCGCCGTCGGGCGCATCGAGCACACCATCAGCGAGATCGATACGATCTCCGGGTCGATCGCCGCGGCGGTCGAGGCGCAGGGCGCGGCAACCGCGGAAATTGCCCGCAGCGTCGCGGAAACCGCTGGCGCCGCCAACGTAATGACGTCCCGCATCGCGGAAGTATCGAGCGAAGCCGATCAGACCGGCCGTCACGCCGCAGATGTGCACGACGATATCGGCAGTCTCGACACTGCGGTGGATGAGTTGCGGCATTCCGTCATCCGCGTCGTCCGCACCTCCACTGTCGAGATAGATCGTCGCCAGGGCCGTCGCTATCAGGTGAACCTGCCGTGCCGTCTGGAACTCGCGGGCGGAGGCAACCACACCGCGCGCGTGGTCGATCTGTCGGACGGCGGCGCAATGATCGAGGCCGCACCGCAAATGCAGGTGGGAGATCGCGGCCTGCTGCGTCTGGACTGCTTCAGTTCAGCCCTGCCATTCACGGTCCGCGATGCCGATGCTGGCATCGCGCACGTGGTATTCGCTCTCGACGCAGCGACTGCGGCGTCATTCCACGCTATGTTGGATGGACTGGGACAGCGCCTCGCCGCTTGATCTGCCACGCGCCGATGTATCGGTAACGGCAGCGCCGTACCGGCATCGCGCGGCTTCATCTGGTGACCGCCGACGGCAGACGCGGCTTGGCGTGTGATCCAGAAGCTCGCCCGTGCGAGGGCTCGAGCAGCTTCTTCAGCAGCAGTGCTGCGCCCTCCGGGCGGTGCCCCGCCGCGTGCAGCCCGTCCTCGAGGTCGGGCGCCCCGCCGTGCAGAAGGCTGCGCACCGCCTGACACCCCAAACGCTTCGCCCGACTGTCAAGCTCCTCGACCAGGGCTGCCAGCACGGCGGCCGGATCGAGCAGGTCTACGGCGACGAAATGGTCCGCGATCAACACTTTGCCCAGCTTAAGATCGTCCTCCACGCGATAGCAGAACAGACCGCACGGAAATGCCCGACCCTCGCGGCGTGCCGCAACGATCCCACACTGTTCACCCCGGCGCGGTCCGGTGAGCTGCCGCGCAAACCTCAACCACGCGGGCAGATCGAGTGTCGGGACCGCTTCCCGCACCAGCGGATAGACCGCCCGGATCTGCTCCCGCGACAGCAGCTCAATGATGAATTCACCCATGGCGCGCCTGCCGTATCCCTGATACCGCAAGCCTGCACCAGAACATTCGGCGGATCGTTGACCTGGATCAATGCGCCGGTCGCCGAGGCAATTTTTAACGCCGGTTGACAATAATGGTGCCAGGACCGGTTATCCGCGCAACGGGCGCCGGGATGATCCGGTGGGAGTCGATGATGGCAACGCGGCTGGTAAGTCCGCACGTTCTCGATCCGCAGGGTGCGGTCAACCCCTGCACGACCTGCGAAGCACGCTCGCTCAGCGTGTGCAATGCCATTCCCGACGCCGATCTCCCGCGACTTGCCGCGATCGCTGTGGTGATCGAGGCGCAAGCCGGACAGTGCTTCATCGACGAGGGCGAGCCGGCGAGCGCCTTTTTCAACATCACTTTCGGCACCGCCAAGCTGTTCAAGTTGCTGCCGGATGGACGGCGGCAGATAACCGGGTTCGTTGGCGCCGGTCATTTTCTGGGTCTGGCGGTCTCCGATACCTACGCCTTCAGCGCCGAGGCAATCGAGCGCGTACGGTACTGCCGGTTCTCGCGTGCCAGACTGCGTACGCTGCTTGATGACTTCCCGCTGATGGAAAACCGTCTGCTGGAGGTCGCCTCCAATGAGCTGGTGGCGGCGCAGGAGCAGATGTTGCTGCTCGGCCGCAAGACCGCGCGTGAGCGGCTCGCCTCTTTTCTGCTGATGCAGAGCCGCCAGGGCATGCCTTGTGGCCACGCACGCCGGCGGTTCACCCTGCCCATGACGCGACACGACATCGCCGACTACCTTGGCCTGACCATAGAGACCGTCAGCCGCACACTGACCCGCCTGCGCGCTGAGGGGCTGATCGATCTCGCCCCGCAGAGTGAAGTGATCGTCTGCAATTCGGTCGGGCTCGAGGGGCTGGCGGGCGGGCTGCGATGACCAGCACAGGCCAGCCCTGCGCGAGGCCGGACTCGAACCGGCAAGGAGTTTCCTCCGGGGGTTTTTGAGACCCCTGCGGTTACCATTTCGCCACTCGCGCGTGGGAGAGAGGTCAGCGACCCAAACCTAGGCCATCGGCGCGCCCGGCCGCAACCTGGACCGCACCATGCGCCTGCCTCAGGTCAGACCGCCACCGTTTGCTTCCATCAGGCGGCTTCGCTATAGGGAGCGCCCGCTGATCCCGGATAGCTCAGTCGGTAGAGCAAGCGGCTGTTAACCGCTGGGTCGTAGGTTCGAGTCCTACTCCGGGAGCCAGCCATAATCGCTCGGAACGACACTGGATACGACACCTGGCAGACCCCGGAACAGGCGCAGATGGCCAGTCACGGCGGTTTCCGCGCAGTCCTGCCAGGCGTCCGCTGCGCTACGGATCAGAGCGACCCACCAATCGAGGTGAAGAGGGCGGAGACATCTGAGCCCAGAGTGACGGCAGCGGCGGCAACCGCGATCACGATGCCAGCGGCGATAACGCCGTATTCCATGGCGGTGACACCCGCGCGGTCGACGACCAGGCGCGCCAACAGAGAGTGAGCGTAGGCAATCATAAGTCGGTCCCTTACGTTACGGAATAGCATCATTATATCCATAACGTTGCATTAACGTTTCACCAACAATGGACGGCACGATCGCTGGCGCGACCTTGCAAAGATGTGCATGGCCCGAGACGGCTATCTATTCGTTACGTTAGTAGATCAATGATTGCAGTTATGCATTAACCTGGCTGAGCCCCGCTCGGCCGTCGCGCCACAACAACTGCCCCGCCAGTCCCATCTGGCGGGGGCCTTTTCTCGCCTGCAACCCGTAGCTCGCGCGACGAGGCGACGAGTTCATCGGACGTCGAGCGGACCGTGCTGATTGAGAATTCCCGCGACCGCGTCAGCATGGATCATGTCCACTGCCACGGAAACGAAAGGGCGTCCCCCGTGATGCCCACCGTCCGACCCAATGGGCATCATGCGCTCGTCCGGGTCGTCGTTGACGTAACGTCGGATGACGGCCGACGGGATCTGCGCCGCCTCAAGATCGCGGACGGCAGCGTCCGCGGCGGTTGCTGCGTCGAACTCGGCGATTACCATTTGCGTCATGTGACCGCTCCTCCTTAGGCTTCCTGGAGAGAACGATCATATCGGCGGCGGGTTCAGCCACGGTCCCATCACGGAGGCTTGGCGCGCGTCGTGCGGAACGCGCGGTTACGCGATCGCTTGGCCGGCGCCGTCACGCGATCCGGTCTCCCGGTCGGCGGCAGCAGCCTCGTACCTCTCGGCCAGCCGCAGCAGGGCCTCCGACACGTCAAACGTCGTCGCGGTTTCGGCCATCCGGCGCACTTCCGCGGCTCTGGCCAAGAGCTCTTCTGCTGTGCGGTCGGAGATAGGAACGTATCCATCCATCCCGGCATCCTAGTCGAGCGGGCCTTTCCAGATGGTCAACCGGACGTTTTCTGCGCGTCACATCTGCGCTGGGCACTCCCCACGATCCCCTCCCTGACGCCGCCGCCAGCACTTGCCAATGCGGGATCGGGATGCCGGGATCCCGGGTGGTCAGTGAGCCAAGCTCTTGCCGCCGCGGAGTTAGGGAGCCAACATGCGCCGACCGGCATAACGATCAGGCGACCGCCACGGAAACCTCCCGCCTGATCGGCGTTCTCGTAGCCAACCATCGAGGAGACCCGCAGATGCCAGAGCATGTTTACAAAGTCGTCGAGATCGTCGGCTCGTCCGAGGAGAGCGTCAGCAAGGCAATCGATCGCGCCATCGAAAAGGCCGCCCTGACGTTGCGTAATATCGGCTGGTTCGAGGTGGAACAGGTGCGCGGGCACATCGAGAACGGCAAGGTGGCGCACTATCAGGTGACCCTGAAGCTGGGTTTCCGCCTGGACGAGTAACTCCCCCTCAGCGGCTTCCTGTCGGGACCTGACTGAACGGCTTGTTCTTGTCGACGCGAATATCCGCCGGCAGGCCGAGTACGCGCTCGGCAATAATATTGCGCAATATCTCGTCCGATCCCCCGGCGATCCTCGCGCTCGGCGAGGACAGCAGCGCCTGCTGGAACATCGCATACGCCTCGGCCAGATCGTCATCCATCACCAACCCCGCCATCCCCATCAGGTCCAGCCCATAGGACGCGATGTCCTGTAGCTTGCTCGCGTTGACCAGCTTGTGGATCGAATTCTCCGGTCCCGGTGTCTGACCGCGCGACAATGCGGTCATGCTGCGGAAGCGGGTGAACTTCAGTCCCTGCGTCCGCGCATACCACTCGGCTATGCGCTCGCGCACCGCGCCGTTGCGGATAGCGGGCATGCCATCCAACGTCAGGGTGCGGCTCAGTTCCAGCAGATCCTCGACCTCCGGGCGATGCACCTCGCCCACCGCGAGACGCTCGTTCATCAGCGTGGTGAGCGAGACTTTCCACCCCTGCCCCACTGCACCCAAGCGCTGCGTATCCGGCACGCGCACATTGGCGAAGAAGACCTCGTTGAAGTGCGACGCGCCAGACATCTGGTGGATCGGTCGAACCTCAATCCCTGGTAACCGCATGTCGAGAAAGAAGAAGGTCAGGCCTTCGTGTTTCGGCACGTTCGGATCGGTACGCACAACGATGATGCCGAAGTCCGACAGATGTGCGCCAGAGGTCCAGATCTTCTGCCCGTTGATGACCCAGTCGCCGCCGTCGCGCTCCGCCCGGGTGCGCAGCGCCGCCAGATCGGATCCACCCGCGGGCTCCGAGAACAACTGGCACCATACCTCCTCGCCGCGCAGCGCCGGTCGCACGTAGCGATCGAGCTGTTCAGGTTGCGCATAGGCCATCATCGTCGGGATGCACATGCCGAGACCGATCTCGAAGAGACCGCGCGGCACTGCGTAGTTGTCTTCCTCCTGCTGGTAAATCACCTGCAAGATTGGCGATGCCTCTCGACCACCGAAGGCCCTCGGCCAGGTAATGCCGGCAAACCCGGCATCGCACTTCTTTGCCTGCCATGCTTTGCAGCGCTGCACCGAATCCGCACCGACATCGCCCAGCCGCAACACAGGCCGCGCCCGGCTCTTGCGTTCCGCGTTGGCAGCCAGGAACGCACGTGCCTCGGCGCGAAATGCCGCCTCTTCCGGGGTGTCGTTGAAGTCCATCGGCGCCCTCTATGCTGCGTTGCGCATCTCGATCAGTTCGACCAGCCGGTTCTTCCACCAGGGCGCCCCACCAAGCGCCAGAGCAAGCTGCTTGGAACGCCGGTAGTAAAGGTGGCAGTCCACGTCCCAGGTGAAGCCAATCCCACCATGCGTCTGGATGTTCTCTTTCGACGCAAGGTGGAATGCCTCGGTTGCCGAAACACGCGCCGTCGCCGCGGCCAGCGGCAGCTCGGCCGCATCAGTCGCAAGCGCCCAGGCACCGTAGTAGGCATTCGACCGGGCCAGTTCGATCGCGACATACACGTCGGCAAGCTTATGCTTGATCGCCTGGAATGACCCGATCGGCCGGCCGAACGCATACCGCTCCAAGGCGTAGTTGCGGGCCATCTCCAGTGCGGCATCGGCGCCCCCGACCTGCTCGAACGCGACCAGGATCGCCGCCCGTTCCAGCAAACGCTGCACCACAGGCCAGCCTGTCTGGGAGCCAAGCTTCTCGACTTCGCTTCCGGCAAAATCGATGCGTGCGTGATTACGGCTGGGATCGATGGTGGTGAGAGTTCGTCGGCTCACGGTTGCCTCGGTAAGATTGGCCAGCAGCAGCGCGATCTCGCCCCTCTCGTCTCGCGCCACAACAATGGCGAAATCGGCAGCGGTCCCATCCATCACGGGCCATTTGCTGCCGCTCAGTTTTCCTCCGACAGAACGTATCCGCACACCGGCCGGATCGGGATTTCCCGTGCCCTCCGCCAAGGCAAGGCAGCCGATTGCGGAGCCATCCGCGAGTTTCGGCAACAGGCGCCGCTTCTGCGCATCGCTGGCTGCCAACAGCAACGCCTCGGTGGCCAGATACGCAGACGATGCGAACGGCACCGGCGCCAACGCGCGGCCGAGTTCCTGTGCCAGCACGCATAGCCCTTCATAGCCAAGGCCCGCGCCACCGTACTGCTCGGGTATGGCGGCGCCGAGCCACCCCATCTCCGCCATCGCATGCCAGAGGTTGGCGGTGTGGGATTCGTCGCCTTCGAGCACCTGTCGCACAATCTTCGGTGGCGACCGTTCGCTGAGGAACCGGTGCGCCTGATCGCGCAACTGCTTCAGGTCGTCCGAGAAATCGAAATTCATCGAGCCACCGCGCGGTTTCGACCGACTACGCCGACCCATTCTACAGGCCGCTCAGGACATTGACCACGACCGACCAACAGCCGGCCGCAGCGCATCAATCGGCGATGAACGCGCGATACGTCTCCACCATGTCGGCGACCGCCGCCTGATAGATTTGCGCGCCGTGCTCCGGCGTGGACAACGACGGATCGGACCCGATCCGGCCGTCAGGGAAGCGGCGACGATAGTCCGCGCAGTCGAAGAAGCCGGTACTCCTTGGCGCAACCTTCGGCGACATCTGTGCGTATTTGATCGCCTGCGGCTGGTAGTGCTGCGCCAGCGACACCTCCGACGCCGTGGCGTGGCTGCCGTTCGCATCGCCGTACAATTCTTTGGCCAGCGCGTCGGAGCGCGGTCCCTGCGACCAGAACACCATCTTGCAGCGCACCGGCGAAGATTCGCCCAGGCCGCGCATCGACGACGCGGCATAAATCTCGTCGAATGCCGCCGTCACGGTGGCGACGTTGCCGCCATGGCCGTTGATGAACAGGAAGCGTTCGAAGCCGTGCTTCATCAGCGAGGTCACCACGTCACTCACAAGCGCGATCAGCGTCGATGGTCGCAGCGTGACGGAGCCGGCGAAACCAAGATGGTGCTGCGACATGCCGATGGTGAGCGTCGGTGCCACCAGGCAGCCAATCTTGTCGCCCACGCCGCGCGCAACAAATTCCGCATCGAGATGGTCGGTACCGATCAGGCCGTTCGGCCCATGCTGTTCGGTCGAGCCGATCGGGACGATGATGCCGCGCGACGAACGCAGATAGTCCTCGACCTCTTGCCAGGTGGATAGCGCAAGCTGCATGGGCGTTCTCCTTTCCGATACCGCATCTTGCAGGGCGGCGCCCTGGCTCGCAATTGTCCCGCAAGCCGATCAGGCGGCTACAGGAGGTATTCAACGTGGTAGGCCGCATCGAGGGTTACGCCATCATCTCCGAGGACGGCATGTTGGCAAATGCCGCGCGGATCATGCCGGACTTGCTCAAGTTCGAAGCTGATCAGCTGTTCTTCGAGCACGGCCTGGACGGGATTGATGTGATCGTGCATGGGCGCCACTCCCAGGAGCAGCAGCCACGTTCGCGCATGCGCCGCCGTCTGATCCTGACGCGCAGCATCGAAGCCATCGCGCGGCACCCGTCGAATGAACGAGCTCTGCTATGGAACCCAGCGGGTGCGTCTTTTGAGGCAGCCTTAAGCGCACTCGGTATTCCCGACGCCAGCGTTGGTGTCATTGGCGGCGCGGAAGTGTTCGCGCTATTCCTTGGCCGCTACGACGAATTTTATCTGTCACGAGCGCCGAACGTACGTCTGCCAGGTGGCCGCCCCATCTTTCCGGAGGTGCCCGCGCGGACCCCCGAGCAGGTGCTGGCGGCCCATGGCCTCCGTCCCGACGAGCCGGAGATGCTTGATGCCGCAAAAGGTCTCACGATGGTGAGATGGCGACGCAGGAAAGTCACATTCACGCCATAGAGTGAGGTGTTTCTCTGGCGAAATGCCATATGCTGGACATGAAGCGGCATGTAGCGGCTTGGTTCGGCAAGGGCGCGGCGATCCTCCCGTGTGAGCGGATCTGGCGTGCCCCTAACTTATTTACGCCACCCCTCAATTTCCCGTATCATCGCGAGCAGAGCGACTCACGGGTTGATGCCTGGGTCGCTGAGGATCAGTGGCTCGCAGGGTTACCCGGCAATCGAACTGAGCAATTCGGCTGGTGGCAATTCCCTGGATTTCGATGACTGACAGACCAGGGAGGTGGCGATGCATCGATCAGACATTGCGCGGGTCCAGGCTTACCTGCGCAAGACGCTGGGCAGTGATCTGATCCATATCGACGTACCCAAGAGCGCCAACGGTCCAGTTGAGCTGCGCGCGGGTCGAGAGTTTCTCGGAACCGTGCACCGAGACGACGAGGATGGGGAAATCTCATTTTCTGTGCATATGACGATTCTCGAGGAAGATCTGCCCGCTGCTCCGCCTAACCCATCGGGTGTCAAGCCGCGCTGACAGCGTCACTGGGCGGCGTAGGCTACCAATTGCAGCAATTTTTCGAAATCGATGGGCTTCGACAGCACATCGATTGCACCTAGGTCGCGGGCCTCCGCGGCAACGCGGGCGTCTGGCAATCCGGTCACCAGCAGTGAAGGGATGGAATGGCCGCCAGCATCCAGCGCCCGCAACAAATCCAGCCCGGTCATCTCCGGCATTTTCTGGTCCACGACCAGACATGTCACTTCGCCCAGCTCAGGATCATCAAGCAGCTGTCGACCGGACGTATAGGTCTTGACTGTGTGGCCAGCCAATTCCAGCAATGCGTCGAGCACATCGCGCACGTCCCCATCATCATCGACAATAGCGACTATGTTCGAATTTTCTGTGGGCACGTGAGGTTCAATTCCTGAAATCGCCACGCATACTGACGGAGCACGATACAGCCGCAAGACAAACTGCGTAGGCTCACGCTGTATTGTGGGA
>CAVZNH010000046.1:0-75314 GCA_963776505.1 uncultured Alphaproteobacteria bacterium
ACGCCGGACGGTTCATCTTGGTACTGCCCCGCAACGCGGGAACGGTACAACTGGTCTCGCGCTCGAGTGCGCCGACTGAGGTGCGGCCTTGGCTGGAGGATCGTCGTCGGCTGGGCGTGTGTCTGGAGCGCATCGTGCTGCGCGATGCCACCGAGGTGTGTGAGATCCCGATGGATCATCCCGATCTACTAAAGGGCTGGTGGGCGGTCGAGCGAGATGGAGTGGCAATCCGGCGTTGGACGGACGGGGAGGCGGTGTTGCCGCTGCCGGCCACGAATGGCGTCACGATGCTGGAACTCCAGCTAGGCGGCGGAATGGATTACGTGACGACGTGTGACGAGGGAAGGCGCGAGGCGGCTGATTTCGCGTATGCGCTGCGCTGCGCTGGCTCGGGCTGCGGCTTTGCTTGCGCCGGTTCGCTTAGCCCTCCAGCACGCCAAGCCGCCTTAGCAGCGGCACTCGCCGCTCCAGCAGCCCGACCACTGCCTCGGTCACGATCTGCGTTGTCTCGCTGGCGTCGCTGACCGGCTTGCCGTCGCGCTGCACGCTGCGCCCGCTGCGTCCCAGCAACCCCACAAGTTGGGCTGCCAGGGCGCCGACATCCGCCGGCTTCCCCGCGAGCAACTCGCCTACCAGTAGTGTCTCCAGGATGTCCGCACCGATCGACGAGCCGATCGCCGGCGCGGCCAGCCGCGGCAGATCGGCGGCGTCCGCGTTGGCCTGAGCGATCGCCAGATTGAGCCGCCGCGCGGCCTCACGCCCCGCCGCAGCGCCGCCGCCCGGAAGCATCGGGTGCGCATACCCCGCAGCGACCAGCAGCGTGAACGCCTGCATCAGCTCCACCAGCGCCCGGCCGGCGAAAGCCGGAGCCACGCGCGCCTGGCGAACGCTCAGCGTGCCCGCTTCGAGCATGGACAGCAGCGGCTCATAGACCTCCGGCCGGCCGGTCACGTTGCCGATCGGCGTGGCAAAGGTGATGCCCCCCTCCGGCGCCGCCATTCCCATTCCGGCAAGCGTCAGATTCTCCAGCTGCATCTGCTGCTCGGCCGCTGGCATTGGCGCGATGCCCTTGCGATACAAATCCCGGCGGAACGTCTGAGCGCAGCCGAGGTCGCGTAGCGTTTCGCGCAAATAGGGGTCGCGCGTTTCCGCAAGGATAGGCGCCACGTTAGGTGGCACCGAGACCGTGTCGATGTTCTCGGCGAGCGTGGCGCTGCCGATGTAGCGGCATTTTGCCTCCAACATCTCGCTCGCGACGTCGGTGAACATCAGCGGATGCCAGTCCTGGTTCAGGTATTCGTGCGCGATATAGCGCGCGTCCTGCTTGCGAATGTCGGTCAGCCGATTGTCGAGTGCTGGGTTGGCCGTGAAGAACGCCGCGCCCGCCTGCTTCAGCCGATCGACGAAATCCAGCACGCCGGGCACGGCCAGGTCGGTGCGCTCCGGACTCGCCACGGCCAACATCCGCATCAGCACGCGAACCGGAACCATCCCGGTCCAACCGGTAGTGACATTATAACTTAGGTAGACCAGGCCACCTGGCTTCAGCCGCTTCGCCACCGCGCCGATCAGATGTTTGCGGTTTGCCGGCGAGATCCAGCTCAACACGCCGTGCGACACCATCATGTCGAAGTCGGGCATGTCGAAGTCAGGCAGCTTGCTGCCCGGCGCGGCCTCCAGGTCAGCGAACGAGATTCCACGAACCTTACGTTGGTCAGTCCGGCGCGAGCGGCGAGACCGTTGGCAAACTCGACATGCGCCGGATTGAAGTCAAAGCCCCAGACCTCCGCATGCGGACACGCCGCGGCGATGACAAGGCTGGTGAAGCCGTTGCCGCAACCCAGATCGGCGTAACTGAAGGGCGCCGCGAGGTCCGGCGGCCGATGGCCGAGCAGCAAACTCGTCAGGGCAATCCAGCTCGGCGTGATCTCGCGGTAGAAGTTGCTGGTATAGGTTACGTCGGTGACGTAGCCGTCGTCCCACTGGGCCATTCGCGGCGTTTCCCTACTCGAGGTACGCGTGCGCCAGTCAGGTAACAGGTGGCTGTTTCATTTGCCAGCCGAAAGGTCCTCGGGCGCCGCGTTTCGATGTTCCAGTTGCGAATTCACCTCCGCGCCGAGCAGCACTGCGTATGCGGTCAGGTAGAACCACAGCATGATAGCGACGACTGCGCCGAGGGGGCCATAGGTCACGCCGAACCGCGCGATGTGTGCGACGTAGTACGACAGCCCTGTCGAGGCGATGAGCCACAACAGCGTCGCCAGAATTGCGCCGGCAAAGATCTGCCGGCCCCGCAGCCGCTCGCGTGACGGCCCGTATCGGTAGAGCAGCGCGATGGAGCCGCCCACCAGCACGACCAGCAGCGCCATGCTGAAGATGTTGATCAGCGACGCACTGTAGTCGGAAAGGCCGATGAACCAGATCACCGTCGGCAGGAACACCAGCACTGCGATAGCCAGCACGGCAGCGGCCACCGCGCACAGCGTCATTGCCAGAGCGGTGAGCTGAAAGCCCAGGATGCCGCGCCGCTCCACGGTGTCATAGGCAACATTCAGCGCCGACAGCACGGACTTGGTGCCGGCCGAAGCGCTCCAGAACGCGACGACAAGACTGACGAGCAGGCTGATGCTCAGCGTGTCGTTGGGTTGGCTGACGAGTTCGTGCACGCGTTCACTGATCAGTGCGAAGGCCGGTGGCGGCAGCAATTCTCGCAGCAGGGCGAGCTGCTGCTCCACCGACTGGACGTTGAATGCCAGGCCGTAGACCGAGATGAGGACGCTGATCGCCGGGAAGAGCGCCATCGTGGCATAGAACCCGCAACCCGCTGCCGCGAGCGAGACCCGATCGGTCACCGCCTCCCGCATCGCGCCAACGATGACCTGGTGCCAGCCGGGTTTGCCGGAAGCGCGTTGGCCGGGTGAAGTCCCGGGTGAAGTCATCGTGTCCAATAGGTTCCTCGCATCCATACCTGCTGCCCCGTGATCCTGGCAGGGAAAACGCCAAACGGCAGCGTGCGATGCAGTGAGACGCCATTTTTCTGGCGGATTGATCGAGATTCCGTCTTGCGTCGGGGGGGCAGGGGTCCTATGTGGCCCCCACGCAGCAACGCACGTGCCTCTGGCCCTCGTGGTTACGCAACGACGTCAAGCGTTCTGGCAATCGTATGGTCGCTGGTTCGTTCGACCGTTTCGTCAACTAACGCTCGCCGCCTTGATCAGGCGAGCGTCCAGCCAAAGGAGGCCCGGTGCGATGACCCCGAAAATCGCCCAATTCCTTGCTGAGCAGCAGCCGGCCACGCCGTGCCTGGTGCTCGACGTGGACCGTGTGGAAGCCAATTTCCGCGCCCTGCAGCGCGCCTTGCCGCTGGCGCGGATCTATTACGCGGTGAAGGCCAATCCGGCGCGTCCGGTGCTGGAACGGCTGGCGCGTCTCGGCTCGAGCTTCGATGCGGCGAGCTTCGAGGAGGTTTCCGGCTGCCTGGACGCCGGCGCCCGGCCCGAGGCGATCAGCTTCGGCAACACGATCAAGAAAGCGAGCGCGATCCGCGCGGCATTCCAGCGCGGCGTGACGCTGTTCGCCTTCAACTCAGCCGAGGAGCTGGAGAAGCTGGCGGAGAACGCGCCGGGCGCGCGGGTCTACTGCCGCATCCTGGTGGAGAACGAGGGCGCCGACTGGCCGCTGTCGCGGAAGTTCGGCACCACCGTGGAGAATGCCCGCGAGCTGATGCTGCATGCCGGCGAAATGGGGCTTGACCCGTATGGACTGTCGTTCCACGTCGGCAGCCAGCAGACCACGACGCGCGCCTACGAGGTGGCGATCGCCAAGGTGGCGATGCTGTTCACCGACCTCACCGAGGCCGGTGTGAACCTGCGCATGATGAACCTCGGCGGCGGCTTCCCTACGCGGTATCGCGATCCGGTGCCCGAGATCGATGAGTTCGGCGATACGATCATGACGTCGATGATCGAGCATTTCGGCAATGCGCTGCCCGAGATGCTGATCGAGCCTGGGCGCTTCATCGTGGGCGACGCCGGTCTGGTGAGCGCCGAGGTGGTGCTGGTGAGCCGGCGCGACCGCACTGATCCGGTGCGCTGGGTGTATCTCGACATCGGTCGCTTCGGTGGCCTGGCGGAGACCGAGGGCGAGGCGATCAAGTATCGCATCACCACGCCGCACGACGGCACGGCGATGGGGCCGGTGGCGATCGCCGGTCCGACCTGCGATGGCGCGGACATTCTCTATGAGAAGGCCAACTATCGGCTGCCGCTGGCGCTGCGTTCAGGCGATCGGGTGGAGCTGCTGTCAACCGGTGCATACGTGACGACGTATGCCAGCCAGCGGTTCAATGGCTTCGCGCCGCTGGCGGAGCACTACGTGTAGCCTTCGGTCGGTCACGGCGAAGCAGCACGACGATCGCGACTGTCAGCGCGGCGCGCGTCGGGCTTGGCATGTGCGGTGTGCGCGCTCGGTTTTGGCCGGTTGGAGCCTTTGCGGCCAATGCCCGGTGATTCCGACCTATACCGTCATGTTGGGGCTTGGCCCCGACATCCACGTCTTTCTTTGCCTCGCGTTATAAAGTCGTGGATGCTTGGCCTTCGCCCGGCATGACCGAATGAGTTGTCATTAGCGGCCGCTGCGTATCGTGATGTTCGCCAATCCCGACTCGATTGCGCATGCGGCCGCATCCTGACAACCATAACTTCTCGGATCGTGGAAGGTCGTCATGACGAAGGAAACTAGACCGGGCACGCGTTTGAACCGGAGGGCGATGCTGCGCAGCGGCGCGTCGGTCATTGCGGCGACCGGGCTGATCTCGGGCGCACGTGCCCAAGGGACCAACCCAAGCTCGGCCCCAACAGCACAACAGCCTGCCAGTGCCGGCAAGCCCAATATTCTCGTCATCATCGGCGATGATATCGGCCAGACGAACATCAGCGCCTACGCGTTTGGCGTCGTGGGCTACAAGACGCCGAATATCGACCGGATCGCCCGCGAAGGCATGATGTTCACCGACTACTATGCCGAGAACAGTTGCACGGCGGGTCGCTCCTCCTTCATCACAGGACAAACGCCGAAGCGCACGGGGCTGTCGAAGGTCGGCATCCCAGGGGCTCCGATCGGCCTGCAGGCCCGTGACATCACGATCGCTCAGGCACTGAAACCTTTGGGCTACGCGACAGGCCAGTTCGGCAAGAATCATCTTGGAGACCGCAATGATTTCCTTCCGACGGTCCATGGTTTCGATGAGTTCTTCGGCAACCTGTATCATTTGAACGCTGAGGAAGAGCCTGAGCGCCCCTACTGGCCGAAAGACGATAAGCAATATGTCGACAACAATTCGCCGCGCGGCGTGCTTCGCACGAAGGCGACCAACGTGGATGATCCGACGGTGCAGCCTCACTGGGGGCGTGTCGGCAAGCAGACGATCGAGGACACCGGCCCGCTCGACCGCAAACGGATGGAAAGCATCGACGACGAGACGACTGCTGCTGCGATCGACTACATGGGGCAACAGGTCAAAACCAATAAGCCGTTCTTCGTTTGGATGAACACGACGCGCATGCATGTCTTTACCCATGTGCGCGAGGCGATGCGCGGCCAGAGCGGTATGCCGGGCAACGAATACGCCGACGGCATGATCGAGCACGACGGCGATGTCGGCAAACTGCTGAAGGCGCTTGATGACCTCGGCATCGCCGGCAACACGATCGTCATCTACACCACCGACAACGGCCCCAATCAGTTCTCGTGGCCGGACGCGGCGACCACGCCGTTCCGCAGCGAGAAGGACACCAATTGGGAAGGCGCGTTCCGCGTGCCGGCGATGGTGCGCTGGCCGGGTCATATCAAGGCGGGTGAGGTCTCGACCCAGATGTTCTCCGGTCTCGACTGGTTCCCAACGTTACTCGCGGCGGCGGGCGACGGCACGATCAAAGACCGACTGCTTCAAGGAACGGACATTGGCGGCACGACATTCAAGGTGCATCTCGACGGCTATAACCAGCTTGGCTACCTGACAGGCACCGAGAAGACCGGGCCTCGCAGCGATTTTGCCTACTTCGACGACGACGGCGATCTTGTGGCCTATCGTCACGGCGACTGGAAAGCGGTATTCGAGGAGCAGAAGAAGCCCGGCGGCTTTCCGGTCTGGTATGAGCCGCTTACTGCCTATCGCATCCCGAAGATATTCAACCTGCGCATGGACCCTTACGAACGCGCGGACGTTGTCTCCGACCAATACGACGACTGGCGCGTAAAGAACGCATATCTGATGGGATGGATGAACCTCAAGGCTGCGGCCTTCCTGCAGACCTTCATAAATTACCCGCCAAGCCAGGCGCCGGCCAGCTTCACAATCGATCAAGTACAACAGGGCATCAATCGCCAGATCGAACAGCTGAGCACGAAGGGGGCGGCGACGGATTGAGCCGCGATCCATGAGACCGGTGGAGGGGGTACGCGCCCAACAGCATTGCAGCACATGCGTAATGGCCGGGCGGTCGTGGCTTCGGGAAGCCACAAAGAGCGCCCCGGCAACCCGTCAAACTTTGTGCATCTGGCGAACGACACTTCGACGAGCCATGTGGGCTTTCGCTGTATCCTTCGGCAGAAGGGGTGACGAGCGAGCACCAACCGCTCCGCAACGCCCAACCCGAGCGAGCATTTCAGCCGTTTGACGCTCGCCACGGTGCGGACGCCCTCTTTGGGTATGCCAGCGACTGCTATTGCCGAAGATGAGCGTTGCGGCCCACGCAGTTAAGACATAGTCATGGACGATGCCCGCGCCTGACCCCCTGGAAGGCCCCTTTTGGCCGTCGGACGTCATCACCTACTCGTTCGCCGATACGAACCTGGGGGGCCAGCCAGCACAGTTCTCCAGCTTCATTACCGCCTCAGCCTATCAGACAGTGGTCGAGAATGCGGTCGCGGCATGGTCCGCGGTATCGGGGGTGCAATTTCAGCTTGTGCCGGACTCTGCATCGGTGGACATTCGTGTAGGGTTCGACACGCTAGATCCGGCGCAAACCAGCCAGGTTGGTTTGACCTATTGGCATTCAAGCGCTCAGCACTTCCTGCCGAGCACAATCGTTTTGGTCGAAGACCCGTCGCAGGATGCGCTGATCCCTCTCGCTGGCGGCGACTTTCAGTATGCTGGTTACACGGCGAATCTTCAGCAAGTATTAGAGCACGAATTGGGCCACGCGCTTGGTCTCGCCCATAATCCGGCAGATCCTGACGCAGTGATGAACCCGACCGCAGGGCCGGACAACAGTGCTGGACCGGACCAATCCGACATCCAGGCCATTCAGTCGCTGTATGGAGCGCCAGCGGGAGCGCCCCCTCCTGGCATCGCTGTCCTCGACACGACAACCAATCAGTCCATCCCGGCAACTCCCCAGCCCTACACCGGGCCTGTGAACGGACTGCAAGATCAATATATCAGCATCAGCTCGGACAGCCTGAACGTCAGCGTCAGCACGCCCAACTGGTTCCTTCATAGTGGCGCCGGCAACGATGCCCTGGCGGTCAGCAGCGGTATGTGCTGGACGGTGGCACTGGCTCGAACTTCCTGACCGGTGGCAGCGGGACGGACACGTTCTTCGTGGATGATCGTGGCCCAGCCGCGGACATCTGGAGTACGGTCAATGGCTTTCATGCTGGTGACGGCGCAACGATATGGGGTGTCACGCAGGATTTCGGCCTCGCTTGGGTGGATGGCCAAGGGGCCGCTGGCTACACGGGTCTGACGCTGCACGCTGCGGCAGCCGGGCAGCCGACCGCATCCCTCACGCTGGCGGGTTTTGCCGGTGCCGATCTTACCGACGGGCGCCTGTCTGTCAGCTTCGGCACTGATTCAGGCAGCGGCAGCGCGTACATGTACATCCACGAGAACAGCTGAGCCAGGAAGGTGCCGTGCGTCGCCGCGGCGCATACCTGCCGCGAGCTGCCGCTACCACGACCGGAGCGCACGCAGCCGCGCGGTCTTCTTCGACTGGTGCTCCATCATGCGTTGTAATAGCCCGCGCAGCGCGGTGATCGCCTCGCCCACATTGGGGCCTTTGTTGAGCATCACACACTCGGCGCGGCCGGCCATCGCCGCGTCGGTCATCTCACCGCGCGTCGGCAGGCCCGACTTCACCATCTCCTCCAGCACCTGCGTCGCCCAGATCACCGGCACATGCGCCGACTCGCACAGCCACAGGATCTCCTCCTGCATCTCGGCGAGCCGTTCGAAGCCGATCGCCACTGCCAGATCGCCGCGCGCGATCATCACGCCGAACGGCTGCCTGCCGGCGGCGCGTACGATGATGTCGGGCAGGTTGGTGACTGCCTGCGCCGTCTCGATCTTGGCGATGATGCCGAGACGCTGCCAATCGGTGCGGCGTGCAGCCAATTCGTCCTGCAACTGCGTGATGTCGGCGGCGCTCTGCACGAATGAGTAGCCGATCATGTCGGCGTGTCGCGCGACGAAGTCGAGGTCGCGCAGATCGTCCGCCGTCAGCGGGTCGAGATGCAGATTGGCGCGCGGGAAGGTCAGGCCGCGTTCGGGTTTCATCTTGAAGCCCTTGCGTTGCGTCCGTTCGACACGGACCGTGACGCTGCCGGGCTCGCACGCCTCGACGATGCCGCCGAGCCTGCCGTCATCGAATGAGACCTCGGTGCCGATCGTCAGATGATCCAGCACATCGGGCGGTTCGCACGCGGCCTCGATTGTCGTGTCGGGGGAGAACGTCGCGGCATCGGCCACGAGTCGGAACCGGTTGCCGGCCACGATGCGTTCACCTGGCTGTAGCTTGACCTTGCCGATGCGAAACTTGGGTCCGGCGATGTCCATCAGCACCGGAATGCGGCGTCCCACCGCATCACCCGCCTTGCGGGTGTTCTCGATCATCGCGGCCCAGGTGTCGGGGCCGTCATGCGCGCAGTTGATGCGGACGACATCGGCGCCGTGCCGCGCGATCTCAAGCATAAACTCAGGATCCGGCGCCGCCTCGGGCGGGAGAGTGACCATGATCCGCCCGGCGCCGTCTGGCTCACCACCGAGCAGGGCTTGCGTGTTGGTATGCAACTGCATCTCGCCACGAAAGAACTCTTCGCTCGAAGGTAGCCAGTCTTGGGCTGTGCGGGCGTCGGACACCAAGGCGTCCAGTGCGTTTTCGACGGGTACTCAGCGTGAGCAAGACGCGGCTTTCGAGTCGGCCGAGTGACGACAGTCCGTGCCGCATCAACTCGCGCTGCAGATCGCGCAGATCGTGATGTCGGAGCGCCAGGTAGTGCGCGAGATTGCCAGCGCTGACGACGAACGACGGCTGCTCAATGTCGCTTTGCCAGCGCTCGATCGATCGGGCGGCCTCCGTCATGATCGACTGGCGGAGGTCGCGAAGTGCTGCGAGCAATTGCGGACTGGATAGCGACATTTGAGACCTCCGATTGCCAGTCCGTCATGGGATATCCGGCCGCGCTACAGCGAGTCGCCGAGGGGTCGCCAGTCCAGCAGGTCCTCAGGGGCCTCGATGCGCCGGCGGTCCCAATCGGCCAGTCCGGATCGATGCCGGGCCACGGCTTTGACCGCCACGTCGGGCGATCGCCAGCCGCCGGCGCGGCGCCCAGCGAAATGCAACAGCCATCGACCTTGAACACGAAAGAGGCGCAGCGTACCCGCCGCGCTGGGATATTCGTACGCCATCGGCGTTACCGACCCCGATCCTGCCCCATTGGGTCGGATGGTGCCGACGAAGCCACAACTTGTCTAGGTGCCGGGTCGCGATTGCACCCGCGCCGGCGGGTCGGTAAACCGTCTCGGCGTGCGGGTGTAGCTCAATGGTAGAGCCCCAGCCTTCCAAGCTGGTTATGCGGGTTCGATTCCCGTCACCCGCTCCAGGCCGCGCGACGCTGGTGCGATCGGCGCAACGAACAACCCTTACCGACTGGCGTTCCCTGTCCTCTACGACAGGAGAGTGAGGCATGTCATTTGTTGCCGTAACCCGTCTGAGGGTTCGATCAGTCCGTTTCCTGCCGGCCTTCGCGGTGCATTTCCTCCGCACACGCAGGCAGGTGAGGCGGGCGCCCGGATTCCGCGGGGGTCGGTTTTGCCCGACCGCCGTTGGACCTTCTGGACCATGACGGCGTGGGACAATCAGGAGAGTATGCGGCGCTACATGACAACGCCGCCTCACCGAACGACGATGCCATACCTTCTCGACTGGTGCGACGAGGCGTCTGTGGTGCATTGGGATCAGCCTGAAGACGCTTTGCCGTCATGGCTCGAGGCCCATAGGCGAATGCGCGAGAACGGACGTGCCTCGAAGGTGCGGAACCCAAGTCTGCAGCATGCGGCGCTGAACTATCAGCCTCCGCGCGTCTCAGCCGCAGCGAAGATCGCACCCAAATGTCCCGAATGATCCCACACCACGACAGATGGTTGCGGACAATCATCAAGCCGGCATAGCCTTCTTGCGAAAGGTTCCCGGAGGAACGCATGCGTCGCCTGCTGCTGATCTTGCCGTTTGCGTCGCTGGTGAGCCCCGGCCATTCAGCTCACGCGCAGTATTATCCGTACGCACCACCTGGCTACTATGCACCTGGCTATTACCCGCCGCCGGCCTACTACCGGCCGCCACCACCGCAGTACTATTCTCCGCCGCCTTACCAGGCGCCCTATTACTATGGCGCACCGCCCTCCTACAGTTCGGCGAACTGCGGCACGCCGGATCAGCCCAAGCCGTGCTACCGGTGAAAGGCCGGCGTTCTTGCATTCCATGAAGGGCAAAACCAGCGCCGGGCAGCGGAAGGCGGCCTAGACATTTCGCCCCCCAATCGCTACATCGGCCGCCTCGCGCGGCGGCCTTTTCTGCGGCCAAAGCGAGACTGACGAGCGGGTCGCGACGCAGGCAAGGCGCTGAAAAGACTGACAAAGGGGTGTAGCTCAATTGGCTAGAGCGCCGGTCTCCAAAACCGGAGGCTGGGGGTTCGAGACCCTCCACCCCTGCCAGCGGCCCGCGAGCGCGCTATAGTCCCCCGCAACAGGTCTGGAGAATGATGACGTGGCGGTCGATCCGGCGAAATTCGTGCGTGAGGTGCGGGCCGAGGTGGCACGCGTCACCTGGCCCTCGCGCAAGGAGACGCTGGTGACCACCGGCCTCGTGTTCGCCATGGTGGCGCTGGCGGCAATGTTCTTCTTCCTGGTGGATCAGTTCATCGGCATCGGCATCCGTGCCCTGTTCGGCATGAATGCCTGAGGAGAGATTTCAGGTAATGGCCAAGCGTTGGTACGTGGTGCACGTCTATTCAGGCTTCGAGAAGAAGATCGCCCAGCAGATCAAGGAGCAGGCGGCGCAGAAGGGCCTGGCGGACCAGGTGGACGAGGTGCTGGTACCGTCCGAGCAGGTCGTGGAGATGCGCCGCGGCCAGAAGGTCAACGCGGAGCACAAGTTCTTCCCCGGCTACGTGCTGGTGAAGATGGAGCTGACCGACGATGCCTGGCACCTGGTGAAGAACACGCCGAAGGTGACCGGCTTCCTGGGCAGCAAGACGCGGCCCTCCCCGATCAGCGACGCGGAAGCCGAACGCATCATGAAGCAGACGCAGGAGGGCGTGGAGCGCCCGCGTCCGGCGGTGCTGTTCGAGATCGGCGAGCAGGTCCGCGTCGCCGATGGTCCGTTCACCAGCTTCAACGGCACGGTCGAGGAGGTGGACGAGGAGAAGGGCCGCGTGAAGGTCAGCGTGTCGATCTTCGGCCGCTCGACGCCGGTGGAACTGGAATACGGGCAGGTGGAGAAGGTTTAGCGAGCGTTCCCTGCATCGGCCTCCACGAACAAAAGCGAACCCGTGCTCAGCATTTCCGACGGCCCGACTGACCGTGCTCCGGTCGGCTCGCTCGGTGGTGTAATCTCCAACGGAGTCTCACCGCCAAATCCGATTGTTGCACAAGCCAAGATTAAATCACCCGCAAATCCCACCACTTCCGCGCGGGGAACTCGCCAACGGGCTTCGTCAGTTGCGTCGGTACGGATGAAGTTACCGTAAGAGCGGTCCGCAACGCGCTCAGCGGGCACCCTTCCTCGACACGGCGAGCAGCGCCGACAAATTTCGCACCTTCGTCGACAAATTACCTCCGCGATACGTTCCCGGATTTCGTTGGTCGCCCGGTGACAATCGCGATCTTGCCCCACACCCTTATGCCGGCCGAGATCGGCTGCTTGCGCGTCTTGTCGCGCCCAACCCATTCGGACGGTGCAGCTCTCCGGCTTCGTCACCGACACCGACACAGCTTGTCAGAGTGGTAAAACATGCCGCCGCTGTATGGGAACGATGTTTCCTGACGTGTGATCTGCGTTACTGATCGCCCCGCTGGCTCCCAATAGATGCACAAGTCATGAAGCCCAGGGACGTAGGGTTTCATACCGTAGACTGCCTCCCGGCTATGCGCTGAACCAGCAGGCCCAGAGCACTTATACGTTCCTTTCAATGGACCTCAAACAGAAGGAGACGCCAAATGGCTACGTTAACCAATGCCAACCTCACGATCACTTCGGATGACGAAAAGAAGACCTCGCGCTGCGTCGTGACCTGCAAGGCCGTGTTTACCCCATTCGAACTGAACGACATGAAGAGCGGATTGAGATTCAAACTCGACTGCACCTTGTGGGGCGAGGACTCGGGATTGAATGGCGCCGATGACTCCCTCTACACCTACGGCAGCCAGTTCTTCCCCGATGCATCGTCTACGGCGAGCAAGTCGGTTACGTTTGACGTGACGCTCGGTACCAGCGTGCTCAACGAGGATTCGGGTACCGATGAAGTATATGCCAAGTTGTGGTTGAAGAATCTTTACACAGGCAATGCTGTCCCCAAGAAGTCCAACGTGATAACGCGCAAGTTCTGAGTGCGCCGGCCGCCGCCGTGCTGGTCTTGGCCGGCGGCGGCCATCCTGATCGCGCCAGCGGCGGACCCACGGAGTTCGAGCGCCGGCCCGATGCCCGAATTGCGGGCCAGCCGATGACGATATGGAGAACCCTCACTGGGGCATCAGCAAAGTGCCTTACTCTGCATCGGCAAGATTGGGCACGTACTTTGACACGACAACCGGTCGGCAGCTGCTCAGCCGTAGACGAGCCAGCAGCGGACTACGAAGTCTTTGCGCCCGGCTCAGAAGAATCTGGTGGCGTGTCGGAAGGCGGCTGAAATCGCCGTAGCGGCGAGTGCTGGGGTGAGGGAGAATGCGGGTGCCTTGCGCGCTTCCAGAATTCTCAGCAGGGTGCGCTCGTCCACCTCGCCGACGACGTGGCAGAGCGCTCTGGGCCAAGCGTGCAACTGGTCATGGACAATGCTCCAACCGACCGCGCTGGCTGACAAATGGAGCGCCACTTCTGTGGCAAGGGGGAGCGGCACACCGGCCGTTGCCCTTCTTATGGGCAGGATCCGCAGCATGTCGTGCGTCACTTGCCAAACGACACCGTGGTCGTCACCGGAAACCATAATCGAGCCGAGGGTCACCTTGACCTCGTCCAGTTGGTCGATGCGGAACACTGAGCTTTGCGCCATGCTCGATCTCCCTCGTCGCGAAGTCATGAATGCCTGTCGTGCATGATATCGGTGACGCCACGATGGTGACCGGATAGGACGTTACGATTTCGTTAAATCCTCTATTGCTCACGATTCAGTGATGATTCTCCGTGGCAATCGCGGCCAGTACCGCTGACCTATAGGCCCTTCTCGACCATATCCAGCAGGCGCTGCTCGATCTGTCGCACCTGCACGCGGGTTAGCCGGCGCAACGGGCCTTCCAGCACCAGCATGGCCAAACCATGCACCGCCGACCAGGCGAGATATTCCGCGCCCATGCGTCGTTCGGCCGGCAGCACGCCGGCCTCGACCAGGCGATCCAGCGCGGTGCCGAGAAGCTGGAAGGGATTGAGGCCGGTCTTACCGGTCATGGCGGAGCTGGTCGTTGTCTCCGGATCGCCGGGAACGGCGAACGCCATGCGAAACAGTCCAGGTTCGCTTTGAGCGAAGTGCAGGTAGGCGGTGCCGATCGCACGCAGGCCGGCGCGCGCATGATCGGCGCCACGCCGGCCACGCCGCAGTCTCGTAAGCTCCTTCTCCATCGCGATCGCGAGCGCTGACAGAGCTGCCGCGCGCACTGCCTGCAGCAGAGCGTGGCGATTGGCGAAATGCCGGTAGGCCGCGTTGGGGACGACGCCGGCGCGACGGGTCGCCTCGCGCAGCACCACGGCGTCGGGACCGCCATCGCGCGCCAGGGCAATGCCCGCGTCGAGCAGCGCCTGGCGAAGGTCACCATGATGATAGGTGCGCCGAGGGCGCGTGCGCGTCATGGCATCCATCATCACCGCTCCGCGAGGCATGTGGACACTGTCCACCCGGTTTGTTAGGTTGGTGTGGACGGTGTAGACATTGCGAAGCGGTTGCGCAACATCGTCGTTTGGGTACGAAACGGATGAGGAGTTACCATGCAGATCCAACCATACCTGTTTCTTGACGGGCGTTGCGAGGAAGCGATTGAATTCTACCGCAAGAACCTCGGTGCCGAGGTGACGATGCTCATGCGCTGGAAGGACTGCCCGGAGAAGGGTGGAATGACCACAACCCCGCCGGATGACAAGGTGATGCATTCGAGCATCCGCATCGGTAATTCGACGATACTCGCGTCCGACGGGCAGTGTTCGGGACAGGCAAAGATGCAAGGCTTCGCGCTGTCGCTCACCGCGAAGGATGCAACTGAGGCGCAACGCCTGTTTGCGGCGCTCAGTGACGGCGGGCAGGTGCAGATGCCGTTGGACAAGACGTTCTTCTCGCCGGCGTTCGGCATGGTTGCCGACCGGTTCGGCGTGTCGTGGATGGTATACGTGGAACATTGAGGGACGTCGCATCACGTGGCTCGCGTCGCGTTCACCGCGAATTTGCAGCGGCATCTGGACTGCCCGGAGATGACTGTGCCGGGGCCGACGGTGCGCGCTGTGCTGACGCAGGTGTTCACGGCCGAGCCGCGCCTGCGGTCATATATCCTGGATGACCAGGACCGCGTGCGGCGACACGTCGCGATCTATGTCAATGGCGAGCGTATCGTCGACCGTGATCGCCTCAGCGATCCGGTCACCGATGCGGACGAGGTGTTCGTGTTCCAGGCTTTGTCGGGGGGATAGATGGAGGGAGTGCGGCGATGAGCGATCGTCTGGTGATCGGCACCAAGAAGGGTCTGTTCGAACTGCGACGGCGGCGCGGTGAATGGTCGGTTGTCGGCACGCGTTTTCTTGGTGACCCGATCTCCATGCTGCTCGCCGATCCGCGTGACGGCGCGTTGTACGCCGCGGAGGCGCTCGGGCATTTCGGCGTCAAGCTGCAACGCTCGCGCGATGGCGGCGAGAGCTGGCAGGAAATTCCTGCCCCGGCGTTTCCCAAGAGCGACACCGACGGTCCCAGCGTGTCCTACCTGTTCTGCCTGGAGGCGGCAGGCGCCGATCAGCCTGGCTGGCTCTGGTGCGGCACGATTCCCGGCGCGCTGTTCCTGTCGAAGGATCACGGTGAGTCCTGGTCGCTCAACGAACCGCTGTGGAACCTGCCCGAGCGCAAGGACTGGATGGGCGGTGGCTTCGACAATGCGGGAGTCGCCTCGATCTGTGTCGATCCGCGCGATGCGGGGCATATCACGATCGGTGTTTCCACCGGCGGCGTATGGGCGACGAACGATGGCGGCGAGCAATGGCGCGCCGCCTCGGACGGAATGCATGCGGATTACTTTCCGCCGCCACGACACCTCGCGCCGGAGGTGCAGGACATCCACCGGCTGGTGCAATGCCTTGAGGCGCCGGACACGATGTGGGTGCAGCACCACAATGGCGTGTTTCGGTCAACCGACGGCGCGCGTTCCTGGCAGGAGGTCACCACGATCCGCCCATCGAAGTTCGGCTTCGCGGTAGCGGTGCATCCGCGCGATCCCGAGACCGCGTGGTTCGTGCCTGGCGTGAAGGATGAATGCCGTGTCCCGGTTGATGGTCGGCTGGTGGTCGCGCGTACGCGCGATGGCGCACGGTCGTTCGACGTGCTGACCGAGGGGCTGCCGCAAAGTCACGCCTATGATCTGGTCTATCGCCATGCGCTCGACGTGGATGAGAGCGGGACACGGTTGGCCATGGGATCGACGACGGGGCATTTGTGGTTATCTGAGAATGCTGGCGACGCCTGGACGCTGGTTGCCGCCCATCTGCCGCCGATCAGTTGTGTGCGCTTCGGGTGATACGCCCCAGTCTTGCACCACTGGACTGCGATGAAATGGTCGCCGGGCTCGCGATGCTAGCTGATCGCCTTCGTGTCGCGTAACTCGGCAATCCGGTCGGCCGAGTATCCCAGCGCAGTCAATATCGTATCGGTATGCTCGCCCGCCGCTGGCGGCTGCATGCGCAATGCGGGCGCCTCGTCGTCGATGCAGAACGGCAGTCCCGGAAGCTTCGCCACATTTCCGTTGGGCATCTGCACTGCCATTGCGCGGCCGAATGCGTTGAGCTGCGGATCTTCGAACAGATCCGACGGCGTGCGCACCGCCGAGAACGGAATGTTCGCCGCATCCATGATGCGCTCCAGATCGGCGATCGTGTAATCGAGCACGATCGACGCGACGATCTCTCGCAGCGCGGGGCGATTCCGCACCCGATCAGCATTCGTGGTGAAGCGCTCGTCTGCCAACAGATCCGGGCGCGAGAAGTTCGCGCAGAACGCGCGCCAGTGATTGTCCGACGTAATGCCGATGAACAGTTTTTCCCCGTTCAAAGTCGGGAAGGTCTCATAAATTCCCCACGCACCGCTGCGCGCGGGCATCGGTGGGGACGGCGTGCCGGTGGCAGCCTCACCGGCCATATGCTGACCCACAAGGAATGCGGAACTTTCATACAGCGCGCTGGTGATGCGCCGACCCTCGCCATCCTTGTCGCGTTGCCGCAGTGCCGCGAGGATGGCGAGCGCGCCCATCACCCCGCCCATGATGTCGATCACCGACGATCCGGCACGCAGCGGCTGGCCTGGCGGACCGGTCATGTAGGCGAGACCGGTCATGTACTGTGCGATCTCATCGAGCGAAGGGCGATGCTCGTAGGGTCCGGGCAAGAAGCCCTTCAGCGCGCAATAGATCAGTCGCGGGTTCAGCGCATGCACGGCATCCCAGCCGAGGCCCAGCCGATCCATCGTGCCGGGGCCGAAATTCTCGATCAGCGCATCGGCGTGACGCACGAGGTCCTGCGCCACCGCGAGCCCCTCGGGCGATTTCACGTCGATGCAGATGCAGCGCTTGTTGCGGTTGAAATAGGCGAAGAAGCCGGTGGCGAAGCCATGCAGGCGGCGCGTTCGATCGCCATCCGGCGCGGGCTCCACGCGGATCACGTCGGCGCCGAGATCAGCCAGCACCACGCCGCAGGACGGCCCCATCACGGTGTGGCTGAATTCGAGCACAGTCAGATCCGCGAGCGGCAGCATTCAGCAATTCCTTCAACTTCCAGCTTGCGGGTTTGGGCGCGCCAGGTGCGTAAGATCGTCGCGCATAATGACGACGCGGTCGCCTGTGCGAAAGCCTGGCTCATTCGTCTGCACGATCGACAATGTGGCGCCGTCATCGGTGCGCACGATGAATTCCATCAGCGAACGGACGCCGTAATTAGGTGACGCGCCAGCCGGGAGCATCGCGGAGCGCAGGGGGTCCTGGCTGGCACGCGCTGCCACGGCACGCATCGACAGGATCGTGCCTGTGCTGACTGAGGCGGGTTGCACGGTGGCGGCGGCGGCGGTTTGGCAGGAGCGCATCCGGCAACGCCGGCCAGCATGATGAAACAGCCCGGCAAGATCGACCGTCGCAACGTGCTTCCCCCACTGCCCGCAGGCCACTGTAGCCTGCTCCGGCGTGCGCGCGAAGAGAACCGTTCCTGGTGCGGCATGAGTTGGCAGGCTGAGCGGATGCTGGTCGTTGCGAGATGATCTTGCCTAGAACTGCGATCTGGGATAATGGGTTGCGGTCGGTTCCTGATTCCTTACCTGAGCGACGGCCACCCGGCCGCCGTGCCCTCCGGCCATTCCGGCCGCGCCACGACGACGGAGGTCTTGCCTCGGATGTCACGTCAGAGCCGCTCCGCTTTCTCGGATGCCGCCGCACTGCGCGGAATCTCCAGCCTCGTGCTCCTCGCCCTGCTGGCGGCCTGTGCCGGCCAGGGTCCGCATTCCAGTTCCACGCAGGAGGCGGCGCGCTATGCGGCGCGCGCCCGCGGCAACTATGTGCCGCCCGGCCCTCCCGGGGATCCGTGGGGGCCGTATATCCGCGAGGCCGGCAAGCGCTTCGACGTGCCGGAGGTCTGGATTCGCTCGGTCATGAGCGTCGAATCGGGGGGCAACGAGTATCAGAATGGCCAACTGATCACCTCCAGCGCCGGCGCAATGGGGCTGATGCAGGTGATGCCGGAGACCTATGACGAATTGCATGGGCGCTACAGCCTCGGCGACGATCCATTCAATCCGCACGACAACATACTCGCGGGCACCGCCTATCTGCGCGAGATGTACGACATCTACGGTTCGCCCGGCTTCCTCGCCGCGTATAATGCGGGGCCGCGACGGCTCGACGACTATCTGAGCAACAACCGGCCACTGCCGGATGAGACGCGCCGCTATGTGGCGATGATCGGCCCGGAGATTGTCGGGGTCTATCCGAGCAGCCGTTCACCGGCCGAGGACTATGCGATGAACGCGCTGCCGATCGACATCCCCCCAGGTACGCGTTACGGCCGCGCGATCCAGCTTGCCAGCAGTCGCGGTGGTGGTGGCCACGTGCCGGCACGCGCGCCGGTCCAGGTGGCGCAACTCGCCGAGCAGCCGCGGGCAAGCTCTCAGCAGCGCACGCAGCAATATGCGTTGGTGCTGCCGCCGTCGGCGCCGCCATCGCATGGTGGACTCCGCTTCATCCAACAGGCCGTCGCCGAGCCGGTGCCATTTCATCGTGGCGGTGCGCCGACCGGGCAATGGGCAATTCAGGTCGGCGCCTATTCCAACGAGCGCCAGGCGCACGCGGCACTCGGCACGGCGCGCGAGCGCGCGGCGAGCGAGCTGGCGGTCGCGCACACGTCGGTGTCCGGCGTGCACCAGGGGCACGCGGTGTTGTATCGCGCGCGGTGGACCGGACTGTCGCGCGATGCCGCGGTCCAGGCCTGCCAACGGCTGGCGCATGGCCGCACGAGCAGCTGCATGGTGGTGTCGCCGGAGTCGCAGTCGTAGCGCGCGGCGAGCGCACTGGTCGATCGCATCGCCGAACGGCGCCAACGGAAACGCAGGTGCAACGCTTGCCGCCATGACATGGCGGCGTCACACTGCCGGCAACACCTCACCATCGGGGAACGTTCGCCGTCATGCCCGACGCCAGATTTGCCGGTCTCACGCCACTTTTCGCACCTCGCTCGGTCGCCGTGTTGGGTGCTTCCAGCGATCCCACGCGCATCAGCGGACGGCCGCTGGCCTACATGAAGGCGCAAGGCTTTCAGGGCGGACTGTATCCGATCAATCCGAATCGCGCCGAGGTACAGGGGCTGAAGGCCTATCCGTCGATTGCCGATCTGCCGGAGACGCCTGACGTTGCCATTGTCGCCATTGCGGCCGAGATCGCCGAGAACTCGATCAGCGAGCTGGCGGCGCGCGGTGTGAAGGCCGCGGTGATGTTCACCGCCGGCTTCGCGGAGATGGACGAGGCGGGCGAGGCCGCGCAGCACCGCATGGTCGCGGTGGCGCGCAAGCACGGCATGCGCATCCTCGGACCCAACTGTCTCGGCGTGTTCGATTCACGCACTGCCTACTACGCGACGTTCTCCTCGTCGTTCGACAGCGGCTGGCCGGTGCCCGGACGTATCGGCATCGCGTCGCAATCGGGCGCGTACGGCACGCATCTCTACACGCTGGCGCGCAATCGCGGCATCGGTGCGTCGCTGTGCATCATGACCGGCAACGAGGCGGACGTGACGGTGGGCGAATGCATCGGCTGGCTGGCGGAAAGTCCCGACGTTGACGTGATCGCGGTGTACGCCGAGGGCATTCGCGAGGCACCTGGCCTGATCGCCGCGTTCGAGGCGGCACGCGCGGCGAAGAAGCCGATCGTCATGCAGAAGGTCGGCCGCAGTGAACTTGGCGGCAAGGCGGCGAAGTCGCACACCGCGTCGATCGCCGGCGACGATGCGGTGACCGAAGCCGTCATGGCGGAGTTCGGCGTGGTGCGCGCGCGCAATTCGGAGGAGATGCTGGACATCGCGCACACCGCAACCCGGAAGATATATCCGGCGCGCAATACGTTGGGCGTGATCACGGTGTCCGGCGGCGCGGGCGTGCTGATGAGCGACGTCGCGGATGCGGTCGGTCTGCCGATGCCGGAGATGCCCGCGGATACGCAGAAGATGCTGCGCGACCTGGTGCCGTTCTGCGCGCCGCGCAATCCGGTGGACGCCACCGCGCAGGTCAGCAACAACGTCGCACTGATCGAGACCTTCACCGAGGCGATGGTCAAGGATGGCGGCTACGCGTCGGTGCTGGGTTTCTTCAGCATGACCGCATCGTCGCGACGCTGGCCGGGGATTCGCGAGCAGATCAACAAGGTGCGCGAACGCTATCCTGACCGGCTCTACGCCTTGTCGGTGATAACCACGGAAGAACGCCGCGCCGAGTTGGAAACTGATGGCTGGTGCGTGCACGAGGATCCGACGCGCGCGGTGACGGCGATTGCCGCGATGGGCCGGTATGGCGCCGCGTTCGCCATGCCACCACCGGCTCCTGCGCCGCGCGTGCCGCCGGTCGCGCTGCCGGATACGACGCCGAGTGAGGCTGAGGCGAAGCGGTTGCTCGCGTCCGCCGGCATCCAGTCCGCGCCGGAGCAGGCGTGCGACAGTGCCGACGCGGCGGTGGCGGCGGCTGAACTCTTCGGCTTCCCGGTGGTGATGAAGATCCTGTCGCCGGACATCGTGCACAAGTCGGAAATCGGTGGCGTGCTGCTGAACGTTGCCGATGTGGCCGCGGTGCGCGATGGCTACGATCTGCTGATCGCGCGGGCGAAACGTGCGGCGCCGACGGCGCGCATCGAAGGCGTGTTGGTGGCGAAGCAGTTGCAGGGCGGCGTGGAGTGCATCCTTGGCATCCACCGCGATCCGGTGTTCGGGCCGATCGCGATGTTCGGGCTCGGCGGCATCTTCGTCGAGGTGATGAAGGACGTGGTGTTCCGCCGCTGTCCATTCGGCGACGATGTGGCGGAGCAGATGATCCGCTCGATCAAGGGCGCGCCGCTGCTGTTGGGCGCACGCGGCCGGCCGCGCACCGACATCAAGGCGCTGGCGCACATGCTGGCGCGACTGTCGGCCTTCGCGCATTCGCGCGGGACCGCGGTTGGCGTCGATCGATCTCAATCCGGTGTTCGCCATGCCCGAGGGGCACGGGGCGTTCGCCGTGGATGCGGTGGTCGAGATCGGCAGTTAAGTTGCTCCAGGACTGACGGCAACGCCCGGAGGAATTGCAGCGCATGATCAACAAGATCGTCCAGTCCGTGGCCGAGGCCATGGCGGGCATCAAGGATGGTTCAACCGTGCTGATCGGTGGCTTCGGCGCCGTCGGCCAGCCGAACGCGTTGATCGACGGACTGATCGAGCAGGGTGCAACTGACCTCACCGTCGCGGCCAACAATGCAGGCGTCGGTCGTATCGGCCTGGCGCGCCTGATGGACCTGGGGCGCGTGCGGAAGATCATCTGCTCGTTCCCGCGGTCATCCGATCCGGTGGTGTTCGAAACGCTGTATCGCGCCGGGAAGATCGAGCTGGAGATCGTGCCGCAGGGCACGCTCGCCGAACGCATGCGCGCCGCGGGCGCCGGCGTGCCGGCCTTCTTCACCGCGACCGGCGTCGGCACCAAGATGGCCATGGGCAAGGAGACGCGCGAGTTCGAGGGTCGCAGCTACGTGATGGAGCGCGCGCTGCCCGGCGATGTCGCGCTGGTCGAGGCATGGGAGGCCGATCGCTGGGGCAACCTGACGTTCATGGAGTCGGGCCGCAATTTCAATCCCGTGATCGCGATGGCGGCAAAGCTGACCATCGTGCAGACACAGCACGTCCGTGAGCTAGGCGAGATCAATCCGGACCACGTGGTGACGCCGGGCATCTTCGTGGACCGCGTGCTGCATGTGCCTTACGGTGATCCGACCGGTTTCTGACAGGAGGCAGCGATGCCCGATACCGCTGTGACCGACATCAAGCCGCTGAGCCGCGTCGAGATGGCCGCGCGCGTGGCACGCGACATCCCCGAGGGCTGGTATGTCAATCTGGGGATTGGCATCCCAACCGCGGTCGCCGACCACGTGCCGCTCGAGCGCGAGGTCATTTTCCACTCTGAGAACGGCGTGCTGGGCATGGGGCCGGCGCCGCCGAAGGACAAGATCGATCCTTGGCTGATCAATGCCGGCAAGCAGTATGTCACGCTGCGTCAGGGCGGCAGCTTTTGCCATCATGCGGACAGCTTCTCGATGATCCGTGGCGGACATCTCGATCTGTGCGTGCTGGGCGCGTTCCAGGTCGCGGAGAATGGCGACATCGCCAACTGGGCAACGAGCGAGAACGACACAGCGCCCGCGGTCGGCGGCGCGATGGACCTCGCTGCCGGGGCTAAGCGGTTGTGGGTGATGATGGAGCACACAACCAAGGACGGCACGTCCAAGCTGGTGCACCGCTGCTCATATCCGCTGACGGCGGTCGGCGCAGTGAAGCGCGTTTATACCAATCTGGCGGTGCTCGACGTCACCGAGCGTGGCTTCCTGGTTCTCGACATTGCGCCGGGCGTGACGTTCGACGCGTTGCAGGCACGCACGGACGCGCCGCTGCATCGCACCTGACCCTCTCCCCCCGACCTCCTCCCGCAAGGGAGGGCCAGTTTAGTAGTTTGGAGCAGTCGGCATGATGGATCCGCTCGAACATCTGCAGATGCTGAAAGACAGCGCGGCGGGGATTGCGCCGCGCAAGGGCGATCTGAAGCGGATCCGAGCGCTGCGCTTCACCGAGCCGGGCTTCGATCGCGAGAAGTGGCGTGAGATGTGCGAAATGGGCTGGCTCGGCTTGCTCATTGCCGAAGACGCCGGTGGCTCAGGTCTCGGCGCACGCGAGTTCTGTGGCCTGGCTGAGGAACTCGGCTCCGGTCTTGTGCCGGAGCCACTGATCGCGGCTGCGATGGCGGCGCAGCTGCTGCCGCCCGATCACCTCGCGCCCGTGCTGGCCGGCGAGCGCATCGTGCTCCCGGCGTGGCAGGAGAAGCCGAACAGCCTCGACCTGATTGGCGACGCGGTCCTTCGCGATGGCACGCTGAGCGGGCGCAAGGTGTTCATCCCGATGGCGGCAGGCGCCGATGCGTTCCTGGTCACCGTGCCGGGTGGGCTCGCGCTGGTGGAACGCGACGCACCGGGTGTATCGCTGGAAATCGCGGAGACACAGGATGGCGGCAACTTCGGGACCTTGATCCTCGATAACGCGCCGGCGGAGGCGATCGAAGGCGACGCGACCGAGGCGCTGGAACAGAGCATCATGGCGAGCTCCGCCTACCTGTACGGGCTGATGGACCGAGCCTTCGAGATCACGCTCGACTACATGAAGACGCGCGAGCAGTTCGGCCGCAAGATCGGCGCCTTCCAGGCGCTGCAGCATCGCGCGGTCGATATGCAGATTCAGGTCTCGCTGACGCGCGCGACGATCGGCACCGCGTCCTATGCACTGGACAACGCGCCAACGCTCGGACAGCGCCAGGCGGCGGTGTCGCGTGCCAAGGTGCGTGCCTCGGACGCCGCGATGGTGGTGACGCGCGCCTGCATCCAGTTGCACGGCGGCGTCGGCTACACCGATGCCTACGATATCGGCCTGTTCTTGCGCAAGGCGATGGTGCTGTCACCGCTCTACGGTTCGCCGTCCGTGCATCGCCGACGCTTCCGTACAGTGGCGCCCGAGGTCATCGATGAGTGACGCATTGCGCTACAAGTGGACTGACGAGCGGTACGTTTAGATCGCCAACCCGAGGAGCCTGACATTGCCCGATGCCATACCGGTCATCGACGTTGCGGACTATCTGGCCGGCCGGCCTGGCGCCTTGCGGGCGACTGCACGCCAGGTCGGCGATGCGCTGACAAGCGTGGGGTTTCTGGTCCTGACAGGCCACGACGTGCCGCAACCGCTGATCGCGCAAACCTTCGCCGAGGCGAAGCGCCTGCACGACCTGCCGATGGCCGGCAAGCTCGCGCTGAAGCTGAACGAGCACAACAACGGCTATATGGCGATGGGGCGTTACGCGGTGTGGACGTCCGACGTCAACAAGAACGACCAGCCTGACCTGAACGAGGCCTTCTTCATCAAACGAGAACGAGCGCTGGACGATCCGTTGCGCCGCTCGGGCCGACGCTTCGTCGGCGCCAATGTCTGGCCGGACGAGACGGACCTGCCGCACTTCCGTCGTCGCGCCTTGGACTACGCCGATACCATGGATGCCTTCGCGTGTCGTCTGTTGCCAGCAGTTGCCGTGGCGCTCGATCTGCCGCCCGACTGGTTCGATGCGGCATTCCGGCAGAGTCAGTTCTCGTTCCGGCTGTCGCACTATCCGCCGGTCGCAGCGGCGGCCAACCAGTTCGGCATAGCGCCGCACACGGACAGCAACTTCATGACGTTCCTGGCACAGACCGACGTGCCGGGTCTGCAGGTGCGCATGCCGTCGGGCGAGTGGCTCGACGTGCCATTCATCCCGGGGTCGTTCGCGGTGAACTCGGGCGACATGATGAAGCGCTGGACCAACGGTCGCTTCAAGTCCACGCCGCACCGTGCACTGCCGCCGGTGGGCCGACATCGCTATGCCATTCCGTTCTTCCTCGGCCCGCAGTTCGACTGGGTGATCGAATGCCTGCCGACCTGCACCGATCCCCATAATCCGCCGCGCTGGGAACCGATCACCTACGCGGCGTGGCAGGAATACTGGTACGACGCGAACTACGATCCGCAGGCTCAAAAGGATCTGGTGGCATAGAGGAGGCAGACATGAGACGCAGGAACCTGCTGGCGGGCAGCGCGGCGCTTGCCACGCTCGGTACGACGGTTTTGGCGCGTCCCGCGATAGCCCAGGGTGCGTCAGCCAAGGTGCTGCGCTTCGTGCCACAGGCCGACCTGGCAAACCCTGATCCGATCTGGACCACAGCGACGGTGGCGATCAATCACGGCTACATGGTGTGGGACACGTTGTACGGTATCGACGATGCGCTGATCGGCAAGCCGCAGATGTGCGCCGGCCACGAAGTATCCAGTGACGAGCTCACCTGGACTTTCACCCTGCGCGACGGGTTGAAATTCACCGATGGTGAGCCGGTGCGCGGCATCGACTGCACCACCTCTATCGCACGCTGGGCAGTGAAGAACCCATTCGGCCAGCAGCTTGCGGCGCAGATCGAGGAGATGAAGCCGCTGGATGACAAGCGCTTCCAGATCAGGCTGAAGAAGCGCTTCCGCCAGATGGCCTATGCACTGGGCTCGCAAGGCTGCTTCATCATGCCGGAGCGGATAGCGAAGACGCCGGCCAGCGAGCAGATCAAGGAATACATCGGCTCGGGTCCGTTCATCTTCAAACGCGACGAATGGCGGGCCGGCGCGAAGGCAGTCTACGTAAAGAACGCCGACTATGTGCCGCGCCAGGAGAAGCCGGAGTATTTCTCCGGCGGCAAGGTGGTGAATTTCGACCGCGTGGAGTGGATCGTGCAGCCTGATCCCGCCACCGCGTCAGCAGCCCTGCAGACCGGCGAGGTCGATTGGCTGGAATTCCCCTTGCTCGATCTGCTGCCGATGCTGCGCAAGTCCGACGGGTGCGATGTGGTGCGCTACGATCCGCTCGGCGCACTGGCGATCATCGCGTTCAATCATCTGTACCCGCCGTTCGACAATCCGAAGCTGCGGCGCGCGCTGCTGCCGGCGATCGACCAGAGGGACTATGTCACTGCCTGGGTTGGCGAGCAGGCCGATCTGGGCACCTATCCGGTGGGCTTCTTCACGGCCCATTCGCCGATGGCGAACGATGCGGGAATGGCAGAGCTCACGTCGCCCCGCGATCTTGCGCTTGCGAAGAAGCTGGTTGCTGAGAGTGGCTACCAGGGCGAGAAGATCGTGATGATGGCGCCTTCCGACCAGCCCTCGATTGTCGCGCCGTCGCAGGTGTCGCGCGATCTGTTTGTGAAGCTGGGATTGAATGTCGATTACCAGGTGATGGACTGGGGCACGCTGGTCGCGCGGCGGGCCAAAATGGACCCGCCGTCGCAGGGTGGTTGGAATGTGTTCCACACCACGTGGGGCGGGCTGGCGACATCGAATCCAGGCAGTTCATATCCGCTGCGTGGCAATGGCAAGGGCGGTTGGTTCGGCTGGCCGACGGACGTGAAGAGGGAGGAATTGCGCGATCAGTGGTTCGACACATCCGATGTCGGGGATCAAAAGAAGATCTGCGAGCAGATACAATTGGAAGCATTCCAGAGCATCCCGTTCATACCGTTGGGCCAGTGGTACTATCCCTGGGCAATCCGCAAGGACCTGACTGACTTCGTGAAGTGTGCGGCGGTGCTGTTCTGGGGCGTACGACGGGCGTGAAGGAGAATACTGTGGAAAAGCGCAAACTCGGCCGCTCCGGCATCGAGATATCGCCGGTCATGTTCGGCGGCAATGTGTTCGGCTGGACGGCCGATGAGGCGACCTCGTTCAAGCTGCTCGATGCCTGCGTCGCAGGCGGCATCAACGCGATCGACACCGCGGACGTGTATTCGGTGTGGGCGCGCGGCCATCAGGGCGGCGAGTCAGAGACCGTGATCGGCAACTGGCTGAAGCAACGCGGCAAGCGGGACGATGTGGTCATCGCCACCAAGGTCGGTGCTCAGATGGGCTCCGGCGACAAGGGACTGTCGCGTGCCTGGATCATGAAGGAGGCCGATGCGTCGCTGAAGCGACTGCAGACCGACGTGATCGATCTCTACCAGGCGCACCGCGACGATCCCGAAACGCCGCAGGAGGAAACGGCACAGGCGTTCGCTGACCTGGTGAAGCAGGGCAAGGTCCGCGCAATCGGCGCATCCAACTTCACCGCCGCGCGGCTGAAATCGGCGATCGAGATCAGCAAGGCGCACGGCCTGCCGCGCTATGAATCGCTCCAGCCGCACTACAACCTGGTGGAGAGGCCGGCGTTCGAGGCGGAACTCGAAGCTCTGTGCGTGGCGGAAGGTCTTGGCGTGATAAACTACTATGCGCTGGCCGCCGGCTTCCTCACCGGCAAGTACCGCTCGGAGGCAGACCTGCGCAAGAGCCGACGCGGCGGCGGCGTTAAGCAGTACCTCGACGAACGTGGCCTTGGCGTGCTGAAGGCGCTGGACGACGTGTCGGCGCGGCACAAGGCGACGCCGGCACAGGTGGCGATCGCCTGGCTGATCGCGCGGCCCTCCGTCACGGCGCCGATCGCAAGCGCAACCAGTCTGGAGCAATTGCAGGACATCCTGAAGGCGGTCGAGTTGAAGCTCGACAAGCAGGACATCGACAGCCTCAACGCCGCGAGCGGATGAATGCGCGCGCTTCCGTCATTCACTCGCCGGCGCCATCTCGGCCGCCGGCGCGTGACGCGGGCGGCGCATCAGCAACAGCAGCAGCAACGCCGGCATCGTGGTGAAGATCATCAGCACGTAGTCGTCTATGTAGGCGATGATCTGCGCCTGATGATTGACCATCTGGTCGAGCATCATTGAGCCCTGCCGGCTCGCCGGGTCGAGCCATGCTCGCGTTGAACCCAGCGCCTGCAATGCGCGATTGAAAGGATTGACCGACGCACCGATCGTCTCATGCAAGGCCTGCGCGTTGTGCGCGAGCAGCGATGTGGTCACCGACACTCCGATCGCGGCGCCGATGTTGCGACCCAGGCTGAACAGCGCGGCACCCTCGGTGCGCAGGCGCGGCGCCAGCGTCGCAAAGGCAAGCACCTGCAGCGGTGTGAACACGAGACCAAGGCCGGCGCCCTGTACCGCGATGGTGATGACCAGTTCATGCACCGAAACGTCGGGTGTCCAGCCGGTCATCGTCCAAAACGACCAGCACTGCATCACCAGGCCGATCGCCACGAGCCAGCGCTGATCGAAGCGCGTCAGAAGACGGCCGCACAGTGTGATGGTGAACAGGTTGCCGATGCCGCGCGGTGCCATCAACAGACCGGCGGTTGCGACCGGGTAATTGGCCAATGTCTGCAACCAGGGCGCCATCAGCGCGATCGATGAAACCAGCAAAGTGCCGACGGCGAACATCAGCGCGAGGCCCGCGGTGAAATTCACGTCGCGGAACAGCTCCGGTCGGATAAGCGGGCGCGGCGCCCAGGCCATGTGCACCAGGAACAGGTAGATGCCGAGACCGGCCAGCACGGCCTCAATCATGATCTCGCGCGAGGTGAACCAGTCCTGGTTATTGCCGCGATCCAGCATTATCTGCAGCGCGCCGATACCAGTGCTGAGCAGAAAGAAGCCGAGCCAGTCGAAGCGCAGATGGCGCTCGCCGTCGCTCTCGTGCATGAACAACAGGAGGCCAAGAGCCGCCAGCACGCCGAACGGCAGGTTGATGTAGAACACGTAGCGCCAGTTGTAGGCATCGGTTAGATAGCCGCCGAGCGTCGGGCCTAGGATGGGGCCGATCATCACACCCATGCCCCATATCGCCATGGCGAAGCCGCGCCGCTCGATAGGGTAGATGTCGAACAGGATCGCCTGTGACAGCGGCACCAGGGCCGCGCTGCACATGCCTTGCAGCAGGCGGAACACGACGATCTGTTCCAGTGTCTGCGCCGCGCCGCACAGCATCGATGTGATGGTGAAGCTGATGATGCAGGCGACGAACAGCCGCTTGCGGCCGAAGCGCGCGGCGAGCCAGCCCACCGGCGCCGTCATGATCGCTGCGGCGGTGATGTAGGCGGTGAGCACCCAGGTGATCTCGTCGTAGCTCGCCGAGAAGCTGCCCTGCATGTAGGGGAGCGCGACGTTGGCGATGGTCTGGTCAAGCGACTGGAGCAGCGTGGCGCAGATTATGCACGCCGTGATCATGCCGCGGTGCGGTGTGCGCTCCAATAATGTGACGGCGCCGGCGACAGCCATTCGCTAGGGGCCCGGCAAGGGCGGCATTGTTTCCTCCGCGCCGCCGTTCGTTGCGGTGGCTGCTCTGTGCAAGTACGGCGCAAAGCGCCGCCCGCCACGTGCGATATTGGTCTATCGACCAGTCGCGATCAAGCAGCGATCAGAGGGCAGCGATCAGACGGGCGCCCCTGTCTCGTCATCCGTGGTGAAGGACTGGCTTTGGAACGCGAAGAAGAACGCCACCGCTGGCGCGCCGGGAAAGCGCAGGATCAGGCCCCCGTCCTGCCATACGCCGTCATCGCGATCATGCGGCGGCGGACTGCCCTGGTTCATGTGCAGATCGTGGACCCCGCGGCCGGGCGTGAAGTGGAAATACTGGTCGGGCTTGTGCTCGGGTCCCCAGGGATTGCCGAAGGCAAACACTTCCGCGCCGGCGGTCCGCATTGCGCGCTCCAGCACGTCGCTCAGCTTCTCGTCCAGCTCATTCGGATCGCCAACGGCGGTTGCGGCGACCTGCTGCATCGAACTGGTGTCGAAAAGGCCGCCGCGCACATAGTCAAGGCGCAGCGAATGGTCGCCCCGTGCGGGGGTTGTCAGGCCGGGCGGCAGCCCGTCGATCGCACTCAGAACCGGGCCACGGAAATCAGGCTCGATATGGAACAGCAGGTCGGTCTCGTCATCGGATCGGACATTGACCGCGAGCCGCCAGGGTCCATGTGGCGTTTGCACCAGGATCTCGACATGCGGCGCCCGGTCATCCGGTTCGTGATGGAGTACCTTGGATACGGTGCCACGCAACACTCCATACCTGATCGCCACGGCGCTCCCCCTCCCAAGCTATCCGGTTCGGCTGACTAGCAGATGAAGGACCGCGCAACGTGTGAAGCAGGTCACCGAATCCAGCGACAGATGGGAGTATCCGGGATCAGAGACCAGCGAGACGTGTAGGCTGTCATTGCGAGGAGCGGAGTGACGAAGCAAACCCGGTTATAAGTTCGCTCCACTGAACGAGTTTTGCCGCGTCGCATTGCTCCTAACAACGACATTGTCGGCGTGACGCGCGCTCCAACGATGTTGGGTACCAGAAGTTCTGGAAGGGTCAAAGGGGAGACAGCACATGCCAAAGGCACTCGCGTTCTCGAACAACGACATTGCCGTGTTTGCCTGGACCTACGAACAGAAGCTGGCCGGCTGCCTTGGGTTCGCAGTGTATCGCGGCGACGTGCATGCCGGCACGTGGGAGCCGCTGCCGGCACTGGCACGCTTCGATGCCACTGCGGCAGACACCAAGGAAACCACCGAGCAGGCGCCGGTGCAGAAGTATTGGTGGAAGGACCTTGGCGCCCGCCGTGGCGGGATGTTCCACTACAAGATCGTGCCGATGGGCGGTAAGCCAGGCGCGCTACGGCCACTGGATGGGATCGATCCGCTGCTGACCAACCCGGTTGCCGTCACACCTGACCGCGGCCTGTTCAAGGCGTATTTCAATCGCGGCATCCTGGCGACTCAGATGGTCGCGCATGCGCTGGGCACGCCTAGTGTCGATCGCCTGATGCGCCATATCGGGGATCCCAACGACAGCCTGCGCCAGGCGCTGGAAGGCCAGTTGGCCGATGCGCTGACCGAGCTGCTCGATCGGGCCGACGACAAAGGCGGCGAGATCCGGGGTGCACTCTATGAGCTGAACGATCCACAGGGGCTCGAGGTGCGCCTCCAGGCGAGCGACCACGGTTCAGCGTCCGCCCGTGCGGTGGTGCTGGGGAATGAGCGCGCGGGATCCAATGAAGATACGCACAGCGAGAACCGCGCCAACCTGAAGGCGGCGGGGGTGCCTGTGGTCGATCGAATCCTGCCTTCGGGGCGAATCCCGCATAACAAGTTCCTGGTGCTGAAGCAGGCCGGCCAGCCGATCGCCGTGCTGACCGGTTCCACCAACTGGACGATGAATGCGCTGGCCGCGCAGACCAACAACGCGCTCATCGTCGAGAGCCCGTCTGTCGCGGCGCACTATTCGGCCTACTGGGATCAATTGGAAAAAGATACCGGCAGCGCCCAGCGTGGCGACGAGGCATGGCAGGGGCCGACATTCCGCAAATGGGTACAGCAGCAGAACGCGGCGATGATCAAGCAGCCGCTGCAGCTCGAGGACCGGAGTGCCAGCGTGCAAGTGCTGTTCTCGCCCAATACGAACAGGCCCATCAGCTCACCGCCGAAGGAGAACCCGGCGGATGTCAATCTTCTGTTCGATCTGATCAAGCAGGCGAAGCAGGCTGTGCTGTTTCTGGCCTTCGAACCGGGTAATCATTCAATTTTGGATGCTGCCGGGAAGGCGCTGCACGACAATCCTTCGCTGTTCGTGCGCGGCGCCCTCACCAGTGCGAGCAATGCGGAGAATTTTAAGGAGGCGCTGCAAGGAGGCGGAGACACCGCACCGGAAGGCCGCGGCAAGCAGCCCCGTGTCGCGACGATCGGGGAACCTCCGCAAGGCAAGGCTGGCGTTGATTATCGCGTCATACCTGCGACAGCGGTCAACAAGAGCGATGCGTTCGGCGCCTGGGAGTCCGAGTTGAACAAGGCCGGCTTCGCGATTATCCACGACAAGATCCTGGTGATCGATCCGTTCAGCGATGACTGCGCGGTGGTGACCGGTTCGCACAACCTTGGCTATCGCGCATCACACAACAATGACGAGAACCTCGTGGTGGTGCGTGGCCATCGTGCGTTGGCCGAGGCCTATACGTGCCATGTGCTGGATGTGTACGATCACTATGCGTGGCGGTGGTGGCTTACTCAGAACCCACAGCAGTTCGGCATGCCACTCGATCCCACGGATAAATGGCAGGACCGCTATATCAAGAACGGCCAGGTCACCGCTGCGGAACTGAAGTTCTGGATGAGCGCGGAACCGAATGTGCGTGCCCACGCCGCGGAGGTTGCGCCGGCCAGCAAGGCTCGCCGCGGTCGGCACTGATCACGCACGCTTCTCCGGCATGCCGAGCAGTTGCGGTCAGCACATATTCGGTGTGCGCGCCCGCCGCGGGGCCGGGCCATGCCACCACAGCCTCCGGCTTTTCGCCGTCGAGCCGGATCGCGGGGCCCGGATGCAGGGTTCGCCCGATCAGCGGATCCGTCACCTCCTGCACCGAACCGCGCGCCCGGAAATGCGGATCATTGGCGCAGTCGGCGATGTCGTAGAGCCGCGAGCACGGCACGTCCGCCGCCTCCAGCCGCGCCTCTGCGTCCCTGGCCGGCAGCGTCCGCGTCCAGGCGGCGATCGCCGCGTCCAGTTCCGCGCGACGCGCGCAGCGGTCGGCGTTGGTCGCATAGGCCGGGTCGCGCGCCAGTTCCGGCCGACCGATCGCCGCCATCAGCCGGGAGAAGATCAGATCGGAGTTGCCCGCGATGCACAGCCATTTCCCGTCCGCGCAAGGATAGGTGTTGGTCGGCGCCGCGGTCTCGATCGCCGCGCCCACCGGCTGCCGCACCCGGCCGTCCATGGCGTATTCCGGCAGCATTCCCTCCATCAGGCTGAACACGCTGTCCACCAGATTCACGTCGACCACGCGGCCGCGCTCAGTGCCTGCCACATCGCGCTGCCAGAGCGCCGACAGCAGGCCGATCGCCGCATACAGCCCCGCCAGGTCGTCGCTGATCGAGATGCCGCAGCGCGGCGGCGGCAGATCGGAACTGCCGGCGGGATGCGCGGTGAGGTGGCGGATGCCGCCCATCGCCTCGCCGATCGCGCCGAACGCCGGCTTGTCGCGATACGGGCCGTCCTGGCCGTAGCCGGAGATGCGCGCGATCACCAGACGCGGATTGACCGCGTGCAGCGCCTCGGGGCCCAGGCCCAGCCGCTCAAGCCCGCCGGCGCGCAGGTTCTCCACCAGCACGTCCGCCCGCGCGGCCAGCCGCAGCACGACGTCGCGATCGCGCTTGAGGTCGAGCACCACCGACAGCTTGTTGCGGCCATGCACGCTGAACCACACCGAGTGCCCATCCACCGAGGCGCCCCAGCCGCGGAACGGATCGCCGCCCGGCGGCTCCACCTTGATCACCTCGGCGCCAAGGTCGGCCAGGATGCGGGTGCAGAACGGCGCCGCGATGTAATGGCCGATTTCGAGGACCTTCAGGCCGGCCAGCGGGCCGGTTCGTTGCGGCGGGATCTGCATTGGCGCTCCGGTTGCGGCAATCCGTGAGGATAATAAACGACGAATTCGCGCCAGCGGCACGCCAGCGTTACTCATTTCATAAGAGGTTTACCGCCATATTGCTGTCACGGAGCCGGCTTTGGCCGGTGTCCTGTTTCCTCCCCGATGTCGCGCCGCTACGGCGCGACCCCCTTGGGCGGTGCGGCTTCGTGCGGCACCGCCTCTTTTTCGCCGGCTTCCGTTCCCGCGCCGCCGATCGCATGATCCGTGCCCAAGACCGGAGAATGACGTGGGCAATGATCGGGGGCAATGACATGGACAAGGAACTGATCGCGAAGCTGGCGCGCGCCGCGGGCCTCGACAAGGCGCTGGCGGAATTCCCTGACGATGTGGCGCTGGCAGCCGAGCAGGCACTGGGCAACCGGGGCGCGATCGCCTATCCCGACGATCCGGCCGCGGAACCCTGGCCGCCGATGCGCGCGGGGGCCGGGCTGTGAGCGAACTGCACTGGCTCACCGCGGCGGAGGCCACACGGCAGTTCGCCGCGCGGAAGCTCTCGCCGGTCGAACTGCTGACCGCGCTGCTGGCGCGGATCGAGCGGCTCGATCCGAAGCTGCACGCGTTCATCCGGCTGGACGCCGAGGCCGCGATGGCGGCGGCGCGGGCAGCCGAGACCGAGATCGCCGCGGGACGCGTGCGCGGGCCGCTGCACGGCGTGCCGGTCGGCATCAAGGACATCATCGACGTCGCCGGCCTGCCGACCACGTGCCATTCGAAGATCCTGGTCGACAACGTCGCCAAGGCCGACGCGGCGGTGATCGCGAAGCTGCGCCAGGCGGGCGCGATCATCCTGGGCAAGCTGTCCACCCACGAGTTCGCCATCGGCGGCCCGAGCTTCGATCTGCCCTTCCCGCCGGCGCGCAATCCGTGGAACCCGGAGCATCATCCGGGCGGCTCCTCCTCCGGCTCCGGCGCCGGCGTGTGCGCCGGGCTGTTCCCGCTGGCGCTCGGCTCCGATACCGGCGGTTCGGTGCGCAATCCGGCCTCCGCTTGCGGCATCGTCGGGCTGAAGCCGACCTACGGGCTGGTGTCGCGGCGCGGCGTGTTCCCGCTGTCGTTCACGCTCGACCATGTCGGCCCGCTGACCCGCACGGTGGCCGACAACGCGCTGCTGCTGGACGCGATCGCCGGGCACGATCCCGCCGATCCCGGCAGTGCGGCGACCAGCGCGCGGTATTTCGGCCGGATGCTGGAGCGCGGCGTGCGCGATCTGCGCGTCGGCTTCGTGCGGCACTTCCATGAGACTGGACAAGCCGGCGCATCCCGAGGTGAGCGCGGCGGTGGAGGATGCGGCGCGCGTGCTGCAGGCCGAAGGCGCCGAAGTGCGCAACGTCACGCTGCCGTCGCTGAACGAGTTCGCCGCGGTCAACCGGGTGATCCTGTGCAGCGAGGCGTGGTCGATCCACGCGCCGTGGCTGCGCGAGCGTCCCGGCGACTATGGCCAGCTCTCGCGCCAGCGGCTGATGCCGGGCGCGTTCATGAATGCCGGCGACTATGTCGGCGCGCAGCGCCGGCGATTGCAGATGATCGCTGCGGTCGAGGAGGCGTTCCGCGACTTCGACGTGCTGATCTGCGCCAGCTCGATGGACCCGGCGAGCCGCATCGAGGACGCGGCGGAGACCGCGTCGCACCTATCCGCGCCAGGCGCGCACGCCGTTCAACGTCACCGGCCATCCGGCGCTGGCGATGATGGCGGGATTGTCGCGCGACGGGACTGCCGCTGTCGGTGCAGTTCGTCGGCCGCTACTTCGAGGACGCGACGGTGCTGCGCGTTGCCGCCGCGTACGAGCGCGGCACCGAGTGGCACAAGAGGCGGCCGCCGATCGGGTAGCTGGCTTTCGTCACGGGCCGCGTTGTGCCGTCGCCTTTGCGGCAGAGTGTACGGCGACAGGCTGTGGAGGATAGTTGGCCAGGAAAGCTTGCAGCTGCGCCGACCCGGTGACCGCGGACTCGCCTGCCGCGACCAGCAGATCCACGTCCTGCCGCTTCACTGTCAGTCCGGTTGGGATCGCCAGCAATGCTGCCTTCTCCGGTCCTTCCGGCATCGCCGCCAGCGAGATGTGGATCAGTTCGCCGTCCACGTCGTCGCATCTCGCACCATCGATCACGCTTGCCTCGCCACAGCGCGCCTGGGCGATGGCGTGAGCGAGCCCATGGACCTGGTCGGTGACGGCGGTCAGCGTCTCGAAATTATAGCGATCGATCTGTGCGCCCGAGACCAGGCCGAACAGCGAGAACAGGCCGCCAACCGCCCGGTGCTGTGCGACGGAGGAATCCTGTGCGCCTTGCCCGTCGATGCTGAGCACCAGAATTCGTCGCACGTGATCGATGCCGCGACTGCGTATCTCCGCGGGCGACAATCCGGCGGTCTGCATCATCGCCCCGCCTGCACGCAGCGCCAGGTTGTCGGCGACGCCGCCATCGACCAGATGTACATAGCGAGTCCGATTTGAATCCAGATAGCGTTCCGCCATCAGGGCCTCCACGCCCAGCCGTGACAGTGGATTCTGTTTGTCGGCGTCGCTGATGTTGCGCAGCCAACCGGGCTTGCGCCCGCCGCAGTCCGCCGCGCGGTTGGTCAAGGTGATGGGGGAGAACAGCCCGGGAAATCCGTTCGACGCCGCCACCGCGCGCGCCACCGGGAAATCCTCCAGATCAGAGCAGATCAGATCGAATGATTCCTGCGTGAACAGCATCGGTGTGCCATAGGCGACGTCGGTGGCGCCGATCGCGATGATCGGTCGACCGCGTTGCGCGAGATCGCGGAAGGTCGCGCCGTGGAACATCGTGCGGTCGTACACGCGCTCCATGAAATCGTTGGTGCCGACCAGCGGATCGCTGAGCCACGTCCAGTTCCACGGCAGCAGATAGATGCCCCAGATGTAGCTTTCGGTGTCCTGGTAGAGGAATTCGCCTTCGAATTTGCCGAATGTCGCATCGCGGTACAGACCGTAGTACGCCGCTGGAAAGCTGCCGCCCGACACGCCGGCGATCGCGGAGATCTGGTCCAACAGCGGCTGCGGGCCGGCGGCGAGCGGCACCATCACCGTGCGCATGCCCTTCAGCGCGCCGTAGCCGAACGAGGCCGATCGTTTGCCGCCGCCCGACATCGCGACCATGACCAGCAGATCGGGGGCATAGCCGGGTGCATGCAGTGCAGCCAGCCGATAGCCGTCGTTCGAGATGTTGCCGCTGTCCATCGGCGCCAGCGCACTTGGTGGGAGAGGAACGGTGTCGGTAACCGTCAGCGAGGCGCATGCGCCGAGCAAGGCGGCCAGCAGTATTGCTGCGGTTCGGCGCAGCGCGGCGGATCTGTGTGGCGCCACAGTGAGAATTCTCCCCATTTGTGAAGGTTTCATACACCATGGAGCACTTCGACGCTTCCTGCGCGAATCGGAGCGTAGATCGCGACCTTCGGTGGCGACAGCAATTGGCGGTTCCTCACGAGTCCGTAAGTAGTTATAGAAGGCACCGCGTGCGACAACACCTCGGCAATGAAATCTTCTGCTGTCGGCGCGACGGGATCTGTAGGGAGCGGGAGGAGCGGTCATGAAATGGGCGGCGCGTATTTTGATGTTTGCTGCTGCTGCACTCGGCCTCTCGCCCGTCCCGAATGTGGCATTGGCTGCCGGCAGACCGAACATACTACTGATCCTCGCCGACGACATGGGCTATTCGGATACAAGCCCATACGGCAGCGAGATCTTTACACACCACATCGCTCGCTTGGCTGCGCAGGGCATGATGTTCACAAACTTTCATGTCGCCGCCTACTGCGCGCCGACCCGCGGCATGGTGTTGACGGCGTCGATAATCATATCGTCGGTCTCGGCAACATGATCGAGCTAACCGCCGACAATCAGGCGGGTAAGCCTGGTTACGAAGGCTACCTCAACGGGCGCGCTGCCACCATTGCGACGATGTTGCGCAACGTCGGCTATCACACCTACATGGCTGGCAAGTGGCACCTTGGAAAGACGCCGGAATCGATTCCCGCGGCTCAGGGGTTTGAGAAGTCCATCGGCGTGCTGGAGGGCGGGGCCGACAACTGGGAGAACAAGTCCTATTCGCCCGGATACAAGTCCGTGCACTTCTTCGATGGCCGCGAGGAGCTGCGACTGCCGGCGGATTTCTACTCAAGCAGATTCCATGCGGACAAGATGATGGGCGACATCGACGAGAACGCCGCTGATGGCAAACCCTTCTTCGGCTACCTCGCGTTCCAGGCGGTGCATCAGCCGCACCAGGCTCCCGCTGAGTTCACTGCTCGATACATATCGACCTACCAGGCGGGCTGGTCGGCGTATGGCGACGGAAAGTGGCGGCTCTATCGATCTACGCACCGACCCAACCGAGTCGCACGACCTCACCTCATCGCATCCGGAGCTCGCGAGAAGCATGTCCGCCGACTACACCGGCTACGTGAAGAAGAACGGTGTGGTGGAGGTGCCGGACGACTACAACGTCATCGGGCAGGCACAGAATAACGCGGCCCGCAAGACGGAGGGATAAGCGCGCCGGTCCACCGGGATGCGTTTCCACACCCTCCACTGCCCCCTCCCGCGAGGGGAGGGGGTGCGTTCCCCGGGGATGGGCATGTCGAGTCAACATTGTCTACAAAACTATCATGCGTCAGATTATCAGGTGATGCTCCGTACTTCGATGCGCCTCTGGCTCACGGCCCTGGCTGCGCTGGCGCCGCTGCAGGCAGTCTCGCAGCAACCGCTGTCGCCGCCCGACGTCATTCTGGTCGATCAGGACGGCGTACGGCACCGCTTCGTCAGCGATCTGATCGAGGGCAGGATCGCCGTGATCAGTTTCGTGTTCACCGGGTGCACGACGATCTGCTCGCCTGTCGGCGCGAACATGGGTGCGCTCGATGCGCTGCTGGGCGGGCAGGTTGGAAGCCGGGTCAGCCTGCTCTCCGTCACGCTCGATCCATTCAATGATTCGCCGGAGCGTCTCGCCAAGTGGCGACGGCAGTTCGACGACAAACCCGGCTGGCGCTTGCTGACCGGAGCTCCGGAGCAGGTGGATCGTGTGCTGTACGCGATGCGACAGAGCGAGACCGACATCGCGCAGCATGATGCCATTCTGTGGGTCGGCGATCCTCGTACGAAGACCTGGACGCGGGTCTCCTCGCTTGCCGCGCCGGAGACGATTGCCACCCTGATCAGGCGCATGGAGGATGAATGATCGGACGCTGCCTTGTCGCTGTCCTGGCACTTCTGCTGACGGCTGCCGACGCACCGTCGCCGCAGGCAATGCGCCAGTCCGGCACCGAGAAGTGGTTTGGTGGCCTGACGCTCGTCGACCAGGACGGCCTACGCGTCCGCCTCTATGAGGACCTGATGGCGGGGCACGTCGTCGTCGTGAATGCCTTTTACACCGGCTGCCGCGCGGCCTGCCCGCAGGTGATGGGAACGCTGGCGGACCTGCGCGCGCAGCTTGCGATCGACGGTCTTGCGGCGCGCTTCATCTCCATCACCGTCGATCCCGAACACGACACCCCGGACCGGCTCGCCCTTTATGCCCGCGCGATGCACGCTGATGCTGACTGGCGCATGCTGAGCGGCGATCCGGCAACCGTTCGCGCGGCGCTGCACAAGTTCGGCCTGGACACCAACCCGGACGATCCGGCGGACCACCTGAATGTGCTCTATATGGCCAATTTGCGCACCGGGTTGTGGGAGAAGGCATACAGCCTGGCACCACTCGAGAGCCTCGCGCAGCTCCTGCGGCGGGTCGATAGCGACCACGGCCCCTGAGGGGTGGTTCATCTGTTTTACCGGATTCTTTGCCCCCAATATTCGCAGAATCTGTTCACTACATCACAGAGTGACGCGCTCGCACGCAATATATCAGCGGCAGCAAGTTAGGAACCTACGCAGCACATCTGTCCTTACCATTGGGAAGCCCGTTATCGCGCGAGCGGTATGAGCACGCGATTGGCATGCCATAGGTTGCCGCCCCGTGTTTAGGTGGCTCCGACGACTGTCACTCGCTCCACAGGGAACCACAGTCATGCCGTCGAAGTTCTCGCAGACCACGCGATCCCTGGCGAATGACAGATCACCCGCGCCGATCCTTGCCTGGCTCCTTGCAACGGTCTTGCTCTGCGTCTGGTCGATCTGGTTCTTCTTTGCCAACGTGACAGTCTGCGAGACCTCCAGAAGGGCTCGTCTTGAGGTCATACAGCTTCCGCACCACGTGGCCTCCTCCCTGTCGGGACGGATCGTATCGACATCGGTCGCCATCGGACAAACGGTGTTCAAGAACCAGGAGCTGATCGAGCTTGATGCGAGCGCAGACAAGCTCCGGCTCACCGAAGAGGAGACCAGACTGACGGCTCTGCCTCCACAAATCGCAGCAATGCGGGCAGAACTTGCCTCCTTGGAGCAGGCCAGGGATGACGACATTCACGCGACCCAGGCTGCACTTGATGCAGCAGGCGCCCGGCTCAAGGAAGCCGATGCGACGATCAGATTCGCAAGGAGCAACGCAAGCCGGCTGAGAAAGCAAAGCGCCGTCGGTGGTGTCGCGGAAATCGACGCGCTACGGGCGGCGTCGGAGGCCGACAAGCTGAGTGCCGCAAAAGACGCGCTGACGGCGGATCAGAAGAGCCTGGAACAGAACCGGCAGATGCGCGCCAATGAGGCGCAGGCACGCATCGAGAATTTGCAACGCTCGCTCGTCTCGCTAGAAGGCGAAAGCGCGACGAGGCGCGCGACCATCACGCGGATCCAGCAGACGATCGATCAGCACGTCATCCGCGCGCCAGTCTCCGGCCGGGTCGGCGATGCCATTCCTCTGTATACGGGTGCGTATATCACAGAAGGACAGCGGCTCTTCTCTGTGGTGCCGCCGGGCGAACTCATGATCGTCGGTGATTTCGATCCTGCCTCGGCGATCGGGCGCGTGCGCCCGGGTCAGCCTGCGACGATGCGTCTCGACGGGTTTCCATGGGCGCAATTCGGCAGCATCGCCGCGACGGTCAGCGAGGTCGCGACAGAGCGACGCGACGGTACGATCCGGGTCGAGTTCCGCCCTGCCCCTTCCGGCAATCCTGCCAGCATCATGCAGCACGGCGCCTCCGGCGTGATAGAGGTCGCTGTGGAGCAGACTGCGCCTGCCTTCCTCGTCTTCCGCGCCGCCGGCCTGCTCCTTTCGGGGACCGGGCGGCCGGCGACGGCCAGTCTCGCCGATCTCGCAAAGTGAAGGCCGGCCGCGTGTCGCGCAAATTTCTTGTGCCCGAGGTCGTCCAGATCTCGACGATGGACTGCGGACCCGCAGCATTGAAATGCCTGCTGGAAGGATTCGGCATTCCGGTCAGCTATGGAAGGTTGCGCGAAGCCTGCCAGACCGATGTCGATGGTACGTCGATAGACACGATCGAGACAGTCGCCAATCAGCTCGGTGTCGACGCGGAGCAGATGATGCTGCCCGCCGAGCATCTATTCCAGCCTGACGCAGCTGCGTTGCCCGCGTTGATTGTCGTCCGCCATCCCAGCGGCGGCACGCATTTCGTGGTGATCTGGCGTCAGTTGGGTGGCTGGCTGCAGCTTATGGACCCCGCGATAGGGCGTCGCTGGGTCCGACGCTCCCGCTTCATCAAGGACCTTTACAGCCACGAGACGGGTGTGCCGGCAGATGAGTGGCGAAGCTGGGCCGGTTCCGACGAATTCCTGCAGCCGTTGCGGCAACGGCTGGCACAGATCGGTGCTGTGGGCAGCGTAGCGGCCGAGCTGTCGGAAAAGGCCTTGGCAGACCCTGGCTGGCTGAGCCTTGGCGCGCTCGATGCAGGCGTACGCCTGGTGCAATCCGTGATCGATGCCGAAGGGCTCGTCGCCGGCCCGTCGGCCATCCGCCTACTCAACGTGCTGTTCAATGCCACGCGGTCCAGCACGTTCGACATCTTCGACGTCATTCCGCCGCCTTACTGGGCGGTCAGGCCGGACCTGAACAGCGCTGACCCCGTCGAGCTGCGCCTGACCTTGCGCGGCGCGGTGCTGATCAGAATAGCCGGTCGTCAAACGCACGGCATGGCCCAGCCCGTCGAATCAAATGCACCGCTGTCGGCCGAACTCGAGGCAGCGTTGCGAGAACCGCCGACCAGACCGCTCAGGGACCTGTGCAAACTCATGAGCGATGAAGGTGCGGTCAGGCCGCTCGTCCTGATTGCGGCACTCGTCGGCGCCGGTACGACCTTGCTGGTCGAGACGCTGCTGTTTCGTGCGATGTTGGATGTTTCGAGCCAGCTCAACCTCGGCGGCCAGCGGCTGGCGGCAGTCGCGGCGCTGCTGATCTTCGCAGCGTTGCTGCTTTTGATTCAGGTGCCCATCGTCACCGAATCGCTAAGGCTTGGGCGGCAGACAGAAATCCGGTTGCGCATGGCGCTACTCCGCAAGATGCCGCGACTGGTGGATCGCTATTTTCAAAGCCGGCCGATCTCCGATATGGCCGATCGCAGTCACGGCATTCATGTCGCGCGCCAATTGCCCGGTCTGGCCGTCCATCTGCTGCAGGGTCTGTTCGAACTGCTGGCGACGCTTGCCGGTACGATCCTGATCGACCCGCAAGACGCGCTCCTGGCGATCACGCTCGTCGTCGTGGCACTCGGCATCCCGGTGGCGGCACAGTCGATGGTGGGGGAACGCGATCTTCGTGTACGTAATCACAGCGCGGCGCTAGGAGGATTTTATCTGGACACGCTGCTCGGTCTGGTTCCGGTGCGCGCACATCGGGCCGAGCGAGCGGTGCGACGGCAGCATGAAAGCTTGCTTGTCGAATGGGCGCGCGCCTCTCGTCGTCGGCTCACCGCGACGACATGCCTCGATGGTGCGCAGTCGCTGGTCTGCCTGGCGCTGGCGGGCGCATTGTTGTTCACCCGTTTCATGCGGACCTGGTCTGTCAGCGGCGGTGATCTGCTGTTGGTTTACTGGACCCTGAAGCTGCCCTCCATCGCCCACACCCTGGCGATTCTCGCGCAGCAGGTGCCGATACAACGCAACGTGCTGGCGCGATTGATGGAGCCTTTGTCCGCGCCTGAAGAGGAATTGCACAGCGCGCCCCCGCCCTCCGCCGACGCAATATCCGCTCCCGTTTCGATTGCCATCAGGGATGGCGCCGTCGTAGCGGCTGGGCATCGGATCCTGCGCGACATCAACCTGACGATCAGCCCCGGTGAACACGTCGCCATCGTTGGTGCATCCGGCGCGGGGAAGTCCTCGCTGATCGGTCTGCTGTTGGGCTGGCACCGGCTCGCGGCCGGGACGCTCGAAGTGGACGGCATGCCGATCACGACCGCGACGCTCGAGCAGTTGCGGCGAAACACGGCATGGGTCGATCCCGCGATCCAGATCTGGAACCGGAGCTTCGTCGACAATCTCGGCTACAGTTCGGCAGACGCAGCGCTGGACCGCATCGGCGAGGCGCTGGATACCGCGTCACTCAAGAATGTGCTGCGCAACCTTCCCGATGGACTGCAGACAAGGCTCGGTGAAGGCGGTGCGCTGATCTCGGGCGGTGAGGGACAGCGTGTGCGTCTTGGCCGCGCATTTGCGCAGCGGGATGTGCGGCTCGCACTGCTCGATGAACCCTTCCGCGGCATGGACCGTGACCGCCGACATAGCCTGCTCGTTGATATTCGGCGGCGATGGCACGGCGTGACGCTGCTCTGCGTGACCCATGACGTCGGCGAGACGCGATTGTTCGATCGGGTTCTGGTGGTCGATGACGGGCGGATCGTCGAGGACGAGCATCCAGACCGGCTGGCTGCGGCGCCGTCGCGATATCGACAGTTGCTGGACGCGGAGGGCGATGTCCTCGGCCAGCTTTGGGAAAGCGGCTACTGGCGCCGCGTGGCGATCCGCAACGGCCGAGTGCACGGGGCCGCATGATGGACGGACCGGATCTCAGGCCTGCCACGCATACGGCCCTTGCATGGGCCGGCCATGATGAGGACCTTATCAGCCTGAGCTGGCCACGAGAGCAGTTGGCGCAGGCGCTGGAGGCGTTGGCTGCGCGCACCGCGTTGCGGAGCGCGGCTGGAGGCGCGATCGGCACCCCCGATATTCCGCAGCCGGGAGCGTTGGATCACGCAGGCAACTGGATCGAATGGGCGGCGGGCTGCCTCGAACTCGAGGCGGAGCCGGTGGAGTTTCCGGTTCCCGATCTCGATCAGGGCCTGTTGCAGGCATGTCCGTTGGTGCTCGCGCTCCCCGTCACAGGCGGAGCCCGGTTTCTGCTGCTGCTAAAGGCAAAACGCGATTCGATTGCGCTGATCGGTTCCGATCTGCGCCTTCACTGGCGTCGCGTGCGCACAATCTCGGCCGCCGCCAGCGCTCAGTTCGGCGCACCGATGGTTCGCGACCTCGATCAGCTGCTGGAGAACGCCGGTGTCCGTCCCGCTCGACGTGAGCAGGTCCGATCGGTGATGTTGCGCGAACGGCTGGCCGCCCAGGCGTTCACTGAATGCTGGATGCTCCGTCTGCCGGCGACGGCACCATTCATGGCGCAACTGTCGCAGGCCGGACTTCTCCGTCGTCTTGGTTGGGTCGTCGCACTGCTGATCGGCATGTATCTGGTCGAGATCAGCGGCTGGGCTCTGATCGGCGCCGCAGTGCTGAACGGCAGGCTGGACCTCGCGTGGCTCGTCGCGTGGCAGTTGGTGTTGCTATCGGGCATCCCGCTGCGGCTCTCCGCTGGCTGGCTCGAGGCGACCTTCGCGCTCGATCTCGGGCGTATCCTGAAGCGGCGCCTGCTGGCCGGCGCGCTGCGCATCGACATTGACGCGGTGAGGCATCAGGGCGCCGGCCAGATCATCGGTCGCGTGATGGAATCGCAGGTGCTGGAGTCGCTGGTACTCGGCGGCGGCATGGCTGTTATCGTCGCGGTCGTGGAACTGGTGTTCGCCGGCTGGATCCTGTCGGCGGGTGTCGGCGGATACCTGCATCTGCTGGCGCTGCTGATCTGGCTGGCCGCGCTCGCGGCCGCCTGCTGTCGCTACTATCGGCGACTGCGCGTCTGGTCCACGACGCGTCTCGATATGACGCATGAGCTGGTCGAGCACATGATCGGCCATCGCACGCGGCTCGCGCAGGAACCACCGCATCGGCGTGACGCCTCAGAGGATCGGATCCTGCGGGACTATCTCGATCTGTCACGCGGGCTGGACAACGCGATCGCGCCGGTCTCGGCAGGCGCCTCTGCCGGTTGGACCATCGTGGCAATTCTGGCCCTGGCGCCTGCGTTCATCGCCGGCAGCGCCAGCCCGGCTACACTTGCGATCAGTCTGGGCGGCATTCTGATGGCGGCCCGGGCATTCGCCAGCATCTCCAGCGGCATCACATCCCTCTCGCAGGCCTGTGTCGCCTGGAGCTTGGTGTCCGATCTGTTCCGAGCCGGCGGCGCGCCCGTCGAACCCGCGGCGGTTCCACCGCCTGCGCAGGCGGGGACGGAGAACGCGCGGCAAAAGGTGCTCGATGTCAGCGATCTGGTCTTCCGCTACCGGCACAGCGGGCGGCCGATCCTGGACCGGCTCGATCTGACAATCTATCAAGGTGAGCGCATCCTGCTGGAAGGACCCTCCGGCGGAGGCAAGTCCACGCTTGCTGCGCTGATGACCGGCCTGCGTCTGCCAGACTCGGGATTGCTGCTGCTGAACGGACTGGACAGGCCGACACTTGGGCTGGGCTGGCATCAACTCGCGACGGAGGCCCCGCAATTCCATGAGAACCACATTCTGTCAGGTTCGCTGGCGTTCAATCTGTTGATGGGGCGCAATTGGCCGCCGACGGAGCGACGACCTGGCGATCGCGCAGACGTTGTGCGTCGAGCTTGGCCTCGGCGGCCTGTTGAGCCGCATGCCGGGCGGCCTGATGCAGCATGTCGGCGAAACCGGCTGGCAGTTGTCGCACGGCGAGCGCAGCCGTGTCTTTCTCGCGCGCGCCCTGCTGCAGGACGCGTCGCTGACGATCCTGGACGAAAGTTTCGCGGCACTGGACCCAGCCACGTTGAAGACCTGTCTGCAAAGTGCGGCGGCCCATGCGCGCACGCTCGTGGTCATCGCGCATCCTTAGCGAGACGGGGTCTTCTTGTGCTTATGCCGATGCCCAGACCCGTGCCTTGGCACAGGCGTCCCGACGGTCGGCGCCGAGGCGTCCCAGCCGCCGCCAAGCGCCTTGATGAGACCGACGGTAGCTTGGAAGCGGGCAACGTGGACCACCAGCGCCTGGCGCTGGATTCGCAGCTCGTTCCTCTGTGCATCCAGCAGTTCAAACTGGCTCGCCAGACCATCCGCATAGTTCGAGGTGACCAGTGTCGTCGTGCGAATGGCCGCCTCGGTCGCACGTTTCAACACCACTTCCTGTCTGGCCAGCAGACGCAGCGCGGATAGCTGGTCTTCGACATCCTTGAATGCATTCAGTATTTGCTGGCCGTAGGCTGCGGCGGCCGCATCGAGGTCGGCGTTCGCCTTCGCAACGCCCGCCAGATAGCGGCCACCGTCGAATATCGGCATCGACAGCAGGGCAGCGAGCGTCGAGGTTGCCGCCGATGCGGAAAACAACGACCCCAGTGTAGGCGAGGCATATCCGCCGAACGCCGTCAGCGACAGGGTCGGCAGCCAGCGGTCCTGCGCCACGCCGCTGTGTATCTGTGCGGCGATCATCGCCCGTCGGGCCGCCTCGACATCCGGGCGGCGAACGAGAACTGCCCCTGGAATCCCTGGCGGAATGTTCGGCAGCGGATCGGAGTGGCTGCTCGGAGAAATGTGGAATGTGGACGGGGCCGCGCCGATCAGCACTGCCAACGCGTGCTCAACCTCGGCGCGACGCTGGTCCAGCGTGAGCGCTTCTGAGGATAGCGATTCCGCCTCAGTGCGCAGGCGCACAAGCGACAGTTCCGAGGCCAGGCCGGCGCTGAGCATTCCCTCGGTCAGCCGAACAGTCTTCTGGTACGCCGCCGCCGTGCTTCGGACCAACGCACGTTCGGCATCGAGCGCGCGCAAGGTGAAATATGTCTGCGCGGTATCGGCCTGAACCAGAAGCCTCGCCGCCCTCAACAGTTCCTCACTCTCGGCAGTGCTCATGGCTGCCGCCTTTGATTCATTCGCCAAGCGGCCGAACAGGTCGGCCTCGTATGAAAGATTGCCACCCACGACATAGAGCGGGCCGCTGCTGCTCGCGGCGTTGGTCAGTGTCCCTTCCTCACGCGAGACGTTAACGCTGAGCCCAATCACAGGCCATTGCGCGGCAATAGTCGCACGTTGGATTGCGCGTGCCTCATTGAGTCTTGCCAACGCCTGGCCGATGGTGAAGTTGCCATAGTTGGCGCGCCTGATCAGGTCATCCAGCGGCGGGTCGGCGAACACGAGCCACCAGGCGCCGTTGCCGGGCATCGTCGGCCGCCGGGCGATGACGTGTTCCAGGATCCGTTTCGCGAAACGCATCGGGCGCTACCGGAAGTCCACCCGGTTCGGGCGCTTGATGTGCGCATGCTGTCAAGGTGAGGGTGAACAGCAAGGCGGGGCGCATCAGCGCGTAAATGCATACCGATCATTCCAAATGCGAGGTCGTGGCATTCGACTGAACGTCGCAGGGGCGCTGGCGATTGCCATACGCCATCGTTGAACAACCACTTCATAATCCGCCCCCCGATTGTTTGAGGACGATCCTAGTTCAAACAGAGCGACCATCCCAATGCCGCTGCGGCGGTTTATCCTGAGTAGCGTGGCAGTCCTGACACGCATGCTTGCTTGACGTGATGTCTGCCGGTCAGCAGCATCAGGGCGCGTGCGGCGTCACTGCCTGTAGTTCTGCTCTGCGGTGCGCAACGCGACCGAGGTCGTCGGAAAGTCGGATCGTTGAAGTTATTCATCCTCGTTCGCCTGATCGCCGTCGTCGCTCTTTGCATGCCTGCGCTTGCTGCCATGGCGAGTGTGACCGGGCTGGAACGTGGCCAGAAACTGTTTCTGACCGGAGATGCCGGTGGGTCGGCCGCGAAGGCCATGGTCGGCCCAGGCAATGTAAGCTTGCCGGCGTCTTCCATTCCCTGCGCTTCCTGTCACGGACGCGATGGACGCGGACGGAAGGAGGGTGGGGTTGTGGCACCGACATCTCCCGGGATTTGCTGATGCGGTCGGTTCGTCGCGATGGCCCGGCGGGCAGATCACGTCCCGCCTACACCGAACCACTGTTGGTCCGTGCCATCACGATGGGTCTGGATCCGGTGACAACAGGCTTGATCCGGTCATGCCGCGCTTTTTGCTGTCGACATCTGATGCGGCTGATCTGGTCGCCTATCTGAACCAACTCGGCACTGCTCCCGAACCGGGGGTGGATGATGGCTCGCTGGTGCTGGGCACGGTGCTGCCTCGCGGCGGGTCGACGATCCAGACGGTGCTTGCGGCATCTTTCGATGAAATCAACCGAAATGGTGGTCTGTTCGGCCGCCAGCTCGTCCTGCGGGTGACAGAGCCGTATGATGGCGAGGCATTCGGCGCTGCCGTCGCCCGGCTTGCTGACACTGGCTCCGTGTTCGCGCTGCTCGCGCCGATGATTGCCGGCGAGGAGGTCGCTGCCGTGGCAGCAGTGAACGCTGCCGGCATACCCACGATCGGACCGCTCACGCCGCGTGTGCGCGCTGCACCGAGCAGCCGCTACGTATTCTACCTCAACGGTGGCCTGGAGGCCGAGGCAAGTGCGCTTGCCGGTTTCGCCGCGAGCACGTTCGGATCGCCGGTGATCGTCGATGATGGAACGCCTCTCTGGCAATCGGTGGCCCATGTGGCAGCGAACAACTCTTGCTGACGCTCGACAGCCGCCGAAGCTGATGCAGCCAGGCAGTGCGGAACTGGCGCAGGCACTTGCGGCCGGTCGCGCGGTGCTGTGGTTCGCTGACGGTGCAATGATCCGCGCAGCCGTCGCCGACCTGTCGGGCAGACGGCCCACACTGCTGCTGCCCAGTGCGCTGGCCGGTGATCTGCTTGCGAATGGTGCGCCGGTGCCTACCTTCGTCGCGTTCGCCACCGGCCCACTCGACATGACACCGGAGGCGGCAACCGAATTCCGTGCCCTCACGCAGCGCGATGACCTGCCCGCACGGGATCGTTCGGCGCAGCGCCAGGCTCTGGCGGCAGCAAAGATCCTTTTCGAGGCGCTCCAGCGCGCAGGCCGCGACGTGACGCGCGAGCGGTTGATCGACGCGCTGGAAACATTGCAGAGCTATCGAACAGGACTGATGCCACCGGTGACTTTCTCGCCCTCACGCCATATCGGCACTGATGGAGCGTGGATCGTCCCGCTCGATGGCGGCGCGCCGACCTGGTGGAACAGGTGACACCGAGGCAGACGTCTATTCACGCGGCGCCTTGAACGCGCCCGGATCCTTGGCCTCGATGGCGAAATGCTGGCTGGTATTGACGTTCACCCCGAGCGAGGGGGCCTCGAACGCCAGCAGATAGACGCCGGCGCGCGGCGGGGTGAATTCCAGCCGCCAACTGCCGTCCGTCGCCTGCGTCATCGGTACGCGCTCGAACCACGAACCGGGTGCAAGGACGGCGAGTGCGGTGATCGCGACCGGTTGCGGCGTTGGCTGCGCAGGGCGCTGCATCATGCGGAAACTGAGTGTGACCGGACTGCCGGCCGGCACCACGCGAGGCACGACGACAGGCTGGAAAACCAGTGTGCCCACCGCATCGCCGGGACGCGCAGCAACGTCCATGGCAAAGCAATGTGCGATGCGTGGCCTGTCCAGCAAGACGATCACATCATACGTCCCGGGACGCGGCAGCCGTGCCGCCGCACTGTAGGTGCCCGGGGCGGTCTGGCGCAGACTGCGATCGACGATCGTGACTGCCAGCGGCTGATGACCGAACGCGTCGAAACTGTCTGCGGGCGCCGCCATCCCCTCGTGGTAGTAGTGCACAGCGTGTTCGGTGGCGCTCGCCAGCAGCATCGCTGGCTCGCCTGGCGCGCTGACCATGCTGGCGGCCAGCGGCGTTGTAACGGTGCCCTCATCGCTGGGCTTCTTGCCCGCTGGAAATTCGGCGAGGCCCGCGGTCCTGCCGTCGGCGCGCAGTGGCGCCAGCGGAATCAGCGTCACGCTTTCACTGCCACGACGGCGGACATAGGCCTGCGTATCGGTGAAGCCGATCTCGTATGGCAAGTCAGCCACCGTGATCGTCTGCACCACACGGTTGGTGACGGTGTCGAAGATCGTCACCTGGTTCCGCGTTGAACTGGCGGCGAATCCCCATCTGCCATCAGGCGCAATGCCGAGCGCGGTCGCGCCGGACACACCCTCGATCCGCGCCAGTGGCGTATCGCGCGCCGGATCGATGGCGACGATGGCGTCGGAGGTCGCCACATAGATGGCGCCGGCCAGGTCGGAGACCGCCACCGGACCCGCAATGGAGCCGACCTTGATATCCCGCGCCCTGGCCAGGCCACGAACGTCTATGATCGTGACAGTGCCATCGTCGCTGTTCGTTACCAGCAGATAGCGGTCATTGCCGGTGCCGGCGAGCCGGTGCGCGCCGTGTCCGATCGGAATGCGAGCCACCTCCTGCAGGCTGCTGGTATCGACCGCAACAAGGTCGCCGTCGGTCGCCGCCGCGATCCAGAGCGTGCGGCCATCACCAAGCAGCCGTACCGCACCCGGAGGATCCCGCGTCGCAATGCTGCTGGCGCGGCGCCAGCGGTCCGTATCGATCACCGCGATGCGTCGTGCGGCAGTCTCCGCAACATAGAGCCGTGACGGATCAAGTCCGACCGCCCAGTCTGCCCCGGGTGAATCCAACGCAAGCTCGGTGATCGTGCGCGAGCCGTTGTAACCGCTCTGGGGATCGATCACGGTGATGCTCGGGTCACGGTTCATCGTCAGCAGACTGAACCCTGTCAAATCGACGTCCGGCTTGGCCAACGGGTTGCTGCCGAGGAACGCCGCGACCTTGCGGGTGCAGACCCCTTCGTCGGTCGCGATGCCTCGCCGGTTCAGCGACAGCCATGCCGCCGGCTGAGCCGCGACAAGCGGTGTGCCCGCGACCGCATCGGAAAGATGCAGCGACAGTCGAATATCCCTGCCTGCAACCATGCCGTCAGGCGCCGCTAGGTCAAGGTCGATGGCAATGCCCTGGCTGACATAGCGCTGTGCAGCGTAACCAACAGTGGTCTGCAGCAGCAGCGCTGCAAGGATCGCAAGGGCTGCGCGCCGCCTTCCCAACGACGCCGCGACACGTCATCGTGCAGGCGGTGCGTTGGTTCACCGGACGGGGAAAATACTTCGCGGTCTGGTTGGCAATCTGATCGAGACGCGCCGATCGCGCTGCGGCCAGGCACGGCAGGAGCCCGCGCGATGCGTGCAGTCGCCAATGGCGTTGCCGCCACCGCCGCAGGTGCGACCGCGGGCAGCGTTGTGGTCGCCTCGCCGCCATTGGCGGACCGGACAGTTACACTCTGGGGTTGGTCGGCCAATGCCAGTTGAAATACGCCTGTCGTCTGATCAACCGATGCATGATCGGCGCGGCCGACGAGTTGCACGCCCATCGCATAATGGCGGGTCCGCATGTCCGGTGTGACATAGCCGCTCACCGTGGCACCCCCCGAGGATGCGGCTGGTAAGCCGTCACGACCACCACATCGGTCGCCGGCGGCCCGACCCGGAACAGCCCCCACATGGCATAGTTGAACGTCGGCGACGCAATGAAGTTGCGATACAGATGATCGCCCGGCGCACCCGCATGATCGATCACCAGATTGAGCGCATGGCTGGAGCCGAGGATCGCCCCGCCCATCGACTGCGAATCCTTGTTCCGTCCTATCAGCGTGCTGCGATCCCGCCAGGGCTCCTCCTGCCAGTGGTGGCCGAATATTTCGGCCAGCGTGATGGAGACGTTGCCGCTGGGACTGGTTCCGCCCGGGTTCACAAAGCGGAACCGCACCGGCATGCCGGATGAGGCAGAAAAGATCGGCGTTTGCGGCGGGCCGGGCGGGGTAACCGCCGTGTTCGACCAAACGTCGAGATGTCAGCGGTGGCGATGCGCAGCGGGAATGGCTCCGACCGGTAATTCAGTCCTTCGCCGATCGGAAACACGTTGCTCCCCGACTGCCACACACCGAGGCCGTTGATCCCCGGCTGCCACACGCCGACGAACTCACGGAACGCCGGACCGTGCGGCGGGAACACTGTCGCCGCGGCCTCGGTGCCGAAATCGGCGCTCCAGGTTGCCGCCGGCGGCTCGATCACCAGCGCACCTACTGCGCCCAAGAGCGTCTGCTCGATCGGATCGGCCGACTGAAGGTTGACAACGCCAAGCTCGGCAGGAACGAACCGGTTGCCGTCACGTTTGCCAGCGTACCACGTATACTGCACGGTGCCGCCTTTCGGCGCCGCGGTCTGATCGGGGTTCTTGCCGATCCGCGTTCCATCGCTGGTCGTCACATCGGCATCCAGCAATTGCGCATGCAGCCCGGCACGCGCCGAGGGAAAGATCCCGATCGGCGGCATTCCGGCGCCCGGGTATTGATCCGGCGTCGGACTATTGAAGATCGGCTGATTGTTGCTGTCCGTTTCGGACGGATCGAGCAGGTTGGTCAATGTCACATCGATGCAGTTGCCGGCTGCGGCACGCAGAATCAACGGCTCGATCGGCGTGCCCGGCAGCAGCTTGCCGCTTGCATCGAGATTGCCCGATGGGACGTAGAGGATCGCGTCTGGCTGCGTGAGCGGAAATCCAGCGATGCGATCGTTGTAGGTCAGCCGCACCAGCAGGAAGGGCGCGGGCAGCGGTGACGGCGCTGATGCTGAAGCGCACGTGGTGCGCATCATCGGGACACGCCTTCGTCGTTGCAGTGGCGCGTGGCGGATTGTTCGGCAATGGTGGCAGGTCGGGGCGCGATGTGTTGTAGGAACGCAGCAGGCCCCACAGACCATCCTCCTGGGCGACCAGATTTGCGTCGGTCTGATAGAGATAGTCACTCTGATCGCCACGACCGGCCGGCGGCAAGGTGAACAGCATCTCGAAATGCTCGGAAATCCCCATCGGCTGCGCCGCAACGAGCCCGGAATTGGTGTCCGATGGCTCGAACAGCCACTTCGCGCCATGCATGGCGAAGGTGTGGTTCAGCTCATGGGCGCCGACCAAAACCCGGACCTGCACGCGGTCATTGGCATAGGCACGCAGCAGCGGCGTGTAAGGATCGAGGCTCTCGGCCCCGACAAAGCCGCCAGGGTATTTCACATCCGAGGTCGGATCCGTGGGAAACAATTTCTGCGTATTCGGCGGTTGCGTGTTGAGCGACGCCAGCTCGCGGGGGATAGATGCGTAGCCAAGTGCCAGGTCCTGCGCCGGCGCGTTGGGATCGTGGTTGGAGATGGAGGCGACGCGCAGTGGCAACGGCTCGCTCCGGTAGTTCATGCTGGAAACACCGACGCCGACGCTGATGATCGTCGGCACCAGCTGTGCTGCCGGCACCGGCGTGGAACCCGGACCCGGAGCATTCAAGGCGGCTGACTGGCTTGCCCAGCCCCAGACCGGTGTGTTCGGTCCCGGCGCGACATTGTGGTCGCAGACATAGGGCGTGGTGCCGGATGTGGGCGGCGGCGGCGGACACGGGTAAGGCACGTTGTGATGCGCGCTTTGATCGGTGTAGGCGAGCTGCAGGTCCTGAAACTCGAGTGCGAACTCCCGGTAGCTCTCTCGCGGATCGGCCGTGAGCACATCGGCCGCCCAACTGGTCGGGCCGCCATCGGGCCGAGTGGACATAGGCGTCGCGATCTGCGGCGGCCCGTTGCCAGGATCGGGGAGTGCCGGGATTCGCCAGGCCGAATTTTTGGGTTCAACCAACAATCCGCTGTAGAGGCCTGCCTGCTGGTGGGTCGATGGGCTGAAATGATCGTGGGTGAACACGGTGCGCAATGTCCGGTCGTTGCCGCGGTTGTCGACGACGGGATCGGCCCACCAGCGCTCGACCGTGGTCTGCGCGCCGATCCAGTCCTGACCGGCCGGCGGCGTGCCGAACACCGTGGGCGCTGGCTTGGCGGCTGGACACGAAAAGGAGATCGGCGCATCGGCGGCACAATTGCTCGCCTTACGGATGCTGGCGATCTTCGCGCGCACCGAATCCGAACTCAGCGAACCAGATTCATAATTGTAGCCGTTTGCCGAGCCATCCGAGGCCGTGACATCGAACTTCACGAGATGAATGTGCTGTCCGATGACATCCGTGGGCGTGCGCACCTGGAAGTCATCGAGTTCGTAATACGCCGGCACCAGGTTGGTCTGCCAGAACTCGATCGTTTCACCCGAGTTTGCGCGGACGAAGAGGGGCTCCGGTGCGCGCCGGCCGGCAAAGGTTGGCTGCACATCCTGCCACAGCGTTTCGAATCGCTGTTGCGGAAAATGCCAGCCGGCCTTGTTGAAGACGACATCCATCTGGATGTCTGCCGCCTTGTAGACACGGCTCGGTTTTGTCGGGTCGTTCAAAGGGGGCGGAGGATCGGCCAGATCGACGCAGCGTCTCGCGCCGCTGGTGCCCCATGAAGGATTGGCGTACGGCGCGCCCGGCACGCTGGGACCGCCATTGAGCACATATTTGCCGGCGTGTCCTTCCGGCGTGACACTGTTGCGGGTACAGGTGCTGTGGACCTGCATCGCCAACCGCTCGAGCGGCGTTCCCGTCTCGGCCAGTGGAATTGCCCAGACCCTGTCGAGATCCTTGCTGAAATCCCAGGCGTTGTAATGGTCGTTGATGACCTCGCCGGCCAGCGTGATGTTGCGCGCGAGTCCCCCGTCCAGAAACGCGGTCTGGCCCGGCGGCTGGGCGGCGGTGTCGCGCGCATAACCAAGCGGAGGATGCGGCGCACGCTGCCCGGCGATGCCCGGGATGTAGAACGGGAAGCCAGGATCGCGGCCAGCTTCGAAATCGTTCCTGGCAATATACGCCACTTCCCCGACCAGCTTGGCCGGATCAGCGGCAGGACAATTGCCATTTGAGTCCAGCACCTGGTTGCCGTCCCAACTGCGGTCGATCGGACAGATTTTGGTGCGCGCCGGCATCGGCGCCATCGCCAGCGTGGGCAAGGGCACCACCGCAGGGATCGGCGTGCCTTTGAGGAATTCACCGTCCGGCAGCGCTCGGTTCCACTGCGTCGTCGGGTCCAGCGTGAGGTCGGTGCCGCCCTCGAAGACGTCATGATTGCGCCAGAGCCCCCACATCCCCGCGGCGAAGTGGGGATAAAAATGGCAGTGGAAGATGGCGTCGCCCGGCGTGCGGTTCCTGTTGCCGCTGCCGTCGTAGTCGATCTCCTGAGTAAAGGTCGAGCCGGGACTGATGAGCTGGCTGTCGAGATAGGTGCTCGTGTCGCTGTTGGGCGTGTGCAGCCATTGATGCGCGTGCAGATGATGCAGATGTGTGACGAGCTGGCCCGCATGCACAATGCGGAAGATCACCCGGTCGCCGATGTAGCTATGATAGACGTTGGACGGGTCGTCCGGATATTTTGCCTCGTCGTCGGTACGCAGCACCGTCTTTGGCTGATATGGCACCTGTTGCGGCGGAGTTATTGTTCGCCAGCCCGTCAGGATGGCCTACCAGCATGGCCGGATCGCCAACCGCCCAGGAGCTCAGGAAGAATTCCTCGAACCGACACTCGACGCAGCCCCCCTCCGGCCCCACCCCGAGCCGGTTGGCAAGAATTTCGCTGCCGATACCGGCCGAGCCGTAGTTGATGGCGAACGCCTCGCCGCCATTGCCGAGTACGTAGACAGTGTCGGCGCCGCTGTAGAGACCGGGAAACGCATTGTTGCACGCAAGTGAGGGCGACGATGGTGTCGGCGTACAGTCCGTCGAGACGGTCAGCACGTCATGGTAATGCAGTACAAATTCGCGGTACGGCTCGTGCCGGTTTGGCGCGGCTGGATTCGGATTGAAGGGGGGCGCGTTGTCTGTCGACGGGAAGGCACCAGCATTCGGTCCGGTCACCAGCGCAGTCAGATCGCCGTAATAGGTGACAAGGTCATTGCCGGCCGCGGCGCAGTTGCCTTGGGCGTTTATCCGATACAGCACGTCGACCATGCGCAAGATCGGCGTGCAACTGCCATCCGCCTCCTTGCGCAGGGCACCGTAGTTCAGCTTCGGGTGGCCGTCGGCGCTTCGCCCGACCGTCGCGGCATCCAAATCAGCCTTGGTGATCTGGCTCCGATACCACTCCGAAGAGCGTGGCTGCACCACGACGCTGCCGAACAGGCCAGCAGACAGTTGGCCGCCAATCCCGCCACCCGAAGTGCCGCCATCCGCGGTGCCGGCCAACGCATCGGCAGCCGCGCTGTACATCAGGAACACGCCCTCGGCCGGCGCTCTCAGCGTATATTCGATCCGCTGGGAGGGCGCGGCCAGGCTCGAGTTGTTGGCGCCGACGAACGAGCCATCCATCAGTGTGCCGGCGACGACGCTTTCGTCCATGCCCATGACATGCACGCCCGCTTCGCGGGTGCAGGTCTGCTCGGGATAGATATTGATGCCGTCACATGGAGCGGTGAGTGGCGACGGGCCCAGCGCTGTCGGTGACAGCAGATTCTGAAACTTGACGTGCAGGCAGTCACCAACCCGCACACGAAGCACCAACGGGCGCGGACGCCGATTAGGAGCAAGCTGGGCATTTCCTGCGACGATCTCGGAGCCATGGGGGCCCGCAACGATATCGCGTCGCAGCGCATAGATCATGCCGCCGGGCAGGCTGGCACCAAGCCGATTGAGAAAGAGCGGCTGGTCGATTGCGACGATGTCCGCTTCGATCGTACGTTGGCACGCCAATGGCGCCGATCCGCCAGGCTGCGCCGCTGCGTTGCTGGGTATGGACCAAGAGAAGATAAGCAGAACAAGCGCAGCGAAGCTGGACATCTTCATCAGCGCGCCCTCCCCCGAGCGGTCCCACTGGTCCATCGCCAGCATAAATGCTTACATTGATCAATACGCAATACCTGCGGGGCGGGCAAGAAGCAGGTCGGAGGGCAGTCCCGGAAGCGCGCACCCCCGCAGCTCCCGAGCCCACCATGTCGTAAGCGCGACGAGAGCAGCACGTCGCGCCAGCGGTTGCCGGCATCCACGTGCCACCCTCGTCGTCGCATCTCAAACAACCGGGTCGGTGTCACCAAGCGGTGACATTGCAGCACCACGGATGTTTGGCTCCATTCGTAGGTAGGCTTACGCCAGCTTAAGCACGGGGTGCGGCAGCGGAATCGGCCGAATGCCACCGCACGTGCCGGCGTTGCGGCTTCCGAGACCAGCGCGGACGTTCGTCTTGATCTTCATGAGACTTTCCTCTCCATAAAACGCGTGCGGGATTGCACGCCATTCCACCGGCACCATGCCGAGGGAATTCCTGATGTCCACGTTCACGCGACCACGTCCCGTTTGACGATCGCGAGCCAATTCACATCCAGTTCAATGCGAAGTCCGAGCAATTTCTCCAGCTCGCTCGTCAGGTTCGGCAGGTGATCCGAGTCGTAGTCCGGGTTGAAACTCGTGGACATTGAGATCCGCCGCAGAGAGCACCCGGTCGGGCTGCTCGCGGCCAAGATGGCGATTGACGATACGCTGAGCGGTCATGGCAGCGCGTAGCATGGTCCGCTCACGCAGCAGGAAGTCCATTACCCGGGCAGACAGCTCCCGGACAAAAGTCTCGGACGCCTCGTCCCCGGGCGACGCTTTGCGCCCGCAGCATGTTCTGAAGCTCGGTTTTGGTCTGCCGATCGGCATCGGTCCAGACCGGGGCCAGCAATAACGTCCAGACCTGGCCCTTCGCCACAATGGGCAACGCCGCGCCCGCATTGCTGGTATATATCGGCGTATGCGGCCTCGCGGCTGATCCGCCAGTTTTCGTGCGCCAGATATGTCATCTTCAGCTGGCTTCGATGTGCATGCATGCGATCACGGAATGCCGCCAACCAGTGCCCGTTATTCATCGGCAGACGATCGAGCAGCCCGGCTATGTTCTCATACGCGCGAACCATCATGGGGAAACGCGAGAACACGACGGCATGGACCCGAAGCCCGAGCAGGCCATAGTCGATAGCTGCATCCAGGTCGTCGAACGCGATCTGGACTGCAGGCTCAAGCGCTACGGACGAATAATCTGCATTGCCGCGACCCATCCAGCAGTACCTGGATCAGCTCGCGCACCATAACGGCGGGGCCGGCGCAAACACCATGCTCCGAATGGAAAGAGTAGTTGCGCTCAGCGTAGTCGACGATCTCATCCACTGTTACGGCTTCGCTCGGAGACCGCGTCGGCTCGACCCCCGGCAGGAACAACATCTGGTGCATTGTCATCCGAACGCCGTCTGTTACGCGAAACAGCGACGACAAGGCCGGATGCAGTTCACCGTTCGCAACGCGATTGTTCCTGCGCATGAGCTGATAGGTGGGCACGGCAAGCACCGCGACAGACAGGCGCTCCAGATGACCTATGGTGAATGCGCCGTCGGCCTCAGGAAATCGTCGCAGATACGCCTCGCGTATCCGGATCACCGCGGCCATCATTTGCGACCAGTGCGCGCGCATGACCCGCATCGCGGTCACATTCATCGGCTTTCTGTTGAGGTAGCGGGTACCCGGCAGGTTACAAGTTCGCCATTCCGTCGGAACATCCAGCCGCAGGCCTGGGGGAAACACATTGGCCTCGCCGACCTGACGGTGGTCGGCATCTAATGCGGCATGTGCGACGCGGAAGATCGGAAGGATCACTTCCAGATAGCCGAGCTCCACTGAACGGCCCGCGAGATCTCGGGTGATCGCCTCACAATCATCCCAGAATCGTGTGACGGGACAGGTTGCCGGGGAGTAGCGTCGTGGGTTGGATCGTGCCAGCCGGCGAACTCGCGGCCTCGCTGGCGACGTCGGCGTGCATAAGCACGCCCTCATCGATCAGTTGCTGCAGAAGGTCTTGAACTCTGGACCACGCGTACCCGTCACCCCAGGCCATCGCGTCGCCGGCGGTGAAACGAGCTTGGCTGGCAAGCGTTTCACCGAACACAAACAGGTCAGGCTCATCAAACGAGATTTCTTTGTCGCCATAATAGAGATGCAGCTCGGCGGCACCGGTTTCGCCTGCCAGATATTGCACAACGGTTTGCCGATGTTTCGGAAACACCAGTTCATCCGACTGGGATACGACCGACGGGGCCGCACCGACCGCTGCCATCGGGCAGACATCGCTTTCGGTTCGGAGGTCGCAGAATGTCGGTTGAGTGTCGGGCATAGCGGATTTCATGAGTGCAGTTTCAGGAGAAACTTATGCACGGATGTGGTTCGGTGCAGCGACCTGATAGCGAAACCGGCAGACATCAGCCTGCGCCTGCATCTCGATCGAACCGCGTTGAAGCTGTGGCCTATGAAGGCGGTTCCACATGCGACGTCTCCTCAATGGGTAAGTCTGCTGCTCATGTCCGGTGAGCTGCTGATACCGTGCATGAAGCCCGCCCAAACAGGTGTGAAGGTTGTCACACTTCATAAAAAAAGCTCGCTTCACACGAGCCTGGCATGCTCCGGTCCAATCCAAGATGCACACAGCCAGTGCGCCTTAGCGCCGATCACAGAAAGCCGATCGGAACTAAAGGGATGGCGGCCACCAACGATCGGCATTGTCAGGTTGACCGGCCCTACGATACGGGTCGGACGGACGTGGCCAAGCTGATGCCGTAAAGCGCCACAGGTCGACTGCCTTGCCCAATCAGTGAGGACGCTGAGTGCTTGACAAACCACTTTCCGCAGGAGCCAAACTACGCGACACCTGAGATGGGTCATCGAAAGAGGAAATGGGCTCGCAATAAAATTCATAAACTATGGAGGGAGGTCGCACAGTGGATGCGCTTGAGCAGCGTACGATGGGCAAAGTGGCGTGGCGTCTCGTGCCCTTCCTGATGTTGTGCTACTTCTTCTGCTTCCTGGATCGCGTCAACGTCGGCTTTGCCGCGTTGCAAATGAATCAGGACCTGCACTTCACTGCGTCGGTGTTCGGCTTTGGTGCGGGCATCATGTTCGTCACATATATGCTCGGCGAGGCTCCATCGAACCTCGTGCTGGTTAAGGTTGGTCCTCGGCCCTGGATTGCTCGCATCATGGTCACATGGGGCGTGCTGGCCAGCTGCATGGTGTTCGTCTCGGGAGAGAAGAGCTTCTATATCTTGCGAGCACTGCTGGGGGGCGCCGAGGCCGGTTTCTTCCCCGGTATCATCTATTACCTGACCAACTGGTTTCCGGGTACCTATCGGGCGCGCGTGACCGGACTCTTCATGGCCTGCATTCCGCTATCTTCAGCGATCGGATCCCCAATATCGACCGCATTGCTTTACCTGGATGGCATTTTTGGATTGCGCGGCTGGCAATGGCTGTTTCTGATCGAGGGCCTCCCGCCGATTCTGCTCGGCTTCGTCACCTGGTTCTATCTCACCGAACGGCCGTCCGAGGCAAAATGGCTGGAGACGGATGAGCGTCAATGGCTGTCTGACAGAATCGACAGTGAGCACGCTATCAAGAAGCAGCAGCTGCAACTGAGCGTGATCCAAACATTCTTCAATCCTCGAGTTGTTGCCTTGGGGTTGGTCTGCTTCACTCTGGCCTCGTTGCTGTTCGGCGTTGGTTTCTTTCCTTCCAACCATCGTCAAGGGGTTTGGCCTGACCAATATGCAGACTGGGTGGGTGTCGATTATCCCGCCGGCTGCCGGTGCTGCAGCAATGATCTGGTGGGGGCGGCGTTCCGATCGCAAGATGGAACGCAAGGGACATCTGTTGATTGCCATGACACTTGCTGCCGCAGGCGTTGCGGCCGCGGCAGTGCTTGACGACCCGGTATTGAAGATGATTGCATTCACCGTCTCTGCCGTCGGTCTGAACGCGTGCAACCCTGTGTTCTGGAGCCTTGCCCCTTCGTTTCTAACTGGCGCGTCAGCCGCAGTTGGCATTGCGTACATCAACTCTTTCGCGGCCTTGGGCGCGTTCCTGGCGCCGTGGATGATGGGTTTGGTGAAGGATGCGACCGGCAGCTACACCTATGGATTGCTCACGTTGGGTGGGCTTGTGGTGTGCGCCGCTGGCATCATTGTTGGTTTCGCCCATGACGTCAGTCTGGAGCATGCTCCCGAGCGGCAAATGGCCTAGCTGGCTGGTAGAGTGATTTTGACTGGTTGACAGGTAGCTTGGCTACAGCGGGGACAAAGCGGAGCGGTTGACCAGAATGACAATCAACAGCGGGCTCTTCGTGCCTCGACCAAACCTGCTGCGGATGGCTCAACCGCGGCCTGGCGATGGGTGAGGGCATGCTCTTCCGCGGCCAGCTCGACATCAAAGTCGTCGCGCTCGATATCAAGACCGGCAAGAAGGTATGGAAGACGCCGATTGAGAATGGCAGAACGGCTATGTGATCACCAGTGCGCTGCTCTACGGTTGAGGCAACCCCGAGACCACGACCGACGGCAGCCGAACTGACTGCGCAGCCCCTCACGCACCGCCGTTCACATCGATCGTTGCGCAGGTAATGAACGACGCGGCGTCGCTCACCAGGAAATCCACCACCGCCGCGATTTCATCCGGCTCGCCGGCGCGGCCGAGCGCGCTGCCTTTGGCACGTTCCTTCGCCACCTGCGGCGTGCGCGCGCCCATCGCGGTGTTGATCAGGCCCGGGGCGATGGCGTTCACCCGAATGCCATGACGGCCCAGTCGTGTGCCGAGGCTCTTCGTCAGATTGATCACCGCGGCCTTTGAGGCACCATACTCGACCACCGTGCTGCCGCGCTGCCCGGCCGAGGAAGCCGTATTGACGATCGCGCCCGGCTGACCGGCCGCAATCAGTCGCTTCGCCACCCACTGCGATGCGAAGAACGGCACGCGCACGTTCACCGACATGGTGCCGTCGAACTGGTCGGGCGGCACGTCGAGGAAATCCTTTTCGGGGTGATAGATGCCTGCGTTGTTGAACAGCACGCGGATCAGCCCATGATCCCGCTCGATCGCGGCGAGCGTTGCTGCCATGCGGGTGAGATCGCTCAGGTCGCACTGGTAGTGCGGCCAGTTGCCGGCGCCCTCTGCGCCGACATCGATGCCGACGGCGAGATGGCCTGACTGCGCGAGGCGGCGGCAGGTTGCCTGGCCGATCAGCCCGTTGCTGCCGGTGATGACTGAGACCTTTGCCATGGGTTCCTCCCTTGAGAGCGGCGACAATGCCAAGCACAATCGCAACACATCGGAAGGGCGCGGACAATGCGGTGGCTGCAAGTACTGATGGCGATGGGTGTGTGGCTTGCCACCTGCCCGCTGCCCGGCGCCAAATCGGTGCGGGCTGCCGAGCTGACGATCGGTCGCGCTACCGAACAGAATTCGCTCGATCCACAATTCTCCGATCTCGGCAACGACGTCGCCACGGCCGAGAACATGTTCGAGAGCATGATCGAGTTCGATTCAAGGTTACGCATCCATCCGAGCCTCGCGGTGTCGTGGAAGCTGCTCGATCCGCTCACCTGGGAGATCAGGCTGCGCGAGGGCGTCACATTCCACGATGGCACGCCGTTCACCGGCGACGATGTCGCATTCTCGCTGAGGCGTGCGCGCGATGTGCCGAATAGTCCCGGGCCGCTCGCCAGCTTCGTGCGGTCGGTGAAGCAGACCGAGGTGGTCGATCCGCATACGCTGCACATCCACACCGACCAACCGACGCCGCTACTGATGGACCTGGTCGGGCGCATCTTCATCGTGCCGGCGAAGCTCGGTGCAACGGTGACCAGCGAGGATTTTGCTGCTGGCCGCGCGATGATCGGCACCGGGCCATATCGCTTCAAGCACGTGATTCCCGGCGATCGCGTGGTGATGGAGGCGAACACGGGCTATTGGGGCGCAAAGCCCCGGTTCGATACGGTCACGCTGAAGTTCCTCGCGAATGCCGCCGCGCGCAGTGCCGCATTGCTGTCGGGCTCGGTGGATGTGATCGAGCAGATTCCGCCGTCAGACATCTCGCTGTTCCAGAATCGGCAGGATGTCGCGTTGTATTCGGTGACCTCGACGCGGCTGATCTATCTGGCGATGGACCAGGGGCGCGACGACAGCCCCTTCATCACCGACAAGGATGGCGCGCCGCTGAAGGTGAACCCGCTGAAGGATCGCCGCGTGCGGCTGGCGCTGTCGAAACTGATAAACCGCCAGGCCATTGTCGAGCGCGTGCTGGCGGGTGCCGGCGAGGCCGCTGGGCAGATCGTGCCCGAAGGCATGGGTGGTTACGATGCATCGTTGCGGCCGATGGCGTTCGACCCTGAAGCGGCGAAGAAGCTGCTGGCCGAGGCCGGCTACCCGAATGGCTTCGGCCTGACTGTGCACGGGTCGAACAACCGGTTTCCCAATGATTCGCAAGTCACGCAGGCGCTCGGTCAGATGTTTTCGCGCGGCGGGCTGAGGGTGAACGGCGTCGAGGTGTTGCCGTACAACGTCTATGCGCCGGGTGCGACGGCACGCAAGTACAGCCTGTTCATATTCAGCTACGGCAGCGTCGCGAGCAGTTCGCTCAACGGCTTGTCGGGCGTGCTGGCGACGTATGACAAGGACGCCGGCACTGGGTCGCTCAATCGCGCGCGCTATTCCAATCCGGCATTCGATGCGCTGCTGAAGCAGGCGGCGGCGGAGTTCGACGAGAGCAGGCGCAACAAGCTGCTGGCAGATGCGACGCGGGTGGCGATGGAGGATGCCGGCATCCTGCCGATCTACTGGCAGAAGCTCTACTGGGCAGCGCGCAAGGGCTTTGTCGTCGATCCCGACCGCGGCGAGTCTACATCGGCGCGGTTCGTCTCGCTGGCCAAGTGACCGGTCTGGACCTACACTGACTAGGAGCATCCCAGTAGGGGGAATATGCATGCTGTCCATCGAACCGACCGGCGCGATACTTGGCGCAACCGTGCAGGGCATCGACGTGAAGCGGGCCGACGAGACGGAATTCGCCAAGATCCTGCTGGCTCTCGGCCAGTACGGCGTGCTGCGCTTCCCCGATCAGCAGCTCGATCTGGGTGACCTGCGCGCGTTCTCGGAACGCTTCGGCGAAATCCAGGGGCCGAGTTCCGCACAGGAAAATTACGCACATGTCGGTACGCTGTCGAACCTGAAGGAGGGCGGCAAATACATCGGCTCGCCTGACGCCGGGCAGGACTGGCACACCGACATGTCCTATCGCGACGTGATGGGCTTCGTGAACGTGCTGTATGGCATCCGCATCCCACGCCGCAACGGCGTGCCGCTCGGCGGTACCGAGTTCTCCAACATGCACGCGGTGTACGAGGCGCTGCCCGCGGAACTCAAGACCCGCCTCGCCGATGCGACAGCGACGCACAATTTCGAAAAATTCTGGGAGCATATGCGGCGCGACAAGGCGAGCGAGCGCCCGCCGATGACCGAGGAACAGCGCCGCCGTCGTCCGCCTGTCGTGCACCCGCTGTTCCTTACCCATCCGATCACCGGTCGGAAGGTGCTGTACTGCAATCCGGGTTACACGATGCGCATCAACGAACTCTCCGAGCGCGACAGCGACGAGATGCTGGAATATCTGTTCGACTTCCAGCTTGAACAGCGCTTCCGCCATACGCACACGTGGACCGAGAACGACCTGCTGGTGTGGGATCATCTCGGCACCATTCATCGCGCGATCGCCGACTACGGCCCGGACGAGATCCGGTTGATGCGCCGCTGCCAGGTGATGGCGACGAAGGTGTTCGATGCGGAATTCCTGCGCCCTGTGCGCGAACTCATGGAGGCTGCCTGATGCGCTGGATCAGATTCACCACGAATGGCCGCACCGCGTACGGCTCGCTCAATGGCGACACGGTGAGCGAGATCAGCGGCGAACCCTGGGGCGCGCACTCGGCAACCGGCAAGACGCACAAGCTCGCCGACGTGAAGCTGGAAGTGCCGGTGATCCCGCGCACCTTCTACGCCGCGGGCATCAACTACGCCGCGCATATCCGCGAGATGGCGGAAAAGCGCGGCGTGCAGCCGGTGTTTCCCGAGAAGGCCGACATCGGCTACCGCGCCAACAACGCGCTGATCGCGGATGGCGAGGACGTGGTGATCCCGAAGGACGCCACCGAGAAGATCAATTACGAGGGAGAACTCGTCGTGGTGATCGGCAAGCAGGTGAAGCATCTGTCGAAGGCGGATGCGATGTCCTGCGTGTTCGGCTACACGATCGGCAACGACGTGAGCGAGCGCACCTGGCAGCGCGGTGATCGCACGTTCTGGCGCGGCAAGAACGCCGACACGTTCAAGCCGATGGGGCCGTGGATCGACACCGACGTCGATATCGACGCGATGCAGACCGTCGTGCGGGTGAACGGCAAGGACAGCCTGAAGTTCAAGACCAACGACATGATCTTCGACATCCCGACCTATATCGAGGCGATGACCCGCTATCTGACGTTGTATCCGGGCGACGTGATCTGGATGGGCACCGACGGCACCTCGCCCGATCTGAAGCACGGCGATGTCGTCGAGGTGGAACTCACCGGCCTAGGGGTGCTGCGCAACCGCTTCGTGCGCGAGAGCTAGTCACACTTGTCATTGCGAGGGGTGAAGCGGCAGCGGCAGCCCGCGGCAGGACATTGATTTGTTCGCACGGCTGCGCGCTGCATGCTGACCACTCTCGTCGTCCTGCTCGCCGCCGCCACCATCGCCGTGCCGCTGACGCGCCGCGCCGGCTTCGGCAGCGTACTCGGCTATCTGCTCGCCGGCATCGCCATCGGTCCGGCCGGATTAGGGCTGATCACCGACGTCGACGCGATAGCCTCGATCGCCAGTCTCGGCGTGGTGATGCTGCTGTTCCTGATCGGCCTGGAGGTGCGGCCGCAGCGGCTGTGGGTCATGCGGCGCGCGGTGTTCGGTCTCGGCACCGCGCAGGTGGCGATAACCGGCGCCGTGCTGGCGGCGCTTGCACATGCTGTCGGCGTTGCTTGGCAGGGCGCGATCGTGCTGGGCGCCGGGCTCGCGATGTCATCGACCGCGATCGTGCTGCCGATGCTGGCCGAACGAAATCTGCTGGCCACCCGCGCCGGTCGCGACGCCTTCGCGGTGCTGCTGTTTCAGGACCTTGCGTTCATCCCGCTGGTCGCCCTGGTCCCACTGCTGGCGAGCGACAGCGTACCCGACCACGTGCCGTGGCACGATGTGGCGCGCGCGGCGCTGATCATTGCCATCATCCTGGTCGGCGGCCGTTTTCTGCTGCGACCACTGTTCCGCGCGATCGGCGGTGCCAAGACGCCAGAGGTGTTCACCACGGTCGCGCTGCTGATCGTCGCGGGCACCGCGTTGCTGGCGACCGTCGCGGGGCTGTCGCCCTCACTGGGTGCTTTTATGGCGGGCGTGCTGTTGTCGGAATCCGAGTACCGCCACGAACTGCAGGCTGACATCGAGCCGTTCGAGGGCCTGCTGCTCGGCTTCTTCTTCATCTCGGTCGGGATGTCGGCCGATCTGCCGCTCGCCCGTGCCCAACCGCTATTGCTGGCCGAGGCAACGGCGGTGTTGCTGCTGGCCAAGGCGACGATCGCATTCGCGCTGGCGCGCATCGCCGGCGAGAACAGGCAGAACGCGCTGCGCTTCGGCCTCGCGTTGCCGCAGGCCAGCGAATTCAGCTTCGTGCTGTTCGGTGCCGCCGTTGCTGCCGGCGCCCTGAGCGCTCCCAATGCCGCGTTCGCCACGCTGGTTACCGCCGCCTCGATGGTCGCGACGCCGATCCTGTTCGCCGGAGCTGAAGCGGCGCTACGACTGAAGCCCACGCCGCCGCCGCAATACGACACCATCGATGCGGATGACACGCCGGTGATCATCGCCGGCTTCGGCCGGTTCGGTCAGATCGTCGGCCGCGTCCTGCGGATGCATGGCATAGAGTTCACCGCATTGGAGCGTGATTCCGGCCAGGTGGAAGTCGTCCGGCGGTTTGGCACGAAGGTGTATTTCGGGGACCCCACGCGGCCCGACATGTTGCGCGCGGCGGGCGCCGAACAGGCGAAGCTGCTGATCGTGGCGCTCGACGATCCGCCTGGTGTGCTGCGCACGGTTGATATGGTGAAGCGCGACTTTCCCAACCTCGCCATCCTGGCACGGGCGCGCAATCGCTGGTACGCGCATCTGCTGATGGACCGTGACGTGGATGGGCTGGTGCGCGAGACGTTCCACTCCAGTCTGGAGCTCGCGAAGCAGGCGCTGACCGTGCTCGGCATCGATGAAGCGGCCGCGGAACGCGGGGTGACGCTGTTCCGTGACCGGGACGAGAAGACCCTGCTGGAGACCCACGCGATCTATCGCGACGAGCAGCAGCTCATTCAGAGCCAGCAGCAGGCGGCGGACGAGCTTGCCAGCCTGTTCGAGGCGGATCAGGCACAGTTTCCGGCATCACCAGCCAGACTGCCAGTGTCGCCAGGGCCCCGATGAGCGCGAGCACGGCGAAGGCCGCTTCGGTGCCGGCAGCATCGGCGATCCAGCCGCCGAGTGTCGTGCTGATTCCGGCACCCAGACTCACGGCAAGACCCAGAGCGCCCATACACAGATTGAAATGCGACGTGCCGCGCGTAACGTCCGCCGAGATAAGCGGCAGCATTACGCCGAATACCGCGCCGCTGACGCCGCTAAGTGCCTGTGCTGCTACCGGCAGCCACGCGCCTGGCAACACCGCCAGCAGCAGCCCGCGCAAAGGCAGCGCCGCCCAACCCAGCAGCAACACCGGGCGCCGGCCCAGCGACGCCGCACTGCGTCCTACCCAGGGCGAGCAAAGTGCCACGACCGCTTGAGGCACCACGATGCAGGCTGCGATGATGAGATTGGCGAAGGTGCCCGTGCGCATCGTCACGGTGGCGCCTAGCAACGGCAGCATCGCGGCATTCGACATATGGAACAGCAGCACGCAGCTGGCGAACGCCAGCAGTTGCCGATTGGTGAACAATCGCCGCAGTCCTGGCCAGTCGAAAAGCTGCGTTGTCGTCTGTTGCCTTGCGTGCGGCCCGCGCCCGATCGCGAGCAATGCCAGGAGCGCGGGTACGCACAGCGCCGCCGTCAGCAGGAACACACTTTGGCTGGACACGTAGGTGCCCGTCACGCCCATCACCGCGGCAGCGAGTCCGTTGCCGATTGCGGCGAAGCGCGCGTTGCGCCCCAATCGCTCGCCGAGAGCCGCGTGGCCGACCAGATGCAGGCTGATCGCGGCAATCGCCGGCGTGAGCACGCAGCTTGAGAATGCATGGAGCGCCTGTGCGACCAGGACAGGCAGTTCGCTCGGCCAGAAGGCCATCAGGAGTGCTGCGACAATGACGCCGATCAGCGCACCGCCCGCGGCACGTCGCTTGTTGTGTGCGGCATCCACCAGTGCGCCGGCGGGGACCTGGCTGATCAGCGCCACAATGGTGCTGAGCGTGAGGGCAAAGCCGATCTGCACCTGGGTCCATTTGTGCATCGTCAGATAGACCGCGACGAATGGCCCGAAGCCGGTCTGCACGTCGGCTACGAAGAAATTCAGCAGATCGAGCGCCCGCTGACTGCGCGTCTGAGGTGTGCCGTTGCGTGGCATGGATCATCGCGGCGCTTCGGGTGTCACCACGACCGGCGCGGGTTTGGTGACATCCTTGTATTCGGGCGCGGCCTTGATCTGGTCTTGTGTCAGATCGAGCGTGATCGGATGTTTGGCGTCGCTCGGCGCGAAGTGCAGTGCGCTCCACTCCACCGCGATCTTGCGGTTGCCGACGCCCATGAAGCCGCCGAAGTCGATCACGGCGGCCTGTGGCTGGCCTTGATCGCCGACCAGGACATCGACGAGGCGGCCGATATCCTTGCCGTCGGGATCAGCCACCTTCTGGCCCAGGATGGCGAGCGTCTGGTCGATCGGGACGTGCTGAACCTCGCCGGCCGGAGGAGCGGCGGCGGTCAGCAACAATGCGAAGACCGCTCGCAGGTGCCGTTGCGGCATGTGTGTGAGGTCGGGGCGCTGCGCGACGCGGTCAAGCGCCGCCGCGGGCGCGCGACTTCAAGTTATGTTGCAGTGCGTGGCAAGCGGCGGGTCGCCGGTGCTTCACCGATGCGAGCACGATCCCCGCCGCGATCATCGCGATGCCGATCGCGTGGTAGAGGTAGAACGTCTCGCCGAGGAACAGCACCGCGAGGATGCTGCCGAACACCGGCATGAGATGCCACGATTGACTTGCGCGAGTCGCGCCGATCAATTCGATGCCGCGATTGAAGAACAGATAGGCGACGAACGACGGGAACACCGCAATGTACGCAAGGGCGAGCCACGCCGGCAGTCCACCCTCGATGCGACCGCCCTGCGCGATCTCCCACACATAGAACGGCAGGATCATCATCGAGCCGACGCCCATCATGGCGACCAGGAAGCTCAGCGGGTGCGCGGCGGGACGCACGCGGAACATCGCGGCATAGATGCCGTAGATCACCATCGCGGCCAGGATCCAGACATCGCCGCGGTTGAGCGAAAGGTGCAGCAGCGTATCCAGCGAGCCGTGTGCGGCGATGACCGCCACGCCGATCAGCGAAACCAGCACACCGGCCGATTGCCAGAGCGTCGGACGCTCACCGAACAGCGCGAAGGCCCAGACGATGATGACCAGCGGTCCGGCAGACTGCAGCAGCAGCACATTGAGCGCGGTGGTGCTGGTGAGGCCGATGTAGGACATCGTGTTGTAGGTCGCGATGCCGGTGGCGGAGAGCAGCAGCATCATGCGCCAGTGGCGGAGCAGCGTAGCGGCATCACGCCGCAGGTACGGCCAGGCGAAGCCGACGGCAATCAGGAACGCGCCGGTCCAGCGCCAATAGGCGAGCGCGATCGGAGGCACCATGCCGACCACGCCGCGGCCGAGCACGATGTTGCCTGCCCAGAACAGGTTGGCGAGGGCGAGGAGGGACCACGCGGAGTTCCAGAAGGGCATGCGTCGGGTTCACCCAAGTGTTCGCTCAGTACGCGCCAGCCCATCCGTCGCGGCGTGGATCGGACCCCGCCAGCTTCACGCCGTTCTCGACGATCCGGATGGCCTGCACGCTGCACGGCGCTTCCAACGGTCCGACGCGGTTCAGCCGATGCCCGAGACGTTCGAGCCCGGCCAGGACATCCTCGCCGAAGCCCGGCTCGATGGTCAGCCGCCCGTCGCCCTCATGCGGCCAGTTGGCGCCCTGACCCTGCTGGATCGAGGTCCAGCGCGGCGCCTCCAGCGCGGTCTGCGGATCGGCGCCGAGGTCCATCATCGCGGTTAGCACCTGCAGATTGACCTGCACCTGGTTGTCCGCGCCCGGTGTCCCTTCGACAGCCCAAAGCTTGTTGTCCTTGAACACCATCGGCGCATTCATCGTATGACGCACGCGCTTGCCGGGCGCGAGCCGGTTCGCGTGCCCTGGTGCGAGATGCCAATACGCCATGCGGTTGTTCAGCAGGACGCCCGTGTCGCCTGCCGTCACGCCGGAGCCGAAGCCGGAATTCAGACTCTGAATGCCGGACACCGCGTTGCCTTCGGCATCGACCACGCAAAAATACGTCGTGTCGCCGACCGCCGCTTCCGGCTCTGCCAGCGCAAGATCGCTGGCGTGCGTCAGGTCGATCGACGCCGCGCATTCGTCGGCATAGGCATCGGAGAGCAGACGATCGAGCGGCACGTCGCCGAACCGCGGGTCGGTGCCGTAGCGCTCGCGATCTAGGAATGCGCGCTTCTTCGCCTCCACGAGCACATGGATGCGCCGCACCGGATCGAGTTTGGCCAGGTCGAAGCGCTCGGCGATCCGCAGCATCTGCAGCATGGTGAAGCCCGTGGAATTCGGCGGCGTCTGGGTTACGCGGAAGCCGCGATAGGCAATACCGATCGGATCCTGACGCTGCGGCTGGAATGCCTCCAGGTCGCGTTCGTCGACCAGCACACCGGCCTCGCGCATGCCGGCGGCGAGGCGCTTCGCCAGCCTGCCGCGATAGAAGGTTTCCGCGCCGTCCTGCGCGATCTCCTCAAGCGTCCGCGCGAGGTCGGGTTGGCGGATCAGCGCGGCAAGCGGCGGTACACCGATGTCGAGATTGGCGAGGAATACGGCGCGTGAACGCGCATCGGCGGCAAGCACCGGACGTACATCGCCCGCGAAGTGACGATAGTGATGGGTGACCGCGAAGCCGTCGCGCGCATGTTCGATCGCTGGGCCACAAAGCTGCTGCCACGGCAGTTTGCCATGCGTCACATGCATCGCGCCGACACCGGCGAGCAGACCGGGCGTGGAAACGCTGAGCGGGCCGCGAACCGCGATGCCACTGGCACGGAACCGTTCGGGACGCGCGGCGAGCGGTGCACCCCCAGTCGCGTTATAGCAGCACGATGTCGCATCACGCGCGGTATAGACCTGATAGAAGCCGTCGCCGCCGAGACCTGACATGCCTGGCTCGACCACGCCCAGTGTGAGCGCAATCGCCACCGACGCGTCCACCGCATTGCCGCCGGCACGCAGCGTGTCGAGACCGGCCTGGGTCGCCAGCGGGTGATTGGCGCCCACCGCGCCGTTGCGGCCCATGATCAGAACGCGGTGATTGCGGGCAGGAAGATACATGGTCGTTTCCAGTTCAGCGCAGGTGGGTCGTAAAGAACTCGGCGATGGCGCGATAGACGCGGCGTCTGTCGTCGGGGCGGACGAAGCCGTGGCCGGCATAGTCGAAGGTCAGGTACGTCACCCTCTTCTGGCGTTCCTGCAAAGCGGTGACGTACTGCTCGCTCTCGCCGATCGGCACCCGAGGATCGCGCGTGCCATGCGCGATCAGCACCGGGGCGGTGATCCGATCGACGCGATGGATCGGCGAGATGCGAGCAAACAGTGCGGCGTCACGCTCGGGGTCGCCATATTCCGCGGCACGATGACTGCGTCGCCAGGCGCCGGTGCCGGCAAGCAGCGTCACGAAGTTCGCGATGCCATAGTAGTTCACTGCGGCACGCCATAGCTCCGGATGCTCGGTGATCGCCGACATCACCATAAAGCCGCCGTACGACTGCCCCATGATGCCGATGCGCTCGCCATTTATTGCCGGGTGCGCGGCGAGCCAGTGCCTGCCATGCGCGAGGTCGGTTACGCTGTCGAGACGCCGCTCCACATCGTCGCTCTTCGTGTAGGTGCGGCCATAACCGGAGCTCCCTCGCACATTCGGCAGCAGAACGGCAAAGCCTTGAGCCAGGAGCATCTGAATGTCGGGGCGGAAATTCGGCCGCGTCTGCCCCACTGGGCCGCCATGCACCCAAATGATGGCGGGATAGCCCTCCTTTGGCCGGGCACTGCGTGGCAATGCGAGCCAACCGGGAACGCGGGTGCCGTCAAAGCTTTCCCAGGACACCAGCTCGAGATCGACGAAGCCGCCGGCATGCGGTTCCGGCTGCCATGCCACGCGCGCGGCGCCGTCGCGCCACAGCCAGAGTGATGGCGGTTGCGTTGGTGCGGCGGCACTGAACACCAGGCTGCTGCTGTCAGGTGACCAGGCCAGATCAGTGATGACGCCACGCGGCAAGCCGCTCACCACCGGGCGCTCGCCATCGATCGGACCGACTCGCAGCATGGCAAAGCCGCGATCGTTTTCGATCGTCGCGAGCATCCGCCCATCGGGCGCGACTGACCACGCGTCCACATCGCGCCCGTCGGCTGCATAGATCACCGAAGCCTCGCCGGTTTCCTGATCGAGCCGACACAGTCGCAGGAAGTTGCTGTCGCCGAGATCAGTCAATGCCAGCAGCGTGCGACCGTCGCTCGCCCAGCGGACACTCTGAAAATTACCCGGGGCCCAAAGTGTGCGCGCGTCGCCCGATGCGATATCGAGCAGCATCAGCGACACATCGCCAAAGCCACGATCATGTCTGAGTGCCAGCGTCGTGCCGTCCGCGCGGAAGCCTGACACACTGACCTGATTGCGGCCCTGATAAACGCATTGGCGAACGCCGCTTGCGATATCCTGCACATAGACGTCGAAATGCGCCTCGTCGCGATCATTGGCGGTATAGGCGATGCGGCGTGCCATCCGACGACCAGCCGCCGAAATCGTGGATTGCCGCGGGATTCGCGGTCAGCTCGCGCGGCTCCGGCGATGGTTCGCTCGGATCGATCAGCAGCAGTTGCTGGCGCTCGTCGCCACCGAAGTCGATGCCATAGATCAGCCGGTCATCCGCAGGCGAGCGCCGCAGCAGCGCGACCTTCTCGTCGTGGAACGTGAGTTGCCGGTCGCCGCCGGTGCCGAGATCGAGCGCCCACACCTGCGGCAGGCCCGAACCGCGCAGGTGATACAGCGTTTGTCCGTCACGGGAGAACGCGGGTGCGGCGGCGGCGCCAATGTCGACGAAAGCTTCCGGGTCGTGGGTCATGCTGCGAGCATACCGTGCCACCCGGGGTTGGAAAGCCAGACAGGATAGGGTTTGCTCAGACAATGCGGCGGGTTGTGCTGGCCAACGAGACCGATTGGGAAGGATGGCGCAAGGCCACCCGCTCGCTGGTACTGGCCGGCGCTCCACCGGAGGAGGTGCGCTGGTCGGTCCGTTCGCACGATGAGGAAGGCGATCCCCTGCAGGAGGGGACGGGCAGCTTCGGTGTTTCGCGGGCGTTGATCAATATGGCGTCGCTGGCCATCCAGGCACGCGCTCCCGAGCGGTTCGATCTGCTGTATCGGCTGGTCTGGCGCACCAATACCGGCGAAAAGGCCGATGCAGCGGAGACACGGCGCGCGCAGGGGCTCGCCTTTGCCGTGCGCGCCGAGGCACACAGGATGCGGACGTTGTTGCGCTACCTGCCGGTGCAGGAAGGCAACCGTACCCGCTACCTCGGCTGGTACGAACCGGCGCATTTTGTCCTGGAGGCAAATGCGCAGTTAATCGCCAGGCGATTTTCCGATCTGACGATCTCGATCGTTACGCCCGTTGGCGCCGCGCACTGGGACGGGACCGAGTTGCGTTTTTCCACTGGGGTCGAGCGCGAAGCCGTGCCGGATGATGACGCGCTGTTGTCATGGTGGCAGAAGCATCACGCCAACCTGCTCCGCCACGCGCGTATCGGCACCGCGATTCCTGAGGCGGAACAGCTCGATGAAGTGCCGCGACCGCCGGATCGGCCGCCGCTTGGTCCCGTCGTGTTGCCGCTGCATCCCGATCCGCCGCTGCAGGAGGCGATGCACGAGGCGTTTGATTGCCGCCGCTGCCATCTCCATGAACAGGCGTCACAGACGGTGTTCGGCGAGGGTCCCGCGCATGCCAGGCTCCTGTTCGTCGGCGAGCAGCCAGGCGACCAGGAGGACGTGATCGGCCGTCCGTTCGTTGGTCCGGCCGGCCAGATGATGGATCGCGCCATGGAGGAGGCGGGCATCGACCGGCGCTCGGTCTACATCACCAACGCGGTAAAACACTTCAAGTTCGAGCCGCGCGGCAAACGGCGCATCCACAAGACGCCTGAGGCACCCGAAATCCAGGCCTGCCGCTTCTGGCTCGACGTCGAACTGGTACGCCTGCGGCCGAAGTTGGTGGTGGCGATGGGTGGCACCGCTGCGCGGGCGGTGCTTGGCCGCGCCGTCACCATCACGCGCGAACGCGGCAGGCCGATCGAAACGCCCGGCGGACAGACGGCATTTGTCACCGTGCACCCGTCTTACCTGTTACGCGTGCCCGATGAGGACGCGAAGGCGCGGGAGTACCGTGCCTTCGTTGCCGACTTGCGGAAGGTGGTGGAGCTAGCCGGCTAGGCTGCCGCGACCGAGGTCGGCACACCCTCGGGATCCAGCCGATAACCGCCGCCCTCCGTCACCAGGAGGCGCGCGTTCGCTGGGTCGGGCTCGATCTTCTGGCGCAGCCGATAGATGTGGGTCTCCAGCGTGTGCGTCGTGACCGCGGCGTTGTAGCCCCACACCTCATTCAGCAGCACCTGGCGCGCGACCGCACGTGTGCCTGCCCGGTAGAGGAACTTCAGGATCGCCGCCTCCTTCTCCGTGAGGCGGATGCGACGGTTCTTCGCCGGGTCCTGCAGGAGCTTGGCCGATGGTCGGAAGGTGTAGGGACCGATGGTGAACACCGCATCCTCGCTATTCTCGAAGATGCGGAGCTGCGCTCGAAGGCGAGCCAGCAGCTCGTTAAGCCGGAATGGCTTGGCGATGTAGTCGTTGGCGCCGGAATCGAGGCCGCGCACGACATCGGTTTCGGCGTCCGACCCAGTCAGCATGATGATCGGCATCTTCTGCCCCTGCCTGCGCAGTTTGGTGCAAAGATCCCGTCCATCACCGTCCGGCAGCCCGACATCAAGGATTACCGCGTCGAACCGCGCATCCTTGGCGTTCAGCTTTTCCTCGGCCTCGCCGATGGAGCCGGCAGCGACAGCGGTGAACTCTCCATCAACCGCGAGTTGATCCGCCAGGGTCTCGCGCAAAACCCCGTCGTCATCCACGATCAGGATCGGTCGCTCTGCCGACATCTCCGTATACCTCTCAACTTGCGGGCGCCACAGCGCCCATCACTCCTCGCATGACAGCGTCCGCGGGACCATGGTTTTTGTCACGGTGGCGGTTATCAACGTGGAGGCCAACACCAATTCCATCTTGCCACCCCGATTCGTGCAGTCGCAAGGCGCTCACATTTCTGTGAGTCTCGCCAAGACATTCCATGTGCCCCGCCATATAGTCCTCGTGGCGGCGTCACGGAGCGGCTACGGGCTCCGTAAGTTTGGTCGGAGGGTAGGTTGGCGTTAATCATGACGAAAATTGGCCGTTATTGTTGCCCGCCCGTGTAATCCGATGAAACACGCCCTAGGTCGCGATCAAATTTCGATGAACGAACGGAATGCGGATGCCGCGTCTGCGACAGCAGACCCTGATGTGCTTCGTCTGCGAACGGTGCACCGCGCGGCTGCGGACCTCCGCCGCGGGACGCCCGTGCTGCTGAC
>CAVZNH010000047.1:0-35176 GCA_963776505.1 uncultured Alphaproteobacteria bacterium
GAGCGCACCCTGCTGAGAATTCTGGAAGCGCGCAAGGCGCCCGCATTCTCCCTCACCCCAGCACTCGCCGCTACGGCGATTTCAGCCGCCGTTCCGACACGCCACCAGATCTCTTCTGAGCCGGGCGCAAAGACTTCGCAGTCCGCTGCTGGCTCGTGTACAGGCTGAGCAGCTGCCGACCGGTTGTCGTGTCAAAGGTACGTGCCCAATCTTGCCGATGCAGAGTAAGGCACTTTGCTGATGCCCCAGTGAGAGTTATCCATATCGTCATCGGCTGGCCTGCAATTCGGGCATCGGGCCAGCGCTCGAACTCCGTGGGTCCGCCGCTGGCGCGATCAGGATGGCCGCCGCCGGCCAAGACCAGCACGGCGGCGGCCGGCGCACTCAGAACTTGCGCGTTATCACGTTGGACTTCTTGGGGACAGCATTGCCTGTGTAAAGATTCTTCAACGACAACTTGGCATATACTTCATCAGTTACCCAAATAGTCGTTGAGCACGCTGGTACCGAGCGTCACGTCAAACGTAACCAACTCGCTCGCCGGAGACGATGCATCGGGGAAGAACTGGCTGCCGTAGGTGTAGAGGGAGTCATCGGCGCCATTCAATCCCAAGTCCTCGCCCCACAAGGTGCAGTCGAGTTTGAAATCTCAATCCGCTCTTCATGTCGTTCAGTTCGAACGGGGTAAACACGGCCTTGCAGGTCACGACGCAGCGCGAGGTCTTCTTTTCGTCATCCGAAGTGATCGTGAGGTTGGCATTGGTTAACGTAGCCATTTGGCGTCTCCTTCTGTTTGAGGTCCATTGAAAGGAACGTATAAGTGCTCTGGGCCTGCTGGTTCAGCGCATAGCCGGGAGGCAGTCTACGGTATGAAACCCTACGTCCCTGGGCTTCATGACTTGTGCATCTATTGGGAGCCAGCGGGGCGATCAGTAACGCAGATCACACGTCAGGAAACATCGTTCCCATACAGCGGCGGGATGTTTTACCACTCTGACAAGCTGTGTCGGTGTCGGTGACGAAGCCGGAGAGCTGCACCGTCCGAATGGGTTGGCGCGACAAGACGCGCAAGCAGCCGATCTCGGCCGGCATAAGGGTATGGGGCAAGATCGCGATTGTCACCGGGCGACCAACGAAATCCGGGAACGTATCGCGGAGGTATTTTGTCGACGAAGGTGCGAAATTTGTCGGCGCTGCTCGCCGTGTCGAGGAAGGGTGCCCGCTGAGCGCGTTGCGGACCGCTCTTACGGTAACTTCATCCGTACCGAAGCAACTGACGAAGCCCGTTGGCGCGTCTCCCGCGCGGAAGTGGTGGGATTTGCGGGTGGTTTAATCTTGGCTTGTGCAACAAATCGGATTCGGCGGTGAGGCCCCGTTGGAGATTACACCACCGAGCGAGCCGACCGGAGCACGGTCAGTCGGGTCGTCGGAAATGCTGAGCACGGGTTCGCTTTTGTTCGTGGAGACCGATGCAGGGAACGCTCCCCTAAACCTTCTCCACCTGCCCGTATTCCAGTTCCACCGGCGTCGAGCGCCCGAAGATCGACACGCTGACCTTCACGCGGCCCTTCTCCTCGTCCACCTCCTCGACCGTGCCGTTGAAGCTGGTGAACGGACCATCGGCGACGCGGACCTGCTCGCCGATCTCGAACAGCACCGCCGGACGCGGGCGCTCCACGCCCTCCTGCGTCTGCTTCATGATGCGTTCGGCTTCCGCGTCGCTGATCGGGGAGGGCCGCGTCTTGCTGCCCAGGAAGCCAGTCACCTTCGGCGTGTTCTTCACCAGGTGCCAGGCATCGTCGGACAGCTCCATCTTCACCAGCACGTAGCCGGGGAAGAACTTGTGTTCCGCGTTGACCTTCTGGCCGCGGCGCATCTCCACGACCTGCTCGGACGGTACCAGCACCTCGTCCACCTGGTCCGCCAGGCCCTTCTGCGCCGCCTGCTCCTTGATCTGCTGAGCGATCTTCTTCTCGAAGCCTGAATAGACGTGCACCACGTACCAACGCTTGGCCATTACCTGAAATCTCTCCTCAGGCATTCATGCCGAACAGGGCACGGATGCCGATGCCAATGAACTGATCCACCAGGAAGAAGAACATTGCCGCCAGTGCCACCATGGCGAACACGAGGCCAGTGGTCACCAGCGTCTCCTTGCGCGAGGGCCAGGTGACGCGTGCCACCTCGGCCCGCACCTCACGCACGAATTTCGCCGGATCGACCGCCACGTCATCATTCTCCAGACCTGTCGCGGGGGACTATAGCGTGCTCGCGGGCCGCTGGCAGGGGTGGAGGGTCTCGAACCCCCAGCCTCCGGTTTTGGAGACCGGCGCTCTAGCCAATTGAGCTACACCCCTTTGTCAGTCTTTTCAGCGCCTTGCCTGCCGTCGCGACCCGCTCGTCAGTCTCGCTTTGGCCGCAGAAAAGGCCGCCCCGCGAGGCGGCCGATGTAGCGATTGGGGGGCGAAATGTCTAGGCCGCCTTCCGCTGCCCGGCGCTGGTTTTGCCCTTCATGGAATGCAAAAACGCCGGCCTTTCACCGGTAGCACGGCTTGGGCTGATCCGGCGTGCCGCAGTTCGCCGAACTGTAGGAGGGCGGTGCGCCATAGTAATAGGGCGCCTGGTAAGGCGGCGGAGAATAGTACTGCGGTGGTGGCGGCCGGTAGTAGGCCGGCGGCGGGTAATAGCCAGGTGCATAGTAGCCAGGTGGTGCGTACGGATAATACTGCGCGTGAGCTGAATGGCCGGGGCTCACCAGCGACGCAAACGGCAAGATCAGCAGCAGGCGACGCATGCGTTCCTCCGGGAACCTTTCGCAAGAAGGCTATGCCGGCTTGATGATTGTCCGCAACCATCTGTCGTGGTGTGGGATCATTCGGGACATTTGGGTGCGATCTTCGCTGCGGCTGAGACGCGCGGAGGCTGATAGTTCAGCGTCGCATGCTGCAGACTCGGGTTCCGCACCTTCGAGGCACGTCCGTTCTCGCGCATTCGCCTATGGGCCTCGAGCCATGACGGCAAAGCGTCTTCAGGCTGATCCCAATGCACCACAGACGCCTCGTCGCACCAGTCGAGAAGGTATGGCATCGTCGTTCGGTGAGGCGGCGTTGTCATGTAGCGCCGCATACTCTCCTGATTGTCCCACGCCGTCATGGTCCAGAAGGTCCAACGGCGGTCGGGCAAAACCGACCCGCCGCGGAATCCGGGCGCCCGCCTCACCTGCCTGCGTGTGCGGAGGAAATGCACCGCGAAGGCCGGCAGGAAACGGACTGATCGAACCCTCAGACGGGTTACGGCAACAAATGACATGCCTCACTCTCCTGTCGTAGAGGACAGGGAACGCCAGTCGGTAAGGGTTGTTCGTTGCGCCGATCGCACCAGCGTCGCGCGGCCTGGAGCGGGTGACGGGAATCGAACCCGCATAACCAGCTTGGAAGGCTGGGGCTCTACCATTGAGCTACACCCGCACGCCGAGACGGTTTACCGACCCGCCGGCGCGGGTGCAATCGCGACCCGGCACCTAGACAAGTTGTGGCTTCGTCGGCACCATCCGACCCAATGGGGCAGGATCGGGGTCGGTAACGCCGATGGCGTACGAATATCCCAGCGCGGCGGGTACGCTGCGCCTCTTTCGTGTTCAAGGTCGATGGCTGTTGCATTTCGCTGGGCGCCGCGCCGGCGGCTGGCGATCGCCCGACGTGGCGGTCAAAGCCGTGGCCCGGCATCGATCCGGACTGGCCGATTGGGACCGCCGGCGCATCGAGGCCCCTGAGGACCTGCTGGACTGGCGACCCCTCGGCAACTCGCTGTAGCGCGGCCGGATATCCCATGACGGACTGGCAATCGGAGGTCTCAAATGTCGCTATCCAGTCCGCAATTGCTCGCAGCACTTCGCGACCTCCGCCAGTCGATCATGACGGAGGCCGCCCGATCGATCGAGCGCTGGCAAAGCGACATTGAGCAGCCGTCGTTCGTCGTCAGCGCTGGCAATCTCGCGCACTACCTGGCGCTCCGACATCACGATCTGCGCGATCTGCAGCGCGAGTTGATGCGGCACGGACTGTCGTCACTCGGCCGACTCGAAAGCCGCGTCTTGCTCACGCTGAGTACCGTCGAAAGCGCACTGGACGCCTTGGTGTCCGACGCCCGCACAGCCCAAGACTGGCTACCTTCGAGCGAAGAGTTCTTTCGTGGCGAGATGCAGTTGCATACCAACACGCAAGCCCTGCTCGGTGGTGAGCCAGACGGCGCCGGGCGGATCATGGTCACTCTCCCGCCCGAGGCGGCGCCGGATCCTGAGTTTATGCTTGAGATCGCGCGGCACGGCGCCGATGTCGTCCGCATCAACTGCGCGCATGACGGCCCCGACACCTGGGCCGCGATGATCGAGAACACCCGCAAGGCGGGTGATGCGGTGGGACGCCGCATTCCGGTGCTGATGGACATCGCCGGACCCAAGTTTCGCATCGGCAAGGTCAAGCGACAGCCAGGTGAACGCATCGTGGCCGGCAACCGGTTCCGACTCGTGGCCGATGCCGCGACGTTCTCCCCCGACACGACAATCGAGGCCGCGTGCGAACCGCCCGATGTGCTGGATCATCTGACGATCGGCACCGAGGTCTCATTCGATGACGGCAGGCTCGGCGGCATCGTCGAGGCGTGCGAGCCCGGCAGCGTCACGGTCCGTGTCGAACGGACGCAACGCAAGGGCTTCAAGATGAAACCCGAACGCGGCCTGACCTTCCCGCGCGCCAATCTGCATCTCGACCCGCTGACGGCGGACGATCTGCGCGACCTCGACTTCGTCGCGCGACACGCCGACATGATCGGCTACTCATTCGTGCAGAGCGCCGCCGACATCACGCAGTTGCAGGACGAATTGGCTGCACGCCGCACCGATTGGCAGCGTCTCGGCATCATCGCCAAGATCGAGACGGCGCAGGCAGTCACCAATCTGCCCGACATCATCGTACGCGCCGCCGGCAGGCAGCCGTTCGGCGTGATGATCGCGCGCGGCGATCTGGCAGTGGCGATCGGCTTCGAACGGCTCGCCGAGATGCAGGAGGAGATCCTGTGGCTGTGCGAGTCGGCGCATGTGCCGGTGATCTGGGCGACGCAGGTGCTGGAGGAGATGGTGAAGTCGGGCCTGCCGACGCGCGGTGAGATGACCGACGCGGCGATGGCCGGCCGCGCCGAGTGTGTGATGCTCAACAAAGGCCCCAATGTGGGCGAGGCGATCACCGCGCTGCGCGGGCTATTGCAACGCATGATGGAGCACCAGTCGAAGAAGACCGCGCGGCTGCGTGCGCTTCGGTCGTGGTAGCGGCAGCTCGCGGCAGGTATGCGCCGCGGCGACGCACGGCACCTTCCTGGCTCAGCTGTTCTCGTGGATGTACATGTACACGCTGCCGCTGCCTGAATCAGTGCCGAAGCTGACAGACAGGCGCCCGTCGGTAAGATCGGCACCGGCAAAACCCGCCAGCGTGAGGGATGCGGTCGGCTGCCCGGCTGCCGCAGCGTGCAGCGTCAGACCCGTGTAGCCAGCGGCCCCTTGGCCATCCACCCAAGCGAGGCCGAAATTCTGCGTGACACCCCATATCGTTGCGCCGTCACCAGCATGAAAGCCATTGACCGTACTCCAGATGTCCGCGGCTGGGCCACGATCATCCACGAAGAACGTGTCCGTCCCGCTGCCACCGGTCAGGAAGTTCGAGCCAGTGCCACCGTCCAGCACATTGGTACCGCTGCTGACCGCCAGGGCATCGTTGCCGGCGCCACTATGAAGGAACCAGTTGGGCGTGCTGACGCTGACGTTCAGGCTGTCCGAGCTGATGCTGATATATTGATCTTGCAGTCCGTTCACAGGCCCGGTGTAGGGCTGGGGAGTTGCCGGGATGGACTGATTGGTTGTCGTGTCGAGGACAGCGATGCCAGAAGGGGGCGCTCCCGCTGGCGCTCCATACAGCGACTGAATGGCCTGGATGTCGGATTGGTCCGGTCCAGCACTGTTGTCCGGCCCTGCGGTCGGGTTCATCACTGCGTCAGGATCTGCCGGATTATGGGCGAGACCAAGCGCGTGGCCCAATTCGTGCTCTAATACTTGCTGAAGATTCGCCGTGTAACCAGCATACTGAAAGTCGCCGCCAGCGAGAGGGATCAGCGCATCCTGCGACGGGTCTTCGACCAAAACGATTGTGCTCGGCAGGAAGTGCTGAGCGCTTGAGTGCCAATAGGTCAAACCAACCTGGCTGGTTTGCGCGGGATCTAGCGTGTCGAACCCTACACGGATGTCCACCGATGCAGAGTCCGGCACAAGCTGAAATTGCACCCCCGATACCGCGGACCATGCCGCGGCCGCATTCTCGACCACTGTCTGATAGGCTGAGGCGGTAATGAAGCTGGAGAACTGTGCTGGCTGGCCCCCCAGGTTCGTATCGGCGAACGAGTAGGTGATCACATCGGACGGCCAAAAGGGGCCTTCCAGGGGGTCAGGCGCGGGCATCCTCCATGACTATGTCTTAACTGCGTGGGCCGCAACGCTCATCTTCGGCAATAGCAGTCGCTGGCATACCCAAAGAGGGCGTCCGCACCGTGGCGAGCGTCAAACGGCTGAAATGCTCGCTCGGGTTGGGCGTTGGGGAGCGGTTGGTGCTCGCTCGTCACCCCTTCTGCCGAAGGACACAGCGAAAGCCCACATGGCTCGTCGAAGTGTCGTTCGCCAGATGCACAAAGTTTGACGGGTTGCCGGGGCGCTCTTCGTGGCTTCCCGAAGCCACGACCGCCCGGCCATTACGCATGTGCCGCAATGCTGTTGGGCGCGTACCCCCTCCACCGGTCTCATGGATCGCGGCTCAATCCGTCGCCGCCCCCTTCGTGCTCAGCTGTTCGATCTGGCGATTGATGCCCTGTTGGTACTTGATCGATTGTGAAGCTGGCCGGCGCCTGGCTTGGCGGGTAATTTATGAAGGTCTGCAGGAAGGCCGCAGCCTTGAGGTTCATCCATCCCATCAGATATGCGTTCTTTACGCGCCAGTCGTCGTATTGGTCGGAGACAACGTCCGCGCGTTCGTAAGGGTCCATGCGCAGGTTGAATATCTTCGGGATGCGATAGGCAGTAAGCGGCTCATACCAGACCGGAAAGCCGCCGGGCTTCTTCTGCTCCTCGAATACCGCTTTCCAGTCGCCGTGACGATAGGCCACAAGATCGCCGTCGTCGTCGAAGTAGGCAAAATCGCTGCGAGGCCCGGTCTTCTCGGTGCCTGTCAGGTAGCCAAGCTGGTTATAGCCGTCGAGATGCACCTTGAATGTCGTGCCGCCAATGTCCGTTCCTTGAAGCAGTCGGTCTTTGATCGTGCCGTCGCCCGCCGCCGCGAGTAACGTTGGGAACCAGTCGAGACCGGAGAACATCTGGGTCGAGACCTCACCCGCCTTGATATGACCCGGCCAGCGCACCATCGCCGGCACGCGGAACGCGCCTTCCCAATTGGTGTCCTTCTCGCTGCGGAACGGCGTGGTCGCCGCGTCCGGCCACGAGAACTGATTGGGGCCGTTGTCGGTGGTGTAGATGACGATCGTGTTGCCGGCGATGCCGAGGTCATCAAGCGCCTTCAGCAGTTTGCCGACATCGCCGTCGTGCTCGATCATGCCGTCGGCGTATTCGTTGCCCGGCATACCGCTCTGGCCGCGCATCGCCTCGCGCACATGGGTAAAGACATGCATGCGCGTCGTGTTCATCCAAACGAAGAACGGCTTATTGGTTTTGACCTGTCGCCCCATGTAGTCGATCGCAGCAGCAGTCGTCTCGTCGTCGATGCTTTCCATCCGTTTGCGGTCGAGCGGGCCGGTGTCCTCGATCGTCTGCTTGCCGACACGCCCCCAGTGAGGCTGCACCGTCGGATCATCCACGTTGGTCGCCTTCGTGCGAAGCACGCCGCGCGGCGAATTGTTGTCGACATATTGCTTATCGTCTTTCGGCCAGTAGGGGCGCTCAGGCTCTTCCTCAGCGTTCAAATGATACAGGTTGCCGAAGAACTCATCGAAACCATGGACCGTCGGAAGGAAATCGTTGCGGTCTCCGAGATGGTTCTTGCCGAACTGGCCTGTCGCGTAGCCCAAAGGTTTCAGTGCCTGGGCGATCGTGACGTCACGGGCCTGCAGGCCGATCGGAGCCCCTGGGATGCCGACCTTCGACAGCCCCGTGCGCTTCGGCGTTTGTCCTGTGATGAAGGAGGAGCGACCCGCCGTGCAACTGTTCTCGGCATAGTAGTCGGTGAACATCATGCCTTCGCGGGCGATCCGGTCGATATTCGGCGTCTTGTAGCCCACGACGCCAAACGCGTAGGCGCTGATGTTCGTCTGGCCGATGTCATCGCCCATGATGACGAGAATATTGGGCTTGCCGGCACTGGCAGGCTGTTGTGCTGTTGGGGCCGAGCTTGGGTTGGCCCCTTGGGCACGTGCGCCCGAAATCAGCCCGGTCGCCGCAATGACCGACGCGCCGCTGCGCAGCATCGCCCTCCGGTTCAAACGCGTGCCCGGTTTAGTTTCCTTCGTCATGGCGACCTTCCCCGATCCGAGAGGTTATGGTTGTCAGGATGCGGCCGCATGCGCAATCGAGTCGGGATTGTGCGAACATCACGAAATACGCAGCGGCCGCTGATGACGACTTATTCGGTCATGCCGGGCGAAGGCCAGCGAAGGCCCGCATCCACGACTTTATAACGCGAGGCAAAGAAAGACGTGGATGTCGGGGCCAAGCCCCAACATGACGGTATAGGTCGGAATTACCGGGCATTGGCCGCAAAGGCTCCAACCGGCCAAAACCGAGCGCGCACACCGCACATGCCAAGCCCGACGCGCGCCGCGCTGACAGTCGCGATCCTAAGTCGTGCTGTTTCGCCGTGACCGACCGAACGCTACACGTAGTGCTCCGCCAACGGCGCGAAGCCATTGAACCGCTGGCTTGCATACGTCGTCACGTATGCACCGGTGGACAGCAGCTCCACCCGATCGCCTGAACGCAGCGCCAACGGCAGCCGATAGTTGGCCTTCTCATACAGAATATCCGCGCCGTCGCAGGTCGGACCAGCGATCGCGACCGGCCCCATCGCCGTGCCGTCGTGCGGCGTGGTGATGCGGTACTTGATCGCCTCGCCCTCTGTCTCTGCCAGGCCACCGAAGCGACCGATGTCGAGATACACCCAGCGCACCGGATCAGCGCGGTCGCGCCGGCTCACCAGCACCACCTCGGCGCTCACCAGACCGGCGTCGCCCACGATGAAGCGCCCAGGCTCGATCAGCATCTCTGGCAGCGCATTGCCGAAATGCTCGATCATCGACGTCATGATCGTATCGCCGAATTCATCGATCTCGGGCACCGGATCGCGATATCGCGTAGGGAAGCCACCGCCGAGGTTCATCATGCGCAGGTTCACACCAGCCTCGGTGAGGTCGGTGAACAGCATCGCCACCTTGGCGATCGCCACCTCGTAAGCGCGCGTTGTGGTCTGCTGGCTGCCCACGTGGAACGACAGTCCATACGGGTCGAGCCCCATTTCTCCGGCGTGCAGCATCAACTCGCGGGCGTTCTCCACGGTGGTTCCAAACTTGCGCGACAGCGGCCAGTCGGCGCCCTCGTTCTCCACCAGGATGCGGCAGTAGACCCGCGCGCCCGGCGCGTTCTCCGCCAGCTTCTCCAACTCCTCGGCTGAGTCGAAGGCGAATAGCGTTACGCCGCGTTGGAATGCCGCGCGGATTGCGCTCGCCTTCTTGATCGTGTTGCCGTAGCTGATCGCCTCCGGTCGGGCGCCGGCGTCCAGGCAGCCGGAAACCTCCTCGAAGCTCGCCGCATCGAAGCTCGAGCCGAGACGCGCCAGCCGTTCCAGCACCGGACGCGCCGGATTGGCCTTAACTGCGTAATAAATCCGCGCCAGCGGCAAGGCGCGCTGCAAGGCGCGGAAATTGGCTTCCACACGGTCCACGTCGAGCACCAGGCACGGCGTGGCCGGCTGTTGCTCAGCAAGGAATCGGGCGATCTTCGGGGTCATCGCACCGGGCCTCCTTTGGCTGGACGCTCGCCTGATCAAGGCGGCGAGCGTTAGTTGACGAAACGGTCGAACGAACCAGCGACCATACGATTGCCAGAACGCTTGACGTCGTTGCGTAACCACGAGGGCCAGAGGCACGTGCGTTGCTGCGTGGGGGCCACATAGGACCCCTGCCCCCCCGACGCAAGACGGAATCTCGATCAATCCGCCAGAAAAATGGCGTCTCACTGCATCGCACGCTGCGGTTTGGCGTTTTCCCTGCCAGGATCACGGGGCAGCAGGTATGGATGCGAGGAACATATTGGACACGATGACGTCACCCGGGACTTCTCCCGGCCGCCGCGCTGCCGGCAAACCCGGCTGGCACCAGGTCATCGTTGGCGCGATGCGGGAGGCGGTGACCGACCGGGTCTCGCTCGCAGCAGCCGGGTGCGGGTTCTATGCCACGATGGCGCTGTTCCCCGCGATCAGCGTCCTCATCTCGGTCTACGGCCTGGTGTTCAACGTCCAGTCAGTGGAGCAGCAGCTCGCCCTGCTGCGAGAACTGCTGCCGCCCCCGGCCTTCGCACTCATCAGTGAACGCGTGCACGAACTCGTCAGCCAACCCAACGACACCCTGAGCATCAGCCTGCTCGTCAGTCTTGTCGTCGCGTTCTGGAGCGCTTCGGCGGGCACCAAGTCCGTGCTGTCAGCGCTGAATGTCGCCTATGACACCGTGGAGCGGCGCGGCATCCTGGGCTTTCAGCTCACCGCTCTGGCAATGACGCTGTGCGCGGTGGCCGCTGCCGTCCTGGCGATCGCCGTACTCGTGTTCCTGCCGACGGCGATCTGGTTCATTGGCCTTTCCGACTATAGTGCGGCGCTTATCAACATCTTCAGCATGGCCCTGCTGGTCGTGCTCGTGGGCGGCTCCATCGCGCTGCTCTATCGATACGGGCCGTCACGCGAGCGACTGCGGGGGCGGCAGATCTTTGCCGGCGCGATTCTGGCGACGCTGTTGTGGCTCATCGCCTCGGAAGGGCTGTCGTACTACGTCGCACACATCGCGCGGTTCGGCGTGACCTATGGCCCCCTCGGCGCAGTCGTCGCTATCATGCTGTGGTTCTACCTGACCGCCTACGCCGTGCTGCTCGGCGCGGAGGTGAATTCGCAACTGGAACATCGAAACGCGGCGCCCGAGGACCTTTCGGCTGGCAAATGAAACAGCCACCTGTTACCTGACTGGCGCACGCGTACCTCGAGTAGGGAAACGCCGCGAATGGCCCAGTGGGACGACGGCTACGTCACCGACGTAACCTATACCAGCAACTTCTACCGCGAGATCACGCCGAGCTGGATTGCCCTGACGAGTTTGCTGCTCGGCCATCGGCCGCCAGACCTCGCGGCGCCCTTCAGTTACGCCGATCTGGGTTGCGGCAACGGCTTCACCAGCCTTGTCATCGCCGCGGCGTGTCCGCATGCGGAGATCTGGGGCTTTGACTTCAATCCGGCGCATGTCGAGTTTGCCAACGGTCTCGCCGCTCGCGCCGGACTGACCAACGTAAGGTTCGTGGAGTCTTCGTTCGCTGACCTGGAGGCCGCGCCGGGCAGCAAGCTGCCTGACTTCGACATGCCCGACTTCGACATGATGGTGTCGCACGGCGTGTTGAGCTGGATCTCGCCGGCAAACCGCAAACATCTGATCGGCGCGGTGGCGAAGCGGCTGAAGCCAGGTGGCCTGGTCTACCTAAGTTATAATGTCACTACCGGTTGGACCGGGATGGTTCCGGTTCGCGTGCTGATGCGGATGTTGGCCGTGGCGAGTCCGGAGCGCACCGACCTGGCCGTGCCCGGCGTGCTGGATTTCGTCGATCGCCTGAAGCAGGCGGGCGCGGCGTTCTTCACGGCCAACCCAGCACTCGACAATCGGCTGACCGACATTCGCAAGCAGGACGCGCGCTATATCGCGCACGAATACCTGAACCAGGACTGGCATCCGCTGATGTTCACCGACGTCGCGAGCGAGATGTTGGAGGCAAAATGCCGCTACATCGGCAGCGCCACGCTCGCCGAGAACATCGACACGGTCTCGGTGCCACCTAACGTGGCGCCTATCCTTGCGGAAACGCGCGACCCCTATTTGCGCGAAACGCTACGCGACCTCGGCTGCGCTCAGACGTTCCGCCGGGATTTGTATCGCAAGGGCATCGCGCCAATGCCAGCAGCCGAGCAGCAGATGCAGCTGGAGAATCTGACGCTTGCCGGAATGGGAATGGCGGCGCCGGAGGGGGGCATCACGTTTGCCACACCGATCGGCAGCGTGACCGGTCGGCCGGAGGTCTACGAGCCGCTGCTGTCCATGCTCGAAGCGGGCACGCTGAGCGTTCGCCAGGCGCGCGAGGCTCCAGCTTTCGCCGGCCGGGCGCTGGTGGAGCTGATGCAGGCGTTCACGCTGCTGGTCGCTGCGGGGTATGCGCACCCGATGCTGCCGGGCGGCGGCGCTGCGGCGGGGCATGAGGCCGCGCGGCGGCTCAATCTGGCGATCGCTCAGGCCAACGCGGACGCCGCCGATCTGCCGCGGCTGGCCGCGCCGGCGATCGGCTCGTCGATCGGTGCGGACATCCTGGAGACACTACTGGTAGGCGAGTTGCTCGCGGGGAAGCCGGCGGATGTCGGCGCCCTCGCAGCCCAACTTGTGGGGTTGCTGGGACGCAGCGGGCGCAGCGTGCAGCGCGACGGCAAGCCGGTCAGCGACGCCAGCGAGACAACGCAGATCGTGACCGAGGCAGTGGTCGGGCTGCTGGAGCGGCGAGTGCCGCTGCTAAGGCGGCTTGGCGTGCTGGAGGGCTAAGCGAACCGGCGCAAGCAAAGCCGCAGCCCGAGCCAGGCGCCAGCGCATACGCGAAATCAAGCCGCCTCGCGCCTTCCCTCGTCACACGTCGTCACGTAATCCATTCCGCCGCCTAGCTGGAGTTCCAGCATCGTGACGCCATTCGTGGCCGGCAGCGGCAACACCGCCTCCCCGTCCGTCCAACGCCGGATTGCCACTCCATCTCGCTCGACCGCCCACCAGCCCTTTAGTAGATCGGGATGATCCATCGGGATCTCACACACCTCGGTGGCATCGCGCAGCACGATGCGCTCCAGACACACGCCCAGCCGACGACGATCCTCCAGCCAAGGCCGCACCTCAGTCGGCGCACTCGAGCGCGAGACCAGTTGTACCGTTCCCGCGTTGCGGGGCAGTACGAAGATGAACCGTCCGGCGTCCGCATGGACCGGGCGAAGCTTGCGCCCCGCGACCACGACGTGCAGCGCCGGGTCCTCGGTTGATTCAACCGACCGCACGGGCTGACCAAGCATTGCCGCACGCTCGGCGAGACGCTGCCAGACTGGGCGAACAGTCGCCTCGTCCCACACGAACGGAGCGCACGATCCTGCTTCGCGCGTCGGGTAGTCCGTCTCGTCGGTAAGGTCCGGATGCAGCACCAGCGGATCTTTCGAGTTGGCGAAGAAGCCGCGGTTGCCCGTGTTGAGGTAGCTTTCTGCCGGCAAGCCTTCGGCGAGCAGGATGGCGTGCGCGTCGAGCTCGACATGGAAATATTCGGCTGCGCTCAGGCCCTTCTCTTGCCGGATCGTCGTGCCGTTGATCAACTGGCGAGCACAGATCAGCCGACCGTCGATAAGGAGCGCGTGGTCCGGCGACACAAGAAGGTCACTGTGCGGCACGTTGTCGTCGAACGCACCTCGCTGGATGCGGATCGGAGCGACCGTCTCCGGCCGTGGATGCGTTGTCAGATCGATGCGTCGCCGGCCAATCCATTGGACAGGCTCGGGCCTCAGTTCATCGCCAGCCAGCGTGAGCACGATGTCGCCCTGCTTCAGGGTCTCGATCATCCGTTCGCCGGTGGGGGTCAGGATCCGAGTGCCGGCCGCGAAGCAGACGGCCTCGATTGTGTCGCCGAACACCGCGAAGTCATTCTGGGCACCTGCCTGCAGCCCCACGTTGTTCATCGTGAGGATGGTGGAACTGCCATCAGTCACAGTGAGGACACCGGTAGACGTGTCCAATGTCGCGGCGTCGCCGGTGAAGTCGGCACCGTCGAAAACTATCTGGTCGCCCCACGCGAGATTGCTGATCTGCTGGTTCGTCGCAGTGGACGTCGCAACGAAGCCCGACAGGAATTCGATCTCGCCGGTGTTGAGCGTCGTGGTGCTCGCGTTGACGAAGCTGGTGGTGATGTTGCTGTTGTCCACCGAGGTATTGCCAAACTCGAGATGGCCTCCGCCCCCGGTGCCTGCGATTGTGATCGTCTGCGCGGTACTGCCCGCGTCAACAATATTCGTCCTGATGTCTAACAGACCACCCGCACTGACCGTGATATTGGCCGGACCCCCACCAACATAAGCAAGCGTGTCGGTCAGCAGGCTTCCCCCGATGGTCAGGCTCGGGAGGCTATGGACCCCATGGCCAGTGAAGAGTCTAAGGCGGGCAAGGTCAAAGGTGCTGCCTGCGTCAATCGTCACGGTGTAGGTGGTTCTAGGACCGGTTGACGTAGCGCCCAACACAGCCACGTCCGTGTCGGGAGTTGCCGCGCCCGGCGTTCCGGTTGGCGACCAGTTGTCGGTGGTACTCCAATCTCCCGTGGTGCCGGCTGACCAAATGAATCTTGTCATTCGCCGCCCCCTTCAAAACGGTGATCCAGCGCACCGCTTCATAGGCCAGCGTTTGGAGTCAGCGATACATAAATTAACGAATTAACGGTTTGGCCATCCGCGCCCGAGTGCTGGCAGCGCCTGCCTACCTGATAAGCCCGGTCAGCGGGCTGGACGGATCGGCCCCGAGCCGCCGCGGCATCCGACCGGCAAGGTGGGCAAGCCGCCCCGCCTCGATCGCCAGCTTCATCGCCCGCGCCATCCGGATCGGGTCCTTGGCGTGCGCGATCGCGGAGTTCAGCAGCACCGCATCGCAGCCCAGTTCCATGGCAATCGCCGCGTCCGAGGCAGTGCCGACGCCAGCATCCACCAGGAAGGGCACCTTGGTCTGCTCACGGATCATCCAGATCATCGCCGCGTTCTGGATCCCCAGCCCCGAGCCAATGGGCGCGCCCAGTGGCATGATCGCCACACACCCCATGTCCTCGAGCCGTCTGCATGCAACCGGGTCGTCGGCGGTGTAGACCATCACCTCGAACCCGTCCTTGATCAGCGCCTCGGCCGCCTCAAGCGTGCCGGCCATATCAGGGTACAGCGTCGGCGGCGGCCCGAGCACTTCCAGCTTCACCAGATTCCAGCCGCCCGCCTCCCGCGCCAGCCGAAGTGTACGGACCGCCTCGCTCGCCGTGTGACAGCCCGCGGTATTCGGCAGGTACGTGTATTTCTTCGGATCGACATAGTCCTGCAGCATCGGAGCCTTGGGATCCGACAGATTGACCCGCCGTACCGCCACGGTGACGATCTCCGCGCCAGAAGCCTCGATCGCCGCGCCGGTTTCCTCGAGATCCTTGTAGCGGCCCGTCCCGACGATCAGGCGCGAGCGGAAGCTGCGTCCCGCCACCGTCCAGGTGTCATCTTGCGGCAGCGTTGCATCCATCTCAGCCTCCTCCGATGAAATGCACGATCTCCAGCGCGTCGCCGCTCTGGAGCCAGGTCTCGGCGTAGCTGGAGCGCGGCACGATCGCCTCGTTGCGCTCCACCGCCACCTTGCGTGTCTCCAGCCCGAGCGTGGCGAGCAGGGCGGCGACGGTTATCGGTCCGTCGAAGGCACGGGCCTCGCCATTCAGTGTCAAAGTCACGGCGGTCTGCATGCGCGGAGTATGGGCACGCGGGACCGACGGGGCAAGGAACCGGGACGCGACCGCGTTGCGGATTTCCCGTGCAGAACTCCGCGCCCGGATCATGCGAAAAATCGTGGCAAAATACGTGTAACGCGGGTATAACGTATTCGTTACCAGAATATGACGCATTCAACGGGCTGGTCATAGCGGGTTTAGACCAAAGGGGGTTTCGTGCGGCAAGTCATCGCAGCGGTCCTGTGCGTCATGTTTGCTGGCGCCGCCGTGGCCCAGCAGCAGGCAACGGACGCGGCCAACCGGGCCAATCAGGGCACCGTTGGCGTCATTACTGGAATGGAAGGAGGCACCTACGCACGGACCGGTGCGGACCTGACAATCCTCGACGACGGCACGCTCCGCGTGCTGCCGGTCCTGGGTAAGGGCTCTCTGCAAAACCTCTCCGACATTCTTTACCTCAAGGGCGTGGACGTTGGCTTCGTCCAGGCTGATGCGCTGACCTATGCGCAACAGCACGGAATGTTTCCCACCCTCACGCAGAAGCTCCGCTACATCGCCAAGCTGTACGACGAGGAGATCCACGTCCTCGCTCGCAAGGACATCACCAAGCTTGAGGACCTGAACGGCCAGCGCGTCAACGTCGACGTCTCCGGCAGCGGTTCCGCGATGACCGCCGAGATCCTGCTGGATGCATTCGGCATCAAGCCGAAGATCGAACATGAAAAGCAGGTCACCGGCGTTCAGGAGCTGAAGCAGGGGGAAATCGCCGCGATCATTCAGGTTGCCGGAGCGCCGATGCCGCTGCTGTCCGACGTATCGGCCGACAGCGGTATCCATTTTTTGCCGATTGAGCTCAACCAGAGCCTCGCCCAGACCTACCTGCCGGACCAGTTCACCCACGATAACTATCCCCGGCTCGTCCCCACCGGCACCACGGTGCCGACGATTGCGGTCGGCGACGTGATGGCAGTGTTTGCCTGGCAGCCGCATACCGAGCGGTACAACAAGGTGGCCCGCTTCGTGACAGCCTTCTTCAGCAAGTTCGACCAGTTCCAGCAGCCGCCACGCCATCCCAAGTGGCGCGAAGTGAACCTGACCGCGCAGGTACCCGGCTGGACGCGCTTCCAGGCGGCAGAGGACTGGCTGGAGCAGGAGACAACGGCAGGCACCGCCGGCGGCACCACGCAGGAACGGTTCAATGCCTTCCTGTCCCAGACAAACCCAAGGGTGAGCGGCGGCTTGACGGATACGGCGAAGGCAGCGCTGTTTCAGCAATTCCTTGCCTGGGACAAACAGCGGTCAGCGGGACGTTAGCAGTGCCAGGGGAGGCGCGAACACGCGCACACCACTGGGCGCTGGTGGCACTCTGCGCCGGCCCTTTGTTGACCGCAGGAACGTCCTTTGCGGCTCCAAGCAGTCCCGGGAATGCAGTGAGTGCGCCAGCGGTGCCGGCTGATCAAGAGTGTGAAGCGCTGCTGATCAAGGTCGAGAAGCAGATTTCCGACGGCCGCACCGCCACGCCGGCTGATGACAACGCGCTGCTGACATGGCAGAGCGTGATCACGCGCGTGGAACCAGCCTCGCCTGGAACGCTGCGCGCCTTGCAGGATTTCGTGGCGCGTTTGACCTCCCGCGAGGCCGAGGAACATGCGGCCGGGAGACGAACGGTCGAGGTTGATCTCAAGCTGTTCGAGGGCCTGGCAAGCGAGCTGATTTCGCGGGGTATGGCGTCATTGACCAGTGAGCCGATCGCCCGACAGCCGGCCGCGGAAAGCGGTACACCGGCGAGGCTTTCGGACCCGGTAGCGGCACTCCCCAGTGACACATCGAACGGTGCCTCTGCCACCTCTGATACACCCACTGCGGACAAGGACCCAGCAGGCCCTCCTGCTGCGCCTGCCAATCCGCCCGCTGATACGGCGTTGGCCATCGCATATCCACCGGCGCGTCTGTCGACGAACGCGCCGACCGAACAGGACCAGGCGATAGCAGCCTCGCTCGTGCGTCGCGGCGATGCGATGCTGGCGATCAAGGACATATCGGCGGCGCGCAAGTTGTATGCGTCTGCTGCCGACGCCGGAAGCGCCGCGGGCGCGACGGCCCTCGCCCGAACCTATGATCCCGACTACCTCGCCGGACTGGGCGCGGTCGGCCTGCAGCCCGATCTCGCGGTGGCCGCCGTTTGGTATCGCAAGGCGGCGGCACTGGGGGATCGGAACGCCGAGACGCGGCTGCGGACGCTGGCGCGCTCGGCCAACTGAAGCTGACTGCGGCGAGGTCGAGCGGGTGAACCGGCGCCCTCGCCGGTTGGACCAGCGCGACCAGCTATGCTACGCGCGCCCCAATGTCTCAATCGGCATCCCCACCCCTGGTCACCGTACTCAATGGCCCGAACATGAACATGCTGGGCCTGCGGCAGCCGCACCTTTACGGCAGTGCCACGCTCGACGACGTGGAGCAACTCTGTGCGGAAACCGCCGATCAGCTTGGGCTTGCCATCGACTTCCGTCAGACCAATGGCGAGGGCGAGCTGGTTTCATGGGTGCAGGAATGCCGCGGCCGTGCCCAGGGCATCGTGATCAATCCCGCCGGCTATACCACCACCTCGATCGCGCTGATGGACGCTTTGCTCGCGACCGACCTGCCGGTGATCGAGGTGCACGTCACCAATATCCACCGGCGCGAGGAATTCCGTCAGCACTCCTACGTATCGAAGGCCGCCGTCGGCGTGATCTGCGGTCTCGGCGTCCGGGGCTACGCGCTCGCGCTAACCGCCATGGCGGACCTCCTGTTGGAAAACGCATGACCCGCATCCCGTTCGATCCCGACGCGATCCGCGCACTCGCCGCGGTGCTGAACGAGACCGGCCTCACCGAGATCGAGATCGCCGAGAAGGACAGCCGCATTCGCGTGGTGCGCGCCGCGGCCGCCGCCATGGTTGCCGCTGCCCCGGCCACGCCGGTTGCCGTGGCGCCACAGACCACCGCGTCCGCGCCCGACGAAGCCAGCCATCCAGGCGCAGTCATCAGCCCGATGGTCGGCGTGGCCTATCTCTCGCCGGAGCCCGGCGCGCCACCTTTCGTCACCGTCGGCCAGAGCGTCGTCGCCGGCCAGACGCTGCTGCTGATCGAGGCGATGAAGACCTTCAACCAGATCAGGGCGCCCAAGGACGGGACCGTCACGCGCATCCTGGCGGCCAACAGCACGCCGGTGGAATACGGCGAAGTCCTGCTGATCCTGGAATGATCGATTGTTCCAGAAGATCCTCATCGCCAATCGCGGCGAGATCGCGCTCCGTATCCAGCGGGCCTGCCGCGAGCTAGGCATTCAGTCGGTCGCGGTGCACTCGACCGCGGACGCCGAGGCCATGCACGTGCGCCTCGCCGACGAGAGCGTGTGCATCGGGCCTCCGCCGGCGAAGGACAGCTACCTCAACATGCCGGCTATTCTCTCCGCCGCGCTGGTGACCGGCGCCGAAGCAATCCATCCGGGCTACGGGTTCCTCGCCGAGAACGCGGGGTTCGCCGAGATGGTGGAGGCGCATGGCCTGACCTTCATCGGTCCGTCGCCCGCGCATATCCGAATGATGGGCGACAAGATCGCGGCGAAGGCGGCCGTGGCGCGGCTCGGTGTGCCGCTCGTGCCGGGTTCGGACGGCGCCGTGCCGGATGTGGCGAGGGCGCGAGATGTGGCGGGACGCATCGGCTATCCGGTCGTGATCAAGGCTTCCGCTGGCGGCGGCGGACGCGGCATGAAGGTGGCACGCGATGCCGCCTCGCTCGACGAGGCTTTCGCCATCGCGCGCACCGAGGCGCGCACCGCATTCGGCAACGATGCAGTGTATGTCGAGAAATATCTTGATCACCCGCGCCATATCGAACTGCAGGTCCTCGCCGATGGGCATGGCAACGTCGTGCACCTGGGTGAGCGCGATTGCAGCCTGCAGCGGCGGCATCAGAAGCTGCTGGAGGAAGCCGGCTCGCCTGCGCTGAGTGCCGCTGCGCGAGACAAACTCGGCGCCACCACCACCGCCGCGTTGGCATCGCTTGGCTACCGCAACGCCGGGACATTGGAGTTTCTGTATCAGGACGGGCAGTTCGCGTTCATCGAGATGAACACGCGTCTGCAGGTTGAACATCCGGTCACCGAGATGGTGTGCGGCATCGACCTCGTCCGCGAGCAGATCCGCATCGCCGACGGCGCACCACTCGGCTTTGAACAGAGCGATATTCGTTTTTCCGGCCACGCGATCGAGTGCCGCATCACCGCCGAGGACCCGACGACCTTCACCCCGACACCAGGCCGCGTCACCGCGTTCCACGCGCCGGGCGGTCTGGGAGTGCGGGTCGATTCCGCCCTGTACGCCGGGTATTACGTGCCACCATACTACGACAGTCTGGTTGCCAAGCTGATCGTCCATGCGCCGACGCGTGCCGATGCGATCAGCCGGATGCGTCGCGCGCTCGACGAATTCGCCATTGTGGGAATCCAGACGACGATCCCGCTGCACCAGCGGATTGTCGACGACGCGGAGTTCCAGCGTGGCGACTACACGATCCACTGGCTGGAGCGTTTCGTCGCCTCCTGAGGTACCTGAGACGTATCGTCAATCGGCGGATTTAACAATTTTGTAATGTGAGACCATCCGCGCCTTTGACGGCCGCATGGTCTGGTGTCGGGCGTGGAGGGAACCAGATCATGTACTGGTGGCAATGGGTTCTCCAAATTACTGGCGCCTGGTTCTACCTGGGGCTGTTGACAGCATGGATCTGGAGCGCCGCCTTGAGCCAACTCAGGGCGAGAGACAACGAGCGAGAAGACAATTTCCGCCACGCCGCATAAGGCACGGAATCAACGGCCAAGCCGCTCGCAAGCACTATCGCTAATCCTTCCTCAACGCCCCTGCGCCTATTCTTCGGTGCATGGACATCACCGTCTGTATCTGCACGCGTGACCGCCCGCGCTATCTGCGAGACTGTCTGAACGGGCTGTCGCGCCAGACGGTTGGAGCCGGACTGTTCGATATCCTGGTGGTGGACAGCGCCTCCTGCGGCCAGGCACCCGTGCAGATTGCGCGTCTGGTCGCCAGCATCGCCAACGCGCGGTTGCTGCGCATGGAGCGCCCCGGTGTCAGCTTCGCCCGCAACGCCGGCGCATCTGCCGCTCGCGGCAGCTACATCGCCTACATCGACGATGACGCAATCCCCGCGCCCGACTGGATCGAACGCATCCTGGCGACAATCGCCGAAGCCGACCCTCCGCCGTCACTGATCGGCGGACGCATCTTGCCTCACTGGGAAGCGCCGCTGCCGACGTGGTGGCCACCGCATCTGCGCGGCACCCTGTCGATCATCGAGTGTGAAGGCCAGGGCGAATACCGCACCGCGGCACTCCCTGCCGGCCTGGAACCGTACGGCGCCAACATGGTCGTGCATGTGCCGAGTTTGCTGGCGCTTGGCGGCTTCGGCCGCCACAGCGGACGTGTCGGCAAGGCGCTGCTGTCGGACGAGGACGTGCAGCTTGCGTGGCGCCTGCAGGCGGCCGGCCACTCGGCGCGCTACGACTCGCGGATCGTGGTGCAGCACCAGATCCAGGCCGAGCGCCTGACCCCGCGTTGGCTGCTGTCGCGACTCTACTGGCAGGGCGTCTCCACCGTGCTGACCCGACGCCTGCTCGGTCAATCCGCCGCGGTCTGGCGCGAGCTGCCGCGCCGCTTTGCGGTGGCCGTCCTGCTGGCGCCCTTCGGGCTGCTGCCGCGTCGCAGCACCTGCCTGGTGCGCTGCCGCTGGCGCCTCGCCTACGCGGCGGGCTTCGTACGGTCCGCGCTCGGTCGCAGCCTCGTGCCCGGCGAGTAGCTCGTGTGCAGCTCTATCGCTGGCGCGGTGCTGCGCGAAATTTCGGCGACGAGCTGAATACGCTGCTGTGGCCCCGGATGCTGCCAGGCTTCTTCGACGATGATCCTGCCGAGCAGTTTCTCGGCATCGGCTCCGTGCTCGACGCGCGCCACAACACCGGTGTGGTGAAGCTGGTCGCTGGCGCCGGCTATGGCGGTTACCAAGCCCCGCCAGGGCTGGATGCGAGCTGGGTCATCCACTGGGTCCGCGGCCCACGCACGGCACGCCTGCTTGGCCTGCCGGAAGCCTGCGGCCTGGGCGACCCCGCGATGCTGCTTCCCGAGCCTTGCGCCGGCGGCCAATCGATCGGCTTCATGCCGCACTTCGAGAGCCTCGAACGCGGCGAGTGGGCCGAGGCGGCCCACGTGGCGGGCATCACACTGATCGATCCGCGCGGCGATCCGGCCGCCATCCTCGGCGCGATCGGCGACTGCCGGCTGCTGCTCAGCGAGGCGATGCACGGCGTCATCGTGGCCGACGCGATGCGCGTGCCATGGATCGCGCTGCGCCCGATCGTATCGATGCATCGCGCGAAGTGGCAGGACTGGGCGGACACACTGGGCCTTCAGCTCCGCTTTCAGCGTCTGGCCGCTGCCTCGCTGGCGGAGCGGCTGCACGCTTCGCCGCTCGCCGCGACACGGCGCGGCCGCCATGTGCTGCATCTTGCGCACCCCATCCTGCAGGTCGCTGCGCGGCGCTGGTTCATCGAGCAGGCGGCGCGGTCACTCGCTGCCGCCGCTGCCTCTGCGCCGCAGCTCTCCACCGCGGCGGCGCTGGACCGCTGCCGTACACGGATGCTGGATCGCGTGGACGCTCTGCGACGCGATCCGCGACGGCCAGCGGGCGCACCCAGGGGTTAGGCGCCCTTCTTCCTTGCGTTTTCGCGGCAATTCCGCGTAGCACGGTCGGGCTGTTACGGAGCGTTCGCCGCCTATGTCCCGCTATCCCGACCAGGCGAACAACGACCTGCTGGAGCGCATCCCACTCAGCGCCAGGGTGGTGCTCGATGTCGGCTGCAACACCGGTGCTCTCGGCGCAGCCTATCGACGCCTTAATCCCCGCGCACGGCTGCTCGGTATCGACAAGGATCCCAAGGCCGCCGGGCAGGCGGCGCGGCGGCTCGACCAGGTCGCTGTGGTAGACGTCGAGCACGATCCGATGCCGTTCGCGCTGGATGGCCCGATCGATTGCATCGTGTATGGCGACGTGCTGGAGCACCTGCGCGATCCGTGGCCGGTCCTGCGGCGCCACGCGGAGGCGCTGAGCGACGATGGCACCATGCTGATCTGCGTGCCCAACATGCAGCACTGGAGCTTCGCCGACCGGCTGCTGCGCGGCACCTGGAAATATGAGCCGGCCGGCCTGCTGGATGAAACACATCTCCGCTGGTTCAGCCTGGAGACGATGCGCGAAGGTCTGGAGGCGGTGGGCCTCGTGCCGCATGAAGTCTCGCCGCGGGTGTTCGATGCTGCCAGCGCACAGGAATTCGCCGGCGTGATCGCGCCGGCGCTGACGAGGCTCGGTGTTGATCCGGCAGCCTACGCGCAGCGGGCGGCACCGCTGCAATACATCTGGCGTGTGCTCAAGACGCCACGGCAGATGATTGCGGTGGCGGCAAACATGCTGGAGCCGGTAGGCGGCGTGTCGCATGTGCGGGTCGTGTATCCGCTACAGGCAATGCGCAGCGACCCGACGGTGCTGACGCAGCTCGTGACCGGCGGCGACATCAAGGTGCCAGGCAATGACACGCCGCGCATCTTCGTGCTGCACCGGCCGACGCTGTCGGGCGATCGGGGTGCCGGTGTGATCCGCAATCTGCTGGCCGATGGCTGGGTGGTGGTGACGGAGTTCGACGATCATCCGGATCACTTCGGGATGCTCAACGCTGACGATGAACTCGCGTTCCGTGGCGTGCACGCGGTGCAGACCAGCACGCCGGCACTTGGGGCGATCCTGCGCACGCGCAATCCCGAAGTCATGGTGTTCCCCAACATGGTCCGCGTGCTGCCGGATGTGCGCAATTTCCGCGACCCGCAGGCGCTGACGCTGTTCTTCGGCGCGCTGAACCGCGAGCGCGACTGGGCGCCGTTGATGCCGGCACTGAACGATGTGGCGGAGAAGGCGGGCGAGCGACTGCGCTTTCATGTCGTGCATGACCAGGGTTTCTTCGACGCGCTTCACACGCCGCACAAGCGGTTCACGCCCATCTGCGATCACGACACATATCTGGCGCTGCTCGGGGAATGCGAGATCTCGCTTATGCCGCTGGCGGACACGCCGTTCAATCGCGCCAAGTCTGATCTCAAGTTCATCGAGGCTGCCGCGTGTCGTGTGGCGGCGCTGGCGAGCCACATCGTGTATGGCGACAGCATCGAGGATGGCCGAACAGGGCTGCTGTTTCACAATGCCGGCGAGGTGCACGACCGACTGCTGCGCATGGTGGCGATGCCGGAACTGGCGCGCGGTCTGGGCGATGCGGCGCGGCACTACGTCGCCGGCGAGCGCATGCTGGCCTATCAGGTGGCGCCGCGGATCGCGTGGTACCGCTCGCTCTGGGCGCGCCGGGTGGCGCTGAACAGCGCTCTGTACGCCCGGCTGTTGGAGTTGCCGCTGCTGGCCGACGGCGCACCCGTGGACATGGGCACGCTGCCATGACATTCGATGCCGCGAACTCTCGAGCTGCTTCGCACGACCACGGAGGTAGGCATCCACGCCGGCAGGAACCGGGTGCGCCCGGTCACCATCTGGATTGCGGTGGTCGACGACGCGGTTTTCGTGCGTTCGGTGCGTGGCCCGCGAGGAAAGTGGAACACCGCCGCGCGCGCCGATGGCCGCGCGACGCTGGAGGTCGATGGTCGGCAACTCCCGGTTAAGATCACGCCGATCAGTGACGCGGCGACGTTGGAGGCTGTCAGCCAAGCCTTCCTGACCAAGTACGCGGCCAGTCCGTATGCCAAGTCGATGGTCGCTCCCGAGACGCTGCCCACGACCCTGCGGCTAAATCCGGCGTAAGGCTTCAGGGAGCGTCAGCGCGGAACGTCGCGACCAGCACATCGCGGAACCCTGGCTGCGCCGGATCAATCGGCTCTACCGGCGTCACCCCGTGCATCACCCGATGATCATCCACCCACGCCGCATCGCACGGTTCAGCCAGCGTGAAGCTGCCAAGATCGCGCCCATCCGCATCGTGGATCGAGGTGACGCCGCTCTGGATGTTGCGCCGCCCGATCAGCAGCACCAGCACGTAATCGACACCGTCACGGTGCATGCCCTCCGGTGTCGGCTGCCCGGCCGCGCCACTGCGCGCCTCGATGCGGAACTGATGCACCTCTATGTGCCAGTCGCGCGTCGGCGCCAGACGCTCGAACAGCGCTCGGCACGTCGCCAGGATCGTCATCATGCTTTGGCCGTTGGCGATCTCCGGCAGCACCGGGTCGAACCACCGCGCGATGCCGCCATTCAGCGGGTTGTAGTCGCGGCTCTGGTAATGCGGCTGGTTCGGCTTGCGGTGGATCGGCTCGCCGCTGCGTGCACCGAATGCGGCATGGCGACGCTTCCGGTACCGCCCGCCGTCCGCCATGTAAGTATCGAGGCCCAGGTCGTTCCAGCTCGCCGCGAACGCCGGCCAGTCCGCCATCACTCCGAACAGCGCACGCATCTCCGCCCCGTGCACAAAGGCAAAGCCCTCGGCCGCGATTGCGGCGGCAAGCTGCTTCATGGCTGCCTCTCAGCCGAGACCTGGCGCACAGCGACCATGCGTCCCACCGGGTTGTAGAGTTGAATCCCCAGCTCTTCGAACCGCTTCTTCATGCGCCGATTGAACTCGCGCTGCACGTTCCAACGCCCCGAATCCGTGCAGACCACTTGGCCCGTGATTGTCGCCGAGGCCCCATCCAGCCTGTCCACACCCCAGAGTTGCAGATCGCTCAGCATCCGTGCCGAGAAATCCGCGTCCTCCCGCATACCGGTTACGATCTCCTTCAGCACATCGCAAACCCGGTCGGTGTCCTCGTCCGCCGCAACGCTGACCGACACCGATGCGTTGCCCAGCCCGCGGTTCACGTTGGTCACCGTCGTCACCGAACTGAACGGGATGAGGTGCACCGAGCCATCGCCGGCACGCAGGCGAATGATCCGGACCGAGAGGTTCTCCACGGTGCCTGTCAGACCGGCGACGGTGACTGTGTCGCCGACCTGCATCGCGTTCTCCAGCAGCAGGAAGATGCCGGTGATGAGGTCCCGCACAAGTGTCTGCGCGCCGAAGCCGATCGCCACACCGACGATGCCGGCGCCGGCGAGCAGCGGGCCGATGTTCACGCCGATTTCGGACAGCACCATCATGCCGCCGACGGCCACGATGGTGATCGACAGCGTGGTGCGCAGTAGCGGCAGCAGTGTCCGCAGCCGCGCCGAGCGCGCCGCCTGCGCCTCGCGGGCCAGCATGGCGAGATGACGCTCGATCGCGGCGTTGACCGCCTCCCACACCGCCACCGCCAGCAGCACGGTGACAGCAAGGTTGAGCAGGCTGGACAGCAGGCGGCGGCCAGGCGTGCTGACCGCCAGCCAGTCGAAGGCGCCAAGCCCCCAGAGCTGCAACAGCGCAATCGCGGCGATAAGAAGGATCAGGCCACGCGCGATGCTGGTGATCACCGGATGATAGAGTGCGAGGCGCGCCTCGATGCCCGGATAGCGTGACGCCGTGTCCGGCCGCAGCGACATCGCGCGGTCCAGCGCACCGAGAACGACGATCTGCAAGAGCCGCGCCAGGATCATCACCACGACGATGCTGCCGACATAGCGCAGCATGTTGGCGTACCCGTGCTGCACCTCGATCACCGAGGCCAGCCACAGCCCGGCCAGCAGCATCAGTGCCAGCCAGTGCCAGATGCGCGCCAGCCAGTTGCGTAGCGCAGCGACAGAGCGACTGGTGCCCTCCGGCGCACGCAGCATCCGCCGGACCGTTCTTCGCTGCTGCACCACGATGATCGCGAGGAAGACGTTGACGACGAAGGCGACCGCCTTCAGCACCGCGTCATGAGCGGTGTCCGAGAGGCCGAGCAGCGACCCCACCTCGGTCGCCGCATAACCGAACACGCTGACCGCAGCGATGCGGCTGGTCCAGCGCATGGCGTAGGCGGCAGCATTGTCGCTCATCGTCAGCATGCGAAGGCGCGGCTGCGTGGGCGAGAACATGACCCGCGCGACGCAAAGGATGGCGGCGCAGAGCGCGTAGGCGTCGATGACCGCGAGCAGCACAAGGCGGGGCGGGTCCCTGCCGCCGAGCGAGGTGGCGGCGAGCAGATGGCCGGCGGCCAGAAAGGCGAGGACCGGCAGCAGCTCCAGGGCGCAGCGGACAAGCATAAGCGGCACACGCCGCAACAGCGTCAGCGCCGCCAGCCGTCGCCGGTGGGGCGGCTCGGTTTCTCCGCGCTCGGCGCGGGCCTCGGCATCCTCGTGGATCGGCACGCCGCCGTTGGGCGACCGGCGCACCAGCGCCAGGATCGGGCGCGCCACCGCGCGCCGCATTGCCCAACCCACGGCGAGACTCAGCGCCAGAACAACAACGAGACGCCAGGCGGTGTCCAGCAGGATGTCCTGCGCCCACGGCTCCGTAGCCATGATGTGCAGCCAGGCCCACAGCAGCGGCACGCTCTGGATTGCGCCGAGGGTGGCGGTTGCCTGGCCGGAGAGGTGATTGAGGAAGCTGGACGCACCAACCAACACCTCGGCGCCGAGACTGCCCGGAGCAATCGGGACGGCGGTCTGGGCCGGTGCCGGCTGGGGCTGCGCCTGCGCGATGGTCTTCAGGGTGCTGATGAGCTGGTCGCGTTTCTGCGGATCCTGCAATACCTCGAGGGTATGGCGGGCATCGTCAGGACTGACCTGGGCGTGAGCGTGCGGCGCGATGGCAAGCAGGCTGGCGAGGATCAGCAGGCGCAACAGCATCATGGCTCCAGACAACAGGAAGCGAGATTGGTCAACAAAACGGCAGCGCGCGGGCGGGCTCCTGCTCCTGCAAATCGCCGTGGGTTGGGGTGGGGGTTCGTGCTCGCTATATCACCCCGGTGAAGACGTTTCTCGCCATCATGGTCGCCTTGCTGATGTTCGCCACCCTCGGCGTGCTGTTCGCGGGCTTTTTTGGCCTGGTCCGCGGTGGTGGCGACCCGGCGCGGTCCAATCGGCTGATGCGCTGGCGTGTCATCCTGCAAGGCGCGGCACTGCTGCTGTTCGCCCTGCTGATGACCCTGCTGAAGTCCTGATCCGGCGTTTGACAGGCTACCGGCCCCTGCATATGGTCCGCCGCCTCTATTGCAGGTGCGAACAGGCGGGCAGTCCGGCCCGCTGGTGTGCAACATTCCTCGAAGCGGCACGGTCCTCCCCATGAAAATCCTGGTCCCGGTAAAGCGGGTGGTCGACTACAACGTGAAGGTCCGCGTGAAAGCGGATGGCTCCGGCGTGGAGACCGCCGGCGTGAAGATGTCCATGAACCCGTTCGACGAGATCGGGGTCGAGGAGGCGGTACGCCTCAAGGAAAAGGGCGTCGCCACCGAGATCATTGCTGTCTCCATGGGCGTGCCGCAGTGCTCGGAGACGATCCGCACCGCCCTCGCCATGGGCGCCGACCGCGGCATCCTGGTGGAGACCGATGTCGAGCTCCAGCCCCTCGCCGTCGCCAAGCTGCTGAAGGCGATCGCCGACAAGGAGCAGCCGAAACTGATCATCCTCGGCAAACAGGCGATCGACGATGACATGAGCGCCACCGGCCAGATGCTGGCGGCACTCCTCGGCTGGCCGCAGGGCACCTTTGCCTCGAAGATCACGATCGAGGGCGACGGCGATCACCGTGACGCGTGAAGTAGACGGCGGGCTGGAGACGGTCGCGCTGACCCTGCCGGCGATCGTCACCACCGATCTGCGGCTCAACGAGCCACGCTATGCCTCGCTGCCCAACATCATGCGGGCGCGCAAGAAGCCGATCGACAACGTGAAGCCGGCCGATCTTGGCGTCGACCCGGCGCCGCGACTGACCACGGTGAAGGTGGCGGAGCCGCCCAAGCGGAAGGCCGGCGTGAAGGTCGGCTCAGTGGCCGAGCTGGTGGCGAAGCTCAGGACGGAAGCGAAGGTGATCTGACCGATGACGGCACTGGTTCTGCTCGAGTTCGACGCGTCCGGCATCAAGCAGCCATCGCGCAGTGCGGTCGCCGCGGCCGCGAAGCTGGGTGAGGTGCATGCGCTGGTCGCCGGCAGCGGCGTGGATGCCGCCGCGCAGGCCGCGGCGAAGCTGCCCGGTGTGGCGAAGGTGCTGACCGCAGATGCGCCCGCGCTGGATCATCTGCTGGCCGAACCCGCTGCCGCGCTGCTGATCGCGTTGGCGCCGAACTACGACCATCTGCTGGCCGCGACCACCGCGGTGGGCAAGAACATCATGCCGCGCGTCGCAGCACTGCTCGACGTGCAGCCGATCAGCGACATCGCCGATGTGGTGGACGCCGACACCTTCATCCGGCCGATCTATGCCGGCAACGGCATGGCGACGGTCAAGTCGTCCGATGGGAAGAAGGTGATCACCGTCCGCGCCGCCAGCTTCGACCCCGTGGCGGCGGAAGGCGGCAGTGCGCCGGTCGAGGCCGTGTCGATCCCTGACATGCCTGCGATGTCGCGCTTCATCTCAGCCGAGCTGTCGAAGAGCGAGCGGCCCGAACTGACCGCCGCCCGCGTGGTGATTTCTGGCGGCCGCGGCATGCAGGCCGGCGATAACTTTAAGCTTTTGGAACCAATTGCCGATAAACTCGGCGCCGCGGTGGGGGCATCCCGTGCCGCGGTGGACGCCGGTTTCGTGCCCAACGACTATCAGGTGGGCCAGACCGGAAAGATCGTCGCCCCGGAGCTTTACATTGCTGTCGGTATTTCGGGTGCCATCCAGCATCTGGCCGGCATGAAGGACAGCAAGGTGATCGTGGCGATCAACAAGGACGAGGAAGCGCCCATCTTCCAGGTCGCCGACTATGGCCTGGTGGCTGATCTGTTTGCGGCATTGCCGGAGTTGGCAAAGGAATTGGAGCGCTCCTGAATGAATGTAGAAGTCAAGCCAACGCCCGCCGGCGGTTCGCTGCTGGCGGAGCCGCCGGATATCGCGCGTATCGGCGTCGTGGGCGCCGGCCAGATGGGCAACGGCATCGCGCATGTCTGCGCGCTGGCGGGCCTGCCGGTCATGCTGCTCGACGTCAAGGCTGAGCCGCTCAAGAGGGCGATGGCGACGATCACCCGCAACATGGACCGTCAGGTCAACCGCAGCCTGATCTCGGCCGAGGATCGTGACGAGGCGCTGGCGCGAATCGCGACCACCACGGAATACGGGGCGTTCGGCGAGGCCGATTTCGTGATCGAATTCGGCGACCGAGAAGGAAGAGGTGAAGCGCGCCATCTTCAAGCTGCTGACACCGCATCTGAAACCGGCCTGCCTGCTGGCGTCGAACACCTCGTCGATCTCCATCACCCGGCTGGCGGCGACCACCGACCGGCCGGAAAAGTTCATCGGCATGCACTTCATGAATCCGGTGCCGGTGATGAAGCTGGTGGAGATCATCCGCGGCATCGCGACCGACGAGCCGACCTTCCAGGCGGTGCATGCGCTCGCCGAGCGGCTGCACAAGACCCCAGCAGTTGCCGAAGACTTCCCGGCGTTCATCGTCAACCGCATCCTTGTGCCGATGATCAACGAGGCGGTCTATGCGCTGTATGAGGGCGTAGGCTCGGTCGCCGGCATCGATGTCTCGATGAAGCTGGGCGCGAACCATCCGATGGGACCGCTGGAGCTGGCGGATTTCATCGGGCTGGATACCTGCCTGTCGATCATGCAGGTGCTCTACGAAGGGCTGTCGGACAGCAAGTACCGGCCCTGCCCGCTACTGGTGAAGTATGTCGAGGCCGGCTGGCTGGGGCGGAAGACCAACCGCGGGTTCTACGACTACACGGTGACGCCGCCGCGACCGACGCGGTAAGGGCGCTACTGCGCCGGCACCCGCGTCTCCGCCAGTTCCGCTGCCACCGCCGCCTTCACCACGTCGAGCGTGTGCTTCACGTCGGTCGCGTCGTGGGCGAGCGAGACGTAGAACTTGCTCTCGCCCTTCAGAATACCGCTATCACGGAAACGGCGATTGAATCGGCGCTGCATCTCGGTATCGGCGCGCAGCCAGCCGCGGTAGTCCGCGATATCGCCGGCGGCGTAGACAATGTCGAACAGCGGCGGCACGCCGATCACCTGCGCCGGCAGTCCCGCCTTCTCCAGCGTGGCGGTCATGCCCGCCATCAGCTCGCGCCCGGTCGCGAACACCTTGTCGTAGGCGCCCGGGCGTCGCAGCACCTCCAGAGTCGCCAGGCCCGCCACCGCAGCCACCGGATTGCCGGACAGCGTGCCGATCTGGGTGAGAAACCTGTCGTCGCCGACCTTGCCGCGATCGAATAGCGACATGATGTCCTCGCGACCGGCGATCGCAGCTAACGGGAAGCCCCCGCCGATGACCTTTCCGAGCGTGCAGAGGTCGGGCGTCACGCCGTAGAACTCCTGTGCGCCGCCGTACAAGAACCGGAACCCGGTCACCACCTCGTCGAAGATCAGCGGAATACCGTGCTCCTTCGTCGCATCCCGCAGCGCCTGTAGGAACCCGGGCTTCGGCGGCAGCAATCGCTGGAACGGCTCGACGATGACGCCGCCGAGTTCGTCGTGATGCTCGTGGATCAGGCTGGCCGCCATCGCCGCATCGTTGAACGGCGCGATGATCATCTCGTCGCGCACGCTGCGTGGGATACCCGGCGAGTCAGGCACCGCCTGCGGGAAGTTGCCGGGGCGTTTCGGGGCCAGGCTCATCAGGCTGTAGTCGCTCATGCCGTGATAGCCGCCCTCAAACTTGAGGATCTTGTCGCGGCCACGAAACGCGCGGGCGACGCGCATCGCGTAAGCATCAGCCTCGGTGCCGCTGGAGACGAAGCGCACCTTCTGCGCACAGGGCACCGCATCGACGATCTCGGCCGCCAGTCTGATGCCGTGCTCGTTGTTGGCGAAGAACGTGGTGCCGCGCGGTATCTGCGCCTGCACCGCCGCCATCACGTCGGGATGGCAGTGGCCGATGAACATCGGGCCCGAGCCCAGCAGGAAGTCGACATACTCGTTGCCGCTGACATCCCAGACACGCCCGCCGCGCCCTTCGCGGATCACGATGTCGCCCGCGAGGTTGCCGAAACTGCCGGCCGGCAGCACGCGCTGCGCCAGCTCGAGCAGTGTCTGTTCTTCCTCGCCGCGGGTCCGTCCAGCCATGCTCATTACTCCGCCAATGCCATACCCATCGCCCGCCGGCGCGACCGCCAGTCACCGACCAGCACTGTCAGCACGGTCGCCAACATGAAGCAGACCGAGCTGTAGAAGATCCAGCGGGGCATGCCATTGTCCATGAACCAGCCGCCCAGCATAGGGCCAATGGTGCCGCCGATGTTAAATCCGGTGGTCACGATGCCGAACACGCGGCCGGCCATGCCGGGTGGTGCTGCGGCGCGCACCAACATGTCGCGCGACGGCATGATCATGCCGCCGAGGAAACCCGCCGCCGCCATCGCCACCACCAACAGAATTACGCCCAGGTTGAACGTGCCGATCGCGAAGGTGATCGCGGCCGCCGTCCCGAAGCCCACGGCGGCGACTTCGGCGTGGCGGCGCGTCGCATCGGCGACGAAGCCGCCGGCGAGCACCCCGACCGCGGTCGCCATCAGGTAGGCCGACAGCGCGATGTTCGCGGCGGAGACCTGCACGCCGTACAGCGCGACCAGCGCCACCACGGAGAATGTCGTGATCGCGCCGGACGACAGGCTCAGCAGCGCGAACAGGCCGGTCAGGCTGATCACCGCGGGTGACAGCAGCACGCGGGCTGATGCGCGATCCGTCTCCCGCCGTCCGGCGGCGGCTTGGTGGGAAGCGACCTCATCGAGCGCGGGTGTCAGCAGCAGAGGTAACGCGGCCACGGGACCCAGCAGCCCGGCGAAGATCAGCGCGGCACGGAAGCCGGCGATGCTCGCCACCAGCAGCATCACAGTCGGCGCGATGGCGCTGCCAAGGAAGCCGGCAAAGGTGTGAACCGAGAAGGCCCGGCCCACTCGTCCGGGATCGATCATCGAGCCCAGGATCGAGTAGTCGGAAGGGTGGTAGACCGAATTGGCGACGCCCGCGAGAACCGCGGCCACAATCATCCAGGAGTAGACCGGAAACACGCCGATCGAGCCATAGGCGACGCCCGCGGTGCACAACCCGAAGATCAGCATGCGGCGAGGCCCGATGCGATCTACCACGTAGCCCATCGGCGCCTGCACCATCGCCGAAGTGACGTTATAGATCGTGATCAGCAGGCCCAGCTCGACAAAGCCGACACCCAGGCGCTCACGCAGCACATAGAACAGCGGTGGCAGCACAAGGTAGTGGAAGTGGCTCACCAGATGGGCGGCGGAGATCAGCCAGAGCGCTCTGGCTTCGCTGACCTTTCTTGTCTCGGACGTCATGCGCTTTCTTACGGCATTCCCGTTCGGGCGGGAACCCGGGCGCCGTCATGGCCGGGGTGCGATCCGCAGTGACCGAAATGGCGGCCAGGGCCATCGACAACGCGATTGCATCGGACGCCGGCCGGCTATAAGCAATTCGCAATATTCTGGAGGAATTCGATGTCCGGAAGGCCAGACGAACACCAGCCCGCGCGGCCGGTTCCCTGGGCAAGACTCCTGCTGCTGATCCCGTTCATCGCCGTCCTTTGGGTGCCTTTCTACAACAGTGTCGAAGCCAGCCTGGTCCGGCGTGCCCTTCTTCTACTGGTACCAGCTCCTCTGGATTGTCCTGGGCGCCGCGATCATCGCCCTCGTCTATCGCCTCGAGCACTGAGCGGGACCCCGCGCATGATCAACTGGACCGCGCTCATCGTCTTCCTGCTCTTGTTCGGTGTGGTCACCTGGATGGGTTTCTTCGCCGCGCACTGGCGCAAGGGCGACCTCGACCAACTGCACGAGTGGGGCCTCGGCGGCCGCCGCTTCGGCACAATCGTGACCTGGTTCCTGATCGGCGGCGATCTCTACACCGCCTACACCTTCATCGCGGTGCCCGCGCTGTTGTTCGGCGCCGGCGCGATCGGCTTCTTCGCCATACCTTACACGATCATGGTCTATCCGATCCTGTACATCGTGTTCCCGCGCCTGTGGTCGGTGGCGCACAAACACGGCTACGTCACCTCGGCTGACTTCGTGCGCGGTCGCTTCGGCAACCGATGGCTCGCACTGGCAGTGGCACTCACCGGCATCCTGGCGACCATGCCGTACATCGCGCTGCAACTGGTCGGCATTCAGGTCTGTACTCGGCGCCATGGGAATCGAGACCAGCGGCCTCAGTGGCGATCTGCCATTGATCATCGCCTTCGTCATCCTGGCGGCGTTCACCTACACGTCCGGGCTGCGCGCACCGGCGATGATCGCCATCGTCAAGGATGTGCTGATCTACGTCACGGTGATCGCCGCGGCCATCGTGGTTCCGCTCCACTGGGTGGCTACGGCAAGGTGTTCTCGCCGATCCCCGCGGCCAAGCTGTTGCTCGCCCCACCGCCCGCCGGTTCACTCGGCAGCTTCAGCGCCTACGCCACGCTCGCGCTCGGCTCGGCACTGGCGCTGTTCCTGTACCCGCACTCGATCACCGGGGTGCTGAGCAGCTCGAGCGCGCGCGTGGTGCGCCGCAACGCCGCGGCCCTGCCAGCCTACTCGGTGATGCTGGGTCTGCTTGCGCTGGTGGGCTTCATGGCAATCGCAGTCGGCGTCCAATCGATGCCCGAGTTCGCCGACGGCTTCAAACGCTACGGCAACAACTTCTCGGTCCCCGCGTTGTTCCTGGCAATGTTTCCGTCCTGGTTCGTCGGCGTCGCCTTCGCCGCGATCGCCATCGGTGCATTGGTGCCGGCGGCGATCATGTCGATTGCCACCGCCAACACCTTCACCCGCAACATCTACCGCGAGTTCGTCAACCCGGCATGCACGAACGCCGAGGAAGCCCGGATGGCGAAGCTCGTGTCGCTGGTGATCAAGGCGGGCGCGCTGGCTTTCATCATCTTCGTGCCGCTGCAGTTCGCGATCTACCTGCAATTGCTTGGCGGCGTATGGATCATTCAGACGCTGCCTTCGGTAATCCTCGGCCTGTATACCAGGATGCTGAATGGCTGGGCCTCCTGATCGGCTGGGCAACCGGCTTCTGTCTCGGGACCTGGATGGCAGCGTCAATGAATTTCGCCCCGGTGTATCCGCTGAGGATCCTCGGCACGACCGTGCCCTGCTACATCGCGCTGGCTTCGCTGGTGGTGAACCTGGTTGTCGCGGTCGTTCTGTCCCTGCTGTTCAACGCGGTGCGGTCCGACCGGCACAAGGATGTGACGGTCGCTGGGGATTACGCGTA
>CAVZNH010000048.1:0-42807 GCA_963776505.1 uncultured Alphaproteobacteria bacterium
CCTCATGCCATGTAATCAGGTCTTTTCCAGAACAGAGATATCGGGATGCGTTGTTCAGGGATGGCGGAACGTCTTGAGCCGACTAAACTTGCGATCGTCTTCCTCATCGATCGGCCCGATCTTGCGATTATGGAGTTTCTGGAGGAATTGCGGGGTCGGTTCCGTCTCAATATCCTGTCAGACGCTTGACTTCAGCGGCACGTTCGTTCGGATCGTGCATGTCGGGCGTCTCGCCATACATGATCGTGCTGGCCTCGTAGTCGCTGCAACCAATGTCCTTGAGGCTCATGTAGAGACCGTAGAGCTTGGTACGGCCTTTGCCCTCCTCATAACCAGTGGTCCTGAAGTGTTTGACGGCTCCCCCGATCCTGGCGGCTTTGCGCTCGGGCGTGTCTTCGGTCGCGATCGTCTCTTCTGGAGGGGCGATCTGGGGAACCTCTTCGATCATCTCGGCTGCCAACCATGCCTCTGGGGGTGCCTGATCGATCCACTGGTATGGATTGAGCGGCTGTCGATCGGTGAGATGCTCGTTCAGGAACATCCCTGGGCGGTGACTGGGGCGATAGAACATGGAGGTGCCCTCGAATTTGCCGGTATCCAGACCGTGTGGGCGCTCCGAACCCTTATCGCCATAGCCGAGCTTGCTCAGCTTATGGGCGAGGGTCCAGCAGATCACCTCATTGATCTGCGGCGTGACGAAGTGGGTCGTCGGGATGCAGATGCGATATCGTGGGTTGTCTTTGGTATGGTTGAAGCTGGAGTAGATGAGCATCTGGAGATCGGGGAAGATGGCGGGGAACTCTTCCGGGGAGATCGCGCTATGCTCGATATCGAGCACAAGACCGCGCATGATCAAGGCATTCTCCTTGCCGCGGTTCTTGATCGGATCAAGCTCTGCGGCGAACAAAGTGGGTGAATACATCGGCACTTTCTCCTTCTTGCTGTACTCCCACCCCTGCCAACGACGCAATGTCGCAGCGAACATGGCGGTTGGCGTGAAAGCGTCACATCCAGTGCCGATGTTATCGCCCTTGTGCCGCCAATGGCTGAGGGAGAAGCCGGCGATACCGTTCATCTCCGGCCAGAGAGTAGCCATCGCATCCAGGTCTGAGACTGCCATCGAATGGGTTCGGCTGGAGGCCCCCCCGATCGATGTGTCAGGATTCGTCAGAAAAATCCCATCTTGTAATGAAGAGTTTTTTCTCGTGCGGTACCTGAGATCAGCAATGCGATCTTGTGCAGCTTTAGCAGCTTTGCGCTCTACATCCGTGGCGTACTTGGGCGGTCGTCCACCAGCAGGAGGCTTTTGTGCCGGCACTGGATCATAGCCCAAGAGGAATCCGGTCTGGCAACCGGCATATTTGGCTTCGACGTCATCACTGGTATCCTTGTCGGGGCAGATGAAGAGAAAGGGCTGCTCGACGTCGGGGTTACGGATCGAGCCGCGACCCATCGCTTGGATGGCGACCTGTGAGGCGATGGCGCGACGAATTTGGCGTTCGGTCATGCCGGTCATGTCTTGTAGAAACTTGACGTGCGATTTGTCGGGGCGCAGCGCCGACAGCATGACGAAGCAGTCATAGTGCTGGAATTGGTTGAAGCCTTGGGGCATGCCGGGCAGGCGGGTGCCGTCAATCTCGCCGTGTTGCATGTCATTATTGCCGAGCCATATCTTCGGGATGCCTCTGGTGCGCTCATTGATCGCCAGCTTGTAGGTCTCCATCACGGTGCGCTGGTGACCCTCATGATCGATCAGCATCTTGCGCAAGCTTTTCGACCAGGGACGATCGGTCAGTCGGAGAATCGTCAGGCGATTCCCATTGGAGTGGACGTCATGACGCCTGCCTTTGGAGGCGCAGGTCCTGCTTCACCGTGGCGCTGATCTTGCGATTCTCACGAAACTCGACACCGAGCTTCCGATAGTAGTGGTAGAAGATCGAATCCATCAGATCGGCGCCCATGATTGTCATACTGGCGAATCCCATAAACTTGCTCGGATGCATCAGCGCGTGGATGGTGGGCTTGGTGATCTTGCCGGTGCGGAACTGTTCGATCTGTTTGGTCTCCCAGAACACCTGCCAGGGCGACGATGTCGTCAGCTTCTCGCATAAGTCCTGGAAAATCCTATTGACCCGATCGCCGCCGGGATTGACTGCGATGTGTTTAATCTCTTCGATGTCTTTTGCGTCCACAATCGAATAGCGATCGTTCTCCGCGAACGGACTCATGTGCAGCTTATCGAGCAGTAGATGCCGATTGTCCGGCAGTGGTTCACTGAACGAATAGCTGATGCAGGGAACCTCATCGATGATACCGTGCCATCGATCCGCGTGATACCAGTGCGACATCATGGCGAACGCGCGGTGCGTGATGAAGATTATCGAGCCAGCATCGCGTGGCGTTGCCTCGACATGACGGGCGATCTGCTCGACCACGCTCATCTCCTGACCTTGGCGCGAGTAGAACCGTTTGACGGGACGCTTGACGCCAGCGGAATCGAGCAGATCAAACAACTCGTTGGCCTTCTCATCAATTGCTTGGATCGAGGGCAGCGCGATGAAGAAGTTCGTGGTAGGATGGTTGATGGCGTGCTTCATAGCCAGGGTGGTCTTGCCACTGCCAGTGACGCCGATGACGTAATATAATGGGTTCAAATGCCAAACTTCCTAAAATCACTACCGCGGTCTTCGGATCGGAAGCCCAGGGGCGCGACCCCCTGGGTGTGATTTTAGTTCCGACCGATTTGACAGCGGTGCCGGCAGCTACTCCGGCATCTTTATTTATATCACAACGACAATCGGGATTGCATTATCGATCTTCGGCGTGGCTCTCTTCACGGCACATCCGATGGTCGGTCAACACCTCGTCGGTTCCGACTTCGTTTGCTCGCTCGCATTGCTCTAGCGGCCTCCCCGCAGGTTGGCTTTTTCTAGCGCTCCGGGAAAAGGCATTGGCAGGCGCCAGTCATGTGACGGTGTGGCAAAGGTGATCAACCGCTGGAATTCGTCGATCATCATTTGCGGGCGACTGGCTGTGTCGCCAGTCTGGGGATCAATACCCACCAGCAGCGCGTTCCCATGAAAGGCAAACGGCACCCCGCCGCCCAGAACCGATCCTGGGGGACACCGCCGAGTTCGTCGCCGCCGATAATAAGTTGATCTTCGGTTTGGAACGTGGTGCCGTGTTCGATAGTCTGGTACCCGATCGCCCGCTGGATCGCGTCCAGGTCATCGTCCAGCACGACGTTGAGCACGCGCCGCTCGGACGCGAGCACGAGATAGGCTTGTTTCATGTGTAATTGGCTTTCGCTAAAATGACGGTCGGCAAATCGCCACCGCTCAGTCTGTTGTACCAACCGTGTGCGCAACGGTGCAATATGAATCGGCGCCGCGAGCGAGGTGCCAGGGTGTCGCCAATATGTTGGGGCCTGCTCGATCAAATTAGGCGCTCCACGTTCTTCGAGGAGATCGCTGATGAGCAACCGCCATGAACGCCGCCAGCAGGCGGCAAAGGCCGCTAAATCGCCAAGCCAGTGAGCAGCATTCGCCTACAGGACGAAGGCAACATGATCGTCGGCCCGCGCTCGCCGAGCCGGACGATATCAAGGCGGACATCGCGCCGGTGGTGCGATCGATCAAGTTCACTGGCTCGACCGGCGGCGATTGCCTACTGCGGGGCCGGGATCGGCCACCTCGCGTTGCGACTTTCGGCGGAAGCCGAAGTTCTGCGTCGGTGGGATGCTCTATTGCGCCGGACCGTCCGCGATCCGCGACACGATGGCGTTTTGCGCACAGGGCAATGCGGGACAAATGGTCGATCGCTCGAAATGGACGGCGAACTGATCGACTTCACCTGCGGCGACTGGCCACACCTAGAACCCACGCGCTGAGCTATTGGATGCTGGCTTCGGTCCGATCCGTTGGGGTGCGCCGGCACCGACGTTCGTATGGATGACGCGAGGGCTGCTCGACTGGCAGCCCGAAGGTGCACCAGAGATCGGCGAGTTTTGGTATGGTCCGTGGCACAGTCTCCAGCCGAGCAACTTCTTCGACGTCGGACCAAGCCGCTCGATCTGATCTGCCGAAGGTTCACCAAAGATCGGCGAGCTTTGGTATGGTCCGTGGTACGGTTCGATGGCCTCCCGGATTAGGCTGAGCGCGTGCATTGTGGCGGGAAATGTGGCGCAAAGTAGGTGGGGTCCTCGTGCTCCAACTCCTTCACTAGGACATCTGTCTGTGCCGCCCTCCACGAAGCCTGGATGCCGCCACCTGACGGACCTCGCTTCACAACAGGCACCGAGCGCTGTCGTCAGCACCAGGGCGATGCCGAGCAGCGCAAATCGAGTGCAGCGTCACGCTGCCCCCTTGCCCATTCGCAGGATCATTTATGGTGGCGCTTACCTCCAAGCACTGGGAGGTGGTACGTCGCATTGAAAAGATTAGATTACGCACTTCCCTCAGTCACGAAACGCCTGGTAGCAGACCAAGGATTTTTGTGTCCTTTCATGAGGTTGTGTCGATGGCTCGTAACGTCGTGCAGTTCCAGAAGGGTCTCAGCGAGCCTGCGTTTGAACAGCTGTACAGGCACCGAGGAGCAATGCCGGGCGATCGTTATTGCATCACGCTGGCCGCATGGCTTTGAGTGCCCGGTATGCGGTGGCAGGCAATACTGTGTGGTGGCAACCCGCGATCTCTATCAGTGCACCAAGTGCCGCCGGCAGACATCGCCGATCGCCGGGACGATCTTTGCATCGACCCACCTGCCGCTGCGGCTATGGTTTCGGGCGATCTATCATCTGACGCAGACCAAGCAAGGCATCTCCAGCATCGAACTGGGGCGTCGCCTTGGGGTGACGCAGACCACCGCCTGGAAGATCAAACACAAGCTGAAGCAGGTCATGCTCGAGCGTGATGCACGCAAGCGGCTGACCGGCAGGATTGAGATCGACGACGCCTATCTCGGCGGCGAACGCTCCGGCGGAAGGCGAGGCCGCGGGGCGCCTGGCAAAACGCCGTTCGTCGCCGCCGTCGAGACGACCACCGCGGGAAAGCCGGTTCGGCTGAAGCTGCGCCGGGTCACCAGCTTCTGTGCAACCTCGATCGCGGGGTTCGCCGAGCGCAGCCTCGATCCAAACTGCTCTGTCGTCAGCGACGGCCTTCAGTGTTTCACCAGCGTTGCCGACGCCGGCTGCGCGCACCAGGTCGTCAAGACCGGGTCAGGGCCAAAGGCGGCTCAGTACGCCAGCCTTCAAATGGGTCAACACCGCCCTCGGCAACATCAAGGCCGCCATCACTGGAACCTACCGTGCCATCAACAGCAAGCATGTCCCACGCTACCTCGCCGAATTCGAATACCGCTTCAACCGAAGATACGATCTGGCCGCCATGATCCCCCGCCTCACTTGGGCCGCCGTCCGAACCACACCAATGCCCTACCGGCTCCTGAAATTGGCTGAGGTTTATGCGTAATGCAGGAAAGATTATTTTGTCCGGCAACTTCTTCGCGGCGTAAAGGCGGGTCAGACGCTGCGTGCCGAGGGCAAAGTGCCGACGATCCTTTTCAAACGTGATAAAGCGTCTGCCCTCTAGTGCGGCGGCTATAGCCGTGGTCTGTGATCCAGCAGTTATATCCAAAATGACATCGCCAGGATCGGTGTGGGAGCGCACGAGATACCGCATCAACTCAACGGACTTTTGGCCATGTTGGATGTGAGGTTTATCATAGGCTGTGCGTGATGCCACAATCAGATCGATCGGCGCGAGCGAGCGATAACTCATATGCCGGGAGTGCGCTTCGAGTTCTGCAAGCATTGGCTCAAATACCCGTCGTAGCCACGGTTCGCGTAAACGATCGACAATCTCCCCGAGGTCGCGCATTTGTGGGTGGTATGTTCTTTCGCTGTGTCCGGCGCGGGAGAAGACTGGGATCGGCTCGATCATGGTCATTGGTCGCGCGTGTCTCGGTCCGTAAATGTTTGTCGCCTTCCTAAAATGGTACCAGCAGTAGAGGAAGTTATCGATTTGTGACGCGATCAAGACTGAAGCCAAAGGCTGCGCGGCGCAGATGGCCACGGTGCCTGCGGGCCTCGTGACGCGCCAGAGTTCGGGCCACAAGGTATCCCAGTTGAGCGGTCTGTCCCACGGATGTAATATCTTGCCGAGGTGGCCATGCGATAAGCCATTCCAAATCCCAAACGGCGGATCGAAGAGCACCAAATCTATGACCTCGTCGGGCACGTTTTTGATTAACTTGTCGTAATCGCCGAACACAGAGGTACCGTGGGGGAATCTAAGGGTCTGTTGAAGAATAACCAAATCGGTTTTTGAGTGGGGGATTCCGGCGCGGGCTGTGGGTCGCTTAGCATAGAGGCGTGTTGGACGAGGCGGCCATACAGCTACGCTACGCAGCGCTTGATCCGGTTCTGGACGAGCGGGGTCGGCGTCGGTTTGCGGCGGCCGAAGCGCGGTCGGCAGGATGGGGCGGCGTATCGGCGCTGTCGCGCATCACCGGGATGGCACGCAGCACGATCGGGCGAGGTCTGGCCGAATTGCGGGGCGCGGCGGCGGATGTCGCGGCGGGTCGGGTTCGTCGAGCCTGGCGGAGGGCGGAAGAAACTGACGTCCAGCGATGCCACGTTGCTTGATGATCTGCGCGAACTGGTAGAACCGGCCACGCGCGGTGATCCACAGGCGCCGCTGCTGTGGACGAGCAAGAGCCTGCGCCACCTGGCCACGGCCTTGCAGAGCCTGGGTCACCGGATTGGCCACAATGCGGTGGCCAGCCTGTTGCGCGAACTCGGCTACAGCCTGCAGTCCAATCGCAAGACCCGTGAAGGCAGCAACCACCCCGACCGTGACGCGCAATTCGGCTATATCAACGCACAGACGAGTGATGCGTTGGCGGCGGGTCAGCCGGCGATCTCGGTTGACACCAAGAAGAAGGAACTTGTCGGCGACTTCAAGAATGGCGGCCGCGAGCTGCGCCCGAAGCGACAGCCCGAGCCGGTGCGGGTGCACGACTTTCTGATCCCGGAACTTGGTCGCGCCGTGCCGTATGGCGTCTATGACATCGCCAGCAACGCGGGATGGGTGAGTGTGGGCATCGACCACGATACCGCCAGCTTCGCCGTCAATGCGATCCGCCGCTGGTGGCACAGCATGGGCCGCGCCCGCTATCCGCAAGCCCGTCGTCTGCTGATCACCGCCGACTGCGGCGGCAGCAACGGCGCCCGGGTACGCCTGTGGAAGCGCGAACTGCAGGCGCTGGCCAACGAACTCGGCCTGAGCCATCACGGTTTGCCATCTGCCACCCGGCACCAGCAAATGGAACCGGATCGAGCATCGTCTATTCTCATTCATCACACAGAACTGGCGTGGCAAGCCGCTGGTCAGCTACCAGACAATCGTGCAGCTGATCGGCGCGACCACCACCCGCACCGGCCTGAAGGTGCAGTGTGCCATCGACGATGCTCGCTATCCGGCCGGTGTGAAGGTGTCTGATGCCGAGATGGCAGACCTCAAACTCACGCCCCATGCATTCCATGGCGAGTGGAACTACACTATCGAACCAAGGCCGCCACCTTAATCGCAGCGGTTATCGTTCAACTAACGACCTCGGAAATGTACGAAGATACGTCCGGTGATCATTGCGAGAGGCAAATTTCGTCGCCGACGCGGTGGTTTCTTGGTCCGCCACAATTCCGTCAGTTCGGCCATGAGGTACGGCTCTTCGCGGTATCGGGGATGATAGCCGATCTGCTCCGCATACCGTTCGCCTCGCTCCAGGTCACCGCTTTCGTGCCCGTCCCACGCAACCAAGCACCTGTTCAGCCATTGAATTGACGCGGGTAGCGGTCCGAGAACTTCGAGGCCGTGTTCATCGACGATAGGATCGGTCTTTATCGGAAGCCATTCCTTCCCGATCGTCAAATAGAACGGTTGCCCTTTGCGATTGTGCAGCTTCGTTTGCCTGATTTGCTCGCGTATCTCTTGCAGTCCTGCCGTGATACGGGCGGGCAGTTTGTGCTTGCGGCTGGACATTAGGTCGGCTCGGACGACGTGCACCGGACTTCCGAGGAAGACGCCGTCGGAGCCGTTATGACAAAATCCACGCGATTGCGCGCCGAACCGCTTGACATTGCGAATTCAGGTATGGGCGCGTTTCGTCCGAAGCCGGGTGAGTGGTTGGTTCCCACTGGCCCCAACAATGCGCGTGGCGCGCACGCATCTCTTTGCGCATGATCGCAAGGTCGCGTGCATGTTCCCCAGTGCTGATAATGCTGTTCTCAATTGATTGGAACGTTTTGTTGTCAGACGTTGTAAGTTCGCAAGGGTGTGGGGCATGGCTTCCCCCTGCGGTCGGCTGACCGCTGCTCTGTCGTCAATGGGTGTCCGTCAATACCTTGCAGCGCGCCGAGTGCTTCGAGACCGTCGGCGTCGCGGTGGTCGCCTACCGGAGACGACGGTCCAGCAAGATGGGCGGTGGGTCTTTCATTCGAACCTCCCCGTAAACGCGACTGTTCGCGACCCACGCTATGGACATGTCCGAACTACGTCCAAGGCTTCTTATGCGCCGGTGAAATGCGAACATAGCGCTTGTAGCGCCGCATCGATGCTCGTATATACGCGCGTACGCCTGCACGCGCGTTCAACAGATATTCCTTAGGAAATCTGAGGTGGAGTTGACACGCCATGATGCTCTGGACAAATTAGGAAGCGACGAAAAATAAGGGATATCCGTTGAATCTTCCCGCCGGCTCAATGGGGCGGCTTACAGCCGGCATTTGCCGGCTACCCAGACAATGCGGCAACCGGCCCACCATCGTTGTCGGCTAACCGGGGGCGGTGGGAACGCCGCCCCCCTTCCATGGTTCTCGCGAGCGGTACAACGACGTCATGCCAGGGACATCAGGTCGGGGTTATCTCTGTGTGGCGGGCGCTGCGCGTCTGTGACTTGTCCGAGCACACCGAGAAGGCGACAGAAGCGGCGCGGTGGCGGCGTCATTGACCTTCGCTCACTGATCCCGCTGCGTGGGTTTCCGATCCTTTGATTAGCGAAGAAGGTTGTCGCGTTGTCCGTGATCCCATCGAGCGCATTGACGGCCACTGCAAGTTCGTTATTCAGCAACTGATTGTTCAAGTGCATGAGGAAGTCTTTGCACAGGTAGCGCGCTGAATGCCGGCGCGACGTCAACCAAGACCGATTGTAGCCATACTCCACGGTCCACAGTGAGAGGCTGGCATGGGCAGGCGGCGCCGCAGTCACCAGAGGAAGGCTTCTTTCGGGCTGATCGAAGTGCAACCGGGCACCGGAATGCGCCTCGCAGATAATCTCGATCGAACTTCGAAAGCAGGCGCTTGCGGGGGTAGGCGGCGGTCGGCGCCAATGCCACACAATCCGTTGATGCCTGCGCCATGCGACCGTCCCGTGAGTGCATTTTTGTGAGTGGCTGTGAGTGTCGATTTCCGCATTACCTCATTGAAATCACTACCTACCTATTGGAATGGCTATCCCCTCGTCTTTTCCGACACCGGTACCTATCTGGCGCAGGCAATCGAGCATTATGCCGGGTGGGACCGGCCAATCTTCTACAGTCTGTTCCTTTTGCCACTGCACATGACTTTGACCACCTGGCCGGCGATCGCCGCGCAGGCGCTGCTGATCGCGCATGTGCTTCACATTGTTCGCCGAACGTTGCTGCCCGGGCATCGGTATGGTGGTTGGTGCCTCTGGCAGGCGCGATGTCCGTCGCATCGTCACTGCCCTGGATTGCGTCGCAACTCTCACCGGACGTGTTCACCGGTGTTCTGGTGCTTGTGCTTGCACTGCTGATCTTCGTCCCGGACCGTCTATATTTAGGCGAGCGCATCTGGCTGGTGGCATTTGCCGCGTTCATGATCGCGGCACACCTGTCTCACGTGCTGCTTGCAGTATTGCTCCTGGTCGTCCTGCTGCCATTCCGTTTCCGCTGCACCACGGTGGTGCGCAGTATCGCGCCGCTGGCATTTGGCGGGAATTGCCCTGATATCGGTCAATCTGCTGGCATTCGGTCGTGCGTCATTGGCGCCGTTCGGCAACATGTTCCTGTTGACCCGAGTGATCTACGACGGTCCGGGCATGGATGTGCTGCGTCACGACTGCCCCTCGTCTGGCTGGCGGCTCTGCGCGTTCATCGACCGGATGCCGGCGATCGAGGACGATTTCCTGTGGCGCCAGGACGGGCCGGTTGTGCAAGCCGGCGGCGCCAAGCTGGTGTCCAGCGAGGCAAATTCGATCATAGGCGCGGCCCTGCGCGCCGAGCCGAGTAGCGAACTGCTGGCCTTTGGGCGGAATTCGATGCGGCAGCTTGGAGATTTCGCCACAGGCGACGGGCTGCAGCCCTGGCCGGCCACCGTCACTCCGGTGATCCGACGCGATTTTCCAAGCTTCGAAATGTCTATGTACACAACATCGCGTCAGACCTTCGGCGAACTCACTGTGCCAGGCTGGATGCAGAAACTGCACATCGTGACGGCGCTGGCTGGCGTCGCCGGATGCTGCGCAATGCTGATGACATCGCGCCATCATCGATCCAGCGGGTTCGCTGCGGCGGCCCTGCTGGCACTGTTGGCCAACGCAGCCATTACCGGTGGTCTCTCCGGACCACATGATCGCTATCAGAGTCGCATCATGTGGCTGCCGCCGCTGGTCGCGGTCGTTTGCCTTGCCTCGCTGCGACGACCTGTCCTCGCACCTGCATTCAGCCGATGAAGCAGGGCCATGCCGCCAACGTGTTCTGGTCAGGCCTCGAGGCGGCGGTATCGGCGCTGCTCTCCTTTGCCTCCGCATTCATCGTGGCGCGCCTGGTCGGCCCTGCGGAAGTTGGCATAGGCGCGGCTGCGATTGCACTGCACGTGCTGTTGTGGGTCTCGGTGAACGCATTGTTCGCCGACGCACTCGTGCAGCGCGGCGTCATGGAAGACGATACATTCTCCAGCGCATTCGTGGCATCAATCGCGGTCGGCTGCCTCGCTGCGTTGCTCCAAGCGGGGTTCGGCCGCCCTCTGGCGTGGTCGTTGGCGGACAACCGGCTGGTCATGATGTCGGTGGTCCTTGCGCTGCCGCTGCCACTGGTCGGCGCAGCGGGACCGGTGCAGGGCCTCCTTACCCGCAATCGTGCCTATCGGACACTGGCATGGCGCACAGTCATCGGCCAGGGTTTGGGTACACTGGCGGGCGTCGTCAGCGCTCTCGCAGGTGCCGGCGCATGGGCGCTGGTGCTGCAGCAAGTGGTAATCTCGGGTGCCGGCGCCCTCACCCTGCTACTACGGTGTCCGCTGCCGCCGCGCCGCCGCGTGAGCGCGCAACGCCTCCGTGAAATGCTGCGGATCGGCTTGCCGCTCACAGCGAGTACTCTCGTGCAGCACGGCCGCTACCGCCTGTTTGCCCTGCTGATTGGCGGCACCGCCGGCGCCGCGGCGCTAGGCCAGGTGCATATGGCGTTCCGTCTGGTCGATGCAGTTCGCGAGCTCGCGTTCACCGCGCAGTGGCGGCTGATGCTTCCGGTTCTTTCGGAGCATCAGAAGAAGCTTTCTGCCTTGCGCGCGAGCATGGATCGCTGCCTCGCCTGGTCCAGCTTCCTGGCGTTCCCGCTGTGCGCTGGGATGGCCATCGTGATCCAACCATTGGTGGCAGCGCTGCTGGGACCGGCCTGGGCTTCCTGCGGCGAGGCCGCCCTGCCATTGATCGCGCTGACGGCCTGGCTGTTCCTGGCGTTTCCCGCCGGGGTCGCGGTCATTGCGCGCGGCGAGCCACGCTACACGCTGATTGCGAACATCGCCGGCACAGTCGCGACCGCGGCGGGCGTTCTGCTGCTACGCCCGGCCACCCCGCTACAGGCGGTGCTGGTGTGGCTCGGCGCACAGGTGTTTGTCAGCCCGTACGTGCTGTGGGCGAATGCGCATGTGCTGGGCACCACGCCCCTGCGGCCGATACGCGCCGGCGTGCCAATGCTCGCCGCATCGATGCTCGCAACGATTGCCGCATTTGCCTTGCCGCAGGCGATATGGCGGAGCTGCAATCGCCGGTATCGCTGATGGCGCTTCGACTGCTCATCGCCATCGCTGTCGGTGTGCCAGGTGCCCTGCTGCTGTCGACGGTACCCGGCGGGTTGTTCGGCCAGAGCACCCGCCGACGCCGCACTTCAGCGATGATAGCGATCTCCTTCCAGCACCTTGACGCCGAACCAGCCCCAGTAGACGCAGTGGCGCCGGATCAATCCGTTCTCGATCTCCATCGATTCGACAAAGTCCATCTGGTCGCCATCAGGCGTCTCGCGTGGGTACTCCCAGATCAGCTTTCTGCCGTCCGTGAAGAACCCTGTCCGGTAGCGACGCCGGCTTGGCGGGGTCCGCTCGAACACGATGTGCAGAAAGTCCCGGAGCCTGTCGCGCCCTTCGATGATGCCGCGCTCGGAGCCCAGCAGATGCCGCACCAGAGGGCTTTCAAGCCGCGTGTCCTCCGCGTAGAGCGCCGCGGCCGCCTCGACATCCTTGGCGCCCAGTGCCGCGTCCCAGAGTTCGTAGACGCGCTCCACCGAGCGGATCGCATCGGGATGAACGCCCGCGGTTGCACGAATATCATCGCCTTGCATCGCCACCTCCTGATCAGTGTTGCCATCGAGAACGGCGGACGCTTCCTCCGGTTGAGCCGCCGCGACGAAGGCCATATTGCCAGGCCACCGCTGACAGCGTTGTGTCAGCAGTGATCGCGCCCTGGACCGGGGACGCCTGGCGGTGGCAAACTCGGTCTCGACCAATTCCGACCTACGAGGCCTGAATGCCCACCTATGACTATGACTGCGATCGCTGCGGTCCGTTCAGCGAAAGTCACCCGATTGCGGAGTTTGACCTTGCGCAGCCTTGCCCAGCCTGTGGCGACCCGGCGCCGCGCGCCTTGACTTTGCCCGCAATCGGCGGCGGCGGTGCCGAACCGTCGAGCGCTGCGACGCCGTTCCGCTCGCATCCCGGCGGTTGTAGTTGCTGTGCCGCGCCCCGGCGTTTTTCAGCGGAGGCCGTCTAGCGCCAGCGCCAGCGTCGGACCAAACCATACAGGCTGATCGCCGCCCAGATCGCCTCGATCACGGCTGACGGGAAGTTCCACGCGGTCCACAGCGACGCCATGATCAGCAGCGATCCGACAAGATTTGCCGTGGGGAACCGCCAGTCCTCGGCTTTGAGCCAGCCCTGCTGGTTGGCGAAATAGGCCACCACGATGCAGCCAACACCGACGAAACCGACCAGCGTATAGGCGTCCACGCTGCACCCCTCCACGATTGTCGCGCGGATTGCGCGAGCGCATTGTGATCGTGAGGCAATTGTACGAAAGGACCAGCCATGCCCGAGTTCGACTGGCGCACCCGCGCGGGTACGACGTTCCGTTGCGAGAAGCAGCCGGCGACCGGCACACGCGGCATGGTGGTCACCAATCATCCCCTCGCCTCGGCGGCCGGCGCCGAGATGTTGGCCGCGGGCGGCAATGCGATCGACGCAGCAGTCGCCGCCCTGTTTGCGCTGACCGTCGTGGAGCCGATGATGGTCGGCATCCTCGGCGGTGGCATTGCGCATATCCGACTGGCCGATGGACGCCATGTGGTGATCGACAACCAGAGCATGGCGCCGCTCGCCACGGGACCGACCACCTACACGCCCGATCCCAACGCCGCGCCCGGTACGATGGATGCGATCGGGCGCAAGAACGCCGTCGGCCCGACCGCGGTCGCCGCGCCTGGGAACCTGAAGGGTTGGTGCGAGGCAGTCGCCCGCTTCGGCACCTTCTCCCTGGCCGATGTGATGGAGCCGGCGATTCGCCATGCCTCGCGCGGCTTCCGCGTCACACCCTACCTGCGCGAGTGCGTTTCGGACTCCGCCGCCGACATGGCGCGCGACGCAGAGATCGCGAAGCTGTACCTGCCTGACGGGTCGCCGATCGCTGCCGGTACACGGCTGATCACCGGCGATTATGCGGAAACGCTGCGCAGCATCGCGCGGGAAGGTCCTGATCTGCTGTACGCCGGCGCTCTCGGGACGCTGTACGCCGAGCACATGGCGAGGTCGGACGGCTATATCACGCGCGACGATCTAACGCGCTATCGTACCGTGGAGCGCGATGTGCTGCGTGGCACGTATCGTGGCTTCGACATCGTGGGACCACCGCCGCCATCGTCGGGACCGCTGCACATCATTCAGATGCTCAACATACTGGAGGGCTACGATATCGGCTCGTTGGGCTTTGGCTCCGCGGAGACGCTGCACCTGCTGGCTGAGGTGCTGAAGATCGCCTTTGCCGACCGAACTGCGGCAACCGCGGACCCGGCATTCGTCAAGGTGCCGGTGGAGAAGCTGCTGTCGAAGTCCTACGCCGAGGAGCGTCGCGCGCACATCGATCTCGGGCGGGCGCAGAGCTGGAGCGCGGAGGTGGCGCCCGGCGAAGGCGCGCATACCACACATCTCACCGTGGCTGACGGTATGGGCAACATCGTCGCGAGCACGCAGACGATCAATTCGCTATTCGGCGCACGCTACATCGTGCCTGGCACCGGCATGATCCCCAACAACTACATGTTCGTGTTCACGCCGCATCCGGGCCGCACGAATTCAGTGGCACCAGGAAAGCGGGTTACCTCGTCGATGTCGCCGGTCATGCTGCTGCGCGATGGGCTGCCACGCTATGCCCTGGGTCTGCCCGGCGGGTTGCGCATCTTCCCCTCGGTGATGCAGGCGATCTCCAATCTGATCGATCACGGCATGAGTGTGCAGGAGGCCGTGGAGGCGCCACGTCTATGGACTCAGGGCTTCGGCGTTGAGGTGGAAAACACCGCGCCGTCAGGGGTTTTGGCGGCGTTGCGTGACAAAGGCCACGACGTGGCGACGGTTGGCAATGTCGGCGGCGGTATGAGCGCTATCCGGTTCGAGGATGATGGCACGATGACCGGCGCCGCATGCTGGCGCGCAGACGGCACACCAATCGGGATCAGCGGCGGCTATGCCCGCGCCGGCGTCCGATTCAGGCCGGAGGCTACACGCTCGTAGTTACCCGGTCGCCGCCACTTCCAGCACGTATTCGGCAAGCGCCAGTGACGCCGTCAATCCAGGACTTTCGATGCCGAACAGGTTGATCAGTCCGGACACACCGTGCGTCTGCGGCCCCTGCACCACGAAATCCTGCGCTGACGCACCGCGCGGCACGATCTTCGGCCGGATGCCGGCATAGCCTGGCTGCAATGCGTGATCCTTCAACGCCGGCCAGTACTTGCGCACTGCGGCGTAGAAGCTGTCGGCACGCGTCGGATCCACTGTGTAGTCGATCGCATCGATCCACTGCACGTCGGGGCCGAAGCGCGCCTGACCACCAAGATCGATCGTCAGGTGCACGCCGAGACCACCGGGTACCGGCACAGGATAGATCAACCGCGAGAACGGCGAACGCCCGGACAATGTGAAGTAGTTGCCCTTCGCGTAGTATGCGGTCGGGATCCGATCCGGCGGCATGCCTACGATGCGTGATGCGAGCCCAGGGGCGTGGAGGCCGGCGGAATTCACCAGCAATCGACAGTGTACCGTCATCGGCTCAGCGCCACCGACATCGATCTCAACGCCACCCTGCACAGCGCGTCCGCCAGTGACGGGACTGAAGAACACTGGCACTGCACCGGCGTTCTCTGCATCGCCCTGCAGCGCCAGCATAAAAGCATGGCTGTCCACGATGCCTGTAGCCGGCGACAACAGCGCGCTGGTGCACGACAGATTGGGTTCCATCGCGATCGCCTCGGCGGCCGTGAGCACGCGCATGCCCTCGACGCCGTTCACCTCGGCCCGGCGCTTGATGCCGGCCAGCATCGCGTCCTCCTCGGCATTGGTTGCGACGATCAGCTTGCCGCAGTTGGCGTGCGGCACGCCCTTGGCGGCGCAATAGGCGTAGAGCGCCTTGCGCCCGGCGACACAGAACCGCGCCATGAAGCTGCCCGCCGGGTAGTAGATGCCGGCGTGGATCACCTCACTGTTGCGTGATGAAGTCTCTGTGCCGATGCCTTCCGCGGCGTCGAGAATGACGACCTCACGGCCGGTAAGCGCGAGCGCACGTGCCACCGCGAGGCCCACGACACCGGCACCCACCACGATGCAATCGACTGACTCCACGCTTAACCCCTCATGCTGGCGGCCGGTCCGATTAGCACCGGCGATCCGATTACTGCTAGCCGGCCACCCGCGGCACGGACGGTTGGGCTCCAAAAAAGCCAGGAAGGCCCCGGCGTTGGCACGGAGCACGGAGCAGGAACATTTGACCTGGATCAATGCTGACGAGCCTCGCTGTACGCTGTTATGGCGACCAGCAGGAGACGCAACGATGCTTACCGAAGCTTGGAAGGGTCTGGTCGAGAAATATATCGTCCACGACGTTCCCGACGTGATGGCAGCCTGTTTCGACTGCAATGTGGTGCAGTGCTTTGGCGAGAAATACGCATCTTGCCCAAATCGTCTGGCACTTGCGGCCGCTCTGAAGGCCAGGGCAAGCGTATTGTCAGCGGCCAAGCCTGGAGCGGCCGATCGCTGATATCATCCTGCTAGCGGATCAGGTGCCAAGCCGATGGCGGAGGCGATGCAGGTGGCGGTTTAACCGCCAGGCGTTCCCTGCGTGTTTACGTACAGCGCATAGAGACCATGGCTTGCTGCCATGAACAGGCGATTGCGCCAGCGGCCACCGAAGCAGAGATTGGCGCAGCGTTCGGGCAGAGCAATGTGGCCGATGGGCTCGGCGGCGGGATTGAAGATGCGCACGCCATCGAGGTCCGCCTCGCCCATGCCCCAACCGCACCACAGGTTGCCGTCGATATCGACCCGGAAGCCGTCGGGTGTACCCGAACCAGCATCAAGGAACATCCTGCTTGCACCAAGGGTGCTTCCGTTGACATCGAACACACGCAGCTTGCGCGACGGCATGGCGCGTGATTCCACCACGTAGAGCTTTGACTCGTCCGGCGAGAACGCCAGCCCGTTGGGGCCTTGGACATCGTCGGCTACAACGGAAATCCCGCCCGTCTGACCATCGATGCGATACACGTTTGCCGGCAGTTCCGGCTCGTACTTCTCGCCTTCGTAATAGCCGAGCAGCCCGAACGGTGGATCGGTGAACCAGATGGAGCCATCGGACTTCACCACCACATCGTTTGGCGAATTCAGCTTCTTGCCCTGAAAGCTGTCGGCCAGCACGGTGATCGCGCCGTCATATTCGGTGCGAATAACCCGACGGCCGCGATGCTCGCAGGTAACCAGACGTCCCTGACGGTCGCGCGTGTTGCCGTTCGCATTGTTGGACGACTTGCGATAGGTGCTGACGGTGCCGGTTTCCTCCTCCCATTTCAGGATGCGGTCGTTGGGAATGTCGCTCCACAGCACATAGCGGCCATCGCCGAAATAAACTGGTCCTTCCGACCAACGGCAACCGGTGAACAGGCGCTCCACCGAGGCAAGTGGCAGGCGGTAGCGATTGAAGCTTGCATCGATCACCTGCACCGCCGGATCGGGATAGCGCTCGCTCGGTTCCCACATGGTACTGTTTCCCCTGTCTTTACGACGATGATGCTGGTGCGAGGCCGCTATCGCAAGCCGGCGCGGTGCAGATGCGGTGCGAGGCGGAAGCTGAGCGCGAGCATCAACATGCGGTAGTCGCTGAATAGCGACCAGAAGGGATGGCCGAACGTTTCGGGGCGATTGCGCTCGATGGCGAAGTGCGCGGTCCACGCGAAGCTATAGCCGATCAATGGCGCAGCAATCAGCCCACGCCAGTTGAGAGTGACGATGGCGACTGCCAAGGTGGCAACCGCCAACCCGCTGCCGATATAGTGCAGCGCACGTGTCCTCGGATTACTGTGGGCACGGAGATAGCGGAGCCAGAAGTCTCGGTACGTCATGACGGTACCAGCGTCATTGCGGGCGAGGTGAAGCAGGCTTGGTCGCAGTGCTCACCTTGATCGAGATTGCTTCGCTTCGCTCGCAATGACAGGTGTATCTACATTCTTCCTGCATCGACCACCCAGAGCTGCGCTGAACACATCCGACTGTCGTCGGAGGCCAGCCACAGCACCATCCGCGTCACATCAGCCGGCACCAGCTTCTCCTTGAGACACTGCACCTGCATGAGGTTCCTTTCGCCCTCGGGCGTCAGCCAGAGCGCAATCTGACGCTCGGTCATGATCCAGCCGGGGATGACCGTATTGACCCTGATCTTGTCTGGACCCAGATCACGCGCCATGCCGCGCGTCAGCCCCTCCACTGCGGCCTTTGCAGTCGTATAGGCCGGCATGCCGCCCTGCAGCGAATGCCAGCTTACCGAACCGAAATTGATGATCGAGCCACCGCCAGCGGACCGCATCATCGGCGCCGCAGCCTGGATGGCAAAGAACTGATGCCGCAGATTGGTCGCCAACCGCTCGTCCCAGTAATCGACCGTCACATCCTCGAACTTGTGCCGCTGATCGTTCGCTGCGTTGTTCACCAGCACGGTGATGGGCCCAAGGCGACGCCCCACCTCGGCAATCGTCGCCTGCAGCGCAGCGATATCCTTCAGGTCACAGTGCTGGTAGAATGGCTTCAGGTGGCCCGCGGCCTCGATTTTGGCGATCAGCGCCTGCGCCGCATCGTCGGCAATGTCGACGAACGCCACCTTTGCTCCCTGTGCGGCGAATTGCGTGACGTGCTCGGCACCAATGCCGCTCGCCCCGCCAGTGATGAACACCACGCGGTCGCGCAGGCTGGGATAGACTGCGAATCCTTCGCTCATGCTGTGCGCTCCCTCAGTCTGTCCACTACGGCATCGACGATAGCTTCAGGTGATGCTCCGATCGACACCACGATCGGATGCTCATCCGGACCTGGCTCCTCAAGCGTGGCGAACTGACTGTCGAGCAGCGTCGCTGGCATGAAGTGTCCCTTGCGAGCCGCGATCCGCTCGGCGATCAGGGCTTGCGATCCTTGCAGGTACACCAGCACCACATCGGTCCGATTCCCGATCAGGATGTCGCGATAGGAGCGCTTCAACGCCGAGCACGCGACCACGCCCTGCTCGCCACGCGCACGCATCGCGTCGATCTCGTGTGCGATGGCACGCAACCATGGCCAACGATCCTCATCGGTGAGCGGCGTGCCGGCGTGCATCTTCGCGACATTCGACGGTGGGTGGAAAGCGTCGCCCTCCAGCAGGCGCCAGCCCTCGCGTTCTGCGACACCACGCGCGATCGTCGTCTTGCCGCTGCCCGAAACGCCCATCATCACCGCGATGGTCATGTCTCGTGCCACCAACGGCCACCGAGGACAATTCCGCGGCAAGCCAGTCGCTGTTCCGCGTTCAGCTTCTCGCCCAGCACGTCCTCGAAGGTGAACCTCCCTTGCTCGAGCGTCAGCACGGTCGCATCGCCGAGCAGACCCGGGCGCAGCGTGCCGCGATCCTCGAGGCGCACAGCGCGCGCCGGATTGACCGTGGTGGCTCGGATGACCTCGACCAGGGGCACGCCGAGGGCGAGGAACTTCGACATCGTCGTAAGGAGGTCGTAGGCCGGTCCATCGATCGACACGACATGGATGTCGGACGAGATCACGTCAGGCAGGAAATCGCGCTTCAGCATCGCCATCGCCGTCTCGTAGCCGAACGAGCCCTTGCCATGGCCGATGTCGAAGACCACGCCGCGTTCGCGCGCCGCCAGCACGTCCTCGCGCACCGCACCGCCGGGTGCCACCGGCGTATTGGGGAACGGGCGAAAACAGTGCGTCAGAATGTCGCCCTTGCGCAGCAATGGCATTACCTCGGATCGGTAGGGCGGCGGAGCGTCCAGATGCGTCATCAGCGGGATGCCGGCGTGTTCCGCCACCTCCAGCGCCATCTCCATGGGTGCAATGCCGGAAGCGCCTGACGCATTGCCGCCGATGCGCACCTTGATACCGACCACCAGGTCCGCCTCGGCTTTCGCCACATCGAGACAGACGCGTGGATTGAGCAGCGCCAGGTCGCGGCATTCGCCGACGTTGATCTCCTTCGACAGCGCAAAGATGCCGGCGAACGAGATGTTGAGGAATGGCAGGATGCGCACCTCGGATCGTTCTATCACGTGGCGGCGGAAGCCCTTCAGGTTGCCCGGTCCGGCTGAGCCGGCGTCGATCAGCGTGGTCAGGCCGCTCGCCTTCGCGTAGGCGTCAGGATCGACGCCGAGCGATGTGCCGCCCCAATAGACATGCGTGTGGAGGTCGATGAGACCCGGCACCACGATCAGGCCGGAGACGTCGCGCGTCTGCCTGCCGCCGGGAAGGTCCGGGCCGACCTCGGCAACCTTGCCGTTGGCAAACGCCACGTCCAGCCTGGCGTCGACGCCTTGCGCGGGGTCAATGACCCGGCCGCCCTTCAACACCAGATCGAACATGCGCGTCCCCCCTCTCGGCAACCCTGCCACATCAGGGCAGCCTGGCCCAGGCGTTATATTTCAAGGGATTATGGCGGCAACTCCATGCGCAATGCTCGGCAAGGGACCCGCTCCTTCTGTCAGTCCCGACATCGATGTCAGCGTTATGCCCGACAGAGCGAAATTCTCTGTTCTGCGCTACGATAATAAGCCTGGGTGCATCCCGCGCCCGACCGAAATTGTGCGAGCTGCCTTACCGGGATCGATACCGCCGGCGGGGCCTTCTTGTGCAAAAATCGCCCCGGAGCCAGATGGACCGCGTCACTATATTGCTGTTGTTTCTGATATTATTGGCTGTCGCCCTGATAGCACTCGGAGTCTTTGGTCTCTGGAAGGAATGGCTTCCGTTTTGACGGATGAACCGATATCCGACTGCGGAAGTTAGGCTAAATCTCGCGCAGAATTCCTTGCGAATGCCCACCGTGGGCCAGACATTGTCGCCCGTCGAGCGATGTTGAACCTCACGGCTGGCCATACAGCTTGCCACACGCGCCGTGCTGGCAGCAGATCAGCAGATCAACGGACAGGGACTGGCGCCAGTCAGGACTGTTGATTGGAGCGGCTTGATCTGGATCAAGTCGCTCCAGTGCCTCAGCGGCCATGCTCTGCCGGCGTAAGTCTTGCGGACGGAAACCTGGCGAGGGGGGCGCGTGCTATGAGTTAAGACGATTTCCAGCTTGCCGCGGCACTCGCGGAAGCATCCTATTCATTGGATGCGTGGATGAGCATCGGCCAGACCGGCCGAGCTGCTGCGATCTATCGAGAACTGCGCGCCATCGACATGCACACTGCAGAAAGACGACACAAGGCTGTCGAGACAGCAAGGAGCCTTGTTCGTGAGGGGGAAGGGCGTGTTGCGCGGCAAGAGGTCCTTTTGGCAGGAGTGGAGACTGCTCAGGGAAGTGTGTCTGCACGCGGCAGAAAGTCGCTGAACGTGATCCGCAGCTCACTTGCCCTCGCGAAGTACCGCCTGCGGGAATTGGAGGCCACGTCGCCTTCGCCGCATGCGTGATGCCTCCCGGACGCCGGAGAAAGCCCCACCGGTTGAAGCGGTTCGTGCGATCGTGCGAGGCACGAGCACCAGAGGATCTTGCTCTCCACGGGCGATCCGCCGGTAGTTTCGATTGGAATAAGCGAGAGGTCGCGCTTCCAGTGCTCGCAGCGCCATCAGATGGCGCTCGAACTTCAATTGTTGTGTTTTCTGACGCGCGCCCTCAGCCTGCTCCAGCAAGTTGCGGTTCCGTTCGATCAGTATGTCGATCCGGTCCTCGCCGGTCATGCAGCAAGCATAAGTCTCATAATGTGCCAGGTATGCAGCATGCTTAGCCAGCCGCTCGTATTCTTCTGCAAGCGTCACTTTCATATGTCTGGCTGCACGGTCCTGGATTGCGTCAGCTTCGTCCCACGCATCCGCTGCTCGCCTCAGCCAATCGGCAGTAGTCATGGTCTGTAGCATTGCAAACAAATGCCTTCACAGTTGTCACACTCGGACCGGCCGAGGCAGGGTTCGACCGCCTGTGTTTCCCGACCGGGTACCAGAACGCTAACGAGGGAAATCAGTCCACTTCACGGGAACATCCAGCGCCGCAGCTTCGCGCTCGACCCATTCTCTTGCTTCGTCTGGTGAGCCAAAACGATGAGCGGCGGGCGCGCGTCGTGACGCCGTCGCACTGGATACAAATACTGCCGCGAATTCATGAGGGCCGCGCGGTTCAATCCACGCGAGAAGCTTGTCGCTGTCGCTGGATGTCATGGCTATCTCCCCGATGACGCCAGGGAGGAATCTTCCACGTGTTCATGAGGTTGTCATTATACGGCGGTTTCAAGCAGTCGTGAGGGTTCGCCGCGTGTCACGATCCAACCGGACCGAAAAACACTGCAACTACCCGACTAACCCACTGCTATTGCTGCCTGAGGAGGTACCAGGGCAGTATGACGGGGACAACCCACGGCGAGGCTGCCTATGAACGACATCGCTGCCGAACTCACCAACTCCCGGATCATTGCCGCCTATCGTGAGCGCACAGGTGGCTCGGCCGAGCTGGCGAAGGAAGCCAACGAGCTGTTTCCAAGCGGCATCACGCATGACGCGCGCAACGTCGATCCCTATGGTGTGTTCATCGCTCGCGCGCAGGGGCCGCACAAGTGGGATGTCGATGGCAACCGCTACATCGATTATTTCGGCGGCCATGGCGCATTGCTGCTGGGGCACCATCACCCGGTCGTCACCGCGGCAGTACGCGAGGCGTTGGACGAAGGCACCCAGTTCGGTGCGTCGCATCCGCGCGAGATACAGTGGGCGCACGCAATTCAGCGCCTGGTTCCTTCTGCCGAGCGCATTCGCTTCACCTCGTCCGGCACCGAGGCGACGTTGATGGCGGTGCGGCTTGCTCGCGCGTTCACCGGACGCCAGACGTTGATGCGGTTCAAGGGGCACTTCCATGGCTGGCACGACCAGATGGCCAGCGGGTACACGAATCACTTCGACGGCTCGCCGACGCCGGGCGTGCTGCCTGGCGTGGCCGAGAAGTCGATCCTGCTGAACCCGGGCGACGTCGCCGCAGTGCGCGAGGCGTTCGCCACCAATCCCGACATCGCGGGGGTGATCTACGAGCCGACCGGCTCGTCGTTCGGGCAGGTGCCTCTCGATGCCGCGTTCGCGCAGGAATTGCGCCGGCTTTGCACGCAGTACGGCGCGCTGCTGATGTTCGACGAGGTTGTCACTGGATTCCGGGCGACACGCGGCGGCGCACAGATGGCGTTCGGCGTGCGGCCTGATCTCTCGACATTCGCGAAGATTGTCGCGGGTGGACTGCCCGGCGCCTGCGTCGCGGGACGCAAGGACATTCTGGACCTGCTTGACTTTCAGGTCGCGGAGCGCACGGGACGCGAGAAGATCTCGCATCCGGGCACGTTCAACGCCAATCCGGTGTCGGCGGCGGCAGGCACTGCGGCGCTCACGGTGATTGCTGAGACCAATGCGTCCGACGACGCCTCCGCCACGGCGGCCTCGCTGCGCGAGAAGCTGAATGCCGTGCTGGCGCAGGAGCGTGTGCCGTGGGCGGTCTATGGCACTTACTCCGGGTTCCATCTGTTCGTGAACCCGAGCGGACTGGATGTCGGGCCCCACAACTTCGAACCTACGAAGATCCCGCTCGAGGACATGAAGAACCAGCCGAAAGCGCTTATCAACAAGCTGCGGCTTGCGATGCTGATCAACGGCGTGGATCTCAATCCGCGCGGGGGCGGGCTCCTGTCATGCACGCACACCGCCGCCGACGTTGCGGACACAACGGCGGCATTCCATGAAGCGATCCGCATGCTGAAGCAGGAAGGGGAACTGGCGAACTAAGCGTGGCCGCGTCGCCGTATCGCTCGGTGCGTCGAAAGTCGAGCCATTGCCGCGTCTCGATGCTGGCTTCGCTCGCCGCCGGCTATCTGATTGCGAGTGGCCCGGGGTTGGCATGGGCCGCGGACACGCCGATCGAAACAACCATTGGCGGCGTGAAACCGAATGCCGAGGCGTATATCACTTCGGGAATGAAAGCGTTCGACCTGCCTGGCTTGGCCATCGCCATCGTTACGAATGACCGCATTGTCTACAGCAAGGGCTTTGGTGTGCGTAGCAAAGCCGGCGGTGCCCCTGTCGATACGCGAACGGTATTTCAGATCGGCTCGGCCACGAAGGGTTTTCTTGCCACGACGATGGCCCTGATGGTCGATCGCGGCAAACTCAAGTGGGACGACCGTGTAGTCGATCTCGATCCAGAGTTTCAGTTGAAGGACCCCTGGGTTACGCGCGAGTTCCGCGTGTTCGATCTGCTGGCTCAGCGCTCGGGACTGCCACCCTACGTGAACGACGCACCAGGCATTTTTGGCCTGAACCGGACAGAACTGATTCGATCCTTGCGCTACGTCGAGCCGGTATCGAGTTTCCGCTCGACCTTTGCCTACACCAACGTCACGCACATCCTCGCCGGTCGCATCGTGGCAAAGGTTGACGGCGCCAGGGACTGGAACGCGGTGCTGCAGAAGGAAATACTCGATCCCCTCGGGATGCGAGAGACAACATATTCTGCCGAAGCCATAGAAGCAGCTCCCGACCACGCGAGCGGTTACCGCTGGACGCCGGATGGCACATCCGAAGTGCCGTTTACGCAGATCTTTCCATATGATTTCGATGGCGCCGGCGACATCAATTCGACGGTCGAGGATGCGTCGCGGTGGCTACGCTTCCAACTCGGCAACGGCGCGTTCGAGGGCCATCGAATCGTATCCGCGGAGAACATGGCCGTTACCCATACGCCCAAGGTCGCATTGTCTGACAAGGTGAGCTACGCGATGGGCTGGATCGTTCAGCAGACGCCCAACGGCACAATCATCTGGCACAATGGCGGGACCAGCGCGTTCGGCTCTTATTTCGGCATGGTGCCGGAGAAGGGCGTCGGCGTGGTCGTCCTGACCAACGAAGCGAACATGGGATTGCCCGATGCCGTAGGCGGGTGGGTTCTGGACCGCATTCTTGACAATCCCAATGTTGACCATGCCGCAAACGTCCTGAAGAACGCCAAAGCCGCATATGCAAAGTCCGTCAAACTGTTCGCCAAGCCGGATAATCCGCGGCCATCCCCGCCACTGGCTGGCTTGGCCGGAGATTTCAGCAATCCGGGCATCGGCAAGGCCGATTTGGCGTTGGAAGGAGATGCACTGGTGCTGACGCTGCTGGCGAGCGGCGCCAAGCTCAGGCTTGCGCAGTGGGACGGCAGCATTTTCACGGCAACACTGATGCCGCTCGGCAAATTCGCAGCGGTGGCCGAGGATCTTGGCCCTATACCAAATGCGTTCGTTCAGTTTCAGATGGACAAGGAGGCTAAGCTGAACGTGCTTCGTCTATCATTCGATGATGGGCAGGCCTACGACTTTACCCGGCAATAGAGACCCGGCACCGACCCATCAGGCCGCCTCGGCCAACTGCCGCGGCAGATAGATCGCAGTGTGGGTCACACGCGCGAGCGCTGTGCGCTCGTTCGCCAGCACAAGCACATCGACCTCGACAAACTTGTGACCTTTGTGCTCGTAGTTCTGCGTGACACGCGCGCGTGCGCTCAGCGTATCGCCGATATGCCCGACACCGAGGTTCTGCACCTTGCTGCCGACATGCATCCACGCGGGAAGAACGACGTTGTGCGACAGCACCCAGTTGCAGCAGCGCAGGATGGTGCCGGGATGGACGATCCCTTCCCTGGCATATAGTGGGTCTGTTTCGCGCGCATCACTGAGATCCTGCGCGTGGAAATCTGGCGTGACGGTCAGCGGGTTCATGCCGAGCCAGCGACCAACCGCCAGCGAGGTCTCGTCGGCCGCCGGACGTGAATCGTGCGCCGGCGGTATGCTCGACTGGAAATCGGCGACCGGAGGTGCGGTGACGGACGGTGGAAGGGCGGCTGACCCCGTCGCGCAAAGCTCGCCGTGGCTGCTGACCTCTAGCGTCAGGCCATCACCCGTCACCTCGGCAGTGATCTCGGCGATGTCGCCTTCATAGACCGGCTTCGCAAATTTGCAGTCGCCTGTGCCGCGCTCCAGCCAGGCACGGCCCCAGTGTCCTACCGGCAAATGTGTCATGTATGCGTAGACATGCACGCCGCCCACCAGGCCGCCGGTAAAGCCGAAGCGGCGCGCGGTGGCATCGTCATGGATCTTGTTTTCCGACGCCTTCGCCGTGTTGTAGGCGGAGACCCGGTACGGCTGGAGCGGCATGTGTGGTTCTTTCACAAGGCTTGGCTGGCCGAGACGAAGCCCGGCCCAGCGTGCAGAGCGATGAGTTACGCCAATGCCCAGATGCCCACTTCGTACCCAGGCACGAAGTTGCGGTTGTTCATATCCGGATTGCGGTTGACGAAGGTCCGATTGAACATCGGATGGCGCATGCTCCGGGTCTCGTGCTCGATCTGGAATAGCGACTTGTTGGTGTCGACATCGACGATATCGACGAAACGGTATTGGTGCTGGTCGCTCTCCTCGGTGATCAGCCCGCGCTCCACCAGCTTCTTGTGTGGGCCTGAGAAGTCCGCCAGCGTGATCTGGATGTGGTGACCGTCGTATGGCGGCAGCTTCCGGTCTGTTTCGCGATAGAGCACCCTGCTGTCGCCCGACGTGCTCGCCCACGCGTAGGGGCCGCGCTCGTCATTCGACACGCCGGCGATGCCGTCCAGGATTTCAGTATAGAAACGCGCGATCTTCGACAGATCCGTGCCTGCCGGGACGTCGAATTCGACGTACGGCATCCCAAGACGCAGCGGTCCAAAGTTCTCCGGCTCGGGCCCGTGCACGCGCATGCGGTTGCCCCACGGGCATGTCGTTTCTACGACGTTACCAACCTCTTTGTAGCTGAACTGCGTGCCTTCCAGGAAACTCTTGGCGTATTCGAGCCGCTTCAGCAGCGCCTCGAGGTCGGGCACCACCAGCCCGGTCGTCCCGCGCACGACCTGTGCGGGACCGCGCGTCGGCAGATGGAACTGGCCGCGGCCGACGTTCACCCACATGTTCTCAAGACCGGCCATCAGGTAGGGATCGCGCGTAAGGCCGAGACCCATAAGATAGAAGGCGATCGCCTTCGACTGGTCGGGCACCGTGACGTTGACGTGGCCCAGTTCGACGATGTTGCCGAGGTCCTCGACCGTCCGGTCGAACTGCGGCTTGGTCATGACCGTGTCGTTCATTTCCAGGCGTCCTCTGCCAGAATTCAGCGGTTGGGCGCATGATACTGCGGGCCGGCGGTTCCGGTCCACTGGGAGGGAGAAGCGGCATATGGCGGCTGAGGCGGATTTGGCCATGGGCTGGGCGGAGTGGGCACGTTGCGACGGCGTGGCGCTGGCTGAACTGGTGCGCGCCCGGCAGGTGAGCGCCCAGCAGGTTGCGGCACAGGCGGCCGTTGCGGTCGCACGGCTCAACCCGAAGCTTGAGGCGGTGATCGAACTGTTCGACGACGTGCGCGCCAATCCCGATGCGGACGGACCGGACAGGTCGGGCAACCTCTACGGTGTGCCAATATTCCTGAAGGACCTCGGTTCCGGATTGAAGGGACGCACGCAGGATTCCGGGTCAGCGTTCACCAGGGGCACGCGCATCGGCGCCACGGATCCCACGGTCGAGAACTTCCTGCGTGCCGGCCTTGTGCCACTGGGCCGTTCCACGACGCCGGAATTCGGCATGACCTTCGACACCACCACCGACTACCGCGGCGAGGTGAAGGTGACGCGCAGCCCATGGAACCTGGCGCGCACACCGGGCGGCTCGTCCGGCGGATCGGCGGCCGCGGTGGCGGCGGGCGTGGTGCCGCTCTCCATGTCGTCCGACGGGGGCGGATCCACACGCATCCCGGCATCGTTCTGCGGCCTGGTCGGCCTGAAGGCCTCGCGCGGGCGGGTGCCGCAGCCGCTATCGCGCAACGAATACGTCACACGGATCAGCATCGACGGCGTTGTGTCACGCAGCGTGCGCGACACAGCGGCGGTGTACGACTACCTGAGCCGCGTGCCCAATGGTGGCTCGTTCATCAAGATGGGCGCGCCTGTCGGATCGTATCTGGATGCGATCGCGCGCGAGCCGGGTAAGCTGAAGATCGGCCTCTCCACTGCTCGCTGGGGCCGCAGCACCGACACGGATCCCGAGGTCGGTGGCCGAGTGCGCGAGGTCGCGCGGTTGCTGGAATCGCTCGGCCATGCGGTTGAGGAGCTGAACGACGATGCGATCTGCGACTGGGAGACCATGTGGTGGACCTACGCCACCCAGTGGGTCAGCAGCCGTTCATTGTTCACCACGATGGCGGCCGACAAGGGCATCCCGACCAGCGACCTGCCGGAGTTGCTGAACCCAATGACCCTGCGACACTACGAGGCCGCTGACCGCTACGACAAGTTCGACATCTTCCGCATGATGAACGGCAACAACACAGTGACCCGACAGTTCGGCGCGCTGATGGAGCGCTATGACGCACTGCTGACGCCGACGCTGGCAATCCGGGTGCCGGATGCCAACGGCCCCTACTCGCTGCTCTGCGACGAGGCGTTGGATCCTTGGATGAACCGGCTTACGGATGCCTGCCGCTACACCATGCCGGGCAACGAGACCGGACTGCCCGGCATCAACATCCCAGCGGGCGTGGACCATGAGGGATTGCCGATCGGTGTGCAGCTCTACGGAAACTTCGCGCGCGAGGACCTGCTGCTGCAACTTGCCGCTCAGGTTGAGCGTGCGCGGCCGGAGTGGTTCGGCATGGTACCCCCGATACACGTGACGCGGGGCGACTGACGCGATCCACATGCCTCGCAACGACGGCGTGCGCGCCCTTCTCTCGTCGCGCACCTACCTGCGGCTCTGGGCGATCGGCGGCTGCGTCAACACGATGCGTTCGTTCGAGGTGCTCGCAGCTGCCTTGTTCACGCTGGACGTGACGGGCTCTGGGCTCGCCGTCGCCGTGGTTTCCGCGGCGCGCACGCTGCCGATGCTGCTGCTAGGCGCATTCGCCGGCGTGATGTCGGAAGCGGTGAACCGCAAGAGCATCGTGCTTATCGGGCAGATCATGTCGGGGCTCGGTTCCGCGACGATTGCTGTGCTCGCCGCATTTGGGGTTGCGCGCCCATGGCATCTCGCCGTGGCCGCGCTGCTGGCCGGCATCGTATGGTCCACGGAGATGTCCACCCGTCGGCGGATGGTTGGCGAATGCGTGGACGGCGCATTGGTTCCACGCGCGCTGGCGCTGGACACCGTCAGCAATTCGATCACACGCCTGATCGGACCAATGGCAGCCGGCATGGCGTATCAGGCATTGGGACTGGCCGGCGCATTTGGAATATCCGCATGCGTATATTTGTTTGCGGTTGTCCTGGTCGCCGGTCTCGACTACCGGCAATCCAGTCGCCGGATCGTACTGTCGCATGTGCCCCGCGAGCTTGCCGAGGCGTTCGCGTTTGCGCGCGGGCACGTAATCATCGGCGGTGTGCTCGCCGTCACCATTGCGATGAACCTGCTGGGATTCTGCTATGCGGCATTGATCGCGCCGATTGGGCGCGATGTCTTCGTGGTGTCGCCGACGCTGACCGGAATGTTGGCCGGCGCGGAGGCCTTGGGCGCGCTGCTCGGTGGATTATGGCTCACCGGTAGCGGGCCGCGGCTGAGCGGACGAACGTTGATGGTCGGCGGATCGTTGCTGTTCCTGGTCTGCGTGAGTCTGATGCCGCTCGCGCCGACTTTCGCGCTGGCTTTCGGGTTGCTGGTCATCGGCGGCTTCGGGTCCGCCGCGTTCGCCAACATGCAGACGTCGCTGATCGTGCTGCATGCGCCGCCGCATATCCGCTCACGCCTGATGGGATTGCTGACGGTATGCATCGGCATGGGCCCGCTGGGCATATTGCTGATCGGCTTGCTGGCCGACCGGTTCGGGCTGCTGTTGGCGGTGGACATCATGGCTCTGACCGGCCTGGTCGCGGTCAGCGCAATCGGTATCGCGTGGCGGCGCAAGGACCTGCGGCGGGCGTCAGGATATCGACCCGGGCTGGTCACAGAAGACTGACCTGTGCCAACCTCTCGGTAATGCCACACTACGGGAGGACGACTTCCATGCAAGACGTCAGCGTAGATCTGCAGTTTCTCTCCGGTATCCGCGTCGTCGATTTCACCCAGTTCGAAGCAGGGCCTTCCTGCACGGAAGCGCTCGCCTGGCTCGGCGCCGAAGTCGTGAAAATCGAGAATCCGAAGACCGGCGATCCGGGACGGCGACTGCGCCCGGGCAGGCCGGACGACGATCCGTTTTACTTCCAGGTGTTCAATGCCAACAAGAAGTCAATCACGGTCAACCTGAAGTCGCCGCGTGGGCTGGAGCTGGTGAAGGACCTGCTGCGCAAGGCCGATGTCTGCGTCGAGAACATGGCGCCGGGCACGATCGAGCGGCTGGGTCTCGGCTACGACGTGGTGCGCGAACTGAACCCGGGCATCATCTATTGCCAGGTGAAGGGCTTCGGCACCGGAAGCCCGTACGAGAAGAACCTTGCGTTCGACATGATCGCGCAGGCCACAGGCGGCACGATCAGCGTGACCGGCGAGAAGGGCCGCATGCCGGTGAAGCCCGGGCTGTCGCTCGGCGACACGGGCACCGGCATGACAATGGCAATCACCATCCTGGGCGCACTGTACCGGCGCGCCGCGACAGGCGAGGGTCATCGGCTGCAGGTCGCGATGCAGGATGCGATGCTGCACTACATGCGCACCAACTTTTCCACGCAGGCGCGCACCGGCAAGGCGGTGGAACGCGACGGCACGCACTCGGGCGGCGGCAGCAATGCGCCGTCGGGTCTGTATCCTTGCGCGCCGGGCGGTGCCAATGACTATGTCTGGATCATGACGAGCCGAGCCAATCCGGAACACTGGGCGCGGCTGTGCAAGGTGATGGGCCGCGAGGAGCTGATCAGCGATGCGCGCTTCACCACGCCGGATGATCGCGTGAAAAACTCAGCCGAGCTGGATGCGATCATATCGGCCTGGGCAGGAACCCGCACCAAGCATGAAGCGATGGAGCAGGTCGGCGGCGCCGGTATCCCGGCGGGCGCGGTGTTCGACACGATGGAGCTGATGAACGACAAGAACTTCGAGGAACGCGGCATCATGCAGGTGATGCAGCACCCGTCCTATAAGCCGTTCAAGATGCCCGCGTGGCCGGTTCGCATAGATGGCAAGCCGCCGCAGGTAAAGGCGTCGCCGATACTGGGTCAGCACACGGAGGATGTGCTGAAAAGCTGGCTGGGGCTGAGCGAGGCGGACGTGAAGTCACTGCACGGGGACGGGGTGGTCTAACTGCCCTGCGAGGGGGCGGCGAAGCGACCTCGCCTCGTCGCCCTCCGCTCGACCACAGGATCGCTAAGCAGCCCTCGTGTTGCCGAATAGCCCACCGAGCTGGGCCAGCGCCTCAAGGTGAGCGTCGGCATCGCCGAACAGCTTGTCGAGCATTGTCATACGCTTGAAGTAATGGCCGACCTTGTATTCCATCGTCATGCCGATGCCGCCATGCAGCTGAACCGCCTCTTGGCCGATATGCTTGCCCGAGCGGCCGATCTGCACCTTGGCGGCTGAGATCGCACGCCGTCGTTCAACAGCGTTCTCCTCTCCGGCCATGACGGAAGCGAACATCGCCATGCTGCGCGCCTGCTCCAGCGCAACCAGCATGTCCACGGAGCGGTGCTGGAGCACCTGGAACTGTCCGATCGGTCGACCGAACTGCTGACGCGTCTTGAGATACTCCAGCGTCGCCTCATGCATCTCCTGCATTGTGCCGACTGCCTCCGCGCATAGCGCCGCGATGGCTTCGTCCACCACATGCTCGATCGCCGGCAACGCGTTACCCACATCACCCAACGCATCATCTGGAGGAATTCGCACGCCTGACAGCGTAACCTCGGCGGCGCGCAAACCATCCTGCGTCGGGTATCCACGGCGCGACACACCCTGCGCAGACGGATCGACCAGGAACAAGCCGATACCCATGCGGTCCCGCCGATCGCCTGATACTCGTGCCGTTACCAGCAGCCGATCGGCACAGTCGCCGTGCAGCACCACGCTTTTGGCGCCGTCCAACACCCATACCGCGCCATCCTGTCGCGCGGTGGTAGCGACATCGGCGAGGTCATAGCGTGACTGTCGTTCCACGTGACCAAACGCAAGCTTCAGTTTCCCCTGCGCAACCTGCGGGACCAGCGCCTGCTGCTGTGTCGGCGTGGCAGCGCGGCGCAAGAGGCCGCCGCCGAGGATGACCGAAGCAAAATACGGCTCGAGCACCAGACCGCGACCGAAGGCCTCCATCACGATCATCGTTTCGACGGGGCCGCCACCGAACCCGCCATGCGTTTCCGCAAACGGCAGGCCGAGCAGGCCGATCTCGGCATACTGCTGCCAGACAGCGCGGCTCCAGCCATCCGGCTCGGCCATGTATTTCTTGCGCTGCTCAAACTGGTAGTGATCGGCGATCAGCCGATCAACGCTATCCTTCAGCAAACGCTGTTCGTCGGTGAGATCGAAATCCATGGCGTCAAAGCCCCAAAATCGCCTTGGCGACGATATTGCGCTGAATCTCGTTCGAACCGCCGTAGATCGAGACCTTGCGGTAATTGAAGTACATGGGCGCCGCTTCGGTGGCGTAGTCTGGGCCGATTGTCTCCTCGTTGCGCCCATCAAAGTCGCGCTGATAGGGGAGTGCGTAAGGCCCGACAACATCCATCACCAGTTCGGTCAGTTGCTGCTGGATCACGGACCCCTTCAGCTTCAGGATCGACGAGGCGGGGTTCTGCTTGCCCTTCTCTCGCTTGCGTTCGTCGGCCACGACACGCAACTGGGTCATCTCCAGCGCCTTGAGCTCAATTTCCACCGCGGCGAGCTTCTCGCGGAATCGCGGGTCCTCTATCAACGGCCGATCGCCAACGCGCTCCATCGACGCCAGTTCCTTGATGCGCGCCACCTTCGCCTTCGATGCACCCACTCGGGCGATGCCGGTGCGTTCGTTGCCAAGGAGGAACTTCGCGTAATCCCAACCCTTGTTCTCCTGGCCGACCAGGTTCTCAGCAGGAACCTCGACGTTATCGAAGAACACCTCGTTTACCTCGCGGCCACCGTCGATGGTGACGATGGGCCGCACGGTGATGCCGGGCGTCTTCATGTCCACGAGAATGAACGAAATGCCTTCTTGCTTCTTTGCTGCAGGGTCGGTGCGCACGAGGCAGAAGATCCAGTCGGCGTATTGCGCCAGCGTGGTCCAGATCTTCTGGCCGTTGATCACATACTTGTCGCCCTTGCGTTCGGCACGCGTGCGCAGTGAAGCAAGATCGGAACCGGAGCCAGGTTCCGAAAAGCCCTGGCACCAGAAGATGTCGGCATTGGCGGTCTTTGGCAGGAACTGCTGCTTCTGCTCGTCGCTGCCGAACTGTGCAATCACGGGACCGACCATCGTGACATTGAAACCGATCGGCGTCGGTACGTTCGCCTGCTGCATTTCGTCCTGGTACATGTAGATCTGCACCGGCGACCAGTCCTGTCCGCCCCACTGGACCGGCCAATTCACCGTCGCCCAGCCGCGCGCATTCAGGATCCGTTGCGAGGCGATCATCTCATCACGGGTAAGCCCCTCGCCTTCCGCGACCTTATCACGGATCGATTGCGGAATATCGCTCCGGAAGAAGCGGCGCGCCTCGTCACGGAAGGCAAGTTCCTCGGCGGTGAATGCGAGATCCATGGTCAGTCTCCTGACGTTGCGTGCTGCACTAATGCCGCCAGTGCGGCGGCCAACGCGCTATCTAACCGCTTCACTCCGCCGCGGCGCGCTTCAACCGATCGGCGAAGGTCTTGCGGAATTTCGTGACCTTCGGTGCAACCACCGCCTGGCAATAGCCAGTCCATGGATTGCGCGCGAAATAATCATGGTGCTCGGGCTCGGCTTCGTAGAACACCTGCAATGGTTCGACCTGAGTCACGATCGGCGCCGGCCACAACTTCGCATCGGCGATCTCCTTGATCACCGACTGCGCGGTCTCCCGCTGCGCATCCGAATGCGTCAGGATGATCGAGCGGGTACTGCGGACCAACATCATGTCCCTGCCGATCCTTCGTCGTCGGATCATGGATGGTGAAGAACACGCGGAGCAGGTCGGCGTAGGACACCTCCGCGGGGTCGAATTTCACCTGAACCACTTCGGCGTGGCCGGTCGTTCCGGAACAGACCGCCTTATAGCTGGGATTGGCGACGTGACCGCCGGCATAGCCGGACATCACGCCGCGCACGCCGCGCAGGTCCTTGTAGACGGCCTCCAGGCACCAGAAACAGCCGCCGCCGAGAGTGGCGATCTCTTCGCTCATGCTGGTCGCTCCCTTAGCTTGTAGCCCACATCATAGCCTCAAGCGGCGTTCCTGCCACCGTAGCGCCGAACCCGCAGGTCAGCCTGCTCCTTGTGCGCGGCGAAGTTCTCGATCGCACAGAGCCGCGAGCAGTATTCGCCGATCATGGCGGTCGCCTCCGCGCTGACCTCCTGGTAGGTCACGGTCTTCAGGAACTTGCCCACCCACAGCCCGCCGGTGTAGCGCGCCGCCCGCTTGGTGGGCAGCGTGTGGTTGGTGCCGATCACCTTGTCGCCATACGCGACATTGGTCTCCTTGCCGAGGAACAGCGCTCCGTAATTGGTCATGCGATCGAGGAACCAGCGCGGTTCGCGCGTCAGCACCTGCACGTGTTCCGAGGCGATCCGATCTGCCTCTGCCACCATCTCATCGTCGGTGTCGCACAAAATGACCTGCCCATGATCGCGCCAGGCGACACCGGCGATGTCGGCCGTCGCCAGTCGTGCCAACTGACGATCGATCTCCGCCTGGATTTCGTTGGCGATCTTGGCCGATGTGGTCAGCAGAATTGCCGGCGACGTCGGACCATGCTCAGCCTGTCCGAGCAGGTCGGTGGCGCACATTTCGGCGTCCGCCGTATCGTCGGCGATAATCAGCGTCTCAGTCGGCCCAGCCAATAGATCGATGCCGACGCGACCGAACAACTGACGCTTCGCCTCCGCGACGAACGCGTTACCAGGACCGACCAACATGTCGACTGCCGGTATGCTCGAGGTGCCAAGCGCCATCGCGGCAACCGCCTGGATGCCACCGAGCAGATAGATCTCATCGGCGCCGCCCAGCGCCATCGCGGCGACGGTGGCGGCAGGCGGTACGCCATTCAGCGGCGGCGTGCAGGCGGCAACACGCTTCACTCCCGCCACCTTCGCGGTCAGCACGCTCATATGCGCAGAAGCGACCATCGGATAGCGGCCGCCGGGAACATAACAGCCAACGCTGGCGACTGGAATGTTCTTATGGCCGAGGCGAACACCGGGCAGCGTCTCCACCTCGACGTCACACAACGCGGCGCGCTGCACCTCGGCAAAACGACGGATCTGCGCCTGGGCAAACTTGATGTCCTCGATCACCTGCGGCGGCAGACTGTCGATCAGCGCCTGAATTTCCGCCGATGACAGACGGAAATTCTTCGGCTCCCACTTGTCGAACTGCACGGACAGCTCGCGCACCGCCGCATCGCCGCGTCGCACGACGTCATCGAGGATCACCTCGACCGTCTGGCGCACCTTACGGTCGGCCTCGAACTTCTCCTCCTCGGTCGCGCCACGCTTCAGATAGCGGATCATCGCACAACCGCGCCTTGATTATGTCGGCAATACATCATCCAGATGCCACTCCTCCGCGGACGCCCCGGCAAGTGCCTGGATGCGCTCCTCATCGGCACCGAGTTCCGCGGCCTTGCCGGAATAGACGATCTGGCCATTCTCCAGCACATAGGCCTGATCGGCAATCTCCAGCGCGACCCGCACGTTCTGTTCGACAAGCAGCACCGAAATCCCTTCGCCGCGCATCTGTGCCACGATACGGAACACCTCCCGCACGATGAGCGGCGCGAGCCCCTGGGACGGTTCGTCGAGAATGAGCAGGCGCGGGTTCAACAGCAAGGCGCGGGCGATCGACAGCATTTCCTGCTCGCCGCCGGAGAGCTGCCGGCCGCGATTCTGTTTGCGTTCGCCCAGCCGCGGAAATAGCTGATAGATGCGATCGATCGTCCACGGTCCTGGCCGCTCGATTGGCACGTGCAGGTTCTCATCGACCGACAGGTTCGGAAAAATGCGCCGCCCCTCCGGCACGTAGCCGACGCCGAGTGCGGCGATACGGAATGTGGGCAGGCGGGTGGTGTCCTGACCAAATATACGCACGCTGCCCGCGCGAGCCGGCGTCAGGCCGACCAGGCTGCGCAATGTCGTGGTCTTGCCGGCCCCGTTTCGACCCAACAACGTGGTGATGCTGCCTTCGGCGACCGTCAGGGCGACGTCATGCAGGATGTGGCTCTTGCCATAGAAGGTGTTCAGGCCCTGGACCTCGAGCGCGTTCATTCGGCCTTCCCCAGATAGGCCGCCTGCACGTGCGGGTCCTCGGCGATCTGTTGCGGCGTGCCGTCCGCCAACATCCGGCCTTCCGCCAACACGGTGATGCGGTCGGCAAGATTGAACACCACGCGCATGTCGTGCTCGATCAGCACGATCGTATACGCGCTGTTGCGGTGCAGGCGGCGGATCAGTCCGGCGACCTGATAGGTCTCCTGCTCGCCCATGCCGGCGGTCGGTTCGTCCAGCAGCAGCAGCCGCGGCCGCAGCGCGAGCGCCATGGCGATCTCGGCGGCGCGTTGATCGCCATGCGACAGCTCGCCCACCAGCCGGTCCGCACTGTTCGACAGACCGACCTGGGCAAGCAATTCGTCGACCTCGCGCATCACGCGCGCGGTCTCGGCGCGGCTGACCCACATGTGCAGACGAAAGCCATCGGCCAATTCCTGCGCGATGCGCACGTTCTCGCGCACCGAAAGCTCCGGGAAAATCTCGGTGATCTGAAAAGTGCGCGCCATGCCGCGTGCAACGCGAGCGGTCACGGGCAGCCTCGTGACGGTCTCGCCGTCGAATACGATGTCGCCCTTGGTGGGGGGAAAGAAGCCCGAGATCATGTTGAAGAATGTCGTCTTCCCGGCGCCGTTCGGACCAATGATGGCGCGCAACTCGCCCTTCTCGACGTTCAGCGACACGCCCTCGACCGCCACCAGTTCGCCGAAATGCTTGGAGACGCTGCGGACTTCCAGCAGGCTCATGTCGCACCTCGCCGTTGCAGCATGCCCAGCAGGCCGCGCGGGAAGAACAGCACCACCAGCACGAAGATCAGGCCGATGAAGCTCATCCAGTTGACCGTCATCGACGAGATATAGTCCTGCAGCACCACGAACACCGCGGCACCGAGCAGCGGGCCCCAGAAAGCGCGCATGCCACCCATCACCGTCATGATGACGATCTCGCCGGACAGCGAGTAATGCAACGCCATCGGATCGGCAAAATTGTTAAGCAGCGCATACAGCGAGCCGGCGAGCGCGGTGAAAAAGCAGGAAAGCGAGAAGGACAGCCAGATGTGGCGCTCGATCGGAATGCCGAGGAAACGGGCGCGGCGCTCGTTCTCGCGAATGGCGACCAGCGTACGGCCGAACGGCGAACGCAGGATGAACGCCATCAAGCCGACAGCAATCGCGAAGACAAACAGCAGGAAATAATAGAACGTGTTCGGGTTCGACGCGATGTCGATCAGCACCGGACCGAGATTGATCGGCGCACGGACGAAACCGCGTAGACCGTCATATCCGCCGGTGAGATCGTTCCAGCTATACGCGATGTAGAACGCGACCTGGCCGAACGCGACGGTGACCATGGCGAAATAGACGCCGCGACGCCTGACAATCAACAGACCGAACAACGTTCCCGCCAGTCCGCCGAGCAGCGTGCCAAGCAGTATCGCCAATGGGGTGGATGCGGCGAGGAATTTCAGTGTCAGCCCCGCGCCATAGGCGCCCAGGCCAAAGTACGCGGCATGACCGAAGCTCATCACGCCGGTGAAGCCCAGCAGCATGTTGAAGCCCATCGCCGCGAGGCCCAGCACCAGCACGCGCCCCGCCAGTGCTGTATAGCCACCAAGCAGCGGCAGCCATAACGGTGCGGTGAGCAGAACCGCCCAGATCGCGATGAGCGGCAGCCAGCGCATTTCGGCACGCCGTGAAGCAGCGCCGGCGACCGATGCGCTGTTCATGTCAGCATGCCTTCCTCGCCCATCAGGCCGCGTGGTCTGATCAGCAGCACCACCGCCATGATGACGTAGATCACCGCCTCGCTCGCGGCCGGCCAGACGATGGTTGTCAACGCTGCGGCAACGCCGATCAGCAGACCGCCGAGAAGTGTGCCGGTAAGACTGCCGACGCCACCGACGATGATCGCGATGAAGCTTGGCATCAGCAGGTCATCGCCCATGTTGGGATTGAGGCCGATCTGTCCGGCCGCGAGTACACCGCTCAATCCGGCAAGCAGCGAGCCAAGGGCGAAGTTGAAGGAACGCAGCATGCGGACGTTCACACCGAGTGCGGCCACTGTCTCAAGGTCCAGTGTGCCCGCACGTATTCGGACGCCGACGCGCGAGTAACGCAGGAACGCGAACAGCCCCGTCACCGCGACGATGACCACGACCACCATGAAGACGCGGTACCAGGTGATGAAGAATAGATCGGAGCTGAGAGGCTGTGACAGGCTGTCGGGAATGCCGAGCGGCAATCCATTCGGTCCCCAGATGTAGCGGCAGACATCTTGCAGGATGAAGGCGAGTCCAAACGTCAATAGCAGGCTGTAGACTGGATCGCGGTTGTATACTCGCCGGATCATCAGCCGTTCGATGATAAAGCCCAGCACCGCAGTGAGGATCGGCGAGACGACCAACGCGCCCCAAAAGCCGATGAACGGGGTCAGCACAAAGGCGATATAGCCGCCGAGGGCGAGGAAGTTGCCATGGGCGAAGTTGATGACGTTGCTGAGATTGAGGATCAGCGAAAGGCCCAACGCCATCAGCACGTAGAAGGTGCCGATGATCAATCCGTTGGTGACATTGAACAGGACGAGTTGAAGCATGGACCCCTCCCCGGCCCTCCCCCGCGAGGGGGGAGGGATATTTGTGCGTCAGGCTGGGTGGGTCATCTTGCAGCCGGTGTCGGCGACCGGGCCGGCAGCCTGCTCGCCTGGCACCAATGCCTCGACTCTGAAGACGTTGTCCGGGTTGCCTTCGGGCGGGTGCGCCTGCCCAACGAAGATGTTGGCCATCAGCTCATGATCGCCGGCGCGATAGCGAATGCTGCCAGGCTGCAACGCAACATCGGGTGGCAGCTCGAGATCCTCCAGCGCCACTGCCATCTTCGGCCCTTCCAGCGACTTGCCCTTCTCTGCCGCGAGCCGGACCGAATGGACCGCCACATAGCCGAACCAATGGCGCGCCGACGGGGTCTTGTTCATCGCCTTGCGGAATGCGGCGACGAACTTTGGCACCTCCGGCACGTTCGGCTGGTCCCACCACCATTCCATGTCCCACCAGCCGGTCTGCGCGTCCTTCGGCACCGACTTGATGCTCTCCATCTCGAACAGCGCGCCGCCAAGTGCCATGTCTTTCGCCATGCCGAACTGCACGAACTGCTTCATGCAGTCGATCTGCGCGAGGCCGCCCATATTGTTGAGCAGCACGTTGGGCTTGTAGGCCTTTGCCTTGATCAGCGTGGCGGAGAATTCGCTGGTGTTGATCGGCAGCATGTCGCCTTGGTACTCGCCGCCTGCCTTCTTCAGGTTCTTGATGAAGGCATCCTGCAAGGTGTGGCCATAGGCATAGTCCGGCGTGATGAAGAACCACTTTTTGCCGAACCGCTTCACCAACTCGCCTGTGATCGCGCCGGCATCCATCGTCGTGGTGTTGCAGACGCGGAACACGTTCCACTTGCAGTCGGTGCCGGTGATCGGGTCGGTGTGACCGCCGGGCACGATGTGGAACACCTTCTTTTCGCTGGTGACCTGCGACATTGCGTAGGCGATGCCGGAGTTCACGTCGCCGAAGATCACGTCGCATTGGTCGCGGTCGATCAGCTTGCGCGTCTTCTGCACGCCGGTGCCGACGTCGTTGGCGGAGTCCTCGACCAGGAGCTGCACCTGGCGGCCGAGAATGCCGCCCTTCTGGTTCACCTCATCGACCGCATATTTGGCGCCCTCGACCTCGCTTTGCGCCAAGGCGGAAAGGATTCCGGTCAGTGGGTCGACCATCCCGATCTTCACCGGGGTCTCGCCGCGTGCCTTGATGATCCACGGCGAGGCCAGTTGCGCCATACCGAGTGTCGCTCCGGACAGGAGCACCGTACGGCGCCCCACGCCAGAAGTCGTCCTGCTTTCCATTCGTCCACTCCCAATAGGCCACACCCGGCCATGCACCTGTGGCCCGCGCGGCACGACTGCCGGCAGGCAATCGGTCTTCTGCCGGAAATATTGGCTGGGTCAACCCTGGAGGCGGTCAGCCAACCGATATGAAGATGTTTTAATTGGAACCAGCCACCGATGAGGCGCGCGCGCCCTGGTATGCCTCCAACGATTACTCCGCGGTCCAGCCGCCATCCACAACCAGGGAAGTCCCGGTCACCAGGGCCGCCGCGTCCGAGGCCAGAAACACCACCGCTCCCATCAGGTCCTCAACCGTACCCAGCCGCCCGAGCTTGATCCGCCCCACCACCTCGGCGTGGAACGCCTTGTCGTTCCAGAATGGACGCGTGAGTGGTGTATCGATGAACGTCGGCCCGATGGTGTTCACCCGGATGCCGTGCGGCGCGAGGTCTATCGCCATCGCCTTGGTCAGGCCTTCGATGCCGTGCTTACTCATGCAGTAGACCGTGCGTCGAGCGCCGCCGACGTGGCCCATCTGAGAAGAAATGTGAATGATCGATCCGCGCACCGAGGCGTGCACCATCCGCCGCGCCACCGCCTGCGCCACGAAGAACGCGGCACGCTGATTGAGACCTGTGATGGCGTCGTAATCCTGTTCGGTCACCTCAAGGAACGGTGCCGGCCGATTGGTGCCGGCGTTGTTCACCAGCACGTCGAACGGCGCCAGCGCATCGACCGCAGCGCGCACCGAGTCGCAGGTCGGTCACATCCAACACCAAAGCCTCGGCGCTGCCTCCCTCGCTGGCGATCTGCGCCGAAGCCGCCTCGATTTCCGCTGCGGTACGGGCCGCCAGCACGACATGTGCGCCCGCCTGCGCTAACGCGGCAGCGGCGGCCAGGCCGATGCCGCGGCCGGCGCCGGTGACCAGCGCGCGGCGACCGTCGAGGCGCAGCGAGGGGGTGCGGGGAAGGATCACGACGGCTAGGGTGTGCTACCGCGCCTTGAAATCCGGCAGCCGGCGTTCACCCATCGCCTTGACCCCTTCGCGGAAGTCCTCGGTGTTACGGAGCCAGTCCTGCTCCTCGTATTCACGCTCGGTCGCCGAGGCCACCGCCTCGGCCAGCCCGCGTCGCAAAGTCTCCCGCGTCGCCACGATCGCCAGCGGCGCCGACTGGGCAATCTCGGTCGCCAGCTCCGTAGCCCGTGACCGCACCTGATCCAGCGGCACACAGTAATCCGCAAGGCCGATCGCCAGTGCCTGCTCGCCGGTCAGTCGTCGCCCGGTATACATCAGCAGCGACGCCTGCTGGGCGCCGATCAGCCGCGGCAGCGAGGCGGTCAGCCCGAACCCCGGATGGAACCCCAGCCGGGTGAAGTTCACCGAGAAGCGCGCCTCAGGACAGGTGACGCGGAAGTCCGCCATCACCGCGAGCCCGACCCCGGCGCCCACTGCGGCACCATGCACCGCGGCGACGATCGGCTTGCCAGTGCGCCAGAGCCGCTGCGCTTCCTTGTATAGGTGCCGACCCCGCTTGGCCCCCCAATTCACCCCGTCGAGGCCGCGGCTGCCGAGATCGGCGCCGGCGCAGAAATGCTTGCCCTCGGCGCACAGCACGATGGCGCGCACTTCCGGCGTGCGATCGAAATCCTCCAGCACATCGGCGATCTCGGCCACCATGTCGGTGTCGACGAAGTTGTTCGGCCCGCGCCTGACTTCGATGGTCGCGATCATGCCGGACTGCGTCACGCCGATATGCTCGTAAGTTGCCATGGTTCCCTGCCCTGCTCTTCCGCTCGGTTGCGCTGCATGCGACCTTACGCGGCGGTAGGGGCGGAGGAAATGGGCCATGGCAAGGCTCGATCGCGACGGCGTGGCGATCCATTACGAGGTGCATGGGCAAGGACCGACGATCCTGCTCTCGCACGGCTACAGTGCCACCTGCCGAATGTGGGACGGTCAGATCGAAGCGTTGCGCGATCGGTTCCAGGTGATCGTGTGGGACATGCGCGGCCACGGTCAAAGCGACTATCCGACCGATCCCGCCGCGTATTCCGAGTCAGCCACCGTTGAGGACATGGCGGCCATTCTGCGCACCTGCGGCGTCCAGCGTGCGGTGATCGGCGGACTGTCGCTGAGCGGGTACATGTCGCTCGCGTTCCACGGCGTGCATCCCGGCGATGACGCGCGCGCTGATGATCTCGACACCGGCCTGGCTTTCGCAACGCCGATGCACGCGAGACATGGAAGCAGCGCGCGCGGCAGCGAGCGGACGATCTGGATGCACGTGGCCTGGCGGCACTCGGCACCAGCGACGAGGTGCGCATGAGCCAGCACCGCGACGCGTCCGGCCTGGCTGGAGCAGCGCGCGGCATGCTGACGCAGCACGACAACTCAGTGATCGCGTCGCTCGACACCATCTCTGTGCCAAGCATTGTGCTGGTGGGGAGCAACGACACGAACTTCCTGGCCGCCACCG
>CAVZNH010000049.1:0-30953 GCA_963776505.1 uncultured Alphaproteobacteria bacterium
CAAACGGCGAGGTTGCCCCAGGCGGTCACGCGTTCGATGCGCAGCGCAATGACCGGCAGTTCGGCGATGACTGCATGGCGCGGTATTGCGCGTAGCGCTCGCGCGAGCAGCGCCTGCGCCCGATCGTGCTCCGGCCCGTCCGCGAGAATGTCGGCGCGTCCCGCGCAGCGGCACGACGACCCAGCCGAGTTGCTGCCAGTCCTCGTCGTAGCGGTCGGCGACGAAGGCGACCGAGGGATTGTCCAGCATGTTGCGCAGCCGTTTCAGTGACCGCGGGGGACACGCGCTTCGGCTTCTCGTCGATCGTCACGTACAGCGCGGCCGGTCATCGATCGCGAAACACACCGGCACGAACGTGGAGTTCCGCTGCGCATCTCGCGGTCGCCAGGCGGCCGACGCGCTGTGAAGCCAGGAATGTGATGTGCTCCACTGACAGCATCGCAACAGCCCTCGCTCAATTCACTTCGGCGGCGGCCGAACTGTGGCGGGATGCATCGGAGCCCGCTGGCGCCTATGTTGAGCCGAGGTGGAGGAGAAGCCATCAGCGACTCCACCGTATCGCCGCCATCGCCGCGCTGCTGGCGATCCAGCGCGCGCCAACATGCTGGCCGCACTGATGGACGGGCGCGCGCTGACCGCGAAGGAGCTGGCCTACGCGGCCCACGTGTCGCCGCAGACCACCAGCGGCCATCTGGCAAAGCTCACGGATGGCGGGCTGCTGACGGGCAGAAGCAGGGCCGCCACCGCTATTCCGGCTGGCCTCGCCGCTGGTCGGGCACATGCTGGAGGGCGTGATGGCGGTGGCCGGACCCGAGCCGGCGCGCGCCGACCACCTGGCGCGGCGGCGAGGCGCTGCGCACCGCGCGCACCTGCTACGACCACCTGGCCGGGCGGCTCGGCGTCGCGCTGGCCGATGCGCTGAGCGACCGCGGGCACGTCGCGTTGGGCACCGATGGCGGCGAGGTGACCGAGCAGGGGCAGCGGTTCCTCGCGACTTCGGCGCCGCGCCGGCACGCGGGCGAGCGGGTGTTCTGCCGGCCGTGCCTGGATTGGAGCGAGCGGCGGCCGCATCTCGCAGGGCGCGTCGGCGCCGCGCTGGCCTGCCGGTGCTTCGAGCTGGGCTGGATCGCTCGCCAGCGCGACACGCGCGCGGTGGAAGATCACTCGCAGCCGGGCGCGACGGCTTACGCGATACGTTCGGAATTGCATTCGACGCCTGACCTGTCATTCCTCGATGCGATGCACGATCCGCGTCGGCGAGCCGTGGATGCCGAGCAGCCGCAACTGCCCGTCCCCGGCATTGCGGAACACGTGCGGCACGCAGGCGGGCAGCGCGATCATGTCGCCGACCTCGAGCCGCGCCGGGCGATCCTCCTGGCCTTCCAGCCATGCCTCCATCGTGCCTTCGATAATGAACAGGCACTCGACATAAGGGTGCCAGTGCAGCGGCGTCCGGTAACCGGGCTTGCAGGTCTGCACGCCGGTGAAGATCGGCAGCCCGTCGTCGCCGGTCAGCTTGTTGTAGTGTGCCAGCGGGCCGAACGACACCGCCTCGGACTCCGACAGACGGGCGATCTTCGCTTCGGTGTGCGGTCGCATGGTTTGCCGCGTAAACTATCCTAGGAGCTGCAATTGACTGCGCCATGGTCATTGCAAGTAGCGTAGCGTTCCCCGCCGCGACCCCGGAAGCAATCTCGGTCACAAATACGCTCCATCGAACGAGATTGCTGCGTCGCTGTGCTCCGCACAATGACAGCATCAAATCACATATGACGATAGAGCCAGGTAAGACCTGGCGCTCCATTGGCGCCGAGACATGCAGCCAGCGAGGAATCCTAGGCACTCGCCAATACGACTCGACGGTTCAGTGAGGCACGATGCTTTCCTCCTGAGGATGTTACGGCAATGACATAGTAACAACAGACTGATCCACATCCAAGCTTTTGTCGCGCGAAGCGTGATCGGGCTACGCTGCGCCAAAAGGACACAGGGAGGGAACGGACATGGCGATCTTCGTCATCGGCGGCACGGGCTTCATCGGCACACGGGTGATCCGCCTGCTGGCGGCGCGCGGCGAGGAGATCGTGTGCATGGACATCAACCCCGGCGCCGCCTCGTTCGAGGACCTCGGCAAGCAGGTGCGCGTGCTGCGCGGCGACGTGACGCAGTTCGACGACGTGATGGCGGCCACCGTCAGCGCCAAGCCGGACCGGATCATCAACCTGTCGTATTTTCTCGGCAGCGAGCACGCGCCGCACGTCGCGATGAAGCTCAACATCCTCGGCATGGACAACTGCTTCGAGGCGGCGCGTCTGGCCGGCGTGCCGCGCGTGGTGTTCGCCAGTTCGCTGGCGGTGAACGGCATGCAGAAGCACTACGGCGATCGCATGATCACCGAGGACGACTACCGCCACGGCGAAGTGCAGTACGCGATGCACAAGATCTTCAACGAGTGGCAGGCGCAGGACTACAACGAGAAATACGGCATGACGATCACCGCCATCCGGCCGGCCAACGTGACCGGGCCGGACAAGGTGCGCGGCTCGGTGGATCACGTGAACATCATCACCCAGCCGGCGCAGGGCAAGGCGATTTCGTTCCCCTACAAGGATGCGATGCGCTGCCCGATCCATGTCGATGACATCGCCGAGGTGTTCACCCGCGTGCTGCTCACCGACAAGCCGAAGCATGCGGTGTACAACTCGGGCGGCATCGCGATCAGCCTGGGCGAGATCGCCGACATGGTGCGCGAGTTCCTGCCCGACGCGCGCATCAGCTTCGAGCACGACGACCGGCGGCAAGGCCAACTCGGGCAACTACCTGATCGACAACACGCGCCTGGTGCAGGAGTTCGGCGTGCAGTACCTGCCGTATCGCCAGCGCGTGCTGCAGATCATCAACGACATCCGCCGGCAGGTCGGGTTGCCCATCGTCTCCGGCTGACATGGCGCGGCCGGTCCTGATCGTCTGGCGCGCTGCTGCTCGCGGTGGTCGGCGCGCGCGCAGCCGGCGTCGACTGGTCGAAGGCGGAGCCGGTCGAACTCTGATGGTGGACAACAGGTTCGTGCCGGACCACCTGACGCTTTCGGCACGGCGTGCCGTATCGCGCTTCATCTGGAGAACCACGGCAAGGACCTGCACGAATTCACCGCGCCGGAGTTCCTTGCCGATGCCATCGTGCGCGATCCGCGCGTGCTGGCAAATGGCGGCAAGGAGGTGGTGGTGCAGCCGGGGGCCGAAGTCGATGTGTACCTGGTGCCGATGAAGCCGGGCACATTCCGGCTGATCTGCGCCGACCACGACTGGGACGGGATGGTCGGCGAGATTACCGTCGAGTGACCGGCCACACTCTGTTGACGCCCGGCAGGCGCAGTCGCCAGACTCGCCGCAACGGGTTTGGGAGACTGAGATGCGGGTTTGTGTCTACGGCGCCGGTGCGATCGGCGGCCATCTGGCGGTGCGCCTTGCGCGCGGCGGAGCGGAGGTGTCGGTGCTGGCGCGCGGTCCGCATCTGGCCGCGATCCAGCGCGACGGGCTGACCGTGCACACCAGCGAGGGCCAGTTGCACGCGCGCGTGCAGGCGAGCGACGACCCGAGCGCGCTTGGCCCGCAGGACGCCGTGCTGGTGACCGTCAAGGCGCCGGCGCTGCCGGCGGTGGCAGCCGGGATCGGCCCGCTGCTGAAGTCCGATACGCCGGTCGCGTTCGTGATGAACGGCATTCCCTGGTGGTATTTCCACGGTATCGGTGGCCCGCTGGAGGGCCGCAGGTTGCCGAAGATCGATCCTGGCGATGCGCTGTGGCGCGCCGTCGGGCCGGAGCGCGCGATTGCCGGCGTGGTCTACGCGGCGAGCGCGGTGATCGCGCCGGGGGTGATCGAGCTGGAAAACCCCAACTCGCGTGTGGTGCTCGGCGAGCCGGACGGGCGCTGCCTCGCAGCGCGTGCAGGCGATCGCCGCACACATCAACGGCGGCGGCATGAAGGCGATGTATCTACCGCGATCCGCGACGAGATCTGGAACAAGCTGCTGGGCAATCTCGGCAACGCTCCGATGGCGGTGCTGACCCAGGTGAGCATCCGCGATCTGTTCCAGGAGCCGGAGTGCGTGGCGGCGGCGCGGCGCGTGATGCAGGAGGCCGCCGCGGTGGCGAATGCCCTCGGCGCGAACCCCGACTCCGATCACGAGAAGCGCATCGCGCACGGCCGCAGCCTGGATCACAAGCCGAGTGTGCTGCAGGACCTGGAGCTTGGGCGACCGATGGAGATCGACGGCATCTTCGATGCGCCGCTGGAACTCGCGCGCATGGTGGGCGTGGCGACGCCGACACTCGATCTGCTGGTGGCGATGGCCAAGGTGCGCGCGCGGGCGGCAGGACTGTATCCGCGGTGACGACGGGGAGGATGTGACAATGGAAATGCGGACATTCGGACGGACAGGACTGCAGGTCTCGATCCTGGGCTTTGGCTGCGGCGCGGTAGGCGGCCTGATGGTGCGCGGTGCGCCGGCGGATCAGGAACGCGCTGTGGCACGCGCGCTCGAGGCCGGGGTGAACTACTTCGACACCGCTGCAATGTACGGCAACGGCGAGTTCGGAAAAGAACCTCGGTCGCGTGCTGGCGAAGCTGAAGCCGGATGTGGTGGTTGGCACCAAGGTGCGCATCCCGTCCGCATCGTTTGGCCGCATCGCGCGAGGCGGTGGCTGAGTCGCTCGAGGCGAGCCTGAAGCGCATGGGGCGCGAGCAGGTCGACATCTTCCATCTGCACAACGCGATCACCACGAGTGGCGGCGGTGAATTGCTGTCGGCGAGGATCGTGCTGGAGCGAGGTGGCGCCGGCATTCGAGAGGCTGCGCAATCAGGGCAAGCTGCGGTTCCCTGGCATAACCGCGGTGGGCGACACGCAGGCGCTGCATCAGGTGATCGACTCGCGCGCCTTCGTCTCAGCGCAGGTCAGCTACAACATGCTGAATCCGAGTGCGGGCGAAGCGCTGCCGAGCGGTTATCCCGCGCAGGACTACGGCAGGATGTTCGATCATACGCAGGCGGCCGGTGTCGGCGTGGTCGGCATCCGCGTGCTGGCCGGCGGTGCGCTGAGCGGTGCGGCGGAGCGCCATCCGATCGCCAGTCCGCCGCCCGATCCGATCGGTTCGGCCAACTCGTACAACGCAGACATGCAGCGTGCGCAGCGGCTGATGCCGCTGGTGCAGCAGGGGCATGCCGGCAGTCTCGCAGAGGCCGCGGTGCGCTTCGCGATCACGCATCAAGGCGATGGGCACGATCCTGGTCGGCATGGCAACGCCCGCCGAATTCGAGCAGGCCTTGGCGGCGGTGAACAAAGGCCCGCTGTCGCAGGCGGCGCTGGACAGCCTGGCGACATTGCAGCGCGGCTTTGCCGGCGAAACGCGATGATGGCCTGACGCCGCGCCATGCGACATCTCGCCATGGTGGCGCGGCGGATTGTCTGGATGCCGCCGACACTGTTCGGCCTGGTGCTGATCGTGTTCGCAATCTCGCACATCGTGCCATCCGATCCGGCGCGCGTGATGGCGGGCGAGAACGCGCCACCCGAGCAGGTGGCCGCGCTGCGCCACCAGTATGGCCTCGATCTGCCGCTGCCCTGGCAGTTCGCGCGCTATGTCGCGCGACGTCGCGACCGGCAACATGGGCACCAGCCTGTTCACCCAGCGTCCGGTCGCCGAGGACCTTGTGGACGCGTCTGCCGGCGACGTTCGAGCTGGCGCTGTGCGCCATCACGCTCGCCGTCGTCGTCGGCGTGCCGCTCGGCGTCGTCGCGGCACTGCCGCGCAATTCGCTGCTCGACCATGTGGTGCGCATCGTCACCATCAGCGGGCTTGCCATGGCGGCATTCTGGCTGGCGATCCTGCTGCAGCTGCTGTTCTCGATGTGGCTCGGGCTGACGCCGGTGCAGGGCCGCATCGACGGCTGGGGACCGGATCCGATCACCGGCTTCTACACGCTCGACGCGCTGCTGCGCGGCGACTGGGAGACGTTCGGCCAGGCACTGCGCTATCTCGCGCTGCCCGTGGCGACGCTCGCGCTGCCGGCGATGGCGACGATCGTGCGGTTCACCCGGGCCGGCGTGCTGAACGTGATGTCGTCCAACTTCGTGTTCTATCAGATGGCGATGGGCATTCCGCGCCGGCGCGTCGTGTGGAAATACATCCTGCGCAGCGCGCTGATCGGCACGCTGACGCAGATCGGCCTGATCTTCGGCACGCTGATCGCCAACGCCGTCGTCGTGGAGGCGGTGTTCGACTGGCCCGGTCTCGGCAGTTTCGCGGTGCACTCGATCCTGCAATCGGACTACAACGCGATCATGGGCTTCACGCTGTTCGTCGGCGTGGTGTTCATCCTGGTGAACCTGACGGTCGACGTCGCCCAGGCCGTGCTGGACCCGCGCGGGCGATGAAGCCAGTGCTGTGTACCAGATTTGCAAGCGTTGCCCAACGGCCATGAACACACTGCGCCGCCTGATCCGCGACCGTTCCGCGCTGCTCGGTCTGATCATCATCGCCGCGCTGGTGCTGGCGGCGGTGTTCGCCTATCCGCTGGCCACCTTCCCGCAGGACGTCACCAATTACGATCCGCCGCATCGGCTGCTGCCGCCCGGACGGCACCTACTGGTTCGGCACCGACCGTATGGGCGGCGACATCTACAGCCGGCTGCTGTTCGGCGCGCGCCTGACCATCCTGATCGCCGTGGTGGCGACATCGGCCGCGGTGCTGATCGGCGTGCCGGTCGGTCTGGTCGCCGGCTACTACACCAACCGCGTCAGCGACCTGCTGATGCGCGTCTCGGACATCTTCCTCGCGGTGCCGCAGATCGTGCTGGCGATCGCCATCGCGCAGACGCTGGGGCCGGCGATCCAGAACGTGATCCTCGCGCTCTCCGTCACCTACTGGCCGTTCTGGGCGCGACTGGTCTATGCCGAGACGCGCAGCGTGAAGAACGAGGTGTTCATCGAGGCGGCGATCGCGCTCGGCGCCTCGCCGCTGCGCGTGATGGTGCTGCACGTGCTGCCGTCGATCGCATCATCGGTGATCGTGCGCACCACGATCGGCATGGGCGGCACCATCCTGGTCGCCGCCGCACTGGGCTTCCTCGGCCTCGGCCCGCCGCCGCCGACGCCGGAATGGGGCCGCATGATCGCCGAAAGCCGCGAGTTCCTGCCGCAGGCCTGGTGGTACGCCGCGGCACCCGGTGTGGCGATCCTGCTGGTGGTGATGGGGTTCAACCTGCTCGGCGACGGATTGCGCGACGTGCTCGATCCGCGCTTGCGACGCGATGTCAGTGCGCGCTGATCTGCTGTCCGTGCGCGAACTGTCGGTGTCGTTCGTCACCGAGGGTGGCATGGCGCGCGTGCTGGACGCGGTCAGCCTGTCGCTGGCGCCCGGCGAGATCATGGGCCTGGTGGGCGAGTCCGGCTGCGGCAAGACGACGCTGGCGCGCAGCGATCCTCGGCGCGCTGCCGGCCAATGCCAATGTTCACGGCGGCAGTTTGACCTTCGATGGGCAGGATCTGCTGACGCTCGGTGCCGCATTGCTGGCCGAGCAGCGTTCGCGGCCGCGCGATCACCTTCGTGCCGCAGGATCCCTACAGCTCGTTCAGCCCGCTGTTCACCGTCGGCGATCAGATCATGGAGCTGATGCGCTGGAAGTCGCCGGATCGTCGTGCCGGCGAGCAGTTCTATGCGCGACGGCGTCGCCGCAGCGATCGCGAACGCGCGCTTGCGCTGTTGCGCGCCGTGCAGCTTCCCGATCCGGAGCGGCTGCTGCGCAAGTATCCGCACGAGCTGTCGGGCGGTCAGCGCCAGCGCGTGATGATCGCCATGGCGCTGTTGCCGGAGCCGAAGCTGGTGATCGCCGACGAACCGACGACGGCGCTCGACGTGACGATCCAGGCGCAGATCCTGAAGCTGCTGCGCCGGCTGGCGACCGAGCGCGGCGTTTCGGTGCTGTTCGCCACGCACGATCTCGGCACGGCGTGGGAGATCTGCGACCGCGTCACGGTGATGTATGCCGGCCAGGAGCTGGAAACCGCGCCGATCGCCGACTTCTTCCGTGCGCCGATGGTGCCTTATACGCGGCTGCTGCTGGAGAGCCTGCCATCGAGCGGTTCGCCGCTGCGCGGCATTGCCGGCGACGTGCCAAACCTGATCACGCCGCCGACCGGCTGCCGCTTTCATCCGCGTTGTCCGCGCGCCAGCGACGCATGCCGCGACGAGCATCCGGCGGCACACGAGCCGGAGCCGGCGCATCAGGTGCGTTGCCATCATCCGCATGTCGAGGCTGTCGTCGCAGCATGAACGATGCGTTGCTCGCGCTGCGAGACGTGCACATGCATTTCCCGATCCGCGATGCATGGGGCCGGCGCACCGGATGGCTGCGCGCGGTCGATGGCGTGACGCTATCGGTGCCGCGCGGCGACATCCTTGGCGTCGTCGGTGAGTCCGGTTGCGGCAAGACCACGCTGGGCAAGACGATCGTCGGAATTCATCGCGCAAGCAGCGGCGAACATTCTGTTCGAAGGCAACGAGGTCGGTGCGCTGTCGCCGCGTGAGGGCCGGGCGCTGCGGCGGACCTTGCAGTACTGCTACCAGGATCCCGGAGCGTCGCTCGATCCGCACTGGAAGATCGGCCGCGCGCTGGAAGAGCCGCTGGTGATCCACACCGAGCTGTCCGCCGACCGAGCGGCGAGAGCGCGTGCGCGAGGTGCTGGCGGCGGTCGGGCTGCCGGAGACGCATCTCGATCTGTATCCGCACGAGATCAGCGGCGGACAGCAGCGCCGCGTCGGTCTGGCGCGCATTCTGATGCTGCGGCCAAGCCTGGTGATCCTGGACGAGCCGACGTCGGGGCTGGATGTGTCGGTGCAGGCGACGGTGTTGCGGCTGTTCCTCGAGCTGCGCGAACGGTTCGATCTGACCTATCTGTTCATCAGCCACGACCTCGCGGTGGTGCGGCTGGTGTCGCAGCGGATCGCCGTGATGTATCTCGGCCAGGTGGTGGAGCTGGGCGATACCGAGACGGTGTTCACCGCCCCGCGCCATCCCTATACGCAATCACTGCTGGCCGCGGTGCCGGTGGTCGGCGGGCGCCGCGTGACCGACGAATTCTGGCTGGAAGGCGAGCCGCCCAGTCCCGGCAATCTGCCGTCTGGCTGCCGGTTCCGCACACGCTGTCCGCGCGCCGAGGCCCGGTGTGTCGCGGAGGAGCCGGAGCTGCGTGTGCTGGACGACGGCCGGCAGGCGGCGTGTCACTTCGCCTAGCCCGGCGCGCGCCAACACTGTCATTGCGAGGAGCGCAGCGGTCCCAATGACATGGTCCTACGTCATGCTCATCCAGCGGATGTCCTGCGCATCGCCGATCGGGCAGAAGCGCACATCGTGCACGTTCTTGGTGAACGGACCGAACCACCTCGTGTTGTAGATGAACAGCCCCGCCGCGTCCTCGACAAGAATGCGCGACGCCTCCTCATACAGCGGCTGCCGCTCCTCCTGCTTCGTCAGCACCAGAGCCTTGTCGGTCAGCTCATCGAACCTCGCATTCTTGTAGAAGCTTGAGTTCCCCGCGCCGATATTGCGGCTGTTGTACAGATACCCCGTCCAGTTGTGCGGATCGGCGAAATACGCGCTGCGCCACAGCGGCACCAGGTCGTGCGTCTTGTCGGGATCGGCGAACTTGCCGGAGATCACCGGCCAGGGTTCGGTGGTCAGCTTGATGTCGATGCCGATCTTCGCCGCACCTGCCTGCAAGAGCTGCGCCGCCGCCTCGCTCTGATCGAAACCGGCCAGCACGCCGATCTCCAACTGGCGCATCGGCGCCTTCACCATCGCCAGATGCTCTTTCGCCTTGACAAGGTCGTAGGTGTAGCCCTTGCAGATCCTTCGGCGCGCCCCACAGGTTGCCTGGAATGATGCCGGCGTTGCGGGTGACCGAACCGCTCAGGATGTTGTTGATGAACCCGTCATAGTCGAACGCGTAGCACAGCGCCTTGCGCAGGTTCACGTCGGTCAGCGGCGGCCGCGCATTGTGAATGACGAAATACATCGTGCGCAGCGAGTCCGCCTCCAGGATCTGCACGCTGTCCACCTGGCGCAGCCGCTTGATCTGGTCCTGCGGCAGATAGCCATCGGTGGTGTTGAACTCGCCCTTCTGCAACCCGAGCGCGCGGCTCGCGGTTTCCAGCACCACGCGAAACTCGGTCGACGTGATGTTCGACTTGCCGAAGCCGGCGAAGTGCTCGTCGAACCGGTCGGCCTGGAAGCCGATCGCCGGATCGTAGCGGCGCAGTTTGAAGCCGCCGGAGCCCGCCTCATTGCGCGCCAACCATCCGGCGCCCATGTCGCCCGACTTGTCGTGCTCACGCAGCAGCTTGCTGTTCACCACCCAGAGTTCGGACAGCGTCGAACTGAACACCGCATACGGCTGGTTGAGCGTGAACTGCACGGTGTGCGCGTCAAGCGCCTTGGTCTTTCCCGGATCGATCACGCCCTTGAACAGCCCGTAGGCACCCTGCTTCATCGCCAGGATGCGCTCCATCGAGAACACCACATCGTCAGCGGTGATCGGGCTGCCGTCGTGGAACTTCGCGCCCTGCTTCATCGCCACCGTATACGTGACGCCATCGGGTGCGATGTCGATCTTGTCGGCGAGCCACATGGCAAGCTTGGGCGGATTGTCCACCCAGCGCACCAGGCAGTCGTACATGTTCAGCCGTGAACCGATGCGGCCGATATCGAACACGACATGCGGATCGAGCGTATCGTAGCCGCTGTTGTTCGCGGTGACGAAGCGCTTGCCACCCTCGGCATGTGCGCCGCGCGCGACCACTGCCGCGCCGCCAAGTGCCAAAACTCCCCGACGGGTGATATGTGTCATGATGCTGCCCCAAGCCCCAGCTCGCCACGCAGGTCCAGCAGCACCTTGTCCCGCGTGCGCGTCTGCCAGCGCGAGCGCCGTCCGATCGGCGTGTTCTCGACCTCGGGCAGCACCTTCAGCGCGACGAACACCGGCCCAGGCTGCGCCAGAATCTTCGGCAGGTTCTGGCTGAATTCCGCGAGCTCGGTGAAGGCGAAGGCGCTCGGATAGCCGGCACCGCGCGCCAGCACGTCATAGGCGACAGCCTTCGCGTTCGGCACCGGCTGGCCACCGGTCGTCGCATAACACTCATTGTCCAGCACGAAGTGATAGAAGTTCGCCGGCGCCTGCTCGGCAATCGTCGCCAGCATGCCGAGACTCATCAGGATGTCGCCTTCGGAGTCGAACAGCACCACGCGGCGTTCCGGCTGCGCCAATGCCAGGCCAAGCGCGAAGCCGGCATGGCCGCCCATCGCCGGATCGCCGAGTGGCACGTCGAGCGTCTCGCGCGCGGTGAGCTTCACCCAATGTCGCCCGCCGCGTCCCGGCACGACGATCGCGTCGCCCCGATGTTTGGCAAACACGTTCAGCAGTTCGGCCGTGTGCATCATGACGCGTGCCCCTACCGGTTGAACCCGTGGTACTCGTCGCCGACCAGCACCACCACCGGCCGTTGCGTCCGCTGCGCTTCCTCGAACGCGATCGAGATGCGCGGCGCATCGGCGTCGCTCTCCACCAGGTAGTAGTTGATGCCGAACGCCATCAGGAACCGCTCGGTGTAGGTTGCGGCCGTGTCGGTGTTGACGCCGTGACGCGTCCAGCCGCGATAGCCCACCATCAGCACCACCGGCACGTTCATCCCCAGCAGCCAGCCGCGGATCGAATCGCCGGACTCCATCATGCCGGTGTTCTGGATCAGGATCAGCGGCTTCCGTCCGCCGGCATGCAGACCAGCGGCGATGGAGCAGGCGTGTCCCTCCCGCGTCACGCCGATCAGCCGCAGCGACGGCTCCGCCTGCATCAGCAGATAGAGCCAGTTGGTCTCGCTGTCCGGCAGCCAGACAACGTCGGTGACGCCGTTCTGCTTCATGTGCTGCAGCACGGTCTCCGGGCTCAGGGCCACTGTGGTCGCGTCGTTCATCGGAGCCTCCCAGGCTGGGATTTGTCGCGGGCGGGGCGGCTAGCTAACATCATCCCGACGAACCATCCAAGGGAGCGAGCCCCAGGAGGCACCATGGCCCACACATTCCGCGTCGGCGACATGACGATCCATCGGATCGTCGAGATGGAATGCGGCTTCACCCCCGCCCTGGAGTTCCTGCCGCAACTGAAGCCCGAGGTGCTGGCGGAGAACCGTTCCTGGCTCGCGCCCGCCGCGCTGGATCCGCAGGACAACCTGGTGCTGTGCTTCCAGTCGTACATCGTGCAGACCGGACGCCACAACATCCTGGTCGATAGTTGCATCGGCAACGACAAGGACCGCGAAGCGCGTCCGCTGTGGCACAAGAAGAAGGACGACGCCTTCATGCGCGGCCTGGCGGCGGCCGGCCTGACGGTGAACGACATCGACTTCGTCATGTGCACGCATCTCCATGTCGATCATGTCGGCTGGAACACCAGGCTGGAGAACGGCCGCTGGGTGCCGACCTTCCCGAAGGCGCGCTACCTGTTCTCCAAGACCGAACTCGACTACTGGCTGGCGGAGAACGACAAGACCACGCTGCCGCCGATCGTGGACAGCGTCATCCCGATCGTCGAGGCGAAGCGCTGCGACCTGATCACCAGCGATCACGCACTGGACGACACGGTGGCGCTGCTGCCCACGCCTGGCCATACCATCGATCACTACGCGGTGGCGCTTGGCCGTGCCGGCAAGGATGCGGTGATCACCGGCGACCTGATCCATACGCCGTTGCAGGCGCGCTATCCGGAGCTGGCGATGCGCGTGGACTACGACCCGCAGCAGGGCGCGGATACGCGGCGGAAGTTCCTCGAGACCTACTGCGACACCAGCACGCTGTGCTGCTTCGCACACTTCCCGTCGCCGTCGCGCGGCCACGTCAAGCGCTGGGGCAACGGGTTCCGCTGCGACTACGTCACCGACTGACGTTGCGTGCGGCTGCTCGCCTGGAACATCCGCCAGGGCGGCGGATCGCGGCTTGTCGGCATCATGGACGCGATCATGCGCCATGATGCCGATGTGCTGATCCTCTCGGAATATCGTGGCGGAGATTCAGCCGAGCGACTGCGTGTGGCGCTGGTCGCGGGCGGGTATCGGCACGTGACGAAGCTCGTGCCGCCGCGGCAGCGCACCGGTGTGCTGATTGCGGCGCGGCGGCGGTTCGTAGAACGAGGTCCGGTCTGCGTGCGCGTCGAGGAGCCGTGGCGGCTGGTCGATGTCGATCTCGGCGTGCTGCGCCTGACCGGTGTGTATATGCCGAACCTGCTGAAGAAGGTGCCGTACTGGCAGACGCTGGTCGATGCGTTCGCCGCGCGCAACTCGGGCGACGCATTGGCGATGGGCGACTTCAACACCTGTCGCGCCTTTGTCGATGAGCCTGGCGCGATCGACGCGACCGCGCGTTTCATGGACAGCATGGACGCGATCGGCTTCCGCGACCTGTGGCGGCATCGCTATCCGGAGGGGCGCGAGTTCTCCTGGTACAGCCATCGGGGCAACGGCTTCCGCATCGACCATGCGTTCCTGTCGCCGAGCCTCGCCGCGCGCGCCGGAGTCATCCGCTATTCGCATGAGGAGCGGCTGGCGGGCTTGTCCGACCATTCGGTGCTGCTGCTGGATCTGCCACGCCGGCGCAGCGGTGCACCGACATGAGCGCGACGGCGGCGCGCCATCCTGCTCGATCTCGACGGCACGCTGATCGATTCGCGGCCCGGCATCGCGGCGAGTTGCGAGGCGGCGCTGCACGCGCTCGGGCACACTCCCGATCCCGCCTTCGACATCACCCCGTTTATTGGCCCGCCGCTGCCGCAGGTGATCGCACGTGTGCTGGCGCACTACGGCGATGATCGTGTCGACGCTGGCATTACGGCGTATCGCGCCCACTATGGCGAGATCGGGTTGCACATGGCGACGGTCTATCCAGGGATCGCGGAAGCGGTGCGGCGTCTGTCGGCCGACGCCCGGTGCTTCGTCGCCACCTCGAAGCGCACGGTGTTTGCCTCGCGCATGGTCGGCGCGCTGACGTTTGCCGGCGAGATCTGCGGTGTTTATGGCACTGAACCGGGCGGCAATCTGGACGACAAGACACGACTGATCGCCGCCGTACTGCAGCACGAGAACCTGGAGCCGAACGACACCATCATGGTCGGCGACCGCTCGCATGACATGATCGGCGCGCAGGCCAATGGGCTGCGCGCGGTCGGCGTGCTGTGGGGCTACGGCAGCCGCGAAGAGCTTCAGGCGGCAGGCGCCGACGTTCTGCTCGAGGCGCCACGGGACCTGGGTGATCTGGAGTAATCGTGCGCCTGTCTGGCCAGCGCCTCTCGCGCCCGCTCGAGTGCCGCGCCGGTCACCACCAGCGGCGCATAGCCCCGCTCTTCCCAGAGCATCGCGTAGTGGTCGTGTGATGGCGTGAAGTCGGGATGCAGTTGGATGAGCCCGCCCCCATTGGCGAAAGCGTCGCGCGCGCCGGCCTCGAGGTAGCTCTCCGCCGGCATGCCGTTGGCCAGCAGCACATCGTGTCGCGGCAGCTCGATATGGTAGTAGGTGATCGCTCGGCGCTCGATCTGGGCAATCGTGGTGCCGTTGATCAGGTGGCGGATCGGGATCAGCACGTCCTCGACGAACACCGCGTGATCGGGTGACAGCAGCAGCTCGCGTCGCGGCTGGTTCGGTCCGAACGCGTGCGCGGCGATGCGCACGGGCAGAACGCGATCGCGGTTCGGATGGCGCCGGAAATCGACGCGTCGGTGCCCGATCCAGTCGATCGGCTGAGCGCGGCCCGATACGGTCTGCACCAGATCGCCCTCGCGCAGACGCTCGATGGCGATCTCGCCGCGCGGCGTCAGGATGCGCGTGCCGGCGGCATAGCAGGTGGCGGTGACCGTCACGAGCGATCCGCCGGGGTTGTCTGTCACATTGAACATCGCGTCGGAGTAATCGCCGAGCAGCGACAATGCCGCGACAGTCGTACCGGTATTGCTGATCGTCAGCGTGCCGGGTGACCAGACAGCCGCGTCCGCCGTGATGCCGGCGAGATCGATCGTGTCGCCATTGGCGAAGCTGTCGATCGTCGCGGCAAAGCTGGTGGGCTGGTGCAGCCTGAGGATGCCGGTGGCGTCGGTGAAGACCAATGCCTCGCCGGCGGCCACGGCGCCAGCGAAATCCGCAACACCGCCGCTACCGACATCGATCGTGCCATTGCCTGCACCGGCGGTGATCGCGGTAGTGGCGTTCAGCGTGTCGTCATTGCCGACAATGATCGAGCCGTCGTTGATGAACGTGCCGCCGGTGTCTCCGATAGTGAACGTACCGCTGCTGCCGATCGCTTCCAGCGTGCCGTCGAGATCGAGTGTGGCGCCGCTGCCGGCGGTGAGCGTGGCAAGCATACCAGGATCGGCACTCACGATGGTCGCAGCAGGACCGATGACGAGGGAGCCACCGTTGAAGCTCGCTTGGAATACATCGGCGGTGGCCGAGTTGCCGATGTTCACTGTCACGTTGTCGAGTGTCTCGGTCGTCGCGAAGTCCAGCGATGCGCCGCTGCCGGTCAAATCGATCGTACCAGGTAGGGAACCGCCGGTTCCCGTCACGGTCAGGCCGTTCCTGATGATTGCCTGCGCGCCCTGGTTCGCCAGCTCGAGCGACCCCTGGTAAGTCACGTCGTTAAGCGTGCCGCCGCTGAACAGGAAGCCGCCGCCCTGATCGACGAGCGTGCCGCCGCTGACCACTCCGCCGCTCGTCAGCGTTACCGTGCCGAGCTCGGCCCCTGCGCCGACAGTCAGCGTGGCAGCGGCATTATCCAGCAGGCCGGCCTCGGTGACGCCGCTTGCGCCCGTGATCAAGCCGATATTGCCGCTGGCGAGCGAGCCGTCCAGTACCAGCGCGGCGTTGCCCAACAACTCGATGATGCCGCCGTCGTTGCTCCAGGACCCCAGCGTGCCGCCGTTGTCGTAGCCGATGGTCAATGTCTCGCCGTTGGCGTCGATCGTGCGCTGGTTGAAGAAGTTCTGCGCGGCGATCGTCAGGCTGCCGCTGCCGAAACTGGCGTCGATGGTGCCCTGGTTGATGACGGCATTCTTGTCGCTGCCGCTGCTGGCGATGAGTGCGTTGGCGCCGTCCTGGGTGACGATTTCGCCGGTTCCCAGCGTCAGCGTGCCCGCGAACGCAGACGAGACCAGCAGCGTACCACCCAGGGACAGTGGCGTGTTGTCGAGCGTTTGGGTGCCGTTGGTGACGATGTTCAGCACGCCGTCGTCGATGATCTGCGAGGCCGCGAAGCCACCGGTGTCGGAGAGCGTACCGGCGTTGATCGCAATTGTCCCCGCTTGGAGAAATCCTGTGGCCCCAATCGCGACCGTGTCGCTGGTGCCATTCACGGTCAAATTGGCGATGGTCTCGGCCTGGTCGATCGTGATCGTGTTGGTGCCCGCGTCAGCAATGATCGCGCTATCGAGATCGGTCGGCACGGAGCCCAGGTCCCAGGCGGGCGGCGTGTTCCAATTGGCACTGCCGCCGATCCAGGTGAAGGTCCCCGGCGCGGACATCCAGGTGATGTCGGTGCCATTGTTGCCATCGGAGGTCAGCACGAACTCGTCTGGGTTGAACGGTCCCGGGATGTGCAGTTGTACCTGCGCCTTGGAGGCGTTGGTCAATGTCAGGACATTGTTGGCGAAGCTCTTGTCGGTGGCAACGAAGTTGGTGAGATCGATGGTGGAACCCGAGTCGAAACCGGCGATCGTGCCGGCGAAGCTGGCGGGATCACTCAGTTGCAGCAGACCGGACGGGTCGGCGAAGGCGACCGTCTGATCGGCCGCGACCGACGTTGTGACATCCACCACGCCGCCGTTGCGACGTCGATGGTGCCACCCGAACCGACGGCGGCGAGGGCGGTGTTCACGTCGATCGTGCCGCCGTTGACAGCGATCGTGCCGTCATTGCGGAACGTGCCGCCGCTGTCAGCGAGGGTGACCGTGTCGCCATTGAGTGCGGTCAGCGTGCCGGCGAGATCCAGCGTGGTGCCTGCTTCGGCGAGCAACGTGGCGAACGCGCCCAGGCTGTCGATGCTGGCATTCTGGCCGAGGGTGACCGTGCCGCCCTGGTCGGCGCTGAGCACGTCACCGTCGGCATTGCCGATGTTGAGCGTGACGTTGTCGAGTGTTTGCGTCGCGGCGAGGTCGAGAGTTGCAGCAGAACCGGTCAGATCAATGACTGTTGCGGTCAGCCCGTTGGCGATGGTCACGTGATCGCCCGGGTTTATCAGTTCGAGCGGTCCCTGGTAGATCACGCCGCTCGAGCGTGCCGCCATTGAACACGAAGCCGTCGCCGTCATCGAGGATCGTGCCGCCGCTGATGGTGCCGCCGCTGATCAGGCTGACCGTACCGAGTGTGGTGCCATTGCCGACCGCCAGGGTTGCGCCGGTATTGTCGATCAGGCCGGCCTCGGCGATGGCACCTGAGCCGATGATTGTACCCATATTGTCGGTGGTGACCGAGCCGTTCAGCACGAGCGAAGTCGCATTCGCGATTGTACCGCTGTTGTTGTTCCAGGAACTGCGCACTCCGTTATTGTCGTAGCCGATGGTCAGCGTCTCGCCGGTGGCGTCGATGCTGCCGAAGTTGGTGAAGCTCAGCGGCACGATCGCGAGCGCGCCGCCGCCGTAGTTGGCAACGATGGTGCCCGAGTTGAAGATCTCGCTGCCAGGCCCGGTACTGTCGATCGTCGCGGACGGACCGGTCTGAGTGATGGTCTCGCCTGTGCCGAAGATCAGCGTGCCGGTGTTCTGCAACGTGCCGGCGAGGTTGAGCGGCGTGTCGAGCGCGTTGGACGCCGGTGAAGGCCAGCAGCGCGTTGTCGATGATTGCCGCGGCGCTAAACGTCCCGGTGCCACCGACTGCGAGCTTGCCGGCGTCGATCGAAGCTGTGCCGGTGACCACCAGCGAGCCGTCGACCTCTAGGGTATCGCCGGAGTTACCGATGGTCAGATTCGCCACGGCATTGTTCGCCGCTGCGGCGATCGTCACGCTGCCGGGGCTGGCGATGGTGGCGGTATCGAAGCCGGTGGGCACGGATTGCGGCGTCCAGTTGCTCGCGACGTTCCAGTCGCCGTTGCCGCCGTTCCAGGTCAGTGGCTGTCCGCTGCCGGCCCCCGCGATGTCCGTGCCGCCCGCGCCGTCCGGCGCGAATGCGAAGGCATAGATGCCGGGCTGGTCCGGGAAGTTCAGCATCGTCGTCGCGGCCGCGCTGTTGGTCAGCGTCAGCGCGCCGTTCGCGAAGTATTCACTGGTGGCGGCGAAGCCGGTGAGGTCGATGGTGTCACCGGCGGCGAGGCCGGTGATTGCGCTCATCGCTGTCAGCCCGGCGGCATTGCCCGATACGCTCCATGGCGAACCGTCGAATTGCAGGCTGGCGAAATTGGTGATGCTGGTGCCGATGCCGGACAGCGAGCCGGCACTGCTGCCTGTCGCCAGTTCCAGCATGCCGCCGCCACCATTGACGGCGCCAACGAACACCGCACCAGGATCGACGATCAGCCGGTAGTTGTTCCCAAAGATGCCGAAGGTCACCGCACTCGCGTTGGAGCCAGTGGCGACCACCGTGCCCGCAGTGGTGAGCGTGCCGCCAACGCCGCCAATGCCACCACCGATATATACACCATTATAGCCGGAAATCGTGCCGCCGGCTTGATTAACGACGGATCCCCCCTCGCCCAGGTTGATCGCGGCATAGACTGCTGAAGGGTATGTTGTCGCCCCGTAAGCCCCTCCACTCACCTTCCCTGCATTGACGACGGTGCCTGGCCCGCCGAGCAGGATGCCATACTTCCCGAGACCATCAATCGTGCCGCCGGCGATGTTTGTGACCGAACCGCCGGCAAATTCGACAGCTCCGTCGGAGCCGATCAGCGTCCCGGCGTTGTAGATCTGAACACCTGACTGGTCGCCGCCCGCTCCGGCTCCATAGACATAGACAGCGATTGTGGTGCCACTGATGGTCCCATTGCTCGCATTGGAGACTATGCCCACGCCGTGGATGTCGACGCCGAACTTTTGCGAATTGATCGTGCCGCCGCTCGCGTTGGTGACTGTGCCGTTACCGTTGACATATAAGCCAAAATGGCCGCCTTCGATCGTGCCGCCGGTCTGATTGGTGACGAATCCGGTGCCGACGGCGGCGCTGCTACTCCCCAACTGAATGCCGTAGCCGCTCACCGTGTCGCTGGCGCTGATCAGGCCGGCATTGTCGATGTTCCAGGTGTTGGTTCCGTCACCCGGACCATAGAGCGCGATGCCGCTCGTCGGCGTGATCGTGCCGGTCACCAAGACCGGATTGTCGCTCGGGCTGAGCGTGATGCCGGTGCTGGTGATGGTCGAGATGATCGTCGCCATGGCGGCCCTCGGCTGCGCGGGGAACCTCGATAGCCAGCCGCCGATTAATGAAGAATGAAGCGGCCCGTATTCAGCGCCTGAACCGCCCGCCGCCGCCGAAGTAGCGTCCTTCTGGTGCCCCGAACTGCCGGTCGCCCCATCCGCCCTGCGACCGCGCGAAGCGGTCCTGTTCCAACTGATGGTAGCTGTCAGAGCTGAGCGTCTGACGGTTCGCTGAATATGAACGCGTGTCAGTCGGCGATTTCATCGACTGCCATCCGCCGTTGTCCCACTTCGACCAGCCGGTGTCGGTGTGCTTGTAGGCGTTGCCGTCGGCGCCGGCATAAACGTTGCCGCTGGCGGTGCGCCCCACAGCGGCGTTGTTGCCTGTCCGAGTGTGCACGCCGGCGGCCGCGGCGCCGGTGCTGGAGCTGATCGCTCCAGCCGAGCCGCGCGCGTTGCTGGCGCTCGCGGTGTTGACGGTGCGGTTGGGTCCGCTGACCGTGCTGGAGCCCCAGCGCGAATAGGCATTGGCATTCTGCGTCGTACTGCCCGAGACGCCGTAGCGTGGGTTGTAGAAGCTGGCATTGGCGGTGCGCCCGTTCGGTCCCCAGGCAGCGCTGCCGTGTGCATACGTGCCGGTCGTGGGGTTGTAGGCCGACCAGGCACCAGCACCGCCATAGGGCCCGTAGACCGCCCCGCCGCGGGCCCATGCACCGGTCGCCGGATTGTACGCACCGCCAGCGGTGACCGCGCCGCCGTACGGGCCGTACACAGTGCCGCCACGCGCCCAGGCGCCGACGGCGGGGTTGTACCAGACGCTGCCGGCATAGGAGTAAGGATACGGAAAGAAGACCGGCACCACGCCCGGCACGACATAGGGCGGATAGTAGTAGCCGGTTCCGTACACCAGGACGCCGGCCGCGACATAACCCATCGTGTAGCCGGCGGTGTAGCCGTAGGTGACCGTCTCCGCCGTCGATCCGTAAACGTTCACATAGCTGACGTTGTACACCGGGCTGCTCGGCGGGATGCTGTGAACTGCCGGTGGCACGCTGTCGGCCAGGGCCCATGGACCGTTCGGCGTTGCGCCGACGAACCAGGCGCCCTGGTAGCAGACATAGTATTTGCCGCCCGTCTCCAATACTTCGAACGCGGTGTTGACCGCATAGGCCAGATCGATGCCGGGGATCGGCCTGAACTCCGGCGCGCCGGCGTAGCTGACGGTCAGCTTGGCATCCGCTCGCATCAAGGTCGCCTGCTGCGGGATCTGCGCCTTCAGCACGGCGAGCTGCGCCTGCGAGGTTCCCGGTACCGACGCGAGCGCCTCGCCACGCACGCCGCCCGGCGGCATCAGCGCGAAGTCCGGCGGCAGGTCGTTCGAGGCGAATGTCCAGGGGCCGTCGAGGCCGGGTGCTGCGAACCAGCGGCCCGAGGTCAGGTAATAGAACCGGCCCTGTGCCTTGTCGAAGAACAGATCGCTTGCGGTGTTCTTCACGTATTGCAGGCCCGTGCCACGAACCGCGGCGAACTGAGGCGCGCCTTCGGTGACGATGATCTCGGCTGGCTGATTGCTGACGAAGATGCTGGGAACCTGTGACGGCGGGACTGACTTCGCCGGCATCGCCTTGCGGGCGTCGGCGAAGTTGGCATCGGACGGTAGCTTCGCGAAGGCAGCCGGCAGCCGGCTGACCAGCGCATAGGCTCCGGTGGCGGCGGGTGCCGCGAGCCAGATGCCGTTGTTCAACAGGAACCAGGTACCCTTGCCGGCGGGATCGAAGAACACGTCCCAGTTGGTGTTGACGGCGTACTTGAGTCCGCTGTTGCCGGCCGGCGCCAGCACCGGGTCGCCGTCGAACACGACGAGGCTCGCCGGGCGATCGGCGTGGAAGATGGCCGGCGGATCGTTGTTCACCGCGACCGGCTTCACGGTCTGCGGCAGCTCCTTCAGGCTGAGCAATACCGCATCGAGCGGCACCTGCTTGAGCTGCAATGTCGGCAGCATGGCGGCGATCCGGTCGTTGACCTGCTGAGCCCGCTCGGTGTCGAGCGACGGGAAGTGCGTCGATATCAGCTTCGGATCGGCGAGCGTGATCAGATGCGTGGCGTTGTCGATGGTCGTGGCGAAGGCAAGCTCGAGCGTGCCGACGAACGGTGTCTTCGCCCCTGGCGGCGTGATGGCGAGCGCCATGCGTGCCGTGAGGGTCTTCTCATCGGGCCAGGAGATCGCCTGTGGCTGATACACCTCGACGGTGGCGCCGTTCGGGCTTGTCATGGTGTGCGGCCAGGTGGCCGCGTCCTGTGCCTGCGCCGGCGATCGGCCAATGAGCAGGACAACGAATGCCAGCAGCAATGCCGTGCGCATGCCAGTGGTTTCCTCCGTCTACCCTATGTCGGTGTTACGCGTCCGCCGCGGCCTTGCGCGCCATCGCCTCCTCGGCCGATGCGATGCCGCCATGCGCGGCCGACCACGCCACCGGGTTCTCCAGGAATCGCCTCACCTCGGCCAATGCCGGTTCGGCGAAATAGGGCCGGTCCTTGCAAGCCTCCAGCACGTCCCACCAGGTGCACAGATGGTGCAGGGCGATGTCCATCCGAGCGAGCGTCTCGAATGCGCCCGGGAACACGCCGTAGAAGAACACGACGAAGGTGTGGTTGACGATCGCACCGGCGTCGCGCAGCGCCTGCGCGAAGCGGATCTTCGACTGTCCGTCGGTGGTGAGGTCCTCCACCAGGAGGGTGCGCTTGCCCTCCGGCACGTCGCCCTCGATCAGCGCGTTGCGGCCGAAGCCCTTGGCCTGCTTGCGGACATACGCCATTGGCGAGGACATCCGGTCGGCGATCCAGGCAGCGAACGGAATGCCGGCCGTCTCGCCGCCAGCCACCGCCTCGATGGTCTCGTAGCCGATGTGGCGGTGGATCTTCTCGACGCTCAGCTCGCAGATCTTGGTGCGGGCGCGCGGGAAGAAGATGATGCGGCGACAGTCGATGTAGACCGGCGACTTCCAGCCGGAGGTGAAGGTGTACGGCTCGTCCGGGCGGAAGTTGATCGCCTCAATCTCGAGCAGGATGCGCGCGGTGGTGAGCGCCGCGTCGCGGTCCCAGTCGCTGGTGGCTGTATTCGGCATTGCCTGCGCCTGTCTGGCCATGTGTCCGCCACTCCCCCTCGCACCCATCACGGATCGCTGATAACTGATCAGCAGCGAAGGAGATAGTCCATGGCGAAGACCCACAGGATCGCGGTGGTGCCGGGCGACGGGATCGGCAAGGAGACGGTGCCCGAGGCGCTCAAGGTGCTTGATGCCGCGTCGCGCCGATACGGCTTCGGCCTGGAGTTCGCGCATTACGACTGGTCCTGCGAGACCTACAAGAAGACCGGCGCGATGATGCCGCCGGATGGCATGGAGCGGCTGGCGCAGTCGGACTCGATCCTGCTTGGCGCGGTCGGTTGGCCGGACGTGCCGGACCACGTGTCGCTGTGGGGATTGCTGATCCCGATCCGCCGTGGCTTCGACCAGTACGTGAACCTGCGACCGTGCAAGCTCATGCCTGGTGTGCGCACGCCGCTGGCCGGACGCACCGAGGCCGACATCGACTTCTATGTGGTGCGCGAGAACACCGAGGGCGAGTACTCGTCGGTCGGCGGCCGCATGTTCGAGGGCACCGACCGCGAGTTCGTCAGCCAGCAGACCGTACTTACCCGGCATGGCGTGGACCGCATCCTGAAATACGCATTCGAGCTGGCGCGCACCCGGCCGAAGAAGCACCTGACCTCGGCCACCAAGTCGAACGGCATCACGTTCACCATGCCGTACTGGGACGAGCGCTTTGCACTGATGGGCAAGTCGTATCCCGACATCCGCACCGACCAGTATCCACATCGACATCCTGTGCGCGCACTTCGTGCAGCATCCCGACTGGTTCGATGTGGTGGTGGGCTCCAACCTGTTCGGCGACATCCTGAGCGATCTCGGTCCAGCGGTTGCGGGATCGATCGGCATCGCGCCCTCGGCCAACATCAATCCCGAGGGCAAGTTCCCGTCGATGTTCGAGCCGGTGCACGGTTCGGCGCCCGACATCGCCGGGAAGTTCATCTGCAATCCGATCGGGCAGGTCTGGTCGGCGGCGCTGATGCTGGAGCATCTCGGCGAGGCGGCGGCTGGACAGGCCATCGTTGCCGCGATCGAGACACTGCTGCGGGAGAGCGGACCGAAGACGCGCGACATGGGTGGGCAGGCCGGCACTGCCGATGTCGGAAAGGCGCTGGCGGAGATCGTGGCGGGGTGAAGTCACTGTTCTCTCGATTGTTCAGTCACCGCGCGGCGGAGCCGGAGTGGATCGAGGTGGCAGAACTGCAAGGACGGCTGCTGCGCGGCAACGTGCTGCTGGTCGATGTGCGCCAGCCCGAGGAGTTCATCGCGCCGCCTGGCCATCTGCCCGGTGCGATCAACGTGCCGCTCGGTACTCTTGCGGGCCGTATGGGCGAGCTTGCGGCGCGGGAGCTGTCGATCGTGCTGGTGTGCAAGACCGACCGCCGTTCGGCACGCGCCGCCGCTGAACTGCTGGCTGCCGGGGTGAGCGATGTTGCGGTGCTGCGCGGTGGCACCGACGGCTGGCACGCGCGAGGTCTGGCGCTGGAATAGGGCCGCCTTGCGGGCGGCGGGAAGCCGCAAATACACTGTCGCTGCATCAACGTCCTGGAAGCCGCCCTCATGTCACAATCGGTCGTCGCTGAACTTGCCCCGCACGGCGTGCTGCGCGCCGCCATCAACATGAGCAACTTCCTGCTGGTCACCGGTCGGACTCCGTCCGGCGATCCGGATGGTGTCTCGCCTGACATGGCGCGCGCGATTGCCGACCGGCTGGGCGTGCCGGTGAAATACGTGCCGTTCCCCAAGCCGGGCGAACTGGCGGACGCGGTGGGCAGCGATGCGTGGGACATCGGGCTGATCGGCGCCGAGCCCGCGCGCGCGGAGAAGATCGCGTTTACCGCGGCGTACGTGGAGATCGAGGCGACGTATCTGGTTCCTGCGGGCTCGCCGATCCAGAGCATCGCCGAGGTGGATCGGCCGGGGATGCGGATCGCGGTGACCGCGCGCAGCGCGTACGACCTGTGGCTGGAGCGAAACATCAAACATGCCGAACTGGTGCGATCCGACAGTCTCGCGAGCGCCACGGAGAAGTTCGTGCGCGACAAGCTGGACGCGCTGGCGGGATTGCGGCCTGGGCTGCTGGGCGACATCCAGAAGATGCCGGGCGCGCGCATCCTCGATGGCCAGTTCACCGCGGTGCAGCAGGCGGTCGGTACCGCGCGCTCCAACGCGGCCGGTGCTGCGTTCCTGCGCGACTTCGTGGAGGAGGCGAAGAAGTCCGGTCTCGTCGCCGGGCTGATCGAGAAGCACAAGGTGGTCGGCCGGCTGTCGGTTGCGCCGCCTGGCTGAACCGTCGGCGATTGGGGAGGACAGAAGAATGCCCGCGAAAGTGTATGTCAGGCCGACGGCTTCCGCGCCGCCGGCGATGCCGCCGCTGCTCATGCCGCAGCCGCCGATCGCGCCGCTGATACCGCCGGCGCATGTGGTCGATCTGATGACCGTTGAGGGCTCGGCGGCATTTGGCGCGCGATGGAAGGCGAAGGAGGCGAAGCTGGTCGAGTGTCCGGCGCTGTCGGACGCCATGCCGGAATTCAGGACGACATACGATGTCGATCCGCACGCCGAGTTGGTCGGCTTCGATGATTCGGACTGGGCGGAGGTGCCGCCGACAGAGTTGGGTGCCAAGCGCGGCGGCGGCATGGTGTCGTTCTTCTGGTTCCGCGCGACGCTGACGATACCGGCAAGTGCGACAGGCTTCGCGACGGCCGGGGCGAAGACGGTGCTGACGGTGAATGTCGATGACTACGCCGAGGTGTGGGTGAACGGCGAGATGCCGCGCGCGGCGGGGCGGCCCAGCCCGGCGGCGATCCAGGGGTTCAACATGCCCAACCGGCTGGTGCTGCGCGATACGGTTGAGGTGGGCGAGAGGTTCGAGGTCGCGGTGTTCGCGATCAACGGGCCGATCTCGGCGGCGCCGGCGAATTTCCTGTGGTTCCGCGAGGCGAAGGTCGAGTTCTATCGCTGAGGTGTCTCATCGGCGTCTCGTTGCCCGTTGTGCGAGATTTTGGCGCGTGGGGTGAGAGCGGGCGGGTTCGGGTCCACGCGGTGGGATGCGCTCGCGTGCCACACAGAACGAGAGAAGACGTGGATGCCGACCTCCGTCGGCATGACGATTGCGCGGCTTCGTCGGCATGACGATTAGGTGGCTTCGTCGGCATGACGATTAGGCGGCGGCGTGGCTGTCGAGGGCGCGCAGGGTGGGGGTGTCGCCGGTGATGATGGCCTGCACCAGTTCCGGTGAGGGTGGGCCGAAGTCGAGGGGCTGGGGCAGGCCGCCGAGGATGCGGATGCGTGCGGCGCGCTGCGGATAGATGATGGCGTATTGCTCCGCCTCGGCGATCGGGTCGGCGGCGGGCTCTTCGGTCGGCTGTTGCGGAGGGGGTGGCGGCGGTTCCGCCATGGGCGGGGGCGGCGGGGTGCCCAGCGCGTCGGTCATCAGCCCGATAGCGCAGTGCTCGGTCCAGGCGGCGCGGTCGGCGGCGGCATGGTCCGCCTCGCGCGCACGGCGCTCGGCCTGCACACGCAGCAGAAGCTCCCTCGCCGCTCGCGCCTGTCGCATCATGCTGATGGCCCGGGCGTTGAATTTCAGGAAGAACGCGTGATCCGAGGTGGCGTACTCACGGGCTATCCGCAGGCAGTCCATCGCGGCGGCGTTGGCGGCGACGTGCTGGACGGCGAGGTTGGCCTCGTCGGCATTGACCGGGAGCAGCGAGGCCACGTGGGCGATGGCGGCGTTGTCGCGGCGGGCGAGGTCCTCCGGTGTGTCGGTGACCGGTGGCGGGAGCGAGCCGCGGAGGGTGTGGATGAGGTGGTAGTAGGTGTCCCTGGCGAGGTCGTGGGCAGGGTTGGATGGCTGGGATGCGGTGTCCATGGCGGCGATATGGTGTTAGTTATACTTTCTGTCAATGTTAGTATATGCCGGGCACAACGAAATAGCGGGCCAACTCGTGAGAGGCGGCCCGCGCGTTTCACAAGCCGACCAATCGGTCAATCACCCAAGCCGATGGTCTTCACGACTTTGTGGATGTCCATCAATGGAACCGGATTTGCCGGGTTTTGCAGATCCGGATTCATGTCGTTCGAAGCGCCGCCCGGGAAGCGCTTGATGTTCGGAAAATCCACGACCGACTTGTCAAACTCCAGGATTGGCACCGTGATCAGCGAAAGAACCCAACCATTGTCATAGCCGGCATACCGTCCGGGCGAGGTGGTAGGCATGCGCGTGCTCACCGCGCCGTTGAACGTCATGTCGTATTTCTCGAAGGGGTCCATGGTGAGGTTGTAGGTCGAACCGATGGCGCCGAGATTCTGCGTCGGACCGAGCCAAGTGTCTTTGGCGGTATACAGGTATTTCCAGGCGATGTGCAGGTCGGCGTTCTGGGGATCATCGCCGATGTCGGCACGAGCGCCGGCGAAGCTCTCACCATCAACATAGATCCATGAGGTGCGCGCCGAATGCCGCGCTTTGCCCAGGATGTAGGCACTGTTGTCAATGCTGTCGAAATAGATCGGCTTGCCGTCGTTGTCCTGCCATGCACCATGGGGCGGTGGGGTGAGGCCGACCATCGTCGCCAACGTCGCCCAGGCGTCAATGTGCGACATCATTTCGCCATAGCGCGCGCCAGCGGGAATTTTGCCGGGCCACCACATGATGCCCGGCACACGGAAACCGCCCTCAAACGGCGAACCTTTTTCGCCGCGGAATGGGACGGTGCCGCCGTCCGGCCACGCATCCTGCCACGCGCCATTGTCGGCAGTGATGATGACGATTGTGTTGGGAGCCCCTGCCCGGATGGCGTCCATGACCTTGCCGATGTTGGAATCAAGTTCGAGCATGGCGTCCGAGTAATTGCCCAGGTGTGATTTTCCTATGAACGCCTTGGCCGGAATATTCGGATTGTGCATCTTCATGAAATTTACATCCATGAAGAATGGCTTGGCGTCCTTGGCGTGCTGATTGATGTACGCGACGGCCAAATCAGCCTGCCGAACGTCGAACTCATGCAGATAGTCGTAGTCAATGCGTGCGACCCTGGTCGCGGGTTTGCCGGCGGTGCCTTCCCACTCATATAAGTTCACGATCTTTTGATATTCGTCCCAATAGGCGGCATTGAATTTTGGGAACCATGGATGGGCGAACCAGCTTGTATCGTCATATGTGTACACGCCTGGATAGTAGGCGGCAAACTCTCTCATCTCATCGAAGCCATGTTCGATCGGGTAGAACTTGGGTTGATCACCCAAGTGCCACTTGCCCGAAAAGTAGGTGCTATAGCCGTTTTTCTGGAAGAACTCGGCGATCGTCGGCGTGGATTTTGTCAGGCCGTTCTCGTCGCCGGGCACAACGACCACCGAGAGAGCCGAACGGATGGGAATGCGCCCGGTCATGAACGAGGCGCGGCCCGCGGTGCAACTCGCTTGACCATACCAACTCGTGAACACGGCGCCTTCTTGGGCGACACGATCGACGTTCGGGGTCGGATGGCCGAGGTTCGCGCCCCCGCCGTAGGCCCCGAAATCGTTCCAACCGGTGTCGTCAGTCATCAGCACGACAACGTTGGGTTTCTTCTCTTGTGCGCTGGTCGGCGCCGCCAGAGCGAGCGTCCCCAGAGGGATCGCCAAAACCCGCAGCATGGCCTTGAGGCCACTACCATATGGTAACATTCCCCCACCTCATCACAATTGAGCAGATACTTGCCAAATGCCCGGCCCGTCCGAGCATCGGGCCTCCACGCAAACCAACCCACCGCGAGGCTCTAAGCTTCTAAAAGCAGAATTTTATCCGCGTCAATGTGACCTGTTGTCGTTTCGGTGATCCAAGCCGGCGACGGCTGATCCGAAGATCTGCGGCTGTCTGTATGCCGGAAATCAGGCTGTGTACGATCGCTACCGGCAGGATGTGTTTGTGAAGCACGCCCCATCAGCAGCGCCTCGGCCTCGGTCGCGACACGAGGCTGAGGCCATTTCGGGATCTATCACGCGTGTCGCGCGCGGTGTTGATTCATCACGGAGACGAAAGGCGAGGGCTACCGATGCCAGCTCTCAATGCAAATGACTTCACTGCCTCTTCGATCACGGTCACGAGAAGACGTGGATGGCCGGCACGCGGCCGGCCATGACGGTGAACCGACGGGCCGGCGCCCTACGTTAGCGCCTATTGGGCCAAGCCCAGCCATGACGACTGTAACGGATGGGTCTTTCTCATTGCGCGTTGTGGCCCTCGCCTTGTCTTCTCCGTGTTGAAATAGAGTTTGCCGCGAGCCACGAGAAGTGGGCCGTTCGGGGTTGGATGCGGACTATGCTGCTCTGACGCCCGCCACAAAGGTGTTGACCTCACTGGATAGTTGTTCGGCCTGCTTCGACACGTCGGATGCGGCGGCCAAGACCTGGCCGGCCGCGGCGCCTGTTTCGCTCGCTGCCTGGCTCACGCCGTTGATGCCTGCGGTTACCTCCTCCGCTGCTTTTGTCGTCTGCTGCACGTTGCGCGCGATCTCCGACGTGGCGGCGCCCTGCTCCTCGACTGCGGCGGCAATGGTGGTCGCGATTGCGCTGACTTCCTCAATGGTGGTGGAGATACCCCGGATCGCATCGACGGCCTCTCTGGTCGCGGCCTGTATCTGCGTGATCTGTGCGTCGATCTCTCCAGTCGCCTTGCCCGTTTGATTGGCGAGGCTTTTGACCTCGGACGCGACCACGGCGAAGCCCTTGCCGGCATCGCCGGCGCGGGCCGCCTCTATGGTGGCGTTCAGGGCCAGGAGATTGGTCTGGCTGGCTATATCGGTAATCATGCCTACGACAGCACCGATCTTCTCGGCGCCCTCGGCCAGCGCATGTACGATGACGTCGGTGCGCTTGGCATCATCGACCGCCTTGGCAGTTATCCTTGACGACTGCGCGACCTGCCTGCTGATCTCACCGATGGATGCTGTCAGTTCCTCGGCGGCCGATGCCACGGTCTGCATGCCAGTGCTTGCCTCCGCCGCCGCCGACAGCGACAGCAGTGGCTTGCTGGTTGCTCTGGTCTGCCGTGCCGGTCATCGACTGCGCGGTGGCTTCCAACTCCGTGGAGCTCGACGAAAGCATTCCGACCAAACGACCGACCTTGCTCTCGAAACCGTCGGCCATCAGGTTCAGCGTGGCTTTTTGATTTGCCGCTGCCTGACGCTTGTTTTCGGTGTCGTCGGTCCGCAGACGCTCGCTCTTGGTCATGCTGTCTTTGAACACCAACACTGCGCCGGCCATACCGCCGATCTCGTCGCGCCTGTCAGTGCCGGGAATCGCCGTCTCCAAGTCGCCTCTTGCGAGCCGATCCATGGCTGCCTTCAAGGCGCCGAGCGACAAGGTAATATCTCGATTGACCAAAAATGCGGCGAGCAGTGTTACGGACAGAACTACTCCACCGATCAACGCCAGCCGAAACAAGACGGCGTGGAACGCGGCATCAAGATCATCAACATAAGCGCCGGCGCCGAACACCAGGTCCCAGGGCACAAAACGGGCGACGTAGGTGACCTTCGGCTGCAATCCGGACTGACCGGGCCTGGCAAACATGTATGCGATGGTGCCGTCGGCACTGTTCCGCACCGCGTCATGAATCAAGTCTGTGACCAGCCGGCCGTTCTCGTTCTTGGCCGGCGGCGATGGTTTGCCCTCCAGAGCCGGAACGGTGCCGTGCAGCACGAGGACATTGTCCAAGGTCTGGGCAAAAACGTAGCCGGCACCATTATCGAACCGCAATGCATGAACGTCGTCTCGCAGCAGTGCCAGCGCCTGCTCGCGGGTAAGTTGATGCGCGGCCACGCGCGTTTCCAGCGACTGAGCAATGCTGATCGTCGATTGCACGACAGCACGCAGCTTATCGATACGGTCGCCGAACATCCGGTCTTGAGACAGCCACGCTGCTGCGCCAATGGAGATCACGACGGCCAGTGCTGAGAGGCCGAGGAGAAGGGTCAGCTTGGTGCGCAGTTTGAAGCGACTCAGGATGTGCATGCGACGATGTGTAGGATCGGACGATTAGCGAACGATTAATCCGCCAATGAAGCAGCATGGGCTGGGGCTTCGTCCAGCGGAGGTGTCCAAGCAACATCGCTGCATACTATCGTGTTTTCGACGGCACGGCTCCTGCGTGAGGGGGATCGCTGGTGTGAGCATCTCGGGTTTACGCGTGTGGCGCGCTGGGTTGATTTACCACGGAGAAGGCAGGACGAGAGCCACAAAGGGCCACGGAGCAGAAGGAAATGGCGCTTCGCGCGAGGCGCAACGCTCGGTGGCTCAGCGTACCGGAGCTTGCCATCGTTTGCCGTGCCCGGCACGCTTCGCCACTGCTTCAAGCTCAGGGAGAGAAAAGCGATGAGCGATTCAGTGCGTCAT
>CAVZNH010000050.1:0-292163 GCA_963776505.1 uncultured Alphaproteobacteria bacterium
GCCGGTCGGGATGTACCAGATGGTCTGCGCCATCGGCAGCATCGCCAGATCATCGGGCAACAGTTTCGTCAGGTGCAGCGTAGCGCGTGCCGATAGCAGGCAGTGGTCATTGTTGACGAAGTTCGGATACCCGTCGTCGATCCGCTCATGATACGGCACATGTGTGTAAGGCGCATGGATGCGAACACCCTCGGCGATGATCTCATTGAGCGGCCGGCCGGCTCGAACCAACTCATAGAACACCTCGCTCGCCCCGACCTGGTCACGCGCCATGATGCGCTCCTCCAGCCGAGCATAGATCGGCGCGGTGTTGCGACCTGTTGTGGCGTTCGCGTGCATGTCCATGCGAGTGCTTCCTCGATGCTGCCTGGACTGCAACAGCTACGGCGTCGTAGCGGCGAAGACTTTGACGCAGATCAAAAGGCCAGAATAGCTGACCTACCGGTGCGCGATGGACACCGGCTCGCCTACCGGGTCCGCGTTGAGGAAACCCAGCGTTTCGCCTTCCAGCACAAGGCACGTCATCTTGCCGCCGAACACCGCGCCAGTGTCGATGGCGATGCGGTTGTGTCGCACCACCGGTGCCTTCACCGGCGAGTGCCCGTGCACCACCACTGCGCCAAAGTCCATCTCGGAGTACAGGAACGGCTGGCGCATGCGCAGCAGATCCTCACGCAATTGCTGCTCCAGGGGAACGCCAGGCCGCACGCCACCATGGACGAAGAAATACCCGCCATCCCGATAGGTCATCGTGAGGTTGCGCAGGAAGTCGAGATGCTCCGGCGGCACGCTTTCCGGCCAGCTTTCGCGCGGCGAGTCAGGATTGATGTCGTAACTCTCGAGCGCTGGTCTGCCGCCGGTGAACAGCCAGTCGGTCGCGGCCGGGCGATCGCCTGACAGCGCATGCAGCATCGTGTCGTCGTGATTGCCCAGCAGATTGACCACAGGAACGCCTGCGATCGGCGACCCGGCCAACAACCTTCGCAGCACGCCCGCCGTATCGATGCCGCGATCGACGTAGTCGCCGATATGCAGCACCAGCGGCGTATCGACTGGCCGCCGCGCCAGGTCCTCGGCGATGATCTCATGCAGGTTGCCAAGCTGCACGTTGCAGCCATGAATGTCGCCGATGGCGTAGATGCGCCGTCCCTGAGGCAGCGTTGCGGGCGCGCGTGACAGCGTGATCATCGTGGTGCGTTCTATCCTTGCGTCAGCGCCGCGAGTGTCTCGGCACCCGACGGTGGGCGCGCTCGTACACGACCATGCTGTCGAAGAAGCTGATCGCCTTTGTGGTGCGGCAGAACTCGGAAACGGTGTTTGTGAGCGTCTCGCTCTGATCGGTCCCCAGGGTCGTGAAGTTCTCCTGCTTGCTGGTCCATTCCATCAGCTGGACACTACGGGCAAAGGAAAACTGTAGGAAGCTCTGCCGGTCCTGTCGGTCCATGAAGCCGCCGCCCCACAGCGACGTGTGGGTATCCTCCACGAAGTAGAGGCCGTCCTCGCTGAGTGCAGGATACAGCTCCTCGAACGCCGTGATCTGCTGATTCGCCGTGTGTCCTCCGTCGTCTATCACCACGTTGGGGGTGCCAATCTCGCGCAACACTGACTGCAGGAACGAGCGGTCCTGCTGGTCGCCGATGAACACCTTGGTAATGATGTCCTCTTGCTGCTTGGCGTCCGGATTGATGTCGATGCCATAGATACGTGTCGCTGGACCAAAGTAGTAGCGCCACATCTCCACCGAGCCGCCGAGCTGTACGCCGATCTCGAGCACCACAGGGTTGCTGCGACGGATCGGCGAAAGGAAGCGCTCATAGATCTCAAAATAGTGGTCCCATTTGTGCATCACTCTGCTGTTGCGATGCTGGGCATAGAACGAATAGAGGTCGTTCATCATCTTTCCCTCGCCAACTCACAACCGGTACCGCCGACCAAGTGCGAGAATGGAGTTCATCGTCATATCGCAAGCAATGGCAATACCACCCGGCTCGGTCGCCGGGCATCGGCGAAAACCGTGTTTACGGCAATCCGTTTGCGCCGCGCCACCCCTTCAGGCTTCTCCGGTATTCGGGATTCACGTCGAATTTCGGGAAGTTGCTCGATGAAACGTCCAGTCGGACACGATGGCCCGGCAGGAACAGGTTCGCGGTCGGAAACAGCGTGATGCGGATCTTGGCCATCTCGCCCGGCGCGCGAAGGCGCGGATGCGCGGGGTCTTCAGCATAGCGCAGCCGCAGAATCCCATCGGTGAGGATCATTGCGTATCCCTTGGGATAGTCGGCCGAGGGCGGATGTACGTCGATCAGCTTGGCGGTGAAGTCGGTATCCGGACCATCGGTGGCCACGAACAGCTCGGCCTCGATCGGACCGACCACCTGCAATGGCGCATCGAGCGGCGGCGTCTGGAACACCAGCACATCGCGGCGGGAGGCGAGCGGCAAATAGGGCGGCGTGCAACCAAAGAACTCTGGCCCTTCGGTCTGATCCCACGCGCCGGCATAAGCGACCGGATCGAGGCTGCTCATCGCGCCGCCGATCGTCGGCACGGGATGCGATGGGTCGAAGTCGTAGGAAAGCGGCGTTGTATCCGGGGCAGGCGGCGTCCGGTCCAGCCGTCCATCCCCGTGCAGATGGAACGCGGCGAACTCGACGCCGGGTGGCGGCCAATCGGTCGCGGTGATCCACCGTCCACCATGCTCAAGTCGTCCAACCGCATTGCGTCGCCCGCTGCCGCCACCCATGACGAAGATCCGCACCGGTGGCTCATCGAGCCGTGCGCCTCTCACAACATGGTCGAAAAAGCGCAGGCGGTATAAGCGCCAGTCGCCGGCCCAGGAATCCAAGCGCCGCGTCGGGACCGAACTCGACATCGCCGAAGCAGGTGCTGCTGCGATCGCCATGCGTCCAGGGTCCAAGGATCAACCGCTGCTGGCCGCGTCCCGCGCGCTTCAGGCCGTTAAAGTTGCCGGTCGCAGTCAGCGGGTACGGATCCCACCACGACGACATGTGCACGCACGCCGCGCGGCTGTAGCGTTCATGCCAGCGCTCGGTGCAGATGCCAAGCTGTTGCCAGAACTCGTCAAATGCACCGTGCGTCCACTGGTCGAACAGATACGCTTCGTAGTCGGGATGATGCCGCAGCGGCGAATGGCCTGGCTTCCACGGCATGCGGGTGAACCATTCGCAAATGTCCTCGCTCGCCAGCGCCGCGCGCATCACGGGATCGGCCTGAGCCTCCGGGGAAACGAGCGCGTTCTTGAACGCCCAGGTTGCCTGCTTGAGCTCGAAGGCGCCCGACTGGCGAATGCCAGAGCGCCACGAATTGACGAAGCCGCCGCAGTCCAGCACCTGAGCGACCAGCCCTGGCGGATCCAGACAGCCCAACGAAGCCTGCGTGTGGGCGGCATAGGAAAGCCCCATGGTGCAGATGCGCCCGTCGCACCACGACTGGTCGCGCAGCCAGCCACAGGTGTCGAACCCGTCCTCGCCGTCGGACAGGTACTTGACAAAGCGTCCCTCTGACCCGTAGCGGCCACGCGTGTCCTGGTACACGACCGCATAGCCACGCTGGGTAAAATACGTGGCGACCTCGCCGCGCGAGGCGGGCGTGGAATTCGCAGCGGTGATCTCGCTGCGGCTGGTTTCCGTGCGGCCATACGGCGTGCGTTCCATGATGACCGGGAAGGGACCGTCGCCATCGGGCAGATGCACGTCGGTGGCGAGACGAATGCCGTCGCGCATCGCAACCATGTGGGTGACAGCTTCCATTACGATGCTCCCAAACGCCGCGTCAGCACGCCCAAATCGTCCGTCATGGGTTGGTCTCCGGTTCTTCCAGCTCGATGCTCAATTCGCGCAGAGACGCTGTGTGCGGATGTCGAGTGCGGCCCGCACGCAGGTCGTCTGCCGACAGCAGTTCTACCAGTTCTCCCGCCTCCATTACACCGATGCGGGCGCAGAGATGCGCGACCACCGCAAGATTGTGGCTGACCAGGATGTAGGTCAGCCCGTGCGCCTGCTGCAGATCCGCCAGCAGGTTCAGCACCTCGGCCTGCACCGAAACATCCAGCGCGCTCGTCGGCTCGTCGAGCAGCAGTACCTGCGGCTCCGCCATCAAGGCACGCGCGATCGCCACGCGCTGGCGCTGCCCGCCGGATAACTGATGCGGATAACGAAAGCGCACCAGCGCCGGCAGCGCCACTTCATTGAGACCGCGCAGGATACGTCGCTCGATATTGTCCATGCCATGCACCAGCAGCGGCTCAGACAGCAGGCGATCCACCGTCTGACGCGGATGCAACGACCCATATGGGTCCTGAAAGACCATCTGGACGCGACGATAAAATTCCTTCGAGCGCCGCGGTGCAAGGATCTTGCCGTCAATCGACATCCGGCCAGTCCAGAGCGGATTGAGCCCTGATATGGCCCGTAGGACGGTCGATTTGCCGGAGCCCGATTCGCCCACCAGACCGAAGCTCTCGCCGCGCGCCACGCTGAACGAAACGGACTTCACCGCCTCCATGCGGCCGAAGCGAACCGAGAGACCATCGACCTCTATCATGTCTCGAGCCACGACGGATCGCGCTGCATCACGGCGAGTCGCTCCTGCCGATGGCTTAGCGTCGGCAGGCACTCCAGCAGACCACGCGTATATGGATGTCGTGCGCGCGTCAGATCGGCAGCGGCGAGTTCCTCGACCACGCGGCCGGCATACATCACAGCGACACGGTCGCAGAAATGCGAAACCAGCGGGAGGTCGTGGCTTATCAGGATCAGGCCCATGCCACGACGCGACACCAGGTCCTCGATCAGGCGCAAAATCTCCGCCTGCACGCTGGCATCGAGGGCACTGGTCGGTTCGTCCGCGATCAGCAATTCGGGATCAGGCGCCAGCATCATCGCGATCATCACGCGTTGTCCCATGCCACCCGAAAGTTCGTGTGGATAGGCGCCCGCAACGCGTTTTGGATCGCGGATTTGCACCTGTGCCAGCAGGTCGATCGCCGCCTGTCCGGCCAGCCTTCGGCTGCCGCCCCGATGCACACGCCACGCCTCGGCGATCTGAGCGCCAGCGGTCATCACGGGATTGAGCGAGAATTTCGGGTCCTGCAGAATAAGCCCGGCGCGTGCGCCGCGGATCCGGCGGAGCGCGGTCTCATCGGCACGCAGCACATCGATGTTGTCGAATGTCAGTTTCTCGGCAGTGACGATGGCATTGGATGGCAGCAGCCGCAGGATCGAGCGCGCCGTCAGCGACTTGCCCGACCCAGACTCGCCCACGATGCCAAGTTTTTCCTGACCGAGCGTCAGGGAAACATTGCGAACGGCGTCGGACAGACCAGTGGCGGTGGGAAACTGAATGCGAAGGTTGCAGATTTCGACCAGCATCTATCGCTGACGCGGATCCAGCACGTCGCGCATTCCGTCACCCAATAGATTGAACGCCAGCGACGCGACGAAGATGGCGATGCCTGGGATCGTCGGTACCCACCACTGATCCAGGATGAATGCCCGCGACGACGCAATCATCGTTCCCCATTCCGGCATCGGCGGCTGCGCGCCCATGCCGAGGAAACCGAGCGCCGCCGCGGTCAGAATGATGCCGCTCATGTCCAACGTCATGCGGACGATCACGCTGGACATGCATAGCGGCATGATGTGGCGGAGGATAATGCGACCGCTTTTCGCGCCGGTCAGTCGCACGGCGGCGATGAAGTCAGTGCTCCGCACGGTCAATGTATCGGCACGCGCCAGCCGCGCATAAGGCGGCCACGCAGTCAGCGCAATGGCGATGATCGCACTGGTGATGCCGGGCTTCAACGCTGCGACAAAAGCGAGCGCGAGAACCAGGCGCGGAAATGCCAGAAATACGTCGGTCACGCGCATCAGCACGCGGTCCGCGAACCCGCCAAGGTAACCTGCGACGCTGCCCACCGCCAGACCGACCGGTGCCACCAACAGAACGACCGCCACCACCATGCCGAGTGTCACGCGCCCGCCATACAGGATGCGCGCGTAGATATCCCGACCCAGCTCGTCCGTACCGAGCCAATGTGCAAACGATGGCGGCGCCAGACGCCCCGCGAGATCCTGAGCGCTGGGGTCCTGCCACGCGAGCAATGGCGCCGCGACTGAAGCAACAATCATGATCGCGACCGTCACCAGCCCTGCCATCGCCAGGCCGTTGGCGCGGAATTGCAGCCAGCCGCGATAGCGCCGTACCCACGCCGCCTGCGCACGCGACGCGGGCGTCTCGCTCAGCAACCATTCGCGCGATAGGACCCCGCTCATGCGACGCGTGGATCGAGCAGACGGTACAGCACGTCGGCCAGCAGGTTCAGGACCAGGTAGACGAGCCCAACCACCAGCGTGGCACCCAGCACTGCGTTCATGTCGGCATTCAGCAGCGATACCGTCAGATAAAGCCCCAGCCCAGGCCAGGAGAATACCGTTTCGGTAATCACCGCGCCTTCGAGAAGTCCGGCATAGGCCAGTGCCAGCACCGTTACCAAACGCACTGCGATATTGCCGAACGCGTGCCGCCAAAGGATACGCGTTGCCGACAGGCCCTTCGCGCGCGCCGTGATGATGTATTCGCCGGACAGCGATTCAATCATGAAGGCGCGCGTCATGCGCGTTATGTAGGCCATTGAGAAGTAAGCCAGCACCAGCGCTGGCTGTGCCAGATGCGCCAGCGCGTCCCAAAACGAATCCCAGTCGCCGGCAATGACCGAATCGACCACGAGCATGCCGGTGACGCGCGGCACGAGACCTTCGTACGCCACGTCAAGCTGCCCCGTGCCGGGCGCTATCCCAAGCTTTACATAGAAGATGAGCAGGCACAGCAGGGCGAGCACGAACACCGGTATTGACTGCCCGGCCAGACTTACCACCCGCACCACATGATCGAATCGTGAGCCTTGTCGCGCGGCGGCGATTACCCCGAGCGGAATGCCGATGATGATGGCGATGGTGATCGCTGTCGTCGCAAGCTCCAGCGTGGCCGGGAAATATTGCGCGATATCCTCGGTGACCGGGTGCGAGGTCATGACCGAACGCCCGAGATCGCCGTGGGCCAGGTTGACCAGATAGATCCAGAACTGCACCAGCAACGGCTTGTCCAGTCCAAGCTGCTCGCGTACCGCGGCGATCACGTCAGGCGGGGCGTGATCGCCTGCAATCGCGATGACCGGATCGATCGGCATTACCCGCCCGATCAGGAACGTGACCAGCGTCAGACCGAACAACGTAAGAGGGACGCTGGCGAAACTGCTCGCCAGCATCTGGAGCCTACCTCTCACGCCTTGGTAATCTTCGAGTAGTGGGTGTAGTCGGGCATCGGCCCCACCTTGAAGCCCAGACACGCCCTTGCCAAGCACCGCTACCGCATTGCGCTGCAGCAGCATGGCGAACGGCGCGCGATCCATGAACTGCTGCTGGATCTTGTGGTACAGCGCGATGCGTTTGGCCGGGTCCAGTTCGCGCACAGCAGCCTGTGATTCGCTCGTCAGTTCCTTGTCCACGAAATGGCTGCGCCAGGCGAGGATCTTGAGTTTGCTCTGGTCCGAGTCATCGGGATTCTCGCACCACGCCTGACAGTTTGAATTCGGGTCGAAATAGTCAGTGCCCCAATAGAGCATCGCCAACTGGTGCTGTCGCGCCCGCGTTTTGGTGATCACCTGCTTCTGGTCGCCCGGTTGGAGCGTCACTTTGATGCCGACTGCCGCAAGATCCGCCTGGATCGCCTGAGCGATATCTGAGTGGGGCGAAGCGGAGATGTAGTCCATCGTGACCGAAAATCCGCTGCCCAGACCCGCCTCGGCCAGCAATTGCTTCGCCTTCGCCACATCCTTCTTGAACGGCGTGCTCTTCAGGGCGCCAGGCAGCGCGTCGGGAAGGAATGCCTGGCAGACACTCCAGGTATTCGGCGTGATGTTCTTGGCAATGGCGTCGTAGTCGATTGCCCATTTGATCGCCTGATGCACCTGCACCTTCTGCAGCTCCGGCATCGCCTGGTTCATCGCGATGTACATCGAGGTGCCTTGTGGCGCCGATGCGACCGTGAGGTTCTTGTCGCCGGCGAGCGACTTGAGCTGATCGGAGCCGAGTTCGCGCGCTATGTCTACGTCGCCTTTCTGCAGCAGAAGTAGCTGTGCCGACGGATCGGCGACGTGGCGCAGCACGATCCGTCGCATCAGCGCCTTTTCCTCGGCGTTCGGGTTGGTGTCGATGATCACGTGATCGCTTGCCGCCCACTCGGTCAGTTTGTACGGTCCGGCCCCGGCGGTGCGCGTCTTGAGCCAGCCATTGCCGAGGTCGCCATTGGCCTGGTTCGCCATGACCGTCTTCATGTCCACCACGCTGCCGACATTGGCGCTCAGGCAATACAGCACGAAGCTGGTGGCCTCGGCTTCCTCCGGCAGCTTGATCTCCAGCGTGTAATCGTCCAGTGCGCGGATTGTCTTCTCCACGTTGTCCGGGTTGAAACCGAACTGCGTGACAATGAACCCTGGTGTCTTGTTCAGCTTGACCACGCGATGCAGACTGAAGGCGGCGTCATGCGCCGTCACCGGATTGCCCGAATCGAATTTGGCGTCGCGGCGCAAATTGAAGGTGAAGGTCAGGCCATCCTTGCTGACGTCCCACTTTTCTGCCAGATCGCCCTCGATCTTCGTCGCATCGTCCAGGTCCGGCCGGATCAGCCGTCGGTAGCAGTTGGCATCCACCTCGCCATTGGTGAACTCATAGGATTCCGCTGGATCGAAGCTGACGATGTCGTCGATCTGCTTGGCCATCACCACGACACCCTTGGGCGTGGCAGCACGCGCCTTGGTCAGAATGGCCGGCGCAGCGACGGTGGCAGCCGAGCTGGCCAGCAGGGTGCGTCTCGTCAGCATGGTGTATCTCCCGGAAGCCTGATTGTCGCTACTTTGCCAAGGCTGCGCGCCAGGCGCTAGGCTTTGCCCCATGCAACGTCAGATACGTCACTCCGCCTGCCCGCACGACTGCCCCTCAACCTGTGCCCTCGAGATCGAGGTGATTGACGGCAAGCGCATCGGCTGCGGTGCGTGGGGCGGAAGCCAACAGCTACACGTCCGGCGTGGTCTGCGCGAAGGTCGCGCGCTATGCCGAACGGATCCACCATCCTGACCGCGTGACGCGGCCGCTGCTGCGCACGGGACCGAAGGGATCGCGGCAGTTCCGCGCGATTTCCTGGGACGAAGCGCTCGATCGCGTGGCGGAAGCATTCATCACGACGGCTAGGCTGCATGGCGCCGAGGCGGTGTGGCCTTATTACTACGCCGGCACGATGGGCCTGGTGCAGCGCGACGGCATCAACCGGCTGCGCCACGTCATGCGCTATTCCCGTATGGCCAAGACCATCTGCACCTCGATCTGTGAGGCTGGCTGGCTGGCGGGCGTTGGCCGCTTCATAGGACCGGATCCGCGCGAAATGGCGCGCTCCGACCTCATCGTGATGTGGGGCGGCAATCCGGTCGCCACACAGGTCAACGTGATGACGCATATCATGCGCGCACGGAAGGAGCGTGGTGCGAAGCTGGTGGTGGTCGATCCGTATCGCACCGGAACGGCGGCCGTCGCAGATATGCATCTGGCTTTGCGACCTGGCACTGACGCCGCGCTGGCCTGCGCGGTGATGCACGTCGCGTTCCGCGATGGCTACGCCGATCGCGACTACCTGGCCAATTATTCCGACTATCCAGCCGGACTGGAAGCACATCTTGCGGTGCGTTCGCCCGAGTGGGCGGCGGCGATTACCGGCTTGCCCGTGCCGCAGATCGAGGAATTCGCCGCGCTGTACTGCGAGACGCAACGCGCGTATATACGCATCGGCTACGGCTTCGCGCGCTCGCGCAACGGTGCCGCGTCGATGCATGCGGTAACCTGCCTGCCGACGGTCACCGGCAAGTGGCAGCACGAGGGCGCCGGCGCGCTGTGGAGCTACCGCAGCATCTACAACTGGGACAAGACACTGATCGAGGGCCTGGACGCGATCGATCCCAACACACGCATTCTCGACATGAGCAGGGTCGCCAGCGTGCTCACCGGCGATCGCGAGGCGCTGTGTGGCGGCCCACCGGTGCACGCAATGCTGATCCAGAACAGCAATCCCGCGACAGTGGCGCCAGACACCAATCGCGTGCGCCGCGGCTTCCTGCGCGACGACCTGTTTGTCGCTGTGCACGAGCAGTTCATGACCGAGACGGCGCTGCTCGCTGATATCGTCCTGCCCGCAACGATGTTCATGGAGCATGACGATCTGTATCAGGCCGGTGGACACAGCCATATTCAGATCGGTGCGAAGCTGATCGAGCCTCCCGGCGAATGTCGATCGAACCATGAAGTGCTTCAGGGTCTCGCGGTGCGACTGGGAGCGAACCATCGTGGCTTCGAGATGAGTGCGATGGAGATCATCGACGAAACGCTGCGTGTCTCCGGCTGGCCAGATGCGCGGACCGTGCTGGAGCGGCATTGGATCGATGCCGCGCCACCATTCGCCGAGGCGCATTTCCACGACGGCTTTCCGCAGCCTGACAAGCGCTTTCATTTTGCACCGGACTGGCGTGCGATTGGTCCGGATTGGGCACGCATGCCTGTGCTGCCCGACTACATGCCGGCGATCGATGAAGCCACACCGGATCATCCGTTCCGCATGGTGACGGCGCCGGCGCGGCAGTTCCTCAACACCTCCTTCACCGAGACGCCGACATCGCGCAAGCGCGAAGGACGGCCGACTGTTCTGCTGCATCCGTTGGACGCGGCGCGGCTCGGTATCGCGGATGGAGATCGCGTACGGCTGGGCAACACGCGTGGCGAAGTCGTGCTTCATGCGCACCTGTTCGACGGTCTGCAGCCTGGCGTCTTGGTGGCGGAGAGCGTATGGCCGAATGCCGCATTCGAAGGCGGCATCGGCATCAACGCGCTGACCAGCGATGATCCGGCTCCGCCGATGGGTGGCGCGGTGTTCCACGATACCGCGGTATGGCTGCGCTCCGCCGCTGCGGAGATGCCGCTCGCCGCTGAATGAGAGGGGACCAACAGGAATGGCCAAACGCATCGCCTTCGTCGGTGCCGGCGCGATCGGCGGCTATATCGGCGCGAACCTGACCGCGCTTGGTCACGACGTCACACTGATCGATCCATGGCCCGCACATGTCGAGGCAATGCGCGCCGAAGGCATGCACCTCTACGGCATGACCGAGGCCGAGAACCGCACCGTCCGGGTCAACGCCATGCACATCACCGACGCGCAGGAGCTGGCGAAGCAGAGGCCGATCGACATCGCCTTCATCGCGGTGAAATCCTACGACACGGTGTGGGCGACGCGCCTGATCCGCCAGTACCTGTCGCCGGGCGGCTTCGTGGTGTCGTCACAGAATTGCATCAACGAAGAGCGCATCGCATGCGTGGTAGGCTGGGGCCGCACCGTCGGTTGCGTGGTCGGCGGCGGCGTGGGCGTCGAGCTGTTCGAGCCGGGCCATGTCCGCCGCACCATGCTGAAGAACCCCAACGTCGTGTCGTTCCACGTCGGCGAGCCGCATGGCCGCATCACGCGCCGCGTCGAGGAGCTTGCCGAGATGCTGGACGGCATCGACACGGCGCACGCCACCGACAATCTGTGGGGCGAGCGCTGGACCAAGCTCTGCGTCAACGGCATGCGCAACGGCGTCTCGGCCGCGACCGGTCTCGGCGGCAATGCGCGCGACGGCCATGACGCGATCCGGCGCATCTGCATCCGGTTGGGCGGCGAGTCGGTGAGGGTCGGTCAGGCGCTGGGGTTCACGCTGGGCAAGATCGGCGCGCTGGAGCCGGAGAAGCTGGCGTTGGCGTCGGAGGGCAATCGTGACGCGCTGGCGGAGATCGAGGCGCTGATGCTTGCGGGCACCAACGCGGCCGCGCGCAGCGATCTGCAGCGGCCGTCGATGGCGCAGGACATGGCGAAGGGGCGGCGCACCGAGATCGAGTTCATGAACGGCTTCATCGCCGAGAAGGGCGCCGAGGTCGGCGTGCCGGCGCCGACGCATGCGATGCTGACCGAGGTGGTGAAGCGCGTCGAGCGCGGCGAGATCGCCGCCGATCCGGCGAACGTGCTGGTGAACCGCTAACCAGTCACCCTCCACCTGCGCGAGGGGGTCAGCGGAGACGCACCCTCAACGGGTGAACGTCACCTCGGCCGCGCCCAGCCCCTCGAAGCGCACGCCGCAGACATCGCCCGGCTGCAGATAGCGCAGGCCGGTGCACGACCCGCAGGTGACGAACTGGCCCGCGCGCACGCCGGCTCTCTCCCGCATCATGTTCACCAGCGCCACCGCGACGCCGAGCGGATCGCCGGTCGGATGTCCTCCCACCTGCTCCAGCACGGTCGCGCCGTTCACCGTCAGCGTCACCTTCAGCTTGCCGAGCTCCAGTCTGCGCCAATCAGCGGGCGGCGCGGCATGCACGAAGGCGCCATTGCTGATGCAGTCGGCCAGCTTTTCCAGGTTGGTAACGGCATCGGAATTGCGATACCGGCTGGTAACCAGCTCGATCGCCGCGCAGGCGTCCACCGCTGCGGCCACCTCGTCGCGTGAATAGGGTGCGGCGCGCGCCGGCAGATCGCGGCGGAAGATGAACGCGACCTCGCCCTCCACGCCGCACTGCGGCACCTCGGCTGCCGGGATGCGCGCCGGCGAGGCATGGATCGTGTCGGCGTAGATCACGCCACGCGTCGGCTCGCCATTGGCCGGCGCCATCGCCTTGAATGCGCCGACCGGCTTGCCCAGACCGGCGGTCACCGCATCCTGGATCGCATGCGCATCGGCTACACTCGCCGGAGTTGCGTCCGCGGGCAGGCCAGTCAGCAACGTCCGATCGCGGCGTGCCCCGACGAGCAGGGCGGCAGCCCGGTTGATCTGTTCCGTATCCATCGTCCATCCTCCGCCTCTTGACAATCACCCGCTTGGCACCGCGCCACTCCGGGTGGCAACAATAGTGTCGTTTGGGACAATGTAACACGGGGGGGGCTGCGAATGATCGGCCTGGTGCGGCTTGCCTTGCGCCGGCCATATACCTCGGCGATCGCCGCGATGCTGATCCTGCTGATGGGCGCGCTGTCCATCACGCGCATGATCGTCGACATCTTCCCGGTGATCGACATTCCCGTCGTGCTGGTGGTCTGGAACTACAACGGCCTGACCACCGAGGACATGGAACGGCGCGTCGTGTTCATCTCCGAGCGCGCCTATTCCACCACGGTCAACGGCATCTCGCGCATCGAATCGCAGTCGATCCCCAGCATCGGCCTGCTGAAGGTCTACTTCCAGCCCGGCACCGATATCGGCGGCGCGATCGCGCAGATCACCTCGGTGAACAACTCCATCCTGCGCATCGCGCCGCCAGGCATGCAGCCGCCGGCGGTGATCCAGTTCAACGCCTCGAACGTGCCCGTCGTGCAGATGACGCTGTCGAGCAAGACGCTGACCGAGCAGCAGATCTACGACTACAGCCTGAACTTCATCCGGGTGAAGCTGTTCACCATTCCCGGCCTGTCCACGCCTGGCCCGTTCGGCGGCAAGTCGCGCCAGATCAACGTCGATCATCGACCCGTGCGCGGCTGCAGGCCAAGGGCTTCTCGCCGGCCGACGTGGTGAACGCGCTGCAGGCATCGAACGTGATCGTGCCGGCCGGCACCGCGCGGATCGGCGATCGCGAATACAACGTGCAATTGAACTCCAGCCCGAGCGCGGTCGATCGCTTCAACGCGCTGCCGATCGGCGTGTTCAACGGCGCGCCGGTCACGCTGGGCGATGTCGGCGCATGTCAGCGACAGCTTCGCCACGCAGACCAACATCGTGCACGTCAACGGCAAGCGCGCGGTCTATCTCGCGATCCTGAAGCACGCCGATGCCTCCACGCTCGCCGTGGTGGACGCCGCGCGCGACGGCGCTGCCGGAGATCCAGGCCGCCGCGCCGGCCGGGCTGGAACTGAAGCTCGACTTCGACCAGTCGGTGTTCGTGCGCGCCGCGGTGCAGAACGTGATCCGCGAGGCGATCATCTCCTCGATCCTGGTCTCGGTGCTGATCCTGGTGTTCCTGGGAAGCTGGCGCAACACGGTGATCGTCTCGACGTCGATCCCGCTGTCGATCTTCGCCGGCATCATGGGCCTGTTCCTCACCGGCAACACCATCAACCTGATGACGCTGGGCGGGCTGGCGCTGGCGATCGGCCTGCTGGTGGACAACGCCACGGTCACGATCGAGAACATCCACCGCAACCAGTCGCTGGGCAAACCGCTGACCGTGGCGATCCTCGATGGCAGCAGCCGAGGTGATCCAGCCGCTGACGGTCGCCACGCTGGCGATCTGCATCGTGTTCTTCCCGGTCGTGCTGCTGTTCGGCGTGGCGCGCTACCTGTTCATTCCGCTCGCCGCCACCGTCGTGTTCTGCATGCTGGCGTCCTACGTGCTGTCGTTCACCGTGGTGCCGGCTTTCGCGCGCTTCCTGCTGGCCGCCGAGGCGCAGCATCACGGCCCGCCGCGCGGCTTCTTCGCGCATGTTCGATCGCGGCTTCAACCGGTTCCGCGACGGCTATGGCCGGCTGCTGGAGGGCGCGCTGCACCACCGCGTGTTCGTGCTGGTCTGCGCCGGCGCGCTGCTGGTGGTCTCCGGCGGGCTGGCCACGGTGATCGGCCTCGACTTCTTTCCCAGCGCCGATGTCGGCCTGATCAAGCTGCACTATCGCGCGCCGCCGGGCACGCGCATCGAGCGCACCGAAGAACTGGTGCTGCAGGTCGAGGACCGCATCCGCCAGATCATTCCGGCCGACGAGCTGCGACACCATCAACGACACGGTCGGCGTGCCGTCGTCGTTCAACCTGGCGTTCGTGCCGACCGACAATGTCGGCGACGATGGATGCGGAGATCCTGATCTCGCTGAAGCCGGCGCATCATCCGTCGATCGACTACATCCGCGCCATCCGCGCGCAGGCTGCCCGACGAGTTTCCCGGCAGCCTGTTCTATTTCCAGACCGCGGACATCGTCAGCCAGGTGCTGAACTTCGGCCTGTCCGCGCCGATCGACGTGCAGATCCAGGACGTCAACTTCGACCGCGCCGCGGAGCTTGGCCGGAAGCTGCTCGCAGCGCATGCAGCAGCATTCCCGGCGTGGCCGACGCGCATCTGGTGCAGGTGCTGAACTATCCGGCGCTGCAGGTGGACGTCGACCGGCTGCGCGCGGCCAAGCTGAACGTCTCGCAGCGCGACGTCGCCAACAACATGCTGACGACGCTGTCGTCGAGCTCGCTGGTGGCGCCGAACTTCTTCCTCAATCCGCAGAACAACGTGAACTACTTCGTCGCGGTGCAGACGCCGATCGAGCAGATCAACTCGGTCGGCGACCTGCTGGACACGCCGGTCGAACCGGCCGGATCCGGCACCGTCGGCGCTGGTCCGGCGGCGCAGCCGGCCGCGCCGGTGATGCGGCTGGCGCGACATCGCATCGGTGTATCCGCGATCGACGCCTGGAATCGGTCAGCCACTATACGGTGCAGCGCGAGCTCGACATCGCCGCCAATGTGGATGGCCGCGACCTCGGCTCGACCGCCGGCGACATCCAGCAGGCGATCAACGAGATCAGCAAGGGCCTGCCGATCACCACGAAGATCCTGATCCTGGGCCAGAACGAGGTGATGCAGAGCTCGTTCCAGCAGCCTCGGGCTCGGCATGGTGCTGGCGGTGATGCTGGTCTACGCGCTGCTGGTGGTGCTGTTCCAGTCCTGGGTCGATCCGTTCATCATCATGATGGCGGTGCCCGGCGCGCTGATGGGCATCCTGTGGATGCTGGCGCTGACGGGCACCACGATCAACGTCGAATCGCTGATGGGCGCGATCATGTCGATCGGCATCTCGGTGTCGAACTCGATCCTGGTGGTGAGCTTCGCCAACGATCTGCGCGCGCGCGAGGAGGTCGGCCCGCTGCGCGCGGTGATCGAGGCCGGCCGCATCCGCCTGCGGCCGGTGCTGATGACCGCGCTCGCCATGATCATCGGCATGGTGCCGATGGCGCTCGGCCTCGGCGAGGCCGGCGAGCAGAACGCGCCGCTCGGCCGCGCGGTGATCGGCGGGCTGATCGTGGCGACGATTTCCACGCTGTTCATCGTGCCGATCTTCTACACGCTGCTGCGGCGCAGGCCGCCGGCCCTGCACAGCCTCGACACGCGCTTTGCGGCCGAGGCGGCGGGCGCGCACGGAACGGGGGACGCTCACCATGGCTAGACGCGGCCGTTTCGGTTCCTTCCTGGTCTATCTTGATCGGGCTGCTGGTGGTGGCCGGCGCCGCCTTCGCCGGCTGCGCCTGTGGCAGCAGAAGGACGCGCAACTGGTCGCGGCACGCGCAGGCGATGGCGGAGGGCGCTGGCGCAAGGGCCCGGCGGTGCAGGTGGCGACCATCGCGCAGGGACCGAAGGAGCGGCTGATCACGCTGCTCGGCGATACGCGTCCGTATCAGGTCGCCACGCTGTACGGCAAGGTCGAGCGGCTATCTGAAGTCGATCGCGGTGGATCGCGGCGATCATGTGAAGGCCGGACAGGTGGTGGCCGAGGTGGAGTCGGCGGAGACCGATCGGCAATACGACGCAGCAGTGAGCGATCTGGAGAACAAGCGCAAGAATGCCGAGCGGGAACGCGACCTCGTCAAGCGTGGCTGGTCATCGGTGCAGTCCGCGGACCAGGCAGATACCGCATATCGCATGGCGCAGGCGAACATGGAACAGCTTGCGGTGATGAAGTCGTACGAGATCCTGCGCGCGCCTTTCGACGGCACCGTTACCGCGCGCTTCGTCGATGTGGGTGCCCTGGTGCAGAGTTCGGTGACCAATCAGACAAGCAACCAGCCGGTGATGACGATCGCGGACATGAGCCGGCTGCGCGTCGATGTCTATGTCGAGCAGAAGGACGTGCCATTCGTCCACGTCGGCGACCTGGCCGACGTGACGGACGGCGCAAACCCGGACCGCAAGGTGAAAGCCCGCATCGCCCGCACGTCCGATCAGCTCGATCCGCGTACCCGCACGCTGTTCGTTGAACTGGAGGTCGACAACAGCGAGGACTTCCTGGTGCCAGGTAGCTTCGCCTACGTGACCCTGCATGTGCCGGTGCAGAGCTATCCGGAAATTCCGGTGGCGGCCCTGATAGTGCGCGGCACCAACACGTTCATCGCCAATGTCGGCAAGGACAGCACCGTGCGCATGCAGCCGGTGAAGGTTGCCACCACCGACGGCATGGGCGCCAGCCTGGCGGACGGCGCGCGCATCGGCGAGCGCGTGGCTCTCAATCTCCCCGACGAAGTGAGTGACGGCAGCCGGGTGCGCCCGATCGAAGAGCAAGCGCTGAAGCCATATTCGTCATCATGGCTGATGACACAGATCTATCCAGTCAAGGTGCACACACGCATTCGCGTCGCGATGCGCGACGGCGTGGAGCTGAACGTGCGGATTACGCGCCCGGATGCGCCGGGCCGGTTCCCCGGTGTAATGGAATACCATCCGTACCGACGTCTTGCTGCGGCGTTGCCCGATTGGCGCGACGAGTATCCGCCGGTCGTGCCATTCCTCGCCGCGCGAGGTTATGCGGTGGTGCAGTACGACGTGCGCGGCACCGGTAGCTCGTCCGGGTTCTCCACCGACATCTACTCGCCGGAGGAGCGGCAGGACGGCTATGACATGGTCGCCTGGATCGCCGCACAGCCTTGGTGCACCGGCGCGGTCGGCATGATCGGCAAGTCGTATGGCGCTGTCGTGCAGTGGCAGGTGGCGGTGCAGCGGCCGCCAGCGCTGAAGGCGATCGTTGTGCGTTCCGCCAACGACGATGTCTATACAGGGTTCACCAATCCAGGCGGCTGCTATCCGGCCGTGGATGTTCGAATACTACGCGCCCCTGATGAACGCGCTGAATTTCTCGCCGCCCGATCCGGCGCTGGTGGGCGAACGCTTCGCCGCGATCTGGGCGGAACGATTGGAACGAAGCGCGCCGTGGAGTCTCGGCTACATCCGCAACACGTTGCACGGCCCGTACTGGCGCGATCAGAGTCTGGCGCCGGACTATGAGCGCGTGCAGTGCGCGGTGCTGCTGATCGAAGGCTGGGCCGACTGGTATGCGACCGAGGAGCTGCGCGCGTTTCAGCGGCTCAGCGCACCAAAGAAGGTACTGATCGGGCCGTGGGGTCACTACTACGCCGAGGAGAGGGAAGCCTTTCCCGGACCGCGCATCGACGCACGATACGAATACCTCAAGTGGTTCGATCACTGGCTGAAGGGCATCGACAACGGCGTAATGCATGAACCGCCGGTGACCGTGTTCGTGCGTGGCTGGCAGGCGCCGTCGCTGCTGTGCCTGGAGGACGCCGGCACTTGGCGCAGTGAGGCGGCCTGGCCTCCGGCGCGCGTACACCCGACCACCAGGTACCTGTCGGGCGGTGGGAGCCTGGCGGATGTCGCCGGCGATTCTGGCTCGGACAGCTATGCGTATCGGCCATCGGTGGGGATCACCACTGGTCGCCGTGGCCTGGGGTCGACCACGCCGTGGGCGATGCCGATCGATCAACGGCTGGACGAGGCATTTTCGCTGCTGTTCACCACTGAGCAACTGCGTGCTCCACTGGAGCTGCTTGGCGAACCGGTGATGCTGCTGCACGCGTCATCCACCGCGGAGGTCGCCTACTTCCATGTCAAACTCTGCGACGTTGCCGAAGATGGCACATCGCGTCTGATCTGCGATGGCGGGCTCCTGGCGACACATCGCAACTCGCATGAGGTGCCGGAACCGCTGGTTCCGGAGCATGTCTACGCGTTCCGCATCCCGCTGCGGCATTGTGCGTACGCGATCGCGGCCGGACATCGGCTCCGCGTGGCGGTCGCCAGCGCCGAGTTCCAGAATGCCTGGCCGACCGGGCAGCCAGCGGTCAACACGGTGCATCACGGTGGGGCGCATGCCTCGCATATCGTTCTGCCCGTCGCGCATGCGGATCAGCACCCGCTGCCCGTACCCGAGTTCGTCCCGTCCCCGCATGCTCTGCCTTCCATTGAAATGCTGGCGCGGCCGGACTACCGGTTCGAACTCGATCTGGTGGAAGACACGGTGAGCTGTGTCCTGCGTCCGCCTGATGGTGGCCGCACCAGCAATCGATCGCGCTACACGGTGTCCAACCGGAATCCGGCGCACACTGTGATCATCTCGTCGGCAACCCACGTTGCGGTGCACCCGACACTCGATATTCGGATCGAGGCGACCTGCCAAACGTCCAGCGACGAGACCAGCTACACCCACCTGTCACAGGTTCGCATTACGGTCGATGGTGCGGAACACTTCAGCAAAAGCTGGTCGGAGAGCGTGCCGCGCAGGCTCTCGTGAGGCGTCCACCTCCAGGCCGGGCCAGCGCAGGTTCCCGGCGACAGGGCCGAGATGCCGTCCCATTGTTTTGCCCGTGTCAACCTCTGCGTGGTAAGGGCAGGTGATGGGCTACTGGGGCAAGATCATCGGCGGAGTGGCGGGCTTCGCCATGGGCGGCCCCATGGGAGCCGTGGTCGGAGCGGCACTCGGACATGCGGCGGATTCTGGCGCGGTGCCCAACATCCGCGGGCAGTTCCGTCCCCAGGTAGGCTGGAACCCCGCCCGCCTCGCCGCGATGTTCAACCGCCGGGACCAACTCTTCGCGATCTGCGTCGTGGTGCTGTCGGCCAAGCTTGCCAAATGCGACGGCCAGGTGAGCCGTCTGGAAATCGACGCGTTCAAGCGCCAGTTCCGCATCCCGCCCGAGGCGGTGCGCGACATCGGCCGGTTGTTCGATCAGGCGCGGGATAGCGCCGACGGCTTCGAAGCTTATGCCGTGCAGTTGGGCGAGGCGTTCGCCGACAATCGTGGCATGCTCGAGGACGTGCTCGCCGCGCTGTTCATGATAGCACGCGCCGACGGCGCGGTGAATGGACGCGAACTCGACTTCCTCCAGCGAACGCACCGCAGCTTCCGGCTCGATCAGGCTGCCTGGGATCGCGTGCGCGGCATCAGTCCCAGGCGGCCGGTATCCGATGAGCCGGACGCCTACGCGACACTCGGCGTGTCGCGCGCGACCAGCGGCGAGGAGATCCGCGCAACATGGAAGCGGCTCATGCGGGAGAACCATCCCGACAGCCTGGCTGCACGGGGAGTGCCGGCTGAGTTCATTGCCCGCGCCAATGAGAAGGTGGCGCGGATCAACGCGGCCTGGGACCAGATCAAGCGCGAGCGCGGCTTGTGAATCAGCGGGTTCGCGACCTGCCAAGCCCCAACCAGGACGAACGGCCCGCAGATACCCCGATCGACGTGCTGATCCTGCATTACACCGGTATGCCAACCGCGCAGGAGGCAATCGATCGGCTGCGCGATCCCACCGCGCGTGTGTCATCTCACTACGTGGTGGACGAGGACGGCGCCGTCTTACGCCTGGTGCCAGAGGCAAGACGCGCGTTCCACGCCGGCGTGTCGTATTGGCGTGGGCACAGTGAACTGAACGCCCGGTCGATCGGCATTGAGATCGTGAATCCGGGTCATGAGTGGGGCTACCGTGACTTTCCGGTTCTGCAACTCGCCGCGGTATGCGATCTCTGTCTTGGCATCCTGTCGCGACACCCGATCCCGGCGCGCAACGTCGTCGCACACAGCGATGTGGCGCCCGACCGTAAGGAGGATCCGGGGGAAAGGTTCGACTGGCGGAGCCTGGCTGAGAACGGCGTCGGCTTGTGGCCAGAAGGGGTGCCGGATCTCGGCACGGCCGCCGCGGTGCGCGATGCCACCGCCTTGTGCGATGTGCGTGCCGCGCTCAGCGACATCGGCTACCGCGTCGCACCCGATGGCGCATTCGATCCGTCACTCGCCACTGTGCTGCGTGCGTTCCAGCGTCATTGGCGGCCCGAGGCTGTCACTGGCGAAGCAGACGCCGGCACGCGCGAAAGGCTGTCGGCGGTGCGGCGGCTCATTGGGAACGCGCGACGCGACGACGCTTGACCAGTTCCGCGATTCCCCGCCAATGATGGATTGCCAGACGGCCGGACGGCCGCTGCGTGTCCTCGGGCTTGCCCCGGGGATCGTGCAGAGGAAAGTCCGGGCTCCACGGGAATACGGTGCCGGATAACGTCCGGCGGGGGCGACCCCAGGGAAAGTGCCACAGAAAACAAACCGCCCGTGCAAGTCGCGGTGACGCGGCCCGCGGGCAAGGGCGAAACGGCGCGGCAAGAGCGCACCGCGCCCCTGGCAACAGGGGTGGCAGGGCAAACCCCACCGGGAGCAAGACCGAATAGGGACGGCCGCGCCGCAAGGCGCAGGAGCATTCCCGCTCCGCTGTCCGGGTTGGTCGCGCGAGGCGCGCCGAGAGGCGCGTCCAAGAGGAATGGTCGTCCCGCATCGCCCATGGGAAACCGTGGGCGGCGCGGACAGAACCCGGCTTACAGGCCGTCTGGCATCATCTCCAATTCGCTCCGCAGACTAGTCCACAGGAACGCAACCGGAACTATGAGAGCGTAAACCATTGAGGAGGCCAGAAAAAACCATCGCCGGCAGGCAAATGTCTTTGACGCCCATCCCAGCCCATGCTATCCCATGTCATCCCAAAGATACTGACGCAGACGGGCGTCGAGCCGGAAGGGCAACAACGGAAGGATGGCGAGCTTCCTGGGCACCCACCAGAATCGGTTGGACGCCAAGGGCCGCGTCTCCGTTCCCGCGCCGTTTCGTGCCGCGCTCCGCTCTTGCGACGAAAACAATGGCACGCATCTCGTGCTGCGCCCCTCGCATCAGCATCGCTGCATCGAAGCTTGGCCCAGCACTGTATTCGAAGCGTTGTCCGAGCCATTGAACCGACTCGATTTGTTCAGCCAGGCTCACGATGATTTAGCAGCCTCCCTCTATTCGGATGCGTTTCCGGTCGAGGCGGACAAGGAAGGTCGTATAGTTCTGCCCGACTCGCTCGTCACTTTTGCCGGACTTACTGAGACCGTGGTGTTCATGGGTCTCGGCCGCATTTTCCAGATCTGGGAACCAGAAGCAGCAGAACGCCGCCGAGCCGAGGCACGCGAACGGGCACGCGTGCATGGCTTCACGCTACCGGCGGGTGGTGGCGCGCAATGAACCACGTTCCCGTCATGCTGTCGGAAGTAGTCCGCCTGCTCGCGCCCCGAAGCGGCGGCGTATACCTCGACGGCACCTTCGGCGGCGGCGGCTATGCGTCGGCTTTCCTGGAGGCCGCACCCTGCACAGTCTGGGCGATCGATCGCGATCCCGAGGCAATCGCCCGAGGCGCCAGTCTCGCCGCGCGGTTTCCTGGTCGCCTGCACCTGATCAATGGCCAGTTCGGTGACATGCTGGATCTGCTGGCAGAGCATGGCATCACTGCCCTGGATGGTGTGGTGCTCGATCTCGGCGTGTCTTCATTCCAACTCGACGATCCCGCGCGTGGCTTCTCGTTCCGCGGCGATGGTCCCCTCGACATGCGTATGGGCCGCAGCGGCCTGACCGCCGCCGATCTGGTCAACACGCTGCCCGAACGCGAGCTGGGCGACCTTCTGTTCGAACTGGGTGAGGAGCGCGCCTCGCGCCGCATAGCGCGCAGGATCGTCGCGGCCCGCAGTGAGACGCCGATCACCAGTACGGCGCGTCTGGCGACCATCATTCGCGACGTCCTGCCGCCGGATCGGTCAGGTATCGATCGCGCCACCCGTAGCTTCCAGGCGCTGCGCATCCGGGTGAACGACGAACTCGGTGAGATAGAGCGCGGGCTGAACCAGGCCAGCCGGCTGCTCGGCCCCGGCGGTCGCCTGATCGTGGTTTCGTTCCATTCGCTCGAGGACCGTATCGTCAAGCGGTTCATGGCTGACGCGGCTGGGCGCGCGCCATCCCCCTCGCGTCACGATCCGAGGGGTTTGGCCATACGCGCAACGCCGCGATTCCGACTCCTTACCGCGAGGCCATTGCGGCCCGGCCCGGCTGAGACCGCCACCAATCCCCGTGCCCGCAGCGCCAGGTTGCGCGCACTTGAGCGCACGGTCGGGGAGAGCGGGTCATGATCCGCCCCGTCACTCTTGTCTGCTTCCTGCTCGCCTGTGGGTCGGGCCTCTATCTCTACTCGGCCAAGCACCGCGTGCAGCTGGTCGACCATGAGATTGAGAAGACCGTCCGTGCCACCGATGAACTGCGCGAACAGATCAGGGTGCTGCACGCCGAATGGACGCTGCAGAACGATCCGCAGCGTCTTCAGGCACTGGCCGATCAGTTTCTCAGTCTGAAGACGCTGACGCCAGGTCAGTTCACCAGCCTGGCGGATCTCGATAACCGACTGCCTGCGGTTCCTGCCCCCGAGCCAACGGCACCCGAGGCGACAGAGCCGCAACCGGCACCGGTGGCCCAGGCACCACAGCCTGAAGAGCTACCGCCTGCGCCTGCCGCGTCACGCCCTGCCGTTCCTGCGCCGCCCGCTCGGCCCGCCGCCGCGGTGGCCGTTGCCGCCTCGCCGGTACCGCCGCCTCCGGCGGAGCACAAGCCGCCGCCACCGCCGCGTCCCGTGCTTGCCGAAGCCCCACACGAGCACCCAGCAACGGCCGACGTGCAGCAGGTGCACCCAACGCCGGTCGTCGCGCGTCGGGTAATCGTTGCCGAGCAGCCGCGGCCGGCCCAGCCAACCGCGCGTCCGCCGATGACCGGGTCGGCTCTTGGCATGGCACGCAGTGCCTCGGCTCCCCCGCCGCCGCGACCCATGCCGGTGAGCGCATCACAGTGGGTGAGCAACGGAGGAGGGGGGTAGAACGATGAGCGGCACCCCGTCCGCCTCCTCCATGCCGCGCGGCTCGCCTGCACACCGTCGCGGCGCCGCGTCCGCCGACACCGTGCCACGCATGGAAATGGTACGCGTCACCGAGCCTGACCTGCAGCGCCGCAATGCATTGGAAAAGACGCGAAACCGTCTCGTCTATACGGCGTTCGGTTTCGCCCTGCTGTTCCTCGCGGTGATCGCCAAGCTTGCTGACGCGACCATCCTGCAGCCACTCGCGCCACACCGGCCGGAAAAGCCAATCGCGGCTCTGTTCACGGCGCCAAAAGCTGCTGCTGAGGCGACCGAGCTCGGTCAGCGTGCGATGATCACCGATCGCAACGGCCAGATCCTTGCGATCTCGCTACCCACCGTCGCGGTGTTCGCCGATCCCCGCCAGGTCATTGATCCAGCCGATGTGGCGCACCGGCTGAAGCAGGTCCTGCCGCGGCTCGATGAGGACGCAGCCCGGACACGCCTGTCCGACACCAATCGACAGTTCGTCTATCTCGAGCGACAGGTCACGCCGCGCGAGCAGCTCGCCATCAATTCGCTCGGCATACCGGGAATTGATTTCCGCCCATCCGAGGAGAGGCACTATCCGATGGGGCGCACGGCGGCACAGGTGCTGGGCGGCACCGATGTCGACGAACACGGCGTCGCCGGCGTCGAGCGGTCTTTCGACCAGCGCCTCTTTGCCGACAGCACGCCGCTGCGTTTGTCGATCGACGTGCGCGTGCAGGCGGTTGTGCGCGACGAACTGTCCAAGGCGATGAATGAGTTCCAGGGGATTGGTGCCTGCGGCATCGTGATGGACGTCAACACCGGCGAAGTTCTCGCGATGGTCAGCCTTCCCGACTACGACGCCAACGCCTTCCGCACGACACCCGCGGATGACCGGTTCAATCGCGCGGTTACCGGCATGTACGAGCCGGGCAGCACGTTCAAGTTGCAGACGGCGTCGATGGCGCTGGATTCCGGCATCGTGCATATCTGGGACGAATTCGACGCCTCGCGCCCGATCCATATCGGCCGCTTCACCATCACCGACTTTGAGGGCAAGCACCGTTGGCTCTATCTGCCGGAGGTACTCGCCTATTCCTCCAACCTGGGGGCGGCGCACATCGCCGATACCGTGGGCGGCGAGCGCCAGCGCGCCTGGCTGAAATCCATGGGCATGTTCGGCCGCGTCGGCATCGAGCTGCCAGAGGCGGGCCTGCCGATCATCCAGCCCGCGTCCGCCTGGAAGGAGGTCGTGACGCTCACCGTCGCATTCGGCCACGGCATTTCGGTTTCGCCGTTGCATGTGGTGCGCGGCACCGCCGCGGTCGCGACCGGTGTACTGGAGAAGCCGACCATCGTTGCACTGACGTCCGGCCAACACCCGGATGGTGTGCAGGTTATGCAACCGTCGACCTCCGACACGATGCGCAAGCTCATGCGTCTCGTCGTGACCGACGGCTTCGGCAAGCAGGCGGAGGTTGCTGGGTACTACCCCGGTGGCAAGACGGGCACGGCTGAGAAGGTCGGCAAGCATGGCTACAAGCGCGGCTTCAAGGAGAACTTCAATGTCGCCGCGTTCACCAGCGTGTTCCCGATGAACGCGCCGCGCTATGCGGTCTACATGATGATCGATGAACCGCACGGCAACAAAAGCACCTATGGCTATTCGACGGCCGGCTGGGTGGCGGCACCGGCCGCCGGCCGGGTCATTGCCCGGATAGCGCCGATGCTCGGCATGCTGCCGGACATCCAGGACGCGCCCGCAATCAATCAGGCGCTGTTTATTCCGCTCGAACCCCACAGACCGGCCGGCGTGGTCGCGCGCGGACCATTGACGGTTTCCGCTCCGGGAATACCGGCTCGACCGGCGTTGACGGTCCCTGTGACCCCGCTCACGCCTGCGCGTCCGATGGGCCGCGAGCAACGCCACGAAGCAAATGTGCCGGCGTCGAGCGCAATTGCCGCCGCTGAATTGCCCGCAGACGCAGCCGCCCCCGTTGCGGCTCGCTGAAATCATGAGCGCGGTTCCCGTGCAGGCTCTTGCCCGTACCATTTCCGCCTCCTGGCGGAATGCGGGTCGCCTGGAAATTGCTGGCATAACCGCAGACAGCCGCCTTGTGGCACCTGGTTATCTGTTTGCGGCGCTGCCGGGCAGTCGCGTTGACGGCCGTGCCTTCATCGCCGATGCGGTATCGCGAGGTGCCGTTGCCGTGCTCGCGCCGGCTGGCACAGCCTGGCCGCCGGGTGTGCCGCCACGGCCGTTGCTGGAGGATCCAGAGCCGCGGCGCCGTCTCGCACAGCTGGCCGCGGGCCTCGCTGGCAGCCAACCCCGCGTCATGGTCGCGGTCACCGGAACCAACGGTAAGACCAGCACCGTGGAGTTCCTGCGCCAGCTCTGGAGCTCGGGCGGAAAGCCGGCAGCCAGTCTCGGCACACTCGGCCTGCACGCCGCAGGGTTCGCCCCTGGTCCCGGCCTGACCACGCCCGATCCGGTCACGTTGGCAGAGACACTCGCGCGGTTGGCGCGTGCCCGAATTCAGCATGCCGCGATGGAGGCCTCCTCGCACGGTCTCGACCAGTTCCGCCTCGACGGAGTGCGCCTGTCCGGCGCCGCGTTCACCAATCTGACGCGCGATCACCTCGATTACCATGGTTCGGAGGACGCATACCGCGCCGCCAAGCTGCGGCTGTTTGCCGAGTTGCTGCCCGCCGGTGCCCCAGTGGTCGCAAGCAGCGAGATGGACGCGACCACGCTCACGGCGCTGAAACAAATTGCTGGACGGCGTCGGCTTGAATTTCGCACCGTCGGCGAGGCCGGATCAGCGATCCGCGTGCTGGCCGCCAAACCGCGTCCCGATGGGCAACTCCTGCGCATCGAAACTGCTGGTGCCCGGCGCGAGATCAAGCTTCCTCTGCCGGGTCGCTTTCAGGCTGACAACGCCCTGTTGGCTGCGGCTTTGGCCGCGGCGCTTGGCGAGCCCGATGTCCTGAACCGTCTTGTCCTGTTGCACGGTGTCCGCGGCCGGCTGGAACTGGCGGCGCGTCTGCCAAACGGCGCCGCCGTGTACGTGGACTATGCGCACACGCCGGATGCGCTGGAACGCCTGTTGACCGCGCTGCGGCCACACACCTCGGGTCGGCTGCACGTGGTATTCGGTGCCGGTGGTGACCGAGACCGCGGCAAGCGTCCACTGATGGGCGCCGCAGCCGCACGGCTTGCCGACGTTGCGATCGTCACCGACGACAATCCGCGCAGCGAGAATCCAGCCACGATCCGCGCGGCGGTGCTCGCCGCGTGTCCCGGTGGACGCGAAATCGGCGATCGCGCGAAGGCCATTGCGGCAGCACTGAACGGCCTCGCGTCCGGGGATGTACTCGTCGTGGCAGGGAAGGGCCATGAGCAGGGTCAGACCATCGGCAACGCCGTGATCCCGTTCGACGACGTGGATGTCGTGCGCCGCCTGGTGTCCACACCGTGACTCCGCGTTGGACCACGCATGATCTGCTCGAGGCCACCGGCGGAACGATGAGCATGCCGTTCGCCGCAACCGGCGTTTCGATCGATACGCGCACCATCGAGTCCGGCGACCTGTTTGTCGCCTTGCGCGGCGAGACGAGCGACGGCCACGCCTTCGTTTCCGACGCCATCGCAAAGGGCGCGGCCGGCGCGATGGTGCATCGTGCCGTGCCAGAGGTCAGCCGCCTGCTGCTGGTCGATGATACTCTGGCTGCCCTGCATCGCCTTGGCGGCTACGCGCGCGAGCGCTTCACCGGCCGCCTGATCGCGGTTACCGGAAGCGTCGGCAAGACCACGACGAAGGAGATGCTGCGGACCATACTGTCGGCATTTGGCCACACGCACGCCGCCGTCGCCTCCTACAACAATCACTGGGGATTGCCGCTGACGCTGGCGCGCTTGGCACCGGATGCGGGGTTCTGCGTCGCCGAGATCGGCATGAATCATGCCGGCGAGATCGCGCCCCTCGCACGGCTTGCGCGACCGAATGCCGCGGTGATCACCGCAGTCGAAAAGGCGCATATCGGTTTTCTTGGCTCGATTGAGGCCATCGCCGACGAAAAGGCAGAGCTTCTGCGTGCGCTGGAGCCTGGCGGTATCGCGGTGCTGCCCGCCGACACGCCTCTGCTGCCGCGGCTGCTCGCGGCTGCAGGCGACGCGCACATCGTGACGTTCGGCGAGGCGCGTTCTGCCGACGTGCGATTGGTCGAACTCACGATGGATGCGGACGGCAGCGATGTCGCTGCCGAGATTGCAGGCCGGCGCATCGTTTTTCGGCTGAACGCGCCAGGTCGCCACATGGCGATGAACGCATTGGCCGCGCTCGCCGCAGCCCATCACGTCAGCCAGGCAGCGCCCGAGCGCGTTCGCGCGAGCGCTGGAAGGCTTTGCGCCTGTTGTCGGTCGCGGCACGCGCCGAACGATCGCCGTACCGGGCGGCACTGCGCTGCTGCTGGACGAAAGTTACAACGGCAATCCCGCCTCGATGCGCGCTGCACTGGCAGTGCTGCGTCTGCAGGGCGCCAAACGCCGAATTGCCGTACTCGGCGATATGCTGGAACTTGGCGATTCAGGCGCCGCCGAGCATAGCGCCCTTGCGACTGATGTCGCAGCGGCAGCGGACCGTCTATTCGCGTGCGGGCCACTGATGCAGGCGCTATACAGCGCAGTACCCGAAGCGATCCGAGCCGGCCACGCCCAGGACTCGGCCTCACTCGCACCAATCCTCGCTCGCTCCGTCGCTCCTGGAGACGCCATCCTGATCAAGGGCAGTCTCGGCAGCCGAATGAAGCTGGTGGTCAACGCACTCGAGCCGCGAGCGGAGGCCGCCTGATGCTGTACGATCTCGCCCGACCGCTGGCCAATCAGTTCATCCTGTTCAACCTGTTCCGCTACATCACCTTCCGTTCGGGCGCTGCATGCCTGACTGCACTGATCGTCAGCTTCATCCTCGGGCCGCCACTGATCCGCTGGCTGAGATCGGTGCAACGCGATGGGCAGCCGATCCGTGAGGATGGTCCGGAGCGGCACCTCATAGACAAGAAGGGCACGCCTACGATGGGCGGCGTGCTGATATTATCCGCACTCACTGTCTCGACCCTGCTTTGGGTCGATCTTCGCAACGCCTATGTCTGGGCGGTCCTGTTCGTCACGCTGGGCTATGGCGCACTAGGCTTTGCCGACGACTATCGGAAACTGTCGCGGCGCAACCACAAGGGCGTCTCCGCACGTATCAAGCTGACTGCACAGATGGTGATCGGTCTCGCCGCAGCCATCTGGATCGTGCTGCTGACGCGTGGCGCATTCGCCACCGCCTTGGCTGTGCCGATGTTCAAGGACGTGCTCATCCCATTTGGGTACGCCTTTCCCTTCTTTGGCATGCTGGTCATGCTCGGCGCCTCAAATGCGGTCAACCTGACCGACGGGCTGGATGGCCTTGCCATTGTCCCGACCATCATCTGCGCTGGGGTGTTTGCGCTGATCGCCTACCTGGTCGGCAATCGCATCTTTGCGGACTACCTGCAGCTCAATCCGGTGCCAGGGGTCGGCGAGCTCGCTGTGTTCTGCTCCGCGCTGATCGGCGCCGGGCTCGGCTTCCTCTGGTTCAATGCGCCGCCGGCTGCGGTGTTCATGGGGGATACCGGTTCGCTCGCGCTGGGCGGCGCGCTCGGCGCCGTCGCGGTGGCAACGAAGCACGAGATCGTGCTGCTGATCGTTGGCGGCCTGTTCGTGGTGGAGACCGCATCGGTGATCGTCCAGGTGTTCTGGTACAAGCGCACCGGCACGCGCGTCTTCCTGATGGCTCCGCTGCATCATCACTTCGAGAAAAAGGGCTGGGCGGAACCAACCATCGTGATCCGTTTTTGGATCATCTCCATGATCCTGGCCCTGGTCGGCCTGGCGACCTTGAAGATCAGATGAGCATCCACCAGCCATTGCGAGGGATGCCGTTGTTGCGAATCGCACCGCTCCGCTTTCATGCGGTCCGCTCGACGGCGGAAACTGCCTGATGCCCACACTCTCGCGCGCCGACAATTCTGTGCTGGGCCGCTGGTGGTGGACCGTGGACCGCTGGACCCTGGGTGCTGTCGGCATGCTGATCGGCTTCGGCTACATCATGATGCTCGCGGCGAGCCCGGCAGTCGCCGAACGCATCGGCTCTTCGCGTGACATGTTCATCCTCAAGCAGGTGTTCTTCCTTGCTGCCGCCGGCGCGATCGTGGTGGCGGTGTCGCTGCTGTCGCCGCGCAGCATCCGTCGGGTTGCCATCGTGGGTTGTATCATTGCGCTGGTGCTCACCGCGGCGACCATGCTGATCGGCGTCGAAATCAAGGGCGCTCGACGCTGGATCTCGCTGCCAGGCCTTTCGGTGCAGCCTTCGGAGTTTTTGAAACCCTGCTTCGCCATCGTAGTCGCGTGGCTGATCAGCGAGGGTCGCCGTTCGCCGCGCTTCCCCGGCAAGTCGCTGGCCATCGGCACCTTCCTGGTGATCGCGCTGCTGCTGAAGTCGCAGCCGGATGTCGGCATGTTGGCAGTGATCACCGCGGTGTTCTTTGTCCAGCTCTACATCAACGGGCTGAACCTTTTCCTCGTGGCCGGTGCCGTCGTCAGCTTCGGGCTTGCTGGCGTCGGCGCCTACATGTTCTTCCCGCACGTGCAGAGGCGGGTCGAAAACTTCCTGCATCCTGGCAACACCACCGGCAGCGACTATCAGCCCCACACCGCACTGGAGGCGTTCGGCAACGGTGGACTGCTCGGCCGCGGTCCGGGCGAGGGTCGCGTCAAGGACATACTGCCCGACGCGCATGCCGACTTCGTGTTTGCCGTCGCCGGCGAGGAATTCGGCCTGATCCTGTGCATGATCATCATCGCCGTGTTCGCCTTCATCGTGCTGCGCGGCCTGCTATGGCTGCTGAAGGAGCAGGACCTGTTCGTCGTGCTGTCGTGCACCGGTCTGGTGACTGGCTTCGGCCTGCAGGCGTTCATCAACATGGCATCGTCGCTGCAGCTCATCCCGACCAAGGGCATGACGCTTCCGTTGATTTCCTATGGCGGCTCGTCTGCGCTCGCTGTGGCCCTTGGCATGGGCATGCTGCTGGCGCTGACGCGACGTCGACATCATGGCGACATGCCATGAGAGGGCCTGCGGTGCTTCCCGTGGTGATCGCGGCCGGCGGAACCGGTGGCCACTTCTTCCCGGCCGAGGCGCTGGCGAGCGAACTGCTGGCGCGCGGACGGCGCGTGGCACTGATGACCGATGCGCGCTCGGGCGGAATTCAATCCCCGGTGTTCGCCGGGCTCGAGCATTTTGTCATCAGCGGCGCGGGAATTGCTGGCCGTGGGCCGCTGCGTGCGGGCAAGGCCGTCGTGGCGCTGGCTGGCGGCGTGCTTCAGGCGAGACGGATCCTCAGGCGCGTCCATGCCGCGGCGGTGGTCGGCTTCGGCGGATATCCCAGTGTCGCGCCGGTGCTCGCCGCTCGTCTCATGCCGCAACGCCCCGCGGTGATCCTGCACGAGCAGAATGCGGTACTTGGCCGCGCCAACCGATTCCTTGTCCGTCACTCTGACCGGCTGGCACTGAGCTTTGCCGCAACCCAGCGCGTGCCCCAGGTCCAGACGGTGTTTACCGGCAACCCCGTGCGCCACGCGATCGAGGCGCTTGCGACGCTGCCTTATGTGCCGCCCGTTGACACGATACGCCTGCTCGTACTGGGCGGCTCGCTTGGTGCGCGGATATTCAGCGATGTCGTGCCGACCGCGCTGGCGTCATTGCCTGATGGTCTGCTGTCGCGCATCTCGATCATGCAGCAGTGCCGAGCGGAGGATCTGGGTCGGGTTCGGGCGGCATATGATCTGGCCGGCATCGATGCCGAACTGTCAGCCTTCTTTCCGGATATGGCGGAGAAGCTTGCGTCGGCGCATCTGGTGATAGCGCGCGCCGGTGCCTCCACCGTCGCCGAACTTGCGGCCGCCGGCAGGCCAGCGATTCTCGTGCCGCTGCCTGGCGCGATAGACGATCATCAGTCCGCCAATGCGCGTGCGATGGCCGAGGCACGCGGCGCATCGGTGATCGCGCAGCGAGACTTTTCACCTGACGCATTGCGCGACCGGCTCGTCGCATTATTGGCCGCGCCCGACATGCTCAACCATGCGGCGCTTGCCGCGCGCAGCATCGCCCGTGGCGATGCAGCGGCACGCCTGGCCGATCTCGTCGAACAACTCATGCGTCAGGAGGTACGGGCATGAGAGCGCTGCCGCTGTCGATCGGGACGATCCATTTTGTCGGCATCGGCGGCATTGGCATGTCGGGTATTGCCGAGGTGCTGCACAATCTTGGCTACGGTGTGCAGGGCAGCGACCTGGCGGATTCCGCCAACGTCCGACGTCTGCGCGAGGCCGGCATCCCGGTCGCCATAGGCCATGATGCTGCCAATCTCGGCAATGCCCAGGTTGTCGTGGTGTCGTCCGCAGTGAAGGCTGACAACCCCGAGGTTGCGACGGCACGCGCGCGGCTGATCCCGGTGGTTCGCCGCGCGGAGATGCTCGCCGAACTGATGCGGCTGAAATGGTCGATCGCGATCGGCGGCACGCACGGCAAGACCACCGTCACCAGCATGATCGCTGCTGTGCTTGAGGCCGGGCATCTCGACCCCACCGTGATCAACGGCGGCATCGTCAACGCCTATGGCACCAACACGCGCCTGGGCGCCGGCGACTGGATGGTGGTGGAGGCGGACGAAAGCGACGGCAGCTTCCTCCGTCTGCCGGCGGTCATCGCCGTAGTCACCAACATGGACCCTGAGCATCTCGATCATTGGGGCACAGCGGAGGCAATGGTCACGGGCTATGACCAGTTCGTCTCCAACGTGCCGTTCTATGGATTCGCGGTGCTGTGCATCGACCATCCTGCCGTACAGCAGATGATCCCGCGCCTGTCTGATCGGCGGATCATCACCTACGGGTTCTCGCCACAGGCAGATGTGCGCGCAGATCGTATCGTGCCGGACAAGCTGGGATCCACCTTCGACGTCACCATCACCGACCGCGCGCGAAACCGGGCGCGCAAGTTAGGTCCGTACCGGCTGCCGATGCTGGGCAGCCACAATGTTCAGAATGCTCTGGCGGCGGTCGCGGTCGGCGTTGAGATGGAGATCGACGACGACACGCTGCGCGGTGCGTTTGCAGGTTTCCGTGGCGTCAAGCGACGCTTCACCAAGACCGGCGAGGCGGGCGGCATCACCGTGATCGACGATTACGGCCACCATCCGGTCGAGATCGCCGCGGTGCTGAAGGCGGCGCGTCAGGCCGGCGCGCGCAATGTGATTGCGGTGGTGCAGCCGCATCGCTTTACGCGCCTGCATTCGCTGTTCAGCGAGTTCTGCACCTGCATGAATGATGCCGGCACGGTGATCGTCGCCGATGTCTATGCCGCCGGTGAGCCGCCGCTTCCAGGCGTGACTCGCGATGCGCTTGTGGATGGGTTGCGCGCACGCGGGCATCGCAGCGTCGTGCCGCTGCCATCGTCGGAACGGCTGGCGGAGATGGTGTTCGCGATCGCCAAACCGGGCGACTTCGTCGTATGTCTCGGCGCGGGGAATATCACGACCTGGGCGGCGGCGCTGCCTGGCGAATTGGCAGAGCTTCAGGGGCGGCGCATCGCGGGGAGTGCGGCATGACGATGCCCGCGGCCCGTATCGCTGATCTCGCCAACTCGCTGCCGCCGCTGCGCGGACGCGTCCAGGCGAACGCGCCGCTGGCGCCATTCACCTGGTTCCGCGTTGGAGGTCCTGCCGAAGCATTGGTGCGACCGGCCGATGAAGCGGATCTCGCACAATTCCTGCGTGCGTTGCCGCTCGATATCCCAGTGCATGTGATTGGCGCCTGCTCGAACCTGATCATTCGTGATGCCGGACTGCCTGGCGTGGTCATTCGTCTCGCGCGCGGCTTCGGCAAGCTTTCGGTGGATGGCGATGGTGTCGTCGCCGGCGCCGCGGCGCTCGACGTGACGGTTGCCGAATACGCCGCCGCAGCTGGATTGACCGGGCTGGAGTTTCTCTCCGGCATTCCGGGCAGCATCGGCGGGGCTGTCGTGATGAACGGTGGCGCCTATGGCGGTGACGTTGCGTCCTGCCTTGATTGGGTCGACGTGGTCACGCGCGGCGGCGAACGGCGCCGTCTCGCCGCGGCTGACCTCGCCTTCGCGTACCGTCACTCACGTCTCCCGCACGGCGCCGTCGTGGTGCGCGCCAGATTGCGCGCGCGACGCGGTGTCCCCGCGGCAATAGCGGCGCGCATGGCGGAAATCCGCACCGCACGCGAAGCCTCGCAGCCGGTGCGCGCCCGGACCGGCGGCTCCACCTTCCGCAACCCACCCGACATGAAGGCGTGGGAGCTGATCGATGGCGCCGGTTGTCGGGGCCTGACCCGTGGCGGCGCTCAGGTATCGGAGAAGCACTGCAACTTCCTGATCAACAGCGGCACCGCAACCGCGGCAGATCTTGAAGGGCTCGGCGAGGAAGTTCGTCGCCGCGTGCATGCGGCCACCGGCGTCACGCTGGAGTGGGAAATCCATCGCATCGGCGTGCCTGCGGGAAAACCGGAGGCAGTCGCATGAATGCCGTTACAGTCCTCACGATCGTTCCCCTCCCCTTGCGGGAGAAGGCTGGGGGGAGGGGGCCATTCGTTCCCCCCGATTGTTCTCCATGACCCGCATCGCAGTCCTCTACGGCGGCATTTCCGCGGAACGTGAGGTCAGCCGCTCGACCGGCCTGCAGGTCATCCCCGCCCTGCGCGAGGCCGGCTTCGACGTCACGCCGGTGGAGGTCGGCGAAGACATCGGTGCTGTGATCGCAGCACTCACGCCGCGTCCCGACGTGGTGTTCAACGCCCTGCATGGCCGCTTTGGCGAGGATGGCGCGATCCAGGGCGTGCTCGACTGGATGGCGATCCCTTACACCCATTCCGGTGTGCGTGCCTCCGCGCTCGCCATGGACAAGGTCGCGGCCAAGGCGATCTTTGCCGCCGCCGGACTGCCGATCGCGCACGGCCGCGTCGTGCCGACCGACGAACTTGAGGCCGCCGATCCGCTGCCGCTGCCCTACGTGGTGAAGCCGGTCGGCGAAGGCTCATCGGTCGGCGTCGAGATCATCCGCAGCGGCGACAACCGACGCGCGGAGGTCGCCCGCGCCTGGCGCTTCGGCAAGGCGGCGCTTGTCGAGGAATACATCCCCGGCCGCGAACTTACCGTTGGGGTCATGGGCGACCGCGCGCTAGCGGTGACCGAGATCATCGCCGAGGCAGGCGTCTTCTACGACTACGAATTCAAATACGCCGACGGTGGCTCGCGCCATGTCATCCCCGCCCGCGTGCATCCCGATATGTACGAACGCGCGCTCGACGTGGCCCTCGCTGCGCATCGCGCACTCGGCTGTCGTGGTGCGACGCGCTGCGACTTCCGCTATGACGACACGCGCGGTGAACCCGGCCGCCTCGTGCTGCTCGAGATCAACACGCAGCCTGGCCTCACGCCGACCTCGCTGCTGCCGGAACAGGCGGCGCACCACGGCATGAGCTTCTCGCAGCTTTGCGCCTGGATGGTGGAGAACGCCTCATGCCGCGCGTGACCCGCGGTCCGCGCAGCGCGGTGAAGGATCGGCCAGGCCGGTTGCGGCTTCTGTTGCGCCGACAGAAGCGGCTGTTGCGTCCTGCCGGCTGGGTTGCCTTCGCGGCGGTCGTCGTGCTGCTCGGTCTGTTCGCTCTGCGCTCGGCAGCACCCGGCGGCACGCTCGCCACGTTGCGCGAACGGCTTGGTGGCGCCACCGCCTTCGCCGGCCTGCGCGTCACTGATGTGGTGATCGAGGGCCGCGCCAATACGCCTGAACCTTTGCTGCGAGCAGCGCTCGGCGTCAGCAAGGGCGATCCGATCATCGGCTTCTCGGTGGAACAGGCGCGCCAGCGTGTGGAAACCTTGTCCTGGGTGGAACACGCCACCATCGAGCGGCGTCTGCCAGGCACCGTCGTCGTGTTTCTGCAGGAGCGGCGTCCGTTCGCCATCTGGCAGAATCAGGGCAGGTTCGTGCTGATCGACCGCAGCGGCCAGATCGTCGCCAACGAGAACCTCGCCGAATTCCGCCAGCTTCCGCTTGTCGTCGGACCTGGCGCGCCAAGTGCTGCCGCCCCGCTGATCGACGCGCTGACCGATCGTCCCGAGCTGCAGAAGCGTGTCATCGCCACAGTCCGTATCGGCGAGCGGCGTTGGAACCTGCGACTTAACAACGGTGCCGATGTGATGCTGCCTGAGGGACACGAGGTCCCGGCGCTCGATCGGCTTATGCAGCTTCAGCAAGAGCACGCGCTGCTCGATCGCCCGCTGGCCGCAATCGATATGCGGCTTGGCGATCGCCTCGTGGTTCGCCCGCGGCCGGACGAGAAGAAGCCAACATGAACGACATGTCCCGCCGCATGCTGCCGCCGGTTGGCGAGCCCGATGAGCCAGAGCGTTCGCGGTATGGGCGCTCCGGACCGTTCGGCGTGCTGGACATCGGCACGACCAAGATCGTCTGCCTGATCGGCCGCACCGAAAGCGACGGAACGCTGCGCGCACTCGGCTTCGGTTGGCAGAAAGGCCGCGGCGTGCGCGGCGGCAGTGTGGTCGATCTCGACGCCGCCGAAAAAGCGATCCGCGCGTCGGTCGGTCAGGCGGAGGACATGGCCGATACGCGGCTTCGCTCGATCACCGTCAATCTCACCTGCGGTCAGCCGGAATCGCGACTGTTCAATGTGCAGTGGCCGGTTGGCGGACGCGCGGTGGAAGAGTCGGACATCCGCCGCATCGTGAACGAGGGCAGGGGACGCGCGGGAGTCGATGGCCGCGAAGTGATCCACGCGATACCGCTGACGTTCTCGGTCGACCAGACCGATGGCGTTGCTGATCCGCGCGGACTGTTCTGCGAGGAACTGACGGCGCGGCTGCACATCATCGATGCCTTCTCCACCGCGCTGCGTTCCCTCAGTGCCTGCATCGCGCGGTGCGATCTTGATATTGGCGAACTGGTATCCGCGCCGATGGCCGCGGGCCTTGCGACGCTGGTCGCCGACGAGCGCGAACTGGGCGCCACCGTCATCGACATGGGCGGCGGCACCACCGGCATGGCGGTGTTTGCCGAGGGCCAATTGCTGCACACAGCGCAGCTTCCCGTCGGCGGCGTGCATGTGACCAACGACCTGGCGCGGCTGCTGTCGACGCCGGTCGCGCATGCGGAGCGTTTGAAAGCGCTGTACGGCAGCGTGCAGTCCTGTCCTGATGATGAGCGCGAGATGCTGCCGGTGCCGCTGGTCGGCGAGGAAGAGCATCAGATCGCCAAGGTGCCGCGCAGCATGGTGGTGAACATCATCCGCCCGCGGCTGGAAGAGACTTTCGAGATGGTGAAGGAGAAGCTCGATGGCTCGGGACTCACCCGCGCTGCGGGGACGCGCGTGGTGCTGACCGGTGGCGCCTGTCAGCTCACCGGCGCGCGCGAGTTGGCGGGCCGCATTCTGAACAAGCAGGTGCGTCTCGGCCGTCCCATCGCGCTGCGTGGTCTGCCTGACTCGGCATCCGGTCCGGCATTCGCGACGGCAGCCGGTCTGCTGGCCTGGGCTGCCGGCGAGGGACGCACCATGCGTGACGTCGACCTCGACGTCGAACGTCCGACGGGCCTGCTCCGCCGCGTCGTCAATTTTTTGAAGGAGCGCGTCTGATGCCCGAATTTTTTGCTCATGCGCGCGTCCGGCGCGACGCGAATCGCAAGATGTGGCGTAACAACGAATCGGCACGACTGGGGGAGAAGTCGCTATGACTCTGAATCTCACCATCCCGCAGACCCCGCATACCGACTTCAGCCCACGCATTACCGTAATCGGCGTGGGCGGCGGCGGCACCAATGCGGTGGACAACATGATCACCGCGAATCTCCAGGGCGTGGAGTTCGTCGTCGCCAACACCGATGCGCAGCAGCTCATGCACAGCCGCGCGGATCGGCGCATCCAGTTGGGCCCGCACATAACGCAAGGGCTCGGCGCTGGTGCGAAGCCGGAGGTTGGCAAGGCGGCGGCGGAAGAGGCGTCCGATGAACTGTCGCGCCATCTGGACGGCGCGCACATGGTGTTCATCACCGCCGGCATGGGCGGCGGCACCGGCACGGGTGCGGCACCGGTGATCGCGCGCATGGCACGAGAGCGCAACATCCTCACCGTCGGCGTGGTGACCAAGCCGTTCGGCTTCGAAGGCGTGCGGCGCGCTCGCTGTGCCGATCAGGGGATCGAAGAGCTGCAGCGCCACGTCGATACGCTGATCGTGATCCCGAATCAGAATCTCTTCCGCATGGCCAATGAGCGCACCACCTGGCGGGAGGCGTTCAAGATGGCCGACCAGGTGCTCTACATGGGCGTGCGCGGCGTCACCGATCTGATGATGGCACCCGGTCTGGTCAATCTCGACTTCGCCGATATCCGCACCGTCATGGCGGAGATGGGCAAGGCGATGATGGGCACCGGCGAGGCGGAAGGTGAGAACCGCGCGATCCGCGCGGCCGAGGCGGCAATCAGCAATCCGCTGCTGGAAGACACCTCGATGGCCGGCGCGCGAGGTCTGCTGATCAACATCACCGGCGGCGACGACCTGACGCTGTTCGAAGTGGATCAGGCGGCGAATCGCATCCGCGAAGAGGTGGACGAGGAGGCCAACATCATCTTCGGCTCGGCGATCGATGAGTTGCTTTCGGGGCGCATTCGGGTTTCCGTTGTCGCAACCGGCATCGATTTGCCGGCAATGGCCGAGCACGATCGGCCGCGCCTGGTCGCTGTGGGGGGCAGCGCGATGCCGATGCCGCAACCGATCCCGCTGCCGATGCAGGCAATGTCGCTTCCAGCTGGCGCGGTGCCGGCGCCTGGCATGACGATCGGGCTGCAACCGCTGCGGCAGGCTGCTCCGCAAATGGTCGCAGTGACGCAGTCCATGCCGGAAATGGCGCCGCTCATGGAGGCAATGACCGCACCCGCGTCGGAGCCGCTCGCCGCGCCGCAGCAGCGAGGTTCATCGACCGCATCGCGGGCCGGCCTGTTTGCCGAGGCGCCGCGGCCGGTCAGCGCGCCTGCTCAGGGGCAGCCGGCGGCCGAACCATCTCGCCCCAGTCTGTTCGGCACCGTCACCGGGGCCTTCCGGCGCCGACTGAACACACCGGCTGCACAAGACGAGCCGCCGCCGGTTCGCGCTGAGCCCACGATGCAGCAGGAGCCGCCGCAGGTCGGACAGCCGCGCGCCTCGGTGCGCCAGACCGGCGGCGACGAGGTCGGATTGGACATACCGGCTTTCCTCCGACGCCAGTCGTCATAAGGCAGACGTGATCAGGCGTTAGGGGCATACTTGAAAACCGCAAAATCAAAGGCTTCTGCGGATACACTCAGAAACAAACATTGACTGGTCAAGGCTCGGGAACGGCAACTAGCTTGCAGTTTGCCGCAAGAGCGAAGAAGGCGAGGTGCATGGACGGTCTGCCGCAAGCCCTGGGTTCCGAGATCACCGCACGCTGTCAGCAGACGCTGAAGGCGTCGATCGGCTGCGTCGGTGTGGGCCTGCATTCCGGACGGCGGGTCACCTTGACCTTCCGCCCGGCGGCGGCAGATCACGGCATCGTTTTCCATCGCAGCGATATCGGCGCGGACATCCCCGCCCGGTTCGACCGGGTCGTCGACACGCGGCTTGCCACTGTCCTGGAGCATGACGGCGCGCGAATTGGCACGGTCGAGCATGTCCTGGCGGCGCTTGCCGGCTGCGGCATCGACAACGTGGTGGTGGAGGTCGATGGTCCGGAACCGCCGATCCTGGATGGCTCCGCAGCGCAGTTTGTCTTCCTGCTGGATTGCGCTGGGACTGTTGCGCAAGAGGCGCTGCGGCCGACGATAGAGGTTCGCCAGCCGATCCGTGTCAGCGACGGCGACGCGTTCGCCGAATTGCGCCCGGGCTCCGCCGGCCTCGACATGGCTTTGTCGATCGATTTCGCCGCCCCTGCGATCGGGCGCCAGGCGCTGTCGCTGCGGCTGACGCCCGACAGTTTCCGTCGCGAGTTGGCCGGCGCCCGTACGTTCACGCTGGCCGAGGAGGTCGATGAGTTGCGCGCCGCTGGACTGGCGCAGGGCGGCAGTCTGGATAATGCCGTCGTGGTCGATCAGGCGCGGGTGTTGAACCCGGCCGGGCTGCGCGTGCCGGATGAGTTCGTCCGTCACAAGCTTATGGATGCCGTCGGTGATCTGGCGCTTGCCGGTGCCCCGCTGTGCGGCCGCTTCATCGCGCATCGGTCCGGCCACACACTGAACAACCGGTTGCTGCACGCGCTGTTCGCCGAGCGCGCCGCATGGCGGGAGAGCGTGCCTGCGCAGCTTCCGGTCGCCGCCGAATAGTCCTGCCGCTTCGCTCCGTGGCGCCGCGTGTTATAAGTGCCGCGATGACACCGATTAACTCCGTCCCGCCGTGGCGCTTTCTCGCGAGCCTCGTTGTCCTGCTGCCGCTGCTCAGTGCCTGCGGTGGCTCGAAGGATGAGAACGCCAACGCCACTACGACCGTCGCCCCGGTCGAGGACCTGTACAACAACGGCATCGACGCGCTCAACGCTCGTCGATACGAGACCGCCACGGACCAGTTCAATCTGGTGGAACAGAACTATCCGTACTCGAGCTGGGCGGTGAATGCGCAGTTGATGCAGGGCTACACGCAATACCTGCGCAACAACTACACGGATGCCATCGCCACACTTGATCGGTTCATCCAACTCCATCCGGCGCACCGCGATGTCGCCTATGCCTATTATCTGCGTGCTCTCTCCTACTACGAGCAGATCGCCGACATTCAGCGCGACCAGCGCGGCACCGAGCTGGCGATGAATGCGCTACAGGAAGTGGTGAACCGTTTTCCGGACAGCGCCTACGCCCGTGACGCGCGATTGAAGATCGACCTCTGCCGGGACCACCTCGCCGGCAAGGAGATGGAGATCGGCCGCTGGTACGAGAGCCAGCACCTCTACGAGTCGGCGATCGGCCGTTTCCAGCGTGTCGTGGATGACTATCAGACCACCAATCACGTGCCCGAGGCGCTGCATCGACTGACCGAGATCTACCTGCTTCTCGGCCTGCGCGATCAGGCGCGGAAGACCGCGTCGGTGCTGGCGTACAACTACCCAGGCAGCTCGTGGTACGAGGACAGCTACAACGACCTGTTCGACAGCGGGCTGGTGCAGCAGCCAGGGCCGCCGCGCAAGCCAGACGATCGCGGCTTCCTTTCCCGCGCCTGGCACTCGGTCTTCTGAACCGCGGCGGCAGCAGGCGCAGCTGCATGCTCACTGCCATCTCCATACGCGACGTTGTGCTGATCGAGCGGTTGGATATTTCGTTCGACCAAGGCCTGACCGTGCTTACCGGGGAGACTGGGGCCGGCAAGTCGATCCTGCTGGACAGTCTCGGTCTCGCGTTGGGGGCGAGGGCGGACGCTGGACTGGTGCGTGCGGGGGCCGCGCAGGCCAGCGTGACCGCCTGCTTCGCGCCTCCCGTCGGGCATCCTTCGGCAGCTCTGCTCGCCGAACAAGGGTTGGATGCAGAGGACGACATCGTGCTGCGCCGCGTGCTGACCAAGGATGGCCGGACGCGCGCCTTCATCAATGACCAGCCGGTCGGCGTGGCGCTGTTGCGACGTGCGGCGTCGCTGCTGGTTGAGGTGCAGGGGCAGCATGAACAGATCGGCCTCGCCGATCCGGCGAGCCACGCTGGTTTGCTCGATGCGTTCGGTGTCGCACCGTCACTGCGCGATGCCGCGGCGGCAGCCTGGCGCGCCTGGCGGGCGGCAGTTGCTGCATTGGAAGCTGCCCACGCAGCGATCGCGGCGGCGCAGCGTGACGAGGATTGGCTGCGGCACGCTGTGGAGGAGCTGGCCGGTTTGGCGCCGCAGCCGGACGAGGAGGCGCAGCTCGCGCAGGAGCGACAGCGATTGCAGCAGGGCGAGCGGCACGCCGAGGCGATTGCCGCGGCACTGTCCGAGCTGGCACCGCACGATCGTCGCAGCGCCGCGCCCGCCGCCGCGTTGCGTGCGGCCTGCCGTGCGCTGCAGCGCCTGGTGACCCCGGCGCAGCCTGACGCCACCAATCCGGCGGGACCGGCAATTGCCGCACTGGAACGGGCGGAGGAGGCGCTGGCTGAGGCGGAAAGCTTCCTCACCCGGCTGGCCGGCGAAGCGGAGGCGGATCCGCGGCTGCTGGAACAGGCGGAGGAGCGGCTGTTCGCGCTGCGCGCGGTGGCCCGCAAGCACGCGGTGGCGGTGGCGGATCTGCCGGCACTGCTCGACACGCTGAGCGCGCGGCTGGCCGCTCTGGAAACCGGTGCCGCCGAGGTGGTCGCGCTGGAACAGGCGGTCCGCCAGGCGCGCGAGGACTATGTGGGTTCCGCCGCTGCGCTCGCGGCGGCGCGGCGGACCGCGGCGGCACGATTGGACCGGGCAGTGGCAAAGGAGCTGCCGCCGCTGCGGCTCGACAAGGCACGGTTTCACGCTGAGGTCGTGGCGCTGGAGGAGCGCGATTGGGGGCCGGCGGGAACCGATGCCGTGCGGTTCCTGATCGCCACCAATCCAGGCCAGGAGCTGGGACCGTTGGGGCGGATCGCGTCTGGGGGCGAATTGTCGCGTCTGATGCTGGCTTTGAAGGTGGTGTTGTCATCTGGCTCACCTGTGCCGACCTTGGTGTTTGACGAGGTTGATGCGGATGTCGGGGGCGCCACGGCGGCGGCGGTCGGTGAGCGGCTGGCGCGGGTGGCGGAGCGGGTGCAGGTGCTGGTCGTGACGCATAGTCCACAGGTTGCCGCGCGCGGTAGTGCGCATTTGCGGGTGTCGAAGCAGGCGGCGCGCGGGCGCACCGCGACGCGGGTCCAGCAACTGGATGCGCCGGAGCGGCGCGAAGAGATCGCACGCATGCTGGCTGGCGAAACGATTACCGAGGCTGCCAGGGCAGCGGCTGATGATCTGCTCGGGGCAGCGGCGGCATGACGTGGCGTGCGTTTGCTCCCCCTCCCCCCAGCCCCCTCCCGCGAGGGGAGGGGGAGGGTGGGGGCCGATGACGGTGGATGTGGGCGACCTGACGGAACAGGACGCCGCGGCTGAACTCGCGCATCTCGCGCGCGAGATCGCACATCATGATCGGCTGTACCACCAAAAGGACGCGCCGGAGATCACCGACGCGGCCTACGACGCGCTGCGCCAACGCAATGCCGCGATCGAGGCCCGCTTTCCGCATCTGATCCGCGAGGAACTCGCCATCAAACCGCGTTGGCGGCGCGCCGGAGAGCGGGTTCGCAAAAGTCAGCCATCGCGTGCCGATGCTGTCGCTCGACAATGCAATGAGCGCGGAAGAGTTCGGCGAGTTCTGTGCCCGCGCGCGACGCTTCGTCGGGCTGGCGGCAGGGGCGCAACTGGCGTTTGTCGCCGAACCGAAGATCGATGGATTGTCGATCAACCTGACCTACGAGGACGGTCGCTTTGTGCGCGGTGCAACGCGCGGCGATGGCACCGAGGGCGAGGACGTCACCGCCAATCTCCGCACGATGGACGCGGTGCCGACGCGACTGAAAGGCCGCGCGCCTGCGCTGATCGAAGTCCGCGGCGAGGTCTTCATGACCAAGGCCGACTTCCTCAAGATGAATGAAGCGCAGGCCGCTGCCGGGCAGAAGGTCTTCGCCAATCCACGCAACGCCGCCGCGGGCAGCCTGCGTCAGCTCGATCCTCGCATCACGGCGGAGCGGCCGCTGTCGCTGTTCGCCTATGCGCAGGGTGAATTGAGCGAACCCGTGGCCGACACCCATTGGCACTATTTGAAGCGGCTACGCGACTGGGGTTTTCAGGTGAACCCTCTGTCGCGGTTGCTGAAGAGCGAGGCGGATGCTGCCGCATTCCAGGCCGAGATCGCGCTGGAGCGTTCCGGTCTCGGCTACGACATCGACGGCGTGGTCTACAAGATCGATGACCTGACGCTGCAACGCCGTTTGGGCTTTGTCGGCCGCGCGCCGCGTTGGGCGATTGCCTGGAAGTTCCCCGCAGAGCAGGCGATGACGGTGCTGCAGGACATTCGCATCCAGGTGGGCCGCACCGGCGCGCTGACACCGGTCGCGCGGCTCGAGCCGGTGAATGTCGGCGGCGTGCTGGTGCAGAACGCGACGCTGCACAACGAGGACGAGATCGAGCGCAAGGACATCCGTATCGGCGACACAGTCGTGCTGCAGCGCGCCGGCGACGTGATCCCGCAGATCGTCTCGGTGGTGACCGAGCGGCGGCCGAAAGGGGCGAAGCCTTACGTGTACCCGGAGGTCTGTCCGGTGTGCGGCAGCCACGCGATGCGTGCGCCCGGCGAGGCGGTGCGGCGCTGCACCGGCGGGCTGATCTGCGAGGCGCAGCGTGTCGAGCGGCTGATCCATTTCGTCTCGCGCCCGGCGTTCGACATCGATGGACTTGGCGAGAAGACGATCCGTGAATTCTACGAGGAAGGCTGGCTGCACGGTCCCGCCGATCTGTTCCGTCTGCCTGCGCGCGAGGCGGAAATCGCCGAGCGCGAGGGCTGGGGCAAGGTGTCTGCTCGCAATCTCGCGCGCGCGATCGAGGCGCGGCGGCGCATTCCGCTCGACCGGTTCGTCTACGCGCTTGGTATCCGGCGGATCGGCGTATCGAATGCGCGGCTGCTGGCGCGGCACTACGGCAGCTTCGCGAACTGGCGCGCCGAGATGCTGGCCGCGGTCGAGGCTGGTGCGGAAGCGCGCGCCGAGCTCGACAACATCATCGGCATCGGTCCCGCGATCGCCGAGGAGCTTGCTGAATTCTTCGGCGAGCGACGCAACATCGAACTGCTGGACGAGCTGGCCGACGAACTGACGATCGAGGACGCTGCGCGCGCGCAGACGGCGGACAGCGAGATCGCGGGCAAGATCCTGGTGTTCACCGGCACGCTGGAGACGATGACGCGGCCCGAGGCAAAGGCGCGGGCCGAGGCGCTCGGGGCGAAGGTCACGGACAGCGTGTCGAAGAAGACCGACTTTGTCGTTGTCGGCGCCGATGCCGGATCCAAGGCGCGCAAAGCCGGCGAACTCGGCGTCCGCATCATCACCGAGAACGAATGGCGGGAACTGGCAGGGCTCGGATGACCGCAGCGTCGGAGTGACGCGGTACCGCGTTTCGTCGGCGGGTCCGACAGCGTTCCGTTGATGGCCGCGGCAGTTATCAGGGCGGGGGCGGCGGGCCGGTGCCGGACTGTGCTTCGAGGCACAGGGTTGGTGGTCGCAGGTCAGTGGGCGACGGGAGCCGGGGGCCAAGCGGGAAGGCCTGATCCATGAGGTCGCTCAACAGGCGCGCGAAGTTGCCGCCGTGCTCGATGATGAGCTTTTGCACGTCCCGCCACAGCTCATGGCTGGGCAGGATGCCGAGATCGCGGCAGATGTCGGCGATGACGGCGCCGATCGGGCGGCGGCGAGCCTCGGCGGCGATCTGCTCTGCCGTGGGCAGGCTGGCGAGACGCGGATCGGGCGGCTCGGCGAACGGCCGGACAGCGGATAGCCGGGCCTCGGACTGGCCGCGCGCTCGCCTTGGTTCCGCGTCCAGCCGGGCGGCGCACCGGGTCACCCGGTCCTCGAGGGCCTGCGCGCGATGCAGGCCGCGGGCGATGCGCGTGAGGATCAGCGCGATGTCGGTGGTGCCGAAGCAAACTTTTACGGAGGTGGGGTCGGTGAGGGCGCGCCCGCGGATCGTGGCGGCCAGTTCCTTGCCGTAGTCGATCAGCTTGCGGACAACGGCGAGCAGGCGCCCGGAGCGGCTGGGTTTCGGTGCTTCGGTGGGCGGTGGAGGGCTGGTCTCGGCGGGCATGAACGGAACAAGAACACAAGAGGCGGCAGATGTCAAGCTATGTTCACATTGATGGGTTAATGGGAATGACTGAAGAGCGGTGTTACCCGGCCGGGCCCGATATTGCCGCAACCTGATGCGGGAGCGGCGTCGGGGCTTGTGCCAGAGGAAGTGTGCGCATCGTCGGGCACGTCCGGAGCAGGCCCGGCAATGGCCACCCGGTGATCTTTTGCATCGTACTAGCCATCTGATTTTAAGCACTTTCCTGATGCGAAATTCTGATGCAGAATCCGGGCATGATTTACGGCTACGCCCGCGTCTCGACCGGCGCGCAAGACCTGACCGGCCAGCTTGCCCAACTCAAGGCCGCCGGGTGCGAGAAGGTGTTCCGCGACAAGCTGACCGGCGCAACCGCCGACCGGCCACAGCTTAAGAAGCTGATGGCCGCCCTCGCCCCCGGCGACGTGGTGATAATCCCGGCGGTTGACCGCCTTTCCCGTGACACGACCGACCTTATGGTGATTGCCCGCGACATGCAGCGCGCCGGGGCTGGCCTGCGTTCACTGGCGGAGCCAGTGCTCGATACCACGGGGGATTTCGCCGAGCTTGTGCTCGCCATGCTTGGCGTCGCCGCGAAGCTGGAACGCCGCCGCATCGCCGAGCGAACAGCACGAGGCCGCGCCGACGCCAAGGCGAAGGGCGTGAAATTCGGACGCAAGCCGAAACTCACCCCGCACCAGCAGCGCGAAGCGCGGGAACGTGTCGCGGCGGGCGAGACGCAACGCAGCGTCGCCCGCAGCTACAACGTCGATCAGGCGACGATTTCGAGGCTAGCAGCATGACCTGGAATACTGAAACGCTCGACACAGAGGAAAAGGTATTTGGCCGCTTGGCAAAGCTGCGCGGAGACAAATGGTATTGTCGCGGTCACTCGCAGTTTTACGGCGGCCTGATACCATCAATAGATCGCGACAAGATGACGGGTATCTCCCGTTTTGAAAAAATTAACTTAGAGCGGAGAAGCATAGACACCTTTCGAGCGTCAGCGCGGTTCTTTTCACATCCGGGGGAGATGATGGCGCTTACGGATGATATTATCGCTCTTGCTGTTCTTCGTCATCACGGTGTTCGAACCCGTCTGTTAGACTGGTCGCGGTCGCCTTATGTCGCCGCATATTTCGCCGCTTGTCAGCGCGACGACCAAGATGGAGATATTTGGAGTTTTGACGAGGCCGAGTATATGAAAAAAGGGGCCGCACAGTGGTGCAATCCGCATGAGGGTAACTGGAGACCCGAGTTTGACAGGGCTGCATTCAATGTGGATGACGTTGCAGACTTCTTTGTGTGCATAACATATCCAATGGGATTTGGTCGCCAGAACGCCCAAGATGGTCTCTACTCCGTTACATCAAAACTTGACTGTGACCATGCTCACCTCATAGAGCGGCTCTTAGGCGACCCCTCCTCGCATACCCGGTATATAATCCCGAAAACTCTCAAACCAATACTGCGCGACCGCCTACTTCAGCACCATGGCATCTGGGACGGTTCTCTATACCCAAACTCTGCGGGTGCAGCCAAAACGGCAGGGGCAGTATTCCCCTGACTTTCCATAAGGGCAACCGCCAGTTGAGCAGGCTGCAACCGACTGAGAGCAACATGCAGAAAGTAGGTTTGCTGATATTGTTTACACTCGGTTCAATCACAGCCGGTCACTGCAAGGAAATAGTCTAGGGAATTGGGGTATGTCGCGAGTGATTTGGTATAGGATCACCCGGACGAAACGACAGAAAAGTTAAAGTGGTGCGTCGAACATAGTCGGGGCGATCCCGACTGTGAGGCAGCCATGCAAGCCTGCTACGACTTGATCAAAGAAATCCGCGAGCGCCATGCCAGTCGCCTACGGCGCGTGAACCCCGACCGGTGGCGCGCGAACAATTCACATTTTGTTTTGAAGCTCTTTTACGTCCTCCTGCTTGGCCTTTCGTAGACGCACAATGTCAGCTTGAACGCGGGCGGTATACTTTTCCCATAATGGCAAATTGATATAGGCAACATATATTCCCGTCCAACTTCAACTCATATTACTTTCATATGGATCTTTAGTCTCGATCACTGTGCGGAGGTCGCCATTATCAACATAGCTTAGGTAGGTTGGCACCGATTGGCGCGGGCCACCATTGAAGGCAGGCATTCCGCCCGAAAATGCCTTGTGCAGAGGGCCTCTGCGTCCCGGCAACGCGCCTACCAGAGTTTCCAAAAGGACCCCAGCCTCTGTGTAATTTTTATCAACATCACTCTTGGCGACCGCCAGCACCTTTTTGTTGAAAACAAGAAACTCATATAATGGTGAGCTGGCGCCGTCAGGACCACACCATAGGTCTGCTACGGTGACCGCACCCCAATCCAATACAGCCATTGTCTCGGACGGACGGCCGCTGTCGTTCACGATCAAAGTGAGAATGGTGCCGTCTACATCTGCAGGCGTTAGTTCCGGAAACGACGGGGAATATCCCGTCAGAGGCGGGAAAAACACTTTGTCTCGCGGACTTTCTCTACTTTGCGGGTTCCGATCCAATTTGCAGTGTGGGAAGCGCCGTTGCACGTCGGACAAATCGATCCCCAGCGGCGCATTAAGGTGTGTAATCTCGGTTTGCGCACGCCCTGTCGCTGCACTGATGGCAAGGAGGGAGCCGACAACGACGCTGATTTTGATGCCCTTCCACTTCGGCTCGCTCTCGACGGTCGCATCCGCCGCGCGCTGTCTCAAAATGTGCACCTCCTGACGGTCCTCGGCTTTCCAGCCTGTGCCGTGTGCACAGCGTAGCAGCTTAGGCGCGTCTACGAAAGCCGCGCGCGGGGCCCTTGTTATCCGGCCGGCCAGCTTGGCTGCAACAAGCCGGGGGCGAGCCTCTCAACTTATATTACAGTAATACCAACAACCACAATGATTGACTCATCGGCTGCCCCACGCCGTTATGGCGCAATCAGGCGACGATTTCGCGGCTGGACCAAATGGCATCTGCGGCTAAATCAGAAAGCTAGGAAATGGGCGTTAAAAATTATTTGATCGAAGGCGTTTCCGGCACCGGCAAAACTGCGGTCTGCAAAGAATTGCAGCGGCGCGGCTACCATGCCATCAATGGTGACCGTGAATTGGCTTATCTAGGCGATCCGGAAACTGGTAAACCGACGGATGGCCTCACGCACGAGCCCTCGGCTATCTTCAGGTCCGAGCACCACATTTGGGGTGTAGAGAAAGTAAAAACCTTAGTCGCCAACCAAGATGAGGCGGTAACATTTTTCTGCGGTAACTCGAGGAATTTTTCGAAATTCATCGATCTATTTGACGGCGTTTTTCTCCTTGAGATTGACCTTGACACCTTGAACCGGCGGATTGATGAGCGAGTGGCACTGGACCCAACTGACTGGGGCGCAAAACCAGCGGAACGGGAAATAATTGCTAGATTGCATCAGACGAAAGAGGCCATACCTAGCAGCGGCGTGACAATAGACGCCACACGACCTCTTGAACAAGTGGTGGATGAGATTCTCTCGAAATGCAGAGAGGCACTAATGGCCCCCACTAGGCTCGACCATGATGCCCGCATGGCAGTCAAGGCTACCAAGGGCGAGTTACCATGAAGCATGTCACCAGACACGGACGCGCGACGGCGCGAAAGATGGGACGCCGCCTAAATCCGTCCCGTGACAAGGAGGACGACGAGGATAATCAGGATGACGCCGAGGACGCTGATGCCGCCATGACCATAGCCGTAGCCGTAGCCGCCGAAGCGGCCACTGAACCCACCGAGCAGCGCGATGATGAGGATGATGACGAGGATAAGTCCAAGCGGCGACATGGTTGTTGCCCTCCCCCCGGATTGCAGTCCCGGTGAGCGCCATCGTCTGATTTTGCGGCGTTCGTGGCAAGAACCTTGAATTTCGGCCGCCTGATTTTCCAGAAACGCCGTGGCATCGCGCCGGAACAGCACGTGACGATCACGATTGATTCGGGACGAAAGCCGACGACTGTCCCTCGCAGCTGATCTTATCCGCGTGCATCTGCTCTCATCCGCGTGAATTTGCGTTTCCAATTCCTTGACTTGCTGCTCAGTCCCGTTCGCCGAACGCCCGCCTCTCGCGCACCGTCGTCGGCCCGGCAGGTTATCTAAAATGACTATTGAAGATATCTAAAACTAACATCCAAGTCGCGTCACCCCAACCCCAGCACCCCGAGCCATGCCGGCAACCCACACCATCCCCAACCTCCCGCCGGCCGTCACCTTCGACGTCCTCCCACACCTTGCGCACCACCCTGCCGCCGCCCGCCGCCGGCACCGAGGGCAGCCTCGAGGCGCGCATCGAAACTGCGATGGCGGCAGTCGTCGCCTACCACCCGGCCGACATCCCGGAAGCCCTGCTCGCCGCGCAGATCGTCGCGGCCGACGCCCAAGCCATGGATTGCCTCCGCTCAGCCGTCGCACCGGACGCCGACGCCGAAACCACCCGCCACTGTCGCGCCCAGGCCGCTGCCATGATGCGCCTCATGCAAAGCGGGCTGAGCGCGCTCCAGCGCACCCAGGCGGCGCGGGAAAAGGCCGAGGCCGAGATGCATCCCGCGGCGGTGGAACGCGCCGGTTATTGGTTCCACGAGGTCTCGGTGCCGGCACCCCCAGCTCCGCTCGTCGCAACCGAAGACGCCGCCGAACCCGTCCTCGACCCGGTCGCCGAAGCCGCGCACTACGCCCTGATCTACCCCGATCGCGCCGCGCTGATACGAGCTCATGGCGGGCTGCCGCCTCGGCTCACCTTCGGCCCGCCCGAACCCGACATCGTCGCCGCCCTCGTCAACGGCGCCAGCCCCGCGTTGCGTGCGATCGCCCCCCATCCCGCCGCCACGGCCTGACGATGCAACTCCGTCTCACCAGACGATCGATCGTCTCCGCACACGGCTCATGAGACGGAATCGGCCCTCCGGACGCCCGAGAACCTCAGTACACCTCGGCATAGCGGTTGCAGAGTTCGTTCACCGCCCACTCCGCCACATGCTGCACCTCGGATCGCTTGTGCCGCAGATAGGCTTCCATGAACACCGGGCCCAGCCAGCCGGCCACCGTCTTGCTCGCCGCCATGTTGTCCAGCGCCTGGCCCAGCGAATGCGGCAGTTCATCGACGCCGTCGGCCGACGGCGGCAGACCGAGCTTGCGTTGCAGCCCATCGGCTCCGGCGAACATGACAGCCCCGAGCGCCAGGTACGGACTGGCCGCGGCATCGCACACCCGGAACTCGAGATTGAACTGCCGCGCCGTGTCGTCCGCATCGGCCGCGGCGAATACCGGACAGACCCGCAGCGCCGCACCGCGATCCTGCTGCACGATATCGATCAGCGTCGGCGCCCAGCGGTTCGGCGTCAGCCGCAGATACGACACCGGCGAGGGCGCGGTGATGGCGCAGATCGCCGGCAGATGCCGCAGCACGCCGGCGCAGAACTGCTGCGCGACCATGCTCAGACCCATCGGTCCGGCCGCCGCATAGGTCACCGGCGCACCGGAGGCATCCCGCAGGCTCATATGGATGTGCACGCCGTTGCCGACGCCGGACGCCTCGGGCATCGGCGAGAACGACGCCCGGAACCCATGCCGGTGCGCGGCCGCGCGCGCCATCTCGCGAGTGATCACCGCCTGGTCTGCCGCGGTCAACGCGGGCGCCGGCGCCACCGTCACCTCGAACTGCCGGGTGCCGTACTCTGCAAGAAACGAATCCGGTGTCACGCCGGCGGCGCGCATCGCCGCGACGAAACTCTCGCCGAACGTCCCCTGCCGCCGAAACGCGTTCAGGCTATAGGCGTCGCCGTCGCGATGCTGGTTGCCGGTGTAGACGAACTCCTGCTCGAACGCAGCGACAAGGCGCAGCCCGGACGCCGCATTCACCGCCTCGATCGCCCGGCGCAGGAACTCGCGCGGGCAGCATTCCCACGGTGTGCCGTCGGTGTTGCGGATGTCGCCGAGAAAGAAATGCTCGGGCGCAGAATCGTCGGCGAAGTCCACGCGCACCTCTGCCGCGGGATCGGGCACGATCATCAGATCGCCGCCGGTGCCGAACGGCGTGTCGAGGATCGGCCCGAACGCGGTCTGCATCAGGTTGGAATGCGTCCAGCCTATGCCCTTGCGTCGTCGTGCATCGATCTCGCGGGCGGGAAAACCCTTGCCGCGAACGTGCCCCGCGATGTCGCAGGTGCCGACGAACACCAGTTCCTCGCGCAGCATGATCCCCTCCTGTCAACGGTGATCGAGCGTAGCGCGGATGCCACATCGGTGAGAACCGCACACGTCGGGCTTGCGCCGGGACGCCGTCGCGATACACGTTGGGCGCGAATTTGGTTCCCGCCGATTCGCCTACCAGCCACGCCGTGCCAGAGGTACCCCATGCACAAACACAAGCTCGCCCTCGCTGTCTGCTGTCTCGCGGTCGTCGGCCTTGCCGCCTGCGGATCGGACCAGAACTCCGCGCCACCACCGCCCGAACCCGCACCGGCGCCGGTCACATCCGCGCCGCCACCGCCGCCACCTCCGGCGAAGCCCGCGACTCATGCGAATCATGCGGCAACGAATCATGCGGCGGCCGTGCAGACCGCACTGAACAGCCATGGCGCGCAACTCGACGTTGACGGTCACATGGGACCCAAGACCGTGGCCGCGCTGAAGGCGTTTCAGAAGCAGCACAAACTGAAGGTCACGGGCAAGGTGGACCGTGCGACCGCCAAGGCTCTGGGCGTCTAGCTTCCTCTCGGCACCACGCGGCGCCGAGGCTCAGCGCAGCGTGGCGCCCGTCGCCTTTGCCACCGCGGCAACCACCTTCTGACTGGCGGCCTCGATCTCGGCGTCGTTCAGCGTGCGTTCGCGAGGCTGGAACACCACTTCGATCGCCAGCGACTGCTTGCCGGACGGCAGGCGGTCGCCCTGGTACACATCGAACAGTGAGACAGCGCTGATCAGTGCACGGTCGGCCCCGCGCGCGGCACGCAACACGGCATCCGCAGTCACCGTAGTGTCGACCAGGAACGCGAAGTCGCGGCGGATCGGCTGGAAGGGCGACAGATCGGGCGCCGCCTTGCGACGACGCTTGGGCTCTCCGACCGCGTCAAGGTCAAGCTCGAACGCCACGACCGGTCCGACAATATCCAACGCGGCCAGCACGCGAGGATGCAGTTCCCCGAAGCTTCCCAACACGGTCTTAGGTCCCTGCCGTACCGTGGAGGAGCGACCCGGGTGGTAAGCGCCCGGCGCATCCTGTGTGAGCACCAGCGCATCGAGCGGCACGCCGATCGCTGCCATTGCCGCCCACATGTCCGCCTTTGCGTCCATCGCATCCATGGACCGTGCCGGCGCCAGCCAATTGCGCGGCGTTGCGCCGGCACGCAGACCGGCGGCGATCCAGCGCTGGTTCGCGTCAGCGTCTATGGCAAACTCCGGTCCGATCTCGAACAACGCCAGGTCCGGATAGCCGCGCGCGGCATTGCGCTTGGCCGCAAGCGCCAGCGTGGCGATCGGCGACGGTCGCAACTGGTCGAGATCGGCCGCAATCGGGTTGGTCAGGCGCAGCGCCTCCGGCGTATCACCAAACAGCGCCGCCTCGGCCTGTGCCATGAAGCTGAAGGTGACGCACTCGGTCAGGCCCTGTGCGGCCAGAGTGCGGCGGACCAACTCGGAGCGAACCTGCTTCGGCGTCAGCGTGGCCAGCGGAACCGGCGACACGCGCGGCAGCGAGACCGTCCTAACGGCATCGAGGCCGCGCAGGCGGAGCACCTCCTCGACCAGATCGCACTCCGGTTCGATCTCGGCGCAACCCTCGGCCGCCTTGGTAGCAATGGCGGGAGCCAACGTTTCAGCCTGATCCAGCACGATCTGTGCCGCGACATCGTTGCGCCAGGAGGGCACCGCGACGGTAACCCGCTGGGTGTCACGGCTCTGCACCGCGAAACCGAGACGTTCCAGCGACGCGACCGCTTCATCCGGTGGAATGTCAGATCCGCCGAGACCGGCGATGCGCTCGAAGCGCAGCGTAGCGGTGCGCTGCCATGCGGGTGGTGAGCCGGCTTCGGTGACCTCGCCAGGCTCGCCGCCGCACAGCTCAAGCACCATCGCGGTGGCGGCCTCCACCGCGTCGGGCATCAGCGCGGGGTCGATGCCGCGCTCGAAGCGCTGGCGTGCGTCCGAGACGATGTCGTGGCGGCGGCCGGTGAGCGCGACCCGGATCGGATCGAAAAGCGCGCACTCGATGAACACCGAGGTCGTGGTCGCGTCGCAGCCGGTTGGCTCACCGCCTATCACGCCGGCCATCGACTGTACCCCCGCAGCATCGGCGATGGCGCAATCCTCGGCAGTTACCGTGTAGTCGCGCCCGTTCAGCGCCCGGAGTGTCTCGCCGCGACCAGGACGCAGCGTCAGCACGTCGCCGGTCAGCTTCGCCACGTCGAACACATGCAGCGGACGGCCGAGGTCGATGGTGAAGAGGTTGGTGATATCGACCAGCGTGTTGATCGGCCGCAGACCCACGGAGATCAGCCGCTTCTGCAGCCATGGCGGGCTGGGGCCGTTGCGCAGGTTACGGATGGTGCGGCCAAGGATCCACGGGCACGCCTCGGGCCAGTCTATCTGCCAGCGTGGGCCGCCACGGAACACGGGAGCCAGCTTCGCCGGTTGCCACGACTTCAGTGTGCCGATGCCGGCAGCGGCCAGATCGCGAGCGATGCCGCGCACGGCGAAGCAGTCGCCACGGTTCGGCGTGACGCTGATATCGATCACCGGATCGTCGAGACCCGCCCATTGCGCGTAAGGCACGCCGACCGGCGCATCCTCAGGCAGATCGAGGATGCCGGCGTGGTCCTCGCCGAGACCCAGCTCGCGTTCAGACACCAGCATGCCGGCGGAACGGACGCCGCGGATTTCGCCCACTTTCAACGTGATGCCGGTTCCAGGAATGAACGTGTCGGGTGGTGCGAACACGCCCTTCATGCCAGTGCGCGCATTTGGCGCCCCGCAGACCACGCGCACGGTATCGCTGCCGGTATCGATCGTGCACACGCGCAGACGGTCGGCGTTCGGGTGCTGCACCGCCTCGACCACGTGCGCGATGCGGAACGGGGCAAGGGCAGCGCCGCGGTCCTCCACGTCCTCCAGTTCCAGGCCGATGCGGGTCAGCGTTGCGGTGATCTGATCCAGCGTCGCGTCGGTATCGAGGTGGGTCTTCAACCAGGAGAGGGTGAACTTCATGGTTCACACCCCCTCGTGCAGCATTGTCGGCGCGAGCGGGTTGAAGCCGTAGTGGCGCAGCCAGCGGATGTCGGATTCGAAGAACGGCCGAAGATCGGGGATGCCGTGTTTCAGCATGGCGATGCGCTCGACGCCCATGCCCCAGGCGAAGCCCTGCCACTCACGCGGGTCGATGCCGCAGTTGGCCAGGACGCGCGGATGCACCATGCCGCTGCCAAGGATCTCCAACCAGTCGCCGCCACGGCCGAGTTCGCCGGTACGGCGGTTCCAGCCGATGTCCACCTCCATGGATGGCTCGGTGAACGGGAAGTAGCTGGAGCGGAAACGCACCGGCAGATCGGCGATGCTGAAGAAGCTGCGCAGGAAGTCGATCAGCGTGCCCTTCAGATGGCCGAGATGCAGATCGCGGTCGAGGATGAGGCCCTCGCACTGGTGGAACATCGGTGAGTGTGTCGCGTCGTGATCGGCGCGGTAGGTGCGGCCGATGACGATGACGCGGATCGGCGGTGACTGCGCCAGCATGGTGCGGATCTGCACCGGCGAGGTCTGCGTCCGCAGCACCGGCGGCGGAGCGTTGCCCTGCGACGGGGAGGTAGAACGTGTCCTGGTCGGCGCGTGCCGGATGGTGTGCGGGGATGTTCAGCGCGCCGAAATTCATCCAGTCGGATTCGACGTCCGGACCTTCGGCGATCGCGCAGCCCATGGCGCCGAAGATGGCGGCGATCTCCTCCATGGTGCGGCTGATCGGGTGGATCAGGCCGGTCTCGCGCGGGCGTGGTGGCAGGGTGGGATCGAGCGTCTCGTTCGCCAGGCGGGCGTCGAGTTCCGCGTTTTCAAGTTCGGCGCGGCGGGCCTCGATCAGGGTGGTCAGGGTGTCCTTGAGCCGGTTCAGCGCGGCCCCGCGCTCGCGGCGCTGCTCGGGCGGGGTCTTGCCCAGGTCGCGCAGCAGTCCGGTCAGGCGGCCGTTCCGGCCGAGCGTGGCGACGCGCACGGCGTCCCAGGCGCGCAGGTCAGGGGCGGCGGCGAGGGCAGCTTCGGTTTCGCGTTCCAGGTCGGAGAGATCGTCGGTCATGGGATCGATCCATACGCGTCATGCCCGAGCAAGCGGGCATCCAGGCGGGCGTCGCCGCATAAGCCGGCCTGGGTCTCTGCTTGTGCGGGAAGTGCCGTGTCAGACGAGCGCGGTCTGCACCTTCTTCACGATCTCCGCAAACGACGCGGCATCGTCATAGGCGATGGCGGCGAGCACCTTGCGGTCGATCTCGATGCCGGCCTTCTTCAGCCCGTCGATGAACCGGCTGTAGGTGAGGCCGTGCTCGCGCACCGCTGCGTTGATCCGCTGGATCCACAGACCACGGAAGTCGCGCTTCTTGTTGCGCCGGTCGCGGTAGGCGTATTGCAGCGACTTCTCCAGCCGCTGCTTCGCCGCGCGATAGGTGGTGGAGGTGCGGCCGCGAAAGCCCTTCGACTGCTCGAGGACCTTCTTGTGCCGCGCGTGGGTGGTGGTGCCCCGCTTGACGCGTGCCATGTGCCTGCTCCCTCAGTCCAGCCCGTAGGGCGCCCACTGCTTCACCGTGCGGGCGTCCATGTCGGTGAGCGTCTGCATGCGGCGGTTGCTGCGGATGGCCTTCTGCGTGCGGGCCGAGAGATTGTGGCGCTTCATGCCAGGTCCGGCCTTCACCTTGCCGGTCGCCGTGATCTTGAATCGCTTCTTGACCGACGACTTGGTCTTCATCTTGGGCATTTTGTCTCCTTCCGGTTGGGAGCCCGCCGAGCTGGGCAGGCGCTCGCGGCTGGGCATGCCCATTTCAGGCCCAGGCGCGCGAGATTGAGGGGCGGGTGTATAGCGACGGGGAAAGGGGGGTGCAAGCGAGGTGCAAATCCCCGGCTATGTTGGCGCAAAGCCCGAGGCATCATTATAATGGTGCCAGGGGGTACCGGAGCCTGCCATGCCGGAGGAAACCACGCGCCGACTTGCCGCGATCATGATGGGCGACATCGCGGGCTATTCGCGCCTGATGGGGGCGGACGAAAGAGGCACCCATGCGCGGGTGCAGCTGCTGTTGCGCGAGCTGATCGACCCGACGATCGCCGAGCACCGTGGGCGAGTGCTCCGGACACGCGGCGACGGCTTTCTTGCCATGTTCGACAGCCCGGTCGAGGCGGTGCGCTGCGCGATCGTCATCCAGCAAAGCATGGTCGGCCGCAACCTCGAGCTGCCCAGCACGCAGTGGATCCGGTTCCGTATCGGTGTCAATCTCGGTGACGTAATCGTCGAACCGGATGACATCTACGGCGAAGGCGTCAACGTGGCGGCCCGGCTCGAGCAGCTGGCCGAGCCTGGCAACATCTACATCTCGGGCGGCGTATATGAGCAGATCCGCTACAAGCTGGTCTGCGGTTACCAGTCCCTTGGCGACCGCAAGGTCAAGAACATTCTCGATCCAGTGCCGATCTATCGCGTCCTGCCGGATCCCGCAGCGGTGGCCAGGGCGGCACGTACCCGCAAGGTCCGCATCGCCCTACTTGGCGTCGGCACGCTCGTCGCGGTCGGAATTGGCGGCGGCGGATGGTATTTCTGGGAGCGTGCATGGGAGCGACACACGGAGGCGGTCGCCGCCGCGACGCAGCCTCCTGTCCAGCCTGCGCCACCGGTTGTGACCGCCCTGCCAGCGGCTGCAACGCCACAATCTGCGCCGGGACCTCTTGGCCGCGAGAGCGCCGGCGCAAATCGACCAGCGACCGTTGATGCGCCGGCAGCCACTACGGCGCCCCCGCGCAGATGCAGGCTGCAGCCATTCCGCCGCGCGTGCAGGTCAGGCAGCCCGATGCCACACCGGCGGTCACTGAGCCGGAGATGATCCCAATTGCCGGCGGGACATTCCGGATGGGCAGCACCGAGGATCCATCGGAAGAGCCCGCACATAACGTGACGGTAGCGCCGTTCCTGATCGCGAAGTACCCGATCACCAATCGGCAATGGCGCGAGTGCGTGAATGCGAAAGCTTGCAGCTATGTCCCTAACGGCGGCGACGATGCACCGGTGAGCAACGTGAGTTGGGACGATGCGAAGCAGTTCGTCGCGTGGCTGGCGCGGGCGACGAAGCACGCCTATCGCCTGCCCAGCGAAGCCGAATGGGAATACGCGGCGCGCGGGGGTACCGAGACGCGATACTGGTGGGGCAATGCGATCAAGCCGGGCCTCGCCGATTGCAAAGGATGCGGTGATCCCGTTCAGCCTGAGAAAGTCGGCACACGCTCCCCGAACCCATATGGCCTGTACGATATCAGCGGCGGTCTCACCGAGTGGGCTGAGGACTGTTGGTACAAAGACTACCGCGGTGCGCCAGCCGATGGTTCATCGCGTTCCGGCGTGGATTGTCGCGAGCGTGTCCTGCGCGGCGGTTCCTGGCGCAACGATGCAAGCTACGTGCGCACAGCAAGCCGCAATTCGTACGACGCATCCGTCCGCTATCCCACCCACGGAGTCCGCGTGGCACGCTCGCCATGATCGCGAAGGAAGCCAAAATGCTGACACGACGCCTGATGATCTCGTCGCTTCTGCCAGTTGCATCTACCGGGGCCCTCGCGGGTCCGACGCCTTCACCCAAGGATGCGTACCTTTACATCATCTGGCCGGGTGACGGTGAACGGGTGAGGAGCCCATTCTGGTGTCGCTTCGGGCTGCGCAACATGGGCGTGACGCATGCCGGCGATACGACGGCGAACATGGGGCACCACCATCTGTTTATCGATGTTGACGAGCCGCTTGATGCCAATCAGCCCATCCCGTCGGACAAGAAGCATGTGCATTTCGGTGCAGGCCAGACCGAGGCGCGTCTGGAGCTGCCGCCAGGTCCTCACACGCTCCAGCTTGTATTGGGCGACGCGAACCACATCCCGTTCGATCCCCCCGTCGTGTCGCGCAAGATCCGGATCATCGTGACGTAGCCGTTCACGCTGATTGCACGATGTCCGCGATGGTTTGACACAGCGCGTCCGCCACGCTGACAAGCAGTGCCTCGTCCTCGGCCTCTGCCATCAGTCGGATCACCGGTTCGGTGCCGCTCTCGCGCAGCAGCAGCCGGCCCGAACCATTCAATGCGGCGTCCGCCGCCGCGACAGCGGTCTTCATGCGAGAGTCGTGAAGCGGCGAGGGACCCTGGAAACGAATGCTGCGCAGCAGCTGTGGCACTGGTGTGAACAGCCGGCAGACCTCGCCCGATGGTTTGCCACGTTCGACGATTACTGCAAGGACCTGCAGCGCCGCTATCAGTCCGTCGCCCGTGGTCGCGAAATCGGACAGGATGATATGACCGGACTGCTCGCCGCCGACATTCAGTCCAATCTCACGCATGCGCTCTGCGACGTAGCGGTCGCCCACCTTGGTACGGTGCAACGCCAACCCTGCGCCGGCGAGGTAGCGTTCAAGTCCAAGGTTCGACATGACGGTCGCTACCACTGCGTTGCCGGCCAGTCGTCCTGTGGCTGCCCAGGATGATGCGATCAATGCCAGCATCTGATCGCCATCGATCAATCGGCCGGCTTCGTCAGCGATCAATACCCGGTCCGCGTCGCCGTCCAGCGCGATACCAAAGTCGGCGCCGTGCTCGACGACCTGGGCACAGAGGTATTCGGGCACAGTCGAACCACAGCCCTTGTTGATGTTGAAACCGTCCGGTGCGATTCCCAGTGAGATCACGTTCGCACCCAGTTCCCAAAGCACGGTCGGGGCAACCCGGTACGCCGCGCCGTGCGCGCAATCGATAACGATCTTCAATCCATCCAGGCGTCGACCGCGCGGAAAGCTTGCCTTGGCTGCCTCGATGTAGCGTCCAGCGGCGTCGTTGAGTCGCGCGGCGCGACCGAGCGCCTCGGGTGCAGCCAGTCGGTTTGCAAATCGGCTATCCATAAGGCGCTCGATTTCCAGCTCCGTCTCGTCGGAGAGCTTGGCGCCATCGGGTCCGAACAGCTTGATGCCGTTATCCTCGTACGGATTGTGCGAAGCGGAGATCATCACGCCGAGATCTGCGCGCAGAGATCGGGTGAGCATGGCGACGGCAGGCGTCGGGATCGGCCCGAGAAGTGTCACGTTCATGCCGGCACCGATCAGGCCAGCGGTCAGCGCCGGTTCGATCATGTAGCCGGACAGCCGCGTGTCCTTGCCGATCACCGCTCGACGGCCATGATTGTCACGGGTGAACCACAAGCCTGCGGCTTGGCCCAGGCGCAGCGCCATGCCTGCCGTCATTGGGTCGCTGTTGGCCTTGCCCCGGATACCGTCGGTGCCGAACAGGCGCCGACCTGCGGTCATGTGCGAGACGTTGGCCTTCATCGCGCTACCCCAATGTCGATTGGCATAATCCGAGTGAGCAATAAATCGCGGGTTAACCGGTATGTTGCGTGATGTGGCGGTCGCAAAGTCGCGGACGTCCCGGCGGGCCATTGATCCGCGCCAGGCGAGTCGTGGCGTTCGCTGCGCCGCCAAATCCGTGATCGTTCAGCGCAATGCCAAATTCATGACCTTAAAGCCGAATTTATAGAGCGAGTGAGCGCCACTTTCGATGACCAACATTGACACATCGGCGTTCTGGTCCGACGATTACGCGAGAAACCAAAGCGTCCCTCGTGTTGCCCCTCCCCCGGCGACGGCTGAGCGAGACCCGGCAAGGCGAGAACCACACCGCCGCCTGCTCTGCGCAGACGCACGAAACGAGGAGTCCGTAATGCACGCACGCGTCCAGTATCCCGAAACAATCGAACCGTTGGTCCAGTTCATCGAGCAGACGCCGCCCGCCGAGATCCTGGACCGCACGCTGGAGAAACTGCGTGCCGGCATCGAGCCGAAGACCATGCTTACCGCCTCGGCGCTCGCTGTCGTGCGCTCCGCCGACCTGCCTCCCGGCCATCACGGTGGCCCGCTGCACCCGCTCGCCGGCCTGCACGCGATCTCCAACCTGGTCGAGCGCCTGGAGGGCGAGGACCGCTTCCTCCCCATCCTTCAGCACGTCGCGCTCTCCAATAAGCACATCAACGACCCGGTGACCTCGCCGTTCAGTCTGCTGGAGTTTGCGCCGCTCGATCCCACAGGCACCGACACGAGCCGGTCTGCCGATCTCGCCAATGACGGCGGCGGCGAGATCATCACCGCGGAAGGGATCGAGGCGGCGAAGGAGGCCTTCCTCAAGGCCTGCAGCCGCGGCGAGGCCCTGAAGGCCGACCACATCTTCCTGTGGCTCTGGGACCACGTCCCGGCGATCGAGGCGTTCGACCTGCTGATGAGCGTGGCGCTGCCGAAGAACGCGCTGGACGATCACTACTTCCTGTTCCCGGGCTACCTCTGGCGCGGCCTCGAGGTGCTCGGGAAGGAGCATCTCAAGGTTCTGTTCCGGCCGGCCGTGCGCTACGTCGCCCGCTTCCCGACCCAGCGTCTGGTCCCCGAGGTCGATGCGCTGATCGAGGAGCACAACCTGCTGGGCCGTGTGCTCCGCCAGCGCAGCGGTGACGACGAGACCGCCAAGATCGGCGAACTCGGCGAGGGTATCCGTGGCTGCAAGGTCTATTCGGAGATCCCCAAGCTGATCGCCCAGGCGCTGGCCGACGGCCTGTCGCTGGAAGGCGCCGGCGAGGCACTGTCGATCGGCGCGGCCGGGCTGTTCCTGCGCTCGCTGACCGGCAACCCGATGGACGTGCATCTGCACACCAGCGCCAACCTGCGCCGCTACCTGCTGCGGCTCGACGGCTTCAGCATGAAGAACAAGCTGCTGACCCTGCTGCTGTGGCACACCGGGCCGGAGGTGAAGTCCACCCAGTACCGCATGGAGGCGACACTCCAGCCGGACATGGATGCGGTCGCCGCCCTGCCGCACCGCTCGCAGGAGGAGCTGCTGGAGGCGATCACCCAGAGCATCTACAACCAGCCGCCGACCGATTGGTCCAAGGTCAGCAACCTTGGCATGATGCGCGCGGTGCCGGAGGTGAAGGCCACGGTGAACCTGGCGCAGCAATACGTGAACCTGCGCTATGACCCGCAGGTGATGATCATGCGCCTCGCCGAAATCGTCTGCCACGACAACTTCACCGAGATGCACGCCTTCAAGCACCACCAGGCGGTCATCGAGGAGTTCCACAACACGCGTGAGCCGTGGCGCTGGATGCATCTGGTCTGCGGTTGCCAGGCTGCGGCGGTCTCGTACGGCAAGAACATGACGGTCTACGAGGACGCTTTGGAGCTGATGCACGCCGCGTAGCCTGGGTAGGCGAGGCCTCGACAGTTGTGGATGCCGGGCCGGTGAGCCCGGCATTCACGTCTTTGGCGCCATCAATAGAGCCACGGAACAAGTCTCCAGGTGCGCCGGCGGTAGCCATCGTATTGTTCGCCGAACTCCGAGTGCAGCAGCGCCTCTTCGGCGCCCATGCGGGCGACAAGCGGCACGAGGTTGGCTGCCGCGAGCAGGACACCGATGGCTGACCGGAACGCCAGCGCCCAGCCGAGGGAGAGGATCATCATTCCCAAATAGCTTGGGTTGCGGATGACACTGTAGATGCCGGTCGTGACCAGCGTGTGCCCGGGCTGGATGGCGACCAGCCCGCTGAACCGGCGACCCAGGATGAAGACGGGCCAGATGCGCAGCGCGCCCCCGCCAGCGAACAGCACGACGCCCAGCCAGCGGACGGCGTCGCCGTCGAACGTCCAGAAGTCCAGGCGGTCCGTCAGAGCGGGCACATAGGCCGCCAGCAGCCCGATCACGCCGAAGGCTGCAAGGACCCAGCGGTTGCTGCGATCCTCACGCTCGCCCGGGCTGAGATTGCCGGCGCTGAGCAGTCCGACGACCACCATCACCAGTCCTGCGATCACCAGGACGGTCAGGGGTGGGTGGGAGAAGAACGCGGCAAACCCGCCCCAGCCGAGGATGGCGAGGCCGAAAAAGGCAAGGCTCGACAGAGCTGAGATGAGCAGCACTCTGAGCGCTTGTGTCATTGTCGTCTGGCTCCTCGTTTTTCGGAGATCGTTCCGGATACCAGTGGCGTCGTGCGTCAGCTTGCCGCAAGCTTCGGCACATGAGCGACGGGACTCGGATAGAGCGCCGCATCGAGTCGGACGGGCCGTGGCCCAGCTTCGCGCTGCCGCATGGCACCGTCGTCAACGGCTATCGCATCGAGCGGGTCCTGGGCAGCGGTGGCTTCGGTGTCACCTATCTCGCGTTCGATCTGCTGCAGCAGCGCTTTGCAATCAAGGAGTACTACCCGCGGCAGTTCGCCACTCGCCAGCACATGACCGTGCAGCCCACCACGCGCGAGGATGCGAAGCTGTTCGAGGAATGCCGCGAGCGCTTCCTGCGCGAGGCGCAGGCCCTCGTCCATCTCGGTCGTGTCGCCGACGCGAGCGACGGCATCGTCCGCGTGAAGACGTATTTCGAGGCTCTCGGCACCTGCTTCCTGGTGATGGACTACGTCGAGGGGAACAACCTCGCGGGCGTGTTTCGCGACGAGCCGGGCGGGCTTTCGCCGCCGCGCGTGCGGTCGCTGCTGACGCAGTTGCTGTCGAGCATCCGGGTGGTGCATCGGGCCGGTCTTGTGCATCGCGACATCAAGCCGGCCAACGTGATCCTGCGCGAGGATGATCGGCTGGTGCTGATCGATTTCGGTTCGACCCGCCAGGCGATGCCCACCGAGAACACGAGCTTTACCCAGATCTACTCCGGCGGTTACGGACCACCTGAGCAGATGATTGGTCTGCGCCAGGGGGAGTTCTCCGACATCTACGCGATCGGGGCGGTGTGCTACCGGGCGATCGGCGGCAGCGTGGTGGACGCGTTGGCGCGACAGAACTCGCTGGCGGCGGGCCGACTGGACCCGCAGCCATCGGCCGTCTCGATTGGTGCGGGACGCTATCCCAGATCATTGCTGGCAGCGATTGATGCGGCACTCGCGGTCGATCCCGCGCAGCGGCCGCAGACTGCCGATGCGATGCTTGAACTGCTCGGCCCTGATCAGCCGGTCGACATGCCGAGCGCCGGCACGGCGGGCCGGATGTCGCCGGCGGCGCCCCGTGCGCGACGTGGCGCGTGGGTCGCGGCGGTGGGGATGGCCGCCGTGGTGTTGGCAGGGGCCGCGTACTTAATGCTGAGCCGCCCTGTGGCGCCCCCCGCAGCGCCTGGTCCCGTCCCGGCGGAAATCGCGGCCGCACCCGATCAATCGCACGGTTTCCCCGACCAGCCACGCCCGCGCCAATGTCTCCCCACGCAGCCGCCGCCCCAGCAGGAAGCGATCGCGGTGCCGCCACCTCAACCCGTGCCCGCGCCGTCACCTCCGGCTCCGGTCGTGCCATCGCCGTTCGATCAAGCGGTGGATGGCGCCAAATCACTGCCTTGTTCTGTGCTGCGCCTGACCGCCGAGCGGGACGTCGTGCGCGCGTCGGGTTTCGCGTCGGCAGGGCAGGATCTGGATCGATTTCTGGCGGACCTGCGTAACGTGGGTCGCGTCGCCGATGACGTCACGCGCGTCGATCGCTCCGCCTGTCCCGTGCTGGCGACAGCGGCGCCGGTGGTCCGTGGGACATGGAATGGCGTGCCGCCTGTCCTCGCGGTCCGGCTCGATCAGCCGAACGTGGCGGCGGGCGGGCGTGTCGCAATTGGTGTCACGACGACGCTGGCGGCACTCTACCTCGATCTGTACGACGGCGACGGTTCGGTGCGTCACCTGCTGCGCCCTGGCCAATCGGGCGCAACCGGGCGCAGAACCGTGGAGTGGACCGCCGCGTCGCCACCCGGCGCCCGCCTGATTGTTGCGTTCGGCGCAGCCACGCCGCTCGAACTGGGTCAGCGGCCGGAGATTGAACCGGCAGCGAACTATCTTGATGTGCTGCGGGTGCGGATCGATGAGGCAAAGGCTCCGCTCGCCGCCGATCTGGCGATGGTCATCGTGCGTGCCGCCGAGCCCGCGGTTGTTAAACAGCCGCAACTTCATCCGGCCCCTGTGCGATCGCAAAAATGTGCCAATATCGTGAGCCGCGTCCAATTGGGGGAAACACTGTCCGATGCTGAACTCGCTGTCTTGCGGACCGAGTGCCGGTCCTGACCGTTCAACCGAGCCGGGCGCGCTGCGCCGCCGCTCGTGGTTGACCGTCGTCATCATGGCCGTGCTCGCTGGCTGTGCGCCGGCGGTTCAGGCTCCTCCGCCGGTCGCGGCGACGGCAGCACCACCGACGCCACCTCCGGTGCAGCCAGTGCCTCTACCTCAGGCGGTGCTGAATGCCGCCAGCGCAGTGTTCTCGAGCGCGCCCGTCAGCCCCAACCAGCGCCAGGTCGTGGTGATCGATCCGCTGGTCAATGGCGTGACCGGCGAGCAGTCGGTGGCGACGCAACAGATCCAGGAACAGATCATCGCGCTGGCGCGGTCGAAGTATCCGCAGTTCGATATCGAACCATTCTCCGCGGCGGTTGTCAGCAAGGGGCCCGACGTGATGGTCGGAACGTTCACCCCGGTGAACGCGAAAGGCCAGACCGCCGGTACGCGCGAGGGGTACAGATTCTGTCTGGTCATGGTCGACCTGAGCGCGGGCAAGACGGTCGCCAAGGGTGTGGCGCGCGCTCGTCTGGACGGTGTCGATGCGACACCGATCGGCTTTTTCCGCGACAGCCCCGCCTGGACCAACGACGCCAGCGTAAAGAGCTATATCGACACGTGCCAGGCCACGAAGGTCGGCGATCCGATCAGCAAGACCTACCTGAACGGCATCCTGACGGCGTCGCTCGTCAGCGAGGCGATCAATGCCTATGACGCGAGCCGTTATCCTGAGGCGCTCGATCTCTACGCGACGGCGGAGAAGACGCCGGCCGGCAATCAGCTTCGGGTGTTCAACGGTCTCTATCTGACCAACTGGAAACTTGGCCATCGTGATCAGGCGGAGGATGCATTCGGCCACGTGGTGGACTACGGGCTGGATAACAATGCGCTGGGGGTGAAGATCCTGTTTCGCCCGGGAACGACCTCGTTCGACACCGGACAAGAGACAACCGGGCCTTACGACATGTGGCTGCGGCAGATCGCAACGCACAGCGCGAGCCGGGGAGCCTGCCTTCAGGTCACCGGCAACAGCAGTCCGACGGGTTCCGCCGTGCTGAACGACCAGTTGTCGCAGTTGCGCGCCGAGTACGTGAAGGGCCGGCTGGAGACGGATGCGCCAGGTCTGCAGGGTCATCTCATCGCCACGGGCGTCGGATCGAAGAGCAACCTTATCGGCACCGGGGCGGATGATCTGTCTGACGCGCTGGACCGCAGGGTCGAGTTCAAGGTGATCCCGAGCTGCTGAGCGGGTTTGCTTGCATGCCCTCGGCGGCGCACCATCCCGGTGCAATGCCCTGGCGGACTTTGTTTAAGCAGAGGCACGCTGGCCGCGGGAGAGCATCGAGCCGCGCACGATTGCCTTTCATTCGGAGTGACCATGCGTGGACTGAGCGGCAGACGGGTGATCCTGACTGGCGGTGCGAGCGGCATCGGGCGGGCCGCCGCGCTGCGCCTGGCTGCGGAAGGCTGCGTGCTGGGGATCTTCGATCTCGACGAAGCCGGCGCGCAGGAGACTGCCGCACAGTGCGCGGACGCGCAGGCCTATCGCGTCGATATCACCGACCGCGATCAGATCGTCGCCGCGGTGGCGGGGTTCGAGGCGGCGTTAGGCCCGGTGCAGGGTTTGGCGAATGTCGCGGGATGGGACACGCCAATCGCCTTCCTCGATACCGACCGGGCGCTGTGGGACAAGGTGGTGCAGATCAATCTGTACGGCGCGCTGAACATGCACCACGTCATCGCACGCGGTATGGCGGAGCGCGGCTTCGGGCGCGTGGTGAGTGTGGCGTCGGACGCGGGGCGGGTAGGTTCGTCAGGCGAGGCGGTGTACGCGGCGTGCAAGGGCGGCATCATCGCCTTCACCAAGACGCTGGCGCGCGAGCTTGCACGCAAGGGCGTCACGCTGAACGTGGTGTGCCCCGGCCCGACGGACACGCCGCTGTTCGAGAACTTCCGTGCGGCGTCGCCCTCGATCGGCGATGCACTGGCTCGCGCCATTCCGTTGCGGCGACTGGGGAAGGCGAATGATTATGCCGGGATAATCGCGTTCCTGCTGTCCGACGACGCGGAGTACATGACGGGCCAGACGATCAGCGTGTCTGGCGGACTGACGATGGTGTAGTCCGCGACGTGAGGACCGTGATTGCAAGGAGCACAGCGACCTGCATGACGGTCATAACGACAATATCTTCCAGCTGCCGTCGCCTGTTTTGCACCAATTGAGAACCGTTGTACTTGCTTGAGAAGTCGTCGCCATCGGGACTGTCTCATATGACAAGGTGTGACAGAGCATGGACTCCCGATGAAATGTCTTCGTCACGCTGATTGTCCCATGGGAGCCGCTCTGAGCGTTTCGCCAGCTCGCAGTCGCCCCATTGGCGAGATGGGGTCGCCGCAAAAGACCGTTCGCCGCATCGACCAACATCGCAAAGTCATCATTGTTCAATGAAACCCCATCGGCGCCAATTGTATAGAACGGGGTCAGTTGGGCGCTTGCCGTGTGCGTCAGCGCCATGCTCAGGCAGGCAACCACTACCAACCGCGAAATATGTGCCATTGGTGCCATCCTCAGAACAACCGGGTAGCGTGATGTTGCCGCCTCAGCCCGTCGAGACTGAACTGTGCGGACATTACGACAGGACGACAATGTCATCATTTCGAGAACCATTTGGACAGAGGACACGGCGCTACTATCTCCCGATCATGGTGCACACATTGGTCCAGATCAAACCGGGGCCGGAGTGTAGCCTAACTAGTCGAGCCCGATGCGGCGGCGGAAATCGTCGTCGCGCAGGGAGAACTCCTTGCCGGCAAGATCGTCCGCCTCCTTGGTGCACAGAAACACGATGGCACGCGCGGGATGCGCAACCGGCGTAAGCTGCTCGCGCGGGATCTTGCTGATCATGTTGATGCCCGAGGCGCGGATCGTCACCTGCATGTCGGTATCCGTCGTGCCGGGCTGGAAGCCGAACACGCGGATGCCGGCGCTGCTATGCTCCAGGTCGATCGCGCGTGTCAGCATTGCGAGGCCGGCCTTGCCGGTGCAATAGGCGCTCCAGCCTTCCAGCGGCCGCAGCGCGGCGCCGGACGACACGTTGATGATGTCGCCGCGGCCGCGTGCGATCATGCCGGGCAGGACAGCGCGGATGGCATAGTAAGCTCCGATCAAATTGATCTCGATGCTGCGCGCCCACTCGGTGGGATCGGCCTCGGCGACCATGCTGATCGGCTCGATGACACCGGCGTTGTTCACCAGCACATCAGGCGGACCGAAACGCTGCGTGGTTTCCTCCACCAGGCGCTGGCACGCGGCATAGTCCGACACATCGCAGGCAATTGCCGTCGCATTGCCGCCGGCTACGCTGATTTGCCGCGCGTTCGTCTCCGCCTGCGCGATGGTGCGCGCCGCAAGCACAACCGACGCACCCGCCTCCCCCAGCGCAAGTGCCGCGGCCGCACCGATGCCTCGGCTCGCGCCCGTTACGATTGCAACTTTTCCGGTGAGAGCTGGCATCGCCGAACCTCCGCTTGTTATCGCCGTTCTTATGGCACACCCGGACAATTGGACAAGCGAGGCTACTGGCGAGTATCCTCCGCGAGATGCAAGTGCCGGAGGGGGGCCTGATGCCAAGCAGCGTGACCTGGAAAGAAAGCGCGATGACGATCGCCGGGGGCAATGTGCACGTGATGCGCGGAGGCAGCGGGCGACCGGTGCTTGTGCTGCATCACGATATCGGCACGGTCGATCGTCTGCCGTTCTACGATGCGCTGGCGCAGAACTTCGACGTGGTGGTGCCGCACCATCCCGGTTGGGGCAAGTCGGAGCGGCCGCAATGGCTGCGCAGCGTGCGCGACATCGCCGCTATTCATAGCTGGCTGCTGAGCGAGCTCGGGCTGAGCGACGCTTCGCTGGTCGGGCTGGGTTTCGGCGGCTGGATCGCGGCCGAGATGGCCAGCCAGTCGCCCACCGCTTATCGCAAGCTGGTGCTGGTCGGCGCGATGGGCATCAATCCGCCAGGCGGCTACATCGCCGACCAGGCGATCGTGTCGTATATCGACTATCCGAAGGCGGGGTTTCACGACGAGGCCGCATTCGCGCGCGTCTATGGCGATGTGACAACGGATCAGCTCGAGCAGTGGGACATCTGCCGCGAGATGGTGTTCCGTACCGCCTGGAAGCCGTACATGTACAGCCAGACGCTGCCGCATCTGCTGGGCGGCGTGAAGGCGCCGGCGCTGGTGGTGTGGGGCGACGATGACCGGCACGTACCGAAGAGCGCGGGCGATGCCTATGTGAAGGCGCTGCGCAATGCGCGGCTGGAAACGGTGGCCGGCTGCGGGCACTATGTGGACATGGAGAAGCCAGATGAGCTGGCCAGGCTCGTCTCGGCATTCGTCAACGCAAACTGAAGGGAGCACGCCATGCACCTGATGTATTTCACCGAACAGCCGATGGCCGCCTACGATGCGAAGGAGGGGCTGAAATACGGCGCGACCGCGCTGACCTTCTCCAACAGCCACTACGATCCGGTGCAGGCCAGCCGGCTGTACAACGAGTATCTCGAAGAATACATCATGGCCGACGAGTGGGGCGTCGACGGCATCATGCTGAACGAGCACCACAATGCGCCGTTCTGCATGCAGGCCCGGACCAACATGTTCGGCGCGATCCTCGCCGCGGTGACGAAGCGCGCGAAGATCGTCTTCCTCGGCAATCCCGCTGCCGCTGTCGGACAATCCGGTGCAGCTCGCGGAAGAGATCGCGATGATCGACATGGTCTCGAAAGGCCGTGTGGTGTCGGGCTTCGTGCGCGGCGGCGGGCAGGAGCAGTTGGCCAACGGGGTCAATCCGGCGTACAACCGCGAACGCTTCGTCGAGGCGCACGACCTGATCCAGAAGACCTGGACGACGCCGGGGCCGTTCCGCTGGGAAGGCACGCACTACCAGCATCGCGTGGTGAACCCGTGGGCCATACCGTTCCAGAAGCCGTATCCACGGGTGTGGATACCAGGTGTGCTGTCCCGCGAGACGGTGATCTGGACCGCACAGCAGCGCTATCCGTACATCGCGTTGAACACCGCGATCGATGCGACGAAGACGATCTGGGACACGTATTCAAAAGCGGCGGCCGAGGTCGGCTACACCGCCGGCCCGGAGAACTTCGGCTACCTGATCCGCGTGCATGTGCAGGACACCGAAGAGAAGGCACTGCAGAACGCGCGGCAGTTCATGTGGATGCAGGGCGAGTTCACCGGCCTCGCGCATCCCGTGTGGGCCAATCCGTCGGGCTACTTCTCACCGTCCGGTCGGCGCGGCTTCGTCGAGTTCGCGGTTGGGCGCGCCAAGAACCCGCGCGGTCAGCCGACATTCGAGGAGCAGGTCGCCGACACCATGATCGTCGCCGGCACGCCCGACCAGGTGATCGAGCGGCTGAAGTATCTGATCGAGCACACGCGTCCCGGCATCATGGGCTTGTGGGGCAACGATGGGACGGTGTCGGCCACCGACCGCCGCCGCTGCATCGAGCTGCTGGTGAAGGAGGTGATGCCGGCGGTGCGCGAGCACGGCAAGTCGCTGGGTCTGAAGGACCCGTGGGAGGCGAATGCGCCGGTGCACCTGCGGTACTCGACCGACATCCCGGTGCAGAAGGCGGCGGCGGAGTAGAACTCGGCTCCAGTAGAAGATGACGGTCCAGTAGCTTGGCCGTGAATCGCTGCTTCGCTTGTCGTGGCCGGCCTCGCGCCGGCCACGCTGCATGTCTGCCGCATGCATAAAGACACGGCCGCGAATGATCTCGGCAACGGCCAGCTAATGGATGGCGGACTGCGCCGCTACCAGTTCTGAAAGGACACGCCGTGCGTCAGATGGTCCTGGTGGGTTTCCTGCAAGCGCAGAACTGTACGACGCTGGCGAGCGCGTGGCGCCATCCAGAGTCACGCACCGATTTCACGACCGCTGCGTATTACCAGAAGATCGGCCAGGTGCTGGAAGAGGGAAAATTCCAGCTTGCGTTCTTCGATGACAGGCTGGCGATGCCGGACATCTATGACGGCGGTAATCCCGGTGAGGTGGTGGCAAACGGCGTGCGCGTCGTGAAGATGGATCCGGTGGCCACGCTGCTGGCCATGGGTTTCGGCACGCAGCGGCTCGGCATCGGTTCGACGGCGTCGACCACCTATTACGAACCGTTCGATGTGGCACGTCGCTTCCAGACGGTCGATCACATGCTGGGCGGGCGCGCGGCATGGAACGTGGTGACGTCGGTCAACGACGGCGAAGCGCAGAACATGGGGCGGGAGGTGCATCTCGCACACGACCTGCGCTACGACCGCGCGGACGAGTTCATGGAAATCGTGCTGAACTGCTGGGATGGCTGGGAGGACGATGCGCTGGTCGTCGACAAGGAAAGCGGGTTGTTCGCTGATCCCGCCAAGGTGCATCGGCTGGAATATCGCGGGAAATATCTGACCTCGCGCGGCACATTCACAGTGCCGCGTTCGCCGCAGGGTCATCCGGTGGTCATTCAGGCGGGATCGTCGGATCGCGGCACGCGGTTCTCCGAGCGATGGGCGGAGACCGTGTTCGTCGGCTATCCGGACTTCGAGGAGGGCAAGCGGCGCTACGCGGCATTCAAGCAAGGCGTGGCGCGGCACGGACGCGATCCGGACCTGGTGACCGTCAATACGATTGCATATCCGGTTGCGGCTGCGACGAAGGCCGAGGCCGAGGACAAGATGGCGATCGTCGAGAAGGGCTATCGCGAGGTCGATGGGTTGTCGCTGCTGTCCGAGGCGCTGAACTTCGACTTTGCGACGAAGGGCATGGATGAGGCGTTCACCGACGAGGAACTGGAAGGCATGTCGGGCATGCAGGCAATGCGGGACCGCGTGATGCGGGTGATCGGCCGCAATCCGACGGTGCGTGATTTTCTGAATGTCACGCGGCGCGGTCGCCCACGCGAGGCGATCGTCGGCGGGCCGAAGGAGATCGCAGATCGGCTGGAGAAGTGGTTCGTCGAGCGCGCCTGCGATGGTTATGTGGTAGGCGGCACGCACACGCCGGGCACGTTCGAGGATTTCGTGAAGTTCGTTGTGCCGGAGCTGCAGCGCCGCGGTATCTTCCAGAAAGACTACAAGGGAGCGACGCTGCGGGAGAATCTGGGATTGCCGTGGCCGCAGCGTGGCTGGTGGAAGGCGGGCAAGTAGGAGACAGCCGATGGCCGGAACCGACTGGCAGATCAGCGGCGAATACATGGAAAGCTGCAACTGCGATTATCTGTGTCCTTGCATCTACACCAATCCGCAGGGCGAAGTGACACATGATCACTGCACCGCCGCGCTGATCTTCCGCATCGACAAGGGGCAGCGCGGCAATACCGATCTGTCTGGACTGAGCTTCGCGCTGGTGATCCGCTCCGGCAAGGTCATGGCCGACGGCAACTGGATATTTGCCGGTGTGGTGGACGAGCGTGCTGATGCGGCGCAGCGCGCGGCCTTATCGGCGATCGTCAGCGGTGACGCAGGCGGCACTCCAGGCATGATCCGCAGCAACCTGGTGAGCGACTTCCGCGGTGTCGTATTCAAGCCGATCGAGTTCAAGGTCGAAGGGTTGAAGCGTTCGGTCTCGATCCCCGATGTGCTGTCGTTTGACATTGAAGGCGTCGCGTCACGCAACCGCAGCGGCGAGCCGTTCTATATCGACAACACGTCGCATCCCGCCGGCAGCCGCCTTGCGCTGGCACGTGACGGCGCAGTTCCATATGCACGGCTTCGGCCTCGATCTGGACATGGTCGGCAAAGGCAACAACGGGCACTTCGCGCCGTTTGCCTGGGCGGCGTAGGGCGCGCATGAGTCTGGCGCCGGCGCAGTTTCTGCGGCGCGAGCGTGTCGTTATCGTTCTGGCGCTTGCCGGCGTCACAGCGATCGCGTGGCTGTATCTGGTGGTGGCCCGTCAGGGCATGGACATGTCCGTGCAGACGATGGGCGATATGCCCGACATGCCAATGCCGTTCGCCGCACCATGGGTCTTCGCCATGTGGTGGGTGATGATGGCGGGCATGATGCTGCCGAGTGCCGCACCGATGATCCTGACGTTTGCGGCGCTGCAGCGGCGGAAGCGCGACCGCGACGAACCCTATGTGCCGACGGCGATGTTCGTCGCTGGCTACCTGATCGTGTGGGGTGCGTTCTGCGTGGCGGCGACCGCGGCGCAGTGGAAATTGCAACAGAGCGCTCTGCTGTCGCCGATGCTCGCGCTCGTCAGTCCGATGGTTGGTGGCGTGTTGTTCATTCTGGCCGGGATTTACCAGTTCACGCCATTCAAGAATGCCTGTCTGCGGCAGTGTCGTTCACCGTTCGCCTTTATACTGAACCATTGGCGTGACGGGTGGGGCGGCGCGCTCCGGATGGGCGCCAGCCATGGCGCCTATTGTCTCGGCTGCTGCTGGGTGCTGATGGCTCTGCTGTTCGCAGTTGGGGTGATGAACCTGATCTGGGTGGCAGTGATCGCGGCGTTCGTGTTCGCCGAAAAGCTGTTGCCCGGCGGCGTATGGGTCGGCCGGGTCGGCGGCGGCGCGATGGCGGCGTTCGGCGTGTGGCTGCTGGTGCAGTGACTACACGCGTTCGAATATTGCCGCGATGCCCTGGCCGCCGCCGATGCACATGGTGACGAGCGCGTAGCGGCCGCCGATACGTTCCAGCTCGTAGAGAGCCTTGATCGTCAGGATCGTTCCGGTTGCGCCGACCGGATGGCCGAGCGAAATGCCTGATCCGTTCGGATTGGTCTTCTCCGGATCGAAGCCGAGGTCCTTGGCCACCGCACAGGCCTGCGCGGCAAATGCTTCGTTGCTCTCGATGACGTCGATATCGGCGAGGGCCAGACCGGCGCGCTGCAACGCCATCCGTGTCGCGGGCACCGGGCCGATGCCCATGATCTTCGGATCGACGCCGGCATGTCCATAGGCGACCAACCGTCCCATCGGCTTGGCGCCACGTTGCTCCGCGGTCTTGCGTTCCATCAGCACCACTGCGGCGGCGCCATCGTTGATGCCCGATGCGTTGCCGGCCGTTACCGTGCCGTCCTTGCGGAAGACCGGCCGCAGCTTCGCGAGATCATCGAGCTGTGGCATCGGCGCGGGGATGTTCGTCGGTGTCGAATACTGTCTCGCCGCGGCGGGTCTTCAGCTTCACCGGCAGGATCTGCTGCTTGAAGCGCCCTTCCGGAAATCGCGCGCGATGCGCGGCGATGCGATTCCAGCGCCAGCGCGTCCTGATCGCCGCGGGTGATCTGGTGGCTTTCCGCCAGGTTCTCGGCCGTTTCGCCCATATGGATGTTGTCGAACGGGTCGTGCAGCGCGGCCAGCATCATGTCCACCATCGTCGCGTCGCCCATGCGCGCGCCCCAGCGCACGCCCTGCGCGAGGTACGGCGCGCGGCTCATGCTCTCGGCGCCACCACCTACCGCGATGTCGGTATCGCCGAGCATGATGGTCTGCGCGGCCGACACGATTGCCTGAAGGCCCGAGCCGCACAGCCGATTCAGTGTCAGCGCGGGCGTCTCCTTCGCGACGCCGGCATTCATCGCGGCGACGCGCGCGAGGTACATGTCCTTCGGTTCGGTGTGGATCACGTTGCCGAACACGACCTGTCCCACCTCATCGCCGGCGACGCGGGCACGCGCCAGCGCCTCGTGCACCACCTGCGCACCGAGTTCGGTTGGCGCGACGTCCTTGAGGCCGCCGCCAAAATCGCCGATCGGGGTGCGCACGCCGGATACGATGACGACCTCGCGCTGCGTGTTCATGTCAGTGCTCCCGCACAACGGGGTTGCGCAATGTGCCGATGCCGCTGATCTCGATCTCGCAGACATCGCCGTGCTTCATGTTCTCGGTCGCGCCCTCAGTGCCCATCCACAGCACGTCGCCGGGATACAGCGTCAGGTACTTCGTCATCGCCACCAGGAAGTCGACCACGCCGAACACCATATGGTTGGTCGGGAACGCGATCAGCTCATTGCCGTTCAGCCGCACCTTGGTGACCAGGTCATCCAGCTTCACGTTGGTTTCGATCCACGGCCCCATTGGCTTGAACGTATCGGTGTTCTTGGCGCGCCACAACGTGCGGTCGCTCTTCTGCCAGGTCCGCTCGCTCACGTCGTTGCCGATCGTGTAGCCGAGTACCGCCGACAGCGCGTTGTCACGCGTCAGGTGCTTGCATTTGCGGCCGATCACCGCGACGAGTTCGCCTTCGTACTGCACCTGGTCGGTGGCGTCCTTCGGGATGACGATCGCTTCGTTGTGCGCGATCAGCGCGTTGTTGGCGCGATACCCGGCGTCCGCCTGCTCAGGCAGTTCCACCTTCAGGCCGATCTTCTCAGCCGCCTCGCGTACATGCTCGGCATAGTTCAGGCCGGCGGCATAGAAGGTGGGCGGGATCACCGGCAGCAGCAGCTTCACATCGGCTAGCGGCAGGCGCGCGGACGTGCGCTCCCACATGTCGAACGGCGAGCCGCGCACCGGGATAATCTCTTCGTCCTCGACCACGCCGTATGTCGGCGTCCCGTTCTGCTCAAAGCGTGCCCAGCGCATTTTCCTGTTTCCTTCAGAGTTATTGCAATAATCGGAGTGACGAAGCAGTCCTTGCCACGAAGATTGCTTCGTCACTGCCGTTCCTCGCAATGACAGGGCTAATGAGTCATGCGGTGACTGTCTCCTCGATACCTAGCTCCGTCGTCATCCGCTCGCGCATGATGAACTTCTGGATCTTTCCCGTCACCGTCATCGGGAAACTCATCGACGAAGCGGATGTGCCGCGGCACCTTGTAGTGGGCGATCTGGTCGCGACAGAAGTCGCGCACCTCCTCCGCGGTCAGCGTCTCGCCGGCACGCAGCCTGATCCAGGCGCACAGCTCCTCACCGTAGCGTGCGTCGGGCACGCCGAACACCTGCACGTCCTGGATCTTCGGATGACGGTACAGGAACTCCTCGATCTCGCGCGGATACACGTTCTCGCCGCCGCGGATCACCATGTCCTTGATGCGGCCGACGATGTTGCAGTAGCCATCGCCATCCATCGTGGCGAGGTCGCCGGTGTGCATCCAGCCGGCAGCGTCGATCGCCTGCGACGTGCGTTCTGCGTCATCCCAGTAGCCGAGCATCACCGAATAGCCGCGGGTGCAGAACTCGCCTGGCGTGCCGCGGGGCACGATGCGGCCCTCGCTGTCGATGATCTTGATCTCCACGTGCGGATGCGCGCGTCCGACGGTCGAGACGCGCCGCTCCAGCGGATCGTCCAGCGCCGTCTGCGTGCTGACGGGGCTGGTTTCGGTCATGCCGTAGCCGATGGTCATCTCGGTCAGGTGCATGTCACGGATGCAGCGGCGCATCACTTCGATAGGGCAGGGGGCGCCGGCCATCATGCCGGTGCGCAGGCTGCTCAGGTCGAATTTCTTGAAATCAGGATGGTCGAGTTCGGCAATGAACATGGTCGGCACGCCGTACAGCGACGTGCAGTGCTCATCTGCCACCGCCTGCAATGTTGCGAGCGGATCGAAGCCCTCGCCGGGCAGCACCATCGCCGCGCCGTGCGTGATGCACGCCAGATTGCCGATCACCATGCCGAAGCAGTGATACAGCGGCACCGGAATGCACACCTTGTCCCGCTCGGTGTAGGCCATCGCCTGGCCAAGGAAGTAGCCGTTGTTGATGATGTTGTGGTGGGTCAGCGTGGCGCCCTTCGGCAGCCCGGTGGTGCCGGAGGTGAACTGAATGTTGATCGGCTCATCGAACTGGAGAGTGCCGGCCAGTTCCGTCAGGCGCGCGCGCTCCGCGGCGCCGCCCATTTCGTAAACGCTATCGAACGGGATCGCACCCGGGACGGAATCGCTGCCGATCTGGATAACGATGCGCAGCGACGGCAATTTTGCGGCGTCCAGATGGCCGGGACGTGCATGCCGCAGTTCCGGCGCCAGCGTGTTGATCATGCCGACATAGTCGCTGGTCTTGAACGATGTCGCCGTGACCAGCGCGCGGCAGCCGACCTTGTTCAGCGCGTATTCCAGCTCGGCCAGCCGGTACGCCGGGTTGATGTTCACCAGGATCAGCCCGGCCTTAGCGGTGGCGAACTGCGTCACCACCCACTCGGCGTTGTTCGGCGACCATATGCCGATGCGCTCGCCCGGCTTCAGCCCCAGCGCGATCAGGCCGGCGGCGAACGCATCGACCTTCTCGCCGAGTTCGCGCCAGGTCCAGCGGACGCCTTGCTGGCACGCGATCAGCCCGGGCCGGTCGCCCCAGCGCGCAACGGTGCGGTCGAAATGGCGGCCGATCGTTTCGCCGATCAGGGCGATGCTGCTGGTGCCATGCGCGTAGCTTGGCGCGGCCTCGGCCATAGACGTGCTCCCATGCGATCTTGTCATGGTGATATTGTGCCGCTTCGCGCCCACATGGCCAGAGCCGTCTGGCGGCGATAGTCTGCCGCCCCAAATCAGGAGAGCCAGACATGGACGACATCGTCATCGTCTCCGCCGCCCGCACCCCGGTGGGCAGTTTCAGCGGCGCGCTGGGCACGCTGTCCGCACATGAACTTGGCACGGTTGCGTTGCGAGCGGCCTTTGAGCGGGCCGGGGTCGAGGCCGGCGACGTGGACGAAGTGATCCTCGGGCAGGTGCTCGCCGCCGGTGAAGGACAGAATCCCGCGCGTCAGGCCGCCCGCGCCGCAGGGTTGCCAGATGCGAAGACCGCGTTCGGCATCAACCAGGTATGTGGCTCCGGCCTGCGCGCCGTGGCGCTCGCCGCGCAGCAGATCCGCACCGGCGAGAGCGCCATCGTGGCCGCGGGCGGCATGGAGAGCATGAGCACGTCACAGCACTCAGCGTATCTGCGCGCGGGGCAGAAGATGGGCGGCGTCGAGTTCATCGACACGATGCTCAAGGACGGCCTTTGGGACGCGTTCCACGGCTACCACATGGGCAACACCGCGGAGAACGTCGCCAGCAAGTACCAGATCACCCGTGAGCAGCAGGATCAGTTCGCTCTCGGCTCGCAGCAGAAGGCGAGCGCCGCGCAGAAGGCCGGCCGGTTCAAGGACGAGATCGCGCCGGTGACGGTGAAGACCCGCAAGGGCGACGTGGTGGTGGCCGATGACGAGTACATCCGCCATGACGCCAGCATGGAGACAATGGCGCGGCTGCGGCCGGCGTTCAGCAAGGACGGCACGGTGACGGCCGGCAATGCCTCCGGCATCAACGATGGCGCGGCGGCGCTGGTGCTGATGAGCGCGTCGGAGGCGGCGAAGCGTGGCCTGAAGCCACTGGCGCGGATCGCGGCGTTCGCGACCGCGGGGGTCGATCCGGCGGTGATGGGCACCGGTCCGATCCCGGCAACCCGTAAGGTGCTGGCGCGGGCTGGGTGGAAGGTCGATGACCTCGACCTGATCGAGGCCAACGAGGCGTTCGCCGCGCAGGCTCTGGCGGTGAACAAGGACCTGGGCTGGGACACCGATAGGGTGAACGTGAACGGCGGCGCGATCGCCATCGGGCATCCGATCGGCGCATCCGGCGCACGCGTGCTGATCACGCTGCTGCACGAGATGCAGAAGCGGGATGCGAAGAAGGGGCTCGCGACGTTGTGCATCGGCGGCGGCATGGGCGTCGCGATGTGCGTCGAGCGCTGAGCAGTGACAGTCAGGCACTTCGACCATCTGACGATCGTGGTGCGGGATGTCGAGCGGGCGAAGGCGTTCTTCGCCCTGCTCGGCTTCAAGGAAGCGATCTCGGTGGTGATCAAGGGGCCGGTGTTCGCCGACTATATGGGCGTGCCCGGCATCGAGGCGGAGCACGTCACGTTGGTGCTGGAGAACGCGACGCCACGCACCGAGATTCAGCTGCTGCGATACCTCAACCCTGAGACGCTGGCGGATCCGCATATCCGCGATCTCAACAAGCTCGGGCTGAACCATGTCTGCTTCGCGGTGGACGACATCGAAGCAGAGGTGGCGCGGCTGCGGGGCGCGGGCTTCAGGACGCGCAACGAGATCATGGATTTTCATGCGCGCAAGCTGGTGTTCATCGAAGGACCGGAAGGCGTAACGCTCGAACTGTCGCAGTGGCACTCGGGGTAGCGCGTCTCGGCGCGACTGAGTTCGCGCCGGTGACATCAGATATGCCCACGCGTCACTCCATGGGGATTGCTTCGTCGCCTTGCTCCTCGCATTGACAGGGGGCTGGTTCGCTATGCGCCAGTTGGCACGCGTCCCTTGATCGCGTTGGCGCGGGCGCCACAGGTGATGCGGCCCTGTGGATCAGCGGGCAGGCTTGCGCGCACGCGTTCCTTGAGATGTTCGGCATTGGCTTGCGTCATCGTGCCGAGGAGCTGACGCATGGTTCCCGTCGTCCCCGTACTCGTCGACCAGAACTCTTCGAAATCGACGAACGTGCGTTGCGCCGTGATCTCGCGGGCCTCGACCGCCTCGAGCCCGGCTGAGGTCCATAGTTCACGCAGCGCGTCCATGCGGGATATCTCGACGCTTGGCGGCGCCGGTGGCGCCAGGCCTTGCGCGCGCAGCTCGACCCGGATCGGCTCGAACGGGAATCCCCCGTTCAGCATATCCCACGCATACGCCGCGACCGTTCCGCCGGGGCGAACCACACGCAGCATTTCGGCGACGCACTTGGCCGGCTCGGGAACGAAGAAGATCACCAGCGCCATCGCCGCGGCATCGAAGCGGTCGTCGGGGAATGGCAGCGCCATCGCGTCGCCCAGATGAAACGTTGCGTCGCGCGCGCCGGGGCGGCTGCGTGCGAACACGAGCTGCGCTTCGGACGGATCGACCCCGTGCGTCTCAGAGGGTGCGCAGCGCTGCACCAGCAGCTCGGTGAAGGCGCCGCTGCCGCAGCCGATGTCCAACCATCGCAGGCCGGCCGGCGGTGCAAGCCAGTCGAGGAAGGTCTGGCCGGCGAGCGCGCTCCAACGCCCCATGCCTTGCTCATAGGCCGCTCCGTCCTCGAAGCGAATTGCCGGTGTCGCCATGCTATGTCCCCTTCTGCCGCTGATAATGCCGGTGGGCCTTCGCGCGGTTGCCACAGGCGCTCATCGAGCACCAACGCCGGTTGCCGCTCTTGCTGTCGTCAAGGAACAGCCAACCGCATGCCGGATTGGCGCATGACCGTACTCGCAAAAGCTGCCGACCGACCAGCAGGTCCGCCGCCGACCAGAGCACCGGTGCCAGCAGCACACTGACGGTGGCCGCGGGTGCCTCGATTTCCCATCCGCCGGGCCGCACCCGTCTCCGTGCGGGCGCTTCGGCCAGCGCAACATTGATCGCTGTCAGGTCAGGCGTGCGACCAGCCGCTGTTGCAGCGAAGCAGCGGTGAATCGCCTCGCGCAGTTCGATCGCCGCGGCGAACATGGTGGCAGAGCGGTCGAACCCGCGCAGCAGCGCCGCCGGAAGGCGCTCGACCTTCTCTATCCAGCGAAGCAGATCGTCCGGCCTGCCCAGTTCGTCGGTCGGCGTCGCAGTGCCGCGCCAGTAGCGTGTGTTGGCGAAGCTCAGACAGAGATCAGCGTCGGGGGCAGGGATCACCTCGCCGGTTCGGTTAGCCATGGCATCTGATACCTAACCGGATAGGGGGTTGACAATGCGGCCGTGATAGGGCCTCCTCTAACCTCTATGATGGTTAGGAGGAGGAACCGCATGATCGCCCATGTATCCATCGGTGCACGCGACATCGCCCGTGCCCGCCGCTTCTACGACGCCGCACTCAAGCCTCTCGGCTACAACTGTCTCAGTTCCGGCGAGGGTTCGCTGGGCTATGGCGCAAAGGCGGCGGAATTCTGGGTGATTGGGACTGAGTACCCGGTGCCGGCCGATGACCGGTCAGGTCTGCACATCTGCTTCGCCGCGCCGGATCGCGCGTCGGTCGATGCCTTCCACAAGGCGGCCCTGAAGGCTGGCGGGACTGACAATGGCAAGCCAGGTCTGCGTGCGGATTACGGGCCGAACTATTACGCCGCCTTCGCGGTCGATCCCGACGGCTATCGGATCGAGGCGTGGTGCGGCAAGAAATCCTGAGCCGCGCGCTTTCGGTTCCTCCCTGTGGTGTTAGGATCATGCAATTCAAACACAGACAGGGAGGAACCGATGGCACGGGTCGCATTGGTGACAGGCGGAACACGAGGCATAGGTGCCGCCATCAGCACCGCTCTGAAGGACCAGGGCCGCATCGTGATCGCCAATTATGCCGGCAACGAGACGGCAGCTGCCGCATTTCATGAACAACACGGCATCCGCGTGGCCCGCTTCGATGTCGGCAACTTCGAGGCATGCCAGCAGGCGATCGCGCAGATCACGACCGAGGTGGGGCCGATCGAGGTTCTGGTGAACAATGCCGGCATCACCCGTGATGCCACGCTGCAGCGCATGTCGCGTGACATGTGGGAAGCGGTGATCGACACCAACCTCGGTGCCTGCTTCAATCTCTGCAAGCTGACGTTTCCCGGCATGCGGGAGCGTGGGTTTGGCCGCATCGTCAATGTGGGCAGCATCAATGGTCAGGCCGGACAGTACGGCCAGGTGAACTATGCGGCGGCGAAGTCGGGCATCCATGGGTTCACCAAGGCTTTGGCGCAGGAAGGCGCGCGCTTCGGCATCACGGTGAACGCGATCGCGCCCGGCTACGTGGACACAGACATGGTTCGCGCCGTGCCGCACGACGTGCTGGAAAAGATCGTCGCCCGAATTCCGGTGGGGCGGCTGGGCCATGCGGTGGATATTGCCCGCGGGGTGGCCTTCCTGACCGCGGACGAGGCTGAGTTCATCACGGGTTCGACGCTGTCGATCAACGGCGGGCAGCACATGTACTGAGGCGTCGCCTTGATCGCCACTGCGCGCCTGATCCTGCGACCCTGGCGCGACAGCGATCTGTTGCCGTTCGCCGAGCAGAATGCCGACCCCATCGTGATGCGGTTGTTGGGCGGCGTGCTGAGCCGAGAGGAAAGTGACGCTTATGCGCGCCGTGCGGAAGCGCATCTCGCCACGCATGGTTTCTGCAAGTGGGCGGTCGAAGCGCCCGGCGTTGCGCCGTTCGTCGGCGCGGTTGGCCTTTCCTATGTCAGGTTCCTGGCTTCATTCACGCCGGCGGTCGAGGTCGCATGGCGCCTCCGCCGCACTTATTGGGGACGTGGCTACGCGACTGAAGCGGCGCGCGCAGCGATTGACGACGGGTTCAGGCGGGTCGGGCTGACGGCGATCGTCGCGATGACAGTGCCGGACAACCGCGCCTCGTCACGGGTCATGGAGCGGCTCGGCATGACTCGGTCCATCGAGTTCGATCACCCGAACTACGATCCGGGCCATCCGCTGTGCCGACACGTGTTGTATCGGCTGCCGTGATGCCTCGTCTCACGCAACGACAGGTAGACGCGGAAGATCAGGAGATGCTGGCGCGCCAGGCATGGTTTCGTGCGGCTGCCGACCTGATGACCGACGCACTTGCGCGCTTTGCGGAAGTCGAGGCGGTTGCATTGATCGGCTCCGTCGCCCGCCTTGTTGTGGAAGGAATGAAGATGTCCAATTCGTGGTTCGCCACGCCGACCCCCCCAGCATTCAGCGTGCGGCCGACATCCCCAGCACGGGCTCGTAAGCCGGATTGATCCTGGGCTTGATCCGCTTGGCCCTTCACCCGCGTCGGCTTCCGGTGCATCATTTCGGCAAAGGAGGCCCTTGCCCATGAATGCTCCGCGCAACTCGCAGTATCGCTACCTTGGGACCCAACGGATCGCCGGCTCGTGCGGTGCCGAGGTGTCGGGGGTCGATCTGTCCGAGGACCTGCCGGACGATGTGCTGGCCGAGATCCGCGCGGCGCTGCTCGACAACTGCGTGATCTTCTTCCGCGACCAGAAGCTGACGCCCGAGCAACAGCTTCGCTTTGCCCGTCGCTGGGGCGAAATCCATCTGCATCCGTTCATGCAGGGGATGGCCGACTATCCCGAGATTCTCGAGATCATCAAAACGCCCGAGGACAAGAAGAATTTTGGAGGTTCCTGGCACACCGATCAGATGTTCTCACCTCAGCCGGCGATGGGCACGATCCTGTATGCACTGGAGGTGCCGTCTGCCGGCGGTGACACGATGTTCACCAACCAGTACCTCGCCTACGAGAGCCTGTCCGACGGCATGAAGGCGCTGGTCGGCCAGTTACAGACCGTCTGCGTCGGCGACAATTTCAAGCAGCACGGCGGTCAGTCGCGTGCGCAGCGCTACGACCGGGCGATGTCGCACATGAAGGTGAAGGACCCGGGCAATGTTCAGACGACCTCGGTGCATCCGCTGGTCCGCACCCATCCCGAGACCGGGCGTAAGGTCCTGTATATCGGCGGTCATGTGCAGCATTTTGACGGCATGACCGACGAAGAGAGCGAGCCGCTGATTGACTTCCTGAAGAAGCACTCGACGCGGCCGGAGTTCACCTGCCGGTTTCGCTGGGAGAGCGGGTCGGTGGCGTTCTGGGACAACCGCTGCACACAGCACTTCGCGATCAACGACTATCCGGCCGAGACGCGCATCATGCGACGGATCACTGTGTGCGGCGATACGCCGTTTTAGCCGGCGTCGCTGAAGCGCACTCACGAACGGGATTGCCGCGTCGCTTCGCTCCTCGCAATGACACGGTGGGCCTGGGCCAGCGCGACCTCCGCCGTATAGACTGGCTGGTCCTTGCCGAGCAGCGAGCTGAACAGCGTGAAATGTTCCATCGGCACGGGATCGGCGCGGAACAGGTTGTGTGCCTGCACAAAGGCCGCGACCTTCGCCTCGGCACCATTGTCCAGCCGCGCCAGCGTCACGTGTGGCTGAAATCGCCGGCGCTCCGGCTCCAGTCCGCAGCGCTGCAGCGCGGTTTCGATCTTTGGCCCGCAGACGATCGAGCGGTTCGCTGCGCTCCACGCCGAGCCATAGCGTCTGGCTGCGGCCACCCTTGGCGAATGTGCCGATGCCGGCCAACGTCAGAGGGAATGCCGGCGCCCTCAACGCTGCCAGCGCGTGGTCGATCTCTTCGGCCAGATAGCGCGGCGCCTCGCCGATGAAGCGCAGTGTTATGTGGTAGTTCTCCGGCGGCACCCACCGCGCACCAGGGATGCCGGCGCCCGCCAGCATCGCCACCCGTTGGCGCAGCTCCCAGGGCAGCTCGAGACCGACGAACAGTCTCATGCCGGCGGCACCTCCGCGAGCAGCTTCTCGACCAGCGGCAGCAACCGGTCGACGATGTGCCTCACGCCCTCAGCGTTGGGATGCAGGCCGTCGGGCTGGTTGAGCGACGGCACGGTCGCCACGTCCGTCAGGAAGAACGGATCGTACAACACGCCGGGCCGGGTCCCCAGCCGGTCGAACACCGCGCGGAATTCTGGCGCGTAGTCCTGGCCGAGATTGGGCATCGCATACATGCCGGTCAGCAGCACCGGGATGTGGCGCGCCGCCAGCTTGTCGAGGATCGCGCGCAGGTTCTTCTCGGTATCTGCCGGGTCGACGCCGCGTAGTCCGTCGTTCGCGCCAAGCTCGACGATGGCCGCGTCGGCGCCGTCGCCCAGTGCCCAGTCGAGCCGTGCCAGGCCGCCTGCCGACGTGTCGCCGGACACCGCGCCGTCGACGATCGCCACATCGCGGCCGTGGGCCCGCAAGGCCGCACCGAGCTGCGCCTCAAACCCGTCGGCCTGCGCGAGGCCATAGCCGGCAGAGAGCGAATCGCCGAGTACCAGCAGCCGGAGGGGAGCCGCGTTGGCGGCGACGGGCAGCAGCAGGGCCAGTGCGATGACGGCTTTCCGCCACCGGGTGCGGACGCCATATGGTGCCGCCATGGATGCCACTCCGCCGTCGTCGATTCCCCTGGTGCAAGTCAGGAACCTGCACCTGACCCTGCCTTCCGCCGCCGGACCGGTCAACATCCTGCGCGGCATCGACCTCGACATTGCGGCCGGCGAGGCGGTGGGCATCGTCGGTCCGTCCGGCTCCGGCAAGACCAGCCTGCTGATGGTGCTCGCCGGGCTGGAGCGCGCCAGTTCCGGGAGAATCGTGCTGGCTGGGCGCACCGTTACGGCGATGGATGAGGATGCGCTGGCCCATATGCGTCGCGAGGCGGTCGGTATCGTGTTCCAGGCGTTCCACTTGATTTCGACCATGACCGCGCTGGAGAACGTCGCCGTGCCGCTGGAGCTGGCCGGAGCGCGGGACGCCCTGACCCGGGCTCGTGCGGCGCTCGGTGCGGTCGGGTTGGGGCATCGGTTGACCCATCTGCCGGGCCAGCTGTCCGGCGGCGAGCAGCAGCGGGTAGCGCTGGCCCGCGCCTTCGCTCCGCGGCCTCGGCTGCTTCTGGCCGATGAGCCGACCGGCAACCTGGATCAGGCGACGGGAGATGCGGTGATGGACCTGCTGTTCCGCCTGCGCGCCGAGAACGGCACCACGCTGATGCTGATCACCCACGATGCCCACCTCGCCGCCCGTTGCTCGCGGAGGGTCCATCTGGCGGACGGGCGGGTGGTGGAAGTCGATCTCTCTCCGGTCCACGCCGAACCGGTCATCTGATGCTGGCCTTGCGTCTCGCCTGTCGGGAGCTGCGCAGCGGTGTGCGTGGCCTGTGGGTCGTACTGCTGTGCCTTGCGCTGGGAGTCGCCGTTATTGCCGCAGTCGGTTCGCTGCGTGCGGCGACGGATCGCGGACTGGCGGAGGACGGGAGGCGCATCCTGGGCGGCGATCTGGAGGTCGAGAGCGGTTCACAGCCTTTGCCGGACGCCTTGCGCGATTGGCTGCGCGCGCGGGGGACGACGCTGTCGGACGTTGTGCAGATGCGGTCCATGCTGGTCGCGCCGTCCGGTGAGCGGCAGTTGGTGGAGCTGAAGGTTGTCGATGCGGCCTGGCCGCTGGTGGGCGAGGCCGCGGTTGCAGTTGCGCCCCCTCCCCCCAACCCCCTCCCGCGAGGGGAGGGGGAGTAACGCGCCAGAGCCACCCCCTCCCCTTGCGGGAGGGGGTGGGGGGGAGGGGGGCGGGCCAGGCAGGATCGCCGTCGCGCTGTCCAGCCACGGCCTGCTTGCCGAACAGGTCGTTCTCGATCGGCTGAACATTCGGGTGGGCGACACCGTCCGCCTTGGCAACGCCAGCTTCACTGTCCGCGGCGCCCTGGTCTCCGAGCCCGACCGCGTGGCCGCACCGCTTATCCTCGGCCCTCGTGTGCTGATCGCCGCCGATGCTTTGCCGTCGACCGGCCTGATCGCGCCAGGTTCGATGGTGCAGTATGCCGTCCGAGCCACCATCCCTGATCCCGCCACCGCGCCCGCTCTGCTTGCCGCCCTGCGCGAGGCGTTTCCCAACCAGGGCTGGCGCATTCGCGATCCGCACGACGCCGCGCCTGGCGTCACCCGCTTCATCGACCAGACCAGCCTGTTCATGACACTTGTTGGCCTTACTTCCCTGCTGGTCGGTGGGATCGGTGTCGCCAACGGCGTGCATGCATGGCTCGATGCCCGTGCCCGTACCATCGCGACGCTGCGCTGTCTCGGAGCCTCGTCTGCCCTCGTGTTTGCGCTTTGCCTGATCCAGGTCCTGGCGTTGGCGCTGTCCGGCATCGTCATCGGGCTTGTGGCCGGGTCACTGGCGCCAATTGCGCTTGCTGCCGTGCTCAAGGACGTGCTGCCGGTGCCTCCGGTCCTGGGCCTTTACCCCGCTCCACTCGCCCTTGCTGCGTGCTACGGGCTCCTCACCGCGCTGGCTTTTTCGCTTTGGCCGCTTGGCCGGGCGGCGCGCATCCCCGGTGGCGCACTGTTCCGCGACGCGCTGGTGCCGGAACGAACCCGGCCGTCGCGCACGTTGCTGGCTGCCAATGTTGCCGTGGCAGCGAGCCTGATCGCGTTGACCATCGCCACCGCCGCAGACCGCCGATTCGCGTTGTGGTTCTGCGCCGCCGCTCTTGGCACGCTGATCGTATTCCGTCTCAGCGGCAGCGCTGTGATGCTGGCGGCACGCGCGGGCCGCCTGGTGCGAAGTCCCGCCGGTCGGCTCGGTCTTGCCAACCTGCATCGGCCAGGTGCGGCGACGCCGCTCATGCTGGTATCCGTCGGCCTCGGGCTTTCGACGCTTGCCGCGGTGGCGCTGATCGAAGCCAATGTGCAGCGTGAAATCACCGAACAGCTTCCCGCCGATGCCCCCAGCTTCTTCTTCGTCGACATCCAGGACAGCCAGTTGCCGCAGTTCGAATCGCTGGTAAAGGCGCAACCGGGCGTCGCGGAAATGCAGCAGGTGCCCAGTCTGCGCGCCCGCATCGTGTCGGTGAACGGCGTACCTGCTGACAAGGTGCGCGCTACCCCCGAGACAAGTTGGGCACTCCGCGGCGACCGCGGTCTCACCTACGCCGCGGCGCAGCCGCGTGACACCCGCATCGTCGACGGCCATTGGTGGCCGGCCGATTACAATGGTCCGCCGCTGGTCTCGTTCGACGCCGAGCTGGCCCGCGGTTGGGGTGTCGGCATCGGCGACACCATCCGGGTGAACGTCCTGGGCCGCGATATCGACCTGCGAGTCGCCAGCCTGCGCGATATCGCCTGGCAGAACCTGTCGCTGAACTTCACCATGGTGGCGAGCCCCGGCCTGCTGCAGCACGCGCCTCACACACACATCGCCACTGTCCGCGTCGCCGATGCCGACCAGGGCCACCTGCTGCGCGCGGTGACCGACGCATTGCCCAATGTCACCGGCATCCGCGTGGCGGATGTGCTTGCGGCGGTTGCGGGGCTGCTGGATCAGGTGGCCGCCGCGCTCGCCGCGACAGGCTCGCTCACGCTGGTCGCCGGCGCCCTCGTGCTGGTCAGCGCGGTCGCCGCCGGCCAGCGCCGCCGTACCCAGGAGGCGATCATCCTGAAGGCACTCGGCGCCACGCGCCGGCAGATCCGTGCCGCCTGGATCGTGGAGTTTGGCGTATTGGGCCTCGCCGCCGGTCTGATCGCGGCCCTGGTGGGCACATTCGCCAGTTTCGGCGTCGTCCGCTACATCATGCACATCGGCTGGGCGTTCCTGCCCGGCACCCTCGCGGGGACCCTGATTGCGTCCCTCGCCATGATGCTCACATTCGGCTATGTTGGCACCGCGACCGCGCTGCGGGCCAAGGCGGCACCAATGCTGCGGAACGAGTGAAGGCCGGGGACACGGAACGGGGTTACCGAGCTTTCATTACCACTTTGGCTTGAACCGCCGCGGCCGCTCGCCAAATTGAGAGGCCTCGGACAACCTGCCTCAAACGGCAAAGAGGACAACCATGGCCTTCAGTCCCGACTACCGGACCTACCCAAGAGCATCGGCCGCCACGACCGCTGCGGTCCTGGATGCCGGGCTCCGCGCTTATATGCTGCGGGTCTATAACTGGATGAGCTCCGGTCTGCTGCTGACCGGCATCATCGCCTATACGATCGCCAACACCGATCTGATCAACGCGTTCTATCCCGTGGTCATGACCCCGATGGGGCCGCGGCACACGGCATCGGCGCTGGCGATGATCTCGATCTTCGCACCGCTCGCATTCGTGCTGGTGCTGAGCATGGGGGTGAACCGGCTATCGCGCACCACCGCACAGACGCTGTACTGGCTGTTCTGCGCCGCGATGGGCGCCAGCTTGACCAACATCTTCCTGATCTACACGAGCGAATCCATCGTCAGGGTGTTCTTCATCACGGCTGCGACGTTCGCTGCGATGAGCATCTATGGCTACACGACGAAGGCGGACCTCAGTCGCTTCGGCAGCTTCCTGATGATGGGACTGTTCGGCATCATCATCGCAAGCCTGGTGAATATCTTCCTTGTCAGTTCGGCGTTGCAGTTTGCCATCAGCATCATCGGCGTGGTCGTGTTCACCGGCCTGACGGCGTACGACACGCAGCGCATCAAGGCGACCTACGTGCAGTATGCCTACGCCGAGGGACCGGATGCGGCGGCGAAGCGCAGCGTGTATGACGCGCTGAGCCTCTACCTGAACTTCATCAACCTGTTCATGTTGCTGCTGCAGTTGCTGGGCAACCGGAACAGCAACTAGCCAACCACGCGCCCATGCTACGAAGGGCCTCGGGGCAACCCGGGGCCCTTTTTGCATCAGAGGAGAGCACGATGGCGGCGACGATCGAAATGCGAGCTGGTGGCTATCGCTACATCCCGTTCGCGTTCCAGTATTCCGGCGGCGTTGCGGCGCTGGACGGCTTCCGGATCGAGCGGGTGACGTTCAGCGAGCCGTTGCCGCTCGACGCTGGCTTCGCCTGGATCGAGCGGTTTCTTGGCGAACAGGGTCTGCCTCTCGCGGCGTTCTGTGCCTGCGAGCTGCGATCGCCGGAGCAGTTCACCGACACAGGCTTCATCGAATTCAACAGGCGCTACGCCGGAACGCTACAGCGGTGGGGCGTGATGACCGGGGATGATAACCCGGTGGCGCGCAGCAATGTCATCCCACCGATCCACAAGCCCGCCGAACCCAGCTTTTACGCGTTCTGCTTTGCGCGTCCTGCCGCTGGCGCGTCCGGGTCGTTCGTCATTGCCGGCAGCGGCGAGGCCGGAGACGGACCCGCGCCGTATCGCGAGCGCACGGTGCGATACGGTGAGACCGGCCCAGACGCCATGCGGGAGAAGGCGCGGTTCGTAGTGGGGCGCATGGAGGAGCGCATGGCCGTCCTGGGCAAGACCTGGGCCGACACCACGGCGACGCAGGCATACACGGTGTACGACGTCCACACCTCATTCGCTGACGAGATCGTGCGGCGCGGCGCGGCGCGGCATGGGCTGGTGTGGCACTTTGCCCGTCCGCCGGTTGTCGGACTGGAATACGAGATGGACTGTCGCTCGGTTCCCCTGGAGCACAACGTCACGGTGTAGGGCAACCCCCCGCTCCTTTGGGCAGGGGGCGCGTCTACACCGTCTTGAGGAAGTTCGTCAGCTTGGTCGCCGCGGTGAGCTTGTCGGTCTTGTCGAGTGCCGCCAGTTCCGCAGCCAGGCGGTCCATCGCCGCCTCGTAGATCTGCCGCTCGGAAAAACTCTGGTCCGGTTGGCCGGCGTTGCGATGCAGGTCGCGCACCACCTCGGCGATCGCCAACGGGTCGCCGGAGTTGATCTTCGCCTCGTACTCCTGCGCCCGCCGGGACCACATCGTGCGCTTGATCCGCGCTCTGCCCTTCAGCACCGCCAGCGCCTCGTCGAAGAGCTTGCGGGTGGCGAGCTTGCGCAGGCCAGCGCTGCGCGCCTTGGCCACCGGCACGCGCAGGTCATCCGGTTCTCCTCGAACGTGATGTGGATCAGCTCGAGTTTGTGTCCGGCGATCTCTTCCGTCGCGATCCGCTCGACCTTGCCGACGCCGTGGGTCGGATAGACGACATGATCGCCCTCGACGAAGATCTCGGCCTTGCCCAGCGGCCTCGGTGGGAGGCGGTCTGGCATGACCGGTCGGCGATCCGGCGGAGGCTGGGGCCCGGCGCGCACCGGAGCCGCCTGCCGGGCTGGGCTGCTGCACAACCTCCGGCGCGATCGCAGCCTTCGGTGGCGCGCTCGCCGCCGGCGCAGTCACGGCTGGCTTGGCCTCCGGCTTGGCGGGCGCCGATTTCGCCACCGCGGGCTTTACTGCGGGCGGTTCCTTCGCCGCTGGCTTGGCGACGGCCTTTGGCGACGTCGGCTTTGCTGACTTCGGGGGAGCCGCCGCCGTTTTCCTCACTGCCGCCGTCTGCGCCGCCTTCGCAGGGATCGGAGTTGCCGTGCGACGTGGCGGAACCGCGCTACGCGAAGCCCCAGCTCCACGACCTTTCACCGCGGTTCCGGCCGATACCTTCATGCTTGACACCTTCTAACCGTGCCCCTTGCGTCATTGCGATCCGCTCGGTGGTCAGGCGGGCACAGCCTCACCCGGCCCGGCTCCGAACGATCGGCTCCTGGGAATGGCAGCTGCTGGCGCATCTCCCGCACCGCTGCCGTTGGTCCCAATATAGCATCACGGTGGCGTTACGTCATCGGGTAAGACACCCGACATAACGCGATGAACCGTAACACTTCCGGTTGAGGCGGCTCCGTTGGCCGCTGCCTCAGGCCTTGCCGGGATTGGGCGAGAACAGATCGGCCTTGTCGGTCTTGTCCTTCCAATCATCGGCGTCAGCCGGCGGCTCGCCCTTCCGGGTTATGTTCGGCCACAACGCCGCATAGGTGCGGTTCTGCTCCAGCCAATCGGCCGCCTTGTCGTCGCTGTCCGGCACGATCGCCTCGACCGGGCACTCCGGCTCGCATACGCCGCAATCGATGCACTCATCCGGATGGATGACCAGCATGTTCTCGCCGACATAGAAGCAGTCGACCGGGCAGACCTCTATGCAGTCCATATACTTGCAACGAATGCACGACTCTGTGACCACGTAGGTCATGCTCAGTCCCCGGCGCCTCTATCAGAAGGCGGCGATATGCCGATGAATGCGCTCAGGCGCAAGGTCCGCTGAGCGGCTCATTGATCTCTTCGTAAAGCATGCGCGCCTCGGTCGCCGGTCCGCGCCGTCCAGCCAGCGAGATCACGCGCACCACCCGCACCGAGTGATGCACGGGCACCGTCAGCACGTCGCCGATACGCAGCCGCGCGTGGGCCTTGTCGGTCGGCTGGCGGTTGATGCGGATCAGGCCCCGTGCCACGAGTGCTGCACAATCACTGCGTTGGCGCATGAACCGTGCGCACCACAGCCACTTGTCCAGGCGCTGCCAGTCACGGTCCTCCGTCTCGGCGATTTCTGCCCCCCAAGCAGCCTGTCAGATTTGGTTCACCGATCCTATGGCAGAAAATTGCGTCGTGTTAAGTCCGACAGGTTGCCAGCGCTGGAGTTCCGCCATGACCGATCTCAGCATAGCCGGCACGTTCACCCTGGGCGGCCGCATCGTGAACCGCCTGGGCTACGGCGCGATGCAGCTCGCTGGCGCCCGGTGTCTTCGGGCCACCCAAGGACCGCGGGGCGGCGTTTACCGTGCTGCGCGAGGCGGTGGCGGCCGGCGTCAACCACATCGACACCAGCGACTTCTACGGTCCGCACGTCACCAATCAGCTGATCCGCGAGGCGCTCCATCCCTACCCGGACGGCCTCACGATCGTGACGAAGGTGGGGACGGTGCGCGGCGCCGACGCGTCGTGGAACCCGGCGCAGAGCCCGGCCGAGCTGACCAAGGCAGTTCACAACAATCCGCGCAATCTGGATGTCGACGTGCTGGACGTGGTCAACCTCCGCGTGATGGGTGACGTCCATGCGCCGAGCGTGGGAGGGGCGCAGGTCGAGGAAGCGCGTGACGCAATCGCGCCGGTGGTTTGCGTGCAGAACCTGTTCAACCTCGCGCATCGCGAGGACGACGCGCTGGTTGACAAGCTGGCGGGGAAGGGCACGTGCCGTTCTTCCGCTCGGCGCTTCAGTCGTCCACGCTTCGAATGTGGCGGCGGCGGGCGGCGCTCGTGGCTGTTGTCCCGCTCGCCCAACATCCTGCTTATCCCGGGCACGTCGTCACCCGACCACCTCCGCGAGAACCTGGCGTTGGCCGAGCTGAAGTTGCCGGATGAGATGCTGGCCGAGCTGAGCCGTATCGGGGGAGCCGCGTCGCCTGGCCGCCTAGCGCTTCAATGCCGCCAATGCTGCGAATGGCCCATGCGCCTCGACTGACAGCGGCTCGGTCGCGACTGCCCGCCGTCGCCGCAGCGGCAGCAGCATGGCCGGCGCCGGTGGCCCAAACTGGTCCGCCGGCAGAACGCCGGCCGGTATGACGCGGAAGCCGAGGCGCCTCAGGACGACAGGAACCAGATCGACCTTCAGCGAGAAGCGCGATGCCAGGCTGGCGGGCAAGGCTGTCGGACCACGGCGAGTTGCCCAGGCGAGCTCTGCGGCGACTCGCTCAGCGATATCGAGCCGCAGCAACACGGGCCCCGCCTCAAGCCAGCCCATGGCATCGGCGAACCTGCTCGGCCAGTCCGGCCGGCTGGGCAGCGAGACCAGATCAGGCGATGGCAGCGCGGGTACCGCCACGCCATGCTGCACGCTCCACAGGCGGGCCCGCATGGTGGCGGCGCGCGGTTTCAGCAGTGCGGGAATGAACAGGCCGAAGCGGCCCGCCTTCACGCCGATCGCCTTCAGCCCGGCACGTGCCGGCGGCGGCAGCGCGTCACCCTCGTCGCCAAGGATGAGGCCGAGCGCCTCGGTCAACCGATGCAGCAGGCCTCGGAAACCGGGCTGAGTGTTTCCCTTGCTGGCTGCGGCCAGCAGTGGTGCCAGATCGTGGCCGACCCTGTCGTCGAGGAAGCGCTGCAATCTGACACGCAGCCGCTCGCGTTGCGCGCCGTCGAGGAACTCGCTGTCCAGCATCTGCACCCGCGGCCGCAGCGCGCTGATACCGCGCTTCAGGCGGGCAATCGGCACGCCGTCCCAGGTGAGTGTGTTGCCATCACCGAATGCGAAGGCGCCGTCGGGGGCCGCTTCTACCACGGCGACGCGGCGCGGCATCTCCTCGCGGAGCGCCCGGCGCGCGGCGCGCAGCACGAGGCGCTTCTCGTCGCCCTGTGCCGCGGGGTCAGGATAGAAGCTGAAGCCGCCGACCCTGCCGACCGGGTGGCCCTCGACGATGACCTCGCCGCGGCGCGTGACGGCCGACAGCAGCTCCTGGGTCTCGCCTGCCTCGAGACGGCGCATCAGATGTGCGGCGCGGCGGTCCACGAAGCGACTGGTCAGTCGCTCGTGCAGAGCATCCGACAGCAGATCCTCGACCTCACGCGCTTTCCCCTGCCAGTGCGGGCTGTCCTTCACCCAGTCGCCCCGCGCGGCGATGTAGGACCATATTCGCACGCCGGCGAGCCGTTGCATCAGCGTGTCGATATCGCCGTCCGAGCGTGACAGCGCGCTGATCTGCCCAGCCAGCCAGTCGGTCGGCAGATATTGGTCGCGCGCGATGTGGCCGAACACGCGGGCGCAGAGCTTGGTGTGGGTGTCGTCTGCCAGTTTGCGGAAGTCTGGGATCTGGCAGGCTTCCCACAGCCGCCGGACCTGCCGCCGTCCCTGGGCGAGGCGGCGTATCTCCGGGTCGTGCGCCAGCGCGGCAAGTGTCTCCAGGTCTGCGGCGTCGTTGCCTTTCACCAGTCCGGGCCCAGGTGGCGGCTCCATCAAGGTGGCCAGCAGTGCATCGACATGGTCGAGGTCGAGGTCGCTGTTGCGCCAGCAGAGCTGATCGAGGGCCTCGAAGGCGTGTGCCTCGACGGCGGCCGCCACCTCGTCGCCCAGGGGCGGACATTGCGCCGTGGTGCCGAACGTCCCGTCGCGCATACCGCGTCCCGCGCGACCGGCAATCTGAGCAATCTCGGCCGGCGTGAGCCGGCGCGGGCGGTGGCCGTCGAACTTGCCCAGGCTGGCGAAGGCGACGTGATCCACGTCCATGTTGAGGCCCATGCCGATCGCGTCAGTGGCGACCAGAAAATCGACCTCCTTGTCCTGGTAGAGCGCCACCTGGGCATTGCGGGTGCGCGGGCTCAGCCGGCCCATCACCACGGCGCAGCCGCCCCGTCGGCGGCGGATCAGCTCGGCAATGGCGTATACTTCGGCGGCACTGAACGCGACCACGGCGGAGCGCGGCGGCAGGCGCACCAGTTTTGCGGGGCCGGCGTGGCTGAGGTGCGACATGCGCGGCCGCGTCTCGACGTTGGCCTGCGGCACGAGGCGCTGCAGCAGCGGGCGGATCGTCTCGGCCCCCAGGAACATGGTCTCGACCAGCCCTCGGGCGTGCAGCAGGCGGTCGGTGAAGACATGGCCGCGGTCGGGATCGGCGCAGAGCTGGATCTCGTCCACCGCCAGGAATTCGGCGTCGCGATCGAGCGGCATGGCCTCGACCGTGCAGGAGAACCAGCGTGCGTCCGGCGGAACGATCTTCTCTTCGCCGGTGATCAGAGCCACGTGGCGGGCGCCCTTCTGGGCCACCATGCGGTCGTAATTCTCGCGGGCGAGCAGGCGCAGGGGAAACCCGATGATGCCGGAAGCGTGCCCCAGCATGCGCTCGATGGCGAGGTGGGTCTTGCCGGTGTTCGTCGGACCGAGGACGGCTTTGACGCGGGGGGCGAAACCGGAATCCAGGCCGGGCATGGGCAGATGGTTGGATGTTGCGGCGCGGAATGCAAGCGGTTCCGGGTTCCGGGAGGACAGGGATCAGTTTGCGGGCTGGCAGCGCGGACGATGGGGAATCGGCCGCCTCGGGTCGGTGACCGCCTCCCGAATGGCAGCCGCGTCCGCGGCATGATTCACAGTTCGTTCATCGCTTCCCGGACATTTTCGACCCTGGGACGCGATGGGCACGCCTGCCATGACAGTTGCCGGCGATGGTCATGACTGATCGGGCGTTATCGTCAGGCTGTGGTGGACGACACCTTGGGCGCCGGCTGATCTGCGCCATTCCGATTCGTGGCGATGCTCGCCATGATCGTTGGTGCGGGTTCGGCGTTCGCGCAGTGCACCACCGTCGTGACGCCGCTGTGTGCCTCGCAAGGCGTGGACCAGACAAACCTGCTGTCACCATTCAACCTGTTGCTGAGCTCACCCGCTGGCATCGCGGTGCTGAACGCGAACCTGCAAACTGAGCAAAACATCTACCTCAATTCGACCCAGGCCCAGAAGATCGCCTCTGGGACCGTTTTGATCCCGCCGCTAATATTCGCCAATATTCTGCTGCGTGCGTTCCCATCCAATACTGCTTTTGGCTACACTTCGGCAGGTCTGCCTTATGCCCCAGCCCTTCCGACGTCGGTTCAGAACGCGGTGAACGACATCGGCGGCAGCGCGCAACTGAACCTGCTGAAGATCTCGTTTGGTGGGGCCAACATCTACGGGAATGCCTATGGCCTGTTGCCTGGGCAGATCGACAGTGTCGGAAACCCCCCGCCCTATCAGGTGTCGGCGGCGATCTACGACAATCCCTTTACCCCGGCCAACTCGTCGCTGCTCGCCTACCAGAACCAGCAGACGCCCGGCAAATTCAACATAAACTGGCAGATCCACAGCGATTCGCAGACCGGCGATTTCCCGAGCGCACACACCATCGGCGGTACCGTCGACGCCATCACTTTCGCGATCCTGGCACCGGGATATTACCAGCAACTGGCGCAGGCGGCGGCGGACTTCTCTTACGACCTCAACGTCAACGGCGTGCATTATCCGACGGACGTGATCGGCGGGCGGATTCTCGCCACCTACCTGATCGCCGAGACGCTGGCCGGCAATCCTCTGTATATGTCCTCGAACGCCACCCCGGCCAACCTTCCGGCGCTGAGCCAGGCGATGCAGGCCTATCTCGGCGGTGGCGCCAGCTCGCCCTATGCGGCCGCGTGCGCCAGCAGCGTCGCCGGCTGCATCGCCGGCCACACGATCCCCACCGCCGCCATCTACGCCCAGCAGATCCAGGCCTACACGAACTACCTGTCGTTCGGCCTGCCGTCCGTCGGCGACACCACGTTGGCGCCGGTCGTGCCGGCGGATGCCCACTGGTTGCTCACCACGCGGTTCCCTTACCTGAACACGGCACAGCTCAACCAGGTCCTTGCCACCACCGAACTGCCGTCGGGCGGGCCGCTCGACAACGGCACCGGCTGGGCGAGGCTCAATCTCTACGCTGCCGCCAGCGGCTATGGCGCCTTCCCGAGCAACGTCACGGTGAACATGAATGCCGCACTCGGCGGGCTGAATGCGTTCGATATCTGGAGCAACGCCATCTCCGGCCCCGGCGGCCTGATCAAGCAGGGCTCCGGGACGCTGATCCTGGCCGGCAATGACAGCTATACCGGCGGCACGGTCGTGCAGGGCGGAACACTGGCGGTCACCGGCTCACTGGCCGGCAACGTGGCGGTCGGACCAGGCGCCAGCTTCGCCGGCAACGGCATCATCGGTGGTTCGCTGACCATGGGTTCGGGCTCCAGCTATCTGGCGGCGGTCAGTGCGGGCGGAGCGAACCTGATCCAGGTCGGCGGCAGGGCGTCGCTAGCCGGCAGTGGCCTTGTCGTTGCGGTCAACGGTGACGCCCCTGTGCTGGGCAGCATGTGGCCGATCCTGACCGCGGCCGGCGGCGTGTCGGGGAACTTTGCTTCGCTGACCGAGCTACCGAGCGGGCTGGCCCCCGGGACGCGGATCGACACGCTATATGGCGGCAACGCTGTGTCTCTGGCGGTGACACCGAGCCTTTACGGCAACCTCGTCGCCGCCGGGCTGGCGGAGAGCAGCAGCGAGAGCGGTGTCGGTTCCGCGGCGGATGCGCTACGACCTGGCCCCCGGTGCGGCGCTGGATCCCGCCCAGTCGGCGCTGTTCGGCCCACTCTACACATTGCCGGCCGGCAGCATCAGCGTGGCGCTCGATGAGCTGGCGCCGTCGATCTACCCCGACGCGATGATCACGGGACGCAGCTCCTGGTACCTGATGGCCAACGCGGTCAGTGGCCAGTTGGCGGCGCGGCGTGGGTTGGCTGCCGATCGCGCCGCCAACAGCGCGCCCGGACCGAATGGCAGCACGATCTGGGTCAGCGGGCTCGGTGGCTATGACAGCGTCGGCGCGGGCGGCGGCTCGCCGGGTTTCACCGCCGGACTGGGTGGCACGGCGGCCGGCATCGACCTGCCGGTGGCCGGCACCGGGCGTGTCGGCCTGGCGATCGGCGCGGTCGAGGGGAAGACCTGGTCGCAGGCCAGCGGCAACGCCAGCAGCAGCACCGCGCAGCTTGTCACCTACGGCCAATGGCAGAGCGGCATGTTTTTCGCCGAGGCGCAACTCGGCCTGATGTACCAGCAGGAGAACGTTCACCGGTCGCTGCCGGTATTCGGTGCAGCGACGCGAGGCGACACCAACGGACTGGCCGGTGGCGGCGGGGTGCGGGTCGGCGTGCAGCAGAGACTCGGCGCGTGGCTGATCGAGCCGAGCCTGGGGTTCGGTGGCTTCGGGCTGCATCTGAACGGCCTGACGGAAAGCGGCGGGGCGCTCGCGGAGACCATCGGTGGCGCGTCGCTGGGCAGCGCCGCGAGCACGCTCGCGGTCAGCGCACAGCGTGGCTTCGCGCTGAGCGAGACCGTGCGGATGACCGTCAAGGGCCGGCTCGGCTGGTCGCACGAGTTCGCCGACAACACGGCGACGATCGCGGCGAGCTTCGCAAGCCTGAGCGGCAGTGGATTTGCGTTGGACAGCGCGCCGATCGGCCGCGACGCCGCACTGGTCGGGCTGGACGCCGACATCAACGTGGCGTCCTGGCCGGTGGCGATGTTCGTGGGCTATGGCGCCGCGATCAGCGGCAGCAGCAGTGCCCAGTCGTTCAATGCCGGCGTCGGGTTCGTTTGGTAGGGCGGTTCCAGCCCTCGTATCGCTGCCGCGAATCGCAGACAGTGGGCCGGAGGCACGGCACCCATTTGCATCCGGCCGCGCGCATGACTGCCCGCGGAGCCCGGCGCATTGAAACCGAGCCGGGTTCACTGCATATCGCGGCGCGCAAGGAGGGTGCTGATGAGCGATGCGGTTGCGGAAAAGCATGATTTCGGCGCCGAGGTCGGGCGGCTGCTCGATCTCGTGGTGCACTCGCTCTATTCCGAGCGGGAAATATTCCTGCGCGAGCTGGTGGCGAACGCCGCCGATGCGATGGACCGGCGCCGCTTCGAGGCACTGACAGATGCCGCCCTCGCTCCGCCGGCCGAGGCGAAGATCCGCATCGTGCCCGACAAGGGCGCCCGCACGCTGCTTATCGCCGATGACGGCATCGGCATGGGCCGGCAGGAGCTGATCGACAACCTGGGCACCATCGCCCGTTCCGGCACCCGCGCATTCGGCGCGGCGCTGGCTTCGGCGAAACCCGAGGAGCGGCCCAGCCTGATCGGCCAGTTCGGCGTCGGCTTCTATTCCGCCTTCATGGTGGCGGACCGCGTGGAGGTGACCTCGCGGAAGGCGGGCTCCGAGGAGGCGTTCACCTGGGCGTCGGACGGCGGCGGTGGCCAGTTCACCATCGCGCCGGCAACGCGTGAAATCGCCGGCACCGACGTCGTGCTGCACGTGAAGGCGGACGCCGATGAGTATCTCGACCCGATCCGCCTCGAGGCGGTGGTACGCAAGTGGGCCGACCACATTACGCTGCCGATTACGATTGCCCGCGATGGCAAGGACCTGTCAGCCAACGAGGGCACCGCACTTTGGCGCAAGCCGCGCGCGGAGATTTCCGAACAGTCGTACAACGAGTTCTATCGGCATCTCGGTCATCTGTTCGATACGCCATGGGCGACGCTGCACTGGCGCGCCGAGGGCATGCTGGAGTTCTACGCGCTGCTATTCCTGCCCGGCATGAAGCCGTTCGAACCGTTCGACGGCGATCGCGAGTCGCATGTGAAGCTGCACGTGCGGCGGATGTTCATCACCGACAAAGCTGAGCTGCTGCCATCGTGGCTGCGCTTCGTGCAGGGCGTGGTGGACACCGAGGATCTGCCGCTGAACGTCTCGCGTGAGATGCTGCAGACCACACCGGTACTCGGGCGGATCCGCAAGGCGCTGATCGGGCGCGTGCTGTCGGAGCTGAAGAACCGCGCGAAGGAGACCGAAGACTACGGAAAGTTCTGGGACAATTTCGGTTCCGTGTTGAAGGAGGGCGCGTGGGAGGATTCCGAGCATCGCGCAGAGATCGCGCCGCTGCTGCGGTTCAGGTCTTCCGCGCAGGAGGGATGGACCTCATTGCCGGACTATCTCTCACGGATGCAGGCGGGACAGGACACGATCTGGTACCTGGCCGGCGACAACGCGGATTCGCTGCGCGCTTCGCCGCAACTCGAAGGGTTCCGCGCGAAGGGGATCGAGGTCCTCCTGCTGTCCGATCCGATCGATGCGTTCTGGCCTGAACGGCTGGATAGTTTCGAAGGAAAGCATCTGAAGAGTGTGACGCAGGCGCCAGAGGAAACCGACAAGGATGCGGATCAGCCGGACATCTCGCCATTGCTTGCAGCTCTGAAGAAGGCGTTGGGCGACGAGGTGGCGGACGTGCGCGCGACTGGCCGACTGACCGATAGCGCGGTCGTGCTGGCCGCCGGCGACAAGGGACCCGATCTGCAGATGCAGCGTCTGTTACGCCGTTCGGGCCGCGCCATGCTGCCTGCGGCACCGGTATTGGAAGTGAACCCGAGACACAGCCTGATCGAGGCGTTGGCGGGAAAGCTGCAGGATGACGAATTGATCGCGAATGCCGCCGGAACGCTGCTCGATCTCGCGCGCGTGCAGGAAGGCGACCTGCCGCGCGATCCGGCACAATTTGCACGACGTGTCACGTTGCTGCTTGGATCATCGCTGGGCTAGCGCGCCGATGCGATGAGAGAGAATTCGATGCTGGAACAGAGACTCGATTGCCTGGTCGACAGCGCCGATGCGACGCGGCCGTTGTATGCGATACGCCCGTCCGGGCTTGCCGCGTTTCTCGACGGCCTGTCGCCTGGACAATCGCGCTTTCTCCGCCAGCTCGATTTCACGGCTGCTGCGCAGGAACTGCTGTTTTTGCCGGGCGATGAAGGCGTTGTTGGCGCGGTGCTCGGTCTTGGCGACGATATGTCTCCCGCCGCATTCGGTGGTCTGGCGTTCCGCCTGCCGGAAGGTGCGCCCTGGCGTTTGCAGGCGGGCGAATACGATCCCGCATGTGCCACTCTTGGCTTTTGCCTCGGCGCCTATCGCTATGCAGCGCTGAAGGCTGTCAAACGCGGACCGGCGAAACTATTGGCACCCGAGCGGCAGCAGCGCAGCCGTTCAGCCGCCGCCGCAACCTGGATGGTACGTGACCTCATCAACACGCCCGCCAATCTCCTGGGTCCCGCGGAGCTTGCTGAATTCGCCGCCTTGCTCGGCAAGCATTACGGCGCTGAGGTTGACCTGGTTTCCGGCGACGCGCTGGTTGAAGCCTATCCGACTGTGGCTGCGGTTGGCCGTGGCTCCGCGCGGCCTGCATACGTCGCGATCCTGCGCTGGTCCGGAAGTGCTGCACATGCCGATGCGCCGCTCGTTTCGTTATGCGGCAAGGGCGTCTGTTTCGATACCGGTGGTTATGACATCAAACCGTCGAGCGGCATGCTGCGGATGAAGAAGGATATGGGCGGCGCGGCTACGGTCCTCGGGCTAGCCCGAATGATCATGGAGGCGGACCTTCCAGTGCGGCTCGCGGTGCGTGTTGGCTGCGTGGAGAACTCAATCTCCGGTACTGCAATGCGGCCGTCGGACGTGATCCGCACGCGCAAAGGCATGACGGTTGAGGTCGGCAACACGGACGCCGAAGGCCGCTTGGTGCTGTGTGATCTCCTCGCGGAATCGTGTGATGAATCTCCAACACTGCTGATGGATTGCGCCACTCTGACCGGCGCGGCCCGCGTTGCACTCGGTCCTGATCTGCCCGCGATGTTCTGCAATGACGACGCATGGGCTGACGTGTTGTTGCGTCATGGGCAGGAGCAGCACGATCCATTGTGGCGACTGCCGCTGTGGTCACAATACGACCGCTGGCTGGACAGCCCGGTCGCCGATCTCAACAACGTGTCGTCGAAGCCGCATGCCGGGGCGATCACGGCAGCATTGTTCCTACAGCGATTTGTTGCCTCGGGTATTGCGTGGGTCCATCTTGATCTCTATGCCTGGAACGACCAGTCGTCCCCAGGGCATCCTGAGGGCGGTGAGGCTTACGCTATACGCGGGTTGTTCGCCGCACTGGCGGCACGCGTTGAAGGTGCGAACCCGGATCGAGCACCTTGAATAACGTCTACGCGAGCGATATGAAAATACTTCGCTCGTGCAATGGAATGGGAATAGGCTATCCGTTTCCTGGTACTCTCAGGCGTCCTAGGATTCAACAAACCAAGGCTGCCACAAATCAAAGCTGTCCGGGAGCATGAAAGGAACACCATGGCTGTCAGTCCCTCGGCCGACCAGATGGTCGGCATCCTTCGTGAAACCGTCGTTGCTTTGGTCCGACGCGACGGCCCGGATCTTTCGGCGCGCCAGCTCGGTGTGTTCCTGACGTGCTATCTGCACGACGGCGGGCATACTGTGCGCGGTCTGGCAAGCGACCTCAACGTTTCGAAGCCGGCCATCACCCGCGCGCTCGACCGGCTGGGTGAGCTCGATTTCGCGCGGCGCAAGGTGGACCCACTGGATCGTCGCAGCATTCTGGTACAGCGGACCTTGAAAGGCGCCGCCTTCCTGCGTGACCTGCGCTCGATCATGGGTGACGCCACGACTGCCGCGAAGAAGGCACCGCACTCGGCAATGAGTGAGGCACCGAGCCGGCGTACCGCGACGACGGTATAAAGGCCGGAGCTTATCCCCAGCACGTGACGCCCGCGCTCTGGGCGCGACGCGCGACGAAGCCAAGCCAGCACAACTGGGGCGGCAGCGTCAGCAACGGAATGAACGGCTTGGCCGGCGTGGGAGCGGCCACGAACAGCAGCGCGCAGATGCCGCCGAAGCCAGCGAAACCCCAGTGCACCAGCGTGACGGCCGTGGCGGGCAGGCCTGAGCGCTGCGCAACCTGGTAAAGATGGCCGCGGTGCGGCTCGGTCAGGCGTTCACCAGAGAGCGCCCGGCGGATCAGGGTGAACGCGACGTCGAAAAGCACACCAGACAACAACATCGGGACTATCAGGAACGACAACTCCACGTTGTCGAAGCGGCTTGCCACCACGGCGAGGATGGCGAGGATGAAGCCGCAGAACTGACTGCCGACATCACCCATGAAAATGCGCGCGCGCGGGAAGTTGAACGGCAGAAAGCCGGCCAGACCCGCGACCAGCAGCAGCGCCGCGAAATAGGCGAACCAGCCGCCATGCGCCGCCGCGATGCCGGCGAGGAAACCGGCCGCGATCAGCGCCACACCGCCGGCGAGGCCGTTCAGGCCATCGATGAAATTCATCGCGTTGGTGGCGAACAGCAGCCACAGGACCGTCAACAACGGCGCCAGCCAACCGATGTCGAGCGGCCGGACATACGGCACGCGGTAGTTCACCACGTAGATGCCGCTCGACACCGCGACCACGGCCGCCAAAATCTGAGCGGCAAGCTTGATGGTGAACTTCCAGTCGTAGAGATCGTCCAGGAATGCGACGACGGCGATCGCCATCGACGCCTCGATGACGCCGGTGAAGTAAGGATCAGCCAATCGGGCGAATTCGGCGAAGCGGTAAAGCACAGCGATGCCGATCAGGAATGCCACCACCACGCCGACCCCGCCGCCCTTCGGCGTATCCCGCGTGTGCACTTTCCGTGGGTCCGGCCGATCCATCACGCGCACCGCGATCATCACCTGCACCACGGCGGCGGAAAGCAGCGCCAGCCCGGTGGCGAAGGCCAGATGGCGCAGAACGGCGACAAGAGTCATGCGGGCTCCTCCCGAAGGAGGAGCCCGATAACAGCGATCAGTGGTCGATGGCCAGCGCGTGCCGGCCGGCAGTCGTCAGCGGAGGAAGCCTTCCAACTCGTCCTTCGCCCAGGCGATCGATTGCTTGATCGACTGGCCTGACATCAGGCGCGACACCATGCCGGGCTGGATGTTGCGGTTCCAGATCTGCACGGCGATATCCGGCGGTGCTGAAGAGCCGGGCACGTAATACTGCGCATCGTGCCAAGGCCGCACCGGATAATTGTAGATCGTGCCCTTCGGCGGCTCGACGTCGGCCCAGACAGGCAGATCGGACATCGAATCGAACGGCGGAATGTCATAGCCGACCACCGCCGTCGATAGCGTCTCGACCTGTTCGCGTTGCGACAGCCACTCGATGATCTCCTTGGCCGCGGTCTTGTTCTGAGCGAACGACCAGACGCCCCAGAAATACGGCCGGTGCGGCACCAGCCGGCCCTTCGGTCCCAGCGGATTGGGGAAAGTCCAGCAATCCGCCGCAACGTCGGGCGCATCGCGCTTGGCAACCGCCCAGGCCGAGGGCGGGTTCCAGATGTATGCCGCCTTGCCTGAGATCAGCGCGCGGTTGTTCGAGGCATCGTCCCAGCTCACCGCGTCGGACGGCATGAACTTCACCATCTTCGCGATGTATTCCATGACCTGCATCACGTTGTCGGATTCCACCGTGATGTTCTTCTTGCCATCGACCAGATCGGCACCGAACGCCCCGAACGTCGCGCCCCAGGTCTGGTTGGCGTCGGTGCTGTTGGAGCCACAGCCGAAGCCGATGGGAAAGCCGGCCTTGAAGCTCGCTTCCGCCATCTTGAGCTGAGTGTCGTAGGTCCAGTCCTTGGCGGCATCCGGCGTCGACTGATGCGCCGGATACCAGGCCTGCACGTCGATATTGGCGAACTTCTTCAGCAGGCTGATCCGCCCGCATGACGTGAGCGGCGCGGAGCCCCAGCCGACCGGCACAGCCAGCCAGTGTCCGTTGGCAACGCCGAGATACTCGTAGGCGTGACCCAGCTTGCCGTATTTCGCGATGAGACGCTGCATCACGTCGTCCATCGGATCGAGCGAGTCGCCGTACTGCTGCACCGTCCATGAATCGAAAGCGTAGACGTCGTGGCCGGTCTTGGCCTGCGCCTCGGCGGCCATGGTGATGTTGATCTTGCTGCCGATCGAGGTGAGGAAGTCGAGCTCTACCTCAACCTTGTTCTTCTCGGCCCATTGATCGACCAGCTTCTTCATGGCGGCATCGCCGGTGGGGACCCAGTGATCCCACAGCGCCAGCTTCAGTTTGCCGGCGGCGCCGGCGGTGCGGATATGCACCAGTGGCAGCGCCGTCGCGGCGGCGCCCAGCTTGAGCGCATTACGGCGCGTCACACGGTGTCTCGATGGCATGGAGTACACTCCCTTCGCGGCGCGGATGCTTCCGGCCGTGCTTGTGGTCTGACCTGTCGCGGGAGCGTGGCCGACGGAAGCGGCCTGCCCACGCGGCCGTGACTATCGGGCCAATCGTGCCGAAATGCGATAGGCAATCCGGTTACCCGGCTTGTGGTGGGATATGACGGCTTGGTCCGCTGCGTTATAGGGACCGCATGGCAGCTCGCCCGCCAGTGCAAATCGCTTTGAATATCGCAATCGACGGAGCCTTGGCGGCACTGGCTGTGCCGCTCGCGCGGGCTGTGGCGGCTCCTTCGGGCGATTGGCTGCATCCGTGGTGGCTCCCGGTGGCCGGTGCGGCGACCCTCCTGCTGGCGGGACTGCCGTTCAGGCTGCCGTGGCAGTTCTGGCGTTTTGCCGGGATCGATGACCTGCTTGCGGTGGCCTGGTCCAGCGCGCTTGGCGCCGCTCTGCTCGGCTTCGTGCTTGCGCTGACCGGCGCGGCATCCGGCAATCCCGCCTTTCCCGTCGTGTATGCACTGACCCTCCTGGTGCTGCTCGGGACGCCACGCGTGATCTATCGCCGCTGGCGCCACCGCCGCAGTGGTTTGCCCACCGCCAGCAGCTATGCCCCCGACATTCCGTCGGCGCTCGTTGTCGGGGCGGCAGAGGACATCGACCTGTTCCTCCGCGCGCTGGCCTGGGATCGGCGGCAGGCGCTGCAGGTCGAGGGGCTGCTGGCGGTCGGCTCACGCCAGACGGGGCGGCGAATCCACGGCCACCCGTTCCTCGGCTCGATCGGGGATGCGGCCGCGGTGCTGGAACGGCTGAGCGGCGAGGGGAGGCTGCCGGACACGTTGGTGGTCGCCACACCAGACCTCCCCGGCCAATCGCTCGCCGTCCTGGTTGAGCAGGCGGAAAGGCACGGCATGCGGATTCGCCGTGCGCCGCGCCCGACATCGCTGGATCCCGCCGGGGTCGGCGGACCGTGCGCGCCAGCTCGAGCTGCGGCCGATGGCGATCGAGGACCTGCTGAACCGGCCGCAGGTGCCGCTCGACCGCGAGGGCATGGCGCGGCTGATCCAGGGGCGGCGGGTCATCGTCACCGGCGCCGGCGGCACGATCGGCAGCGAGCTGGCGCGTCAGGTCGCCGCCCTCGGGCCGGAGCGGCTGATCCTGATCGACAATGGCGAATACGCGCTGTGGCTGATCGATCTGGAACTGGCCGAGCGCCATCCGCACGTTCCGCGCGAGTCGCTGCTGGTCGACATTCGCGACGAGCCACGCGTGCGCGATGTATTCGAGCAATGGCGGCCGGAACTGGTGTTCCACGCCGCGGCGCTCAAGCACGTGCCGATGGTCGAGGCCAATCCGCTGGAAGGGCTGCTGACCAATGTCGCCGGCACGCGCCATGTCGCCGATGCGGCGCGCGGGGTGGGCGCGCTGGCGATGGTGCTGATCTCCACCGACAAGGCGGTGAACCCGACCTCGGTGATGGGCGCATCGAAGCGGCTGGCCGAGATGTACTGCCAGGCGCTGGACATCGCGGCGCGCGCCAGCGGGCGTGGCATGCGCTGCATCACCGTGCGCTTCGGCAACGTGCTGGGCAGCACCGGTTCGGTGGTGCCGCTGTTCCAGCGCCAGTTGGAGCGTGGCGGCCCGCTGACCGTCACGCATCCCGACATGCAGCGCTACTTTATGACCGTGCGCGAGGCGGTGGGTCTGGTGCTCCAGGCGAGCGTGGTCGGCGCGGGCGATATCGCGCTGCCGTCGGGCGAGGAGGGCGGCATCTTCGTGCTCGACATGGGCGAGCCGGTGAAGATCGTCGATCTGGCGCGGCAGATGATCCGGCTGGCGGGCCTGACCCCGGAGCGCGACGTGGAGATCCGCTTCACCGGTCTGCGCCCGGGCGAAAAGCTGCATGAGGAGCTGTTTCACGGCAAGGAGCCGCCGGTGCCGACGGCGTTTCCTGGCCTGCTGATGGCGTCGCCGCGGACGGCCGATCCGGCCATCGTCGGACGGGCGATCGATGAAATCGCGGCAGCCTGCCGCGGCGGACAGTCGCGCCTGGCGCTCACCCTGCTCGGGCGCCTGGTGCCGGAGTTCGAACACAACAGCGAAGGACTGATGCCTGTGGTAAATCGCCCATGACCGCGCGTCCGGCCATTCCGTTCATTGATCTGAAGGCGCAGCAGGGGCGTATCGCGGGCGAGCTGCGCCGGCGGCTGGATGGCGTGCTGGCGCACTGCCAGTTCATCCTCGGCCCCGAGGTCGCCGAGCTGGAGGCCGAACTGGCGCGGTTCTGCGGCGCCAGGCATTGCGTGGCGGTCAGTTCCGGCACCGATGCGATCCAGATCGCCTTCATGGCCGAGGGCATCGGGCGCGGTGACGCGGTGTTCCTGCCGGCCTTCACCTACACCGCGACGGCCGAGGTGCCGCTGGTACTGGGCGCCACACCGGTGTTCGTCGATGTCGATCCGCGCACCTTCCAGATCGATCCGGCACATCTGGCGCAGCCGTGTCGCCGAGGTGCGGCGGGCACGGGAGGCTGCGGCCACGCGCGCTGATCGGTGTCGATCTGTTCGGCCAGCCGGCTGACTGGCCGGCGCTTGCCGCCATTGCGCATCGCGAAGGCCTGTTCACTCTCGATGACCTCGCACAGAGCTTTGGCTGCACGCTGCACGGCAGGCCGCTGGGTTCCGCGGCGGATGCCACCGCGACCAGCTTCTTCCCGTCGAAGCCGCTGGGAGCTTACGGCGATGGCGGCGCGCTGCTCACCGAAAGCGATGAACGCGCGGCGCTGTATCGCAGCCTGCGCACACACGGTGAAGGCACTTCACGCTACGAGGTATTGCACACCGGGATGAACGGCCGGCTGGATTCGATGCAGGCGGCGGTGCTGCTGGCGAAGCTGACGGTGTTCGCCGATGAGCTGGCAAGCCGCGAACGCGTCGCCCGCTACTACGATTCGCGACTCGGCAATGCGGTGGTGACGCCCGGCGCGCGTTCCCGACAGCACCAGTTCGTGGGCAATCTACGCCATCCTGCTGCGCGATGCGGCGATGCGTCAGCACGTGCAGGCCTCGTTGCGCAGGGACGGCGTGCCGACGGCCATCTACTATCCACGCCCGCTGCATCTGCAACCGGCCTATTGTGGCCATCATGACGGCACGCGTCTGCCGGTGTCGGAGGACCTGGCGGAGCGCATTCTTGCTCTGCCGATCCATCCTTATCTCGGCGCGGCTGACATGGCGCATGTCTGCGACTGCCTGCTCGCCGCGGTGAGCTGACGGAGCCACGCAGCGATCGATCGTTGTGGGGGTATTCCCCACCGGTTCGCTCTCCATGGCCGCCAGTTCCAAGGCGCGTTCGATCGCTGTCGCGATGCGGCGTTCCTCCTCCAGGTTCGCTCGGCTGGGTGCAGATCGAAGAAGATGCGCGCGACACCGGGCTGCTCGACGCATGTGGCAATCAGCGACATCAGTGCACCGAGACGAAGAGTCATGTCATTCTCGGATGCCAGCTCGAAGGCGACCTCAATGTCCTCCACGACCGCCATCGCCGTGCCGTCGGCGGCATGAATGGCGCAGGCCGTCTGGCCTTCGAACGTCCTGCATCGCAAATACACAACCCGCGGCATACCTAGCTGCCGGAGTTGTGCGCTGGTCATGCGTCGAGCATCGGCGACGGAGATGGCTGATCTGATGGGTTCGGCGAAATGCATGAACAAGTCCTGTCCGTAACAAGAATGGCCAGCCCTGGCCGATAGACGTTACGATATCGTGCTTGCCGGATCGTTGCATTGACGTGGATCAAGTGATGCGACGGAATGCGGGCGGCGGGGCTCGAACCCGCACGGCCATGGGCCAAGGCGTTTTAAGCGCCTTATGTCTGCCAGTTCCATCACGCCCGCGCGTTCCGAATGCTATCACAGCCGTGCTGCGCGGCCATCGCTCCGCCCAGCGTTGGCGAAAATGGCCGACTGGGCTAAGTCAGGATGGCTATTTCTCGGTCGAGTAGCGAAGTCAATCACGGGGAGGGCCCATGCAGACGGCGGTCGATCTGATTGGCGCCGTGCCGCTGTTCGAACGGCTGAGTGCGTCTTTGCTCGAACGGATCGACGCGATCACGGAGCAGGTGACCGCCGGGCCCGACCATGTCCTGTCGCAGCAGGGCGCCATGCCAGAATGCCTGCATGTCCTGCTGGATGGGCAGGTGGCGCTTTCGAGCACGGCGGCTGACGGCACCACAGCCCTGGTCGAGGTGTTGCATCCGATCGAGCACTTCGTCATGGCCTCGGTGCTGACCCGGCTGCCTTATCTGATGACCGCCCGTACAGTGACCCGCTGCCGGCTGCTGGCGATCGATGCATCAGGACTGATGGACCTGGTGGAACACGAGGCGCCGCTGGCGAACACCCTGCTGCGCTCGGTGTCGCGCGAGTTCCGCACCATGGTGCGCCAGGTGCGCGACCTGAAGTTGCGCACCGCAGCGCAGCGGCTGGGCTGCTACCTGCTGGCGCGCGTGAAGGACGGTGAGGCGGTCAAGGCCGATTTCCGCCTTCCGTTCGACAAGGGGCTGCTGGCGGCGCGCCTGGGCTGCCGGCAGGAGAACCTGTCGCGTGCCTTCGCCACATTGCGGGCGTATGGCGTTGAGACGCATGGCGGGCGCGTCATTCTGCATGACATCCCGCGATTGAAGGCGCTGGCGGTGCCGGATGATCCGGCGGATCCCGAGGGGCCGTAGGCGGCATCGGGGTCTGCCGTACCCCCATGGACTCGATGCTCGATTGAGCCAGAACATTCGCTCGGCCTGGACCAAGGCAAGATGCGTGAGGTGCGCGCGACGGCTGTCGGTGCTATCTTGAATGCATCATGTCGGCACAGGAATTCGCACTCTTCGATACGGCGGTTGGGTATTGCGGCATCGCGTGGAGCGCGCGTGGCGTTCTTGGCGTCCAGCTGCCGGAATTGAGCGAGGCCGCGACGCGGACTCGCCTGCAACGGCGATATCCGGATGCGCGGGAAGCGTCTCCGTCAGGCAGTGTCCAGGAGACGATCGACGACATAGTCGCATTGCTGGACGGCGACGCGCGCGACCTGTCAGCCGTCGTGCTCGACATGGAAGGCGTGCCGCAGTTCAACCAGTGCGTCTACGCAGTCGCCCGGACCATCTCCTTTGGCGCGACGCTCTCCTATGGGGAGATTGCAGCGCAACTTGGTGACCGCGGCGCCGCGCGCGAAGTGGGTGAAGCGTTGGGACAAAATCCGTTCCCGATCATCGTGCCGTGCCACCGCGTAATGGCGGCCGGGGGCAAGCTCGGCGGTTTCTCCGCGGCCGGAGGCGTCACAACCAAGCTCCGCTTGCTTAACATCGAGGGTGCGCAGGTGGGCGAGCCACCAACGCTGTTCGAAAGCCTGCCGCTGGCGGCGCGGCCACGCCGCCGCTAAACCGGCCTTCACCTCCCCAGTGTCGGCATCACGTATTCCGCGCCGCGCCGCGCGCCGGTCGGCCAGCGCTGCGTGATCGCCTTGTAGCGCGTGTAGAACCTCACGCCTTCAGGGCCGTAGATGTGGTGATCGCCGAACAGCGAGTGTTTCCAGCCACCGAACGAATGGAACGCCATCGGCACCGGGATTGGTACATTGACGCCTACCATGCCGATATTGATGCCCGCCGCGAAATCGCGCGCGGCACCACCGTCCGAGGTGAAGATCGCAACGCCGTTGCCGTATTCATGCGCGTTCACCATCCGCACCGCGCCGGCCATGTCCGGCGTGCGCACCACGCCGAGCACCGGGCCGAAGATCTCGTCCTTGTAGATACGCATGTCTGTGCCGACGTGGTCGAACAGCGAGCCGCCGAGGAAGTAGCCGTTCTCGTAGCCTTGCAGCGCCAGGCCTCGGCCATCGACCACCAGCTTCGCGCCCTCCTTCACGCCGAGGTCGATGTAGCCCTGCACCTTCTCGCGGTGCTCGCGCGTCACCAGCGGCCCCATCTCCGCCTCTGGATCGGTGCCGGGACCGATCTTCAGCGCGCGCACCCGCGGTTCCAGCTTCTGCACCAACCGATCACCCGCCGAGCCGACAGCGACCGCGACGGATACCGCCATGCAGCGCTCGCCAGCCGCGCCGTACGCCGAGCCCATCAGCGCATCGACCGCATCGTCGATGTCGGCGTCCGGCATCACCACCAGGTGGTTCTTCGCCCCGCCCAGCGCCTGCACGCGCTTGCCGTGCGCCGTGCCACCCCGGTAAATCGTCTCGGCGATCGCGGTGGAGCCGACGAAGCTGATGGCCGCGATGTCGGGATGCGCCAGGATCGCCTCGACCGCCTCGCGTGCGCCCTGTACCACCTGGAAGACGCCGTCAGGCACGCCCGCCTCCGCCAGCAGTGCGGCGAGCTTCAGCGACGCTGACGGATCCTTTTCCGACGGCTTCAGGATGAAGCAGTTGCCGCAGGCGAGAGCCACCGGGATCATCCACAGCGGCACCATGAGCGGGAAGTTGAACGGCGTGATGCCGGCGACCACACCGAGCGGCTGACGGATCGACCAGGCGTCGATGCCGGTGCCGACAGCCTCGGTGAACTCGCCCTTCAGAAGATGTGGGATGCCGCAGGCGAACTCCACCACCTCAAGGCCGCGCTGCACCTCGCCGTCCGCGTCCGACAGCACCTTGCCATGCTCGGCTGTGATGATGGCGGAGAGCTCCTTGCGGTCGCGCTCCAGCAGTTCCTTCAACTTGAACATGACACGGGCGCGGCGTAGCGGCGGGGTCGCGGCCCATGCGGGCCACGCGGCGGTGGCGGCCGCGACAGCCTTGCTTATCTCGGCGGCATCGGCCAGCGCCACGCGAGCGATGACTTCTCCGGCGGCAGGGTTGAACACGTCGCCGAACTTGCCGCTGGTGCCGGCAACCGGCTTGCCAGCGATGAAATGGCCGATGTCCTTCATGAACCGCCTCCCTGCGAACCACAGAGGCGGATTAGGACGAATTCGGCCTGCCCGCTAGGGGCGCAGGCGCGTGGATCGTCTACCGAGCGGGCTTGTAAGCGCCGGTGACGGAAGCAGCCTTCGTCATAGCGGCCACGCCTTCCGCGCCGCTCATCAATGCTGTCGTCTGGGCAGATTTGACAGCGCCGCCGGCACCGATCGCGAGCGCGATTGCTGCCATGCATTCGGCATTCGGCACGTCGGCGATGATCACCAGGTCATATTCGCCGAAGCAGTACCAGCCGCCGACAAGCTTGCCCCCGACTGCCTCGCATACCGCGCGCCCCACTGTCTCGGCGCGATTTTGCGGGTTCTTCAGTTGTGCGGCCCAGGATTCGGGTGTGTATGCAGCTTGATACATGAAAAGCGCCATCGTTGCCTCCATTGTTTTGTTCGTTCTGTCGGACGACGGGAGTACGGCTATGTTGGCAGACGGCTGTCGTCTGCGATCGTACCGCTGCGCACGGTGCCCAGAACCTCGCCACGCGTCAATCTGCGGCATCTGGCGTTGCAATGGTCAGCGGTTCAGCACGAACTGGCTTTGCGGTTACGAGATCGATGTCGGAGGGTGTCATGCGTGCACGCAATCTGGGGCTGGCTTGTGGGACGATGCCTCCCGGCAAGCGCAACAGCATCGCCGACGTGCCTGGCGTCACTGTTGGGCACGCGACGCTGATCGAGGGCGACGTGCGCACCGGTGTCACCGCCATCCTGCCGCACGATGGCAACCTGTTCCGCGACAAGGTGGTAGCGGCCGCGGCGGTGCTGAACGGCTTCGGCAAGAGCATCGGCCTGATGCAGGTGAACGAGCTCGGCTCGCTGGAGACGCCGATCCTGTTGACCAACACCTTCGCGGTCGGCACCTGCGCCAACGCGCTGATCCGTCGGGCGGTCGCTCTTGATCCGGAGATTGGCCGGCAGACCTCGACAGTCAATCCGGTCGTGCTCGAGTGCAACGACGGCTACCTGAACGACATCCAGGCGATGGCGGTCACTGAGGCGCATGCCGAGGCGGCGATCGAAGCGGCGAGCGAGGAGTTCGCGGTCGGCGCGGTCGGCGCCGGCACCGGCATGAGCTGCTTCGGTTTGAAAGGCGGCATCGGCAGCGCGTCGCGCCGGCTGCGGCTGGACGGCAACACATATCGCGTCGGCGTAGTGGTGCTGGCAAATTTCGGCCGCGCCGGCGATCTGCGACTGCCGGACGGTCGTCGTGCGGATCCGGCCGGGGTGCCGTCCTCTGAGGCAGGTTCGTGCATCGTTGTGATCGCGACCGACATACCGCTCGACCATCGCCAGCTTGGCCGCGTCGCGCGACGCGCCGGCGTGGGTCTGGCGTGGTGCGGATCATTCTGGGGCAACGGCAGCGGCGACATCGCGCTGGCTTTCACCACAGCCAATCGCGTGCCGCATGATGATGAGAGGGATTTGATCGAGCATCATTCGCTGGCGGAGGCGCGTATCGATCGCCTCTTCCAGGCGACCGCGGAAGCAACCCAGGAGTCGGTACTCGATGCGCTGGCCGCGGCGGATACGATGGTGGGGCGGAATGGGCACCGACGAAGCGCCCTGACGCAGGTGCTACGGGTCGAGCCATAGTGGTTCCGCCTCGCGCAAACCTGTTCTAGCCTGCCGGTGCGCTGTCGTGCGCATCGGGAGGAAACACATGAACGCCAATATGCCGGGTCGCCGCGGCGTGATGCGGGGTGCGTTCGCTTTCGCGATCAGCAGCGGCGCCGTGCTGTCACAGGCTGCGGCTCAGCAAGAGACGGAGGTGCGCTGGTCGGTGGGCACCGAGCCGCCAAAGACCAAGGCGCCTCCGAATGCGACCGACTGTCACTTCCATATCTATGATTCGAGCTTCCCCATCGCGCCCTACGCGACGCTGAAGCCGCCGCCGGCCTCGGTGGAGGACTATCGCAATCTGCAGCGCCGTCTCGGCACCAGTCGCTGCGTGCTGATCCTGCCGTCGACCTATGGCACCGACAACTCGCACTTTCTTGCGCTGCTGCCGCAGCTCGGCGGCAAGGATCGCGCACGCATGGTTGGCGTGGTGAACACCGCGGTGACGGATCAGGAGCTGCGCCAGATGCACGAAGCGGGCGTGCGCGGCATCCGCTTCAACCTGGCACCCGCGGGAGCCACCACGATCGACATGATCGAGCCGCTGGCGAAGCGCATCGAGCCGATGGGATGGAACTGCCAGATCAACGCCCCGCCCGAGCAGATCGTCGCCGCGCAGGAGATCTTTTTGCGAGTGCCGGGACGGCTGGTGTTCGACCACCTGGCGCATGCACCGGACGTGAACAGCCCGAGTTACCTTTTGGTCCGGCGCCTGATCGACAAGGGCAATACCTGGGTGAAGCTCTCTGGCGCCTATGCCGACACCAAATCGGGGCCACCCGAATATGCCGATCGCCTCGCGGTCGCGCAGGGCTACGCGCGCGCCGCACCGGAGCGCGTGGTGTGGGGTAGTGACTGGCCGCATCCGAGCGAGGCCGTGGACAAGAAGCCGAACGACGCGGTGCTGTTCGATCTGCTTTCGGTGTGGGTGCCGGACGCGGCGGCACGGCATAAGGTCGCCCGCGGCCTCGCCTTCCGCCGGAGCGTTCGCCGCCGAGATAGGCGTCGTCGATCTCAATCCTGCCGGTCAGCCGCTTGCGTGCATCACGCTCGAGCATGACCTGCTTCAGCTTGTGTTTGATCTTCCAGGCGGTGGTCTGCGTCACCCCAAGGCGACGCCCCAGTTCGATGCTGGAGATGCCTTGCTTGGTCTGCGTCAGATGATAGATCGCCCGAAACCATAGCCGCAGCGGCAGGTGGGTCGATGCAAAGATCGTCCCGGCGATCGGCGATGTCTGCCGGCGGCACTTGGTGCACTGATAGAGATCGCGGGTTGCCACCACACAGTATTGCCTGCCACCGCATACCGGGCACTCAAAGCCATGCGGCCAGCGTGATGCAATAACGATCGCCCGGCATTGCTCCTCGGTGCCGTACAGCTGTTCAAACGCAGGCTCGCTGAGACCCTTCTGGAACTGCACGACGTTACGAGCCATCGACACAACCTCATGAAAGGAACTGGTGGAGAACCCCGCCGCGCTGTACGATTTTCCCACGGGCTGAACGCACGGCGGCGCTGTCACGTTCCCGGATCGCTGATGCCCGGCCGCCGGATGGCGAAGAGCGAGCCAAACCCCAAGGGCGCAGGCCAAATCGCGTCTGAAGACGCGCACCAGCAACCATAACCAATGACCGACTTCGGTGGATCCCGGTTATTCGCAAGGACGCCAACGAATGGCTGCTGTCCTGGTCGTTACCCGTAGTGGTTAGCCCCGACAGCAGGCACTCGGGCACGGTCAGGCGCGACACGCGATGCAGATTGATCAAGTCAGACCGCTGTCGCCATGAGGCTCGCTACGCTCACGGTCCCGTCGGCGATGTAGTGGTTGACGCGCCCGACAGGCAGACGTTGGCCGGCTTCATACGAAGTCACGTCTTCGATGACCTGGTGTTTCATCAGCTCCGCGACGATGTAGTCCCGCTCGGCATTGGTATCGTCATCAGTCGCGTGGGTGACCTGGAATGTCAGTCTTGTCAGGGAGATACCGGTATCCCTGGTGCCAGCGCCAACCCAGAGAACACGTGCACACTCCGGCGGCCTGTCGGTGTTCAGCCAGAATGCGGCGGTGCCCACCGTCTCCTCGGCATGGGCAATAGCCAACGCCCAAAATCGGATGTGATGGCGCTTGCGCGGGCTGTCATCGATCGCCTTCTGGAAGCCGATGTCCTGGCCTCGGCCGAACAGATAGAGTGTGCTGAAGGGCGCGGTCGGATACGGCGAATTGCGGACGAACGCCACGATCATGCGCCACGAGCTTGCCGGCCCCAACCGGTCAGCCTGAGACCATCCGGCAGTTGTGAAGGCGGATCGAAGCTGTTGCAGTGTGCCTGTCAGCACGAGATTGACGGGGTCGCCGGGCAAACCGTCGCCAGTCATCGTGAACCGAGGTACATGTCTGCGTTGCAGGATCTTGAGGCCCATCCGAACGGCACGTGGGAGAATGACATAGGCCGCGAGACCGTAGGTGACGCCCAACGCCAGAATCCAGGGCAGTCTGTGGTCGGCAAATCTAAAGACGACAAAGACGATCAGCCAGACAGTCGTTACCCCCAGGCCAAAGACCAGCAAGCGCTGCAGCAATCGTTTGAGCAGTCTCACCCTATAACCTCCGGGGTCACGAACCTGTCTTCACGGAAGCGGTCTGGTTCGTGGGTCTGGTTGATTCATCGTGGGTGACGAAGGGTTGCGAGCAACTCGGAGAGCATCGGCCAATACATCTGCATCACTGCGAAAATGTAGGCCGTGCTGATGCCGAACAATAGCATACCGTCGGCCGCCTCCAGCGCACCCATCATCAGCCAATGCGGTTCCAGACTCAGCCCCGAAGCACCCCGTGTAGTCATCGAGTCGACAGAATAAAGGATCGCGTCCTTGGACGAGTTCAGAGCGCCAAGCCAGACATACGCTGCTGCCCAGATCGCGGCCTCTATCCCGTGCAGCACAGCCAGCAGCAATCCCACCGCTGCGATCATGCCAATCACTATCGGGATCACGTAACTCAAACTCAGGGTCCGAGTCTCCAGCCAGCGGACCCTGATCACCAGCCCCCCAAGGGCCATCATCACCACACCCGTCGTGTGGATTGCTACAGTCAGGGCGATGAGCGACAAACCCCAAGTCCAGTTTATGCTCTCCAACAGATTTCTCCTGGCTACTGTATCCCGCGACTTCACGCTGCTTGCTGCCAACAGGTCCAGTTCGGTGACAGAGTGGCTGCTCGCGCTGGCGCGTCTTGCCCACCAGGAATGCGGGGGCCGTGGCGTTCGATTTACGCAAGCAACCGTCGTGGCGACCTGCCAAGGCTGGCTATAAGCCCTCGCAATCGATTGGCGTCACGTAGGGGGATTGACCGCCAGTTTCCGCCGTCCGATGGCAGTGACCAGTGGGTTGGCCGTCATGCCGTGCGCGATGACGCTGAATAGAATGGTGCAGGCGGCGGTCGCTGCCACGGTGCCTCTTCCCGGCAGTCCCGCATCGAACACGATCACCGCGAAGACGATGCTGGCGAGGCCCCGCGGCCCGAACCAACCGATGAACAGCTTGTCGCGCAACCCCATCCCGGTCCTCGCGAGCGACAGCAACACCGGCAGCATCCGGATCATGGTCAGGCTGAGCACGGCATAGAGCACCGTCCGCCAGGTAATCTGCGGCAGCAGCCGCGCGAGCACGGGACCGCCGAACATAACCCAGGTGAGCAGCGCCAGTACCTCTCCCGTGCTGGACGCACCGCTCAACAGATCGGGGCGGCGGGCACCCTGCAGCGCGCCGAACAGCAGGCCACCCGTGAAACAGGCGATGAAGCCGCTGCCGCCCAGCGCCTGCGCGGCGGTGAAGCAGAGTACCGCCAGCGCCACGACCGGAATGTGCAGCCAGTGCTCGCTGGTCCAGCCAAGCCGCGAGGCGCGCCGGAAGATCACGACCGCGACGGCCGTCAATATGACGCCGACAAGCAGGCCGATGCCGATCTCCTCTAAAACGACCACCGCGATGTGCCGGGCCGTGCTGCCTTCGACCTCAGTGCCGACGGCGAGTTCGAGCAGGATGACGACGACCGGCACGCAGATGCCGTCGTTCAGGCCGCTTTCCAGGTTCAGCGCTTCGCGTGTCATGGCTGGAACGGCGGTGTTGGTGACGACCGGCGCGCCGAGTGCGGCATCGGTCGGCGCGAGAAGCGTTGCCAGCAATGCCACTTCAAACAGGCCGAGCTGCGGGAAGACGAACAGTCCGATCAGGAAGCCAAGCACGATGGTCAGCGGCAGACCGATCAACAGCAGTCGCCCCGGCAGCCCGACGGTGCGTCGCACGACGTTGAGGTCGGCGTGCGCGGCATCGCTGAACAGCACCATCGCGAGCGCCAGCTCTGCCAACGTGCGCAGTACGGTGGCCGTCAGTGGTTGGCGCAGCGCGTCGATGCCGGCAGGCCCGAGGATCAGGCCCGCTGCGGTGAAGAGGATGGGGCCGCTCAGCCAGGAGCGTCCGATGCGCTCGGCCACGGCGCTGTAGAGCAGCACCACGGCGGCAAGGATCGCGGCGTCTTCGTACATGGCGGAGGATTCTCCAGCTAGCGGTCGATTTGGGCCATCACGTTGCGCAGCGGCTCATCGGAAATTCGGTAGGGGTCGTTCAGTTCGAGGCCGATGCACGCGAGCTCAACGACATCATGCTCTGGGCGGGCGGGGCGAAATGGGACGCGCGTGGCCGCCGCTCATCGCCGTGCTCCGGCCCAGATATCTGCTTGTGGTCGCGCGAAACATTGGCCTTTGACCGGTGGTATGTCTCGTCCTGGTGGTAAACGATCTGAACGTTATCGATCAGGCTATTGAAGATAGCAGCACTAACGGCCATGTCTCCTGTTGCCATGGGCTGCGGAACCCACCTGCACACGCTTGCCGCTTCCCCCGCCCACGAAAGCCTGCCGTCTGCGAGATTGTCTCACCCGCTGGGAAATCGTCTCGCGTACTGTCTCCTGAGACGACGATGCGACGCGGCTTCAGCTCTTCCCGGCGTAGCTCTTCGCCATGCCTTCACCCGGCTCGGCCTGCGGTCCGAACGGCATGATCGGATAGCGCAGTCCGGCTTTTGACAGGCCTTGCAAGCCGGTCACCGCGCGCTGCGAGGTCGGCGGGCGGGCAGGCCATCAGCATCTCCTCGTCTGCCACACCGCCGTAGCGGCGCTCCGCATAACACGGGATCGACAGCGCTCACCTCGCGCGTCTTCAGCGCATGACCCCAACTGTCGGCGCAGGCGCTCTCGCCGGTGATCGAGAAATCATAACGTCTGTAGCTACGCCACTGCAGGCCGTTGATGAACAGGATCATCTGCGCGGGATTGCCGTAGAACAGGCAGATGTCCGGCGGATCGAGCCGTGCGGTGCGCAGCGGCGATACCACCATGCCGTGATAGCGGCCCGGTGGCACGCGCGGCATGCCGGCCTGATGCGCGGCGGCAGCCTCGCGGTTCTCGAACCACACGCCTTCCATCTTGCGCCCCGACGTGTAGATCTCGCCCGGCGCATCGAGGCCGATCACGCTGGAGCACGATGAGAACGACGGGATGTTCTCGGTGGTGATGCCGAGCGTGAAACCGGCCATGCGCGCCTGCGTCACCAGTTGGCAGGTGGAGAACGTCTTGCCGCGTGGCGGCCGGCGCAGGCCGGGCACATTCGCCATCGCATCCAGGTCCTCGAACAGCTTCATGCCGATCGGGAAGGTGCGCAGGTGCAGAAGCTGATTGAGCTGCTCCGCCAGCTCCGCGATGGCCTTGCCATCAAGGGACGGGGCTTCGGAAATCGTTGGCGCATCGTTCATCTTCTGCCTCCTTGGACGCAACGGCGATCCTAGCTTACCGCGCGGCGTACCGCGAAGCCCGCCACGGTCAGCATCACCGCCGCGATCAGCGCCATCGGCCAGGCCTGCTCGCAGCACCACGGCGAGCGGCATGTCCTGCAGGAACAGCCCGCGCGCGATCACCAGCATGTAGCGCACCGGATCGACGCGGCTGGCCAGTTCGGCGAGCGGCGGCATGTTCTCGACCGGCGCTGCATAGCCGGACAGCACGATCATCGGCGAGGCGAACACGAACACGCCCAGCATCGCCTGCTGCTGGGTGCGCGCGAACGACGACAGCACCAGCCCGATGCCGACGCCGGCCAGCGTGTAGAGCAGCAGCATCGCCTCGAGCAGCGCCAGGTTGCCGCGGAACGGCAGGCGGAACCACAGCAGCGCGGCGGCGATCACGATGTTCGCGTTGATCAGCCCCACGATGATGCCGGGCAGCGCCTTGCCGACCAGGATCTCCGCCGGCCGCAGCGGCGTCACCAGCAACTGCTCGAAGGTGCCGAGTTCACGCTCGCGCGCCAGCGACAGCGCGCTGATCAGCAGCGACATGATCAGCGACAGGATGCAGACGAGGCCGGGCAGGATGAACCACGTGCTTTCCAGCGTCGGGTTGAACCAGTCGCGGGTCAGCAGCACGAGCGGCGGAGTGCGGCCCGGATGCAGGTCCTGCGCGAAGCTGCCCACGATGGCGGCGGCGTAGCCTTGCGCCATCAGCGCGGAGTTCGAACGTCTGGCGTCGAGCAGAAGCTGCGCCTGGGCGACGCGGCCCGCGAGCAGATCGGCGGAGAAGTCCTGCGGCAATCGCAGCACCACCGCGACCTGCTTCGCGTCGAGCGCGGCACGCGCCTGCGGCCGGAGACGTGAAGGAGGCAACGACGTCGAACGCCGGCGAAGCGGCGAAGCGACGGACCAGTTCAGCCGATTGCGTGCCCGCATCGTCGTTCCAGATGCCCAGCGGCACGTGCGTCACGTCGTAGGTGGCGGCGTAGGCGAAGATCACCACCTGAACCAGCGGCGGCACCAGGATGACGACGCGGGTCTTCGTATCCTTCCAAAGCCCGACAGCTCCTTGACGATCAGCGCGAGGATGCGGCGCAGCATCAGTCGAGCCTCCGTCGGGTCACGACCAGCGTCGCCGACACCGCGAGGACGGCGGCTATCGCCGAGGCCGGCAAGGTTCGGCAGCACCACCGCCCACACATCGCCGGCCAGGAACAGCGTCTGCAGTATGGAGACCAGATAGCGGGCTGGCACGATGTAGGTGACAAGCTGCAGCCAATGCGGCATCGCGGCGATGTCGAACAGCATGCCGGACAGCATCATCGCCGGCATCATCGTGGTGAGGAACGCCAGCTGCGAGGCGACGAACTGATTGCGCGCCAGTGTGGAGATGAACAGTCCCAGTCCGAGCGCGAAGATCAGGAACAGCGCCGCCGCCGCGGCGAGTGGGCCGATGCCGCCGCGATACGGCAGGCCGAACAGTGCGATCGCCAGTATCACCGAGCCGGCCATGCTGGCCATGCCAAGCACGAAGTAGCAGCCAAGCTTGGCCACGATCAGCTCGGCCATGCGCGCGGGCGAGGCGAGCATGCTTTCCATCGTGCCGCGCTCCCACTCGCGCGACACGATCAGCGCGGTGAGCAGCGTGCCGGTCATCGTCATCACCATCGCGATGATGCCGGGCACGATGAAGTCGGCCGAGCGCAGTTCCGGATTGAACCAGTCGCGATATTGCAGATCGATGCCGCCGGTCGATGCCAGGCGCTTCTCCGATGCCTGGCCGGCCAGCCAGACCTGAAGCGCGCCGGCGACGTAGCCTTCCAGCAGACGCGCGGTGTTGGGGTCGGTGGCGTTGACCACGAGCTGGGCCGGTGCCGGCCAGGATGCGGTACGGCTGGCGCGCTGGGAGAAGTCGTCGCGCAGCACCAGCATGCCGCGCACGCGGCCTTCGATCATCGCCGTCTCGCCGTCGCGTGTGCTGAGCGCGCGCTGCGCCGACAGATAGGGCGAGGCGTCGATCGCCTGCAGCAGGCCGCGCACGCTCTCTTCCGGCGCCTCGATCACCACGGCCAGCTTCATCTGGCTGGCGTCGAGCGAGATGCCAAAGCCGTTCACCACCAGCAGCACGATCGGCATGAGGAACGCGATCAGGATCGCCGACGGATCGCGCAGGATCTGCTTGATCTCCTTGCGCGCCAGCCCGCGCAGTCGCAGCAGGCTTGCGGTCATGGCGCCTGCACCAGGGCGATGAAGGCGTCCTCCAGCGTCGGTTCGGGCAGCGCTCGCGGTTCGCACGCGCTCGCGCAACGCGGCGGGCGTATCGACCGCGGCGAGTCTTCCTTGGCTGACGATGCCGAGCCGGTCGCAGTATTCGGCTTCGTCCATGAAGTGGCTGGTGACCATGATGGTGACGCCGGCATCCGCCAGCGTGCCGATGCGCGCCCAGAAGTCGCGGCGGGTCAGCGGATCGACGCCGGAGGTGGGTTCGTCGAGGAACAGGATGTCGGGTCCGTGCAGCAGTGCGGCGGCGAGCGCCAGGCGCTGCTTCAGGCCGAGCGGCAGTTCGCCGGCGACGTTGGTGGCAGTCTCGGTCAGGTCGAAGCCGGTGAGTGCCGCGTCGATCGCGCGTGTCTGCGCGGCGCGACCAAGTCCGTAGACGCGCGCGAAGAACCGCAGGTTCTCCCGCACCGACAGTTCGGCGTAGAGCGAGAAACGCTGCGCCATGTAGCCGATGCGCGCGCGTGCTTCGGCGGGCGCGCGCAGCAGGTCGGCCCGGCGACGCGCGCCTCGCCGCCGGAGGGGCGCAGCAGGCCGCACAGCATGCGGAAGATGGTCGATTTGCCGGCGCCGTTCGGCCCCAGCAGGCCGAAGATCTCGCCGCGGCGCACCGCGAAGCTGACATGGTCCACCGCGGTGAAGGCGCCGAAGCGGCGGACCAGGTCGGTCACCATGATGGGATCGGCGCCCCCTCCCCCCGACCCCCTCCCGCGAGGGGAGGGGGAGGGCTGGCCGTTCTCCCCCTCCCCTTGCGGGAGGGGGGCGCGGGGAGGGGGCGCCAGAGCCGCTACAAACCCATCCTCGAACCGCGGCGGCAGAGGTTCCAGCGCCTCGCCGCCAAGCTCCGGCGCGTCGGGCACCGCAGCGCCTGGCCGCAGCACGATGCGCAGCGCGTCGCCCTCCACCACCGCGTCCAGCACCGCTGGGTGCGCCGCTGCCAGCCGCGCGGCTGCACGCCGCTCGCCGGCGGGCACGCTGAGACGGAACACGCGTCCCTCGAGCGGACGCGAGGAACTCGGCGGGCGGTCCCTGCGCCAGCAGTCTGCCCTCATGCAGCAGCAGCACGTTGCCGCAGCGGGCCGCCTCGTCGAGATAGGCGGTGGCCCACACGACGGCCATTCCGTCGTCGCGCCCTTCCTCCAGCATCGCCGCAACGATCGCCCACAGATCCCGGCGCGAAGCCGGATCCACACCGACCGACGGTTCGTCGAGCAGCAGCAGCCGCGGCCGCGACAGCAGCGCGCAGGCCAGGCCGAGCTTCTGCTTCATCCCGCCGGAAAGCTGGCCGGCCAGACGCGCGGTGAACGGGCCGAGACCGGTGAAACGCAGCAGCCGCGCTACGCGCTCGGCGCGCAGGGCAGGGGACATCGCATGCAGGTCGGCGAACAGGTCGAGGTTCTCGGCAACGCTCAGGTCCTCGTAGAGGCCGAAGCGCTGCGGCATGTAGCCGATCGCCGGATGCGCCAACGCGGCATCGGTTGCCATGTCATGGCCGAACACATTGATGTGGCCGCCCGCGGGGCGCAGCAGGCCGGCGATCAGCCGCAGCAGAGTGGTCTTGCCGGCGGCATCTGGGCCGACCAGGCCGGTGATCATCCCGGGCTGGATCGTGGCCGACACACCGTCCAGCGCGACGTGTGCCGGAGCACCGTGCGCGCGGGCGAACGCGTGGCTCAGGGAGTCGATGACGACGACAGGCTCGGTCATCGGGCCGGCGGGCAGCCGGATGGTCACCGGCATGCCCTGGCGAACGCCGTCGTCGGGGTTCTCGATCCGGATGCGCAGCCGATAGACGAGCTGCGTGCGCAATTCGGGGGTTTCCACCGTCTTGGGCGTGAACTCCGCGGCGGGCGAGACATAGCCGATGCGGCCACGATAGGACCTGTCCACTCCATCGGCGGTGACGGTGACCTCCGTGCCCGGCGCGAGGCGCGGCAGCAGCGGCTCGGGGGCGAAGCTGCGCACCCACACCTCGTCGTCCAGCGCCATCGAATAGACGTTGGCGGCGGGCAGCACCACAGTGCCCGGCTCGATGACCCGCGTCATGATCGTGCCGTTCGCGGGCGCTACCAGTTTGGTGCGCGCGAGCTGGGTGCGCGCCAGGTCCACCGTGGCCTCCGCCGCGCGCAACTGGGCCCGTGCGGCGGCAATGTCCTCGGGGCGGGGGCCATTGACCGCCTCGGTGAGCGCGGCCTGCGTCTGGTCAAGTTTGGCTCGGCCGGCATCGAGTGCCATGCGGGCGTCGTCGAGCAGCTGTTTGGTCGAGGCATTGCTGGCGGTCAGGCTCTTTTGCCGCTCGAACGTCGCTTCGGCGTTGGCGAGCGATGCCTGCGCGGCAGCGAGGTTGGCCCGCGCCTGGTCGACGTCTTCCGGCCGCGTTCCGGCAACCAGCACATCGAGCTGCGCCTTGGCGGCATCGCGCCGCGCTGCGGCAAGATCGGCGGCGCTCTGGTAGGTGGCGGGGTCGACTTCGGCGATCGTCTCGCCCTGCCTCACCCGATCGCCTTCGTGCTTCGGCATGGCGAGGACGGTGCCTTCGGCATTGAACGACAGGTCGACCTGGCGGATCTCGACATTGCCATACAGCGTGCCTGGCGGCGCCGTCGCGGTCAGTCGCTGCACGGCCAGCCAGGCGATACCGGCGATGACAGCGACGGCAATGACGGCGAACGCGACACGTCTCATCTGGCTCGATCCTGGGCGGCAGCACCGGGCAACTTAACGCGATGGCCAGCCGGCGCCTTGATCCAGGTCAGTAAGCGGGGCGTCAGTAACGGGATTGAAACCGCGCCGGTGCATACCTTCAGAGCTGTCCTGCTGCGCCTCGGATCGCCTGTGATGAGAGACATTGTGCTCAAGTATCCTGCCCGACCGCCGACCCCGGTCGAGCGAGCGTTGGTGGCCGAGTGGCTTGCCGCCGCTGGCGACATTGCGCTGGCCTATGTGAGCACCCGCAATCACGATGACCCGGCGCTCAAGGACCGGATCGTGGTGATCACGGATACCGCCAAGGGGCCGTCGCACCTCATCCACGCACCACTTGGCCGGGCGATCTGGATGGTCTTTACGACCGGTCGCAGAACCAAGGTGCAGCGGTTCAAATCCCTGAAAGCCGCACTGAACTCGATCAGGCCGGTGCTGGGTGAAACCGAAACGACGGGCGAGACGTTCGGTATCAGCCTGCACTGATCTCGCGCGCCGTCATCCCACCCGATACGCCGCCACCGCCTTCTCGTCGAACTTCAGCCCCAGCCCCGGCTTGGTCGGCAGCACCAGTTGGCCCTTCTCGATCGCCGGCGTCTCTTCGTAGAGCTTCAGCATCCACGGCATGTATTCCACCGTCAGCCCGTTCGGCACCGCGGCGATCAGGTGCAGGTGCATCTCCGGCACCACGTGGCTGACCACCGGCAGGTTGAACGCCTCCGCCATGCCGGCGACCTTCATCCACGGCGTGACGCCGCCGACGCGGCACAGGTCGATCATCACGTAATCCACCGAGCGCGTCTCGATCATGTTGCGGAACGGCACGATGCCCCACACGTACTCGCCGCCGGCGATCGGCGTGGACAGCGCCGCGTTGACGCGCGCCAGGCCCTGGTAGTCGTCGCAGGTGGTGACGTCCTCCAGCCAGAACAGCCCGACATCGGCCACGCGGTGACCGATGTCGATCGCCTGCTCGACGCGCCAGCGCTGGTTGATGTCGCACATCAGCTTGATGTCCGGCCCGATCGCGTCGCGCACCACGCGCACGCGCCGCACCTCCTCGGCCGGCGACGGATTGCCGGGCAGCGCCATCTGCGTCTTCATCTCGATGAAGCCCTTGTCCACCAGCCGGCGCGCGGCGGTGGCGGCCTGCGCATCGGTCAGCCCGCGGCGCAGCGAACCGGACGCATAGGTGTTGACGCGATCGCGCGCGCCGCCGAGCAGCTTCCACAGCGGCTGCTCCAGCGCCTTGCCCTTGATGTCCCACAGCGCGACGTCGATCGCCGAGACCGCCAGCGTGTAGATGCCCGAGCCGCAGGAATCGCCGGCCGCCGCGCGAAGCTTGCGCAGGATGGCCTCGATGCGCATCGGGTCCTCGCCGATCAGCAGCGCGCACAGTTCATCGACCGCGGTGCGCAGCGTGCCGGTGAGCGCGCCGCCGTAGAAGGTGAGGCCGATGCCCTCGATGCCGGCATCGGTCTGGATGCGGAGAATGACGATGGGACGCAGGCGCCCGGCCTCTTCCGGCATGTCGGCCAGCGGGTCGTCTTCCGGAATGCGCAGAATGGTGGTCTCGGTCCGGGTGATCTTCATCGTCGTCTCCTCCGCGTGTTGCGCTGGAGCATAGCGGACGGCCCATAGGCTGATAAGCCACGGCCGATTATCACTCAGGCGACAAGCAGGCCCAGGTGCTCGCGCATCGGATCGAAGTCCCGATCGTCGTGCAGCAGGACGTGGCCGTGCTCGATGCAGTAAGTGCCGATGATCAGGTCGGGAGACTTGCGCGTCGTGACCCCAACGCTGCGAAGGGCACGGTAGTTTGCCGCTGCCTTGATCGCGAGATTCACTCCCAGCATCTCGACCAGCTCAAATCGGCGCAGATTGTCCTCTATCAAGCGCGCGTTGACGGCGTCCCTCGCACCCTGCAGCACTTCCAGCAAGATGATGTCACCGACCAGCGGCCCGCGATCGAAGTCAAGAGATTCCAGCTTTCGCGTCTGCGGGGTATCCATCGCGCGGAAATATGCGATCCAAACGGAGCTATCGACGACGACCACTCTGCGATGTCTCTCTCGGCCGATCAGCGCGACCAGTCGCGACGCATAGCGTCGAGATCACCTTCCCATCCAATGCCCTTCAGGCTCTCCAAAGCCCGCTTCTGCTGATGTAGCCTGACCACTCGGCGTAACGCCTCCTCGATTGTGGCGCGCTTGGTCCGCTGGCCGGTTGCCGCCATCGCTTCGGCCAACAGCTCATCGTCGATTTCGACATTCGTCCGCACTTCAACCTCGATGTGTATGTTCGTGGCACATTATACACATTTGGTTGCTCACGTCACTCCCGCCGCCGCGTGATGGTCCACACCGTGATGTCCCACGCGTTGTGGATGCCAGCCAACAGCAGCAATGTCAGAGATACCGCAAGCACCGCCCAGCCCTCGGCCTGTTCCATCCCCAGCAGGACGCCCGCGGCGGCCTCGCCCAGATAGGCGACCACTGGGAGCACCGCGTACCAGGTGCGATCCTCCAGATCGATCTTGGCCGCCAGTCCGTCGCGCGCCGCATCGCGCCAGACGAGGCCGCAATACCCGATGCCGACCAGCGCGCAGACCAAGACCAATGCGCCGAGTACCATCCAGCTGTTGATCGGCGCCAGCAGGATCAGCGACACCACCAGCACGCTGCTGAAATGCACCACGGTGGCCGACAGGAATACGCGCATCGGCGCGCGCCGGTCGGTGGAGAACACGCCGGACGCAACTGATGCGGCGACGAACAGCAGGGCGACCAGCGTGCCTGCCGCTGTGCCGAGCAAGGTGTAGAATTCGTGCCAGCTCGTCAGCTCGTTGCCCAGCGCCTGCATCTCAGCGTTTCCGCGTCTCGAACCGATACGGCGCCACGCCGGCCAATTGCGGATCCAGCGCCAGCCGATGCTCCAGCGGCGGAAATGCGCGGCTGCGGCAGTCCGGACGGTCGCACAGCCGGCACGACAGGCCGATGCCCACTTTCGCACGCTCCAGATCCAGCCCGTCCGCATACGCCACCGCGTCGGCGTGCGCGATGCCGCAGCCCATCGCCACCACGTGCGTCGGCCGCGGCTCGCCCCACGTCCGCGCCGGCCGCGTCACCGTGCGCGCGAAGCAGAGATAGGCCGTGCCGTCCGGCAATTCCGCTACCTGCACCTGCAACACGCCAGGCTGCGCGAATGCAGTGTGCACGACCCACCTTGGACACGATCCGCCATAGCGCGCGAACGGAAACCCCGCGGCGGAAAAGCGCTTCGATACATTGCCCGCGGGATCGACGCGCACGAAGAAGAACGGCACGCCGCGCGCGCCCTGCCGCTGCAAAGTGGAGAGGCGATGGCACGCCTGCTCGAACGACACGCCAAAGCGCGACGCCAGCGCCTCGACGTCGTGGCGCAAGGCGGCCGCCGCGCTCAGGAACGCCGCATAGGGCATCAGCAGCGCGCCCGCGACATAGTTGAGCAGGCCGACCCGGATCAGCATGCCGGCTTCCGCGCGACGAGGGTGCGGCCTCGGCGAGCACGGCTTCCACCGCCTCGCGCGCCTCCATCAGCGCAAGCTGGAACGCCATGTGGAAGCCGCGGCTTTCGCGCGGCAGCGTCTCCGACAGCACCAGCATGCGGGCGCCCGGGTCGTAGCGGCGCAGCGCGCCGTCCAGGGGCTGCACGGTAACGGTCAGTCCATGCGTCCGCCGCAGGCGTTCGGCGATGGCGTGGTTCATCTCCGCCGGCGTGGCGCCCATCTCGGCGGCGATCGCCTCGGCCGCCGTTTCGAGAGGTGGGAAGTGGTTGCCGCGATCGTCGAACAGGTCGCGTGCCTCCTCGTTGGGCAGCAGCACGCGGCGCCCGGAGGGCAGGGCGATGCCGCCGGCATCCTCGCGCGCCACGCGCCAGGCGCGATACAGCGCCAGCACCGCGTGCGCGGCATTCGGTGCAACGACGGCAAGCTCGGCCACTTCCGCCTCCGGCACCGCATCGGCCGAGAGCAGCGGATCGGCGAATGCCTCGCGCAGCGCGACCTCAAGCTGGCGCTCCGAACGGCCGGACAGGGTGGCAAGGTCCACGCCCAGCGTCTCGCCAAGCTTGATCAGCAGCGATGCAGTCACCGTGCGCTGATCGTGCTCGATCAGGTTCAGATAGCTGGCCGAGATGCCCAGGCGTACCGCCAGCGCCTGTTGGGTCAGGCGACTTTCGGAGCGTAGGCGGCGGATCGTTCGCCCGATCAGCGCGCGGGCCATGATTTACATCCTTTACAGATTGCCAGCCCTCTCAGTGAAGGCGACGACAGGATTGCGAGGCATCTTGGCAGATTTGCCGTGCACTTCGCACCTGCAATGTCAATTCTTCACTCACTCGAAATTCCAGGAGACACCGATGCATCTCATCCCCGACCCCGAACGCTTCGACGGCATCCGACGCGATTACACGCATCAGGATGTGCTTCGCCTGTCCGGCCGTTTCCGCATCCGCCACACGCTGGCGGAGATGGGTGCGACACGGCTCTGGCAGCTGCTGAAGACCGAGCCGTTCGTGCCGACGCTCGGCGCGCTCACCGGCAACCAGGCGGTGCAGCAGGTCAAGGCGGGGCTGCAGGCGATCTACCTGTCCGGCTGGCAGGTCGCGGCCGACGCCAACACGGCGGGCCAGATGTATCCGGACCAGTCGCTGTATCCGGTCGATTCCGTGCCGAACGTGGTGCGGCGGATCAACAACGCGCTGCGCCGCACCGACCAGATCGCGCATTCTGAGGGCGACGACAGCACCTATTGGATGGCGCCGATCGTGGCCGACGCGGAGGCCGGGTTCGGTGGCGCGCTGAACGCGTTCGAGCTGATGAAGGCGATGATCGAGGCCGGCGCGGCCGGCGTGCACTTCGAGGACCAGCTCGCCTCGGAAAAGAAGTGCGGCCATCTCGGCGGCAAGGTGCTGGTGCCGATCGCGCAGCACATCCGCACGCTGAACGCGGCACGGCTGGCCGCCGATGTCGAGGGCGTGCCCACCGTGCTGCTGTGCCGCACCGATGCACACTCGGCGCAGTTGCTCACCACGGATGTCGATGAGCGCGACCATCCGTTCATCTCCGGCGAGCGCACCGCCGAGGGCTTCCATCGCATCAGGCCTGGCCTGGGCGTGGAGTACGCGATCGCCCGCAGCCTGGCGTTCGCGCCGTATGCCGATCTGCTGTGGTGGGAGACCAGCGAACCTGACCTGGAGGAGGCGGAGCAGTTCGCCGAGGCGATCCACCGGCAATTTCCTGGCAAGATGCTGGCCTACAACTGCTCGCCCAGCTTCAACTGGCGCAAGAAGCTGTCGCCGGAGCGCATCGCCGGTTTCCAGCGCGACATCGGGGCGATGGGCTACAAGTTCCAGTTCGTGACGCTGGCCGGCTTCCACAGCCTGAACCTGGCGATGTTCGACCTCGCGCGCGGCTACCGCGAGCGCGGCATGGCGGCTTATTCGGAGCTGCAGCAGGCCGAATTCGCCGCGGAGGCGGCTGGCTACACCGCCACGCGGCATCAGCGGGAGGTCGGCGTGGGCTACTTCGATGCGGTAGCGACAGCGGCCTCGGGTGGCCACTCGTCTACGACGGCATTCTCTGGCAGCACCGAGGCGGCGCAGTTCCACGACGCACCAGCGGCGCCGGATGTGCATCAGGGTGATGATGAAGGGCTGGTGCACAACCACGAGTGGGCGGTCGCGGCGAAATAGAGCCGCCCCGCAGCGCGAGCACGTGATCGTGCCGCGGTATCCCGGCTATAGAGGGGGCACCACGCCCCCTCCATGGCTGAGGAGCCCCCAGCACGATGCCGTTCAAGGTCGAAGTCGGTCCCCCGCAGATCGCAATCCATCACGCGCAGACCGTTTTGATCACCGACCCTGACGGTCAGGTGCGGTCCTCCGAGAAGGGCCTGTATTTCCTCGACACCCGTCTGATCTCCAGCTGGATGATTTATATCAACGGCGAGCCATGGGACCTGCTGAACGGCGGGGCCATCATCTCGGACACCGCGAGCATCCACCTCACCAATCGTGGATTCCTCAGCGAGGATGGCGCTGTGCCGGCGCGCAGCCTGGGCTTCGTCATCGGCCGCAGGCTCGGCGGCGGTATGCACGAGGACCTCGACATCACCAATCACGGCCGCCGGCCGGTCAGCTTCAATCTCGAAATCGACATCCTCTCCGACTTTGCTGACGTGTTCGAAGTGAAGCAGAACCGCATCGTGCGTCGCGGTCGCATCACCACCGAGTGGTCGGACGCCAACCAGCGGCTGCGTACCACCTATCGCAACCAGGATTTCATCCGTGCGATTCAGATCGGCGCCCGACAGGGGAACCAGCCGGTCGCATACGCCAATGGCCGGCTCAGCTTCGAGGTGCGGATCGCCCCAACGGAGACCTGGCATTGCTGCCTGCTCTACGACCTGATCGACGGCAACCGGCATTTCCACGCGCCGCACGACTGCGCGCATGAAGGCAAGGGCCATAACGACTGGCAAGAAACGGTGCTGAAGATCCGCACCAGCAACGAGGAGTTCTACCGCAACTATCGCCAGGCAATCGAGGACATGGCGGCGTTGCGTCTGCCGATCGCTGGCACCGACCAGATGGTGTTCGTGCCGGCCGCGGGCCTGCCGTGGTTCATGGCGCCGTTCGGGCGCGACAGCCTCATCGTCTCGTTGCAGAACATCATGATCTATCCCGAGTTCGCCCGAGGTGCGCTCGACGTGTTGGGCCGCTGGCAGGCGAAGGAGCGCGACGACTACCGCGACGCCGAGCCGGGCAAGATCATGCATGAGTTGCGGTACGGCGAACTGGCGCATTTCAAATTGATCCCGCACACGCCGTACTACGGCACGGCGGATGCGACACCGCTCTACCTGATCACCCTGCACGCCGCCTGGCGGGCCACCGGCGATCGTGCGTTGCTGGAGGAGCACCTTGCGACAGCGGAAGGCTGTCTCGACTGGATCGACAACTGGGGCGATCGCGACGGCGACGGGTTCCAGGAGTACCAGACGCGCTCACCGGTCGGCTACGAGAACATGGCGTGGAAGGATGCCGGCGATTCCATGGTCTATCCCGACGGCACGCCGGTGAAGGGCCCCAAGGCGGTGTGCGAGTTGCAAGGCTATGTTTATGACGCATGGCTGCGCATGGCCGAGGTCTACGATGAACTCGGCCGCACCGAGCGCGCCACGGCACTGCGCGACAAGGCGGCCACGTTGCTCAAGCGCTTCAATGACGCGTTCTGGGACGAGGACGCTGGCTTCTACGCCTTCATGCTGGATGGCGAAAAGCGCAAGGTCCTGAGTATCGCTTCGAACCCTGGCCATTTGCTGTGGTCAGGCATCGTGCCGGCTGACCGCGCCGCGCGTGTGGTCGCTCGGCTGATGCGGCCCGACATGAGTTCAGGCTGGGGCATCCGAACGCTCTCAGCGGACCACCCCGCGTTCAATCCCTACTCCTATCAGAACGGCTCGGTCTGGCCGCACGACAACAGCATGATCGCACTCGGCTTGAAGCGCTATGGCTTCACGCGCGAGGTCGGCCAGGTCGCCCGCGACATTTCTCGTGCCGCCGGTCACTTCCTGCTCAATCAATTGCCGGAACTCTATTCAGGGGTGCAGCGCGGCGATACCGATTTTCCGGTGCAATACCTCGGTGCCAACGTCCCACAGGCCTGGGCCGCGGGGTCTGTGTTCGCGCTATTGCAGGCGATTCTCGGCATTGCGCTCGACGCACCGCGTGGCCGCATCTTCGTCGATCCCGAGCTGCCGGCCTGGTTGCCCGACATCACCTTGTTCGACCTCAGGCTCGGCCGGCGCAGCATCGACATCCGCTTCTGGCGCGATGGTGACGCGACCCGTTTCGAAGTCTTGCGGGGACCCGCGCATATCGTGGAGCGGCAGTGCTTTCATCCGATTTCTGAGCTGGCCTCAGCGAACCCGATATCATAGGAAATCCATGTCAAAACGATATCAATACGAAACAGTGATGTAGTTCACTGTTTTTGGCCCGGCGTCCATCTACTTTGTATCTAGATCGATAGGACAAGGAACACGATGATGGCGCTGCACGATCTCTATGCGGCGGTCTGGGACAAGTCGTCCGGGCCGGCGTGGCAGGCTCGACACCGCATGAGTGCCAGCGAGTATCAGAGCACATTCGACACTCTGCTACAGCAAGGCTATCGGCTGCGGATGGTCAGCGGCTATGCGCCCGACGGGCAGGATCTGTATGCGGCGCTGTGGGAACACGCCAGCGGTCCAGCCTGGCAGGCACATCATCGAATGAACGCGGCCGACTACCAGCACACGTTCGACCAGATGGTCGCGCAGGGCTATCGCCTGATCACCGTCAGCGGCTATTCGGTGGGCGGCCAGGACATGTATGCGGCGTTGTGGGAGAAGGACTCGTCCGTCGCCTGGCAGGCACGCCACCGGCTCACCGCCGCTCAGTACCAAACAACGTTCGATCAGCTTGTCGCACAGGGTTACCGGCTGACCTGGGTGGATTGCTACACGGTGGCGGGCGAAGATCGCTATGCCGCGATCTGGCAGAAGAGTGCAGGGGCGGCTTGGCAGGCGCGCCATCGCATGACGCCGGCGCAGTATCAAACGACGTTCGATCAAATGCTGCATCAGGGCTACCGCCCGGTCTGTGTCAGTGCCTGCAATACCGGCGGCCAGGATCTCTACGCCGCGTTGTGGGAGAAGATGTCGGGTCCCGCCTGGGTCGCGCACCATGCGATGAGCTCCGGCGGCTATCAGTTCACGTTCGACCAGTTGCTGGCGCAGGGCTATCGGCTGCGCTTCGTGATGGGCTATCCGGGTGAGGATCCGGCGCTCGCGGTGCTGAACTTCACCATGCAGCACCAGTTGCAGTCGGAATGGTGCTGGGCGGCGACGTCGGTCAGCGTCGCGCACTACTACGATGCGCACAGTTCCTGGACACAGTGCCAGATGGTTAATGCGCAGACCGGACACACGACATGTTGCCAGGACGGAAGTTCGTCGGACTGCAACCAGCCAGGCTATCTCGATGATGCGCTGACGCGCTGCGGACACCTGAGCAGCGACACCGGCGGCACCACGGCGATCAACGACGTGCTGGACGATCTCGCATCGGGCAATCCGGTGTGCATCCGCATCGGCTGGTCAGGCGGCGGCGGACACTTCATTGCCGCGACCGGGGCAGAGGATCCCGATATCATGATCGTCGATGATCCGATCTACGGCCATTCGGTGCTGAGCTACAACACGCTCGCCAACGACTATCAGGGCAGCGGTTCATGGACCAACTCTTACTATACCAAGCCCTGAGCGGCAGGAGACGACGATGCCCCTTACCTTGCAAACCCCACCCCAGGAATCGCTTGCCGCTCTGGCCGCGGCTCTGCCGCGCCTTGCCGCCAGCCCTGCGATCGCCGCGCGGATGCAGTTGACCAGCAGCGGGATCAACCGGTTCGTAGCCCAGCGCGCCGCAAACCCTAATGCCGCGCCCAGCGTATCCGCACCGTTGTTCGTACTCGGCCTCGCCGATATCGCCGGAAGTGGCGGACTGGCGGCGGCTCGGCACACCGGATGGCGGCATCTGTTGGACGCGGGCACCGGCGCCGTGCTGGCCGAGACAGCGCTGCGCGGTGCGACGCACGTGTTCGCCGCGTTGAACGAAAGTCCGTTCGCACAGGACATGCAGGCGCGGCTGGCCGTGCTCAATCACGACCCCGCCGTGTCGGCCGGGTCGTATCAGGCGGCGCTGCTCCAGGTGCCGGCGATGGGTGTCATGGCTCTTTGGTTGCGCGGTTCCGGCGGGAGTTCGGACATCCTCGTGCCGCTGGCACCGTCGCCTTCGCCGCTGGTGGCGGGCCGACACTACAATGAGGGCGACTTCCTCGCCGCATTGCGTCCGATGGCACAGGCGAAGCTGCACGCCGATGCGCCGGGGAAGGGGGCGTAAGGGTCGTCCCCTACGCCAGCTTCAACTCCCACGTCTCGGCCACCGCCAGTCCACGGACGGCGATACCGTTGGTCAGCGTCGCCACGTAAGACTCATGATGGTGGCCGTGCACGATCAATCGTGCGCCGGCGTGTGCGGCCATCTGGTCGATCACGGCGAAGCCATGGCGGTGGCATGACGGCGCCTCGTGCGTCACAAGCACGTCGAAGCGCTGCTGTGCCAAGTTGCGCGAAATCCTCGGGGAAGATCGAATCGCGATGCCATAGCGGTAGTCCGCCGCGCCAGTGTTCCCTCGGCCTCAGGCTATCGAGAAACGCATGCCGCGTTTGGAACCCGGGCAGATCGATGCGGCCGTTCGGTTCGTCCGCGCGCGGATACCAGATGCGCGGCTTGAATACGCCGGCCAGGCCGGCGATGCGCAATCCGGCGACTTCGATCACCCTGCCACCGATATCGCCTGCGGGATAATCCGTCGCGAGGTTGTCGAATACCGCCTCGGTCTCGGCGTCCTTGTTGCCGAGGATCCAGTATACCGCCCAGCCCAGGCTGAACAGCGATGCCAAAGTGTCGCGCAGCGGCAAACGCAGTTCGCAGTCGCCGAGCAGGATCAAGGTGCCTGGTGCCTGCGCGGAGCACGCACGCAGGATCGGCGGGAAATTGCCGTGCGGATCGCCGGCGATGACAATGCGATCGGACACGCGCGGCACCGCGATCAAACGGCGCGACCGAAGCCCAGCAGCCGCGCCGCCGGGCCGATCGTCCAGCCCTGTATGACCAGCGATATGACCACCACGACGAACACGCCGGAGAACAGTCGCTCGTCTCGCAGCGGATCGGCGAGGGCGGGGATGAAGCTGATATAGATCGGCACCGCGCCGCGCAGTCCGACCCAAGAGGCGAACGCCAATTCACGCCAGGGATAGCGGAACGGCAGCAGGCAGGCGAAGGTCGCGACTGGCCGCGCCACCACAATCAGCACAAGGGCGGTAATGACGCCTTGCAGGATGAACGGCACCAGCTCATGCGGCGTGACCAGCAGGCCGAGCATCAGGAAAAGCACGATCTGCGCCAGCCAGGCGAAGCCTTCGTAGAAGTTGGTGATCTCGCGCTGAGCGGGATGCCTTGTGGCGCCGACGATGATGCCCGCGAGGTAGATCGCCAGAAAGCCGCTGGTATCTAGCATCTGCGCCAGGCCGAACAGCGCGAGGCCGAACGCCAGCACCAGCACCATGGCAGCGGGGACCTCAAGCGACAGGCGTCGCAGCAGCAAGGCCAGCAGCCAGCCGCCTCCCAGTCCGATTACGCCACCGCCGATCATCTCCTGGGCGAACAGCAGAGCGCCGCTCAGCCAGGTGCCCGAGCCCGGTGCCACGATCGCACGCACGACGAAGATGGTGAGGAAGATCGACGCAGGGTCGTTCAGTCCGGATTCCACTTCCAACAGCGCGGTGACGCGTTCGGGCAATGCGAGGCGCGCGCGGCTCAGCAGAGCGGCCACCGCGGCCGCGTCGGTGGGCGCCACCGCGGCGCCGACCAGCATGGCCATTGCGAACGGCACGCCGGCGAGCAGCATGACGGCCGTGGCGACGATCGCGGCCGTGATTGCGACGCCGATCACCGCCAGCGTCAGCGCCGGCCAGACTGCGAGGCGCAGCATCGAGACGGGGGTCTGAAGACCGCCTTGGAACAGGATCACAGCGAGTGCCACGCTGCCGACCAGATAGGCGGAAGCGAAGTCGTCGTAGCGGATATGGCCTGGGCCATCCTCGCCGGTCAGCATGCCAATCACCAGGAACACCAGCAGCACCGGCGCGCCGACACGGCGGGACAGCATACCGGCGAACACGCTGAGCACGCCCAAGGCCGCGCCGATGAGGATCATCTCATGGGCGAGCGCCATATGGGCGCGGCCGAGTGCGAGCAGGTCAGGTCCGATGGGCATTAAGGTGACGATGTTCGTGCGGGACCCGACGAATGGTGTCACTGAGGGAAGCGAGAGCGGTGCTCTCCGTGATGGGGATTGCTTCCCGAATCACGTCCGGGACCGCTCCGCTCCTCGCAATGACAGTTATTGCGCGGGTGCGGCTGCCCGCTGCTTCTGCATGTCCTCCTCCCACGGCCCGGGAAACAGGCCGAGGTTCACCACGTCGGGGGCAAACACGCTGTCCTGGCGCGGCCATTTGTCGCGCGGCAGTTCGTACGACACTTCCAATCCGTTGCCGTCCGGATCACGGAAGTAGATGCCGAGCGACAGTCCGTGGTCAGAGATGTGGTCGAACTTCACGCCCTTCTCCTTCAGGCGATAGTAGGCGTCCTTCAGGTCGTCCAGGCTCTCCATCATGAACGCCAGGTGGTTCAGCCCCACCTGCCGCTTCGCCTGCAGCGGCGCATCGTCCCCCACCTCCATCAGTGCCACCTCGTGCGACTTGTCCTTGTCCGCCGACATGAACGCGGCGCGACCCGGACGGAAGTGGTAGGTGTGCAGGCCCAGCACGTCCTCGTACCATTGGCGCGAACGCTCCGCGTTGCGCACGTAGAGGTTGACGTGGCCGAGATGCTTCGGACGGTAACTCATCGCATATCCTCCATGTCGTCGCGTTTCAGGAAGTCGAGAACGCGCTCCATCGCCTCGTTCTTCGGGTAGATCGCAGCCAGAGCACGGGCGCGTGTCAACGGGTCCGAGGCAAAGAAGCGTTCATACAGTACCTGGCGGCTTCCGAACGAGCTGCCCGCGACATCCCAGGCGAGGCGGAATAGGCTGACGCGGTCACGCGCCGAGATGGTGTCGGTCGCCAGGTATTGCTCGATATGGCCGGCGAGCGGGCCTTTGAAGTCGGCCTCACTCGGTGTGATCATGAAGCTGGATGATCCCAGAAGTTGCAAAATCTCGATCATCCTTGGATAGGCGGTCATGAACAGGTTTCGCGTGCTCTCGATCGTCACCGAATCCGGACACATCACGCCCCATTCGTCGAGCTTTGCGTCAGCCTCTGCCGCGCGCATCAGCGCCCGCGTCAGCGTCGCGTTGAGCATCAGCTCGCCGATGCGTTCCTCTACGTGCGGCAGATGCTTGTTGCCGAGTGCCTCGGTCATCAGCAGGGCGATCCCAAGCACGAACTCGCACTTGGCCAAATTCTTGGCCGCACCCTGATGCGATGAATGCGCCGAATAATGCGTGCCGGCCGCCGCACCGTTCAGCAGGTTGACGTCGCCATACAGGAAGACGCGCTCCCACGGCACCTCGACGTTGTCGAAGAACACGACGCAATCCATCTCCTCGAAGCGCGAGCCGAGCGGATGGTCGAAATGCGAGCCGCCGAGATCGAAGCTGTCGCGGCACAGGAAGCGCAGTCCAGGTGTGGCGCATGGAATGGCGAACGCGAGCGCAAACGGGCTGTGGGCTTCGGCGTACTGGCCGAGTCGCGGCGAATAGACAGCAATCTCATCGGAGATCGGACCGAGGGTCGCCAGAACGCGCGCACCGTGTACCACGAGACCACGGCTGGTCTCGCGGATCGCCTGCAGCGCCGTGCCTTCCTGGAGGTTGTAGGTGGCGGTAACGTTGCGGCTGCGCTGGAGATTGATCAGCGAGTGGGTCAGAACGATGTCGTTTTCGCGGATGTATTCGTAGTAGCGGCGGACGTTCTCCGCGAATTCGGGACGGCCATTGCCGCGTGCGAAGTAATCGGCCGCGGCGCCCCAGGCGGCGAGCGTGACGTTCATGAAGTCCGGCGAGCGTCCCATCATGCCGCACGTGGAGCGCGCCCAGTTCAGCATCATGACGCGGCGCGCTTCCAGTTCTTCGCGTGTGCGTGGATTGATGAATGACAGGCCGACCCGGTCGCCGGTGGAGGGCGAGGCATAGGTCATCTCGTCGCGATATTTCGGATCGCACTGCATGTCGTAGAGCGCAGCGATCGCGCGCGCACCGCCTGCCAGGCCAGGGTGCGTGGTCACGTCCTTGACGCGTTCGCCGCGCAGCCAGACCTCGCAGTCCTGCTCGCGGAGCCCGTTCAGGTATTGCCGTCCCGTGCGTGCTGGCATGCCGCGTCTCCCTTTGCGGGCGGCAATCATGGCCGTTCAAGCCGGCTCGCACCAGTCTCCCCCTCCCCCCAACCCCCTCCCGCGAGGGGAGGGGGAGATTTCGGGTCAGGTGTTGAAGCCGGCGAACCTGTGGGGGATGCGTTGGATGTCGGCGAGCACGTCGCGGCGCAATCCCGCGGGCGTGTCCGGCGGGAATTCCAGATCGATAGAATCGGCTACCCCGCCATAGCGCTGCTCGATGGCGTCGGCGATCCCGCGGTAGGTGCCGCAGGCGGCGAAGATGCGCACGACATCGTCGGGCACCTGTGCCGCCATCTCGTCCCAGTGTCCCTCCACCGACATTCGATGCAGCTTCAGGCCCAGGTCCTGCTGCCCGTGCAGTGCCAGGATCGGCATGTAGGTGCGGGTCGATCCGTAGAACCCGATGCGGCGGCGCGCGACCTCCATGCCGGCGGCGACGCTCGCGTCATCCGGGCCGGTGATCACGAAGCCGCCGCCATGGACATCGAAATGCTCGCGCGTCCTTCCACTGCGCTGCATGCCGATTGAGATCTGCGGCAGACACACCTCCTCGAGGTAGCGTCGCGAGCACAGCGGATGCAGCCGCACGCCATCCGCGACCTGGCCCGCGACGCGAAGCATCGCTTCGCCGACCGCCGCGATCGTCACCGGTACCATGGGCAGACCGGTCGGTTCGGGCGAAAAATCCGGGGTCATCAGCGTCAGCGTGTAGTGCTCGCTGTGGAAGTCGAGCTTTCCGCGTGTCTCCCAGCAGCGCCACACCGCGCGCAACGCCTGCACATAGTCGCGGAGCCGCGGCGCGGGCGCGGTCCAGGGGATGCCAAAGCGCCGCTCGTTGTGGCCCTTCACCTGGCTGCCCAGACCCAGCACGAAGCGGCCGCGCGAATTCGCCTGGAGGTCCCAGGCCTGCGACGCCAGCACCGTGGGGCTGCGCGGAAACGCCACGGCGACCGATGGCGTCAGCTCGACGCGCTCCGTCGCCAGTGAGGCGACAGCCAGTGGGGCGAACACGTCATGCCCCAGCTCCACCGTCATCACCGCATCGTTGCCGGCGGCTTCCGCCTCGCGTGCCGCCTGCTGCGTCGTGCGCCAGTCCGCCATTGGCAGACGCGTGAATACCCGCATGTCGCTCCCGATCACCTATGAAGGCTTCGATCTTTCCGCGCGTCAGCCAATCTGGCAAACCGTCGCGCGAAACTCAGGAACAAACACGATGCCAGTTGCCAGACGTGCGACGCGCCTGATGGTCATCACGTGCGGCCTGTGGGCTGTGAGCGTGCCGGTCATTCCGAACAGTGAGGCAGCAACGCCCTGGGCCTTGATCGCTCGCCGAGCGATTGGGCGCGTCGAGCAACTGAGCCAACCTCCGAAAGGTGAGCAACCGGGTTTCGATGTTGCGACTGTCATCCTCAATGCAGATGCGACGAAGGTTTACGCGACCGCCGTCGACCTGCTGCACAAGAACCAGACGGTGCATGTTGTGGCCGAGGATGCCGCACACCGGACGGTCGAATTCAGCAACGGCAAACGCTCCGCCGGCATCACGGTCAGCGATCTCGGTGCGCGCTTGTCGCAGATACTGGTGGCATCGGCGACGTTGCCGGGACAGGACTCGGCCACGCTGCGAATTGTCGATGGGATTCTCCGGGTGTGCCAGGAAATGAAGGTGACCTGCAGTACCCGCTAGTGCCGGCCGCGCCGGTGACGTGCACCGGCGCGACGGCTCTGGTCAGTTCAGCCGCAGGTCCGTGATGTGCTTCGGATCGGGCTTCAGATCGCCGCGCTCCACGCGCTTGACGATGTCGGTCAATACCACGTTGGCCGGTGTGGCGATGCCGATCTCATCGCCCTTCTTCGCCACCATACCGTTGAGGAACTCGATCTCGGTGCGGCGCCCCTTCACCATGTCCTGGCCCATCGACGGCCGATGCTCGCCGCCGCCCTTGCTCACCTCGGCCAGCCGGTGCTCGTCGTACTGCCGTGTTGCCGCCGCATCGCCCTCGCCGGCGCGTGCGATGATCTCGGGATCCAGGTGAATGATTTCCTCAAGCTCATAGCCAAGCGCCTGGCCGACACGGATCGCCTCGCTGCCGAGGCGAGCCGAGAAGTGCCGGATCGCGTCGTTCTGCACCATGTCCTTGCCGATCATTCCCGTGCAGGCCGACAGACCGTTGCCCATCACGTTGGTCACCAGCTTCGACCAACGCTCGCCCCATAGGTTCTCTGTCACCATCGCGCTGTCTGCCAGGCTGACGAGGCGGCAGATCTCCTTCAAACGATCGGTGACGCGGCCATGCACCTCGCCGGTGCGGAACACCGTATGCTTCGTGCCGCTCTTGCCGGCGGCGCGGCGCACGTGACCAGGCTCGCACAGATCGACGGTGATGGAACTGGCGATGCAGCCTACGGTCTTGCCCCAGCCGACCACGCCGGCGATCGTCTCCTCGTTCATGCAGTTCTGCAGCGAGACGATGAAGCCGCCCGGTGCCAGGTACTGGCTGATCAGCGTGGCCGCCCATTCGGTGTCGTACGACTTCATGCAGACGAAGGCGATGTCGATCGGCTTCTCCTTGGCAAGCTGCTGCGCGTCGGTCACATGCATCGCGCGCACCTTCGTGGTGAATTCCGGCACATCGCGGATGTGGCTGATCTTCAGGCCATCGCGCTGCATCTTCTCGACATGCGCGGGCCAGGGATCGATGAACGTCACGTCCTCGCCGGCCTGCGCCATGTGTGCCCCGGCGTAGCCGCCGACGGCGCCAACACCCATGAATGCGATCTTGCTGCCCATGTTTCTCTCCCTAGCTTTCCAGCGTATCCGCAATCTCGATGATCTCGCGCGTGCGCGTCACGCGTGTGCCCCAGCGCGCGTCGAACTCGGCGATCAGCGTGCGGATCGCCGGCGAGGTGCTGACGGCTTCCGCCGCGGCAACGTCGGCGAACCGATAGAACGGCGTAGTGCACGGACGGATCGGTCCGGCTCCAGCCGCGCGAGGCGCGGCTGGCGCCGAACGCCTTCATCGCGTCGGGCAGATGCTCGCTGCGATACCAGTGATCGAAATCGCGCCGATCCGTCTCGGCTACCACCGCTCGCACCACCAGGCAGGCTCCTGCCATCATCCCTCCCGACGCAGGCCCAGACGCGCGAGCCGCGGCAACACTTCCTGCACGAAGAATGGAATCTCCTTCAGGTAGTCGAGGAACGCAACCGAGGTGCCGGCCAGCCCCATGATGCTCATCTGTTGCATGTCGGCGACGATGTCGTCGGGTGGGCCGACCAGAGGGAAAGTGCCGGGGTACGCGCCATCATAGCGCTTGCCGGATGCGCGCATGAAGCGGTTGACCAGCGGGCGGCGGATCTCGTTGCCGGCCGCATCCTTTACCACCGGTCCGCGCTGGCGCCGATAGTAAGCCTGGCCCTCGGCGTCAGCCATCTCTTCGGCGAAGTAGTGGTAGAATTCGTCAGCCTCTCGCCTGGTCGGGCGGCACACCACGTGGGACATGGTGTAGATATCGACGCGCCTGCCATGGCGCGCGACGTGGCGGTTGATATCGGCGAGCAGGGCAGGGGCCTGATCCAGCTCACTCATCGTGGTGAACAGCACATCGGCAGCGAGTGCCGCAAAGTCGCGGCCTTTCGGCGAGAAGCCGGCCGACATCACCGCGGGCCACGGCCGCTGCACCGATACGGGGTCGGTCTGCAGTCGTTTCAGGTGAAAGAACTCGCCGTCCCAGTCGAACTCCGGCCCGCCTTCCAGCAGCCGCGACCAAACCTTGAACCACTCCAGCCCGTGCGCGTAGCGGCGGTCCTGGTCGATGGTGACACCGTGCAGGTCGAACTCCTCCTGGTTCCAGCCGCACACGATGTTCAGACCCGCGCGGCCATGCGTGACGTGGTCGATGGTGGCGATGGCCTTGGCGCCGAATGCCGGCGTGACCAGCGGCACATGCACAGTGGAGAAGATCGCAATGCGTTTCGTCAGCGCACCCAGGGCCGCGCCATGCGTCAGCGTCTCGAACGAGCGGCCGTAGATATTCGCCTTGCCCTGAAAACCGCGCCACTTCGCCACCGGCAGAATGAATTCGATCCCAGCGTCGTCAGCGATACGCGTCATCGCCACGATGTCGTCCCAGTCCGCGCGCCAACGTTCCGGCGCGAGACTCATCGTCAAACCGCCGTCGCAATTTGCACTGAACACGCCGAGCTTGAACGTGTTTGGTCCGAACAGCGGGTTGTTGGAGCGGGATGGATGCATCGATGGTGCCATCTTTAGCGTTCAGAACAGTTGGATCAATTGCGTCTTGAGATAGGCCGTCTCCGGTAGATGCGGATGCACCGGATGATCCGGGCCCGCGCCGCCGGTGAACAGAATGCGACCCTGGCGCCGCGCGCGGTGCAGTCCGAAGGCGATCTGCGCGCTCCAGGCCTCCAGCGGCGCATGATGGCTGCACGACGCGACGAACAGGAAGCCACCCGGTGCCACCAGCGGCGCTGCCAGGCGTGCCATTCGGCCATAGGCGCGCAACCCCGCCTCTGCGTCCTTTCGTGAGGGCGCGAAGGCCGGTGGGTCGCACACCACGATGTCGAACTGTTCGCCGACAAGCGCTGCCATCGCATCGAACCCGTCATCGCGCCTGACGTGCACGCGCGCCGCAACGCCGTTCAGTGATGCGGTTGCCGCCGCTTGGGCCAGCGCCGGCGCGCTGCTGTCCACAAGGAGCACCTCGCGCGCTCCTGCCTTGGCGCAGCGCAGACCGAATGCGCCGATATGGCAGAACACGTCCAGCACCCGCGCATCCTCCGCCAGCGCAACCACGCGATCGCGGTTGGGGCGTTGGTCGAAGAACCACCCGGTCTTCTGCCCGCCGAGCGGATCAATCGCGAACCGCACACCGCCCTCGACAACCTCTGCGCGAGCGTCATCGCCGGACAACAGGTCGACGTTCTCTGCCAACCCCTCCTGCCGACGTGCCGCCGAGTCATTGCGTGCCACCACCGCTCGCAGCGGCAACAAGCCGGTGAGCGCCTCCACGATCGACGAGGTCAGCCGATCCATCCCTGCCGTGTTCGCCTGCAGCACCGCAACATCGTCGTAGCGATCGATCACCATGCCAGGCAGCCGATCGGCCTCGGCATGCACCAACCGGTGGAAGGGCGTGTCGCAAACACGGCGGCGCAATGCGATCGCCTCGCCAAGCCGCGCACGCAGCCAGTCCACGTCGATCGTCGCTGTTGGATCGCGATCCAGCAGCCGCGCCGCGATCAGGCTGCGCGGATTGAACATGAACGTGCCGAATTGAGCGCCGTCGTCGCCCTCAATCCGGACCAAATCACCCGCCGGCATCTGCCGGTATTCCGGCTTCATGAGAAGCTCGTTGGAGAACACCCAGGGCGAGCCGGCCCGCAGCCTTCGCCCCTGGCCAGGGTTCAGTCGTAGTGTCGGTCGGTTCAAGCGCTGAGGTCCATCAATCGCCAAGGAGTCAGCCTGAGGCTGTCACGGGATGCGACGGCCGTCCGCTACTGTAGGGCGGGTCCCGGTCGATGCGCCACGTCCCCGCGACACCGGGCAAGGTATGGCCCAAGTTCGCAACGGTCGCGAATAGCCAACTGCATATACGAAAATCGGAAGGTCGCGTGTTATCTCAGCCAGAACCTTTGGAGTGCTCGGTGCGCTTGGGTCTTGCGGTTCCGGCGCATCAGCACAGTGGCCTGTTTCGCCGCGGCGCGTTTGGCTTCGAATAAGGCCGCGGTAAGGTCCTCGCGGATGGCATCGCGTCCCAAGGCGTCGAGCGTCCACGATACGGCTTGCTCGATGTCGGGCATGCGCAGTTCTTCCGGGCGTGTTTCAAGGACGCGGCGCAGGAGCAGGTTTGCGACGTGGCTGAAATCCGAGGGCATTGACTGGGCTTCTTCCCGCTTGCGCGGGCGTTTGGCCCAACACCATCCGTTGATACTTGGTAAAGTTCGCGCTATTGACTGAAATCGCGCCAGATTTAAGCTTCTTGTTCTACTTCAGCGTGAGTGTATTGTGTGTTCGACACTTCTTCGTATTGGAACTTCCTGCCGCACGTGTCGAGGTTGTTGTAAGGGTACTGTTTCAAACGCGCGTGATTTTGCACCCTTTGGTTGTCTTCGCTGTGGTCCAGTGGGGCAGGCAGAGTCCTTCGTATGAACCTTCTCGCACGCATGATGGTGCACAACCGGCATGACGGAAGATGGCCACGCGCTGAGTTGGTCGCCGTCGCGAGGTCTCAGGCTGCGGCGCGCCGCGTCGGAAGCAGGATTGCCCGCAGCGCCGCGACCAGCCGATCCATCATCGCATCGGTGTGCAGTGGCGTCGGGGTAATCCGCAGCCGCTCCTCACCACGCGGGACGGTCGGATAATTGATCGGCGTCGCATACATGCCGAACTCATCCAGCAGTCGCAGGCTCACCGCGCTGCACAGAGCGGCGTCGCCGATGTGCAAGGGCACGATATGGCTGGACGACGGCAGCACCGGCAGTCCGGCCGCAGCGAGGCGCCGCTTCAAAGTCTCGGCGCGCTCGAACAGCGCCGTGCGTCGGTCAGAATTGCCGCGTACGTGGCGCACGCTGGCTAGCGCCGCCGCAGCGATCATCGGCGGAAGCGATGTGGTGAAGATGAATCCAGGCGCACAGGAACGGATGTAGTCAACCACTGACGCATCGCCGGCAATGTAGCCGCCGTGGCAGCCAAAGGCCTTGGCGAGCGTCCCTTCGATCACGTCGATCCGTGCCGCCACGCCATCACGCTCCGACACGCCTCCGCCGGACGGACCGTACATGCCGACCGCATGCACCTCGTCGAGATAGGTCATCGCGCCATAACGCGCGGCGAGGTCGCAGATCGCTGCAATCGGCGCGATGTCGGCGTCCATGGAATATACCGATTCGAATGCGATCAGTTTCGGCGCCGTCGGGGACGCCGCGCGCAGCAGGTCCTCAAGATGCGCCAGGTCGTTATGGCGGAAGATATGGCAGGTTGCCCTCGATCCCTTGATGCCGGCGATCATCGAGGCGTGGTTGCGCGCATCGGAGAATACCTGCCAGTCCGGCAGCGAGTTCAGAACGGTGGACAGCGCCGCCTGATTGGACACGAAGCCCGAAGTGAACAGCAGCGCCGCCGCCTTGCCATGAAGATCAGCCAGCTCCTTCTCCAGCGCGTCATGTGCCGGGCTGGTGCCGCTGATGTTGCGCGTTCCGCCCGCACCGGCCCCCATTTCGCGCGCGGCTGCACAGGCGGTCTCGATCACCACTGGATGGCCGCCCATCCCCAGATAGTCGTTCGACGACCAGACCAGGACCTCGCTGCCGTCGGGTCGGCGGTACAGCGGAAACCGCTCCGCCTGCTTGTGCAGCGGCGTGAAGCGGCGATAGCGGCCTTGCGCCTCGATGTCGGCCAGAGCCTCATGGCAGTGAGCTTCGAACGGATGCATCTCTACGCCTGATCTCCCGACGCGTGGTTTTCAGTCTATCGGCCGCAACCGCTGCTTCCCATCCGTATAAACCCGGACACAAGGTGAAAAATCCTTCACCGTACGTAAACCCGCACTTCTTGCGGGCTACCGGCCGGTTCCGCGCTCAACCCCAGATGGATGCGGCTGTCAGGCACGCCCTGCGCCATGATATCGCGCATCACGTCCGTTGCCCGCCGCTGCGCCACTGCCGCATCGGCACCGGCCGGCAGAGTTGCGCTCACATCGTATTCCACCCCAGGTGCGCGCGTCTCGGCTTCCCGGACCGCATAGCGCAACAGGTCCTGGTAGTTCGGGCTCGGTTCCGCATAGTCAATGGTGATCAAGGCGGTGCGGGTGTCGGCTTTCGGTCCGGCTGGCTTGGCTGCCTTTGCCTCAGGCGAGGGCGCGAAGGTCGTCTGGTCGACCAGCTTGCACCCGGCGAGTGCCAGGCCCGCCGTCAACAAACACATCGCTCGCATACCGCCCACTATACCGCCCCCTGGGCCCATCGCCTGCTCTCTTGCAGCTAGCCGTCCGGCGGGCAAGATGCGCCAGCCGCACGTAAGGATGCCCCACATGACCGCCCAGACCAATCAGCGCATCGACGGCAAGCGACTGTGGGACAGCTTGATGTCGATGGCGGAGATCGGTGCGACGCCCAAGGGGGGCGTCCGGCGGCTGACCCTGACCGAAGTGGATCGCCGCGGCCGTGACAGGTTCCGCGCCGAGTGCGAGGCGGCCGGGCTGACGGTGCGGGTCGATGCGATCGGCAACATGTTCGCCCGCCGCCCCGGCCGCGATCCGAACCGGCTGCCGGTGCTGTTCGGCAGCCATCTCGACAGCCAGCCGTCAGGCGGGAAATTCGATGGCGCTCTCGGCGTGCTTGCCGGCCTCGAGGTCATGCACACGCTGAACGATCTTGCGCTCACCACCGAGGCACCGCTCGAGCTGGTGAACTGGACCGACGAGGAGGGCAGCCGTTTCGGGCATTCGTTGATGGGATCCGGCGTGTGGTCCGGCGTGTTCTCGCTCGACAAGGCCTATGCGCTGTCCGATGTGGAAGGCGTAACCGTGGGGACCGCGCTCGACGGCATTGGCTATCGCGGGCCTGCGCCGGCTGCGGCGTTTCCCGCGGACGCCTACTTCGAACTGCATATCGAGCAGGGTCCGATCCTGGAGCGCGAGACAAAACAGATCGGCATCGTCACCGGCGCGCAGGCGATGGTCTGGTACGATGCGGTCGCAACCGGCCAGGATCTCCCACGCCGGTACCACACCGCCCTCGGCACGCAAGGATGCGCTGGTCTGCGCGGCGCGGATCATCGATCTGGTCGATCGCATGATGCGTGCGCGGGGCGAAGACGGCCGCGGCACTGTCGGTCAGCTTCTGGTCTCACCGAACAGCCGCAACGTGGTGCCTGGCGAGGTGCGGTTCTCCGTGGAATTCCGTCACCCGTCCGGTGCTGAAGTGGACCGTCTCGACGCGCAGTTCCCGCGTGAGGCGGGCTTCATCGCGCGCAACTGCGGGGTGCAACTGGAGCTGACGCAGTTGTTCAAGATCGCGGCGCAGCCATTCGATCCTGCCTGCGTGGAACTGGTCAGGCAGGGCGCGGCGAAACTCGGCTACGGCGCACGCGAGATCGTCTCCGGCGCCGGACACGACGCTGTATACGTGGCGCGCCACGTGCCGACCGCGATGATATTCACGCCATGCAAGGATGGGCTCTCGCACAACGAGGCGGAAAGCATCGAGCCCGAGGAAGCGGAGGCCGGAGCACAGGTATTATTCGAGGCGGTCCTGGCGCGGGCAAACAGGATGGCGTAACGACTGAGCCGTCGACGCTGGCGCGATCGTGATCGGCGGCCGCGGGATTGCCGCCGAAAGCCACGGCCCTTATAGCCCCTGGCAGGCCGAGGAGACGCCATGGCTGGACCTGATGCGCCCGTAATCGACAACCCGGTGCTCGCGTACCAGGCGGAAATCCTGGCCCGAGCACCGACCCAGGCCTGGCAGATGGCCAACGCCATCCGTGCACTGGCGATCGATGCGGTCGAGGCAGCCAAGTCGGGCCACCCAGGTATGCCGATGGGCATGGCGGATGTGGCGACCGCACTCTGGAGCCGCTTCCACAAGTTCGATGCGGCGGACCCGCGCTGGCCGGATCGCGACCGGTTCGTGCTCTCCGCCGGCCATGGCTCAATGCTTTTGTACGCGCTGCTCTATCTCACCGGCCATGACGGCATGGGTGTTGAGGCGATCAGGCACTTTCGCCAGCTTCACTCGCCCGCGGCCGGCCACCCGGAATACGGCGAGCATCCGGCGATCGAGACCACGACCGGCCCGCTTGGCCAAGGTTTTGCAACCGCAGTCGGCATGGCGTTGGCCGAACGGATGCTGGCGGCTCGGTTCGGCCGCTCGCTGGTGGATCATCGCACCTGGGTGATCGCCTCGGACGGCGACATGATGGAGGGCATCAGCCACGAGGCGGCCGCCATCGCGGGTCATCTCTGCCTGTCCAAACTCACCGTCATGTTTGACGACAATCACATCTCGATCGACGGCGATACCGCGCTGGCATACTCGGACGATGTGCTGAAACGCTTCACGGCCTATGGCTGGGCAGCGCGGCGGATCGATGGCCATGACCCGCAGCAGATCAATGCGGCGCTATCGTTCGCGATGCGATCGAAGAAGCCGACCCTGATAGCGTGCCGCACCATCATTGGCCTTGGTGCTCCGACCAAGGCAGGCACCGCCGCGACCCATGGTTCGCCGCTCGGTGGCCAGGAAGCGGCGGCAGCGAAGGCCGCTCTTGGCTGGCACGAACCGCCCTTCACCGTGCCGGACGAACTGTTGGAGCGGTGGCGCGCCGTCGGCAGCCGAGGCGCCGGCGCCCGTCGCGCATGGCTGAAGCGCCTTGCACACAACAATATGCGCCCGGAATTCGAGCGGGTGATGGCGGGCAAGTTACCGGACAACTGGCACGAGACGGTCGCCGCGTTGAAGCAGGAAATCGCCGATACCAAACCGAAGATGGCCACGCGCCAGTCCAGCCAAAAGGTGCTGGAGGCGCTCGTGCCGGCAACGCCCGAACTGGTCGGCGGCTCGGCTGATCTGACCGGCTCCAATCTGACTTTTGTGAAGTCCATGGGCACGGTGAATGCCGGCAACTTTTCCGGCCGTTATGTTCACTATGGTGTGCGCGAACATGGCATGTGCGCGGCCGCGAATGGCATCGCGCTGCACGGCGGCTTGATTCCCTACACCGGCACGTTCTTCGTCTTCACCGACTATATGCGCCCCGCGATTCGCATCGGTGCCATCGCGCGCGCCCATGTCATTCATGTGCTTACGCATGATTCCATCGGCCTCGGCGAGGACGGGCCGACGCATCAGCCGATCGAGCACCTCGCCGGTCTGCGAGCCATGCCGCACCTTCACGTCTATCGCCCGGCGGATGCGATGGAGGTGGCTGAGTGCTGGGAACTGGCGATCCGCCGCAATGACGGCCCCAGCCTATTGGTGCTGACCCGCCAGGCTCTGCCGACGATGCGCGCCGACACGACCGAAAACCGCTGCGCCCGTGGTGGCTACGTGCTGGCGGAGGCCGAAGGGCCTCGTGCCGCGACGCTGGTCGCCACCGGGTCCGAGGTATCGATTGCCATGGACGCGCGCGCCGGTCTGGCCGCCGACGGGGTCGCCACGGCCGTGGTGTCGCTCCCCTGCTGGGAGTTGTTCTCGCAACAGGATGAAGCGTATCGTGCTGAGGTGCTGGGGACCGCACCGCGGGTCGGCGTCGAGGCCGCCGGTGGGTTCGGCTGGGAGCGCTGGCTTGGCAATGAGGGCATTTTCATCGGTATGACCGACTTCGGAGCCTCGGCACCTTATGAGGATCTTTACAAACACTTCGGTATCACCCGCGACGCTATCGTCGCCGCGGTCCACAAGCGGCTCGGCTGAGGGGCTGAACCATAGAGAAGGAATGCAACCATGCCCGTGAAGGTCGCCATCAACGGATTCGGACGGATCGGCCGCCTGGTGCTGCGCGCGATGATCGAGAGCGGTCGCGACGACCTTGTACCGGTCGCGATCAATGATCTCGGCAGCACCGAGGCGAACGCGCACCTGTTCCACTACGATAGTGTGCATGGCCGTTTCCCCGGCCAGCTCGAAGTATCGGGCGACACGATCACCATTCGCTATGGCGGCCGGACCTGGGGGCCAATCAAGGTGTCGGCTGAACGCGATCCGACCAAGGTGCCGTACGCGGGCGTCGACGTCGCGATGGAGTGCACTGGCATATTCACCAGCAAGGAGAAGGCGTCCGCGCTGATCACTGCCGGCGCGCGCAAGGTGCTGATCTCGGCGCCAGGCGACCATGTGGACGCGACCATCGTTTATGGTGTGAACCATAAGTCGATCACCAAGGACATGACGGTGATCTCCAACGCGTCGTGCACGACGAACTGCCTGGCACCGATGGCCAAGGTGCTGCATGACAGCTTCGTCATCGAGCGCGGCTACATGGTGACCATCCACGCCTACACCGGTGATCAGAACACCGTCGATACGCTGCACAAGGATCTGCATCGTGCGCGTGCGGCGGCGGTCTCGGCGATTCCGACCTCCACCGGTGCTGCACGCGCGGTCGGGCTGGTGATGCCGGAGCTGAAGGGCAAGCTGGACGGCACGGCGATCCGCATTCCGACACCGAATGTGTCGCTGGTGTCGTTGGATGTGAACCTGAAGAAGTCGGCGACCAAGGACCAGGTCAATGCGGCGATGCTGGATGCGTCGAAAGGCGCGTTGCGGGGCATTCTCGACTACAACACCGAGCCGCTGGTCAGCGTCGATTTCAATCACAGCCCGGCGTCCTGCACATTCGATGCGACACAGACCGCGGTCGTGGATGGTGCGCTGGTTCGCGTGATGGGCTGGTACGACAACGAGTGGGGCTTCTCGAACCGCATGTCCGACACGGCGGCGCTGTTCGGCAGTCTGTAACGCCCTGATCCTCCCCCTCCCTTGCGGGAGGGGGTCAGCGGGAGGGGAAACCGTACGTCGGAGACAACTCAATGTCCTTCCGCACCCTCGACAGCGCCGATGTGGCCGGCAAGTCCGTCCTCCTCCGCGCCGATCTGAATGTGCCCGTTCGCGACGGCAAGATCAGCGACCTGACGCGCATCGAACGCCTGACGCCGACGATCCGCGAACTGGTCGCCAAAGGTGCCAAGGTCATCGTATGCAGCCACTTCGACCGGCCGAGGGGCAAGCGCGTCCCGGAAATGTCGCTGGCGCCGGTCGCGACTGCGCTTGGCGAGGTGCTGGGACAGCGGGTGCGCTTCGCGGAGGACTGCATTGGCGTGGTCGCCCAGCAGGCGGTCGAACGCATGTCGCGCGGCGACGTGCTGGTTTTGGAGAACACCCGCTTTTACGCCGCGGAAGAGAAGAACGATCCTGGCTTCGCGGCCGAACTCGCGAAGCTGGCCGATGTCTACGTGAACGATGCCTTCTCAGCGGCGCATCGCGCGCACGCCAGCACCGAGGGCGTGGCGCATCTGCTGCCTGCCTATGCTGGGCGATTGATGCAGGCGGAACTGGAGGCGCTGGAGGCGGCTCTCGGCAGCCCCGTGCGTCCGGTGGCGGCAATCGTCGGCGGTGCCAAGGTGTCCACCAAACTGGATCTGTTGGGAAACCTAGTTGGTAAGGTCAACGCCCTGGTGATCGGCGGCGCGATGGCCAATACGTTCCTTGCCGCACAAGGCTTAGCGGTTGGCCGTTCGCTGCAGGAAGCCGAAATGCATGCGACCGCGCTGGACATCGTGGCGCGCGCCAGGACTGCGGGTTGCGAGGTAGTGCTGCCGAGCGACGCCGTCGTGGCTGGTGAACTGAAGCCGGGCGTGCCGACACAGACCGTCCCGGTCACGGCGGTGCCCGGCGACGCGATGATCCTCGATGTCGGTCCGGCAACTGTCGCGGCGCTGATCCGGCACCTGGCCGACTGGCGCACGGTGGTATGGAACGGGCCGCTGGGCGCCTTTGAGACCCCGCCCTTCGACGCTGCCACCACGGCGTTTGCAAAGGCGGTGGCAGAGGCCACCGGGAAGGGGGCACTGCGCAGCGTTGCCGGTGGCGGCGACACGGTCTCGGCATTGCGGCGAGCCAGCGTCCTGGACCGCATGAGCTACGTCTCGACCGCTGGTGGTGCCTTCCTGGAATGGCTTGAGGGCAAGACACTGCCCGGCGTCGCCGCGCTCGGCTGACCCGTTGCGGGCCTACCTCGCCGGTCCGGACATCTTTCTGTCCGAAGCCGTGCAGTCGACTGAGCGAAAGAAGACAATCTGTGCGCGATATGGGCTGATCGGCATTTCGCCACTCGATCCGTTGCCGGGTGAACCGGCGGACTGGGCGGCGCTGCCCGAGTGGCAGCGTATCGCGTTGCGGAACGAGGCACACATTCGGTCCTGCGATCTGATGCTCGCCAATTTGACGCCGTTCCGTGGACCGAGTGCTGATGTTGGAACGGTGTACGAGGTCGCGTTTATGCGCTCGCTGAGCCGGCCGGTATTTGCCTACGCCACGACGGCCGCTGGCTTCACGCGTCGCACACTCGACTTCGCCGCAGGACTGGGAGGGGTCGTTGCCGCGCCCGATGGGTCGCTACGCGACGCCCAAGGCATGCTGATCGAGCAGTTCGGGCTGTTCGATAATCTGATGATCGAGGCGGGGATTCGCGCCTCCGGTGGCAAATTGATCGTCGATGAGATCGCTGCCGAGGATCGCTGGACCGACCTGTCGGTGTTCGAGCGCTGTGTGCGAGCGTCCGTGGCCTAGCCACCGCTTGCGACCCGCGGCGCGGCCGGGCCGAGTGCCGCAGCGACGCCGAATTCGCCCGGGAGCGAGCCCCGCGGAAACAGCCGCGTGACATGCCCCATCTTACGGCCCGGCCGGGCCTCGACCTTCCCGTAGAGATGCGGGATCAGCCCTGGTGCGCCGAGGATTTGCGGCCAAAGGGCAGCCTCATCCGGACCGACGAGGTTCTTCATCACCGCGTCCGAGTGGCGCACGGCCCGTGGCAGCGGCAGGCCGGCGATGGCGCGAATGTGCAGCTCGAACTGGCTCGCCGGGCAGGCGTCGATCGTCCAATGGCCGGAGTTATGCGGCCTCGGGGCGATCTCGTTCACCAGCACGCGGCCATTGCGATCAACGAACATCTCCACTGCGAGAAGCCCCACGAGATCCAGCGCATCGGCGACTCGCCGAGCGATCGCCTGCGCCTGCCGATCGACCGACTGCGGGATGCGCGCCGGAGCCAGGGTCAGGTCGAGAATGTGGTCCCGATGGCGGTTCTCGACCGTGTCGAAGGCGGCATAGACGCCGTCCTCGTCGCGTGCTGCAATAACGCTGATCTCCAGCGCAAAGTCGATAAATGCCTCCAGGACCAATGGCTTAGGAGACAGAGATGCGAAGGCTGGTGCGATGTCGGCACTGTGTCGCAGCATCGCCTGCCCCTTGCCGTCGTAACCCAGACGCGTGGTCTTGAGCACCGCTGGCAGCCCGATCCGGTCGACCGCGGCGAACAGTGAATCGAGGTTGTCAGCCGGTGCCCACGGCGCCGTCGGGACGCCGGCTCCGTTCAGGAAGGTCTTCTCGAGGACCCGGTCCTGGCTGGTGCGAAGGATCTCGGGAGAGGGTCGCACCGGCTTGATGGAGGCAAGAAGATCAAGGCCTTCTGCGCTGACATTCTCAAACTCGAAGCTGATGACATCCACAGCCGCAGCGAATTCCCGCAGGCCGGCAGGTGCATAGTAGTCGCTGATCGTTGTCGCGGCCGACACCTGGCTGGCTGGGCTGTCTTTCTCCCTGGTCAGGATATGGCACCTATAGCCGAGCCGGGCCGCGGCGAGTGCAGACATCCGGCCCAGCTGTCCACCGCCTACCAGACCGATCGTGGAATTCGGCGGCAGTGATGACGTCATTCCGGTGCGTCGGCCACAGCGTCGGTCTGCTCCTTGCGCAGCGTGTCGAGCCGTTCAGCCAATTCGGCGTCGTTGTTGGCGAGGATCGCGGCGGCGAGCAGGGCAGCATTCACCGCGCCGGCGCGCCCGATCGCGAGCGTTCCGACCGGGACGCCGGCCGGCATCTGCACAATGGAAAGCAGGCTGTCCATCCCCTTGAGACTATGGGATTCAACCGGCACGCCCAGTACTGGCAGCGGCGTCCAGGCGGCGCACATACCGGGGAGGTGAGCAGCACCACCGGCACCGGCGATGATCACCTTCAAGCCTCGCTGCCGGGCTCCCGTAGCGTACTCGCGCAATCGATCCGGGGTGCGATGCGCGGAGATGATGCGCGTTTCGTGCACCACCGCCAGTCGTTGCAGCGTTTCCGCCGCATGGTGCAGGGTGCTCCAGTCCGACTGGCTGCCCATGATGATGCCGACGACAGGAACCATCAGGCTATGCTGTCCGGGATCAGCCGGCTCTCAAGCCAAGCGATCTCATCCTTCAGCATGAGCTTCCGCTTCTTAAGCCGTTGCAGATGCAACTGATCCGCCGCACCCTGTTCTGCCAGGCGCGCGATCACTGTATCGAGATCACGATGCTCGCTGCGGAGTTCGTGCAGCTTGCGCAGCAGCGAGTCCCGGTCGGTCAGCATTTTACTTCAATACCACGAAATCGCAGTCGGCACCGAATCCCTCGGCGACAGATTCGCCATGGCCCTGAGCATGTCAATTGGGTTACCATGCGGTTCTCGGCTGACCTTGAGCGGAGGAGGTCCATGACCCTTCAGGCCCGTCTCGATGCCCTGAAAGAGCGCCACGCAGCGCTCGAATTGCGCATCGCCGACGAGGACCAGCGACCTAAGCCCGACAGCGAGACGCTGACGCGGCTCAAAATCGAGAAGTTGCGGGTCAAGGAGGAAATGGAGCGCCTCCGCACCCAGACGGAGTAGGCTTCAGGCGACCTCGTCAGTTTCCGGCACCGGCGGCGGCGGGACGGCACGGCCCTCCCGCTCCAGCCGCTCGTTGGCTTGCGCGATCGCGGCGTTGAGGTCGGTCTGGCTGCACAGCCCCAGAATGACCGGATCGCGCGGCTTGATGTTGGCGCTGTTCCAGTGCGAACGCTCACGCACCTTCTGAATGGTGTCCTTAGTGGTGCCGAGAAGCTTGGAGACCTGAGCCTCAGAGAGCTGCGGGTAGCTGCGCAACAGGAAGGCGATCGCGTCCGGTCGGTCATTGCGCTTGGCTACAGGCGTGTAACGCGAGCCACGCAGACGCTTCGGGGCCGGCAGCGCGGTGGGCGCCAACCTCAGCCGTATCTCCGGGTCAGCCTCCGCCCGGCGAATTTCGTCGGCGGTGAGCTGGCCGTTGGCGATCGGATCATAGCCGACGATACCCTGAGCAACCTCGCCGTCGGCGATCGCCTGCACCTCAAGCGGATGCATACCGCAGAAGTCAGCAATCTGCGTGAAGGTGAGCGCGGTCTTCTCGATCAGCCACACGGCGGTAGCTTTCGGCATCAGCGGTAGTGTCATGGCTGGCGGATATGACAACCGCCCGAGGGTGGGTCAAGGGCGTCGGTCGGGATTATGCTGGGATGTTCCGCATGGGAGGCAAGAGATGATCGAAGAGGAGGAAGGCCCGGTCCGCAAGCGGGTGCGGCTGGAAAAATTGGTGCTCGACACGTTGGGGATCACCGAACTGCGCGACTACATCGACGAGTTGAAGGCTGAGATTGCCCGGGTGGAAGCGGACATCGACCGCAAGCAGGGCCACCGCAGTGCCGCCGACGCGTTCTTCCGGAAACCCTGACGGAAAAGAAAAGGGCCGGCGAAACCGGCCCTCTCCTGCGCGTGTCAGCGTGCGTGCGTCAGGCCGCCTTCACGGCCCCCTGGCCGTCATTGGCCACTGCCGCCACGGAGCCGTTGCCGACGGCGATGCGGCGCGGCTTCAGCGCCTCGGGCACCACCCGCTTCAGGCCGATATGGAGCAGCCCGTTCTGCAGGTCCGCGCCATCGACCACGATGTGGTCAGCGAGCACGAACCGGCGCTCGAAGGCGCGGCCCGCGATGCCGCGATACAGCATCTCACCCTTCTGCCCTTCGCTGCTCGCCTTGCCGGACACCACCAACGTGTTGTCCTTCACGACGAGGTCCAGCTCCTCCGGCCGGAATCCCGCTACTGCCATGGTAAGGCGGTAGGTGTCCTCGCCGGTCTTCTCGATGTTGTAGGGGGGGTAGCTCGATGCATCCGCGCTGGACGTCGCCGTGTCCATCAAACGCGCCATCCGATCGAAACCGATGGCGGTACGAAACAACGGTGCAAAATCGAAAGTCGTCATGGCAGAACCTCCTGCTGCAGCAAGGTCACAATGTTGGACCGCCCGAATGGGCCGGCCCGCTTCACCCTCCAGAACCCCGACGGGGCGTTCCGGACACGTTTGAAATGGCAAGCGCCGCCCCCCGGTTCAAGAGGTGGGGCGGCGAGGATCGCAGTTCTGGTCTGGCTATTTCTTAATCCCGAGGCCCGCGAATTTCTTGTTGAACTTGGCAACCTGACCGCCGCTGTCGATGATGCGGTGTTGGCCGGTCCAGGCTGGATGCGACTTCGGATCGATATCCAGCCGCAGCGTGTCGCCCTGCTTGCCGTAGCACGAGCGCGTCTTGAACTGGGTGCCGTCGGTCATCACGACGGTTATCTCGTGGTAGGCGGGGTGGATGCCCGGCTTCATGGCGCTGCTCCTACTGGCGCCGCCGATACCGACCGGCGGCGCGAACGCGGCATATAGCGCTGGGGCCGCGCAAAGGCCAGTGCCGCGCCGGTTACTGCGAGGCCGCCTGATGGCGGGCGTGATCGTTCGCCGCGTAGTTGCGGAACATCTGGTCGGCGGTCTTCTTCTGCTGATCGGACAGCGAGCCGTACAGCGTCTGAAAGGCCGGCACGAGCTTCTGCATGTCCTGCGCGCGCTCCTGCTCGATCTGCGCGAAGGACTGCATGTTGTCTACCGCGGTCATGGAAGCCAGCTTTTCGGCGCGCTGCTGGTAGATGGCGTCCATCGCCTTGGCATTGTCCCGCATCACCCCGGCGAACTGGTCCCATTGCTGGCTCTGCTGCGGCGTGATGTGCAGTCTGCTGTGCAGGTCGGTGATACGCCGTTCGACCAGGCTTTCGATTGTCTCGCCGGGCTGCCTGGCGGAGGCCGCACGGCTGCCGTGCGGCGTTGCCTTCTGGTTGGAGCCGAGGGGTACCGAGGGTGCTCGTCTGGTCCGGCGCCGTCTGGGCGAAGGCCGGGGCCGCGAACAGCATGGCGGTGACCAGCAGCGGGGCGGCACGCTGGGCGAGCGTCTTTGTCATGGCGGACTTCTCCCTTGCGGACAGGTGCTGAACCTGGCGGCCGATTGTGGCGGGACTGGTCGCCTCGCGGGGTATTGTCATGGCGGGTTCAGGCTAGCGTGGCGCGCCAGTAGGGTGGCGGCAGCTCGGGCTTGACGCCCAGCGCCTGCGCCGCGCGCACCGGCCAGGCCGGGTCCGCCAGCAGGACGCGCGCGACGAACACCAGATCGGCGCGCCCGTTCGCGACGATCTCGGCTGCGTGGGTCGGTTCGGTGATCAGCCCGACCGCGCCGGTGGCGATGCCGGCGTCACGCCGGATGCGGTCCGCGAACGGCACCTGATAGCCGGGGTGCGTCGGGATGCGGACATCGGGCGAGACGCCGCCCGATGAGCAGTCGATCAGATCCACGTCGCCGCGCGCCGCAAGTTGCCGGCACAGCGAGACGGTGTCGTCGATCGTGAGGCCGCCCGGCAGATAGTCGACGCAGGACAGGCGCACGAACAGCGGCAGGTCGGCGGGCCATTCGCTGCGCACCGCGTTCAGCGTCTCCATCAGGAAACGGCTGCGTCCTGCGAGGTCGCCGCCATAGCCGTCATTGCGATGATTGGTGATCGGCGAAAGGAACGAGTGCAGCAGGTAGCCGTGCGCGGCGTGGATCTCCACCACCTGCATGCCGGCCTCGCGTGCCATCCGTGCGGCGCTGGCGAATTGCTCGGCGATGTCGGCGATCTCGCCGGCCGTGAGCGCGTGGGGATCGACAGCCCCTGGATGGAACGCGATCGGGCTGGGGCCGACCGGCACCCAGCCGCCGTCATGCGGCGCGATCGGCTTGCTGCCTTCCCATGTGCGCGTGGTGCTCGCCTTGCGTCCGGCGTGCGCGAGCTGGATGCCGGGCACCGCGCCGCCGCGGCTGATGATCGCGGCGAGCCGCGCCAGCAGCGCCTGATGCTGCGCGTTCCACAGGCCGAGGCAGTGCGGCGTGATGCGGCCGATCGCCGAGACATGGGTTGCTTCGGTGAACACGATGCCGGCGCCGCCCATCGCCCGCGCGCCGAGATGCTGCACGTGCCAGTCATCGCCGAGCCCATCGACGGCGGAATACTGGCACATCGGCGACACCACGATGCGGTTGCGCGCGGTGACGGAACGGAAGCTGATCGGCTCGAACAGAAGCGGCGTTGCCATGCTGGTCACGGTCCTTGCGGCTGCGTTGCGCGCAGTATCGCAGCGAACCGCGCGCGGCGTCAGTCCGCGTCGGGCGCCATGCCCTTCTGGGCCAATTCGCGTCGCGCCTTGTCGGTCTTGTCCAGCTCGAGGCCCATGCCGCGCATGACGTGCGGTGCCTTGGTGAACTGGATGTCGCCGTAGGCCACCACCTCGACCCGGTTTCCCCACGGATCGAGGAAATCCAGGAACGGGCCGTCGAGCAATTCGCCGCCCGCTGCCTTGACCAGATCGCGCACCGCGCTGCGGTCGTCCACCACCAGGCCGAAATGGCGCGGGCTGTCGCGGTGTTCCGTGCTGACCTGCGTCAGGTTGATGAACTGGTCACCCATGTCGATGAAGGCGTTGGTCTTGCCCTTGCCGCGCAGCGTGAAGTCGAAGATGCGGCCATAGAAGGCCAGTGCCTCCTCGATGTCGCCGACCTCGATCGCGACATGGTTCATCCCGACCATCTTGGGCTTGTGCATGGCCCGTCCTCCTGCGCCTGATCTGCCGCTCAGATGGGCGCGGCGGCCTCGGTCTGCCAGGGGTGCTCCCCTTGCACGCCGCGTCGCCGCCATGCGAGCCTTTGCCCACGCCGACCGGAGGAAACGATCATGAGCGCCGCATTCGATCTCACGTCCCGCTTTGCCAAGGGACTGCCCGAGCCGTCGCCGCGCTTCGGTGGCTTTCCCAAGTACAATTTCGTCGGCGGCCACAATGATCCGGAGCGGATTCCGATCGAGGGATTGATCGAGGCAACCGCATCCGTGCTGCGGCGCGAAGGCTCGAAGCTGGCGATGTACAATCTGGCGCAGGGGCCGCAGGGTTTCGTCGGCCTGCGCGAGATGGTCGCCGACAAGCTGAATCGCCACCGCGGCATGAAGATCAGCCGCGACGAAGTGCTGGTCACCACGGGGTCCGGTCAGGGCATCGACATCATCAGCCGCATGTTCGTCGATCCCGGCGACACGGTGATCCTGGAGGAGTTCTGCTACGCGGGTGCGATCAACCGCTTCAGGCGCGTCGGCGCCGAAATCATCGGCATTCCGCTGGACGAGGATGGGATGCGCATGGACGTGCTGGCGTCCACGCTGGAAGAACTGAAGCAGAAGGGCGTGACGCCGAAATACATCTACACCATTCCGACAATTCAGAACCCGACCGGCAGCATCATGCCGCTGGAGCGGCGCCAGCAGTTGCTGGCACTCGCGCGTCAGTATGGCGTGCCGATCTTCGAGGACGAGTGCTACGCCGATCTGGTCTGGGCGGGTGGCGCGCCGCCGTCGCTGTATGCGATGGACCCGAAGCAGGTCGTGCATATCGGCTCGTTCTCCAAGACGCTCGCGCCGGCGTTGCGCGTCGGCTACGCGGTGTCGGAATGGCCGGTGCTGTCGCGCATGATCGCCTGCAAGCCCGACAGCGGCACCGGCGCGCTCGATCAGATGATCGTCGCGGAGTATTTCTCGAAATACTTCGACCAGCATGTCGGCGCGCTGACCGGCGTGCTGAAGGAGAAGCTCGACACGATGGTGGAGGCGGTGGAGCGCGAGTTCGGCACGACCGCCGATTTGTGGAAGCCGCAGGGCGGCATCTTCCTGTGGCTGAAGCTGCCGGACAGCGTCGACGTCCGCAAGCTGGTGAAGCCGGCGGGGGATGCCGGCATCCTGTTCAATCCGGGGCCCGAGTGGGTGTGCAATCCGGAGCCGGCGAAGTCGTATATGCGTCTGTGTTTCGCGCTGCCGTCGAAGGAGGTGATCCGCGAGGGCGTCGCGGCACTGGCACAGGTCTGCTACGAGCAGACCGGCATTCCGGTGCGCAGCGACAATGTCCAGCGCCGGTCGGCCTGAGCCATGGCGCAGGATATCGCGCTCACGGTGAACGGCCGGTCGGTGCACGTATCGGCGCTCGAGACGACACCGCTGCTCGACGTCCTGCGCAATCAGCTCGACCTGAAAGGGGCGCGCTACGGTTGCGGCCTGGAGCAGTGCGGCAGTTGCATGGTGCTGCTGGACGGCGAGCCGATCTACGCATGTTCGCGCGAGGTCGGCACCGTCGTCGGCCGCAGCGTCACCACGATCGAGGGGCTGGGCACAGCGGCTCAGCCGCATCCGCTGCAGCAGGCATTCCTCGATGAGCAGGCGGGACAGTGCGGCTACTGTCTGTCCGGCATCGTGATCAGCGCCAAGGCTCTGCTTGATCGCAATCCGACGCCGACGCGCGCCGACATCGCGACGGCATTGGACAAGAACCTCTGTCGCTGCGGAGCGCACCCACGGATCCTGCGTGCGGTGGAGAAGGCCGCCGCCATGCTGCGGGGAGGGCAGGGCGCATGAGCGATTCGCTGCCGCTGTCGATCCAGAACAACCGCCGGATGGAGCAGTGGATCCGCTTCGAGCCGGATCGCACCGTGCGCCTCGCGGTCGGCAAGGTGGAGTTGGGTCAGGGCAATGTCACCGCGCTGGCGCAGATCGCCGCCGATGAACTCGACGTGGCACCGGAGCGCATCGCCGTGCTTTCGGGTGACACCGAGGAAGCACCGGACGAAGGCCAGACCACTGGCAGCCAGTCGATCGAGGTATCCGGCCGTTCCGTGCGACTGGTTTCGGCGGAGCTGCGTGCGCGCGTGCTGGACCGATTGGCGCAGCGGCTGAATTGCAGCCCGACGGAACTGACGGTGGAGAATGGCGTGTTCCGCCGCGGCGATGCGCCGACCGGGCATGACTACTGGAATTTCGCGACCGCCGAGGATTTTTCGCGCGACATCGAGGGCAATGCGACACCGAAGCCGCATACGGCGTATCGCTACGTCGGCCAGCCGCTACCGCGGCGTGATCTGCCGGCGAAGCTGTCGGGCAGCGGGTTCATTCACGACATGACGCGGCCTGACATGCTGCACGCGCGCATTCTGCGCCAGCCGTGTCGCGGCGCGCGTCTTGCGTCGCTGGACGAGGCGGCGTTGCGGCGGGCGGAACGCGGCGGCGTTCCGCGTAGTGCGGGTGGGCGACTTCGTCGCATTCGTCGGCGACGATGAGGCGGTGGTGCAGCGTGCCGCCGCGGCCGCGCCGTTGCACGCGAAGTGGGACAACGTGCCGCGGCATCACGCCCGATCAGCAGGAGGCGGCGTGGCTGGTCGGGCAGCCATCCAATGACCGCGTGCTGGGCGACGCGCTGCCGGCGGCCGAGACCGCGAATGTCGCGACGGCAAGCTACTCGCGTCCCTATGTCGCGCATGCCTCGATGGGGCCGTCCTGTGCGCTGGCCGAATATCGCGACGGCCATCTGTCGGTGTGGTCGCACACGCAAGGGGTCTATCCGCTGCGCACGGCGCTCGCCAGCGTATTGGGCATCGCGCAGGACACGATAACGGTACGGCATGCGCATGGCGCGGGCTGTTATGGGCACAACGGCGCGGACGACGCCGCGGTGGATGCGGCGGTGATCGCGATGCAGATCCCCGACCATTGTATCCGCGTGCAGTGGCGCCGCGAGGAGGAGTTCGGCTTCGAACCGGTCGGCCCGGCGATGCACATCACGCTGCGTGCCGCGCTGGACGAGACGGGAAAACCCGTGGACTGGACTGCGGATATTTGGTCGCCGACGCACGTGCAGCGGCCGAGCAGCGGCGGCAACCTGCTGACCCATGAGGCGCTGCCGACACCGCCGCCGGAGCCGCGTCCGACCGATCCGCCGGAAGCCAATGGCGGTGGCGGCACGCGCAACGCGTTCCCGCTGTATGACTTCGCGGCAAGGCGGGTGGTGCACCATCTGGTTCTGCGCGCGCCGGTGCGGACATCGGCACTGCGCGGTCTCGGCGCATTGCCGAACGTGTTCGCGATCGAGTGCTTCATGGACGAGCTGGCGGAACGAGCGGGCGTCGATCCGGTGGCATACCGGCTGTCGGTGCTGTCCGATCCACGCGCTCGGCGGTTGGTGGAGAATATCGCACAGCGTTGCGATTGGTCATCGCGCGGGCCGGCAGGCAGCGGGCGCGGGCTGGGTCTCGGCTGGGCGCAATACAAGAACCGCGCCGCCTATTGCGCTGTCGCCGTGGAGCTCGATGTCGATCAGGAGGTACGACTGCGCCGCATCTGGTGCGCTGCCGATGCAGGGCTGGTGATCAATCCCGACGGCGCGCGCAATCAGCTTGAGGGCGGCATCGTGCAGGCGGCAAGCATGGTGCTGAAGGAACAGGTGCGGATGGAAGGCGACGGGATCACGTCGCTCGATTGGGCGGGCTATCCGATCCTGGGATTTTCCGAAGTGCCGGAGATCGACACCGAGATCATCCACGCGCCGGACCTGCCGACGCTGGGCATGGGCGAATGTTCGTTCGGTCCGACCGCGGCCGCGATCGGCAACGCGGTGGCGCACGCGCTGGGCGCGCGCATCCGGGACATGCCGTTCACCCGCGAGCGGATCGAGGCGGCGCTGTTGAAGTAGAGACGCGTCGCAGATGTCGGAAAGGATCGTTGTGATGGCGGTAGGCTGGCTTCGCGCCGCAGTGAGCGGAAAGAATGGGCCGATGATGCGCGCGGCTGATTTTTGATATCAGTTCCCTTTCAGTCAATGAGGCTATGAAGTGGGCAACTCGATGCGCTCCTGGCTGCCGCCGAGAGCGGACATTCCCATCCCGGTTTGAAGTCGTGAGAAAGCCGCGCGTTCCGTCTGCGAGAACGTAGCAGGGAATATGTGTCAGCGTTCAGGGGATGGTCAGGGAGCGATGCGTTGATGCGATTTCCTCGAGCGCGCGCACAGCGGCGCGGCGTGCGATTTTCGTCGAGTGGGTGTTAGGTTCTCGTATGGCCTCCACCCCTGGCTCTACCGTTCGCCCTGCAGAGATGGGAAGCACTGATACGGCTGCGTACATCATAGTCATCTCTATGCTGGATGCAAGCAGGATGTTATGAGTGGAAAGACGATCGCTCGTGTTCGAACCGGTGGCTAAACTGCTGATCGCGGCTGGCGAGGTTATTCTGAATGTAACCGAATGTGTGCGCGCCTAGGTTGTAGATGCAGGTGTACAAGCAAGCAAGAGAACTGCTCCGGCCAGCTTTGTCCTCCCGCAGTTTGGAGATCAGCCCTAGGCTAGACTAGAGTGGCAAGGCGGCGTTGCCATCGTCCTATTCGCGCCCTCCTAGACGGCGACCGGCGCCATTCCGTTGGTGCCGACCAGTGCGACCTGTTATTTCATGCGGACCGGAATTGGAATGACGGCACGATGTAGGGCACTGCCGGTAGCTCGGTCCGCTGCGCGCTCCCCTATCGCGATGCGCGCTCAGATTGTCGCCCAGCGGCCCTCGGTCTTTACCGCTGCCAGCAATCCGGGTCTATTCAGGTGCAGAAGAGCCGGATGTTCGGAAATTTAGCCTGATATACCCTTTTTCGCGCAAAGCCCCTTGCGGGAGGGGCCGGGGGGAGGGGGGCTACGCCTTCACCAGCGGGCAGCCGCCTTCGGCAAGCGGGCGCCATGCCTGGTCCGGCGGGATCGTGACGACTTCCTTGCAGTAGTCATAAGGATATTTCGATTCTGCCACCGGCTTGACCTGCCACAGATGCATCACGTGCATCACCCGGCCATCCTCGCGAATCTGCACATTGGTGTTGTACATGTCATTGACCGGCGTCGCCTTCATCTTCGCCACCACCGCGTCAGCGTCAGTGGTGCCGGCGGCCTTCACCGACTTCAGCCAGTGCGTCGCCGCGCAGTAGTTCGCGGCGTGCAGCAGGCCGGGAACCATGCCGTTCATCTTGGCACTCCACCGCTTCGACCAGGCGCGCGTCTTGTCCGTCATGTCCCAATAGAACGAATTCTGTGTATACCAGCCCCTCGCAGGTCTTCTGCCCCAGCGAATGCACGTCATTGATCGCCATCAGCAGTGTTGCCATGCGCGTGCCGCCCTGCGACAGACCGAACTCGGCGGCCTGCTTGATGCAGTTCTGCAGGTCGGTGCCGGCGTTGGCGAAGCCGAACACCTTGGCACCTGACGCCTTCGCCTGCACGAGATAGCTCGAGAAATCCGCTGTACCCAGCGGCGCCTTTACGGCGCCGAGTACCTTACCACCCGCCGCCTGCTACGGCCGCGATGGTGTCGCGTTCCAGCGCGTAGCCGAATGCATAGTCGGCGGTGATGAAGAACCAGCTGTCGCCACCGGCCTTGGTCAGCGCGGTGCCCGTGCCGTGCGACAGTGCGTAGGTGTCGTAGGCGAAGTGGATGCCGTACGGCGAGCATTGCTTGCCGGTCATGTCGGACGACGCCGGGCCGGTGATCAGATAAATGCGCTTCTTCTCACGGCAGACCTGTTGAATGGCGAGACCAGACGACGAGGCAGCACCATCGGCAAGCACATCGACACCCTGGTTGTCGACCCATTCGCGCGCCAGCGAGCTCGCCACGTCAGGCTTGTTCTGATCATCGCCCTGCAATACTTCGATCGGCCTGCCGAGTACCGAACCGCCGAAATCCTCGATCGCCAGTTCGACTGCGACGCGGTTGCCGGGTCCACCGACATCGCGATACGGGCCGCCCATATCGCTGAGCAGTCCAATGCGCACCGGTTTGGATGTGCTCTGCGCGCGGATTATTCCGGGCACGACGAACGGCGCCGCGGCCAATGTGCCGACTGCGGCGCGCCGGGTGATGTTCAGCATTATGGATCTTTCGCCGGAGGGCTTAGCGGAGCGACGCGTTCAATTTTTCCAGCGCCGCGGAACCGGGGCACAGCGCCGCTTCGTCCATTTCGTTGAACGGCACCGTCATTGTGTTCATGTGCCTGTGCAGGTCCACCGGATCCGGATCGACATACAGCAGACCGGTGACGATTTCGCCTGCCGCGTGCCGTTCCTGGAGGTAGGTCATCGCGGCGATCCGATCATGCACGTCGTAGTCGTTGGCGAGCTTGCGCAGCCGCAGGACGGAGCCGTCATGCTGCTTCACCATCTCCACTGTGCCGGCGGCGTATTCCACCGTGATCTCCTCACGTCCGGTGATCACGTCGAGATAGTTCACCGCCAGATTATGCTCGCGCACATAGTCGAAGCTGGTGTGCGAGCCTTCGTGGTTATTGAACGCGACGCAAGGCGATATGCAATCGATGAACGCGGCGCCCTGGTGCTTCAGCGCGGCCTCGATCAGCGGAATGAGCTGGTCCTTGTCGCCGGAAAAACTGCGCGCGACGAAGGTGGCGCCCAGCTGCAGCGCCATACCGACGAGGTCGATCGCCGAATTGGTGTTCTCGACTCCGCGCCGGCTCTTGGCGCCGCGATCCGAGGTGGCAGAGAACTGTCCCTTGGTCAGGCCATACACGCCGTTGTTCTCGACGATATAGGTCATGTTCACGCCGCGCCGCATGATGTGCGCGAACTGGCCGATGCCGATCGAGGCGCTGTCGCCGTCGCCGGACACGCCCAGATAGATCAGGTCTCGGTTTGCCAGGTTGGCGCCGGTGAGCACCGATGGCATGCGTCCATGCACTGAGTTGAACCCATGCGAGGCGCCAAGAAAGTAGGTCGGTGTCTTGGACGAGCAGCCGATGCCGGACAGCTTGGCGATGCGATGGGGTGGCAGGTCGAGGTTGAAGCAGGCGCGCACGATCGCGCCGCTGATTGAATTGTGGCCGCAGCCTGCGCAGAGCGTGGAGATCGCCCCCTCGTAGTCGCGTCGTGTGTAGCCGAGGGAGTTCTTCGGCAACTCCGGGTGGTGCAGCTTGGGCTTGGGAATGAAGGTCATGTGTGTGCCCGGGCGTAAACCCGGCCTTCTCTCGTCATGGCCAAGCCTGACTTGGTCATCATGGTACGGCCTTGCGGAACGGGACAACCTTGAGTTCGCCGACCTTGTCGGCAATGGCATCGGAGATGAAGCGCGCGGTGATCGGCGTGCCGTCGAAGTGCAGCACGCGGGTCAGCCGCGCTGGGTCGATCTCCAGTTCGTTGATCAGCAGCGTGCGCAACTGCCCGTCGCGATTCTGCTCGACTACAAAAAGCTGGTCGTGTTCGCTGATGAAGTTCTTCACGTCATTGTGGAACGGGAAGCCGCGCACGCGCAGCAAATCGAGGTGAATGCCGCGCTCCGCCAGAATCTCATCGGCCTCATCCATCGCCGGACTGGTTGAGCCGAAATAGATCGCGCCCAACCGCGTCGGTTCCTTCGCCGAACGCGCGATCGGGCGCGGCACGAGCTGCTTGGCGGTGTCGAACTTCTTCAACAGCCGCAGCATGTTCTCGGCGTAGTCGGGGCCCTCCTCGCTGTAGCGCGCGCGGCGGTCCTTCGACGTGCCACGGGTGAAGAATGCGCCACGCGTCGGATGCGTGCCGGGATAGGTGCGATACGGAATGCCGTCGCCGTCCACGTCGAGGTAGCGGCCGAAATCCTTGCCGGCTTCCAATTCCTCCGCGGTCATCACCTTGCCGCGGTCAAGCTTGCGGCTGTCGTCCCAGGTCAACGGTTTGCACAACCGGTCGTTCATGCCGATCTCGAGATCGAGCATCATGAAGATCGGTGTCTGAAGGCGATCCGCCAGGTCGAACGACAGAGCCGCGAACTCGAAGCACTCGTGCGGGTCTTCCGGGAATAGCAGCACGTGCTTGGTGTCGCCATGCGAGGCATAGGCGCAGCTTAGAATGTCGGTCTGCTGCGTGCGCGTCGGCATGCCGGTGGAGGGACCGGCGCGCTGCACGTCGAAGATCACCGCGGGAATTTCCGCGAAATAGGCCAGGCCGACGAATTCCTGCATCAGCGAGATGCCCGGCCCGGAGGTCGCGGTGAACGCCCGCGCGCCATTCCACGCAGCGCCGATCACCATGCCGATCGACGCCAGTTCGTCCTCCGCCTGGACGATGGCGAACTTGTTCTTCTTGGTCTCAGGATCGACCCGATACCGGTTGCAGTAACGCGTGAACGCTTCGGCCAGCGAGGATGACGGCGTGATCGGATACCACGCGCAAACCGTGGCGCCGCCATAAACCGCACCGAGTGCGGCGGCGGCGTTGCCCTCGATGAAGATACGATCGCCCACGGTGTTGGCGCGCCGCAATGTCAACCCGATGGGGCACTCCAGGTTCGCGAGCGCCCAGTCGCGGCCCATGTGCAGCGCCTGCACGTTGGCTGCCACCAGCTTGTCGCGGCCGCGGAACTGCTCGCCCAGCAGCTTCTCTATCTCGGCCACATCCATCTGAAGCAACGCCGACAGTGCGCCGAGATACACGATGTTCTTGAACAACTGGCGCTGCCGCGATTCGGTGTACGCCTTGTTGGTGATCTCGGTCAGCGGCACGCCGATGATAACGATGTCGTCGCGGAAACGCGACGGAGGCATCGGCTTGGTGTTATCGTAGAACAGGTAGCCGCCCGGCACGATGGACGCGATGTCCTGCGTCCAGGTCTGCGGATTCATCGCCACCATCAGGTCCACGCCGCCGCCGCGCGCGCCGAGATAGCCGGCCTCGGACACGCGGACCTCGTACCAGGTCGGCAGTCCCTGGATGTTGCTGGGAAAAATGTTTCGCGGGGTCACCGGCACGCCCATGCGCAGGATCGACTTGGCGAACAGCGTGTTGGCGCTCGCCGACCCCGATCCGTTGACGTTGGCGAACTTGACGACGAAGTCGTTGACGCGCTGGAGACCGGTTACGCGTTCTGTAAGCTGCAACATGCGTGCTCCGCCTGTGCCACATCGATCAGGAAGCGCTGCATATCCCACGCGCCAGTGGGGCACCGTTCGGCACACAGGCCGCAGTGCAGGCAGACATCCTCGTCTTTCACCATCACCCGCCCTGTCTTCAGCGGGCCGGACACGTAAAGGTCCTGCGTCTCGTTGTGCGCCGGCGCGCTCAGCCGAAGCCGCAGCTCTGCTTCCTCTCCGTTGCCGGTAAAGGTGATGCAATCGACCGGGCAGATGTCCACGCAGGCATCGCATTCGATGCACAGATTGTCAGTGAACACCGTCTGCACATCGCAGTTCAGGCAGCGCTGTGCCTCGGCAAACGCCAGCTTGTCATCAAAGCCCAATTCCACCTCGGCCTTGATGTCGCGCAGCGCGATTGCCTTGTCGCGATGCGGCACCTTGTAGCGGAGATCCAGCGAGATGTCGTTATCGTAGCTCCACTCGTGGATACCCATCTTCTGCGACATCAGATTGACCAGCGGCGGCGGCCGGTCACGCACGCTCTCGCCGTGGCAGAACTGATGGATGGAGATCGCCGCCTGGTGACCGTGCGCCACCGCCCAAATGATGTTCTTCGGCCCAAATGCTGCGTCGCCGCCGAAGAACACTCTTGGATTGGTCGAGCCCATGGTCACTTCATCGACCGCGGGCATGTCCCACTGGTCGAACTCGATGCCGACGTCGCGCTCGATCCACGGGAAGGCGTTCTCCTGGCCCACCGCCACCAGCACGTCGTCGCATTCGAAATGCTGATCGGGCTCGCCGGTCGGCACCAGCCGGCGGCGGCCGCGCGCGTCGTATTCCGCCTTCACCTTCTCGAACATGACACCGGTGAGCTTGCCGTCCCGGTGGGTGAATTCCTTTGGCACCAGCATATTGAGGATTGGAATGTCCTCACGCATCGCGTCGTCCTTTTCCCAGGGCGACGCCTTCATCTCCTCGAAGCCGGACCGTACGATCACCTTGACGTCCTCGCCGCCCAGCCGGCGCGAGGAGCGGCAGCAGTCCATCGCGGTGTTGCCGCCGCCAAGCACGATCACCCGCTTGCCGATCTTGTTGATGTGGCCGAACGACACGGAGGACAGCCAGTCGATGCCGATATGGATGTTGGCCGCTGCCTCGTGCCGGCCGGGGATGGGCAGGTCGCGGCCACGCGGCGCGCCGCAACCGACGAAGATCGCGTCGTAGTCCTCCTCCAGCAGCGCTTTCAGGCTATCTACACGCTGGCCGAGTCGCATCTCCATACCGAGGTCGGTGATGTAGCGAACCTCTTCGTCGATGATCTCCTCGGGCAGGCGGAATTTCGGGATCTGGCTGCGGATCATACCGCCAGCGCGTGGGTCCGAATCGAAAACTACCAGTTTGTAGCCGAGAGGGGCGAGGTCGCGCGCGACGGTCAGCGAGGCTGGGCCGGCGCCGATCAGCGCGATTCGCTTGCCGTTCGACCCTTCGGCCGGTCGTGGCAGGCGGTGGCGGATGTCGCCCTTGTAGTCCGCCGCCACGCGCTTGAGCCGGCAGATTGCCACCGGCTCCTCTTCCACCCTGCCGCGGCGGCACGCGGGCTCGCAGGGGCGATCGCAGGTGCGGCCCAGGATGCCGGGGAACACGTTGGAATTCCAGTTGATCATGAACGCATCGGCATAGCGACCGGCGGCGATCAAGCGGATGTATTCGGGGACGGGTGTGTGGGCCGGGCATGCCCACTGGCAGTCGACAACTTTGTGAAAGTAGTCGGGGTTACCGATGTCGGTCGGATGCAAGTCGGACTCCTCTCCCTCGGCGCACTGCCACGGGTTATGAGCGCGGAGGCTTCTGAGGCCCCGCACGTCCCACGTCAACCATTCTAGCCGCAGGACTGACCGGTCACAAATGGGCAGGCTGGGCAAAATTCAATCAACGCTCAGCAGCTCCTCGGCCGCGGCGGACAGGATCCCGCTGCCGAACGGATTGATGATGCGGACATCCGCCATGACGGTGCCATCGGTGAGGTCCTCGGTGAGAATGGCCGTGCAGCCGGCCTCTGCTGCTGTGTGCACCAGCAGCGCATCCCAGTAGGAGGCGTGGCCTGCCGCGGCGAGCCGAAGGGCGGCCTGGACAGCGCGAGCCGATGGTGAAGCCGTCTGGAACAATGCGATCATCGCTTCAGCCACGGGAACCGCCGCGGTTGGCAGCATCATGCCCTTACGGGTTGCGACGACGAAGAACTCGGAAATCGACTGCAGCGTCAGGCAACATGGACCCAGCGCCGCGCGTTGCATGATTTGTTTGGCCATCTCATGGCGTGGCCCGGCTGCACGGTCGATGCTGTAGACCAGGACGTTGGTATCGAGCGTGTAGATGTTACCGCTCGTGCAGCGCGTCGCGGTCGAGTGGGCCGGCGCCGATGTCCCAGCCCTTGTCCATGGCGGCCTTCATCCGCTCCCAGGCGGCCTGCTGCTCGGGCGTTAACACCCGCCGTCTGCTCACCGGAGAGAGGCGCGCCACCGGGGTGCCGTTGCGGGTGATGACAAACTCCTCCCCAGCCTCGACCTCGCGGATACAGCGGGCGAAGGCTTGATTGGCTTCACGCAGAGTGACGGTTTTTGTCATCTGCCCTGCGTAGCACAAGCCGTGCTACAAAACCAGCCAATGAGGTGTGATCGGAGTGGCCTGGCCTCTATGGTCGCATGGTGAATTGCAGACTCCCCCGGTGTACGTAGCGGCGCCGCCATGTCGGCGAACTCGCACAGCAGCCGCCGGGTCTCGCGTGGGTCGATGACTTCCTCGACCCAGAACGGTTCCGCCGTCCGGAATGGCGAGCGCAGCCGGTTCAGGCGTGCCTCGATCTCGTCCATTTTGGCCTGCGGGTCGGGTGCGGCGTCGATCTCGGCGCGATAGGCCGCCTCGATCCCACCTTCCAGCGGCAGCGATCCCCAGCTTGCCGACGGCCAGGCATAGCGCACGCAAAGGTGGCTCACCGGCTGATGGCCAAGCCCGCCCACGCCGTAGCAGTTGCGCACGACAACGCTGCACCATGGCACCGTGGTCTGATTGATCGCAGACAGTGCCCGGACGCCCCAGCGGATCACAGCACTGCTCTCGGCGGCCAAGCCAACCTGGAAGCCAGGGCAGTCCACCAGATGCACGATCGGAAGATGGAAGGTCTGCGCCATGTCGACGAAGCGGATGATCTTGCTGCACGCATCTGCGGTCCACGCGCCGCCGTGGAACAGCGGATCGCCCGCCATCAGCGCTACCGGCCATCCATCCAGGCGGCAGAAGCCGGTGATGATCGGCCGGCCGAACAGTTGCCCCATTTCGAAGAAGCTGCCCTTGTCCACCAGCGCCTCGATGATCCGTCGCATGTGGTAGGCCTGCTTTCTTTCGCGCGGGATCGCCGCGATCAGAAATTCTTCACGCCGCTCCGGATCGTCCCATGAACGCACACGTGGCGGGGTGTCCCAGATCGAGCCCGGCAGATAGGCAAGGAAGCGGCGGGCTGCCGCGAACGCCTCGTCCTCTGTGTCCGCCGCGTGATCCACAGCGCCGCAGGCAAGCTGCACCTCCCAGCCGCCGAGTTCCTGCTTGCTGCGGGGTTCGCCCAGCCGCTCAACGACAGGCGGGCCGGCGACGAACACGGCGGACATGTCCTTTACCATCACCGAATAGTGGCTGGCCGCCAGCCTCGCCGCGCCCAGCCCCGCCACCGAACCGAGTCCCAGCGCCACCACCGGCACGGTGCCCATATTGTTCGCCACGAGATCGAATGACGTGGTCTCCGAGAGGCCACCCGGCAGGTTGGCGCGGCCGGTGGTCTCGATCGTCTTCACCGATCCGCCGCCGCCAGAACCTTCGATCAGCCGGATAATCGGCATGCGGAACTCGGCAGCGATCTGCTCCGACATCTTCGGCTTGCCTTTGATCGAGGCGTCCGCCGAGCCGCCACGCAGGGTGAAGTCATCGCCGGCGATCACCACCGGGCGGCCATCGACGGTGCCACGGCCGAACACGCAGTTGGCCGGCATGAACGCAGTGATCTGCCGGCTGTCCATGTCATACGTGGCCTTGCCGGCGGTGCCGCCGATCTCATGGAAGCTGCCGGGATCAAGCATGCGGTCGATCCGCTCGCGGACCGTTAGCCGACCACCCGCATGCTGACGGGCGACGCGATCGGCGCCGCCGAGTTCCTTCGCCAGCGCGAGGCGCGCGCGCAGTTCGGCAAGTTCAGGCTCCCAGCCAACAGGTGCAGTCTGCTGCGGGCGCGGTGAAATCGAGTTGTCGGGCATCGTGATCGGATCCTGCGTTCGGCGTCAGCTCGTCGGCGGGTCACAGCGGTGCCATCTCTCCGCCGGTCCGGTGGGCATATTGATCTCTCCCACCAAACTGTGACGTGAAATCACCGACATCCCTGCCGCCCGGACGCTATGGCACGGGCAACGGGAGCGCAATGTTGCGCGCCAACCGTCGGCCGCGCTTGCCCCGTGCGGCGGCCCGGGCGTACGCTCATGGCAAGACCGAAGGGCTCAGGAGGCGTCGTCATGAGTTCCCACGATCCCCGCGGCCATGATCACGAGCACGACCACAGTGTCGTCCCGAGCGATGCCGCGCTGCGGGTCAAGGCACTCGAATCCCTGCTGGTGGAAAAAGGGCTCGTCGATCCGGCCGCCCTGGATGCAATCGTCGAATACTATGAACACAAGGTCGGCCCGCGGAACGGCGCGGGCGTCGTGGCGCGGGCCTGGACCGACCCCGCCTACAAGGCGCGGTTGTTGACGGATTCCACTGCCGCTATCGCGGAACTTGGCTATTCCGGCCGTCAGGGCGAGCACATGGTCGTGGTCGAGAACACGCCGACCGTGCACAACATGGTCGTTTGCACCTTGTGCTCCTGCTACCCCTGGCCGGTGCTTGGCCTGCCGCCCGCCTGGTACAAGTCCGCCGCATATCGCTCCCGATCGGTGATCGAGCCGCGCGCTGTCCTGCGCGAGTTCGGCCTGGAACTTTCCGAAGAGATCGAGGTGCGCGTGTGGGATTCCACTGCGGAACTTCGATACCTCGTCCTGCCCGAACGTCCCGCCGGCACTGAGGCGATGACCGAAAAGCAACTCGCAGCGTTGGTGAGCCGTGATGCGATGATCGGCGTCGCTCAGGTAGTTGCGCCGTGAACAGCGTGCATGACATGGGGGGAATGCATGGCCTCGGGCCGCTCGTTCCTGAGCGGAATGAACCGGTCTGGCATGCGCCATGGGAGGCGCGGGCGTACGCCTTGTCGTCGGCGATCGGGGCCTGGGGACGCTGGCCAGGCGATGCAAGTCGGCAACAAATCGAACGCATGCCCGCCGCCGAATATCTGCGTGTGAGCTACTACGAAAAATGGATGTACGGTCTGGTCGAGAACGCGATCAGGCATGGATTGATCACCCGCGACGAAGCGGAGACCGGCCGCGCGAACCCAGCCGCGCCAAAGCTCACGCCGCCTCTGACAGCGGAGCAGGTGCCTGGGGTAATGGCACGTGGCGCTCCGAAGACGCGCAGCGTCGAGCGGCAGCCGATATTCCGGGTCGGCGACGCGATCCGAACACGTAACATTCACCCGCTGACGCACACACGTCTGCCGCGCTACGCGCGCGACAAACCCGGCGTTATTATCGCCCTGCACGGCGCGCATGTTTTCCCTGATTCGAACGCGCTGTTCCAGGGAGAGAATGCGCAGCCGCTCTATACCGTGAAGTTCCGAGCGCGCGATCTGTGGGGCGAGGCAGCCAATCCGCACGATACAGTCTGCATCGATCTGTGGGAGGACTATCTTGCGTCAGCCTGATGGGCTCGCTCGCTTCGCGGCGGATGCCAGCCTGCCGGGTGACGGTGACGGGCCGGTTTTTGCCGAACCCTGGCAGGCCGAGGCTTTCGCGCTGACCGTGCGTCTGCATGAGGCGGGATGTTTCAGTTGGCCGGAATGGGCGGCTGCCCTGTCGGCCGTGCTGCGGGAAGTGCGCGAGCGGGGCGAGGTAGACGACGGATCTCGCTATTACGACCATTGGCTCGTGGCGCTGGAGCGCCTGGTCACTGCGAAACAGATGTTGAGCGCGCCTGACCTCGAGCGGCGCAAGGTGGCCTGGACGCAGGCGTATCTCTCGACCCCACATGGCCAGCCTGTAGAGCTGCGGGCTGGATTGGGAACGTCGGCCGGCATTTGAGCATTTGGCCCCAAATTCCGGTCAGTCTGCCTGAATGAGCCGTTGCTGAGACCAGCCTGATACCCAGCCCAGAACAACCCAAAAGACCGCGGAGGCCGCTGAGGGATGCAGTGGCGAAGGCCGCCGCCATCTCACCCGGGACGCTGCCGTATTCGTCAGCGCGCGGGGCACCAATAAGATGCGGCAGCACGATCAGCGCAATTCCGGCGCTTCGCCAGATTCCTGGTGAGTATACGAGGAATGCGATCCCGCCAGCAGTGCAGCAGCCTGTGGCGAGCCACCAGAGCTGCCTATCCAGCAGTTCACCGCTGGCCATTCCTGGCAACTCCGGCGGCATGCCGAACGCCGGTGCGAGCGAAAACGCGGCAAATCCTGCGGCGCCCCAGAGGATTCCGTCCGAGGCGGTGAAGGGCCGGCCGCTTCGCAGGGTCCAGAGACGAGTGAGCGCATTTAGTATCAGGCCGAAACCCAGGCCAGCAGCGATGTTGAACAGGACCGTCAGAGTCGGTCGCAGCCGACCTTCCGGGCTCCAGATTGGCTCGGCCGCGCCATGGTCGTGCCGCGCTGGCGTTGCCTCGAATTGCTCGGCCGCTGCGATCAAGGGCCACATCTTGCCCGCCTGGATCACTGAAGCCACTGCTCCCGCCGAGATGCCCCCGATCAGCGCCGCGAAGAACAGGACGCGGAAAGTTGCCATGGCCTCGTCAGTGGCACGGAAATGCCATCGAGTGTCGCGTGTTGTGAGCGGCTTCATGCAGAACGGAAGCGCCAGCGAAGCCGACCATGAACACCACGAAGACGCCGAGAAGCAATGCGCCTATGGCGCCAGCTATTTCGCTCCGCACACTCGGCACCGCCTGACCGAGTCCAATGGCTCTCGCGTACACCGTCGTTCCCCCCGGCTTGTCCCGCGGCCGCATGATGTCCGACCAGGTATTGAGGTGCAACCGTGAGCATCCTCTCGCCTCGGCGGTCACTCACCGGTTCGGTCTGCGGGCCTTGCTGCGCTGCACAATTCGCCGCAGAATGTAGTTGTGCCGGATGCTCCATTCGATCGGACAGGGCCGCTTGCCCAGGAACTCCTGGAGCTGACCGCGCGCACCACTGCGCGCGCCGACGAAGACCCGTTCGGCAACCCGGTACTGCTGGTGGCACTGGCGATCAGCCGCCGTATCGAGGCTGGAACGCTGGACGATGCCACAATGGGGGCGCTGATCGCGCATCTACGCGATGCCGCGTTCACCGATCGCGCGCGCCGTATCGCGGATTATGTCGGCGGCACCGATGTGTCGGCGCACACTGCCATCCTGAAGGAGCTGGCGCTGCGCCTCCTGCGGCCGGATCCCAACGACAGTCCGGTGCGCTGGGCGGAATACCGCGCCCTGGTGGAGCGCACACGCTTCGCGGCGGTGTTCACCGCGCACCCGACATTCGCACTCCCTCCAGCCGTCGCAGATGCATTGGTGGAGACGGCGAGCGGGCGGGCGGCCTCGGTAACTGGTTCGCATCGGCCTCCGCCTATCACGCTTGCGGACGAGTTCGCCCAGGCGGTTGCCGCCATCGCGAATGGGCGCGATGCCATCGACCATTTCAATGCAGCGCTTCTGTCGGTGGCGCGCAGCGCGTGGCCGGATCGTTGGACCGAACTCGATCCACGGCCGGTGGTTCTGTCGAGCTGGGTCGGCTACGACACCGACGGCCGCACCGACATCGGCTGGTGGGACACCTTGCGGCTGCGGCTGGAGATGAAGCGTCTGCAGCTTGCTCGGCTGCATGCCCAGATCACTGCGCTGCCCGCGACGGATGCGCTGGCCACGCGCATTGCACAGGCACTCGACGCCACCAGCGAACAGCGTGACCTGTGTCCCGACGCGCCCGAACCGTCGCGCGTCGCGGCGTTCGCGCAGACTCTGGTGGGGCGGCGCGAGCAGGCGCTGACAACGCCACAGCCGCTGCTGCCGTTGTTCACGCAGGCGCTTGCCGCCGCAGCGGATGACGAGGCGCGCCAGGCGTTGTGCGTCGCGCGAGCGGGACTGGTGTCGCACGGTCTGGCGCTCGCGCACACGCACGTGCGGCTCAATGCGGCGCAGATCCACAATGCGGTGCGCCAGCGGTTGGGTATTGCCGACGCACCAGAGGACCCCGCGCATCGGCGCGTGCTGTTCGGTGCGATGAATGTGGCGCTTGGCGCGGTGAAGCCTGTCGCGGTTGATTTTGGCGCTCTGCTGGCCGAGCAGGCATCGGCGATCCGGCTGATGATGACCATCGCGCAGATCATCAAGCACGTGGACGGCTCCGTGCCGGTGCGCTTCCTGATCGCCGAGACCGAGACTGGCTACACGCTGCTCGCCGCGCTGTGGCTGGCGCGGCTGTTCGGCATCGAGCGGCATATCGAGATCAGCCCGCTGTTTGAGACCGCGGATGCACTGGAGCATGGCGCGACGGTGTTGGAGGAGGCGCTGCGGAGCCCGCACTATCGCGCCTATCTGAACACGACCGGTCGGCTCGCGCTGCAGTTCGGCTATTCGGATTCCGGACGCTATGTCGGCCAGCTCGCTGCGAGCTACCTGATAGAGCGGCTGCGACTGAAGATCGGCCAGACGCTGGCGGATCATGGTATCTCCGATGTTGAGGTGATCCTGTTCGATACGCACGGCGAGAGCGTTGGGCGCGGTGCGCATCCTGGTTCGCTCGCTGACCGGCTCAAGTACCTGTCACCAACTGCGTCGCGACAGGCGCTCAATCGCGCCGGGCTTAGCGTGCGCGAGGAGGCCGCCTTTCAGGGTGGCGACGGCTATCTGCTGTTCGGCACGCCTGAGCTCGCGCTGGCGACGATCACCGGCATAGCGCAGCAGACCTACCACCCAGCGGCGGGTCCGATCGAGGATCCGGTGTATTCCAACCCCGACTTTGCCGCGGACTTCTTCGCAACCGTACGCGCCGGCATGGAGGCGTTGGTCGATGACGCCGGCTATGCGGCGCTGCTCGGGGCGTTCGGTCCATCGCTGATCGACGTGACGGGATCGCGGCCGGCGGCACGGCAGGCGGACGGCCTGGTGGGAGCGGCGCGCATCCGCCATCCGCGCGAGCTGCGCGCGATCCCGAATAACGCGATCCTCCAGCAACTCGGCTGGTGCGCGAACACGCTCCAGGGTATCGGCGCCGCGGCGGCGCGGCATCCCGAGCTGTTCGTCGATCTGCGCGAGAACAGCCGGCGGTTCCATCGCGCCATGGACCTGGCGTCGCACGCGCTGGCGCATTCCGACATCGACGTGCTGCGCGCGGTGATCGCAACGCTGGACCCCGGCACCTGGCTCGATCGCGCCGAGCACACGGCGGCGCGTGCCGGGCGCGAGGCGCTGGTGGGCGTGGCGCGTGCGCTCGAACGCCTCGGCATCTGGGCGGCTGCACAGTCGATGTTCCGCCGCGTGCACGCCGATCACCTGGCGCTGCGGCAGATCTGGCCCGACGCGCCGCGGATGGCGACGCGCGAGGTGCTGCTGCACGCGCTGCGGCTCGCGCTCATCCATCGCATCTGGCTGCTGTCCACCGAGATTGCGGATTTCTCGCCGCGGCATGGCGTAACGCGCCCGGTGCTGGAGGGCGTGATGCTGCGGCTGGAGATAGAGCCGGCGCTCGAAGTGCTGGCGCAGATCTTCCCGGCCGCATCCGACCGGTCGGAGGAATTCGACTACGCCGAACCGGCTGCCCCGCGCGGCATGACGGCCTACGCCCGAGAGCACGAGGAAATCTTCGCACCGATGCGCTCGCTGTTCGGCCTCATGCGCGAGATCGCCACTATCATCACGCACGAGGTTGGCGCGTTCGGATAACCACACGCTTGTCATTGCGAGAAGCGCCAGCGACGAAGCAATCCCCAACACGCAGGGATCGTCTACTCGCTTGCGCTTATCGCAATGACAGGGGACTGTGCTGCCCTAACGATCAGGGGAAGCACAGGACATGCAGGCGGACTACGTCATCGTTGGCGCCGGCTCGGCTGGCTGCTGTCTGGCCAACCGGCTGACTGAAGACGCCGATAACCGCGTCGTGCTGATCGAGGCGGGCGGGCGCGACTGGAACCCGCTGATTCACATTCCTGCCGGCTATATGAAGCTGCTGGAGCATCCGACCCTCACCTGGGGCTTCAAGGCTGAGGCCGATGCGGGCACCAACGGCCGCGCCATCAATTATCCCCGCGGCCGTGTACTCGGCGGGTCCAGCTCGATCAACGGCATGATCTATGTGCGCGGCCAGCCGGAGGACTTCGACCACTGGGGCCAACTCGGCAACCGCGGCTGGTCATGGGACGACGTTCTGCCGTTCTTCCGCAAGGCGGAGAACTGGGAGGGCAACGAGGATTCGGTGCATGGCAAGGGTGGCCCGCTGTTCACTTCGCACGGACGCGACAAGCCGCTGTTGTGCCAGGCGGCGGTCGAGGCAGCGAAGCAGCTCGGCTGCGAATACCGCGAGGACGTCAACGATCTGCCGCCCGGTGCCGGTGACGGCATCGGCTGGGTGCAGCAAACGCGTGGCGGCCGACGGCGTGCGAGCAGCGCGCGCAGCTATCTGCGTCCCGCGCTGAAGCGGCCCAATCTTCAGGTCATCACCGGCGCGCTGGTGCACCGCGTGCTGTTCGACGGCACGCGCGCGATCGGTGTCGAATTCTCGCGCAACGGCAATACTGAACGCGTCGATGTCGCAGGCGAGGTGATCCTGGCGGCCGGCGCGATCGGTTCGCCGCATATCCTGCAACTGTCAGGTGTCGGTGATCCCGAGCATCTCGCTCGCGCCGGTATCCCTGTGCATCACGAACTGCGCGGCGTCGGGCGCAACCTGCAGGACCATTATCTGGCGCGGATCTCATGCTCGGTGGAGGGCGCGCCGAGCCTGAACCAGCAATCGCGCGGGCTGGGACTGGCCGGCCAGGTGCTGCGCTATCTGGCCACCGGCAACGGCATTCTGACCTATGCGGCGTCGCTGGTCGCCGCGTCGGTGAAGGTGCTGCCGGAATCGGCAACGCCCGACGTGCAGGCGCTGTTCGCGCACGGCAGCTACGCCGCGGGCGTGTCGCGCCAACTCGACACGATACCGGGCATGACGTGCGGCATGTGGCAGATGCGACCGTTGAGCCGCGGTTATGTCGAGGCGCGCTCGCCGCGTCCGCAGGAGCAGCCGAATATCAACCCGCGCTATTTCAGCGACGAGACAGACGCCCGCGCGGCGGTCGGCGGAATGCGATGGATCCGCAGGATGTTCGCAGCACCCGCGCTGGCCAAATACGTCGTCGCCGAGACCGTGCCCGGCAAGGACGTGCAAAGCGACGACGAGATGCTGCACTACGTGAAGCAGACCGGCGGCACCGTGTTTCACGCCACCTGCACCTGCAAGATGGGCCGCGACATGATGGCGGTGGTGGACGATCGGCTGCGCGTGCATGGGCTGGAACGTCTGCGCGTGATCGACGCGTCGGTGATGCCGACCGTCACGTCCACCAACACCAATGCGCCGACGATCATGATCGCGGAGAAGGGCGCGGCGATGGTGCGAGAAGAGGCGAGTGCCCTTGCAGCTTGATCCCGTAACCCTCGAAGTGATGAGCCGGAAGCTCGCGGCAATCACCGACGAGATGTATTTTTCCGTGCAGCGGGCAGCGCGCTCCAGCTATGTCAAGGAGGCGGCGGACTTCGCGACCGCACTGCTCGATCCGCAAGGCGATGTGTTCGCCTATCCGCCGTCGGCCACGTTCGCCTTCCTGATCGACACGGACTTCAAGGCGACGCTCGACGCGGTGCCGCATGTCGAGCCGGGCGACGTGATCATCACCAACGATCCCTATGCGTCCGGTGGTGTGTCCACGCATCTGTCGGACCTGCATCTGTTCCAGCCGTATTTCGCCGGCGATCGGGTGATCGCCTGGGGCTGGTCATTCGTGCATTGCGCCGATATCGGCGGCGCGGTGCCGGGCAGCGTTTCGCCGGCGCTCACCAGCATCTTCATGGAGGGCTTCCGCATTCCGCCGCTGAAGCTGATGAAGCGCGGCGAGCCAAATGAGGACCTGTTCGCGCTGCTGCACCTCAACAGCCGGATGGGCGAGCTGAACCTGGGTGATCTGCGCGCCATGCTGGGGGCGCTGGAGACCGGTAACCGCCGGATCGCGGAACTGGTGGCGAAGCAGGGCGCCGAGACGCTGCTGGCGGCAGAGCGTGGCCTGCAGGATTACACCGCTCGCAAGGCGCGCGACGTGCTGCGAAAGATCCCAGACGGCGTCTACGAGTTCTGGGACTTTCTCGACGATGATATGATCACCGGCATACCGATCCGCGTGCGTCTGCGGATGACGGTGAACGACGGCCTGGTCGATCTCGACATGAGTGGCAGCGATCCGCAGGTACGCTCGGCTTACAACGTGCCGACGATGGGACGCCGCACCTATTGGCTGACATTCCGGCTGACCACGGTGCTGACCACGTTCGATCCATTGATGCCGCACAACGCCGGACTGTATCGCGGCATCACTGTGAACGTACCGCGCGGGTCGGTGCTGCGCGCCGAGTTCCCCGATGCGGTATCGGTGCGCAACAGCGTGCCGTACCGGCTGTTCGACTGCATCAGCGGCGCGATCATGCAGGCCGCGCCGGAACTGATGCCGGCGGCGACCGGCGGCACGCTGGTGACGTTCTCGCTGTCCGAGATCGGCCCCGACGGTGCCTCGCGTGTGGTCGAGGCGATCGAACCGTTGCGCTGCGGCATGGGTGCGGTGAACGGCCGCGACGGCGTCGATGCGCGCGACAACAGCCTCAACAACATGCGCAACCATCCGCTCGAACTGGTCGAGGCGACCAGCAGTATCCGAATCCTGGAATATGATGTGCGACCGGATTCCGGTGGACCCGGCAAGTGGCGCGGTGGCGTCGGGCAGACCATCACAGCCGAGGTGCTGTGCGACGGCGGAATCGTTTTGGCGCGCGGGCTGGATCGGATGCGGTTCCCCGCCTGGGGCGTGCAGGGCGGCATGCCCGGCGGCAAGCTGGAGGTGATCCTCAATCGCGGCCGCACGGATGAGCGTCGGCTGGGCAAGATCCATGAGCTGCATGTGAAGCGCGGCGACACGATCACGCTGGGTCTGCCGGGTGGTGGTGGCTACGGCGATCCTATGGAACGCGACGTCGCCGATGTGCTCGCCGATATACGCGGCGGCTTCGTCACGCGCGAAGCGGCGGAGCGCGACTATGGCGTGGTCATCGCGGATGGCGCGGTGGATGCGGCGGCGACCAAGGCCGCGCGTGCCCGCAACGAAGGCGCCGGCGTGCGACATTCGGCTTCGGTCCGGACCGCGAGCGATGGGAGGCGGTGTTCACCGACGCCGTGATGACCGAACTGAACGAACGGCTCTACGCGTTGCCAAAAGCCGTGCGGCAGGACGTGCGTCGCGACGTGTTCGAAGCGGCGGTGCCGGGCATAACCGGCAGTGCCGGACGTGCGATCACCGAACTTCTCACCGATCCATCCGCCGCGACGCGACGATTGCGAGCCGCGCTGGATAACGCCCCCTCCCCTTGCGGGAGGGGGGCCGGGGGAGGGGGCAGCGCTGCACCACCCGCGGCGCCCTCCCCCTAACCCCCTCCCGCAAGGGGAGGGGGAGGATCGTACCTGATGCGTTGTCGGATCGGCATCGACGTCGGCGGCACGTTCACCGACTTCGTATTGGCCGACCGCGTCAGCGGCCGTCTGGTGCGCTACAAGGAACCGAGCGTCCCGTCCGATCCGTCGCTCTCGGTCGAGCGCGGCCTTCCGCCGCTGATCGAGCGCGCCGGCATCGCGCCATCCGATGTCGAACTGGTGGTGCACGGCACCACGCTCGCCCTCAACGCGATCATTCAGCGGCGCGGTGCGAAGCTCGGACTCGTCGTGTCGCGTGGCAATCGGGGTGTGCTGGAGATCGGCCGTGCGCAGTTGCCGAGTGCGTTCAGCTTCCTGTTGCAGAAGGAACCGCCGCTGGTGCCGCGCAGCCTCGTGCTCGAAGTGTCGGCTCGGCTCGATCACCATGGCAACATCGTGGCCCACGCAACCGACGCCGAACTGGACGCGACAGCCGCGACCTTCGCCGCGGCGAAAGTCGATGCGGTCACCGTGATGCTGCTCCACGCCTATGCGAACCCGGAGTTCGAGGCCGACATTGCCGCATCGCTGCGTCGTCGGCTGCCGAGAATTGCGGTGACACCGTCGGCCGCGATCTGGCCGGAACGCCGCGAGTACGAGCGCTGCCTGGTGGCGCTGATGAACGCCTATGTCGAGCCGATGATGACCGACTACCTGGCGAAGCTCAGCGCGCGCATTCGGCGACTGGGCATTGCCGCGCCAGTGTACATTACCAGCAACAACGGCGGCACGCTGAGCATCGACACGGCGCGCCAGCGGCCGATCGACACCATTCTGTCCGGCCCCGCCTCGGGTGTGGTCGCCGCATCCGCGGTCGCAAGGCACACGTCGCTCCGCAACCTGATCACGGTCGATATGGGCGGCACCAGCGCCGACATGTCCGTGGTGCAGGAGTTGGAACCGGCGCAGACCACACGCACCACCGTGGGCCACCTGCCGATCACCGTGCCCGTGGTCTCGGTCACCGCGATCGGCGCGGGTGGCGGCTCGATCGTTTGGGTGGATGAGCAGGGAGCGCTGAAGGTGGGGCCGCACAGTGCGGGAGCCTCGCCTGGGCCTGCCTGCTATGCCGCAGGAGGCACCGAGGCCACGGTCACTGATTGCTACGTTGTGGCCGGCTACATTGATCCTGCACGTTTCCTCGGCGGCCGTCTGACGCTCGATGCCGTGGCCGCCCGGCGGGCGCTGGAGCGGTTGGCGGACGCGCTCGCAATGGAGGGCACGGATCGCGCAGTGCGTGTCGCGCAATTTGCGCTGCGCATCACCACGGCGGTCATGGCGAGCGAGATCGCGCGCGACCTGGCGCAGAAGGGCGAGGACGCGCGCGATTACGCGCTGATTGCATTCGGTGGCGCCGGTCCGACCCAGGCGCTGCACCTGGCGGAAGAGGCGGGCATCTCGACGGTGATCATTCCCGCCGCGCCAAGCACGTTCTGCGCGCTTGGCGCGATCCTCGCGGACGTGAAGCGCGACTTCGTCGCCTCGCGCTTCCTGCGCCTCGCCGACGGCGGTGAGGCGCTTGCGGAGATGGCACGCCAATACGACCGGCTGGAGGCAATCGCATCGACCTGGATCGCCTCGGAGGGCGACCTCCTCGGCGCCGTGCGCTTCGAGGCAACGGCCGACATGCGCTACGCGGGTCAGGCCTTCGATCTGCCCGTGCGCCTGTCCGAGGCTTTGCGGCGACGGCTCGACGCAGCGTCGCTCGGCGAGCTGTTCCACCAGGCACACGAAAAGGTCTACAGCTTTCGTGATCCTGACAGTGCGGTCGAGATCACCGCGGAGCGCCTGCGCGTCGTGGGCACGATCCCGCCGATCGATTTGCCGCCGGTCTTCGCGACCGAGCAACCACGCAGCCCCGCCGCCCGGCAAATCCATCTCGACGATGGTTGGCAAACCGCCTCGGTCTGGCAGCGCGATCAGCTCGAAACGGGTCAGACCATCGTGGGCCCCGCAATCATCGAGCAGGAAGATACCACGACGCTGATCCTCCCGCGCTGGACAGCGACCGTCGATCGCATCGGCACTATTATCGCCACGCAGGTGGTGTAGCGTGGACGCCCCGCCCGGATGGATGGATCAGGCAACATGATCAAGGTCGTCGGATTGCTGACGCGCAGGCCCGAACTCACTCACGAGCAGTTCGTCAGGCATTGGCTGGAGATTCATGGACCGCTCGCGCACGCGGTGCCGGGCGTGCGCCGTTACGTGCAGTCGCACATCGTCGGCACGCGGACGCGGCCCGACATTCCTGAGACCGATGTGGAGGTCGATGGCATCGCCGAACTCTGGTACGACGATCAGCAGGCCCTGGCGCGCGCCGCCGCCTCACCCGAGATGAAGCGGCTGACCGACGACGGCGCGCTGTTCATTGGCCGGATCAAGAGCTTCATCGTCGAGGAGAAGCAGATCATTCCGGCCGGCGGCCAGTGAAACGCTACTCGGCGGCCGGGCTGAGCGCGTCCACCGCCTCGTAGGGGAAGCGCTTCACGCGGTCCATGTTCATGCCCTCGATGCGCAGCAGCCGCGTGGAGCCTTCGCGCCGCGGCGAGTGCAGCACGCCGACGTCGTACAGATACGCATCGCCCGGCAGCATCGAGTAGTCGCGCACACGCTTCGCCTTGCCCGGCGTCGCCTTCGGTCGGCCGCGCCAGGCAATCCCAGTCGGTCATGATCGTCTCGCCGGCGGCCTGGCCGTAGATCGCCCAGGACGGACCGTGGTCGTGCGGCTTGCTGCCCTTCGCCCCGACATAGCCGTGCGCCAGGATGGTGAAGCCCAGCTCGGGATCCTCGTACAGCACCTTGCGCTCCGGCGTGCCTTCCGGGATGTACTTGGCGACGAAGTCGCCGTCCTTCAGCACGTCCTTCACCAGGCCGCAGACCGCCTTGCGGCCCTCGGTGCCCGGCTGGCTCTTCAGCGCGTCATGACACTTGGCGGCGAACTGTTCGAGCGTATAGCCCATCGTCGATACCTCCTGAGTTCGTTCATTCCCGACGATACGGATAGCAGTGGGCCCGATCGAGCGGGATGTCGAAGTGCTCGGCCAGCGCCTCGATCGCATCGGCGTGCTGCTTGTAGGGATCGCTGTTGCCAGGCCCCACGATGATGCAGCCGAACGAGCGATCGCGACGGCCACCCGGCGGCAGCATGGCGGTGACCAGCGGCGCGCCTTCGTCGTCGCGCAGCGTCAGGAACAGCGGCATCTCGCGCCGGATGTGCGCGCCCTTGCCGATGTCCTGCTCGATGTAACACCGAGGTCAGCGGCTTGTAGCTCTCCGCCGCCTTCTCCCATTCGCGGCGGAAGTATTTCTCCACGGCATGGCGCATGAGCTCGGATTCCATCGTGGCCTCGCCCTCGCTGACCAGCCGAAACCAGGTTCTGTCACCCGGAGCGTCGCAGATATACTCCATGTGTTCCTCCCACCCGGCTTGGATTGGCGTCCGGTGCCAGCTTAGGATGGAGCGGCGTGACAATCAAACGGCCAGGTGGCAACAGGCAGGTGGCAACGCATGGCGGTCAGCGAGGCTGCGGGCGAGGACGTTCGACTACGTCATCGTCGGCAGCGGCGCCGCCGGCTCGGTGCTGGCGCACCGGCTGACCGAGGAGCCGGGCGCCACGGTCTGCGTGCTGGAGGCCGGCCCGCCGGACCGGCATCCCTACATCCACGTGCCGGCCGGCTTCATCAAGATGCTGTTCAACCCGGACTTCACCTGGCAGTTCAAGACCGAGCCGTCCGAGGGCAGCGGCGGCCGGCCGATTCCCACCACGCAGGGCCGCACGCTCGGCGGGTCCAGCTCGATCAACGGCATGATCTACAACCGCGGCCAGCGCGCCGATCTCGACAGTTGGGCGCAGCGCGGCAATCGCGGCTGGGGCTATGTCGATATGCTGCCCTACTACAAGCGCACCGAGCGGCGGATCGGCATCGCCGACGACCGCATCCATGGCCGCGAGGGCAACCTGCCGGTCACCGACATCGACTGGATCCATCCGATCTGCGAGGCGTTCATCGCCGGCGCCGTCGGCATGGGGATCCCGCGCTGCGCCGATTACAACAGCGGCGACCGCCAGGAGGGCGTCGGCTATTTCCAGCGCGCGATCCATCGCGGCTGGCGGCATTCGGCGGCGCGCGTGTTCCTGCATCCGGCGAAGGCGACCGGCCGGCTGGAGATACGCACCGATGCGCGCGCCGCCGCGGTGCTGTTCGACGGCAGGCGTGCGGTCGGCGTGCGCTATGTCAACGATCGCGACCGCACCGACGCAGCACGTCGTGCAGGCGCGGCGCGAGGTGATCCTGTGCTGCGGCACCGCCAACACCGCGAAGCTGCTGCAGATCTCCGGCGTGGGGCCGGCGGCGTTGCTGGAATCGATCGGCGTGCCGGTGGTGCACGAACTGCGCGGCGTCGGCGAGAACTTCCGCGACCACTACGCGCCGCGGCTGGTCGCGCGGGTGAAGAACAGCACGACGATCAACGAGATGGCGCGCGGCATGGGCCTGGCCGGGCAGATCATGCGCTGGGCGATGGGCAAGCCAAGCATCCTCGCGCTGAGCCCGTCGCTGGTGCACTGGTTCTGGAAGTCGGACGACAGCATGGACCAGCCCGACCTGCAGGGCGTGTTCAGCCCGGCGAGCTACAAGCAGGGCTTTGTCGGCATGCTGGACGACTATCCCGGGATGACCTGCGGCGTCTGGCAGCATCGGCCGGAGAGCATCGGCTACGTGCGGGCGCGCTCGGCCGATCCGTTCGAGGACCCGATCATCCAGCCGAACTACCTGTCCGATCCGATGGACCGGCGCGTGCTGGTCGCCGGCATGAAGCTGGCGCGCCGGCTGCTGCACACGCCGGAGCTGGCGCACTATTTCGACGGCGACATGCTGCCCGGGCCGGAGGTGCAGAGCGACGACGAGTTCCTGGGCTATGCCCGGCAATATGGGTCGACCGCGTACCATCTGATCGGCACAGCGCGGATGGGACCGGCGACCGATCCGACCGCGGTGGTGGACGACCAGTTGCGCGTGCACGGGATGCAGGGGTTGCGCGTGGCGGATGCGTCGATCATGCCGAGCATGCCGTCGGCCAACACCTATGCCACCACGATGATGATCGCGGAGAAGGCGTCCGACATGATCCGCGGCCGGCCGCCGCTGGCGCCGGTGGAGGGAGTAGCCGCCTGAGGTGCCGGATCGCGATCCGCGCCCGATCACTGCGTGAGCTGGTTGGCTGCGGTCTCGCCGCCGAGCGGCTGTTCAGCGCCACTCGCAGGAGGTGCGCATCAGGCGTCGGAACGGATAGCAGAGCTGACCGAACAGGTTACTCGGCACCTGGCGGTCGACGATGCCGAAGACGTGGGGGATCTGACCTTTCGGCATATGGAAGGTGCCAAATGCCAGGTCGAGAAATGGAAAGGTCGGAGCGAAGTTCTTGTCGCCTCCCTGATCGGCATAGGTGTGATGCCAGCGGTGAAAAACCGGGCTCGCCAGGACATAGCGGAACGGGCCGAACGTCCAGTTCAGGTTCGCATGCACCAGAAGACCGAACAGCGTATTGAACGGCACGAGGATGAAGAATGCCTCGGGACTGAAGCCGACCAGGCTGATGAGCAGATTGATCAGGGTGGAATACAGAATGAAGTTGACGGGATGAATGCGCACCGAGGTCAACCAGTCGACCTGCCTCGGGGCATGATGGATGCAATGGAAACGCCAGAGCGGATTGCGGTGGAACAGCCGATGGCCCCAGGTACTGCACCACGTCCGAGAGGAGCAGGATGATGCCGGCTTGCAGCAGAATGGGCATGGCGGCCAGGGAACGCGTGGCGGAGGCCGCAATCCGATCGAGGTGCGCGTGGTCCACCGCGTAGCTGCGCGCCACGAACATGACATAGCCGTACAGCAGCGGGCCCAGGAACCAGTAGCCAAGGTCCGCCTTCATGTCCCTGCGCCAAAATGGCTGCTTTTCTGCTCTGAACAGCCAATGCAGCGGGCCGAACACCGTCAGGCCGATGGCAAACCACACCGTCAGGAAGATGAGCGTCGGAACGACACTGGTCAGATACGAAGGATGCTGCAAGGACCGGTCCCGTAATGGCGACGACTATCCGGCACCGGTTATACCGCTCACCTCGCCTTTTCAAGCGCCGTGCCAAACGGCGGGGTTCTAAGGGCGACGCCCTTAGCGGAGTTCCAAGAGGCGGAGCCTCTTGGCGGCCCCTATGCCTTGCGTTCTTGCGGGCACCCGGCGAACCCGCGACTATGGCGCACCACTGGCCAGGGGATCGAGAGTGAGCGCCTCCTTCAAGAGTACCGAACGTTATATCGCCTCGCGTGATCTGGAAGTGGCGGTGAATGCCGCCGTGACGCTGCAACGCCCGCTGCTGGTGAAGGGCGAGCCCGGCACCGGCAAGACCGTGCTGGCATACGAAGTGGCGCAGGCTCTCGGCCTGGAACTGATCGAGTGGCACATCAAGTCGACCACCAAGGCACAGCAGGGCCTTTACGAGTACGACGCGGTGTCGCGCCTGCGCGACGGCCAGTTGGGCGATCCGCGGGTGCACGACATCGCCAACTACATCGTGCGCGGCAAGCTGTGGGACGCGTTCGAGGCTGACAAGCCCGTCGTCGTGCTGATCGATGAGGTGGACAAGGCAGACATCGAGTTCCCGAACGACTTGCTGCTCGAACTCGATCGCATGCGGTTCTTCGTCTACGAGACGCGTCAGACGGTGGTGGCGACGCACCGGCCGGTCGTGATCATCACGTCGAACAATGAGAAGGAACTGCCGGACGCGTTCCTGCGCCGCTGCTTCTTCCACTACATCCGTTTCCCCGATCGCGCAGACGATGGAGCGGATCGTGCAGACGCACTATCCGGACCTGCGCCAGGACCTGGCGCGGGAGGCGCTCAACGTGTTCTTCCAGATCCGCGAGGTGCCGGGGCTGAAGAAGAAACCCAGCACGGCGGAGCTGCTGGATTGGCTGAAGCTGCTGATGGTGGAGGACCTGCCAGCCGATGCGTTGCGCACCAACGAGAAGCACCTGGTGATCCCGCCGCTGTACGGTGCGCTGCTGAAGAATGAGCAGGACGTGCACCTGTTCGAGCGCCTGGCATTCCTGGCGCGGCGCGGGGCCTGATGTTCGCGCATCTGATAGAGGGGCTGCGGCAGGCCGGGTTGCCGACATCGATCACCGAATACCTCACGCTGCTTGGCGCGATGAAGGCAGGTGTCGCGGAATGGAGCGTGGATGACTTCTACTATCTCAGCCGCGCGACGCTGGTGAAGGACGAACGTCACCTCGATCGCTTCGACCGCGTGTTCGCGCAGTGCTTCAAGGGGCTGGAGCCGCCGGAGGGCGTGCTGCCGCGCGAACTGCCGGAGGAATGGCTGCGCAAGCTGGCGGAGAAACTCCTGACGCCGGAGGAGATGGCGAAGATCGAGGCACTCGGCGGCTTCGAGGCGCTGATGCAGCGTCTGGCGGAGCTGCTGGCGGAACAGAAGGGGCGCCACCAGGGTGGCTCGAAGTGGATCGGCACCGCGGGGACATCGCCGTTCGGGGCGTACGGTTACAATCCGGAAGGCGTGCGTATCGGCCAACATAAATCGCGGCATCGGCGCGCAGTGAAGGTGTGGGACAGGCGCGACTTTCGCGATCTGGACGACACGGTGGAGCAGGGGACGCGCAACCTGAAGCTGGCGCTGCGCCGGCTGCGCCGGTTTGCGCGGCAGGGCGCGGCGACTGAACTCGATCTGCCGGACACGATCCGCTCGACCGCGAAGAATGCCGGGTCGCTGGATCTGAAGATGGTGCCGGAGCGGCACAATGCGGTGAAGGTGCTGCTGTTCCTCGACGTCGGCGGGTCGATGGACGACTTCGTGAAGTTGTCGGAGGAACTGTTCTCGGCGGCGCGGTCTGAGTTCAAGCATCTCGAGTATTTCTACTTCCACAACTTTCCTTATGAGCGGGTGTGGAAGAACAATCGCCGCCGGCACGATGAACGGCTCTCCACGTTTGAGGTGACCAGGAAATATGGGCCAGACTACAAACTGATTTTCGTCGGCGATGCGGCGATGAGCCCATATGAGATCACCATGCCGGGCGGCAGCGTCGAGCATATGAACGAGGAGCCGGGGCGGGTTTGGCTGGAGCGGCTTACGTCGCACTATCACCGCTCTGCGTGGCTCAATCCGACGCCACGCAATTCGTGGCAGCATGTGCGTTCAATCGGCATGACCAGCGAGCTGATGGCAGGCCGGATGTATCCGCTGACCGTGAACGGCATCGACGAGATGGCGCGGGAACTGAGTCACTAGGACCCAATCTCCCTGTCCTGCGAAGCGGGGGAGGGATGGGGATGGGGTGTTGCCCTTCCCCGGGAGAGTAAGCGCGGAGGAAACGCATGGGACGGCTCGAAGGCAAGGTGGCATTCATCACCGGTGCCGGCACCGGCATCGGCCGTGCGACAGCTATCCTGTTCGCGCGCGAAGGTGCGCGTGTCGCGATCGCGGAGATCAGCAGCGCAGCCGGCGAAGAGACCGCGCATCTCGCCGGAGACGGCGCGATCGCGATCCGCACGGACGTGACCGACGAGACGAGCCTGCAGGCCGCAGTCCGCAGCCACAGTGCAGCAGTTCGGCGCTTTGCACATCCTGCACAACAACGCCGGTGGCTCGACGTCGCAGGACAACACGGTGGTGGATGCGCCGCTGGAAGAGTTCTGGCGCGTCATCAAGCTCGATCTGTTCGGCACATTCCTCGGCTGCCGTGTCGGCATACCGGAGATCATCCGCTCAGGCGGCGGGTCGGTGATCAACATGTCGTCCAACGTCGCGCTGATGGGGATTGCCGGACGCGACTGCTACACCGCGGCGAAGGGCGGCGTTGCGGCGATCACCCGTTCGATGGCGGTGGAATTCGCATCGCAGCGCGTTCGCGTGAATGCCATCGCGCCCTCCGCCACGATGACCGAGCGCGTGCGCAGACTGTTGGCGGGCAATGTGGCGCTCGGCAAGCTGGCAGACGCGCATCTGCTGGGCCTGATCGAGCCGCCGGACATCGCCCACATGGCCCTGTTCCTGGCGTCCGACGAATCCCGCATGATCACCGGACAGGTGTATCCGGTGGACAGTGGCGTGACCATTTCCTGAGGAGGCGACAATGAAGATCAAACGGGTGGAGCACATCGCGGTGGCGGTGAAATCGCTGAACGCATCGATGGATCTGCTGCGCAACACTTTCGGCATCCCGCTGGAATACGAGGAGCAGATCGGAGCGACCAGGCTTGCCATGCTGCCGGTGGGAGAGACGTATATTGAGCTGTTGGAGAGCAAGGCGCCAGACTCCGGCGTCAATCAATGGATCGCGGAGAAGGGCGAGGGCTTGTTCCATATTTGCTTCGAGGTCGAGGACATCGACGGCGCGCTGAACGAGTTGAAGGCGAAGGGCGTGAAGCTACGTGACGAGACGCCGCGTATCGGCCACGGCGGAGCGCGCATCGCGTTCATCGATCCGGTGTCCACCGGCAACATGCTGATCGAACTGGCGGAGCTTCCGGCATGAGCGGCTTCACGCATCCCGAGTATCTGGTCGAGACCGAGTGGCTCGCGCAGAACCTGAACAACCCGGAAGTGCTGGTGCTCGACTGCACCACGCACCTTATCCCCGATCCTAAAATCATCTACCAGGTGAAGCCGGGTCGCGAAGACTTCGAAGCGGGTCACATCCCCGGCGCGCAATTCGTCGACATGCTGCGTGATGTGTCCGACACCTCGCAGAGCTTTGCGTTTCATGCGCCAGTCGCCGGACGACTTCGCGGCCGCTCTGCGTCGCTTCGGCATGAACAGCACCACGCGCGTGGTCACATACAGCAGCGCCAACGTCTGGTGGGCGACGCGGTTGTGGTGGCTGCTGCATGAGTTCGGCCACGACAATGCCGCGGTGCTGAACGGCGGCTGGCAGAAGTGGCAGCGCGAAGGACGGCCAATCGAGACCGGTCTCGCGCGATCGCGTCCTGCCGGCAACTTCAAAGTGCGCGAGGTCCGCAATCTGATGGTCGGCAAGGACGAAGTGCTGCGTGCCATCGGCGATGGCGCGGTCTGCACGATCAACGCGCTCCAGCCGGCGCAGCACACCGGCAGCGGCGGCAACAGCTATGGCCGGCCGGGACGCATCGCGGGCAGCGTGAACCTGCCGGCCGCGCACCTGCTCGATCCGGAGACCAACACGTTCCTGCCCGCTGACGAACTGCGCCGGCGCTTCGAGGCGATCGGGGCGATGGACCGGCAGGTCATCAACTACTGTGGCGGTGGCATTGCGGCGAGCGCGGATGCCCTGGCGCTCATCATGCTCGGCCACAAGGACGTGAAGCTCTACGACGCCTCGCTTTCAGAATGGGCGAAGGATCCGGCATTGCCGATGGAAACCGGCTGAAGGGAGGATAGTCATGCTGTTACCCCTCGATCGACGCAACATCGCCTATGACCTGGTGGGACCGGAGAATGCACCCGTCGTCTGCATGACGCATTCGCTTGCCTCGGACGGTGGTATGTGGACCGAGCAGGTACCGCCGCTGTTGCAGGCGGGCTTTCGCGTGCTGCGTATCGACATGCGCGGCCACGGCGGCAGCGGACCAGCCGCCGGCGACTACACCATGAGCGAGCTTGCGTCGGATGTCGCCGCGGTGCTGGAAGCGCTCGCCATTCCCCGCGTACATTTCGTCGGGCTGTCGATCGGCGGGATGCTGGGACAGGCCTTTGCCCTCGAGCACGGCAGCAAGCTGGCGTCCGCCATGTGGTGCGACACGCTGCCCGCCACGCCTGCCGGGGCACCGGAGGTGTGGCAGCAGCGCGTCGATACCGTGCGCGGTGCGAATTCGCTCATGCCGCTGGCTGATCCGACGATCGAGCGCTGGCTCACCGACGCGGTGAAGCGCGGCCGACCGGGTCGCTGGAAGCAGATCCGCGATACCATCATCGGCACCACGCCTGCCGGCTATCTCGGCTGTGTGGCAGCGATCCGCAACTTCGACTTTGTGGCGCGACTGCCGTCGCTGAAGTTACCGGTGCTGGTAGTGTGCGGCTCGGATGATGCGGGGACGCCGGCGGCGGAGAACCGGCGGCTGGCCGGCCTGGTACCGGGCGGCCGCTATGAGGAGATCGCCAATGCGCTGCACTTTCCCAATGTCGAACATCCCGAGACTTTCAATCGCATCATGCTGGGCTGGTTGAACGCTCAGCGCTGAGGGAGGTCGTCATGCGTCTGGCAAACAAGATCGGGATCGTCACTGCAGCGGCATCCGGCATGGGTCGTGCCGGTGCGTTGCGCTTCGCGCAGGAGGGTGCGGCAGTCGGTGTGGTGGACCTGGATGAGGCGGGTGCCAGTGCGGTCGTGAAGCAGATCACCGATGCCGGCGGGAAGGCGATCGCGCTGCCCGGTGATCTGCGGCAGGATTCGTTCGCGCGCGAGATTGTCCGTCGCACCGCCAACGCGTTCGGCGGGCTCGACTTCGTGTGGAATCATGTCGGCCATCCGGGGCCCGCGGCGATCGAGGGTATCGACTGGAAGGACTTCGAACTGGCGATGGACCTGAACGTCCGCACGGTGCTGGTCACCACTGAGGCGGCGATCCCTGAACTGCGCGCGCGCGGCGGTGGGGCGTTGCTCTACACCGCGTCCACCTCGGGTCTGACAGGTTCGCAGTTCAGCCCAGTGTACAACATCGCGAAGTTCGGTGTGGTCGGCCTCGTGCATGGCCTGGCGAAGCGCTACGCGCGCGAGAAGATCAGGGTGAACGCGGTGTGTCCCGGTCCCACTGACACGCCGATGCTGCGCGTTTTCGTTGCACGCCCCGACAGCCAGTTGCCGCCCGGAGAGACGCCCGAGACGTTGGTGATGAAGCGCGGCGGGCAGGTCCCGATGGGGCGCCCGGCACGCCCGGAGGAAATTGCCAACGCGGCGCTGTTCCTGATCTCGGACGAGGCGTCGTACGTCACCGGCGTGGCGCTGCCGGTGGATGGTGGCGCGACGGCCTAGCGGGTTCGACTGTACTCGTAGTCCTCGCGCTCGCCCGTCCCTGACCGCAGCCCTGCCGGCATCGGCGCGCGCGTCGCGTTGACCTTGGCATGCACATCGAGCGCGGCCTGGTCCTTCCACAACTCGAGCAGCGCCAGTTTGTCTGGGTTCAGTACACTCTGGAACACCTCGAACTGCTCGCAGCCGGGCTCCTGCATCACCTCGTTGCAACGAGTCCGAAACGCCTGCGCGAGTTCCGAACCCTTTCCCGGTGCGGCGGTGATCGTGACGACGAGGCGAACAGCCATGTTGCTTACTCCCATGCGCGAATGACACCGAGGAGTAGTGACTCGGCGTTGCCCTTCGTCAAGCGCCAGAGGCAACGCTGCATCATCCTGGGCGGCCGATCAGGGCACTGCATTTGTGCAACGCGGCCACCAGGGCCTGAATCTTCTTGGGCGCCAGATTGATATTGAACGTTCTGTCCGGCGTCTTGATCGCGACATCCCGTGCCGAGAGAAGCATATCGTCGATCGGCTGGTTAAGCAGGAACATTATGCTGGTTGACCCGGTCATTGCCGGGATGTTGGGCGTGCCGTCGCCGTGTTCCAGCCAGGTGCCGCCGATCCGCAACGCCACGTTCCACATGTAGCCAGACGGAAAGCTCCAGTTCTTCTGCTCGACCACGGCGCGTGGAGGAAGCTTGTTGCTCCATGCGAACTCGAATTGGCCGTCATCGCTTTTGAGCGTCATTGTGCAGGTCACCATGTCGCGGTCATGATGTTCGGTAACGCTTCCACCGTCAGTGTTCCACCAGACCCCGTCGGCCGCGGTCGCAACCAGAAGGCTCGATACCAGGAGAGGCAATTTTACCATTGCTTGATAGATCATCTATCTGTCCCCTCGTCGTGACAGTGCGGCTTTCGGCCTGTGGCGGTGACATATCGGTGGGAATTTCGCGGGCTACGACGCCTGGCAGCGCAGCCAGCGGCAGCGGTCGCCCGGGACTCGGGCTTTCGGCAGACGGCCTAAAGCGTGGCCAGACGAAAGCGCGTATAGGCCGTCGGCGTCGACCCTGACGACACGGCAGCCGTCATTGGCTCAGATCTTTCGTTGATCATGTTCTCCTCCTTCGTTCCAGAGACGGCGACGCGACAACCACCGCGGTCGTTCGTCACAGGGACGCCAAGGCGAGGAAGATCGGGCCGCTGAAGCGCGAACTGACCGCGGCACTTGAATGCAGCGCTCCGTCTCTATGAGCCGATTTCCTCCTTCGGCGTGAAGTCTCGCTTCAGCCGCCGGTTGTCAAGCCGCGAAAGCACCTTGTTCCGGCTGCGATCATCATGTTCCGGCCATGGTGCATTCCTTCCATTGGTGTATTCAATGGCACGGGGATTGTATGTCAGGCTTATCGGATTGAGGATCGGTCCAGTCTGATACCTGGGAGACACCAATCATGAACACAGGACCCGGTCGGCGCGCGCTTGCCGCGGCCGCCGCGCTCATGCCCGCGGCGGCCTTGATCCCTTCAGCCAGGGCACAGTCCGCCAACGAAACTACATTCGACCGGATCCGCCGCACCAAGACGCTGCGGATCGCCGCCCTGCCTGGCGAGCTGCCTTATTTCCAGAAGGACCTCACCAGCGGCGAGTGGAGCGGTGCCTGCATCGACATGGCAAAGGACATCGCCAAAGTATTTGATGCGCAATTGACCTATGTCGAGTCCACCTACGGAAATTCCGTGCTCGATCTGCAGTCGAACAAGGTGGACCTCGCATTTGCCTTGAACCCGACACCGCAGCGGGCGCTGTCGATCGGCTTCACCCATCCGATGATCGTGCATCCGTTCGGCTGCGTCGCCCGCAAGGGGCTGGAACCAAGTACCTGGGACGATCTCAACAAGCCGGAGATCAGGGTGGTGTACGACATCGGCTCGCTGCATGAGGTCGCGGCGAAGCGCTACTGCCCGAAGGCCCAGCTCACCGGCTACAAGTCGCGCGATGACTGCACGTTGGCGCTGCAATCTGGCCGCGCCGATGCGCATATCCTTGCTGCGATCCTCGGACTTTCCGCGATTGGCAAGAATCCTTCCCTCGGCAGCTATCATCTGCTGACCGACCCGCTGGTGGCGCTGCCGAGTTGTCTCGGCATCCAACGCGAGCCGGATACGCGGTTTGCCGATGTCATTAATGCATGGATCGACTACAACCGCGGCACCGCCCAGATCCGCGAGTGGCTGCTCGACGGGCTCGCGAAGTTCGGTGTCACGCGCGAACAGATACCGGCCACGCTGAGCTTCTGACAGACGCCGAAGGAGGGGGCGATGTTCTATCAGTGGGACTTCGCCTTCCTGCTGCGCTACACGCCGCTGTTCTGGAAAGGCGTGCTGGTCACGTTGGCCTACACCGTGTCCACGATCCTGCTTGGGCTGATCATCGGACTGTTGCTTGGTCTCGGCCGACTGTCGCGCTCGAAGCTGCTGAACATACCACTGGTCGCCTTCATCGAGGCGTTCCGCTGCACACCTCTGCTGGTGCAGATCGTCTGGTTCTACTACGCGCTGCCGGTGCTGCTGAACATTCAAATTCCCGCCACCACTGCCGCCGTGCTGGTGCTGTCCTGCTACACCGGTGCGTTCTACGCGGAGATTTTCCGCGGCGGCATCATCTCGATCGAGCCAGGCCAATGGGACGCGGCGCGCGCGCTCGGCCTGCGACCGTGGTCGATGATGCGCAAGGTGATCCTGCCGCAGGCCGTGAAGCGAATGATCCCACCGTTCGTCAACCAGTCGATCACCCAGCTTAAGAACACCTCACTGGTGTCGACAATTGCGGTGCCGGACCTGCTGTATCAGGGCACGCTGATCACCGCCGACACCTACCGTCCACTGGAGGTCTACACCGTGGTGGCGCTGATCTATTTCGCCATGCTGTTTCCCAGCACCCTGCTGGCGCAGGCGTACGAGCGGCGTCTGGCCAAGGCGCGCTGAGTCTGAAGGCGCTATGCTTTCCTGGGCAGCAACTGCTCGGCCAGCGTCGCCCAATATGACGCGCCGACGGGCAGGATCTCGTCGTTGAAGTCGTAGCGCGGGTGATGGACCATCACGTCGTCCTTGCCGCGGCCGCCGCCAAGCATGATGTAGCTGCCTTGCTTGGCGTTCAGCATGAACGAGAAATCCTCGCCGCCCATCGTCGGCTTCCGCATATGCACCACACGCGCTTCACCCGCCACCGCCGTCGCAGCACGGCGAGCGAGCGTGGTGGCGTCAGGATCGTTCACCGTTGCGGGATAGTCGCGGCTGAACACCACATCGGCTTTGGCGCCGAAGCTTTCAGCTATGCCGGAGGCGAGCCGTCGCACGCCGTTCTCCAACTGATCGCCGACACGCGCGTCGAACCAGCGCGCGGTGCCCAGCATGCGCACGGTTTCGGGGATTACGTTGTAGGTGTCACCGCCGTTGATGTGCCCGATGGTGATCACGCCACCCTCCACCGGCTCAATCGTCCGCGCCACGATCGTCTGCAACGCGGTGACGATGTGACTGGCGATCACGATTGGGTCCGTCCCGAAATGCGGCTGTGCTGCGTGGGTGCCCTTGCCGGTGATGGTGATCTCAATATTGGCCACCGCCGCCATCACCGGGCCATTGCGCCAGGCGAAGGTGCCGGCCGGCATCTGCGGCCAGTTGTGCATGCCGAACACCATCTCCATCTTGCACCGTTCGAACAGGCCTTCCTTCACCATGATGTCGCCGCCCGCGAGGTTTTCCTCCGCCGGCTGGAAGATGACGTAGACCGTGCCGTCGAAGTTGCGCGTCTCGGCCAGGTACTTTGCCGCGCCAAGCAGCATGGTGGTGTGACCGTCATGGCCACAGGCATGCATGATGCCCGCGTTCTGCGAGGCGTAGGGTGCGCCCGTCTCCTCCAGGATCGGCAGCGCATCCATGTCGGCACGCAGGCCGATCGCGCGCTCCGACATGCCATTGCCACGGATCACGCCGACCACGCCGGTGCGCGCCAGCCCGGTGATGATTTCGTCGACGCCGAACTCCTTGAGCTTCGCCTGCACGACGCCGCTGGTGCGGGTCTCCTGCAGTGCCAGTTCCGGGTGCGCATGCAGGTCCTGCCGCCATTCTGTCATCTCGCGGTGGAACTCGGCGATGCGGTTGATGATCGGCATTAGTCAGCTCCTGTTGGCGAAGGTGCGCGCGAGGCCCTTCGTGAAGTGACATCGGTGCGAATCCGAACGTGCCGATCATCGGATCCACGGCGAAACTCTTGTCTTCCATCAGCCGGCGGATCTCGGCTGGACGGACCCGCGGCACGAACGGAATGTAACAGAAGACGTGCGCCAGCACCATTAGGGGACCGGCCGGCACTGCGACGATTCGGGGCGGCGCGCTGTCCGTCGGCGGCAGCGACAGCGCGGATGAAGTCGGCGTAGGGCAGCGGGGTCGGCCCGGCAATCACCAGCGCATGGGGTCCATTCCATTCGCGTTGCAGCGCAGCGCAAATCGCCCGCGTCACGTCGTTCTGGTGGATCGGCTGGACCAAAGCCGCGCCACCGCCTGGCAGCGGCACAAACGGCAGCCGCCGCAGCAGAGCAGCGAGTCGCTGGACGTTGTCCTCGCCCTGTGCGCCGTAGATCATCGTGGGGTGCAGCATGACACCGGAACGGCCGGAGGCGAGAAAGGCCGCCTCGCCGGCCAGTACGCCGTTGCCGTGTGCATCCGGCCAACGCGTGAACTTGCGCGTGCTGCCGAGGAAGACGAACCGCGCCTCGGCCGGCGCGGCGGCGAGCACAGTCGGGGCGTGACGCGCGTGGGCACAACTGACGACCCGCGTGGCATCGGCAAGTGCATCGCGCAATCGCGGCGAGTCATTGATATCGGCGATGCGCGCCGGCACATCGATGCCCGTCGCGGCCCATTTCGCGGCATCGCGCACCACCGGAACGAACCCGCTGCCACTGGCGAGCAGCGACCGGCACAGCGCGGCGCCGCTACGACCCGATGCGCCGATAATGTGGACCTGGGACACCATGCTGTTACGCTTAGCATGGTGATCTTGCAGCATGGAGGAGCCCATGGCGCGTGTGCCGTATCTCGAGATGTCCGACCTCTCGGAGGAGAATCAGGACCTGTTGCGGCGTCGGATCAGCCTCACGCAGGCGCTGGTGAATTCACCGAACGCGGCGCGCGCATTCGGTGGCCTCGGCCAGTTCATCCGCTTCGGCAGCAAGCTCGATCCGCGGCTGCGCGAGCTGGCGATCCTGCAGGTCGGCTGGCTGGCGCGCTCGCCCTACGAGTGGTCGCACCACGTCAAGCTGGGCCATGATTTTGGCGTCACCGATGACGACATTCGCGGCCTCATCGACGACACGGCGGGAAAGCCGACGCAGCTCGATGACATGGCGAAGACGGTGCTGCGAGCGGCGCGCGAGATGACGCAGGACGGTGCCATGTCGGACGCCACCTTCGCCACGCTGCGCGAGGCTCTTGGCAACGAGCTGATCGTCGATCTGACGATCACCATTGCCTTCTACAATGCGGTCGTGCGCGCCCTGGCGACCCTACAGATCGACGTGGAGGATGACTATATTCCGTACCTGCGACAATTTCCGCTGCCTGCCTGACAGGAGGTTCGTGTGAGGATCGGCGTCCCCAAGGAGATCAAGACGCACGAGCACCGCGTGGGACTTACCCCTGCCGGTGTTCGTGAACTCGCCATCCACGGGCACCAGGTGACGGTGGAGCGCAATGCCGCCTCTGGCATCGGCATTGCCGACGATGCCTTTCGTGCTGCCGGCGCCGCCGTGGCGGACAGCGCCGCGGAGGTGTTCGCGACCGCCGATCTTATCGTGAAGGTGAAGGAGCCGCAGGCCGCGGAGATCGCCATGCTGCGGCAGGGTCAGGTGCTGTTCACCTATCTGCATCTCGCCGCCGATAAGGCGCAGACCGAGGGCCTGATGCACACCGGCGCCACCTGCATCGCCTACGAGACGGTCACCGACCGGTCGGGTGCGCTGCCCCTGCTTGCGCCGATGAGCGAGGTGGCCGGTCGCATGGCGGTACAGGTAGGCGCGCATTGCCTGGAGAAGGAGCAAGGTGGCGTCGGCGTACTGCTCGGCGGTGTGCCCGGCGTGGCGCCGGCGAAGGTGGTGGTGCTGGGCGGCGGCGTATCGGGCACCAATGCCGCGCGCATGGCAGTTGGCCTCGAGGCTTCTGTCACCATCATCGACAAGTCGCTGCCGCGGCTGAAGGAGCTCGATCTCCAGTTCGGTCCGCGTGCGACCACGCTGTTCGCCACACTGGAGGCCATCGAGCATCAGGTGCTGGCAGCGGATCTGGTGATCGGCGCGGTGCTGGTGCCGGGCGCTGCGGCGCCGAAGCTCGTGTCGCGCGATCTGGTGCGGCAGATGCGGCCTGGCTCGGTGCTGGTGGATATCGCTATCGATCAGGGTGGTTGTTTCGCGACCAGCCGTCCGACCACCCATTCCGCGCCGACCTACGTTGAGGAAGGCGTGGTGCACTACTGCGTCACCAATATGCCGGGTGCCGTTGCACGCACATCCACCTTTGCGCTGACCAATGCCACGCTGCCTTTCGTCATTGCATTGGCGGAGAAGGGATGGCGCAAGGCGCTGGCTGACGATCCGCACCTGCTGCACGGACTGAACGTCCATGCGGGCAAGGTGACGTACGAGGCGGTGGCGCACGACCTGAACCTGCCCTACGCTCCGGCGGAGACATTGCTGGCGGCTTGAAGAGGCGGACCAGGCATCGACCTGAAAACGAATGTGACGGCGCGATCCTGCGCGGCTGCACAACCTTGCCTCTCTGCCGCGGGGAGCTTCGATGGGCAGAATGTTCCTGCTGAATTTCACGACGCTTGTTGCGCTCGTCTTCCTCGGTTCCCCGGCGTTCGCGCGCGTGATGGAGACTGGCGATGCGGCCATCGTCAAGCAGGCAAGTCCTGCCGTGGTGAACATAGCCGAGTGGAAGGTGCATACTCCCACGCGGCCCGGCCAGTCGCCACGACGCGTGAAGGTCTATGCGTCGGGCTTTGTTATCGACCCATCGGGAGTCATCGTCACCAACAGGCATGTCATCGATGGAGCGCTCGACATGCATGTGATCTTCAGCAACGGCGATCGTGTGCCGGCGAGGCTGCTTGTCGCTGCTGCGATCATCGACGTGGCGGTCCTGAAGGTCGATGTCGACCATCCGCTGCCGGCCCTCAAATGGGCGGACAGCGACTCCTTGCAGATTGGCGATCCGGTGTTGACCATCGGCAATCCGTTGGGTCTCGGCATGTCGGTCTCCGCCGGAATTGTCAGCGCGCTCAACCGCAATCTGCGCGATACGCCCTTCGACAGCTACATTCAGACCGACGCTGCGATCAACTACGGCAATTCCGGCGGGCCGCTGATCGATAGCAATGGAAGTGTCGTCGGTCTCGATACCGCGCTTTACAATCCCCAGGCGAGTGGTGGCTTCATCGGCATCGGCTTTGCCATCCCATCCAACATCGTCTCGTATGTTGTGCAGTTCCTGCTCAACCCCAATCGTCCGAAGCCCGGATGGATCGGTGTCACCGCGCAAGACATAAACGACAGATTGGCGGAAGCACTCGGGGTACCGAGACACGCTGGCGCCGTGGTATCGGCGGTCGATCCGTTGGGGCCAGCGGTTCAGGCCGGCCTGCGGCCAGCCGACGTGCTGGAGACGATTGACGGCGTGCAGCAGAGCGATTCCCGCGCGTTCATGCGGTACATCATTAGGATCCCGGTCGGGACGTCGGTGCACCTTTCGGGTTGGCGCGACCGCAAGCGGCTGGACACCACTGTGACCGTCGCGGCATGGCCCAACTATATGCCAGCCGAGGGCGTCATGCGGGATCAGACAGCTCAGAAGATGATCGAGGCGGCACCCGATCCAGGTATGAAGCTTGCGCCCATCACCGAAGGGGCTCGCAAACAGTATGGACTCGGTGCTGACCTGCGAGGCGCCTTGGTGACAGCAGTGGAGAGCGATAGTGAGGCAGGCGATCTTGGGATCGTGCCTGGCGATGTCATCATCAACGTGCAGGGACAATCGGTTAACAGCCCTGACGATGTGTGGCAGGCGATAGAGACCGCGCACAAGGCACGCCGCGCATATCTTGCCTTGCTGGTACAGACAAAGGCCGACGCCCACTGGGTTTCGCTGTCGATCACGAGCACCAAATCATAGTTCACGCCCGCTGACCATAGGTCTGGTACCTCTGGTGCGCCGCCCGCATCTCCTCGGCGCTCAATAGCCGCGGCGTCCCGGCCGATCGCGCCAGCAGGTATTGCCGGCACAGCGTCTCCAGCACGACCGCGGCGGTCAACGCGCGATCGGCCGTTGTCGCATGCACGATCATGCCATGGTTGGCGAGCAGACACGCGGTGCGCCCGGCCAACGCCGCGACCGCAAGCCGCGCCAGCTCTGGTGTGCCGAAGGTGACGTAGGGTGCGCAGCGCACATCGTCGCCGCCAAAACTGGCGACCATGTAGTGGAACGGCGGCAGGGCTTCGTTGAGGCAGGCAAGCGCGGTGCAGGCATCCGAGTGCGTGTGCACGATGCTCTGCGCGGTCGGGTAGGCGAGATAGATCGCCGCATGCATCGCCCATTCGCTTGACGGTGCGACCGACCCCTTGACGTCGCCGGCCAGAGTCATCGCGACCACCCCGTCCGGCTCCAGCGTCTCCGCTGAGCAACCGGACGGGGTGATGATCATGCCGTTTCGCGTGCGTTGGCTGACGTTGCCGGAACTACCGGCAATCAATCCGCGACGGCCTATCTCGCGGTAGACCCTCGTGACGTCATGGCGCGCCTGAACCTCCGTCACATCAGGAACACACCCTTGCCGTCCGACTGGTGGTCGAACAGCTTGTACGCCTCATCCGCCTGCTCCAGTTTCCAGCGATGGGTGAACAGCGCGTCGACGTCGATCTTGCGCTCGACACAGAACGTCGCGCACTCGGCCTGGATGATGTTGGAGAACGTCCACGACGCGATCAGCGTCATCTGCCGGCGAAGCAACATCGGACTGACATCGATCTTCACGTCGCCGCCCTCGCCGACGAAGCACATCGTGCCCCACACCTTGGTGCTGCGTATGGCATTGGCCCGCGCCTCCGGATTGCTGGAGGTATCGAGCGTGCAGTCGGCATAACGCCCGTGCGTCAGATCCTTGATCGCCGCGACCGGATCGTTCGAGCCAGGATCCACAACCTCGTCTGCACCAAAATCCTTCGCCCGTTGCAGTCGCTGCGGGTTGACGTCGAGCGCGATCACCCGCGCGCCCATCGCCTTGGCGAATTGCGTGCCGGCCAATCCCACCGGCCCCTGGCCAAAGATCGCCAGCGTGTCATTGCCGGACAGCCGCATCCGCCGCAGCGCACTATATGCCGTGCCGGACCCGCACGAGATCGCCGCACCGGCGGAGAACGTCAGTTCGTCTGCCAGCGGCACCAGGGTATTTGCCGGCACCTTCAGATACTTCGCGTGACCGCCATGCGAGTTGCTGCCGTACACCTTCACCGGTACCTCTTGGCAGAGCTGCTGCCAGCCGGAGCGGCAGTGGTTGCACTGCGTGCAGCCCTGGTAGTGATGCACCATGACGCGTTCGCCGATCCGCGCCTCCTTGTCGGACACACCGGGCCCGACAGCCGCCACCACGCCGCAGGGTTCGTGGCCGGCGATCACCGGGTTCGGGTTGGCCGGCAGTCCGGTCGCATTGGCGCCGCCGCTGGTCTTCGGCCGGCGATACTGGTGCAGGTCGCTGCCGCACATGCCGGAGGCCTTCATCTCGACCACCACTTCGTCCGGGCCCGGCGTCGGATCGGGAAACTCCATCATTTCCAGCTCACGGCCGCCGGTGAACACGACACCACGCATGGTTCCCTCCTATCCTCGGTTGGGCAGGAGGTTAGCGCAGGCGTCTGCCGAGGTCACCGCGCCTGCGCGCTGGCCTCGCTGCGCGTCGCACCGGCGCGGGCGGCAAGGGCGGCTGCCATGAACTCGTCCAGATCGCCATCCAGCACGGCGTCAGGATTGCCCTTCTCCACGCCGGTGCGCAGGTCCTTCACCAACTGATACGGCGCCAGCACGTAGTTGCGGATCTGGTGCCCCCAGCCGATGTCGGTCTTGGCATCCTCCACGGCCGTCGCCGCCGCCTCGCGCTTCTGCAACTCCGCCTCATAGAGCCGGGCCTTCAGCATCGCCATCGCCATTGCGCGGTTGCGGTGCTGGCTGCGATCGGTCTGGCACGCGACGATGATCCCGCTCGGAACATGCGTGATGCGGATCGCGCTTTCCGTCTTGTTGACGTGCTGCCCGCCGGCACCCGACGCGCGATAGGTGTCGACCTTCAGGTCGCTCTCGTTGATCGCGATGTCGATGTTGTCGTCCACCACCGGATACACCCACACGCTGGCGAAACTGGTGTGCCGCCGCGCATTCGCAATCGAACGGGCTGATGCGCACCAGCCGGTGCACGCCAGCCTCGGTCTTCAGCCAGCCATACGCATTCGGCCCGCTGACCTGCAGCGTCGCCGACTTGATGCCGGCCTGCTCGCCCTCGCTCTGCTCCAGCAATTGCACCTTGTAGCCGTGCTGCTCGGCCCATCGCATATACATGCGCATCAACATCTCGGCCCAGTCCTGCGCCTCGGTGCCGCCGGTGCCGGCGTTGATTTCGATATAGGCGTCGTTGGCGTCGGCCTCGCCCGCCAGCAGGCTCTCGATCTCGCGCCGCTTCGCCTCCTCGGCCGATGCGCGCAACGCGGCCATCCCCTCCTCGACCATCGCCGTATCGCCGTCCGACTCGGCCATGGCGATCAGTTCCAGCGTGTCGGAAACCTCCTGCTGCAGCGCTCGCAGCCCGTCCATCTGCCCGGCCAAATGGTTCCGTTCGCGCATCACCTTCTGCGCGGCGGCGGCATCGTTCCAGAGTTCAGGGTCTTCGGCGCGCGCGTTCAGTTCGGCGAGGCGGCCCTCGGCAACATCCCAGTCAAAGATGCCTCCTCAGCAGTGCGATCGACTGCTTGATCTGTTCGTTCAGGGCATCCAATTCGGCTGACATCACTCACCCACGATCCAAAGGAAGGCGCGGCTAATAGATCCCGCCCAGGCTGCTGTCGACCCCGCCATGCACCGTCTGTGCTGCGTCCGCCGGCGTTGTGCCGTCTGGTCCGGCGGGCGCCACAGCCACACCGGACCCCATCGGGTGCGACGCACCCGGCACCTGGTCCGGCTTGAACGCATCTGTCACCGCACCGGCGCCCGTATCCCACTGCGCCATCGTCACACCTTCCGGCTGCTGGAAGGTCAGCACCGGCCGGTTCTTCAGCGCGACGGCCATGAAGTCGTGCCAGATCGGGCCGGCGACCTGTGCGCCGGTCTCGTTGTTGCCGAGGGTCGTGGGATTGTCGAAGCCGACCCATACGGTCGTCACCAGATCGGGCGTGAAGCCGGAGAACCAGGCATCGGTGAAATCCTGCGTCGTGCCGGTCTTGCCGGCGATCGGGTGGCCAAGCCCGGCCACAACCGGCACGCCGGTTCCGCGAGTCGTCACGCCTTGCATCATGGTCACAAGCTGGAACACCGATGCCGGGTCGGCGATCGCCTTGCGCTGGTCGGTCAGCGCAGGTGGCGCGCCCTGGCTGGAGCATTCACCGCAGGTGATCGCGGACGGCCGCCAGACCACGTGGCCGTCGGGATCCTGCACGCTGTCGATCAGCGTCGGGATCACCTCGCGGCCGCCCTCGTCCAGCGAGGCATACGCACCCGCCTCACGCATCACCGTCGTATCAACCGCCCCAAGCGCGGCCGGCAACACGCGCGGCATCAACTCCACCTCATGGAATGCGATAGCGTTCTGTGCGATTGCTTCCATGCCGACGGTCTGCGCTACGTGCAGCGTCACCAGGTTGAGCGACTTCTCCAGCGCGACGCGCAATGGTGTCGGGCCGCCGAACTCCATCTCGAAGTTATTTGGCCGCCAGCGGCCTGCGGCCGTGTCCATCACGATCGGCGCATCGAGGAAGCGCTGGCTGGGCGAAATGCCCTTCTCCAACGCCGTGAGATAGACGAACGGCTTGAAGCTGGAGCCAGGCTGGCGCTGCGCCTGCGTGGCACGGTTGAACTGGCTGCCTTCGAAGCTCCAGCCTCCGACCATTGCGAGCACGCGGCCGGTTGTGGGATCGAGCGATACCAGCGCGCCCTGAACGGTCGGGATTTGCCGTAGCGCCAAGCGCGGTGACGGTGCAGGCCCCGGTTTGGCGTTCTTCGCAGGCGGCGTGGTCGGCACCGTGGCATTGGGTTCGACCATGACGACGTCACCCTGCCGCATCACGTCCGTCACGCGCCGGGGTGCCGGCCCAGGTTTGCCGTCCCGGAGCGGCCGCGCCCATGCGAGGTCGGACAGCAGCAGCGCGCCGGTTCGTGGCTGCGGTGTCTGGCCGGACCCATTGAGCCACCCGAGCCTTGCCTCGCCATCGGTTGCCTCGAGCACCACGGCAAGCTTCCAATCCGGCAGCATGCCCTGCGGCCTTGCCATCTGGCCGAGCGGCTCAGCCCAGTTCGTCGCCAGAGTCGGGCCGCCATCGATGTGCCCGACCGGGCCGCGCCAACCGCCCAGCTTGTGGTCGTAGGCCATCAGTCCGTCGCGCACTGCCTTCTCGGCGGCAGTCTGCAGGGTCGGATCGAGGCTGGTGCGCACCATCAACCCGCCCTGCGTCGTCACATCGGCGCCGAACTGCGCAATCAGCTGACGCCGGACGTCCTCGGTGAACCAGTCGGCGCCCGGTATCGGCTGCGGCCGGCGGAATTCGGAAGGCACGATTGGTTCAGCCTTGGCCGCCTCAGCCTGGGCAACGGTGATGACGTGATCCTCGGTCATCCGGTCTAATACCCAATCGCGCCGTGCCTTCGCCGCATCGGCGAACTTGAACGGGTTGTAATTGTTTGGCGCCTTCGGCAGCGCAGCCAGGAATGCCGCCTCCGGCAGCGTGAGCTTATCCAGTGGCTTGTTGAAATAGGTCTCCGCCGCCGCGGCAACGCCGTATGCGCCCAACCCGAGATAGATCTCGTTCAGGTAGAGCTCGAGGATGCGCTCCTTCGATAGATTCTGCTCGATGCGCATCGCCAGGATCGCCTCCCGCGCCTTGCGGGCGAGCGACACCTGATTGTCCAACAGCATGTTCTTGGCGACCTGCTGCGTGATGGTCGAAGCACCGATCGGGCGCCGCTGGCCCATGTGCGTCATGTCGAATATCGCAGCGCGCGCAATCGCCAGCGGATCAACTCCGGGATGGGTCCAGAAATGCTGGTCCTCGGCTGAGACAAAGGCCTGCTTCACCAGGTCTGGCACCGCTGAATACGGCACGAAGATCCGTCGCTCAGTGGCAAGCTCGGCCATCAGCCGTCCGTCGCCGGCGAAAACACGGCTCATCACCGGTGGCTGGTAATTGCGCAACCCATCCACGTCCGGCAGGTCGGCGGAGAAACGCTCCCAGGCAACGTACCCGCCAATGCCGCCGGCCACGACCGCCAGCAAACAGATGCCGAACAGCCCACCGACGGCGCCACGCGCAAAGCGCCGGATCAGGCTGCGGCGCGACTTGCGAGGCGGCGGCGACTGCCGTTTCCGGCCCTTGCGGCTGTCGGGCGAGGCAGGCGCCAGCTTTTCGCCGGCTGTCGGGGGCTCGTTCATAAAATAGGGATATGGCGCTTTTCCGCGGAGCCGACTAGCGGCGAGATCGCTAGTCAGACATCCATTTGCCGCGATCAATCTCTGCCGTGTGCGCGGTGGCGACAAAATAGGCATCGACCGCGCGCCGCATCGCGTCCGCGACCTGTACGCGATGTCGCGGGCGTCGCAGTTCCGCCTCATCGGCAGGATTGGACATGAATCCCATCTCCACCAGCACACTGGGAATGTCCGCAGCCTTCAGCACAACGAAGCCCGCGTGTCGCTCGGGATTCGGCAACATCGGCAGATCCTGGTCGAGACTGCCGACCATGGAACGAGCCAGCCTGCTCGAGCCGACCCGGGTCTCACGCCGTACCAGGCTTGCCAATATGCGGGCGACTTCGGGCGAGGCGTTGAAGGCGCTACCGGCAAAACGGTCAGCGCTGTTCTCGCGCCGCGCCAGCGCCGCGGACTGAGGGTCGGAAGCAGTATCGGCAAGTGTATAGACGCTGGCGCCGCGTACCGCATGATCGGAGAGGGCATCAGCATGCATCGAGACGAACAACGCCGCGCCGTGCGCCTGCGCCATCTCCACCCTCGTGTCCAAAGGAATGAACGCATCGCGTGCGCGGGTCAGCGCGACCCGGTAGCGGCCCTCGGCCTCTAATTGGCGCTTCAGCTCGAACGCCACGGCGAGCGCCACCTGCTTCTCATAGGTGCCGGAAATGCCGATCGCGCCAGGATCCTTGCCGCCGTGACCGGGGTCCAGCATGACCAGCGGTGGCGGCGGACGCGGCACGAGCTGCGGCCGTGCCACGGCGGCTGATTGACTGGAAGCGGGCCCCGTGGCGGCTAGCGCCGTGCGAAGCCGGCTGGGCAAAAGGAAAATCCCGACAATTCCGGTCCCGGACCCGAGGCGGCCGAGCAGCAGGCGGCGCGAGAGCGGACACGAGTCCATAGGGAGCTTCTAACATATCGGATGCAGAATTGCACGTTGCCCATTGATTACGGCTGCTTCACGGCTACGTCCTGTTCCGCCAACCATTGCTTGCAGAGCCCGTCGCTTTGCTTCATGGTCTGGTCTGCTCCGGTGATATACCTGGGGGAGGCGGTCGAACCGCCGCCGCAGGCAAGGAACTGGCGGCAGCGACGACTGGTAGTCCAGCCGAACCATGAGAACTCGGTGGGACTGGTTCGGGGAGGGTCGCCGTCCGCCGCTGCCACGTCACCGCCCGCGCCGCGCTCACAGCGCGCCGGGGATCGGCTGCTTCGATCGGGCAGGCAGGCAGCCAACCTCACCCGGGGCTAGCTCGGGTCGCCAGGGACTGATTTTCGTCGGAAGCATGCTCGTCATCGGCCAGGCACTAACCAATTCGGCGGCCATCCCCATCTTGTTAGGTGGGATGATGTGCTGCCGCAGTGCTCGGCCGGACGATTTTCCGATCCTTGAGCGGACGGGCCACATCCCCGCACCCCTATCACGCCTATTTTGCCGCTCGCCGTTGCGCATCCCAAGTGGATCCGCGACCCGCTGTCGAGCGGTCTACCGGAGTTCAGGTACTGAATGACCAAGCGTATGTTGATCAACTCCACTCATACGGAGGAAACCCGTGTGGTGGTGCTGGATGCTAGCCGGCTAGAGGACTTCGATGTCGAGACCTCGACCAAGCGCCAGCTCAAGGGAAACATCTACCTCGCAAAGGTGGTTCGGGTAGAGCCGAGCCTACAGGCCGCCTTCGTCGAGTATGGCGGCAACCGCCACGGCTTCCTCGCCTTCGGCGAAATCCACCCCGATTATTATCAGATCCCGGTCGCTGACCGTCAGCGGCTGATCGAACAGCAGGCGGAGGAGGCCCGCCGCGAAGAGGAGGAGGAAGACCGCGCCGCCGAAGCCGCTGCGGGCGAAGCGGTTGCCGATACCGAGCCACCCGATGCAGTGACGGGTGGGGAGGCGGAGCCGGAACTGGAACCCACTGAACCAGTGGTCGCCGCTGAAGCCCTGGACGAATATTCGGCAGCGCAGCCCGCACAGATCGTCAGCGAAGCGGTTACGGTACCGTTCGGCGTGTCAGAGGCCATCCCGGAACCGGACGAACCCACCTCGGCGGAGCATGAGGCGGAGAGCATCGAAGCCACCGTCGACGTGATTGAGGCCGAGCCGCTGGCCGAGGTCGTCGCGGACGCCGGTGACGAGACCGCCGCCGCTGGCGAACCGGTCGAAGAGCCTCCGCCCGAGACGGTGGGCGGCGAGTCGGACAGCGCCGAGGACGCGCGTGAGCGCCGCATCCCGCCGCGCTATCTGCGCAACTACAAGATCCAGGAGGTGATCAAACGCCGGCAGATCCTGCTGGTGCAGGTGGTTAAGGAGGAGCGCGGCACGAAGGGTGCCGCCCTGACAACCTATCTGTCGCTCGCCGGCCGCTTCTGTGTGCTGATGCCTAACTCGCCGCGTGGAGGCGGCATCTCGCGCAAGATCACCTCACCTGCTGATCGGCGTCGCCTGAAGGATATCATGGCCGAGCTGGACATCGCGCAGGGCATGGGCCTGATCGTGCGGACTGCCGGCGCCAACCGGCCCAAGGCCGAGATCAAGCGTGACTGTGAATACCTGTTGCGCCTGTGGGACGACATCCGCGAACACACGCTGAAATCGGTTGCGCCCGCGCTGATCTACGAGGAAGCCAGCCTGATCAAGCGCGCGATCCGCGACGTCTATTCGCGCGACATCGACGAGATCCAGGTGGATGGGGAGGAGGGTTGGCGTGCCGCGCATGAGTTCATGCGCATGTTGATGCCGAGCCACGCCAAGAAGGTACAGCTCTGGAAGAACGGCGGGATGCCGCTGTTCGCCAAGTACCAGGTCGAGGCGCAACTCGATTCGATGTTGCTGCCAACCGTTCAGCTTCGCTCCGGCGGCTATCTGGTGATCAACCAGACCGAGGCGCTGGTGGCGATCGACGTCAACTCAGGCCGCTCGACGCGCGAACGGGGCATCGAGGAGACGGCGCTGCGCACCAACCTCGAAGCCGCCGACGAAGTGGCGCGGCAATTGCGTTTGCGGGACCTGGCCGGGCTGATCGTCATCGACTTCATCGACATGGAGACGCGCAAGCACAACGCGATGGTCGAGAAGCGCCTGAAGGAAGCACTGAAGAACGATCGAGCGCGCATCCAGGTCGGCCAAATCAGCCATTTCGGCCTGATGGAGATGAGCAGGCAGCGGCTGCGTCCATCGCTCGCCGAAACCAGCTTCATCACCTGTCCGCATTGTGGCGGCATGGGTCATGTGCGCTCGACCGAGAGTGCGGCGATCCACGTGCTGCGCGGTATCGAGGAAGAGGGTACCAAGCGCCGCGCCGCCGAAATCGTCGTGTACGCGGCGCCGCAGGTGGCGCTCTACATCCTCAACCACAAACGCGAGCGGCTGACCGATATTGAGCAGCGCTATGCCATGCGAGTGGTCTGTCTGGGCGATGATGGCCAGATGATCTCGCAGTTCCGCATCGAGCGGCTGAAGGCGCAGGTTGTGATCGAGGCGCCTGTGACAGTCACTCAGTCTGAGGCATTGCCACCACCGGAAACCGACGTAGAGGAAGAGGCCGCTGGCGAGGAGGAAGCCGAGGACGAGGCCTCCGAGGATGCCGTTCGCGCTGTGGCTGGCGAGACAGCCGAGGAGGCCGAACACCGCCATCGTCGTCGTCGTCGTCGTCGGCGTGGCGGACGACGCGAGGAGGCGCCAGCGGTTCTGGCAACCGATGAGGTGTCAGTTGGCGATGGGGAGGAGGCCGAGGCATCCGAGACCCCTGTCGAGGGCGTTCCGGAGCATGTCGAAGCTGGTGGAGACGAACAGCATGAGACCCACGCCTCGGGGGGCCGGCTGCGTCGTGGCCGTCGCGGTGGGCGGCGCCGTCGCCATGATGCCAACGGCGAGATGCCGCCGCACGCCGAGCCTGGCGCGGAGCAGCCGGAGTTGCCGCCGGTCTATTCCGGTCCGACGCCCGCCAATCCTTTCGGTGGACACACATTCGATATCTTTGACGTGCTTGAGCAGACGGAGGAGGTGACGCCTCCCGTGCCCTCGGCGAATGCTGTGGTCGAGCCTGAGATCACGAATGTGGCCGTTACGGCCGAGCCGCAACCCGTGCCAGCCCCGGCAGCCGAAGTGGCCCCGCCCGAGCCAGAGCCCGCATCCCCGATCGTTCTGGCCGAGCCGGAACCGACGCAGGCCGAGGTGACGGTCCGGAACCGGAGCCGTTGCCGCCAGCACCCGAACTGGAACCCGTGGTCGCGGCAAACGACATCGCACCAGAGCCGGTGATCAAGCCAATCATCATTGGCGGTGAACAGGATGTGGTCGTTGAGAAAAAGCGAGGGTGGTGGCGGCGGTAGTCGGTGGGCCGTCGCGGCGAAGTCAGCCCTGGCGGCGACGATTAATGATTGTTAATATCAAATGACTCCGATGTGTCTGGCCGTTGCAACACATGATGAGATACCACCCCGCGGATGAGCATTGTCAGCCGACTTGCGAGATATGACGACCCGAACAGCCTGGCCTCGCGGATGCGACGCAAACGGAGCGTCAGAATTCGGCAACTGATTGAAGCGACCTACGCTGAGGAACGCGAGTGTCGCATCCTGGATATCGGCGGTGAGGCACGCTACTGGCAACTCTTCGAGGATGAGTTTCTGCGCCAGCACGGGGTCACCATCACGCTGCTCAATCACACCGACGAATATGTTGGCAACGCACCGGATCCGAGCCTGTTCACAATAGTCCTTGGGGACGGATGCAGGTTGCCGTTCCCTGACAAAACCTTCGCGATCGCACATAGCAACAGCGTCATCGAGCATGTCGGCGATTGGAAGCGCAAGCTCGCGTTTGCCGCAGAAACCAGGCGCGTTGCGAAGCGGTATTATGTGCAGATGCCGGCGTTCTCATTCCCCTTTGAGCCGCACTACGGCATGCCCTTCTTTCATTGGTTGCCCGAGCCGGCACGGATCTGGATGCTGCAACATTTCGCGCTCGGTCACTACCCGCGCCTGCCCGACCTGCTCGATGCAGTTCGGTGCCACGAGGATGTGCGGTTGATCTCCCGCCAACAATTTACTTTTCTGTTCCCTGATGCCGCGATCGAGCAGGAGCGTCTTATGGGTCTGACCAAATCGCTGATGGCGGTGCGAGGCTGAGTCCCGCCGCGCCGGTTGCGCTCCTCCCGAAGAGGGGCACTCGGCGCACGTAAGGTTGGTCGGCGAGGCTGCGGTTGCGTTCGCCAGGAGCCAATGCAATGGCTGTAGTTCGATCCGGCGGGGCCGAAACGACGGGGGCCGCTGCGACACTTTCACGCTGCTCCGATTTGAAGCCGCTCAGAGCTATCATGATCCCTGACAGGAACATGAGGTCAGGGACCTTCCGCCCCAGAGAATTGTTGGTCGAGCAGATCAGCAGAGTCGCAATGACAATCAGCCAGCCGATGAGCGTATCAACCCGCCGTCCCAGGTGCCAGAGGAAGAGGAACAGAGCGGCCATCAGAAATGGAAACCCGATCACGCCGAGGGCGAGGAACGTCAGCAGCCAGGGATTTTCGATGTCGATACCGGCGCCGGTGAGGCCAAACTGGGCTTTGAGCAGGCCTATTCGGTCCCCTGGCGCCCCGAACAGCAAATCATGCACGTTCAGCAGGCTGAGCACACGCCACTGAACGATGCGGACGTCGGCGCTATCGTCGAGGTAAAGGTGCGACGTGACCCGCAAACCAATATCCGTCATCGTCGTAAGCAGCACGAGCAGAGCCGGCAAGAGAAACACGCCGGCGATGAAAGCCCCAAGAAAGCCAACGTTGAGACGCCGCATGGCAAGCCCCGACGTCAACTGGAACAACGCTGCGGCGCCGAGTATGAGGAGGCTCGTGGCCAGTGCGCCTCGACACAACCCAGCCCAACACAAACAAAGCCCACCCTACCAAGGACCATGAAAAGCGCCATGGATGTAACCAGGGCGCCACTCAGCGGGTGCCCGTAGAATCCCTGACCACGGAATTCGTCCAGGGCCACCCTGCCCGTCTGTCCAGTCTCGTCGGCGGCTGCCCCTGATGGCAGCAAATGAAGTTGCCTCGGTTTCGTGGACACGGAAAGATTTGTGTTCAAGGAGCACAATGGGCTAGCCACCTGAGTTTCCGTCGGCAGACGGTTGAGCTGGTGCGCGTAGACCGCTCGCCGGAGGAGCTGACGCGCGAGTTCGAGCCGACGGCACAATCGATCAGGAACTGGTTCGCGCAGTCGCAGCGTAATGCGGGATGCGGCGACGGTGGTCTGATGCCGCATTGCTCGCCAAGATCCACGCGGCACCTGCGGCCTCGCGCGGCACCAATGCGTGCGTCGTGCATTCGATCGCGTTCGGCCAGCGCTGCCGGGACCTGGCAATGCGTCCCTCGATGGGTTCGGTCGGCGACGCCTACGACAACGCCATGGGCGAGAGCTTCTTCGCAACCCTCGAATGCGAGCTGCTCGATCGCTGCCGGTTCAAGACGCAGGCCGAAGCCAGAAGCGCGGTATTCGCCTTCAACCGGACGACCGGACGTACCGGCGATTGCATACCTTGGTGTCGCGCCCTCGCAAAGCGTCGACAGCCTTCGGATCGCCTGTGAGGTGAGTGCACTACCGCCACGCCTTCAGACGCGCTGCCGCCTCGCTCATATCTGCCTCCGGCCCGCAATATGAGAAGCGCAGAAAGCGACTGCCACGTGCCTGGTCGAAATCGACGCCAGGCGTTACCGCAATCCCCACTTCTGCCAGCACCCGCGCGCAGAACGCCGCGCTGTCATTCGACCGATCGGCGATATCGGCGAATAGGTAGAACGCTCCTTCGGCCGGCGACAGGCGGGTGAACCCAGCCTCCGGCAAAGCGCGCAGCAGATGATCGCGCGAACGCCGATAACGCGCGACGTTCGCGGCAAGTTCTGCATGACAGTCGAAAGCCGCCTCGGCCGCGATCTGCGAAACATGCGGCGCGCTGATGAAGAGGTTCTGCGCCAAGCGCTCGACCGGGCGTACCAGGTCGTCTGGCAATACCAGCCAGCCGATCCGCCAGCCGGTCATCGAGAAATACTTCGAAAAGCTGTTGACCACCACCGCCGTGTGGCTGACTGACGCTGCCGACGCGATCGGGCTCTCGTAATTCAACCCATGATAGATTTCGTCGCTGATCAGTCGCACGCCCGCGTCATTGCACCACGCGGCGATCGCGGTCAGTTCGTCGGGATGCAGCATGGTGCCGGCGGGATTGCTCGGGCTGGCGACGATCAGCCCGTCGGGCGGCGGATCGAGCCTTTCCAGCATGGCGACACTCGGCTGGAACCGCGTGTCAGGACCGGCTTCCAGAACCACCGGTTGCATGCCCAACGCCGTCAGGATGTTCACATAGGGCGGATAGTACGGCGAAGTCAGCACCACGCGATCGCCCGGGTCGAACGCTGCCAGGAAAGCCAGCGGAAAGCCGCCCGAGGCACCGACCGTGACGGCAATCCGCTCCAGTGGCACGTCCAGGCCATACCAGTCGCGGTAATGTGCCACGATGCGCTCGCGGAGCGAGCGCCGCCCGAATGCCTCCGTATAGCCCAACGCGTCGCCCGAACGCAGCGCCGCCATGGCGGCCGCTATCGCTCCCGCTGGCGCTCCGGTGCCGGGCTGTCCCACCTCCATGCGGATGACGTGCGGCGCACCCGGCGGCAGCGCCGCCTGGCGCGCATTGGCCGCGGCGATCACGTCCATCACGATGAACGGTGGCGCGCTCGCGCCGCGGCCGATCTTCAACATGTCAGTTGTAGAATTTGATACTGTCCGCCTTCACGCCCGTCTTCGTCTCGGTGCCGGTGACCGTCGCGACGCACGGCGTAGCCTTGGCGGTGCACCGCTTGATCAGCCGGTCTTTGTCGGCGCTCGCCAACGCCGCAGGGTCAATCCGGTATTTCAGGCTCGCCGGTATGCCGATATCGAGCTCGCATGACGTTGCGTTGCTGCAGATGATCCGGCCGGGTCCGACATTCGTCGCTGCGGTCGGCGCCTGCGCCCACCCCGTCGTGGCACCCGAAACCGCCACCACGACCACGACGCCGAACCACATTGCTGTCCTGAACACGTCCGTCCGTACTCCCCTCAAGTTCAACTTCCGCCTGCCGCGAGGCCAGATTCGCGTGGATCGGCGGCCCAGGCGCAGGAGCCATTCTCGCCCGGCAGGTAGTTGAAGCACGAGATGACGTTGGCGCGCCCGGGATCAGGCACCTCTGCCGCCATGGGCTGATTGCTACGCAGGGCATTCAGCATCCCGACCGCCACCGCCATGGGTGCTCCCTGCTGGCCCGAGCCGCCGACCGCCGCGCGGAAGGCATGGACATTGTCATTCCAGGCGATCGCCGCCGAGTACAGCGGTGGGGCTACCGCGGCAGGCGATGCGGCAAGCAGGACGCCCAGACCAGGCAGGATCCGGCCGGTTCCGAACAGGTTGTCCATGCTGAGCGCACACACGACCGCGTTGCCATTCTTATCGAGCGTCGCAAAGCTGGTGGAGGCCGGCAGTGGGGGTAGGGCGGCCATCGTCAGGTCCGTCGCGGTCAGCAGGCTCTGGGCATCCGCGCCACCTTGCCGCCAGCGCTCCGCCACGGCGAGCGAGCGGGCAGCGGCAGTGCCGAGCGCTGATGGATCGCGCTGAAGCGTCTCGAAGGCCGCCGCGGCGGCCAGGCCGCCATCGGCGGGTGGCGGAAGGAAAGCGACCTTGTCGCGCCGGTTCGGCAGCACGATGGCGGGCGCCATCTTGGGCAACGCACCGTTCAGGTCCGCGAGCGCCAGCGGGCCACCGGCGAGCGGCGATGCCTGCACGATCCGGCGCGCCAGTGCACCGGTATAGAGGTCGCCGACGCCAGATACCCTGATCGACGCCAGCGTCGCGCCCAGGTCCGGTTGCAGCAGCGTCTGCCCCTCGGCAAGTGGCGCGCCGTTCTGCGAGAACACCGCCCGCGCATTCGGATCGGCCAGCAGCGGGCCCGCGACCAGCGCGATGTCGCGGACCAGGGCGCGCGGTGCCGGCGTGCCGAAGCGGGCCAATTGCTCGGCTGGCACGATCAGGCTCTCGAACGGCAGGGAACCGTAGCGCGCATGCAGCAAATAGAGGCCGCGCGCCAGCATCGGCACAGCGGCCGGCCGGTCGGCGTTCGCCCCGACGCTGGCTGGGGCCACAGGAGGAAACAGAACCGCCTCGGGCACACCTTCGTTGACCGACTTCTTGTCGGCGGCATAGGCAAGGCAGGCGCCGCCGCCGCCCAGTCCCGCCCGGGACGGCAGCGTGACGCTCAGCACGAAGCCGAGAGCCACCGCCGCATCCGCCGCGGTGCCTCCCGCCGACAGGACTTCGCGCGCCGCCAGTGCAGCCCGCGGTTCGTCTGCCACCACGCCGCCAAGGAAGCCCTGCACGAATCCAGGCTGACCCTGGGAGGGCGCGTTGCTCGGCCCGAACACGCTTGTCGGTGACGCCGGAGACCGTGTCGCAGGCCGAACAAGCCAATGTGAGCCCCAGCAGGATGCCGGCGCGCAGCCCATCTTTTTCCGCCCGCCATGCTGCTCCGTGCCTGTGCCAATTGCTGCTGGTCCGCGTCATGCTGGTAAGGGTGCAGGCCATAGACGCGTTCCGCGGCAGCGGCAACCGGTGGCCAAGGTGCCTCGCCGACGCGCCAACTCGACAATCACTCGTCCTTGAGGCAAGACGCGTGGCCATGGCCAATCTCCTTCGCATCGCATTGCTCTGCCTCTCGACCTGCGTGCTCAGCCAGCGCGGCGGGCGCCGCCGAATTCACGCCCGCGCAGCGTGCCGAGATCGTGCAGATTCTGCGCGATGCGCTGAAGCAGGACCCTTCGATCCTGCGCGACGCAGTGTCCGCCATGCAGGCCGACGAAAGCGACCGGCAGCGGGCCACGTTGGACGCCGTCAAGGACAGGCTGGTCGATCCGCAGGATCCGGTCGCTGGCAACCCGCAAGGCGATGTGACGATCGTCGAGTTCTTCGACACGCGGTGTCCCTATTGCCGCAAGCTGGAGCCTGCGATGGCCGAGCTGCTGGCGCACGATCACGGTGTCCGGCTGGTCTACAAGGACCTGCCGATCCTGGGACCGGCGAGCGTACTTGGCTCGAAGGCGCTGCTGGCAGCGCAGAAGCAAGGCGGCTACGAGAAACTGCGTGCAGCGATCATGACCGCGCCGCCACAGACCACGAAGGCGATGATCCAGGACGCAGCGCAGCATCTCGGTCTCGACTGGCATCGGCTTGGAACACGATATGGACAATCCGGCGATCCAGGCCCGCATTGACGCCAACCTGACCTTGGCCCGCACAATCGGCATCGAAGGGACTCCGGCGCTGGTGATCGGCGGCGAGATGATCCCTGGCGCGGTTGAGATGGCTGACCTGACCACTGCGATCGCGAAGGCCAGAAAGGCGAAGTAGCTTTCGACGCTTCGCTTCCCGGTGGGAGAGGGGGATGTCGAATGAGAACGAGCTTGCGGCCCTCGCGGCGACGATCCGGCAACTGCCATGGTTTCACCAGATCGACTTCGGCAACGGTCTGCTGACGCCCGGCTACATCAAGGCATCGAAGATCCGTCGCATGTCACGCATGCTGTTCGAGGGTGTCGACCTCAAGGGCCGAACGCTGCTCGACATCGGGTGCTGGGACGGCGCTTACAGTGTTGAGGCGACACGGCGCGGCGCAACGGTGACCGCGACGGATCACCACGTCTGGCATGATAGCTGGGGAGACCGGCGCTGCATCGATCTGGTGCGCAAACATTTGGCGCCGTCAATGACAATCGTGGATGCGGACTTGCCCGAACTGACGCCAGAGCGATTGGGGCAATTCGACATCGTGCTGTTCCTTGGCGTGCTCTACCATCTGCGGCACCCGTTGGCGGCCTTGGAGCGTGTCGCCCAACTGGTGACTGATACCCTGATCGTTGAGACCCGTATGACGATGCGTCACGTCAGCAAGCCCGTCATGCAGTTTCATCCAGGCAAGACCTTGGGAAACGACCCGACCAACTGGTGGACACCGAACCGTCGCTGTGTCGAGGAGATGTTGCGCGATCTCGGGTTTCGGCAAATCCGCTACACGCAACCCGACTGGCTCTGGCGACGCGGAATGTTCCACGCCAGAAGAAGGTCGCTGACGCTGATCGATGAACGATCGGGCAGTGTCAGCCTTCGCCCGGATCGGCGCTCAGCCCGGCCGCAGTGATGCCGGCGATGGCTGCGGCCTCGTCGTTGTCCGAATTGTCGCCGGAGATGCCAACCGCGCCGATGATGGTCCGGTCCGCACCACGGATCAGCACGCCGCCTGGCACTGGCACCAGCGAACCACCGACCGCATGGGTCACGGCGGCGATGAAATGCGGATTGGCGGATGCCCGCTTCGCCAGAGTGCGGGAGCCGAGGCCGAACGACAGCGCACCATGCGCCTTGCCGCTGGCGATCTCGAAGCGGCGGAGGCTGGTGCCGTCCTGCGCGGCGAAGGCCTTCGGTACACCACGCTCGTCCAGCACCACGACCGCGAGTGGCTGCATCTTCTGGTCGGTGCCGTGCTTGAGTGCGGTGGTGATGATGGTCTGTGCCTGGGCGAGGGTGAGCTGGGGCATGGCGAGTATCCTGCTGTGCGGATGCAATACTTCAGTGCACGGTTTGCGCCAACTGCAGGACGCGGTCGATGAACGCATCGGCGCTGCCGAGATAGTTCGCCGGGTCCGTCAGCCGTTCGATCGCCGCGCGATCGAGCCGGCTGGCCACACCGGCATCGCGTGCCAGCGCCTCGGCGAGCGGAATATGCTCGGCCAGCGCGATGTCGCAGGCGTGCTTCACCACGTGATGCGCTTCGCCGCGGCCGATATGCGAAGCAAGCCCCATCATCACCGCCTCGGAGACGATCAGCCCGCCGGTAAGGTCGAGGTTGCGTCGCATGCGCTGTGCGTCGATCACCATGCCTTCCGCAATCGTGCCAGCATGCTGCAATGCGCCGTGCGTCAGCACGAAGGCCTGCGGCAGGGCCAGCAGTTCTGCCTGCCAAGGCCCGGTCGCGCGTTCGTGGTCGGCGGCCATGGCGCCGAACATCACCGGCATCAGCGCGTGCACGGTGCGCGCGGCCGCCAGGATGTACTCGCTGGCGATCGGGTTGCGCTTCTGCGGCATGGTGGAGGACGAGCCGCGCCCGGCGACGTACGGTTCCGCCACCTCGCCAACCTCGGTCTGCGCCAGCAGGATCACGTCGGTCGCGAGCTTCGCCAGACTGCCGCATATCAGGCCGAGGAACGCGATCGTCTCGGCAAGGCTATCGCGGCTGACATGCCACGGTGCGGCAGGTGCGGCGAGGTCGAGTTCAGCGGCGAGGCCTTCCATCACCGCAATGCCCTGATCGCCGAGCGAGGCAAGCGTGCCCGCGGCGCCGGCGAAGCTCACCTGCTCGACGCGGGGGCGGAGCTGCGTCGAGACGATGCACATGTGTGATCAACGGCTGCGCCCACACCGCGCATTTCAGCCCGAACGTCGTCGGCAAAGCTTGCTGCAGATGCGTGCGCCCGGCCATCACGGTGTGGCGGTGCCTGTCCGCCTGCATCGCCAACGCAGCGATCATGGCTGTCAGTGCGGCGCGGATCAGGGCAAGGCCCTCGCGCACCTGCAGGACGGTCGCGGTGTCCATGATGTCCTGCGTGGTGGCGCCCCAATGCGTCCAGCCGCCAGCTTCGCCGGCCGCGCGCGACAAGCCGGCGACCAGGCCGACCACCGGATAGCCGACATTGCGTGCGCTGGCCGCGAGTTCCTCGGTGCGGAGGTTTTCGACCCGTGCCGCGCGGGTGATCGCTTCGGCGGCATCAGCCGGGATGATGCCGAGCCGCGCCTGCACCCGCGCGAGCGCGGCTTCGACATCGAGCATGCGCTGGAAATACGCTCGCTCGTCGAACACCGCGCGCATCGCGTCGCTGCCATAGAGCGTGCCGAGGATCGGGCTGTCGGCGGGATTGGTGGGCAAGATGCACCTCCGGACAGTGACGCTCCCTCTCCCCTTGCGGGAGGGTGGGGAGGGGGTCCTACACGTCCAGGAACACCGTCTCGCCGTCGCCTTGCAGCCGCACATCCATCCGCCACGTCGCTGCGCCCGCCGGCCTCGCGATCAGCGTGCACGCCGCGCCGGTTCCTCGATCGACATCAGCAGCGGATCGGTCTCGTTCAGCTTCTCGCCCTGGAAATACGCCCGCGTCACCAGCCCGCGCATCAGGCCGCGCGACAGGATGCACAGCGCGATATGCGGCGCCTGCTGCGCATTGCCGCGTCCCGCCACCGGCCCGGGCTTCACCGTGATGAACCGGTAGATGCCGGCACTGTCGGTGTTGCTGCGGCCAAACCCAGGGAAACTGTCGGACGCCGGCGGATCGGACTGCCAGATCTCCACGCAGGCGTCGGCGCACGGCTTGCCGTCGCCATCCAGCACCGCACCGGTCAGCGTGATCTTCTCCCCCTGCGCGCCGAACCGCGTGAGGTCCGCCCAGGACGGATCCTCCAGCAGGTGCCAGTACGGGCCGATGGTCTGGCTGGCGGTGGCGATCGGCATGGCTCAATGCTCCATCGGCGTGGCGTCGCGCCCGCGCAGCACGACGTCGAACCGATAACCCAGCGCGTAGTCCGGCTCGGTGATGTCGAGGTCGAACGCCGCGATCAGCCGATTGCGTGCATGCTCGTCCGGCACCGCGTGGAAGATCGGATCGAACGCCAGCAGCGGATCGCCCGGGAAATACATCTGGGTGACCAGCCGCGTGGCAAAGGCCGGCCCGAAATACGAGAAGTGGATGTGGTTCGGCCGCCAGGCATTGCGGTGGTTGGGCCAGGGATAGGCGCCGGGCCTGATGGTCAGGAACCGATAGCGGCCGTGTTCGTCGGTGAACACGCGGCCGGCGCCGTGGAAATTCGGATCGAGCGGCGCGTCGTGCTGGTCCGCCGGATGGTCGTAGCGGCCGGTGCGCATTGGCCTGCCAGATCTCCACCATCGTGTTCGGCACCGGCCCGCCGTCCTCGTCGGTGATCGTGCCGGCGACGATGATGCGCTCGCCGATCGCGGGCTTGCCGGTGGCCATGGTGAGGTCGGCCAGCGGCGGGAAGCGGCTCGGCGAGAAGCTGGGTCCGGTGGTTTCCGTGATGGTCTGCGGCAGCGGATGCAGCTTCTGCTTCGGATGGCGCTTGACCGTCCCGAGATAGGCCGGCGCGTCGTACGGCGGCTGCGTGCCGGGCGCATAGGGGCGGAATGGCGTCGGATCGGTCATCGGGGTGCCTCCTGAACGCGTCAGCTTCGCACTGCGCTTACCAGCCTGTGTGCTTTGGCCGCAACCGTCTCCGGGCTGTCTCCTGGCTTGTAGATGCCGACCGATGGCGACCAGCGGACAGCGCTGCAGCCAGGGCGTTCAGTTCCACGACGCGTGCCCGCCGATCAACGCCAGACCGCGCGCGGCCGCCTCGCCATCGTGCCGCTCGGGGAACCCGCCATGCGCCGAGATCGCCCGCGCATAAAGCAGCGTCAGCTCCGGCGTGCCGATCACGTGCACCACCTCGCCCTGCCGACCGCCCAGCGCCGCACGCACCTCATGGCCGATCAGGATGCCGGAGAGGTAGGCGGCGGCATCGGTCTCGGCGAGGCTTCCCGCCAGCACCAGGGAGCGCGCGCCGAAGATATGGTGCAGCAGGCCGCCCGGATCGCCCGATCGCCGCACGCCGGCATCGAACGGCGCGCCGTCCGCAGGCCCTTCGCGCATCATGCGCCCAAGGATCGTGTGGCCGCGCAGCGCGGCGAACGCCTCGCCGGTCATGTGCGTGGTGAAGCCGACGATCCGGCCGCCCTCGACCCGCACCCATTTCGAGTGAGTTCCGGGCAGGCAGGCCAGCCCGCTGCCGCCCATCGCCGCCAGCACGCCGAACACCTGTGTCTCCTCGCCGCGCATCACCTCGGCGACACCCGCCTCGTCGGTCGCTGACAGGCCCGGCACCAGCTTCACCTGCCCCCAATCGAACTCGATCTCGACCAGGCCGGCGGCGATCTCCGGCGCGCCGGCGGGGCAGGGCAGATACGGGCGCCTCCTTCCAGCCCTGTCGGCTGCCGATCATGCCGGACAGCAGCACATGGTTCTCGCCGGCAGCGAGCCAGGGACCGATCTCCTCGCGCAGCGTGTCGGCGTAGCGGCTGTCCGGCACGTTGAGCAGGCCGCGCAGCGCGGTGCGCCGGTCGCGGATGGTGCCGTCACGCGCGATGCGGAAGGCGCGGAAGCTGGTGGTGCCCCAGTCAACGCCGATCATGGACCAATCCCCCCTATGCTTCGTCCGACGCGAGCAGCGCGGCATTGCCGCCTGCCGCCGCCGTGTTGATGGATACGACGCGCTCCTCGGCAAATCGATACAGCGTGATCGGACCGCCGGCCTTCGGGCCGGTGCCGGACAGGCCGCGTCCGCCGAACGGCTGCACGCCGACCACGGCGCCGATCTGGTTGCGGTTGACGTAGGTATTGCCGATGCGCAGCCGCTCGGCAATGCGCCGCTGCGTCGTCTCGATGCGGCTGTGGATGCCGAGCGTCAGGCCGTATCCGGTGGCGTCGATCGCGTCCATCAGCTCGTCCAGCCGATCGGCGGCATAGCGCACGACGCACAGCACCGGCCCGAAGATCTCCGCCTTTAGCTCGCTTGCGTGCTCGAGCAGGTAGGCGCGCGGCGCGAAGAAGCTGCCATGCTCGGTGCCGGCAGGCAGCGGCAGCGCGAACAGCTGGGTGCCGAACTGCGCGGCAGCGCGTTCCAGCGATGCGCGTGCTTCCTCGTCGATCACCGGCCCGACATCGGTGGCGGGGTCCATCGGGTCGCCGATCACCAGCGTCTCGGCGGCCCCGCGCAGCATGCGCAGCATGCGGTCGGCGATGTCATCCTGCACGCACAGCAGCCGCAGCGCCGAGCAGCGCTGGCCGGCGGAACCGAACGCGCTGGTCAGCACGTCAGTGACCACCTGCTCGGCCAGCGCCGAGCTGTCGACGATCATCGCGTTGATGCCGCCGGTCTCGGCGATGAGCGGAACGATCGGCCCTGGCCGCGCCGCAAGCGATCGCGCGATGGACTGTGCGGTCTCGGTGCCGCCGGTGAAGGCGACCCCCGCGATGCGCGGATCGTTCACCAGCGCCTGGCCGACTGTCCCGTCGCCCGGCAGCAACGCCAGGACTGACCGCGGCACGCCTGCCTCGAGCAGCAGTGCGACGGCGCGAGCGGCGATCAGCGGCGTCTGTTCGGCCGGCTTGGCGGCCACCGCATTGCCGGCGGCAAGCGCGGCGGCGATCTGGCCGGTGAAGATCGCCAGCGGAAAGTTCCACGGCGAGATGGCGGCGAACACGCCGCGACCGCCGAGCGCCCAGGTATTGCGCTCGCCGGTCGGCCCGGGCAGTTCGCGCGGCGCGGCAAAGTCGCGTCTGGCATGCAGCGCATACCAGCGGCAGTAGTCCGCCGCCTCGCGAATTTCCGCGATGCCATCGGCCAGCGTCTTGCCGGCCTCGCGCGCCAGCAGGAACAGCAGTTCCTCGCGTGACGCCTCGATCAGGTCGGCGGCGCGTTCCAGCACCGCGGCGCGATGCTCGCCGCCGGCCGCGTCCCAATCGCGCCAGCCGCGGGCGAGCACGCTCGAGCTCCGCGTCGATTTCCGCCGGGCCGGCATCGTCGATCGCCCCGACCAGGATGCGACGGTCGGCTGGATTGCGGATTTCGCGCGCCGCCTGTCGCCGCTCGCTTTGCATGACGGCGGATCGCGATCAGCAGGCCGGTGCAATCGCACGATCGGCAAGGTCGAAGCCTGCGGAATTGACGCGATCCGGATAGAGATCGCGCGGCAGGGGAATGCGCGGATTGCGACTGGCACCGAGCGTGCGCACTCGCCCCACCGGATCGGCGACAATCGCATCCTCCGGCACGGACGGATCGACCAGGCGATGCACAAAGCTGGTGTTGGCGCCGTTCTCCAGCAGTCGCCGCACCAGATAGGCGAGCAGGTCCTCGTGCGTGCCGACAGGCGCATAGACACGCACAGGATATGTCGCAGCGTGATACAGCGCCTCGCCCATGCCGTGCAGGCGCTGCATCTCGAAATCCTGGTCTCCCGCGCACTCCAGAACATACGCCAGGCTGTGCGCATTGTGCGTGGCGAACGCCGGATAGATCGCGTCGCTGGCACTCCAGCATGCGCCGCGCGACGGCGAGCCAGCTCACATCGGTCGCGGCCTTGCGGGTGAACACCGGATAGTCAGGGTGGCCCTGCATCTGCGCCAGCTTGATCTCGCTGTCCCAGTAGGCGCCCTTCACCAGCCGCGTCGGGATGCGGTGCTGCGTGCGCCGTCCCAGTGCGGCAACCCAATCGATCAGCGGCAGCGCGCGCTTCTGATAAGCCTGCACGGCAATGCCAAGCCCATCCCAACCGGCCAGCCGAGCGATCGGCCAGCACGGCAGCGAAGATGTCGAGGCTGATCTCCAGCCTGTCGGCCTCCTCCGCATCGACCGTAAGGCCGATGTTCGCGTCCTTCGCCGCCAGCGCGAGCCCGCTCAGCGCGCCGATCAGCGCCGGCACGCAGCGCCCTGCCTGCAACGGCTCATAGCGCGGATGCAAGGCGGACAGCTTCACCGAGATGCCCGGCCCAGCGATCGGTCCACTTCCCGCGCGCTGCGGCCGATCGCGCCGATCGCATGGAGATAGGCGAGCCGGTAGCGCTCCGCATCGGCGTGCGTCTTCGCGGCCTCGCCCAGCATGTCGAAGCTGTAGCGCAGGCGCCGGTCTGCGCGTGTCAGCGCCTCCTCGATCGTGCGTCCCATCACGAACTGCCGCGCGAGCACCCGCATGCCGCGGCGCAGCGCCGTACGGATCACCGGCTCGCCGAGCCGCCTTACCATCCGCCCGATCGCCGCCTGAATGCCGCCTGCGAGCGTCGTCCAGCGTCAGCACGCGGCCAGTCAGCATGAACGCCCAGGCAGAGGCATTCACCGCGATGCTGTCGCCCTGTCCGAGATGGCTCTGCCAATCGGCGGCGGCGATGCGGTCCTCGATCAGCGCATCCGCGGTCGCGGCATCCGGAATGCGCAGCAGCGCCTCGGCCAGGCAGAGCAGTGCGACGCCTTCCGCTGTGCCGAGACCGTATTCGGCGAGGAAATCGGTGACATCGGCACCGGGTCGATGCGCGGCGCGCGCGGTACGGACCAGCGCGTGGGCGCGAGCATCGACGCGAGTGCCGATCTCCGACGGCAGCGTAGCGGCTGCCAGCAGAGGCGCCAGAACGTCAGGCTCCGGCGCGCGGTGCAGGCTGCGAATGCGGGTTCTGTCGTCCTGCATGGATGAGCCAGGTCGCCACGATGGCGCGCAGTGACGATAGCACTGTCATTGCGAGCGAAGCGAAGCAATCTCCACCAAGCAGAGGGCTTCGACGAGCTCGCTGCCCAGCTTCCTTCTTCGCAATGACCGGCTACGCGAACTGCGAGGCGTCGAAGCCGTTGGGCAACCCCCCGGTCGGCTTGATCATGGCATAAGGCGCGCGCGGCAGGAACCTGCCCGTCCCTGGCTCCGCCTGCACCTTCCCGTCGCGCATCGCCACGCGCCCGCCCTTCACCGTGGCGACCGGCCAGCCGATCACCTCGATCCCTTCATACGGCGTGTAATCGATCACATGCTGCATCAGCGCATTGGTGATGGTGACGCGCTTGCCAGGGTCCCAAAGCACCATATCGGCATCCGACCCCGGCGCGATCGTCCCCTTACGTGGATACAGCCCGAACAGCTTCGCTGGATTCGTGGCAATCAGCCGCACATAGGTATTGAGATCGATCCGCCCCTTCGCGACGCCCTCGCTGAACGCGAGCGGCAGCCGAGCGGCCAGCCCCGGCACGCCGTTCGGAATATCCGGGAAGGGCGCGTTGTTGCCGTGGATGCGCTTGCCCCGCTCGCCCTCGTAGCTGGCCCCGCTGTGGTCCGACGATATGATGTCAAGCGTGCCCCGCCTTATGTCACCCCACAGAGCCTCTCTGGTAACGGCATCGCGCGGGCTCGGGCTGCACATGAACTTGGCGCCCTCGAAACCCGGCCGATCCATGTCATCGGCGCCAAGCACGAAATACTGCGGGCAGGTCTCTGCCCATACCTTCAGGCCGCGCGCCTGCGCCCGTGCGATCTCCTCTGCCACCTCGGAGCACGACACGTGGAACACCTGGATCGGCTGGTCCACCATCTCGGCCAGCGCGATCGCGCGATAGGTCGCCTCGCGCTCCACCACCTTGGGCCGCGACCACGCATGATACTTCGGCGCGCTGCGGCCATCCGCCATCAGCGCGGCAGTGCGCCAGCGGATCGCCTCGTAGTTCTCGCAGTGCACCGTCACAAGCGCGCCGTTGCGTCGCGCCGCCGCCAGCACCCGGATATACTCGCGATCATCGAGATGCGACGGCTCGTAGGTGAGGAACACCTTCAGGCTGCGCACCCCCGAGGCGACGACCTCCGGGATTTCGTCGCGCACCACGCTGTCCGAGGGATCGGTGATGATCTGGTGGAAGCTGTAGTCCACCATCGCCTGCTTCGCCCGTCGATGGTACTCGGCCAGCGTCTCGCGAATGCCATGGCCTTTGAACTGCGCGGCAAACGTGACAACGCTGGTGGTGCCACCGGCTAGGCATGCCGTGCTGCCGGTGACGAAACTCTCCTCGTCCACACCGCCCGTCGGGCGCAACTGCTCGATGTGGCAGTGGGTATCAACCCCACCGGGCATCACATACAGGCCGCCCGCGTCCAATGTGTCGGCGCCCTCCAGCTTGTCACCGATCGCGGCAATGCGGCCATCGCGCACCCCCACATCGGCGCGATACGTGTCGGCGGCCGTCACCACCGTGCCACCACGGATCACCAGGTCATAGTCGGCCATGCACTGCCTCCGGTCAGATGCGAGAACTCGGTCGGTAGAATGGCGCATGTGCGCTCGGGTCGAAATAGTTGGCGTAGAACGCCTTCACATGCGGCAGCAGCGCCTTCGACAGCTTGCGCCGCTCCACCTCGTCATCCGCCAGCGCCTTGCTCAGATCGTCGTGCAGCGCACGCAATGCGCCATCGCGATCGACCTTGGTGAATTTGCCGTCGGCATAGATCACCTCGCCATCGCAGATCACGCTGCTCACGCCACTCGTCTTCGCGCGCTGCAGCACCGCGTCGAGCAGAGGTGTCTCCGCATCAAGATACGGATAGCTCACCTGTCGCCAGTCGATCAGCACCATGTCAGCCGCGCGTCCAGGCTCGAGCACGCCCAGCCGCTCACCGAACGCCGTGGTCTTGGCACCTCCTGACGTCGCCATGCGGAACACCTGAGCAGGCGTCGGTACATCGTCCTCCATGCCCGGCACCCGGTGCGCGCGCAGCACCATGCGCATCTCCTGCAACATGTCGCGATCGTCGTTGATACCCGCCTCGTCGAGGCCGATCGCAGTGTTGATCCCCTTCGCCTCGAACACGTTCAGCGCCGCCACGCCCGAGCGCAGGCGGAAGTTCGACGAACAGTTGTGGCAGATGCAGGTGCCGGTCGCCGCCAGCTTGTCGATGTCCGCCTCGTTCAGCCACACGCCATGGCCCAACGTCATCTGCGGCCCGAGCAGGCCGAAGCGGTCGATGTAATCCACCGCGGTGCCACCGCCGCGCCGATGCGCATATTCCTTCTGGTACGCGGTCTCCACCAGATGCATGTGCATCGGCACGTATTGTATCGGCGCGAGGCCTCGGCAAACCGCGCCAGCGCTGCATCCGAGCACCAATGCAGATTGGCCGGCGACAACTGGATCTTCACCCGGCTCTTGTTGTGATGCCGCCCGTGCAGCGTCTCGAACAGTGCGAAGAAATCGTCGAGCGACAACTGGAACCGGTCATACCAGCGCTGCACCGGCCCCCGCAGCTCCGTCGGCAAGCTGGCAACGAAATCTTGGTCGGCCTGGTACACCAGCCTGTTCTGGTCGCGCACGGAGAACGAATACGACACCCGCATGCCGACATCCTGGTACGCGCGGATCACCTCCTCGCAGCGCTTCTCCACATCGGCGAGCTTGCCCGGCATCCAGCCGTGCATGTGCTGCACCGTTGTGATGCCCGACGCGATCATCTCGAACGCCGAATACAGCGTGTCGAGATAGATGTTCACGTTGCGCATCACCATGCGCGTGACGAACCACAGCTCCAGCGGCATGTCCGGCGAACCAAGCTGCACGGGCGTCAGCCCGACATGGTGATGGCCGTTGATGAAGCCAGGCAGCAGGATCTCGTTGCCCGTGCCGATCACCGGCACGGTCGGATGCTTGCGGGATAGATCGGCAAAAGTGCCAACCGCAGTGATCGTCCCGTCCTCCTGCAGCACGGCACCGTCCGCGATCTCGTCCCAGCGATGACGATCGAGGGCGCGGGTGATCATCGCGCGGCTGCGGATCAGTGATGCGGGCATGCCGATCTATCTCCTTGGTTGGCGGCCCCCCTACCCCCTCCCGCAAGGGGAGGGGAGCACTGCGCCCCCTCTCCCGCGCAGCGGGGGAGGGTTGGGGAGGGGGTGCCACAATTCACTCCACCCCAATCGCCTCCTGCTCGGCGAACGCGCGATCCACCTCGTCCCGCAGCAGCCGCGTCAGTTCGCGTCGCAGCGCCTCCGCCTCGCGGCGAGAACAGATCCCGCGGCCGCTGCAGGTCGATCGGCACGACCATCTTCACCCGCCCCGGACGCGCGGTGAACACCACCACCCGATCCGCCAGCGCGATCGCCTCCTCGATATGATGCGTGACGAACAGCACCGACGCGCCCGACGCCTGCCACACGTCCAGCAGAAAATCCTGCATCTTCGCCCGCGTCTGCACATCCAGCGCGGCGAACGGCTCGTCCATCAGCAGCACCTTCGGTCGCATCGCCAGCGCGCGTGCCACCGCGACCCGCTGCCGCATCCCGCCCGACAGTTCATCCGGCCGCTTGTCCATCGCCTCGGACAACCCGACGCGCGCCAGCGCACGGCGCGCCACCTCCTTGCGCTCGGCCACCGCCTCGCCACGCAACGACAACCCGAAGCTCACGTTCTGCCAGACCGACAGCCACGGAAACAGCGAGGTCTCCTGAAAGATCAGGCTGCGCTCGGGCGACGGCGTCTCGACCGGATCGCCGAACGACCAGATGCCGCCGGCGCTCGCCGGCCTCCAGCCCGGCGACCAGATAGAGCAGCGTCGACTTGCCGCAGCCCGACGGCCCAAGCAGCGCGATGAACTCGCCCGGCGCCACATCGAGCTCGAAGTCGCGCAGCGCCTCATGCGCGCGTGCGGTCCCCGCCGCCCACGTCTTGCCGACGCCGCGGCACACCACGGCATCCTTCGACGAGAACGGCTTGCTCGGCCTAAAGGCCACTCATCACCTCCCGCGGCACCCAATACAGCAGTCGCCGCTGCACCTGGCGCAGCAGGAAATCGAAGCTGAAGCCCAGCACGCCGATCAGCCCGATGGTGAAGAACACCAGCGACGGATTGAACGTGTTGCGCGCCAGCATGATCACCTGGCCCAGGCCGTACCCCACGCCGGTCGCCTCGGCGATCAGCACCACCATCCAGGCGCCGAACAGATTGAGCCGCAGCACCATGAACAGCCCCGGCAGGATCGCCGGGATCACCACGCGCGCGTAGATCTGCCGCTTGCTCGCCCCCATCGTGCGCGCGACGTTGATGAAGTTGCGGTTTACGCTGTCGATCTGCGTGATGGTCGCCAGCACCATGTGAAAGAACAGCGCGACGACCACCATGAAGATCGCCGGCCCGTTGCCGATGCCGAACAGGAAGATCGCCACCGGCAGCCACGCAATCGGCGACACCGGCGCGAGCAGCGTGATCGTCGGCAGCGTCAGTTTCTCGAACAGGCGGAAATAGCGGATCGTCACGCCGGTGGAGATTGCCAAGGTGAATGCGATCACCAGCCCGGTCAGCACGCGTCCGGTGGACGACAGCACCGTATAGAACACCGCCATCGGCGGGCTCGGCCCGGAGCCGCCGACGCCGATCTGCCAGCGGTTCACCGTGTTGAAGAACTTCGCCTGGTCGACGATGTTGCCGATGAACACATGCGGCGGCGGCAGCAGCTTCGGGTCCGACCAGCCGAGTGCCCAGCACGCCTCCCACAGGCCTGCGAACAGCCCGATCGACAGTGCGCCCCACAGAATGCGTGGTGCCACCTCTGCGACCGCCGCACGGACCCGTGCCAGCGGCACGGCGCCGAGAGGCGGCAGGCGTCGCGTCAGGCAGCCGACTTGTACTTGAGCTTGCCATACAGGTCCTGATTTGCCGCGATCACCTGCTCGAGCAGCGTCCAGTCGATCGCGTCGCGGCCGGGCTTCTTCTTGATGTAGCCCATCTCGGCAATCGACTCGACGCGATCGAGGATGAACTGCGTCTGGCTGCGCGCGTCCACCACCGATGGCTGCTTCGCCTTCGCGATCCGCGCGTTCTCCATCGAGGTCTTGTAGTACGGCCCGACCAGGATCTGCAGTGTCTCCTCGGGCTTCGTCTCGGCCATGTACTGCGCCTTCATCATGCCCTTGATGAGCGACTTCAGCGCAGTCGGGTTCTGCTTGATGAGGTCGGCGCGCACCGCCAGCACGCAGTCGGTATAGCCGGGACCATAGATGTCGATTCCGTCGGACAGCATGACGCTGCCCTTCACGTCGTTCAGCAGCGCGGTGCCGTACGGTTCGATGGTGCAGATCAGGTCGAGCGCGCCGGCCTTGAACGCCTCCACCGCCTCCGGCGTGTTGCCCATGTAGCGCACATTGATGTCCTTGAAGGCAACGCCGTGCTTCTTCATCCAGTCGTACGGCAGCACTTCGAGCGTATCCATCTGGAACGTGCCGAGGGTCTTGCCCTTCAGCTTCTCCGGACTGTCGAGCCCGGGCTGCGCGACCAGAACGCAGCCCTGGATGCCACCGCCGGCGATGATCTTCACCGGCGCGCCCGCATCGTACAGTGCGACGAAGCTGGTGTACGGGATCAGGCCGGCGTCCACCTGCCCGGTGCCGAGGAACGTCACCTGCTCGGCGAAGGTCGGCGTGATGATGAAGTCCAGCATCACGCCGTCGTCCTTCGCGGTCTGCAGCGCGTTCGCCAGGAAGTAGTTCAGGTTGCAGAAGCCCGAGCCGTGCGTGGACTTGATGTGGGTTTCCGCCGCGTGCGCGGCGCCGGCGCCCAGCGCGAGCGTCAGCGTGCTCGCCGCGGTGGCGCGCAGGAAGCCGCGCCGGTTGAACTGCGTCGCGCGCAGTCGGGTCAGGTCTATCGAGCCATGTTCACACATGACGACATCTCCTGTGCGTGGGGCTGGATGGAAGCGAGGTGAGGGGTGGTGTGTGCATGCCGGTACCCGTGATGCGGGAGAGGAGTGGCACGCCAACCGTAGCAATCGCCGAAGCGACGCTGCGCTATTTCGGTTTCCCGCTATCAGCTGAACATGCGAGCGGCATGCCACTCAGAACTGGCTTCGAACCGGGCATCGTCGCCTGCCGTCCGCTCAAATGGTGGTCACGTAGTCGCACATTCGCCTAATGCGCTAGCACATCGTTGACGGCCTTGCCGCATCGCGCGCAACGACTAGAACACCGGCAATGCGTCTGACCCACCCCACCATCCGCCCAGTCGGGCGTGCCATCACGTTCCAATTTGACGGCTCGGTGATTGCCGCTCTGGAAGGTGAGACGATCGCCGCCGCGCTGTCTGCCGCGGGCATCGTCGCATTTCGGCGCACCCAGAGCGGCGCACCGCGCGGACTGCATTGCGGCATGGGGGCCTGCTTCGACTGCGTGGTGACCGTCGATGGCCGTATCGGCCAGCGCGCCTGCATGACCAATGTGGCTGACGGCATGACGGTCACCGGCGACACGGCGCTGCCACTGGCAGACCTTGGTGGCGCACCGGATAGCGCGGAGCCCGAGAACCGGCTCTGCGACGTGCTGGTGGTGGGCGGCGGTGCTGGCTGGGCTGTCGGCGGCAATCGCGGCAGCCGAGGCTGGCGCCGCCGTCGTCGTGCTCGACGAACGCAGCGCCCCGGGCGGTCAATACGCCAAGCCGCTGGCAGACAGCCACGCGGACGCGGCACCCGACTCTCAGTTTCGCCTTGGCACCGCGTTGCGCGAGCGCGCGCTCGCCGCCGGTGCCCGCATCGAGACCGAAGCCGTCGTGTGGGGAGGCTTCGCCGCCGATGAGATCGCTGCTCTGATCGGCGGCCGTGCCGCGACCGTTCGGCCTCGACGTCTTGTTCTGGCGACCGGTGCACATGAGCGGCCGGTGCCCTTGCCCGGTTGGACTCTCCCGGGAGTGATGACCACGGGCTCGCTGCAAACTCTGGTTCGTGCCCAGCGCGTCTGCCCTGGCGAGCGCGTGCTGATTGCTGGCAGCGGCCCGCTCAATCTCCAGCTCGCCTGCGAACTGCTCGCGTGCGGCGTGAAGCCGGTGGCCGTGCTCGAGACAGCGCCGCGCCCAGGTCGCTCCGCGTGGCACCACGCGTGGACCATGGCGGGCGCCGCACCCGGCCTCGTGCGCGACGGCATCGGGATGCTGCTGAAGCTGAAACGCGCCGGCGTGCCGGTGCTGTGGTCCACCGGCGTGACGGAACTGCGCGGTGACGGCCGCGTCCAGTCGGCGCACGCTGTCAGCCGCGAGTTGGATCGCAGTTATGACGTCGATGTCGTGGCGCTGAACCTGGGGTTTCAGCCGGAGACCGGTCTCGCGCGAGCTCTCGGCGCGAAGCAGCGCTTCGTGGATATCGGTCTGGGTCACCTTGCGAGCGAGACCGACGATGACGGCCGCACCTCCGTCGCAGGTGTGTTTGCCGTCGGCGATGGTGCGTCGCTGGGCGGCTCGCGTGTCGCGATGGCGCGGGGACGGCTTGCCGGACTGGCGGCTGCGCGCGAGCTCGGCTTCGCCGCACCGGATGAACCGGCGACGCGCGCGACGCTGGGGCGGGCGTTGGCGTTCCAGGAGGCGCTGTGGACGCTGTTCCGACCGCCCCGGCTGCATCCGGACACTCTCACCGATGAGACGATCGTCTGCCGCTGCGAGGAAGTGACCGCCGGCCAGTTGCGTCAGGAACTGGCGAACGGCCTGACCTCGCTGCCAGCGCTGAAGAAGGCGACCCGCGCCGGCATGGGTCGCTGCCAGGGCCGCTTCTGCGCCGCCACGATCGCGCGGCTCTGCCCCGACGCACCCGATGAGCTCGCATTTGCCGCGCCGCGCGCGCCCCTGCGTCCGGTGCCGGCCGCACCGCTGATGTTCGAGGCGCCGGAGTTTGAGGCGCCGCTGCTCAGGCTGCCGACCGCGCCGCTGCACCTGCACAGGCTGGCCGAGCAGTCGCAGGAGACGCGGCATTGCGACGTGCTGGTGATCGGCGGCGGGCTTGCCGGGCTGTGCAGCGCGTATTTCCTGGCCAAAGACGGTGCCGACGTGCTCCTTGCGGAGCGCGACGAGGCCGGCATGGCGGCGAGCACCGCGAATGCCGGCAGCCTGCACGTGCAACTGCTGTCGTATGATTTCACCGAAGAGACGCCGGAGGATGGCGGCCAGGCCGCGCACACGCTGCCGCTCGCGCCACGCTCCATCGCGTTGTGGAAGGAGATCGCGCGCGAGACCGGCGAAGACCTCGGCATTCGCACCGAGGGCGGCCTGATGCTGGCCGAGGACGCCGCCGGACTGGAATGGCTGCGCCGCAAGTCCGCGATGGAGCGGCAGTGGGGCATCGAAAGCCACGTACTCGGCGCGAACGAACTGCGTTCACTGGCGCCGGCCCTGTCGGAGCACATGGTCGGCGCCGACTTCGTGCCGGCCGAGGGCTATGGAGATCCGCTGCGTGGCACCATGGCGGTATTGAAGCTGGCGCAACGTGCCGGCGCCCGTCTGCTGCGCGGCGCCGAAGTGCAGGCGATCTCGCGCGAGGGTTCGGCGTGGCATGTGCGGACATCGAAGGGGCTGATCATCGCCGGCCGCGTGGTGAATGCCGCCGGCCCTTGGGCCGCGCGCATCGGACAGATGGTCGGGCTCGATCTGCCGGTGACCGGGACGGTTCAGCAGGTCATCGTTACCGAACCGGCGCCGCCGATGACAAAGCATCTGATCGCGCTCGCCAACCGGCACCTGTCATTGAAGCAGCAGGCGAGCGGCGGTTTCCTGGTTGGAGGCGGCTGGTTCGGCGGCTTTGACGCGACCAGCGGGCGGACGCACAACCTGCGGCGCAACATCGAGGGCAACCTGTGGGTATGCGCACGCGCGCTGCCGGCGCTGCGCGGCCTGTCGTTCGTCCGCTCCTGGACCGGCATCAATCCGGCGATCGACCGCGCGCCGATCCTCGGCGAGGCGCCGGGAAACCCACGGTTCTTCAATGCGGTAAGTGCAAACGGTTACACCCTTGGACCGATCATCGGGCGGATCACTGCCGATGCAGTGCGCGGCGAGGCGGTCAATCCACACTACACGCTGGAGCGCTTCAATACGCTTCACCCCTGACCGCCGTCGGCTATAGTCAATCATCTTGTAATGGGAGTGGAGCATGTCCAATCAGACGAAGCATCCGGAAACGCTGGTGCTGCACGCCGGCTGGCGCAGCGATCCGGCGACCCATGCTGTCGCTGTGCCGATCTACCAGACCACCTCCTACCAGTTCGACAGCGCAGAGCACGCGGCGAACCTGTTCGGCTTGAAGGAACTCGGCAACATCTACACGCGCATCATGAACCCCACGCAGGACGCCTTCGAGAAACGCGTCGCCGCGGTCGAGGGCGGCGTGGCGGCGCTGGGGCTTGCTTCCGGTCAGGCGGCGTCGGCGTTCTCGGTGCAGAACCTGGCGCGCGCCGGCGATAACATCGTCAGCTCCACCGACCTGTATGGCGGGACCTGGAACCTGTTCGCCAACACGCTGAAGGACCAGGGCATCGAGGCACGCTTCGTCGATCCGACCGACCCGGAGGCGTTCGCGCGCGCCACCGACAATCGCACGCGCGCCTACTACGCCGAGACGTTGCCCAACCCGAAGCTGGTCGCCTTCCCGATCGCCGAGGTGGCGGCAATCGGCCGCAAGTTCGGCATCCCCCTGATCATGGACAACACCGCCGCGCCGGTGCTGGTGCGGCCGTTCGACCATGGCGCAGCGGTGGTGATGTATTCGACCACGAAATACATCGGCGGCCACGGCACCTCGATCGGCGGCGTGGTCATCGACGGCGGCAACTTCCCGTGGGATCAGCACAAGGAACGCCAGCCGCTGCTGAACACGCCCGATCCCAGCTACCACGGCGCGGTGTGGGCGGAGGCGGCGAAGCCGCTCGGGCCGATCGCCTACATCCTGCGCATGCGCGTGGTTCTGCTGCGTGACCTCGGCGCGGCGATGAGCCCGTTTAACGCGTTCCTGTTCCTGCAAGGCCTGGAGAGCATGCCGCTGCGCATGCGCGAGCACTGCAAGAACACGCTCGCGGTGGCGAAGTACCTGTCGGGACGCAAGGAGGTGACGCGGGTGATCCATCCGGCGTTCCACACCGGCGTCGGGGCGGAGCGGACGGCGAAGTACCTGCCGCATGGCCATGGCGGGCTGCTGGGCTTCGAGCTGGCGGGTGGCGTGGAGGCGGGCAGGGCCTTTATCAACGCGCTGCAGATGTTCTACCACGTGGCCAACATCGGTGATTCGCGCTCGCTCGCGATCCATCCGGCGAGCACAACACATTCGCAGCTCACCGAGGCGGAGCAGCTCGCGACCGGTGTGACGCCAGGGTACATCCGGCTATCGATCGGTATCGAGCACATCGATGACATCATCGGCGATCTGTCGCAGGCGCTGGATGCCGCCGGCGGCGGCCTGAAGGCCGCGGCGGAATAACCAAACTAAATCTCCCCTCCCCTTGCGGGAGGGGGGCAGGGGGAGGGGGGCGTCTTTCACTCCAACTCCACCTATCTTACCACTTCCAACTTCAGGAAGTGCGTCGCGCAGGAAATGCACGGGTCGTGGTTGCGCACTGCCTGCTCGCAGCGCAGGCGCAGCGCGGCATCGGGCAAGTCCAGCCAGCCGCCGGCAAATGCCCTCAGATCGTCCTCGATACTCGGCTGGTTCTGCGATGTCGGCGGCACGATCTTCGCGTCCAGAATGGTACCCTCCGCATCCAGCCTATAGCGATGGTAAAGCATGCCGCGCGGCGCCTCGGTGCAGGCATAGCCGACGCCGGCACGCGGCGTCAGATCGAGATGCGGCGGGTCCGGCTCGTCATAGGCGCCAATAATCCGCAACGCCTCGTCGCAAGCGTAAAGCACCTCCACCGCGCGTACCACGATGCTGCGGAACGGATTGGTGCAGGTCTCGCCGAGGCCCGCTTGCATCGCCGCGTCCCGCGCCAGCGGCGAGAGCAGCACAGAGTTCAGGCTGTAGCGCGCAATCGGACCTGTCAGATAAGGCCGCCCGTGCAGGTGTGAGTGCAGCGCATTGGATCGCCTGACATGCGACTCCTCGAAGTGCGCGTCATAGTCGTGCGGCGTGATGTCCAGTCCCTTGTTCGACACCACGTGTCCGGCGTTGAACGGATACTCGCCCGCCTTGCCGAGCGCCACGAACTCATAGTCCCGCTCGCAGTCGGGAAAATCGAAGCCGGACACCCACTGCACAGTCTGGAGCGCAATATCGCGCGCACGCTGCAAAGGTTCGACCAGCGCGCGTAGCTCGCGTGGCGATGGCGCGCGATAGAAGCCTCCCACGCGCACATTCACCGGGTGGATCGCGCGGCCGCCGAGCAGCTCCAGGATCTGGTTGCCGACCTTCTTCAGCTCAAGGCCCTGCCTCACGGCGTCGCCGTGGTCATTCGCCATGTCGATCGCGCCCTCGTAGCCGAGAAAATCGGGGGCGTGCAGCATGTAGATGTGCAGCGAATGGCTTTCGATCCATTCGCCGCAGTACAGCAACCGGCGCAGGTCCCGCACCGGCTCGGTCACCGTGACGCCGAGCGCGTCCTCCATCGCGTGCACGGCGCTCATCTGATAGGCGACGGGACAGATGCCACAGATGCGTGCGGTGATGTCAGGTGCCTCGGTATAGGCGCGGCCGCGCAAAAAAGCCTCGAAGAACCGCGGCGGCTCGAAGATCTTCAGCTCGACGTCGCGGACGGCGGCGCCGTCGAAGGTGACCCGCACGCCGCCCTCACCCTCGACCCGCGCCAGCCAGTCGACATTGATTGTCTTACGAGCCATGCCGCGCGGCCTCTTCGCGGAACTGCGGTTCGCCGACATTGAACGTGCTGTAGACTCGCTGAAGGTCACGCTCGCTCATGCCGCAAGCGGCGAGCTTGGTGCTCAGCGATGGCGTGTTCGGCGATTCCATCGGCCCGAAGCAGCCATAGCAGCCGCGATTGTACGCCGGGACAGATCGCGCCGCAGCCAGCATGTGTGACCGGCCCGAGGCATGGGATGCCGCGAACCAGGACGCAGGCCGTGCCGCGCAGCTTGCACTCGACGCAGACGCTGTGCGCCGGTGTGTTGGGCTTGCGTGCATTGAGGAACGCGGCCAGCACCTCGAGCAACTGGTGCTTGTTGATCGGGCAGCCATGCAGTTCGAAATCGACGTTGACGTGCGCCTTGATCGGCGTCGAGGTGGCGAGCGTATCGATGAAGTCCGGTCGCGCATACACCGCCTGCGTGAACTCGCGCACATCGCGGAAATTGCGCAGCGCCTGGATGCCGCCCGCGGTGGCGCAGGCGCCGATGGTGATCAGCGTGCGCGACTGCCGCCGCACCGCATGCAGACGTTCCGCATCGTGCGGCGTGGTGACAGAGCCTTCGACCAGTGACACGTCATAAGGACCCCGCAGGACGCCGCGTGTGGCTTCGGGAAAGTAGGCGATGTCGATCGCTCCCGCGACTGCCAGCAATTCGTCCTCGCAGTCGAGCAGCGACAGCTGGCAGCCATCGCAGGAGGCGAACTTCCAGACGGCGAGCTTAGGCTTGCGTGCAGGGGTCATACCAAGAACTCCTCCCCCTCCCCTTGCGGGAGGGGGCCAGGGGGAGGGGACCCAAGTCCCGATCTCATATCTCCCTCAGCCCCAGCAACCGGCGCACCTTGTCGTAGCGCATCACCGCGCCGTCCTTGCAGATGAAGCTGCCGGCGAACTGGCAGTGACCACACAACCCGACGGCACATTGCATATTGCGCTCCAGCGACAGATGGATCGTCTCCTCCGGCATGCCGATATCGTGCAGCGCGCTGGCGGCGAACCGCATCATCACCTCCGGCCCGCACACCAGCGCCATTGCGTTCTCGGCATCAATGCCGAGACGCGGGATCAGCTTGGTCACCACGCCGACATGGCCACGCCAGTCGCTGCCGGCGTGATCCACGGTGACCTCGATCTCCATATCGAGCTGGCGTCGCCAGCTTGCGAGCTGCCGACGGAACAGAATGTCCTCCGGCCGCCTTGTGCCATACAACAGCACCAGCTTGCCGAACCGCTTTCGCTCCGCTCGCAGCGCATAGAGCGCGGGGCGCAGCGGCGCCAACCCCAATCCACCGGCTACCACAACCACGTCGCGACCATGGCCATCCGCCACCGGCCACGCAGTGCCATACGGACCGCGCAGCCCCAGCGTGTCGCCGGTGGCAAGTCGGGTCACTGCCTCGCTCACCTTGCCGACGGCGCGAACGGTCTGCACCAGACGCGCCGTGTCAGCCGTGTCGCCGCTGATGCTGACCGGAATCTCGCCGACGCCGAACACGTACATCATGGTGAATTGGCCTGGCGCGTAGTCCATCAGCTTCTGGCCGTCCTGCGCCACCAGATCGAGCGTCCAGGTATCCGCCAGTTCGCGCGTGCGCCGCGTCACCCGCGCGATGCGCGGCAACATCGCGTCCGGTGCCAGCGACTGCGCGCGTTCAGCGAGCCGGTCCATAGACGTCCAGAAGCTGCAATCGCATGGCCTGCAACCGTTGCACCAGCACGGGCAAAAAGCGCTTCAGCAGCGCATAGCCGAGATCGTGGTCAACCTCGCACTTGTCGCGCAGGCACTTCGCATCGAGCGCGATCGCGCGCACCAGTCGCGGTCGCCCGCGCGTCGTAGCCCCAGCGATAAGGCGGCAGCAGCCATGTCAACCCGACGATGTCGCCCTCGCCCAGCGTCTCGAACTGCACCGCGCCACGGCCAGGCGCGGCGACCTCCAGTGCGACGCGGCCATGGCGGATCAAATAGATCCAGTCCGCCGGGTCCTCCGCATGGAACAGATACTGCTCGGCGTCGAACCGCACGTTCTTTGCGCAGCCCGCGGCCAGGTTGATGAATTCAGCGCCGAGCCCTTCGAACAGCCGGTGCTCGGAGACGATGCGTTCAAGCCCTTCCATCGCTACCTCCTTCGCCGCGGATGGCGCTGACCTCTTCGGTGATATCGATGCCGACCGGACACCAGGTGATGCAGCGTCCGCAGCCGACGCAACCCGATGTGCCGAACTGATCGACCCAGTTCGCCAGCTTGTGCGTCATCCACTGCCGATAGCGCGAGCGCGCCGAACCGCGCACCGACCCGCCATGGATGTAGGAAAAATCCATGGTGAAGCAGGAATCCCAGCGACGCTTGCGCTCCGCCGCGTTGCCGGCAAGATCATTCTCATCCACCACCGCGGTGCAAAAGCACGTCGGACACACCATCGTGCAATTGCCGCAGGTCAGACAGCGTTCCGCCACATCGTCCCAGCGCGGATGTTCCAGATTGGCCTGCAGCAGCTCGCGCACGTCATCGGACCGCATATGCCGTCCCATGTTGCCTTCGGCCCGCGCGGTCGCTTCGGCCGCGAGAGCGCTGTGCCGCTGGTCAGCCGGCGCGTGCGGCACACTTGCGAGCAGCGCCGCACCGCGCTCACTGCCCACTTCGACCAGGAATTCATGCTCGCTACCGAGCAGCTCCGTCAGCGAAAGGTCGAAACCGGCCTCCGCCTTTGGCCCGGTGTTCATCGACACACAGAAGCAAGTGCCGCCTGCCTGCCCGCAGTTCACCGCGACGATGAAAGCGCCTTCGCGCCGCGCCTGGTAGTGCGGATCGACATACGGGCCATGCAGGAACACCCGATCCTGAATGGCGATCGCGTGCAGCTCGCATGATCGCACCGCGAGGAAGGCGTAACGTTCTGCGGGCTCCGCGGTCTCGGTCACCGTCATCCCGTCATCAGTGCGCTCTGCCCGCCACAGCCGCAGCAACGGCGGGTGTAAAAAACGCTTCCAGGCATGCGGGCCGACATTGTAGCCGAACAGCGCCGCATCCTCGCGCCGCCGCACGCGGTAGTGGCCGCCCTCCTGCTCGTCCGTCCAGCCGGCGGGCAGATCGGCGAGCGATTCGATATCGTCATATACGATCGCCTGGTCACGCAGCCGCGGGCCGATCACACGGAACCCTTCGGCGCGCAGGCCGTCGATGAGACCCGCAAGCCCCTCGTGCGTGATCACAGAAGCCGCGTGGTCGTTCATCAAACCATAACCTTCATCGACTACGCCGACGCCGTGACAATGCCCCGGCAGGTTCACACAGGCATTGATCCAGCTCAATGCGCGTTGTGCGCCACTGGGTGATCGTGCCGCAATGCCACAAGCGATTCAGATGATGATGTTGTCAACGGGCGCGCACTCATGAGCCAGGCCTCAGCGGCACTTGCCCCACAGAAATCCGGCATTGCCCGGTATTCCACTGGTGGCGCGTCGCAATACCGGTGCTGGTCGTGCTCGGGCTTGCCACGCTGCCGCCGCCCGCAGGGCTGGCGCATAACGCCTGGCTGTATTTCGCTGTCTTCGCCGGCGTGATCGCCGCGCTGGTGACCGAGCCGCTGCCCAACCCTGCCATCGGCATGGTGGGGCTGTCGCTGATGGCGGTGCTGTCGCGCTACACGCTGTTCGCGCCGGCAGACCTGGACAAGCCCGGCTTCAATATCACCAGCCAGACCATCAACTGGGCACTTTCCGGCTTCGCCAGCACGACCGTCTGGCTGGTCGCCGCCGCGTTCATGTTCGCTCTTGGCTACCAGAAGACCGGACTGGGCCGCCGCATCGCCCTGCTCCTGGTGCGCGCGCTGGGTCGTAACACACTGCTGGTGGGCTACGCCACGACACTGGCGGACACCGTGCTGGCGCCGTTCACGCCCTCCAATACAGCGCGCAGCGCCGGCATCATTTTCCCCATCGTGAACAACCTGCCGTCGCTCTACGACTCGCGACCGAATGACGCGTCGGCACGGCGGTTCGGCGGCTACATCATGTGGACGACTTTTGCCGCCGGCTGCGTGACCAGCTCGCTGTTCATGACGGCCTGCGCGCCCAATTTCCTGGCGATCGGATTCATCAGCACGATCGTGCACGTGCACATCAGCTATGTACAGTGGATGAAAGCCTCGCTGCCCTTCGCGCTGCCGTTGCTGCTGGCAGTGCCATTGCTGACCTATGCGCTGTATCCGCCCGAGATCAAGCGCAGCACCGAGGTAACTGTCTGGGCAGGCAATGAGCTGCGCGGGATGGGCACGATCTCGCTACACGAGATCATCCTGGGGGTGCTGGTGGTCTGCGCGATCGTGCTCTGGGTGACCGGCGGCAGCTTCATCGACCCGACCCTGACCGCGCTCGCGGCCATCGCGCTGATGCTGGTGTGCGGCGTCGTGTCCTGGGATGACATGGCGAAGAATCATTCCGCCTGGACCACGCTGGTGCTGCTGGCGACGCTGGTGACACTCGCTGACGGACTGTCGCGCGCCGGCTTCGTCAAGTGGTTCGCCGAGTTCACCGCGGCGCATGTCGGCGGCAACTCGCCGACGCTGATCCTGGTGCTGCTGGTCGCGGTGTACTTCTTCTCGCACTACATGTTCGCGAGCCTCACCGCGCATACCACGGCGATGATGCCGATGATGCTGGCCGCGGGGATGGGCATACCGGGGCTCCTGGCGCCGACCCTGGCGATGGCGCTCGCGCTCACCACCGGGATCATGGGGGTGATCACGCCCTACGCGACGGGGCCTGGGCTCGCCTATTACAACAGCGGCTACCTGCCGCCGGCCGATTTCTGGCGGTTGGGAACGATCTTCGGGTTGATCTTCCTCGCAGCGCTGCTGGGGATCGGTGTGCCGTTGCTCGCGATGCGGTGACGACCGGCCGGTGAATGCGAAGCAGTGAAGCGACTTTGTAACACGTAAGAATTGATTGTGGCGGGCATGAATATCCCGCGCTGCGAAACATGGCCAGCCACGCCCGGCAGGCGCCTGATGGCGCGCTATCTGTCCGACCTTCTGATGTCGATCTGCTTGGCTCTGGCCGTTGGTTGGCTATTCCAGGCGGCCACCGGCCATATCCATCTGCGCGATGCGATGATCACGCAGAATGGGACGTATGTGGCGATCAGCCGGTTCACGCCTGGCAACCTTGTCGCCAGCTACCTCGATACGGTCGAGCGCATGACGCAACACGCTCCCGCCAGCTACCGTCTGGCCGATGGCGTCGGAGCAGCCATCGAACACACGGTCATCATGGTGGCAGGGCTGTTGCTGGCCATCTGCGTCGGCGTACCGGGCACATTGATCGGTCTCTATCTGGCGGCCAGTGGCATCGCAGGGTGGGTGGTTCTGGCGGGATTCGGCATCGCGATCGGCGCGGTGTACCACTGGCTGCGGGCAACGAAGATCACGCCGCGTCGGCTGCTGGTGGGTTTGGCGCTGATACCGCTCGCCATATCCGTGATGTTCATCATCTTGCAGGCGTTGATGGTGGTCGTGCTGGCCACGTGCTTCTGGTTCGCCTCGCTGGCACCCTTCGTGGTGGCCGGCGTAGTGCTCTGCTCGGCCTACTGGCTGGCATCTCCGCAACGTCGATCACGCGGCTATGGCTATATTGGCGCGCGCAATCCCTCGGGTACTCGCCCGCGCGGCTGAGCGGTCAGCGCAGCCCCGTCATCTTGTCCCACTCGCGGACGAACTGCGTATGGGTCTTGAGAAACGCATCCCAGTCGGTCGGCGCGAGCACCTTGAAGCCGCTGATTGGGATGCCCCCCGCCGGGGGCGGTACGTCCGCGCGCGGTGAATAGAGCGCCGTGGCGGCTACCAGCGCCTTCTGCCCCGGCACGCCAAGCAGCCAGTCCATGAACAGGCGCGCGGTCTGCGGATGCGGCGGGTTCTCCAGGATGCCATAGACGCCGGGCGTCGCGGTCAATCCCTCGGGTGCATTGACGAAGGCGATCGGCGCCCCCTTCGCCTTGAACTGCAGATAGCCTGAATACTGGGCGGTCGAGATCACCTTGTCCTGGCCGTTCACCGTGCGGTCGAATTGCTGCACGTAAGAGTCGAATGCGCGCGGGCTCAGTTCGCCGAACTGCTTCCAGTAGTCGTCGCCGTAGATCTGCCTGATCATGTACCACGTTACGTGCTGCAGGCCGGAGGTGGAGATCTTGACGTTGATCGCGTCCTTCCACCGCGGATCGAGAAGGTCCTTCCAGCTCTTCGGCGCCTGATCGGCCGGCACGAGGTTAGGATTGTAGGCAATGCCGGCAACGATGATGACGCCCCAGGTCCACAGACCTTCCGGGCTGCTCTTGTACTCGGGCTTATAGGCTGCGAGTTCCGGTGACTCGTACGGTACGTAGCCTTTGCGCTTCTGGAAATCCAGCACGAAGCTCATGTCGGTTATCTGCATCACGTCGGCCAGGAACTGCTTCGCCTGGCGTTCGGCGTTCACCTTGGCGTACAGCGCACCTGCCTGGAGGCGGACATAGTTGGTGGCGATCTGGGGGAACATCTTGTGGAATTCCCCAAGATACTGCGCCATGTTGGTTTCCGGGTCGGTGCTGTAGAGGACGAACTGCCCTTCTTTTTCCGCTGCCTCCACGTCAGCGCAGGTCTTGAAGCCATCCATCTGGCGTGGGCTGTCGCACGCAGCGGCCCAGCCGAAGGATGCGAGCAATAGCACGGCCGAGGCCGCGGTCACCGAACGTAGCCGGTTCAAAGGGTTTCCTCCCCTGGTTGCGTTTGAGACTACTTCATCATGCGAGCAGTTCGAGCGCCGCCCGTGACAGCGCCTGCACACCGAAGCCGATGCACCGTTCGTCCGGCTGATAGGCAGAATTGTGCAGCCGATCGCTGCGTCCGGGCTGTGACGATCCGACACGCAACTGGAACGCCGGCACGAGATCGGCCATCAGCGCGAAGTCCTCACCGCCGAGACTTGGCTCGAACTCGCTGATCACGTCGCCCAACTGATGACGCACCGCGGCGACCGTCGGTTCCAACACGCTGTCGGTGTTGCGCAGCGGCGGCACACCACGGCGATAATCCACATCGCAGGCGACCCGCATGCCCTCCAGCATGCCGGCGGCAAGACGCTTGATCGCAGCTCTCGGCGGCATCGCGCGCCGGCGGATGAAGCGTTCGGACCGTGCCTTTGATCAGGCAGGCGTCGGGGATGATGTTATACGTGGTGCCACCATTGATCGCACCGACGGTGACCACGGCCGGATGAGTTGGCCGAACCTCACGCGAGACGACGGTCTGCAATTGTGCAACCAGCATCGCGGCGGCGACGATCGGATCGACCGCATGATGTGGATACGCGGCGTGGCCGGACTTGCCGCGCACGACAATGTCGAACCGGTCCGCCGCCGCCAGGCAGGCGCCATGCACGAAGCCGAAAGTGCCGACCGGGATCTCCGGGTGGTTGTGGAACCCGAGGGCCAGATCGACCCTGGGGCCGTCCATGACGCCGTCGGCAATCATGGCCTGCATGCCGCCGATACCCTCCTCGGCCGGCTGGAACACCAGCTTGATGGTGCCCGCGAGTTGCGGCGCGAGCTCCTTGAGAACCGCGGCAACACCGATCAGCGTCGTTGTGTGGATATCGTGGCCGCAGGCATGCATCAGGCCGGGCTTGGTGCTGGCGAACGGCAGGCCGGTCCTCTCCTCGATCGGCAGCGCGTCCATGTCGGCACGGATAGCCAGCACCGGGCCGGGGCGACCGCCCTCGATCAGGCCAACGACACCGGTCTTGCCGATGCCGGTCTGGTGGGCGATGCCAAGTCGCGAGAGTTCGCGTGCAACGACCCCGGCGGTACGTATTTCCTCGAAGCCGAGTTCAGGGTTGGCGTGGATGTCGCGGCGGATTTCGATCAGTGCCGGCTCGATCCGCTGGGTGGCGTCGCGGATCGCGGTCGTTGGTTCGTTGGCGAGGGACATGATCGGCCTTCATAGCTACATGGCCGGCATCATGTTGGGCATGGCCTGCTACGGCAAGGGAGTGGAACGACCTAAAGTCGCCTCACCCATGACGCGGTGCGCCGCAACCTCTCGGCCGCGGCGGCGGAAAGCCGCCAGGGGACTTCCTCCCGCACGGTCACCCGCTGCCAGCGCGCGCAGCCTGGACAGCGTACCGTCTGGTCCGCCCGGTCGGGCTTGATCAGCATCCGTGCCCCGCAGCTGGCGCACAGGCTATGGCGCCGCGGATCCTGATGGGCATCGCGCATGACCTGAGCGAGCAGCGGCCCTCTGGCGAGGGCGAGCGGCAGCCACCTCATCGGCAACCTTTCCTGGAAAATGAAATGATACGGTCTGGGCGCCCGGATCTGCAATGGGTCCTGTCGCGCTGGACTTCGAGGCGGCCCTGATTACCCTCGCGGCAATGGAACCGACAATCCCTGATGGTGTAGCATGATCCTCACGGGCGGATGTCAGTGCGGCGCCGTCCGGTACGAAGTGTCAGCCGAACCGCTACAGGTCTATGTCTGTCATTGTCGCGAATGTCGGCGGCAATCGGCGTCCGCCTTTGGCATTTCGGTCATCGTCCCGGCGGCTGCTTTCGTCCTCACGCAGGGACGCGTGAAGACGTGGAGCCGGCCGACCGACAGTGGCGGAACACTCGAATGCATGTTCTGCATCGAGTGCGGCACGCGCATCCGGCATTTCGACCCACGCCAGGATACCGTCAGCATCAAGGGCGGGTCGCTGGATGACCCGGTCGATATTACGTCGTCGTGCCACATCTGGACGACGCGCAAACTGCCGGGCGTGATCATCCCCGACAGCGTTCCGCAATTCGCCGAGGAACCTCCGTGATCTGGGGGGACGGGCAGGGAACCCGGCCCTCCGCGATCAGCTAACGAGCCACCGTCACGCGGCAGGCACCGCGGGCCGTGTTGCGGGCAATCAGCCGAGGGTGGCGAGTGTTTCCTCGTCTGTCGGGAAGCGGCCGGTTGCCTTCTTCGAGTAGGCGAGCCTGCCGTCCACCGTGATCTCGAAGACACCGCCGCCAGACCTGCGCAGAGTGACCTGCGCGGCGGGCTGGGTCTTCAGGATCGCGTCCCGCGCCGCACGGGCGCGCGGTTCGTAGCCTCACATTCCGCAGTATTCGATTTCGACCTGCATCAGAGTGTGTCTCCCGAGTTATGGACACCGGTGCCAGGTTGGCAGGAGATGGCGCCTGCGGATAGTCCCTGGAGGAACGCATGAACCCTGATCGCCGCCTGAGGCCTTTGGACCCCTCGGTCTCGCCCCGCTTCGGCGACGTGGCCACGCTATTGCGGGCGCCGCGCGTGCCCCTCGGCCCGGGGATCGACATCGCGCTGGTCGGCGTGCCCTTCGACCTCGGCACCAACTACCGCACCGGAGCACGTGGCGGGCCGTCCGCGGTGCGGGAGGCGTCGCGCACCATCCGGCTGGTGCATCCGACCAGCCGGATAGCGCCGTTCGATCTGTGCGAGATCGCCGATGTCGGCGACGTTGCGATCAACGCCATGGACCTGTCAGCCAGCCTGGCCGCGATCGAGGCGTTCTTTGAGAACCTGCATCGCCTGCACGCGACCCCGATCACGGTCGGCGGCGATCATACCGTGCCGCTGCCGATCCTGCGCGCGATTGCCAAGGATCAGCCGGTCGGCATGGTGCAGTTCGACGCGCATCCAGATACGCTCGACACCCTGATGGGCACGCGCATCAACCACGCGACGACCTTCCGGCGCGCCGTTGAGGAGGGACTGCTGGATCCGAAGCGCACGGTGCAGGTCGGACTGCGCGGCAGCATGTTCACTGCGGACGATGCGAGCTGGGGACGCGAGGCGGGCATGCGCGTCATCACCATGGACGAATTCGAGCAGCTCGGCCGCGTACGTGTCATCGAGGAGATTGGTCGGGTGATCGGCGCTGCCCCAACCTATGTCAGCTTCGACATCGACGGCCTCGATGCGGCGAATGCGATGGGCACCGGCGTGCCGGAGGTCGGTGGCTACTCGGTGCGCGATGCACAGGTGATGCTGCAGAGCCTGCGGGGACGCAACCTGGTCGGCGCCGATCTGTGCGAGGTCGCGCCGATGTACGATCCCACCGGGCAGACCGCGCTGAACGCGGCCAACCTCCTGTTCGAGCTGCTTTGCGTGGTGGCGGACAGCCGAGTGGCGCGGTGAACGCCAGGCGAGCGGTCAGGGGCAGCGCTGGGAAGCGTTAACCGGCACCACCTCTGACCTGTTCTGTCAGCCTATCGTCCAGGTCAGCGAGGTCGCGACGGAGCGTCACCAGCGAGAAGCCGAGTACGCTGTTCGGCGGCACCGTGCCGATCACACCATCCAGCTTTGCGAGCGCTGGCGCCGAGCCAAGACCGCGCAAGAACGCCGCCGCGTCAGCGAAATACTGAGCCAATGCCTCACTCGTCGTGATCTCCACCTCCTGTGGTTCGAAAACCATCGCGCGTCCTAGGAACGCCACGTCGCTGCGGACCCTGCGTAAGGTCCGCAACAAGGGTGCAACCGCGGGGCCGGTCCGCAAAGAGAGTGCCTGCTCCCGTGCATCCTCTGCTGCCGCCGTGGCGACTGCGTTCAGATGACGATGCACCAGCTCGTTCAGCGCATCGATGTGTGCTGTGTCGGCGCCGGTCAAATGCGCCGCCGCGACCTTGCCCAGTCCGTCCAGCGCGCCGGCGGCACCCGTCCTGATCACTACCCGCGCCCGGTCCGGCAGCACCAGATGGGCTGTTAGGGCACCGATGGCGCATCCTAATGTGATCTCCACCACGCGATGGAAGGCTGTCAGCAGGCCGGCTCCGGGTGACGCACCGACAAGTACGATTACTGCGGTGATGGGCGCCAGCCGGAAGCTCGGGCGCAGTGCGGCAAGCAGTGCCGTTGGGCCGACGGCCAGGGTCATCACGAGAACCTCTGGCAACGGCGTGCGCCCGCGAAGGGTTGCACAGGCTGCGCCCACTATTGCACCAGCCACCGTCGCCATCAGCCGGTCGAGGCTCGCCCCCAGCGTGCCGCCGAGGCTACTTTGCATAACAACGACTGCGCTGATCACCGCCCAGTAGCTCTCCGGCAACGCGAACGCCCAGGCGGCAGTGAACGCCAGTATTGCCGCGACGGTCATCCGTGTCGCATGCCGCAACACCTGCGGTTGAGGCAGGCGGTGCTTCAGCCCGCGTACCGCGGAAGCCAGCTTGGTCACAAGATAGCCGGATAGCTTTCCGCAGCGGGCGGCGATGCCACCGTCCAGCCATTTGAGGATCAAATCACGCACTTGCCGCCCGCGCACACCGGTTGATCAGCGTCGCAGCAGCAACCGACCCGCCTGCGCGGCCGCGGCGGCCGCCATGTCGCGCAAGGCTGCGTCGCTCGCGCTGCTGAGCGGGTGCGCGATCACCGCGAACTCATAGCCCGTAAAGCCGAGTACGCGCGCCATCAGCTCGGCCGCACTGACGAAGCGCGTGGTCATCACCGCCATCGCGGGGATGCCAAGCTTTTCGGCGGTGACGGAGTCATGCAGACTGCACGACGAGCAGCTGCCTCAGTCGCCGATACCGGTGACCACAGCATGCCAGCGCGCGATCTCGTCCACGATGTCGGGGTCGGCCGGCGCGCTGTAGTTCGACTTCTGGCGCATGATCACGTCGCCGACGCCCAGTTCGTCGCGCAACATGCGATCGAGATGCGCGAAGAAGCCCTTCGTTCCCTCTTTTCCGTTCGAGATGAAGCCAACGGTCTTGCCAGCAAGCGAGGTCAGCCGCGGTGCCGTCTGACCCAGCGGCGGTGCCGTCTCGTTGGTAGGATCGAGAACCTGAAAGACCATGGCGATAGTTTCACTGCGTCTGTGGTTCGCAGTCAACGCATGCGCCAATCGGCAATGTGACCGCGCGGCTCTTGTGGCCGAGCCAGGGCGGGATCACCGCACCGAAACCGCCGGCGGGTCCGCCGGCCGCGACGACAAGCAGCTGATCGGGCGAATCCAGGGCGGCGTATTCGGTCTCGCCACGGTCGCGCACTACCGCGCCCTTGCCGACCTCGGCCCATTCGCTCCGGTGGATACGTGCGCGCCGATGGATGAAGGCGGCGACATCCGTCTTGCTCCAGCCGCCCGCTTGCAGATGCTCGCGCAATTGCCTCGGAATGATCAACGCATAGTTGCCGCCCCAGATCGAATAGTTCCGCATGTTGGCGCGCATTTCCGCGGCGAAGGTCTCCAGGATCTCCTCTGGCTGCGTGGTCCACTCGTTCATGATCTGGCGCGGCGCGCCCGCCGCCATGACGGTGACCGTGGAAACCTCTGCCGGCAGCCCGCGCTGCGCATGCAAGGGCAGCCAGCCGGTATCCTCCTCGTCCTCGGCCACGCAGTAGCTGTACTTGCCCGGATGGCCGATCGTGGAGCGGTCAATGCCGCCGGGTCGCACCTCCAGGATGTTGATCAATGCGAGGCGGATCGCGCGGCCGATCACCGCCGTGGCGCGGTCGCTGTTGCCAAGCGCATTGAACGAACCGGCGGCGCCAAGTTCGCGGCGCATGGGGCCGTTCAACACCACGAACACGGCGCATCCACCGGTCGAGGCAGTCGCGCCGTGCAGCAGGAATTCGGGTTGCAGCATCGCGGTGAAGGCGGTGACGACGGCAGGAAAATGCATCGGCAGGCAGCCGGCCATGACAGCGTTGATGGCGAGCTTCTCGGCCGTGATCGCCACACCGCGCACCGGCTCGATGCCAAGAAGCTGGTCAGGCGGCATCATCACCCATTCCAGGCAGGCCCGCACGGTGTCCTGCGTCGGTGGAACGATCGGCAGGCCATCGGTCCAGCCATTGGCATGATAGAGTTCTTGCACCGTCTGGATGTCGGCGATGTCATAGGTCTTGCTGGCGAGCTGCATGACGGCGACATTAGCCCGTGCGCCAGGCAACGGAGAAGACCGCATGTTCACCACCCGTCCCGAGATAGCCGGTACTTTCGGTGTCGTCGCCAGTACCCACTGGATTGCGAGCCAGGTCGGTATGGCGGTACTGGAACGTGGCGGCAACGCCTTCGATGCCGCGGCCGCGACGGCGTTCACGCTCCAGGTCGCAGAGCCGCATCTCAACGGCCCGGGCGGCGATGCGCCGATCATCCTGCATTCGGCGCGCACGCGAACACAGCATGTGGTCTGCGGGCAGGGTGTGTCGCCGCAGACCGCGACACTGGAAAAGTTCCGCGCTCTCGACATCGACCTGATCCCCGCGACCGGTGTTTTGCCCGCGGTGGTGCCCGGCGCGTTCGACGCCTGGTGCCTGCTGTTGCGCGACTGGGGCACCTGGGAACTGCCCGACGTGCTGGCATTCGCCATCGGCTACGCGAAGAACGGCATCCATGTCGTGCCACGCATCAGCGCGACGATTGAGAGCATGCGGTCGCTGTTCGAGACGGAGTGGAAAACGTCAGCCGCCGTTTTCCTGCCTGACGGCAAGAGCCCCGCACCGGAATCGCTGTTCGCGCGACCCGTGCTCGCCGCCACTTATGAACGCATCTGCCGCGAGGCGATCGGCGACACGCGCGAGGCCCGCATCGATGCCGCGCGCGGCGCCTGGTATCGCGGGTTCGTCGCCGAGGCGGTGGACAAGTTCTTCCGCACCACCGACGTGCTGGACGTATCGGGGCGTCGCCATCGTGGACTGTTGGCAGCGGATGACTTTGCTCGATGGTCGGCGACGGTCGAGGATCCGGTCAGCTACGATTACCACGGCCATACTGTTCTAAAATGTGGCCCGTGGAGTCAGGGGCCGGCGTTCCTGCAACAGCTCGCACTGCTGCGAGGCTTCGACATCGCGGCGATGGACCCGTTCGGCAACGACTTTGTCCATACCGTTGTCGAATGTGCCAAGCTGGCCTTCGCCGATCGTGAGGCCTACTACGGCGATCCAAACTTTGCCCGCGTGCCTCTCAGTGCGTTATTGTCCGATGAGTACAACGCAGAACGCCGCAGGCTGGTCGGCCGCAGCGCATCGCTGGAACTGCGCCCCGGCGCAGTCTCTGGTTACACGCCCATCGTCGACCGCGACGCCGATCGCCGCGCGCACCTGCTCACTCGCACGCCTGGTGTCGGCGAGCCGACAGTATCGCGGCTCGGCGTCATCGGCGCCGACACCTGCCATCTCGACGTGATCGACAAGGACGGCAACATGGTCAGCGCCACACCGTCCGGCGGCTGGCTGCAGTCCTCTCCGGTGATTCCGGAACTCGGCTTCTGCATGGGAACGCGTGGGCAGATGTTCTGGCTGAAGCCCGACCTGCCCAACAGCCTGGAGCCGGGCAAGCGACCGCGCACCACGCTGTCACCGAGTTTCGCGCTGCGCGACGGTAAGCCGTGGATGGCATTCGGCACGCCAGGTGGCGAGCAGCAGGACCAGTGGTCGCTGATCTTCTTCCTGCGCATGGTGCATTACCGTATGGGCATTCAAGAGGCGATCGATGCGCCGTCGTTCCACACCGAGCACTGGCCGTCGAGCTTCTGGCCGCGCGTCGCGCGTCCCGGCAAGGTGGTGCTGGAAGGCCGCTACCCCGACGCAGTGATGTACGAACTGAAGGCTCGCGACCACAAGGCCGAGAAGGGCGACGAGTGGTCAGAAGGCCGTCTGTCCGCCGCACGTATCGAGGGAAACCAGATGCGAGCCGGCGCCAATCCGCGCGGCATGCAGGGCTACGCAGTCGGCCGCTGACGGCTTGTGACCATGCGCACACCGGGTCTCCAGCGGGGGCGGTAAGAACGCTCCCGTCGGCGAGTTCGTCGCCGCGCCCATGCCAAAAGAGGAGATAGACAATGACACGCCTGATGCGCGGCCTGATCTCGGTGGCCGCCTTGCTTGCAACCTCACCTGCTTTCGCAGGTGGTCAACACGGTGCGGATGTTGCACGCCCCGTTGTTTACGAAGCGCCGAACCGGCATCTCAACCATGAAACTCGCGAGTTGGAGAACAGGGTCAACCACCTGACAAATGACGTGAACCGCGACACCAGGGCATTGACCCGGGACCAGCAGAGGCTGAATGCCCTGGAGATCCAGGCGGCAGAGGCCAACGTAGGCAAGGCGCCGCCGCTCTCCCCGTGGCAGCAGAACGAGCTGGTGGACCTGCGGAGGGATATCACGCACCTCAACCAGGATATTGCCCACGACAATCAGCGGCGAGCTGCTGATGAGCTGAAGATCGAAGCCTGGCACTAGACGCCGCAAGACCGGACGCACTTGTCATTGCGAGGAGCGAAGCGACGAAGCAATCTCCATCGTAAGGAGATTGCTGCGTCGCTTCGCTCCTCGCAATGACGCTGTCCTTCGTATGTTGGACTCATGCACCTCGTTTCTTGCCGGGCTGTGCGCCGCGCGGATGCTTCGGTGTCGCAGCACGCTTCGGCTTCGCCGCATGCTTCGGCGCCCTGGCTGCGCGCAGATCGGCGATGGTGGCGCGTGTGGTGATCTGCTCGGGGTTCATGCGCAGCTCGACGACTGCCGGCCTGCCGCTGTCCACCGCGCGGCGGAACGCGGGCGCGAATTCGGCGGTGTCGCTCACCACTTCGCCATGCCCGCCGAAGGCCTCGATGAATTTCGCAAAGTCCGGGTTGGTCAACCCAGTGCCGGAGACGCGGCCAGGATAGGCGCGCTCCTGGTGCATGCGGATGGTGCCGTACATCTGGTTGTTGAACACCAGCACGATCGGCGCGACGCCATGGTGGAACGCGGTGGCGAGTTCCTGGCCGGTCATCAGGAAACCACCATCGCCGACGAGGCTCACCACCATGCGATCAGGGTAGGCGATCTTCGCGCCGATCGCAGCCGGCACGCTGTAGCCCATCGCACCGTTGGTTGGACCGATATAGCGTTGGCCGTCGCGGAAGTTGATGAAGCGCGTTGCCCAGCCGGCGAAATTGCCGGCATCCGTGGTGATCAGCGCATCGCGATCGAGCAGCGATTCGAGCTCACGCATCGCCGTGCCGAGGTTGAGCGTGCCCTCATAGTTTGGCACGGCGCGCTGCGCCTCGCGCAGTGAGCGCAGTTCCTCGGTCCATGCCACCCAGTCGGACCGCACCGGCTCCAGCGCTGCGACGGCATGGGCAAATGCATTGGGGTCTGACACGATGCCGAGGGCAGGACGGAACACACGGCCGATCTCGCTGCCGTCGGGATGCACCTGGATGATCGGCACGCTGCCAGCCATGTCGAACAGCGTGTAGCCCTGCGTCACCGTGTCACCGAGACGCGAGCCGATCGCCAGGATCAGGTCGGCTTCCTTCACCTTGGCGACGAGACCGGGATCGGAACCGACACCGAGATCGCCGGCAAAGTTTTCCAGCGTTCCGTCGTACAGTGCCTGGCGGCGGAAGCCCACAGTCACCGGAATGTCATTGCCCAGCAAAAAATCGCGGATCGCGGCGCGGCCTGCGTCGGTCCAGCACGAGCCGCCGAGAACGGCAAGCGGCTTGCGTGCTCGGCCAAGCATCGTGCGCAATTGCGCGAGAGCGGCGGGATCGGGATGTGGCGGCGATACCGGTGCGCGCGGCAGGTCGGACACCTCGATCATGTCCTTCTGCATCTCTTCGGAGAGCGCGATGACCACCGGGCCAGGCCGTCCTGACACCGCGACGTCCATCGCATGCGCGACAACTTCGGGGATGCGCTTCGCCTGGTCGATCTGCGTCACCCACTTGGCGAGCGGGCTGAACATCCGGCGGTAATCGACCTCCTGGAATGCATCACGGCCAGCGTCCTCGTGCGGGATCTGGCCGACAAAGAGCAGCAGCGGCGTGCTGTCCTGCATCGCGACGTGCACGCCGATGGAGCCATGGCAGGCGCCGGGGCCACGTGTCACCATCGCCGCCGCGGGGCGGCCTTTCAGTTTGCCAAACGCTTCGGCCATGTGCACCGCGCCGGCCTCGAAGCGACAGGTGACCAGCTTCAGTTTCTGCCGGACCTCGTAGAGCCCGTCGAGTACATCGAGATAGCTCTCGCCTGGCACGGCGAATACATGATCGATGCCCTGCGCCACCAGGGCATCCGCAAGCGCGCGTCCGCCCGTCCGTGGGACGATACGCGCCTTGCGCGCCTGAGCCAGTTCCATCCGAGCCTCCTGCTGTGCCCGTCAGGGCGCTTGCTCACAGGATAGTCAGATCGAGCTGCTTCCGTCACGCCCGATCCGGATGGAACGGCCCGCATGGACAGTACGGTACAAACCCTATCCGCAAGATTGCGAATTGTCGTCCGGTCACTCGACGGTGTTTGCTCGCCACAAATCGGACAAAACGTCTGCCAATTTCCGCCCTTGCCAGTGCCAACCCTTTGCGTATCCACTGAGACCGCTATGAAAGGTACCCCGATGCTACAGAGCATGACCTGGTATGCCACCGACAATCTGGCACGGAGCCAATTCCAGATGTTCAGCCAGCTCGGCGAGGAGATGCGGCTGAGCAAGGACGATCAGCGCCGCGTGCTGCTGCTGTCCCCGCAGGAATGGGCCGACTGGTCGGAATTCGTTGAGGACGGTGTGCTGCCGGCGCAACCGCAACTTCCGGTAATGCTGCGTCGCCTGGGCAACGCCAGCCACCGCCTGGCGGTATTGGCCGACCGGAGAGGCGCACGGGCATAGTTCGCCTGCTCGCAAATCCTGCTACGCTGCTTGTGGCGTCGGACCGGGAGGTCGCATGCGGGCGATATTCGTGCAGATCAAGTGTGAGATGGGTCAGGCCTACAAGGTCGCCCGCGAGGCGGCCGACACCATTGAACAGATGTCAGAACTCTACTCCACATCGGGACAATACGACCTGCTCGGTAAGTTCTATCTTGAGCCCGAGCAGGACATCGGGCTGTTTGTAACTGAGAAGATCCAGACCCTGCCCGGCGTGAAGGATACCTACACGCTGATCACCTTCAACGCATTCAGCGGCGGGCGCACATAGAGTCATCTTTCGGCGCGCGATTGTCATTCCGTCATGCCGACGCAGGTCAGCATGACGTTGTGGGCGCTCCTTAGGCCTTGCGTGCAATCAGGTCGATTTCCACCAGCGCGCCACGCGCCAGACCGGTGACACCCACACAGGTGCGAGCCGGCAGGCGATCAGGCGGGAAGTAGCTGCGATACACCGCGTTCATCGGTTCATAGTCCTGCTCGAAGCGCGTCAGAAACACGCGCACGCTGACCACGTGCCGCAGGTCAAGCGCAAGGCCACGCAGCACGATGATCAGGTTGTCCATCACACGCCGCGTCTGCGCCTCGATCCCATTCGGCAGCGCTGCCGAATCATCCTCGGGCAGTGTCGGCATCTGGCCGGTCAGGAACACCCAGCCATCCACCTCCACTGCATGTGAGAATGGCGCGACCGGCGTGGGCGCGCCGGCGACCATGTGGAACCGCGCTTCACTCATGCACGCGCCGCAGCGATTGCCGACCAGACCCGATTGGGCGTCGCCGGCATGTCGAAGTGGCGGATGCCGAGAGGCGCCAATGCGTCGTTCACTGCGTTCATGGCTGCCGCCATCGCGCCGACCGTGCCAGCCTCGCCAACACCCTTGGCGCCGAGTGGATTGACCTTGGTCGGCACTTCGCGCGTCGTCATGAGGATATCCGGCAGATCGTCCGCGCGCGGCATCTGGTAGTCCATGAACGACGCAGTCAACATCTGGCCCGAGTGCGGGTCATGCACGATCTGCTCGGCCATTGCCTGGCCGACGCCTTGTGCAACGCCGCCGTGCGTCTGACCTGCCACCAGCATCGGGTTGAGCACGCGGCCAAGCTCTTCCACCGCACTGTAGCGCACGACTTCGGTCATGCCGGTGTCGGGATCGATCTCCACCTCGCAGATATGCGTGCCATTCGGGAAGGTGACTGCGGTGGGCGTGAATTCGCCGCTTTCCACCAACTCGTTGCCATCGAGGTTCGTGGCATGTGCCACTTCGGCAAGGCTTACCGAACGGTCCGTGCCGGCGATGGTGAAGCGCCCCGCGTCGAACGTGACATCGACCACCGCAGCCTCGAGCAATTCCGCCGCGGCCTGCTTCGCCTTCTCGATCACCTTGTCCACAGCGACGCTAACTGCCGATCCACCGATGCACAGCGCGCCAGAGCCGCCATTGCCCTTGCCGCCGGACAGCAGATCGGTGTCCCCCGCTTCATAGCGCACGTTATCCAGCGGCACGCCGAACCGTTCGGCGACGAGTTGGCAGAACGCCGTCTCCAGCCCCTGTCCCACCGACATCGAACCTGAGCGCAGCACCAGCGTGCCATCCTCGGCCAGGCGCAGCGCGGCCTGATCTTTCGCAGGCCGCAGGAACGGACCGCCGGCAACCTCGATGCAGTTGCACAGACCGATGCCACGCAGCTTGCCGCGTGCCTCGGCTTCGGCGCGACGTGCGGCGAAGCCATCCAGCTCCGCCATCTCCGCCGCCTTCAGCATGTTCCCTTCGAACTCGCCGCAATCGTAGGTGAACGTCAGCGCGGTCTTGTACGGCATCGCCTCCGGCGGGATCAGATTGATCCGGCGAAGCTCATACGGGCTCATGCCGAGCTCGTGCGCGGCGATATCGATGATGCGCTCGATCGTGTAGGTCGCCTCGGGCCGGCCGGCGCCGCGATAGGCAGCGGTGGGCACCGTGTTGGTCAGGACGCCGCAAGCCTCGGCGTACATCGTCGGGATATGATAGACGCCGGCGGTGCCGCCGATGTTGCCGACCGGCCAGCCGGACCGTCCCGTGACATAGGCGCCGAGATTGGCATCCCAGCGCAACCGCAGCGCGGTGAACTTGTGCTGCGCGTCCAGCCCAAGCTCCACAGTGATCCGCATCTCGCGCGCCTGCTCATCGGTGAGGAAGCCCTCGGTGCGATCGGAAATCCAGCGCACCGGACGACCCACCTTGCGCGCCGCCCACGCTACCAGCGCGTATTCCGCCTGCACGCCCGACTTCATGCCGAACGAGCCGCCGACATCGGCCGTCAGAACGCGAATATCCGTCGGCTTGATGTTGAAGTTGCCGTTCGCCATGCCGTTGCGCAGGTTGTACGGCGACTGATGTGCGGCATGCATGACCATGCGGCCGTCAGCGCCGACCTCGGCCCATGCGCCGCGCGGCTCCATGGTGTTGGCGGTGACCCGCGACACGGTGAACTGCAGCCGCGCGACATGCGCCGCCGACCGCAGCGCCGCTTCGGTCGTCTCGGCGTCGCCGCGCTTCCACAGAAAGCCGATATTGTCCGGCACATCGTCCCATACCGTGGGCGAGCCCGGCTCCATCGCGGCGATCGCATCGGTCACCAGCGGCAGTTCGTGGTATTCGACCATCACCGCCTCGGCCGCATCCTTGCCCGCGTCGATCGTTTCAGCCAGCACCACCGCGACCGGCTCGCCGACGAAGCGCACACGGTCCGCCGCAAGCAACGGCCGGTCGGTCTTCGGTGCCGGACTGCCGTCTGGACGGGGAAAGCCAATGCCGCCAGGGATCGGCGAGACGTCGGTCAGATCAGCGGCGGTGAATACCGCGACAACACCCGGGATGGCGCGCGCGGCCGTGGTGTCGATGCCGCCGATCGTCGCGTGCGCATGATGCGAGCGAACCAGCACGGCTTGCAGCATGCCGTCCGGGTGCGGGTCGGCGCTATAGTTGCCCTTGCCGGTCAGCAGCCGCACATCCTCGCGCCGACGAACTGATCTGCTCTGCATCGTTGCCATCACTTGTTCTCCCCGGCTGATACGATGATGTCGTTGGCAGGCAGCGGTTCACCGTTCAGCACGGCCTGCATGTTGCCGAAGGCGTGCCGGGCGATGTCGGCCACCAGGTCGATGGCGCTGCCGGCGATATGCGGCGTCAGCACCACCTGATCGAGCTTGAACAACGGGTTGTTGGGGTCCGCTGGCTCCTTGGCGAACACATCCAATCCGGCGCCGCGCAGTTTGCCGCTGACCAGCGCATCGTAGAGTGCGGCCTCATCCACCACTTCGCCGCGCGCGGCGTTGACCAGGATCGCGCCAGGCTTCATGCGTGCGAGCACCTGGGCGTTGATCATGCCGCGCGTGACCTTGGTCAGCGGCGTGTGCACCGAGAGCACGTCGCTGCGTTCGAGCAACTCGTCGAATGTCACCGGCGTCGCATGCAGTGCCCGTTCGGTCGGACGATCGGCGCGACGGATGTCATGGTAGATGATCTGCACGTCGAAGCCGGCGAGGCGATGGGCCACCATGCGGCCGACATTGCCGAAGCCGAGAATGCCCACCGTCTTGCCGGAAAGCTGGTAGGCCTTGCCGCGAACCTGCGGGCGGATCCATTCGCCATCGCGCATTTTACGATCGGCCAGCGCCAGGCAGCGGTAGGTCGCGAGCATCAGCATCACGGTGTGCTCGGACACCGCGCCAGCATTCGCGCCGGATGTTATCGCCACCGGGATGCGCGCCGCACGCGCCGCATCGAGATCGAACTTGTCGACGCCGATGCCCCATTTGTGCAGCAGCTTCAGCTTCGGGGCGGCGCGGATCATCTCGGCATCCACCGCCACGGCGGTAAGGATGAATTCAGCATCGGCGAGCATCGCCAGGTGCTCACGCCGATCTCCGGTCTCGGCAAATTGGATCGAGAAGCCGGCCGGCAGCGCGGAACGGATCTCGTCCTGCACCTTGGCGTCCATGACATCGAGGTAGGCAATCTTGTGGGTCATACGGCGTCTCCACACGGTCCCGCCATCTTGAGGCCCGTGCGCCCAACGGGCAACAATGGCCGGCAACCTCGGGAGGACACCATGGCAGAAGAACTGCGCGACATCCTGCGCAACCGCGTGAAGGAGAAGCTGGCGCGCGACGAAGTGGTGGCCTCGATGACAGTTCGGTTATGCCGCTCGATCGAGATCGCCCGAATCGCCGCCACCGCCGGGTTCGACACGATCTACGTCGATGTCGAGCACAACACGCTGTCGATCGACAACGGTCTGCCAGATCTGCATCGCGGCGATGCAGTGCGGCATCACGCCGCTGGTGCGCGTGCCGGCCAACACGCCGGAGTTCATCTGCCGGCTGCTCGACGGCGGCGCGATGGGGGTGATCGCGCCGCATGTCCGTTCAGCGGAGGAGGCGCGCGAGGTGGTGCGCTACGCCAAGTTCACGCCGCAGGGCGAGCGCGGCGCCGGCGGCGCGCTGCCGCATTACCACTACCGCAGCTTCCCCTCCGCCGTGGTCAACCAGGCGATGAACGACGCCACCATGGTGGTGGTGATGATGGAGACCGTCGCCGCGCTGGAGCATGTCGAGGAGATCGCCGCGGTCGATGGCGTCGACATGATGCTGATCGGCACCAACGATCTGTGCAACGAAATGGGCATCACCGGCCAGTTCGATCATGCCAACGTGCGCGACGCGTATCTGCGCACCATCGCGGCCTGCCGCAAGCACGGCAAGCATGTGGGAGTGGGCGGCCTGGCGTCGCGGCCGGACCTGATGGCGGAATATGTGCGGCAGGGCGCACGCTATGTCTCCACCGGAACGGACCTGTCGTTCCTGCTCGCGGCTGCGGCGGAGAAGGCGAAGTTCGTGCGGGACATCTGAGCGACACCGTCATTGCGAGGCGGCGCAGCCACGCGGCAATCTGCGAGCACGCGCGCAAGCCGACGGGCATTGCTTCGTCGGCTTCGCCTCTGCGCAATGACAATCGTAGCTACGTGCGCATCGCCGCGAAATCCGTAACGCACGCCTCGACGATCGCTTCGATCGAGCCGAACACCCGTGCGCCGGCCTCGCGTCAGCCGCCGCGTCTTCGATGCCAGCGTGCCAGCGTCGCCGAGTACCAGCGCGCCGGCATGGCCCATCGACACGCCTTCCTTCGCCTCGCGTCCGGCGATCAGCGCGTAGATCGGCTTGCGCACGCCGAGGCGGACCAGCGCGTCTGCGCATTCCTCCTCCTCGCTGCCGCCGACCTCGCCAACCAGAACGATGGCGTGCGTGCGCGGATCGGCGAAGAACTCCGGCAGCAGGTCAGCGAACCGCACGCCCTTCACCTGGTCGCCGCCAACGCCGACCCAGATGCTCTGGCCGAGGCCGGCCTGCGCCAGGCGGTAGCCGCATTCGTAGGACAGCGTGCCGCTCTTCGACATGATCGCGAATGGCCCCGGTCGCAGGCAAGCGTCAGGGATGAAGCCCGAGTTTGATTTCGCCGGGGATCGCCATGCCGGGCGTGGAGCCGCCGATCCAGGTGGCGCCGGCGCGGCGGACCGCGCGGCCGATGCGAATGGCGTCGTGCAGCGGAATGCCCTCGGCGACAGTCACGATGACCCGGATGCCGGCGGCGAGCGCTTCCTCGACCGCGGCAAGCGTTTCCAGTGGCGGTGCCATCGCGACCGACGCCAACGCGCCGGTCGCTGCCACGGCGTCGCGGCAGTTGGCGAACACAGGCACGCCGGCTGCTTCCTTCGCGTCCGAGCGCGCGGATGTGCCGCCGACGATGTTGGTGGCGTAGGCGCGCATCAATGCCGCATGGGTCCGGCCCATGCGGCCGGTGATGCCCTGCACGATGACGGGTGTGGTTTTCGACAGCGAAGCGAGGCCCCATCCCCCAACCCCCTCCCGCGAGGGGAGGGGGAGGCGTATGCGTGGCACGATCTCCCCCTCCCCTCGCGGGAGGGGGCGGGGGGAGGGAGCCGCGCCAACCACAGCGCCCACCCTCTCCATCGCCTCTTCCAGGTCCTCGGTGACGAACACGTCGGGTTGGCGTTCCGCCAGGATACGCCGCGCCTCGGCGGCACCGCGCCCAACCAGCCGCGCCACCACCGGAACACGCAGGCTCGGTGTCCGCTCCATCCCCGTCGCGAGCAGGTCAGCGAACTCGGCCAGATCGGTGATGCCGGCGAACACGCTCACCAGCACCGCGCGCAACGACGGATGCGCCGTGATCCACTCCAGCACGCGCATCACCCGCGCCGGGCTGCCGCGCATCTGGCCGGTGCGGATGTCGCAGAAATTCAGCGGCTTCATGCCGCGCGCGGTGAGTTCGTCGATCAGCATCATCGAAAGGCCGGCGCCGGTGGTGACCAGACCGATCTCGCCTTCCGGGTCGATGTCCACGTAATCGAAGCCCTCGGCCAGCTTGCGATTGGCGTCGGGATAGGTCTGCGGCCGTGCCTCGATCAGCGCGGCGATGCGCGGCTGGCGTTCCACGGCACCGAGGTCCACCACAAGCTTCGCGTCGCCGGCGACACAGCCGGCGGCCGAGACGAACAGCGGATTGATCTCCGCCAGCGCCAGTTCGCGTTCGATCAGCATGTCCGCCAGCCTGCGAGCGACCGCGGCGACATGGCCGCGCCACGCCTCGGCTCGCCCGCCATCAGTTCAGCCAGTGCCTCGACCACCGCGCCGGCATGCGGCGCGCATGGCCGCCCCTGCGCCGAACCGGACTGTTCGATGTCGACGCCGCCCTGAGCGGAGTAGATCACGCGGAACCCATAATTCGCGGCATCGACCATGATCGCGAGGTAGCGCTCCTCGCCAGCGACGGCCTGCTCGATCAGGCAGGCATCCACCTGATGGCCCTTGATGCGGCTGCCGAGCATACGCTGCACGGCGGCGGCCACATCCTGCGGCGTGTCGACAGCGCACCACGCCGCCGGCCTTGCCGCGCCCGCCCACCGGCACCTGCGCCTTCACCATCCAAGGCCCATCGCCCGGTCGATCCGCGATGGCCGCATCGGTCGCCAGCGTCGCCTCGGGCACAGCCACGCCATACTCGGCCAGCAGCGCCTTGCCGTCAGCCTCGATCAGCAGCACGTCAGTAGGTTCCGAGCGCCAGGATGCCCTGGTCGAAATCGACGTCGGAAACGATCTTGCGGCCCATCAGATCGCGCAGCGTCTCCGAGGTGCCGCCGCCGATCGTGCCGTAGCGCGCGCCGCGATACAGCCGCGACACCGGCGCCTCGTCGGTGAAGCCGAAGCCGCCGTGGAGCTGCACCGCCTCCGACGTGACGCGCAGCGACATCTCGTTGCAGAACACCTTCGCCGCCGCCGCCATGAACGGATCGGGGAATGGATCGGCGGTGAGGCAGGCGCGATACAGGATGCCGCGGCCGGCCTCGATGTCCTTGAACATGTCCGCCAGCTTCCAGCGTATGCCCTGATGGTCGGCGATCGGCTTGCCGAACACCGTCCGCTCCCGCACGTAGTTCACCGCCTCGTCGAACGCGCCTTCCGCCAGGCCCAGCGAGATCGCCGGATTGAGGCAGCGCTGCGTGTTGAACGCGGTGAGCAGCTTGCGGAAGCCGTCATCCTTGATGACCAGGTTCTCCAGCGGCAGCTCGCAGTCGTTGAACTGGATCTCGAACAGGTTCTCGCCGCCCATCGTGTGATAGGTGCCGGTGACCTCGAAGCCCGGCGTGCCGGCCTCCAGCAGGATGCAGCCGATGCCCTCGCGGCCCGGCTTGTTGTCGATGCGGCTGAACACGATGAACATGCCGGCCTCGGGCGCGCGGCTGATCAGCGTCTTGGTGCCCTTCAGGATCACGCGGTCGCCGACGATGCGCGCGTTGGTGCGGTAGTTGGCGACATCGGTGCCGGCGTGCGGCTCGGTCATGCAGATCGCCAGCATGCAGTCGCCGGCGACCACGCGGGGCAGGATGCGGTCGCGGATCGACGCGGGGGCGTAGCGGGCGATCACGCGCGTCTGCACGCCGGCCTCGCCCAGCACGGCCATGGCGGTGATGTAGCAGACCTTGGCGATCTCCTCGAGGATCAGCGCGGTATCGAGGATCGGCAGGCCAAGCCCGCCGTATTCCTCGGGGACCGACATGCCGAGTACGCCGATCGAGGCGAGCTGCTTCATGTTCTCCCAGGGGAAGCTGCCGTCCATCCAGCGTGCCGGCCTTGGGCTTGAACTCGGCCTGCGCCAGCTCGCGCACCGAGGCGAGCATCTGGCGTTGTTCGGCGCTGATGTGGAAGTCCATGCTGTGGAGGCCCCTTGGTGGCGTGGTCGCCGCGCAGTCTAGGCGTGGGTGGCGCCGGGGACCACATGGGGGTGCGGATGAGTGGGACAGCGTGCTATGGTGCGGACATGTCGGAAGTGGCGAGGAAAGTGCCTACGGTGATGGATACGGCGGAGTTCCTGGCATGGGACGCGCCTGGCGAAGACCGTTGGCAACTGGTGGACGGCGAGCCCAGGCAATGGCGCCGGCCAGCCGGACGCACGACATCATCCAGGCGTGAGTTGGTGCAGCTGATCGGCAATCATCTTGGCTGCACAGGGGCGCCGGCAGTGCACGCGTGGTCGCCGAACGCCGGCATCGTGCCCGCATGTTCGATCGGATCGGCAACGTCCGCATCCCTGATCTGGCCGTCACCTGCGTGAGTACCAGGCAGGAGAGCCACGACGTCAAGCGAGCCGGTGCTGCTGGTCGAGATACTCTCGCCGAGCAACCGACCGAGACGTGGACCAACGTGTGGGCCTACACGACCATACCTACCGTCCGGGAGATACTGGTCCTGCACAGCACCGCGATCCGGGCGGAACTGCTGCGGCGCGATCGAATGGCAAGTGGCCCGAGCGGCCCTGGTGATCACGGAAGATGGCGCTGCTGGAACTTGCCAGCATCGGTTTCAGTGCCCATCTGGCGGCCGTCTATCGCCGGCACGCGTCTAACGTCCAACGCGTAACCATCGGGCCGCGTTCGACCGCGCCCCTTTGGCAACCGCCGCCCCCGATGCTACTGACGGGTAAGCACCATCGATTGGAACACGTATGCCAGACGCAGGAGTGGCGCCGGCCGGGGCGGTTGCGCGCAAATTGGCCTCGATCGAGGCGGTGGAACAGGGGCTTGCCTCGGTCGGCTACATTCCGAACCGGCAGATCTCCACCGCCGTCTATCTCGCCCAGCATCTCCAGAAGCCGATCCTGGTGGAAGGACCGGCGGGCGTCGGCAAGACCGAGCTTGCCAAGTCGGTGGCGGCGTTCCTCGATCTCACGCTGATCCGCATGCAGTGCTACGAGGGCCTGGACGAGTCGAAGGCCCTCTATGAGTGGAAGTACGGCAAGCAGCTTCTCTACACCCAGATCCTGAAGGACAAGATCGGCGACGTGCTGGGTGGCACCGAGACCCTGGCCGCCGCGCTGAACAAGCTGCACGCGTTCGGCGACGTCTTCTTCTCGGAGCAGTTCCTGGAGCCGCGACCGCTGTTGCGTGCGTTGCAGCAGCCGGGCGGCGCCGTGCTGCTGATCGACGAGATCGACAAGTCGGACCAGGAATTCGAGGCATTCCTGCTGGAGATCCTGTCGGACTATCAGGTGACGATCCCGGAGATCGGCAGCGTCCACGCGGTGGAGACGCCGATCGTGCTGCTGACCTCGAACAGCACGCGCGATCTGGGCGATGCGCTGAAGCGGCGGTGCCTGCATCTGCATATCGGCTTCCCCGACGCCAAGCTGGAAGGCCGCATCATCGAATCGCGCGTGCCGGGAATTGAGAAGAACCTGCGGCGCGAGCTGGTGGCGTTCGTGCAGCAGTTGCGGACGCTGGACCTGAAGAAGGTGCCATCGGTCAGCGAGACGATCGACTGGGCGCGCGTGCTGGTGCTGCTGCATGCGGCGTCGCTGGACACCGAGCTGGTGCACGACACGCTGAATGTGCTGCTGAAGTTCGAGGCGGACATCGAGGTGGCGAACAAGCAGATCGCCACGCTGACCCAGAAGGCGAAGCACGAGGCCGGGCTGCCGGTATGAGTGCAGGTGCCGGCCCCCTCCCCCGAGGCACGATACTCCCCCTCCCCTTGCGGGAGGGGGCTGGGGGGAGGGGGCCCATGCCCGCCTCCGAACCGCTTCGCCAGTTCCTCCAGGCCGCGCGCAGCGCCGGCATCCGCGTCTCGGCCGCCGAAGGGATCGACGCCGCCCGCGCCGTGCAGATGGTCGGCTACTCCGACCGCGCCGTCCTGAAGGACACGCTGTCCCTCGTCCTCGCAAAGACTCCCGACGAGAAGCACCTGTTCGACGAATGCTTCGACCTCTATTTCCGCCGCGACAGCCTCGCCCAGGAAACCGAGGCAGCGACCGACCTCCAGACCCCCATCACGCCGGGCGGCTTCGGCGGCGAGGGCACCGGCGGTGGCGGTGGCCGCTCGCTCTCCCAGATGCTGCTGGACGACGACCGCGCCGCGCTCGCCACCGCGATGGAAGAAGCGGCGCGTGAATCCGGCATCCAGAACATCCGCTTCTTCACCCAGAAGAACCTCTACGCCCGCCGTATCCTCGACCGCATGGGACTGCGCCAGGTCGAGCGCGACATCGAGGCGCTGCGCAAAGACGATCAGCAAACCGCCGCCGATCGGCTGGAGAACCGCATCGAGGCGCTGCGCGACCAGGCGCGCGACCTGGTCGAGCGCAATCTGCTGCTGTTCGCCCGCGGCGAGACAGAGAAGTTCCGCGAGGAACTGCTGAAATCCGCCCGCCTCTCCAACCTGGAACGCCGTGACCTCGAGCGGATGCGCATCCTGGTCCGTGCCATGGCGAAGCGCCTGGCCGCGCGCTACGCCAAGACGCGCCGCCGCCGGCTGCGCGGCCAGCTCGACGCGCGGCGGACATTGCGGCGGAACATGGGCTGGGGCGGCATCCCCTTCCTCACCGTGTGGAAGCAGAAGCGCATCGAGAAGCCGCGCGTCATGGTACTGTGCGACGTGTCCGGCTCGGTCGCCGCGATGGCGCAGTTCCTGCTGATGTTCCTCTACGCGCTGAACGAGGCACTGAAGGACATCCGCTCCTTCGCCTTCGCCGGCAGCCTCATGGAGGTCAGCGATATCCTGGAAGCCGAACCGATCGAGGCCGCGATCGCGAAGATCATGCAGGCGATCGGCTTCGGCTCATCGAACTACGGCAATTCGCTCGCCGATTTCGAGGACGGCTGGATGCGCAACGTGTCCAACAAGACGACCGTCATCATCCTGGGCGACGCGCGCGGCAACCGCACGGACCCTCGGACCGACATCATGGAGCGCCTGTCGCAGCGGGCGAAGCGGATCATCTGGCTGAACCCGGAATTCCGCTCCGCCTGGGGCACCGGCGATTCCGACATGTTCCGCTATGCGCCGTACTGCAACCTCGTCACGGTGTGCAACACGCTGCGTCACCTGGAGCGCGTGGTGACCGATCTGCTGAAGGACGCCGCCTGACCGTGTGGTAATTTGCTACCACACGCCCCAATCGCTTGACCCTGACTGCATTTCCCGCCATACCCCGCCGCCAACTCGCAGGGCCCGCCATGAAGACCACGATCTCGCTGAAGCCCGCGGAGGTGAAGAAGGACTGGGTGCTGATCGACGCCGAGGGCGTCGTGCTCGGCCGGCTCGCGTCCATCATCGCCAACCGCCTGCGCGGCAAGCACAAGCCGCAGTTCACGCCGCATGTCGATTGCGGCGACAATGTCGTCGTGGTGAATGCGGCGAAGGTGCGCGTGACCGGCAACAAGACGGATCAGTCGGTATTCTACTATCACACCGGCTACCCGGGCGGCATCAAGGGCCGCAGCATTCGTCAGCGCCTGGAGTCCAAACATCCCGAGCAGGTGCTGGAGAAGGCGGTCGAGCGCATGATCACCCGCGGCCCGTTGCAGCGGCGCCAGATGAAGCACCTGTACGTCTACGCCGGCCCCGAGCACAAGCATGCGGCACAGCAGCCCGCGCCGCTCGACGTCGCCGCAATGAACCCGAAGAACAAGCGAGACTGATCCCGCATGTCCGGTACCCCGACCCGCACGCTCGCCGACCTCCGTGACGCACTCGCCGCGCAGCAGGCTGTCGCTCCGGCCGGCGCCGTGCCCGTGCCCAGCGACCAGCCGAAGCGCGAGCCGAAGCGCGACGCGCTGGGTCGCTCCTACGCCACCGGGCGGCGCAAGAACGCCGTGGCGCGCGTGTGGATCAGGCCTGGCAAGGGCGAGATCACCGTCAACAGCCGAAAGGTCGTGCAGTATTTTGCCCGCCCGGTGCTGCGCATGCTGATCACGCAGCCGTTCCTGGTCACCGACCGCTATAACCAGTTCGATGTCTACTGCACTGTCACCGGCGGGGGCCTGTCCGGTCAGGCCGGCGCGGTGCGACACGGGATATCCCGTGCGCTGACCTACTACGAGCCCGACCTGCGCGGCATCCTCAAGGTCGCCGGCTTCCTGACGCGTGACTCGCGCGTGGTGGAGCGCAAGAAATACGGCAAGATGAAAGCCCGACGAAGCTTCCAGTTCAGCAAGCGTTAGCTCTGTCATGACTGGAGGATCGATATGGCTGCCAAGCCGACTGTGTTCATCGATGGCGAAGCCGGCACCACGGGTCTCGGCATCCGTGACCGGCTGCGCGCGCTGCCCGACGTTGAGCTGAAGAGCCTGCCCGCCGAACGTCGCCGCGATCCTGCCGCACGGCGCGACATGATGGCGGAGGTGGACCTCGTCATCCTGTGCCTGCCTGACGACGCGGCGCGCGAGGCCGCGGCGATGGCCGATGGATTGGGCAACGCCGCGCCGAAGGTGCTGGACGCCAGCACCGCGCATCGCGTGCATCCCGACTGGGCCTATGGCTTCCCGGAAATGCAGCCCGGCCAGGCTGAGCGCATCGCGAGCGCACGCAAAGTCGCCAATCCCGGCTGCTATCCCACCGGCGCGATCGGCCTGATCCGCCCGCTGGTCGATGCCGGCATCATTCCCGCCGATTATCCGATCACGATAAACGCGGTCAGCGGCTATTCCGGCGGCGGCCGGTCGATGATCGAGGAACACGACCGCCACGGCGGTCCGGCCTTCGAACTGTATGCCCTGAAGCTCGAGCACAAGCACGTGCCCGAGACGCAACGCTATTGCGGCCTGTCCCGCCGGCCGATCTTCGTGCCGTCGGTCGGCCACTACCGTCAGGGCATGCTGGTCTCCGTGCCGCTGCATCTCGATACGCTGCACGGCAAGGCCACCGGCGCCGATCTGCAAGCGGTGCTCGAAGCGCGCTATCGCGGCTGCGACTATGTCCGCGTCACTGCCCCGCAGACCGATGGCAAGCTGGAGCCGGAGGCGCTGAACGAGACCAACCTGCTGGAACTGTCTGTCAATGCGAACGAGAAGCATCGGCAGGCGGTGCTGGTCGCGCGGCTCGACAATCTCGGCAAGGGAGCGTCCGGAGCGGCGGTGCAGAACCTTCGCCTGATGCTCGGCCTGCCCGCCAACGTGCCGCGCCCGGAGAAGGTCGATGCCTGAGCCGCTGGTCGGCCCGGGCCCAATCTACACGCTGGACGGCGTCACCCCGAAGGTCGCACCGGACGCCTTCATCGCTCCCGGCGCGGCGGTGATCGGCGACGTCGAGATCGGCTCGGAGACCGGCATCTGGTTCCACTGCCTGGTGCGCGGCGACCTGAACATCATCCGCATCGGCGCGCGCACCAACATCCAGGACGGCGCGATCATCCACGTCGATTCAGGCGGGCTGGCCACTTACATCGGCGACGATGTGACGGTGGGCCACAACGCGGTGATCCATGCCTGCACGCTGAAGAACCGCGCCTTCGTCGGCATCTCCGCCACGGTGCTGGACGGCGCGGTGATCGAGGAAGGCGGCATGCTCGGTGCGGGCGGCCTGCTGACGCCAGGCAAGGTGATCGGCCGCAACGAGCTGTGGGTCGGCACGCCGGCAAAGCTGATCCGCGTGATGAGCGACGAGGAGCGCAAGAAGTTCGACCGCAACGCGGTGGTCTATCGCGATCTGGCGCGGCGCTTCCGCGCCGGGCTGCGGAGCGCCACCTAGAGAAATCTGCAAACGATACCAATTCCTGCAGCACAGCCGCAGGAAAGAGTTTGTCGTGTTCCACCGTTCCCTCGCCATTCTGGCCTGCCTGGTGATCGCTGGCTGTGCGGCCGCCACGCCACCACCCGATACCGCGCAACTGCCGTTTGCCGCCTTCGGAACGATGGACAACGACGTCGCGGCGGCGAACCAGGCCTCATGGGCCTTTGCCTCACCCGATCGCACCCGCAACAACCCGGTGGATGCGGCGAGGGCGTGCGCTGCAATCGACTACCTGGCGGGTCAGCTCAGCAGCAGTCCCCGCTGGATTGCGGTCTCGCCGCTGACCAGACAGGAGATGCTGCGAGCGCGTGCCGACGTTCGCCGCGTGCTGGGCATTGCGCCCGAGACAAGGTCGCAGATCGTGGTCAACGCCTTGCTGCGATTTGCCGCTGCCTGGCAGGCCGGCGATCAGCCTGCGGCGCTGCAGGCACTGAGCGCGCCGGGCTTCACGTTGCCGCCGCAACAGACGCTGCAGAACCTGTCCAACCTGCCTTACGTCCAGACCGCCAATGTCGGCAGCATCGATGCCGCTCGCGAGATGCTGCCCGGTGGCGATGTCGCGCGGGGGTACTAATTTGCATCAAGCTGCTGCCAGATTGCCCAGATGATTGGCAGATATCAGGACTAATTCTTAGGCAAGATGCTTCTGCGACGATCCGAATCACTGAATATGCCTGGTTTTCGGCCTGGACAGGAGGCAGGAGTCATGCTGCGCTGCAACAAAAGCGGATACCCGCTTGCAGGAGGCATGAATGGACTTGTTCGCCTATCGATCCGTTCTGGCGTGCGCTTGCGCGTCGTTGGTGGCGTGGCTCGCCCCGCTCGACCGCTCAAGCGGAATCAGTCGTCACCGTCGCGATGACCGCCGGCGACATCCCGAACACCACGGGCAACCCCGACCAGGGGTTCGAGGGGTTCCGCTTCGTCGGCTACAATCTCTATGACGGGCTGGCGCTGTGGGACCTCTCGCGCAGCGACAAGCCTTCCGACATCAAGCCCGGCCTCGCCACCTCGTGGGAGGTCGATCCCGAACAACCACCGCCGCTGGATCTACCACCTGCGCCAAGGCGTGAAGTGGCACGACGGCTGCCCGTTCACCGCCGATGACGTGGTGTGGAACTTCGCCCGCATCACCGACGACAAGGCGCCGCAGTTCTACACGCTGCAGATGGCGTTGACCCGCGCCTACACCACCAATTTCGCGTCGGTGGAGAAGCTCGACGACAACACGGTCGCGATCAACACCAAGGTCGTGGAATCGCTGTTCCCCTACCAGATGAGCTACCTGCTGATGATCAGCCGGTGCCGAGCGGAGGCGCTGCACTACGACTGGAACGCCTATGCCGAGCATCCGTCGGGCACCGGACCGTTCCGCGCCGACCGCTATGTCGCGCATGAACGCTTCGAGCTGGTGCCGAACAAGGATTACTGGGATCCCAAGCGCATCGCCAAGTACGACCGGCTGGTGCTGCTGCCGATGCCGGAGGCGGCCACCCGCACCGCGGCTCTGCTCACCGGTCAGGTGAACTTCGTCGAGGCGCCGTCGCCGGATGCCATCCCGCGCCTCAAGAGCGCCGGCATGCAGATCATCACCAACACCTACCCGCACAACTGGCCCTACATCCTGAACTTCGTGCGCGGCCCGATGACCGACATCCGCGTCCGCCGCGCCGCCAACTACGCACTGAACCGCGGCGAGTTCGTCGAACTGTTGGGCGGCACCGCGATCGAGGACTACGCCACCATGCCGCCCAGCTCGCCCTGGTACGGCCACCCGATCAAGTACGAGTTCAACCAGGCAAAGGCGAAAGAGCTGCTCAAGGAGGCCGGATGCCTGCCGTGCAAGATCACGCTGGCGATCTCAACCTCCGGCTCCGGTCAGATGCAGCCGTTGCCGATGAACGAGCTGGTGAAATCGCAGCTCGAGGAAGTCGGCTTCCAGGTCGACTTCAAGGTGATGGACTGGAACTCGCTGATCGAGATCGGCCGTTCCGGCGTGGTCGAAGTACCCCGAGATCGACGGCTACAACGGCTCGCGCGCGCTGCTCGATCCGGTGAGCGCGCTGATCAAGCCGGTGGCCAAACGGTACTGGTCGCCGGCGGGTGCCAACTGGGGGCACTTCTACGATCCGGAAATCGAGGCGCTGGTCGGACAGATCCTCAACGAGTTCGATGCCGACAAGCGTCTGGCGATGCTGATCAAGCTGCATGAGCTGGAGAGCGATCGTGCGCAGATGATCTGGGTCGTGCACGACCTCAACCCGCGCGCTCTGTCGCCCAAGCTGCATGGCTTCGTGCAGGCGCAGAACTGGTTCCAGGACCTGACGCCGATCACGGTGGACCCGTTGATCCGGTGACAGTGAGGTCCGCTGCTCATGCTCGGCTATATCGCCCGGCGCATCCTGCTGGCCATTCCGATCGCGTTCGGCGTCAGCATCGTGTGCTTCTCGCTGGTCTATCTCGCACCCGGCGATCCGCTGCAGACCATTCTGCCGTCGGACGCGACGGCGGACATGGTGGCGCAGATCAAGCACGCCTACGGCTTCGATCGCCCGCTGCCGGTGCAATACCTGCTGTGGCTCGCCCATGTGCTCACCGGCGATTTCGGCGTATCGATCTCGACCCGGCGGCCGGTGATCCTGGAAGTGACCGGCGCGCTGTCCAACACGTTCATCCTGACCAGCTTCGCGGTGCCGCTCGCGTTCATCACCGGGTACACGATGGGCGCGATAGCCGGCTGCTTCCCTGGCCGCGCCGTCGATCGCATCGTCACCGGCGCGGCCGTGGTCGGTGTCAGCCTGCCCAACTACTGGCTTGGCATCGTTCTCGTCATCATCTTCGCGGTCGAGCTGATGGCGTTGCCCGCCACCGGCATGGGGCCGCAGGGCTCGGCGCAGTTCGACATCCTGCGCTGGTCGAGCGCGCAATATCTCGTGCTGCCGGTCATCACGCTGTCGATGATCCCGGTCGGCATCATCGCTCGCACCACGCGCGCCGCGGTGGCCGAGGTGCTGAACCAGGACTTCGTCACCACGCTGCGCGCCAAGGGACTGAGCGAGATCGCGGTGATCCGCCACGTCCTGAAGAACGCGGCGCCGCAGGTGCTGGCGGTGATGGGGCTGCAGTTCGGCTACCTGATGGGCGGCTCGATCCTGATCGAGACCGTGTTCACCTGGCCGGGCAGCGGCTTCATGCTGTCGAAGGCGATCATCAACCGCGACATCCCGGTGCTGCAGGGAACCATCCTGTTCCTGGCTATGATCTTCGTCGCCACCAATCTGGTCGTCGATCTGCTGCAATCGATGATCGACCCGCGCATCCGCCGGAGCTGAGCGATGTCGCGGACCGTCACGCTGCCCATCGCCGCCTCTCGACGATGATGCACCCCCGATACTGCGCGTGCGCGGCTACTGGGGCTCGGTGGGTTATCGCCTGCGCCACGACCCCGTCACGCTGTTCTTTGGCGCGATCGTGCTGCTGATCGTGCTGATGGCGATCTTCGCGCCGTTGCTGGCGCCATTCGATCCCTACAAGGAAAGCGTCATCCTGCGACTGAAGCCGTTCGGCTACCGCGGCCATCCGCTGGGCACCGACGAACTGGGCCGCGACCTGCTCAGCCGGCTGATCTATGGCGGGCGATCATCGCTGCTGATGGGTCTGATCCCGGTCTGCATCGCCACCATCCTCGGCGGCACACTCGGCGTGATCGGCGGCTTCGCCGGCCGGCGCGTGAACGCCGCGATCATGCGCACGATGGACGTGTTCTACGCGTTTCCCTCCGTGCTGCTGGCGGTGGCGATCTCCGGCGCGATGGGCGGCGGCATGGCGAACGGCATGGCCGCGCTGGCGCTGGTGTTCATCCCCGCAATGTGTCGTGTCGCGGAAACCGCGACCGCGCAGGTGCGCAGCCTGGACTTCATCGAGGCCGCACGCGCAACCGGTGCCGGCACGCTCACCATCGTGCGCTACCACGTACTCGGCAACGTGCTCGGGCCCGTCTTCATCTACGCCTCGAGCCTGGTGTCGGTCAGCATCCTGCTCGCGTCCGGCCTGTCGTTCCTGGGCCTTGGCGTAAAGCCGCCGACGCCCGATTGGGGCCTGATGCTGAGCACGCTGCGCCAGTCGATCTATATCGCGCCGCTGTCCTGCGCGTTGCCCGGCGTGGCGATCTTCATCACCTCGGTCTGTTTCAACCTGGTCAGCGACGGCATTCGCTCGGCGATGGACGTGCGGCTGTGAGCGACATGGCCGCCGATGCGCGCGACATTGGCGGCCCGGCGCAGCCGCTGCTGATAGCGCGCGATCTGGCCAAGCACTTCCACGTCCGCGGCGCCGGCAAATCCGTCCGCGTGCGCGCCGTCGACGGTGTGTCGTTCACCCTGTTCAAGGGCGAGACGCTCGGCATCGTCGGCGAGTCCGGCTGCGGCAAGTCCACGCTCGCCCGCATTCTGCTGCATTTGGTGGAGCGCGATGCCGGCGAACTGATCTTCGACGGCGAACCCGTCGGCGCGCCGCGCGGCATCACCGTCGCCGCTTTGCGCCGCAACGTGCAGATGGTGTTCCAGGACAGCTACTCGTCGCTGAACCCGCGGATGCCGGTGCGGGATTCGGTGGCGTTCGGTCCCTTCATTCACGGCCGCAAGAGGCCCGATGCGCGCCGCGTCGCGCGCGACATGCTGGTCAAGGTCGGTCTCAATCCTGACCTGTTCGGCCAGCGCTATCCGCACGAACTCTCCGGCGGCCAGAAGCAGCGCGTGAACATCGCCCGCGCGCTGGCGATCGAGCCGCGCATGGTGATCCTGGATGAGGCGGTGTCGGCGCTCGACAAGTCGGTGGAGGCGCAGGTGCTGAACCTGCTGCGCGCGCTGAAGCAGCAGTTCAACCTGACCTATCTGTTCATCAGCCACGACCTGAACACGGTGCGCTATATCAGCGATCGGGTGCTGGTGATGTATCTCGGCCGCGTGGTTGAACTGGGGCCGTCCGAGGACATCTTCACCCGGCCGCTGCATCCCTACACGCGCGCGCTGCTCGGTTCGCGCCCTTCGATGGATCCCGCACACCGCATCGAGGAACCGCCGATCACCGGCGACCCACCCAGCCCGATCGATCCGCCGGGCGGTTGCCGCTTTCACACGCGCTGCCCGTTCGCCGAGGCGGTCTGTGTGGAACGATCGCCGGAGCTGGGCGCGTGGCATGAACGGAATTCGCATGTCGCCGCCTGTCATATGCTGGAACCGGACTCGGGCCATTCGAGGGCGGTGCAATGACCGCTCTCGTCGAGGTCAGCGACCTCACAGTCCGCTTCGTCACCCGCGAGGCGACGGTGCACGCGGTGAACGGCGTCAGCTTCAGCGTGCGGCCCGGCGAGGTGCTGTGCATCCTGGGTGAGTCCGGCTCGGGCAAGAGCGTCACGCTGCGCGCCATGATGCGTCTGCTGCCGGCACGGCGCGCGCGTATCGAGGGGGCGATCCGCATCGACGGCCAGGATGTGCTGGCGCTCGACAAGCGCGGTCTGCGCGAGCTGCGCGGCGGCCTGGTGTCGATGATCTTCCAGGAGCCGATGACCGCGCTCGATCCCGTCTACACGATCGGCGCACAGATCGCCGAGACGGTGAGACGCCACAAGGGCGGCAGCCGTGCCGCGGCACGCGCCCGCGCGCTGGAACTGCTGGAGCTGGTGAAGATCCCGGAGGCCGCGCGGCGGCTCGACAACTATCCGCACGAGCTGTCCGGCGGACTGCGCCAGCGCGCGATGATCGCCATGGCGCTGTCCTGCGGCCCGCGCCTGCTGCTGGCGGACGAACCGACCACCGCGCTGGATGCGACGGTGCAGATCCAGGTGCTGGTCCTGTTGCGCAGGCTGCAGCGCGAACTCGGCATGGGGACCATCTTCGTCACCCACGATCTTGGCGTCGCATCGGAGATCGCCGACCGGATCGCGGTGATGTATGCTGGCCGCATCGTGGAGGAAGGTCCGGTAGCCGATGTGCTGCGTGCGCCGATGCATCCCTACACGCAGGGTCTGCTGGCCTCGACGGTGCACGGACAGAGCCGCGACGCGGACATCGAGGCAATCGCAGGCAGCCCGCCCGATCTGCGCCGCCTGCCATCCGGGTGCGCGTTCGCGCCGCGCTGCGCCAAGGTGCAATCGGAGTGCCGCGTCGCCGTGCCCGAACCGCGGTGGCCGTCGCGGGAGCGAATGGCGCGCTGCGTGCGCGTCGCGGATGCAACGCTGGCGGCGGCGGAATGAGTGCAGTGGACACAACAGGAGGAATGCAGTCATGCCCGAGCTGGACGACGCAACGCTCGATTTCCTGCTTGTTCGAGCCGGAGCTTTCGCCAACCGACGAACAGAAGGCCGGACTGAAGGCAGCTTATGCGCATGTCGCCATGATGGCCGAACGTGTGCGCAAGCCGCGCGGGCGCATGGCGGAACCCGTGCTGACCTATGGGTTCGCCGAGGAGGACCTGGCATGAGCGACATTCCGACCATTGCCGAAGCGGCGAGGCTGATTGCTGCTAAGAAGCTGTCGCCGGTCGAGCTGACACATGCGTGCCTCGACCGTGTGCGGGAGCTGAATGGTGATTTGCACGCGTTCATTCTGGTTACCGAGGAACGTGCGATCGCTGATGCACGTGCGGCCGAGGCGGCTGTCATGGCGGGCAAGACTGTTGGTCCGCTGTGCGGCGTGCCGATCGGCCTCAAGGACATCGTCGATACCAAGGGCATCACGACGACCTGCCACTCCAGGATCTTGCGCGACAACGTGCCGGACACCGACGCGACCTGTGCGGCGAAGCTGGCCGGGGCCGGCAGCGTGCTGATCGGCAAGACGGCGACACACGAATTCGCCGATGGCGGGCCGTCGTTCGATCTGCCGTGGCCGCCTGCGCGCAATCCGTGGAACACGGCGCACTTCACCGCGGGGTCGAGCAGCGGCACTGGAGCCGGTGTGGCGGCCGGGCTGATCCTCGGTGGCATCGGCACTGACACCGGCGGTTCGATCCGTGGGCCGGCGGCGTTGTGCGGCATCGCCGGCATCAAGCCGACCTACGGTCTGGTCAGCCGGGCCGGCGTGGCACCCGCGGCGTTCACGCTCGATCATATCGGTCCGATGGCGTGGACCGCGGAGGATTGCGCTTTGATGCTGCAGGCGCTCGCCGGACACGATCCGCGCGATCCCGCCAGCGCATCGCGGCCGATCCCCGATTACACCGCGCAGCTTGGCACCGGCATCAAGGGCATGCGCATCGGCGTGATCCGGCATTTCCACGAAACGGACCACGAGGTCAGCGCGGCGACGCAACGAGGCATCGATGCGGCCATCGCCACGTTCCGCAGTCTTGGTGCGGAGATCAGCGAGGTTGCGCTGTCGCCGCTCGCCGAATGGCATGCCTGCGGGACGCTGATCTCACTGACCGAGCGCGCCGCGGCATACGACGAATGGGCACGCACGCGGCTCGGCGATTTCAGCGCGCGCGTGCAGCAGAGGTTGTTGCTCGGCGCGATGGTGTCGGGTGTTGACTATGTGCAGGCGGTGCGTCGGCGGCGTGAGCTGCGTGCCGAACTGAAGGCGGCGATGGGCGGGCTGGATGTGGTGCTGACCGCGGCGCAGCCGTCGGAGGCGCCGAAGATCGACGAAGTGCCGGAGTGGGATATCGGCCAGAAGCCCAGCTTCACCATGCCGTTCAATGTCGCGGGGTATCCGGCGATGTCGATCTGTTCGGGGTTCGGCGATGGCGGTCTGCCGGTGGCGATCCAGCTTGTCGGCAAGCCGTTCCAGGAAGCGACGGTGTTTCGCGTGGCCGATGCATTCGAGAAGGCGACACCGTTCCGCGATCGCCGACCTGCGCTACTATCGGCTCTCGTCGCAGCCCAATAGGAGCATTGGATGGCCCAGCATCAGCTTCGCGCCTCGCCGCAGACCGTCCGCATCGGCGTGTTCGATGCGATGTTCCCACCGGTGATGACCATCGAGTCCGGCGACACGGTGGTGGTGCAATGCGTCTCCGGCCGCCAGGACGTGATGCCGCCGGCGAGTGCCGGCCTCAAGGTGCCGCCCGAACTCAGCGCGATCATCGCGGCCAATCCGGCGATGCGTGCGGGGCATATCGTGACGGGGCCGATCGCGATCGCCGGCGCCGAGCCAGGCGACATGCTGGAGATCCGCATCGAGAAGATCGAGCCGGGCGCCGACTGGGGATACAACGTGATCCGCCCGCTCGCCGGCACGCTGCCGGAGGATTTCCATGAGACGGTGCTCAGTCACATCCCGGTCGATCGGGCGCGCGGCGTGTGTCTGCTGCCGTGGGGGACGGAGCTGGCGCTGGCGCCGTTCTTCGGTGTGATGGGTGTGGCGCCGCCGCCGGCGTTCGGCACGATCGCTTCGAAGGAGCCGCGCATCCATGGCGGCAACATGGACAACAAGGAGCTTACCGCGGGTTCCGTGCTGTATCTACCGGTGTGGGTACCGGGCGCCAACTTCTCGGTGGGCGACGGGCACGGCGTGCAGGGCGACGGCGAGGTGTGCGTCACCGCGCTGGAGATGTGCCTGACGGGGACTTTCACGTTCGTCCTGCACAAGGGCGGCGGCGCGTCACGGCCGCTGCTGAAGCAGCCGAAGGCGGAGACGCCGACGCACTTCATCAGCATGGGGCTGAACGAGGACCTCGATCAGGCGATGAAGCAGGCGCTGCGGGAGATGATTTCGTTCATCTGCTCGCGCAGCAATCTGTCGCGGGAGCAGGCGTATCAGTTCTGCTCGCTGGCGGTGGATTTCCATGTGACGCAGACGGTGAACGGCGAGAAGGGCATCCATGGGATGCTGAAGAAGGGGCTGCTGTTTTGACGTAGGAGTGCGCCGCGGGGCGAAGCGGAAGCAGCGACCCGACCATGCCGTCGCAGTATCGCTGATCCAATCTCGTTCGGTCGAGCGAACTGACGAAACCGAGGTTGCTTCGTCGCTTCGCTCCTCGCAATGACAGCCGTCGCGGTCGACTGGGACAGATTCAGGGCGGGCCGGTGCGGGCGGGTGCAGGGAATCGCAAGGGCGGTGGTGCCGGCGATCCGGGAGGCGGTGGGGGTGTGATCGGAAACGCCTGATCCAGGATGTCCTTCACCAGGTTGGCGAGGTTGCCGTCCTCTCTGATGATGACGATCTGCAGTTCGCGCCAGAGCGGGTGGCTGGGCAGGATGCCGAGGTCGCGGCAGATGTCGGCGAAGACGGCGCCGATCGGCTGGCGGCGGACCTTGGCGGCGATCTGCTCCGGCGTGGGCAGGTGGGTGAGGCGGGTGTTGGTTTCGTCCGCGGAGGGCGCGGTGGCTTGGCGGGGCGCGCGGGGTTTTTCTGGGGAAGCGCCTCGGGGTGCCGCGTCCAGGCGGTCCGCGTTGCGGATGAGCCTCGCTTCGAGCGCGTCGGCGCGGTGCAGGCCGCGGGAGATGCGTGCGAGGATCAATGCGACATCGGCGGTACCGAAGCAGGTAATGACGGGGCCGGGGTCGGTGAAGGCGCGCTGGCGGATGGTGGCGGCGAGTTCGCGGCCATAGTCGATCAGCTTGCGGACGAGGCCGAGCAGGTTTGCCGAGCGGCTGGGCTGGGTTGGCGGATCAGGGGCGTTGGCCTCGGCTGGCATGAACGCAAGAAGAACATGTGGAGGCGGCAGGTGTCAAGGAATATATTCCGCAGGCTTCCGCCGTGAAGTTGCGCTCGACCAGGTCCGGCGCCTGGCGGCCACCATTCCTGACCGTCGTGGTGACGAACCTGCGTCGGCTCACGCTGGCAAGCCCGGCTCGTGCCATCAATCGCGCGATCCGCTTGCGGCCGACGCGAAGACCCTTGGCGGCAAGCTCGGCGTGAATGCGCGGTGCACCGTAGGTGCCGCGCGAGGCTTCATGTGCGACACGGAACTCCGCGATCAGCACCACGTCTGTCTCGGCACGCTGCGACGGACGCCGCTTGATCCACGCATAGTAGCCGCTGGAGGAGACACCCAGCAGCTCGCACATCGTGGTGGTCGGATACGCCGCCTGGTGATCGCTCACGAACCGGAACCCTTCGTTGCGCTCAGACTGCACTACCCAGTTCCTGATCGACTGCGCCGTCGGTTCAAACTCCGCCGCCAGCTCCTCAGGCGTACAGGCCAGCGCGCACCAGTTCAACCATCTGGCGACGGAATTCAGACTGCGTAGGGCAATCTTGTCTTCGCCATCATGAACTCCTTGAACACAAACGGTCTGGTGTCCACGAAACCGGGGCAACTTTAGAGCTTCGGCAAATGGCCGAGCGTTTTTGTAGATCCCAATGACCACAGCGTTGCTCGATCGCCTCACCCACCACTGCGACATCGTCGAGACAGGCAACGAGAGTGGCGCTTCGAAAATCGTGCCTAACCGCCGCACTTCCCTCGAGGCTTGCACCGGTGGGACCACAGGAACCCCCCGCGCGCCGCTGCGTCAGCCTCGTGCGGGCACTCCGCGACGCGCGGCTCCCGCTATGGACCACCGGCACAAGCCAACTCCATGACTGGGGTCGCGGTTGCAAGCCGATCGGGGGTCAATGCTCAAAGCCGATTGACATGCAGAGTAAATCGGCCAAGCTCCAATAGTAACGTTACGTAATCGATCCCACAAGCTCAATGCGCGAATGCTTGCGGCAGTTGGGCTTTTCAGCGGCTCAGAGAATGGCGGAGAAAATTTGGGGATCTGGGTTGCGGGCGCCAGCTGGTGCTGCAGGCCAAGACGCCAGCTTCGCTGCCGCAGGTTCAAATCGGCGGCAGGAAACCATTTGACGTGCTGAGGGTTGGCCTGGATCAGCTTGCCGCAGTAAACAGAGATGAGAAGACCCCATTCGCCCTGTCGGCCTCACTCACGCTCCAGGCAGTCAAGTTGGCTAGCAGGTTGATCTGCGTAGCGTTGAGATTCGTGTTCAGTGTACTGTAGTTCGGAAAGCTATTGGTCGATCTCTCCAATTCGATGATCGTCCGGACCGGCTGATTGTCGGTGAACAGGGCCTCCCATTCGGCGACGAAGCTGAGGTAGAACCAAACGACGTTGACCTCTCGTGGCGATGTCACGCCGAACCACGTGTTCGATCGCACCACAAGTCGCTGCGAGAAGACGGCAGGATGCGCGTAATTCCCGCCGCCACTCGCGGTCCAAAGACCCTGCAGCAAGGTCGGGAATGCAGCGGAATCAAAGACCTGGTTGTTGGCATAGAGTGGATATCTTGGTGACGAGCTCTGGCTGTACGGGAACATAACCTTGGTTTCCTCCTGATCCGCCTGTCTCATATGGCTGATAACCAAACAGCGGCGGAATGGAGGCATCGACAACAAGCGCGGTTCCGGGAATGAATCCGCCATCGCCATCAGCGACGCCATACGCGCCCGCCTGCATGACCGTCATCGGATTTATAAACGCGATAATGCTGTCGATGTCCGAATACGCGAGCAGGGCGACGATGCCGGTGTTCTCCAGGTTCCCCCCGTCCGCGAACTGGCTGGGCGCGGGTTGTGGGCGTGGCTGCGGATCAATCACTGGCCAGTATTGGTAGCTCGGGATGATCTTCTGGAGGTCCGACAGGGTGGCTTGCAGCAGCGGTTGACCCAGCATCGGGCTCGCGTTCAGGCGCAGCAGCTCAGCCGCTGGGCCGCGAGCCTCGATAGGCAGCTTTGTCTTGATCCAATGCTGGATAGTATCGGCATTGTGGGCAACGAGTGCGGCCAGCTCCGCGGGGTTCATGCGCCATCGCTGGAACAGGTTTTGCAGCACTTCCGCGAAGAAGGCGCTGCTCGTCCCCACAGCGTCTGTCAGCGACCACTGGCGCATCTGCGCGACAGTGGCGGTGTGGCTGCTGGAGTCGATGTAGGCTGAGTTGAAACCGAACGTGTTGATGCCACCACCGCCTGGCTTGCGGCCATTGCTGTCCTCGCCTGCAGGCGTGCCAAAGATGCCGGTGATAAATGGCGTGATCTGCACCGGAGCGAGCAATTCCAGCGCCGTGTTCGACTCCTTGAGGAACATGGCGCTGTTACAGACGAGGAAGGGCCGATGCGTCCGCGTGGGATCGCGGGCGTCCGAGTAAAGATCGATCGGCTCACCTGCGAGTTTCGGATTCAGGTTGGGGTTCGAAACCTGACTCGCCACCGCAGCCTCATCGAAGGAAAATGTGTCGGTGGGCGTGAGATGGATGGTCGGCGCGTATAGTCCGTAATTGGCGAGGATATTCAGCCCAATGATCGTCTGCCACAGCATGTCGGGTGGAACCCGCAGGACTGCATGCAGCAACAGGGCCTGAACGGCGAGGAGTTCGGGCGCGAAGAGCGGCGAGCTGATCGGGACGCCCGCATTTCCAGCGGGCAGTTGCGCCAGCATCGCTGGCGTTAAAGTGCTCTGTTGCTCGATCCACGGTCCGAGATAGGCAGCATCGCTTGGCGATCCAGGCGGAAGGTAGACAAACGGTACACCAAGCCATGATCCACCTGAAACCGTGGAGAGCGCCTTCACCTGTGCGAGAAGTGACTGGCCATTCACGGTGAGCTTGTTCAGCGCGCGGAGCTGGCCCATGCCAGCCGTCAACGCGCGCGAGCCGCCACCCGAGAGGCTCACCCCGACATTGCCAGGCGTCGCAGGTGGCGCAGTGTAAAACTGTTTGACTGAAAGTGATTCCCTGGTCGGCGTAATCCCGACTGAAAAAGCACCAGCTACCATGCTCTGTTCTCCTTGCAGACAGGGGTAAGGCGACCACCATCTTCCGTAGTGGGCAAGTCGGCCCTGCTGCGCCATCGAAGTGTCATGTCTCACCAGGTGCGCAGCGTTCGCAGGTACGCTCGACCGCGTCCATAAGGAGGACGTCATCTGCGTCGTCTATCTTGCCGACGCGTCTTCTTCATTGTTGTGAACCAGGCGTTCAGGCGGAACTGGGCTTCGGCTCGGATTGTTTCCCAGCGAACCACGGGTTGAGCCAACCCAAAAGGAGAATCAACCAAATGGCCAGCACGAAGCCGGACGCCAGCACAGGGACATATCCGCTACGGTTGACGAAGCTGAACAGCCAGGTCGCGAGCACCGCGGCCAGGGCAACAAATCGGAGATCCGGAGCGATGATGACGTAAGCTGCCAACGCGGCGAGCACACCATTGAATCCAACAAAGCCAAGGTTTATTGCCTGGCCCGCTGCGCCAACGTGGGCTGCCAGTGCATCTGCGATGAGCGCGCCCAGAAAGGCAACAACAGCGTGCCGCCAGTTACTGACCGCTATTCCACCGAGGAAAATGGCGCCACTGAGCGGACTTGGAGTGAACAAGGCCGCGCCGAGCGTCGTGAGGAGCGCCTTGCCCCATCGCACCGGATCGTCGGCAAAGTCCCCAAAGTCGACCGCCGACAGGCTGAAACCGTCAGCCAGCGCCCAGACGGCCCAGAATGTCAGGATGAAAGGTGCGGCGATAAATGGGAATTTCAGCAAGCGCGACAGCGCAACCGCAACGCCCGCGGTCACGCTCGCGAAGACCACCATCCATACCCACAACATAGGTTCAGGCTGGAAGAAATTCGCCAGAGCCAATCCCATGAGCCCGGAGTTAAATCCAAAGAGCCCGAGGTCCAGGAGGTCGCTGTTCCCCCGCAGCAGTCGCGCGACCATGGTTCCAAGAACCACCGATACCGCGAAGAAGAGAGCCATCCGCCAATTGAACACGGCGGCCGCGAGGACAAACAACACCCCGGTGATCTCATTCGATTGGAACGCACATTGCGAACAGCCGCGCAGTGCCTGGCGCCAAAATGGCGTTTGAGGCTTCGTGCCGCTCACGATGAAAGTCCTGCAGAGGCAATATAGGCTCGCCATCCGCCATAGAGGCTGATCTCCTTATGCCCCTCGACCAGCGCTGGCTCGCCAATGACGCCAAGGATCGTATTGCCGTCGTCGAGCCGCACTTTCCCAATCGTCAGACCGGGTGGCTCCTTCAAAAGAATACCGGCCAATCCTTGGGCCGGCACCGACCAGACCTCGACTGCCACTTTCACACCGGAACCGTCGGTAACCCGGACCATTGCCGGATGATCGTCATCGATGGTCCACAACCGATACGCCGGTTCGGTCAGCGCCTCGCGCAGAAATTCCGCGCCGGCGGCCTTCATATTTGGATTGAGCCTGAGCCCGCGCATCAACGTGCCATTCACAGCCAACTCCACCGCGGCATGGCTGGAAGCCACGATACGGGTTCCCGACTTTCCTTCCAGGATCGCGCGAAGCTCATCAGGTGCACCGATCACTCCGACTGCGCCCGGCGTGGACGCAACGAAGTCCGCGACCGCCGCGACCTTCGGCTCCATGCTGCCGACGCCGAACTCGCCGGCCGCGATAAAGGCGCGTGCCTCATCGACGGTAATTTTCGTCAGCCAGCGCTCCTCCGGCGTGCCGAAGTGAAGCGCGACGCGCGGCACACCGGTTGGGATCAGCAACATTTCCGCACCGAGGTCGTGCGCCAGCAGTCCCGAAGCCAGGTCCTTATCGACCACGGCCTCGACGCCCACCAGGCTGCCATCGGGCTCTGCCGCCACCGGGATACCGCCGCCGCCGGCAGCAACGACCACCGCACCGGCGTCCAGCAGGGTTTGGATGGCGCCCGTCTCGAGGATTGCCAGCGGACGCGGTGACGGAACGGTGCGCCGCCAGCCACGGCCCGAGTCCTCCATGATCGTCCATCCCAGCTTTTGGGCCATTTCTCTTGCCCTCGCCTCATCAAGGAAAGGGCCAATCGGCTTCGTTGGGTTCGCGAACGCCGGGTCGTCGCGCGATACGACCGATTGGGTCACAACGGCAACAACTGGCCGATTTATACCGCGGCGAGCCAACTCGTTGGTCAGCGCTTTGACAAACATGTAGCCGATGGCGCCTTGCGTGTCGGCGACCGCGTAATCCACCGGGACCGGATCGACCTCGGTCTGCGCGATCTCGGATCGGCGCAGGATGTAGCCGACCTGCGGACCATTGCCGTGCGAGACCACAAGCCGCCAACCCAATTCGATCATGTCGACCAGATGCGGAACGGTGCGGACGACGGTGTCATACTGCTGTGGAATGGAATTGTGTTCTGCATCGGTGACCAGGGCATTGCCGCCGAACGCCACGACCGCGATCCGCTTCACTGCATACGCTCCAGCACTTTGCCGAGTGCCGCCAGAGCATCGTGAAAGCACGCCATGGGTGCCGTCGTGATGCCTGCTCCGATCTGTCCAATGCCGGCCTTCCGGTGCGCGATGCCGGTGTTGATGATCGGCAGTATGCCGGAGTCCGCGACCAGTCTTGCGTCGATCCCCGCTGGGGTACCGCCGAAGTTCAGCGCCGGCAGGGTAAAGGCGGTATTGCTGCCCAGCGTGATAGACAGCATGCGGCGGCTGTTCGCGGTCGCATCCGCCGGAGTGCCACCAACAAACTGCACGATCGCCGGCGATGCGGCCATGGCGAACCCGCCAAGCCCATTGGTCTCGGTGATCGCGGAGTCACCCAGGTCCGCGGCCGCGTCGTCGATCGAATAGCCGGGGAAATATAGTCCGTTCACCGGGTTGGCGGGTGCCTGGAACCATTGGTCGCCGGTGCCGCTGAGACGGATGCCGAAATTGACGCCGTTGCGCGCCATGACGGTCACCATGCTGCTGCCGGGCACGCCATGGGCGGCATCCGACATCGACTTGCATGCCGCCATCGAGAGGTTGAGGAAAAAATGATCGTTGCCGGCAATGAAGGCCAGAGTGCGTTGCACGACTGCACTGTCGAGTTCGGTGCCGAGAAGGGCCAGGGTCAATCTTTTGAACAGCAGCGCGGACGCCGCGGCGTTCCGGTTGTGAACCTCATCGCCCATATGCAGTGCCTGCGCCATCAACGGCTTCAGATCAGGATCGGCCAGCCGGCGCACGGCGATCTGCATGGCGGTGAAGAACTCGCCACCCAGCCAGCGGAGCCGGTCAAGCACTTCGGGGGAGTTCGCGCCGAAGCGCAGCACTTTCCCGAGCCCCTCGTTCACATTGCAAAAGCTGCGGTTGCCTGCCGCGGTGTTCTCGACGACCCAGACGGGCATGGAGGGACTGATAATGCCGGCCATCGGCCCGACCGCACCATGCGCGTGGCAGGGTTCGAGCTGTACCGCACCTGTGGCGGCGAGCCTTTCGGCCTGCTCGAGCGTATCGGCCCAACCCTCGTAAACGATGGCGCCAGTGATCGCGCCCTGCTGCGGACCGCACATATCTGGCCAGGCGATTGGTGGGCCGGCGTGCAGGATGCGGCGTTCCCGCGGGCCGAGGGCGGCGATGGCGTCGCGCGCCAGAACGAAATCCACCAGGCGCGGCTGGGCTTCGAGGTAGCGGGCATAGGCTGTACGGTTCGCGGCCTCGATCCGGGGGTCGCCCATCATACCCGCCAAAGTCCAGCCCAAAGCGGCGTCGGCGCCGGCAGGCGGCGCCCAACTCAGATAAGTCACCTCACCGCCCGCGGCTTTGATGTTCGTCGCGAAGCCTTGCAGGCCGACATTGATGACATTGAGCTTTTGCTCGAACAGCGTCTTCACGACAGTGCTCCCTGGCGCTCGGCGATGATGGCGGCGGACCAGTTGGCGGCTTCGGCGTTGGAGGCAGCTACCAGTACCCCGGCGGCTTTGAGACCAGCCACGATCTGGCCGCGATCCTGCGGGTCACTGTCGGTCCCGCAGACATAGCCGATGAAAGCAACCGTGCGTCCGGCGGACTTTGCCGTGGCCCTGGCGGACCCAATGACACCGAGCAGACCGGCCGTCGGGTCAGCGGCAGAGCCATAGCCGAGAACCACGTCAAACAGCACGACGGCGGTCTTCGGGTCGGCGACTTCGTCGCGGATACGAGCGTCACGCAGAGACGGGTCAATCATCGGGTGCGGGCGGCCCTGCGTGAATTCATCGTCGCCCATGTCGATGATCGTGTTCTCGTGGCTCTTGCCCTTGCTCTGCAGCGGGGCATTGCCGGCGGTCGGTATGTTGGAAAATGCGCTTATGCCCGCCGCGGCATGAATGAGTTGCGCTTCCGAGCAAAAGGTGCCCCCCGAGAAAATGCCCCGCACATGGCGCTGCCCCGGTGCCATGGCGCGGGCAAGACCGTTCAGCGTGCGTTGCATTTCGCTGGAGATCGCCATCGGCGCCGGCTTTGTTACGTCACCCTTGGCAAGGGAGACAGCCATATCGGCGGCCTGCGCCAGAAAAGCAGCGCCATGCACGCCGTGTCGGGTGATCGAGGCGGGATCGGCCCCGAGGAATATCACGACCACGGGTTTGGCGCTGGCCTCTGCCGCGGCCAACACCTTGGACGCCACCTCCGCCGCCGGCGGTTTAGAGACCAGCACGATAACGCTTGTCGCGGGATCAGCATCGAGCGCGGCGAGGCCGTGCAGCATGGAGATGCCACCGATCAGATCCGACAGGTCATGGCCACCCGTGCCGAGCGCCTGCGACACGCCTGAGCCAAGCTGATGGATTCTCACAGTGACTTCCTGGTACCTGTGCCGGAGGCGCCAACGACGCCGATTGGTCCGCGCCGGACGACGTTGGCGAAGCCGAGGGGGATGCCGTTCACGATGGCAGTGCCGCAATCGGGCCCCATGACCATGAGATCATGCTTGCGCGCATACTGTTTGAGTGCCAGTTCGCTCTCGGGTGGCACGTTGTCGCTGAACAACATGACATCCATCCCAAGACGGAGTGCCTTCATCGCTTCGGCCGCCGCGTAGTCGCCCGGCACCGAGATCAACGCGAAATTGTGCGTGGGGTCTTTGGCGACGGCCATCTGGATGCTGGTGAGAATTTGTCGCGGCCCGGCCGCCTCATCATCCCCACCCGCGGCTTTCGCGGATAGCAATTCATCCGCTTTCGCGAGCGCTTCGTCGCACGCCGCTTCATCGCCTGATACCGCGACGATGAGGTCGTTGGGGCGGACCTCGAATGTACCGAGGCCCGCTTCGGCAAGATTGGCGACGTTCGTGGCAGAGGCCATGACCACCGAAGCTATGTCGATGCCAGGCACGGCCATGACCTTGGCGGACACTGTCATGAGCGAGACCGAATCTTTGTAAAGGTTCGGGTAATTGCGCGAACGGGTAGTCATGCCGCGGCCCTTTCATCGTCAGATAGAAAATATGACGGCGCAAAAGCCAGCAATCCCATGCAGGTATCCGCACCCGACGTCACGCCCGTCTCGACAACACGCTGGATGGCAAGCCGTAGCGCCTGGAGGTTGGTTTCGCCGGAAATGGCGCAGATCAACTCGTGCACGGCGCGACCGACCAGACCCCGGCTGGCCTGTCGGAGCAGTTGCATGCTGATGTCGGTCGTTCCAGGCAGAAGCGGGCGCATCATCTGATCCAACGAGCGGGCAGCAGCGGCGCCGGCCGCGCCGGACCGCGATGCTGTGAGCACAGCGAAGATACCCACCAGCACATCGTCCCCGGACGGGGTGGAACCGGGGCCGTAGCCGACCACGCAGCCAAGGACCCTCCGCAAAGCATCCGGTACACCAAGCGCTGACCTGACGGCATGAGCCATCGGCGCTGCGCCATGCCAGGCACGATCGGACGCGGCGGCCGCAACGAGGCCGAGCCGATTGCCGACGCCCGGCGCGAACGTGTCCTCGGGTGCCGGCTGCCATCTTCGGGCCGACCGACAGTCCACCACATGACATGCGCTACCCGACCTGATGCCCACGAAGCCCGACCTGACACCGACGCGATCGCCATGGCGCAGGCCAAAACCGCGAAAATCGTGACATGCTGTCCGGATCCCGAACGGGAGGTCTGTCCGGTCGGCTGTCAGCAGCGTCCACATTTCGCCACCGATCCCGAGATTGACGGCATGCGCGAAGACCTGCTGCACAATGCCGCTACTCGCGGCATCAACGTCAAGCGCGTGGCCGACAGCAATGGCCTGCACTGACGTCACGAGGCTCAGGCCAGGGCGGCGATCAAGTTGTCGGCGTTTGACACCCAGCCGAAAATGCCGCCCTGGGCCTTGATCATCTCGAGCCCGACCCGCTGGAACTCCGGGAAGTACGACGCCACGCAATCGCTGAGACCACGCATTCATAGCCACGGTCGTTTGCCTCGCGCACCGTGGTGTGCACGCAAACCTCGAGGGTTACGCCGCAGACGACCAGCGTCTTGATTCCACGATCCAGCAGGATCTGATGCAGATCGGTGGCGTGGAACGATCCCTTGCCGGGCTTGTCGATGATCGGCTCACCGGGGATGGGATAAAGCTGATGGATGATGTCGTGCCCCGTCTCGCCGCGGACCAGGATACGACCCATGGGACCGTCTGTGCCGATGAAGGTCTGCCCCCCGCGCGTCAATTTCGCCGCGGGACAATCCGTCAGATCCGGCCGATGGCCCTCCCGTGTGTGGATAACAAGCATTTTTTTCTCGCGCGCCTTGTCCAGCACCCGCCGCGTTGGTTCGACGGCCGCAAGCAACAAGGTGGTATCGTTACCCAACTTCTCGCCGAACCCACCCGGTAGAACAAAGTCGCGCTGCATGTCGATGATCAAGAGCGCGGTCGTTGTGTGTTCGAACTCAAGCGGAAACGGCTCAGCCTCGATCCTGTTCATTAGATTGTTCCCTTCCCAAGGATGATTAGGGTCGATCCCTCGACGGCTCATTGCCAATCTTGCATGGCTTTACGACAACCCGACACCACATACCATACCAAGCCAAAGCATACTTGACCCGGGTGATGCACGGAACGATATTAGCGCGCCACCTCCGCAATTCATATACAATTATGTTGCAAGGCACAATGCTCGGGTCGAAGAGTTGAGATCGCCCAAATTTCCTCTTGAAATTCAAAAGCGAAAGATGATGGATTCGATTGGCCGGGCCGTCGAAATAAAAAATGAGCGCTCAAATACTAGGCGTTGCCCTCTCTGATCGAATGGGCATTCGATGTTCGCTTGATTGCGCAGCCTTCGTGCCTCAAGAATGAACGTGCAAGAATGAACGAGGGGAAATGTCAAAAAGACTGACGTTCACTGTTCTGGCATTCTGCGCGACTATCGTCAGCGGCCCCTTGGCCGCCGACGAGCCGACGATTGGCGATCCAGACCTGGCCTCACCGTTTTTCCCCGTCAATGACAACTCCCTCAGCTACCACTACGAGTTCAGTGCGACCAATCCCGGCGCCGGAACAACCGGCAAGAATGTATTGAGCTTTACGCATTTCGACGTCTGGTCATACGGCACAAATTACGTGAATGTCGACTGGCTCCGGGCCACCAACGGCACCACAACTCCCGCAGCACCCTGCGGATTTCCGAACGCGGACACCGGCTGCCCTGGCTACACCGAACTCTATGGCCTGTGGCGCGGCACCCTTGGATGGAACCAACTGTTCGACACCAAGGCGTTCGGCGCTGGACCGCTGAAGAACGTAGCGTTCCTGATGGGCGTGGACCTCAATGCCGACAATACCACCCTCTGGTCCAGGAAGCGTTCGATCGAGGGGGGCGTGCAGATCGAGTTCGAAGCGCCATACAATGGTTTTCTCAACGCCGGCTTCGTCGCATACAAAGAGTGGCAGCACGATGGCGTCGCCTCGTCGCTCGGCACCAATCCCGGTGGCCATGTCAGTTTCAACACCACCTGGGGCATCGAGCTGAACTACGTGCAGCCGTTGGGCTTCCTGCCATCAAGCTATCCCCCTCACATACAAGGCACTGGTGAGCATTCATGGCCCCAAGGGGGCGGGTGAGCCGAATGCGCCGTCGCGCATCGCCGAATACTACATGCAGCAGACCCTGTCCCTCGATATCGGCCAGATGATCGCCGATAAGCCAAACAAGGTCTATCTCTGGGGTTCATACCGCTGGTGGGTGAACAAGTTCGGCCTCAACCCCTCCACCACCGGACTGTGCTGCACCACAGAAAGCACCTGGATCACCGGCGTGACGTTCGCCTTCTAGCAGATGGTCGTCAGCCTGCGTCAGGAGAGCACGGGCACGCTCGTCCCACTGGGCAATTCCCGAATCGGGTCGCGTCTCACGCCGGCTCAGGTGTTCTATCGGGTGGGCGGTTGGTTACCGTAACTCGGAGCAATGACAGCATCGCAGGTGCCGCGAGGTCCTTCGATATGGGCTATGATCAGACCGTCTTCTCTAATCCGTCCTTTAACCTTGGCATTTCGAGCCTGGCCTTCCATTTCTTTGGCGACCATGGTGAAGGTGTGGCTTCGCTGATTGACGGTTCCAGTTACTCTTGCCATCGTCTTCATGCCGTTCCACGAAATCATGCCCGCCAAGATGCCATTTGGTTCCAACACAATGTGCCAGTCCAGGGATGGGCAGGCCCCAACAGCTCCCGAATGGAGGACGTAGATACGGCCTTCGGGAACTTCTGCAAGGGCCACGCTTATGGCCGCAGCCAGAACGGCAGTTGTCGAAATGAGTTGACCAACAATCATGATGAGCATTGTGAATGAAACGCTCTTCGGTGGCCAGACCGGCCCGGGGCACCAGGCATGAAGCCACTCCCGATCTGCGCTGCCGCCATCGCTTTCCCGCCGCGATTGTCCGTATTGGTCCGCTCGATCAGCCTTCGGGCGGGATGTTTGTCTCGGGGCTCTCATCGACCCAGCCGGTGACTACTTGCCACGCGAGTGCCAGCAGGGTTGCACCCACGAACATGCCGATGATCCCGCCCGTTGCCATACCGCCGAGCGCGCCGACCAGGATGACGGGCATCGGCACGTCCACGCCACGACCAAGCATCAACGGCTTGAGCACGTTGTCCGCCATGCCGGAGACGAGCAGAAGCACGGTGTAGATGATCGCCTCGCCGGTGCCGCTGCCGCCGCGCGACCAGATCCAGGCGATTGCCGGCAGCGTTACGATCACCGCGGGAACCTGGGCTATGCCAAGCACCAGAACTATCGCCGCGAGCGCGCCGGCCCACGGCACTCCCGCGACCAGAAGGGCAAGGCCCACGAGGATCGCCTGAATGAGCGCAACCCCCACCACGCCCTGTGCGACGGCGCGGATGGTCGCCGTGGAGAGGCGGGCGAGCCGAGCCCCGCGCTGCTCACCGGCAAGACGCTGAAAGACGGAGAGGCAGGCGCGGGCACCGGAGTCGCCGAAGGCCATGAAGATACCGGCGAGGACAAGGGCGGCGAGAAAGGCTAGCAGGCCCCCGACGATACTAGCGACGAAGCCGAGCGCGGTGCGGGCAAGCTCGCCGATCTTGGCTGCATGCTTTGCACGAGCGCCGGCAGATCGTCGTGCGCCTGGGTCCACACGGCGGACAGCTTCGCGCCAATCACTGGCCAGGCCGCAACTGTCTCGGGCGGGGCCGGGATCTGCAACGTGTTCTGTTGCACGGCCTCGATCAGGG
>CAVZNH010000051.1:0-180341 GCA_963776505.1 uncultured Alphaproteobacteria bacterium
GCCGTGGTCACGGCGGCGCTGGACGCTCTGGTGTTCACGCCAGCCATAGATCAGGTCACGCCAGGCAGACCGTCACCACCACCTTTACCATCGCGGACACCGATACGGCGCTGGCCACTGCGACAGACAGCACGACGACCGTCGTCGCCACCGATGTCGGTCCCCCAACGCTGACAACGCCACTCTCGGCAACGGTCAATCAGGGCGCGCCGACGCTCATCGCCGGGCTCAGCCTGGCGGAGATCGCCAACGTCGCCGGCGAGACGTTCACCGTCACGCTGGCCGATACAAACGGCTTGCTCTCGGCAACCGGTACCGGCGTGACCGGCTCGGGCACCACCAGCCTCACGATCACCGGGTCGCTGGCGACAGTGAACAGCGATCTGGCGACGCTGTCCGATACCGACGCCACGACCCCCTCCGACACCATCACGCTCAACGCCGTCGACAGCTTTGGCGTCGCAGCGGCACCGCAGAGCATCGCCGTGACGGTGACACCAGGCCAGACGTTCACGCTGACCACCGGCTCGGACATAGTCGCCGGTGGCACCGCCAACAACATGATCATGGCCAAGACCGCCACCCTGACCGCCGGCGACAATATCAACGGTGGTACGGCGATGAACACGCTTGCGCTGCAAGGCGGGGGCACCTTCAATCTGGCGACGCCGGCGACGCTTATGAACGTCGCAGTCATCACAGCGCAGGAAGGCACGGGTGCGACCGCACAGACAGTGACGCTGCGTGCCGGGCTGAATGCGACCGTGAACGTGGCTGACCCGCCAGGTGCTTCGCCCACCATCACCATCATCGGCGCCGCCAACAGCGACGTCATCAACCTCGGCTCCGGCAACGACACGGTTACGCTGGGCGCGGGCGAGACAGTGAACAGCGGCGGCGGCAACAACCTGTTCAAAGTTGCTTCGGCGACGCTTGGCAATGTGACCATCAACGGCGGCACAAAGGGGACCAACACACTCAGCGTCACTGGCGGCGGCACCGGCATCATGGGCGCCGGCATCACCGGCATCACCACGGTGCAACTGGCGGCCGCAACAACATTCACTGCCAATGCCACAGCGGGGCTGAAAATTGTCGGCAGCGCTGGCGCGGATAACATCACCGCCGGTGGCGCGGGTCAGATTCTGAGCGGCGGCGCGGGGGCCAACACGTTGACCGGCTCCAGTGCCGGAAGCGACATCTTCCGCGACACCGCCGCCGACCTGAACGGCGATACCATCGTCAACTTTCTCGCCACTGATGTCATTGACTTCACCGACTTCGCGTCGGCGACAGAATCAGCAAGGTCACGGTCGGCGCTACGAGCACCGTGCTGACGCTTCTCAGCGGCACCGGCACCACCAGCAAGGTCACCTTGTCCGGAACCTTCCAGGGCAACTTTGCCGTTGCGGCCGACACCACCGGGGGCGGCGGGACCGACCTGACCTTCGTGCCGACTGCAAACCTGCTCGACCGTGACCCTGCCGACAACGCCGGTGAACATCACGACCGGGCCGGTGAGCACCACCATCGTCGCGACAGCGGCAACCCTGCTCCCCGCCGACAAGATCACCGGAGGCACCGGCACCGGCGTGGTCAACACGTTGCAGTTGTCCGGCGGCGGGGCGTTCAACCTGGCGGCGGTGACGAAGCTGACAAACATCCAGGTCATCGCCGCGCAAGAGGGACAGGGAACGAGCGCGCAGACAGTTACGCTGAAAGCCGGACTGAACGCGACGGTGAACGTGGCCTCGGCCGCGGGGGGAGGCATCACCATCATCGGTGCCAACAACACCGATGTGATCAACCTGGGCGCGGGCAACGACACGGTAACGCTTGGGCGCCAACGAAACCGTCAACGGCGGCGCCGGCGCCGATATCTATAACGTCACCAAGTCAACCATCGGCAACACCACCATCAAAGGCGGCACCGGCAGCAACACGCTGGTGGTGAACGGCGGCGGCAATGCGACGATGGGCGCCAAGATCACCGGCATCAACGCAGTGCAACTGGCGGCGACGACGAACTTCACCGCCAACACCACAGCCGGCCTGAAGATCAGCGGCAGCAGCACCGGTGGTGATACCATCACCCTCGGCGCGCCAACGCAGAGCGTCATCGCCGGCGGTCCCAACGAGACGATAAAGGCCACCGCGGCCAATGCGGGCGCGTCGATCAGCGGTCTCGGCGCCAACAGCACGCTGCAGATCACCAACGGCGGGACCATCGCGCTCAACGCCGCGACCGACGTCAACACGGTGAAGCTGAGCGCGGCGAGCAACCTGACGCTGAACGGGATGCAGTTCATCACGGCGGTTGGGAGCGCTGGTGCCGACACGATCAAGGCAGGCGCCAGCAGCCAGACGCTGACCGGCGGCGCTGGAGCCGACACGCTGACCGGTTACTCCGGTGGTGGCGACATCTTCAAAGACACCGCCGCAAATCTGAACGGCGACACCATCGCCGGCTTCGTGGCCAGCGACACGATCGATTTGACCAACCTGGCCTTCGCCGGCTCCACGGTGACCGCAGGTGGCCAGCGGCGCCAACACGAAGGTTACGGTTGCCTCGGGCTTGACCAGGTCCGTGTTCACTGTGGCCGGCACCTGGTCGTCCTCCGGCTTCCACCTGGCGTCCGACGGTGCGGCGGGCACGTTCCTGACGCATACCTGACCGAGGCACGACAGCTCAGCGTGGTGGCGGGTTGACTTTGCCGCCACGCCTGTCCACGACGACCGCGTGGTTACGATGCTGGTTTTGGTGGTGGGGCCCAGCGGGGCGGGCAAGGACACTCTGCTCGACGCGGCGAAACAGGCGCTGGCCGATAACGGTCGGTTCCGTTTCGTCCGCCGCGTCGTCACGCGCGGCGCTGACGCGGGCAGCGAGGCGCACGAGCCGGTCACGGAAGCGGAGTTCGTCAAACGCGACTTCGCACTTCAGTGGCAGGCGCACGGGCTGCGCTACGGCATTCCAGCCGGCACAATCGCAGACGGCATCGTCACAGTTGCCAACGTCTCACGCACAGTCATCTTCGAGGCTGCCCAACGCTTTCCGGTGCGCGTGATCGAGGTAACCGCCCCGCAGCACGTCCGGGCGGCCCGACTGGCATCGCGCGGACGCGAGGATGCGACGAAGTCGCCGCGCGGCTGGCACGCAGCGTTGCGATACCTGGTGGTATTCCAGTGGAAACGGTCGTCAACGACGGATCGATGGACGACGGTCTGAAGCGTTTCCTCGACGCGCTCAACCGCGCAGCGGCAGACGCTCCCGGATGACGAACGGCCTGCCAGGCGCGGGCTGCACGAACAGGCAGATATCGTTGACCCGGCGAGGCGTTGCAATTGCGTGGGCGAAGTAGGCCTCGGATGCCGGCATGAATACCTGCTTCTCCGCCGCGCTCAGCCTGCGCGTCAGCGTCAGGTGGAAGAACCAGGTATCGAACACGTACGGATAACCCCATCGCATCAGCATTTCGTCCTGCCGGGCGGTCAGATTTGCCCGCCGACGACGCGCAAGCTCGGTGTCGGGTGGCTGCGCACGAAATGCATCCAGATGTTCGACGCATGGCATCGGCCAGTGCCTGCAACGCGGCGCTCGTCGCAGTCTCGCGCAAGGCAAGAAAGCCGAACACGTCCTGCACGGAGAGCCCCGGCAGCTCGAACGGCGCAATGCGCTCGGCCAGCATCGTTGCGGCCGCAACCACATCGTCCCACCCGTAACCACTGGCCAATCGCATCGGGGGCTTCAGCGTTGCGTGAAATCCGTACAGCCGCGGTTCCGCGGTGACTTCAGCGATATTGGCGACATCAGGTTGCGGCATCGGCGCGTCGCTTGTTGGATCGCGGCCAAGCCAGGCTGAGGCCGCCGCAAACAATGGATCATCGGCCTGCGGTGCATAGTACACCGCGACACGCGCGTCCGGACCCATCAGGCAACGCGCTCGCCGGCCCGCCAGACCTGCCGCACCACCGGCAACCCCTCATGCAGGCGAACGCGCACCAGATCCGCCCGCTGCCCTGGTTCCAAACTTCCCCGGTCATCCAGTCCGGCAAGCCGCGCCGGCCTGTCAGTCACCAGCGAGACCGCCTGTGGTAACCCGATGCCCTGCGCACATTGAAACGCCGCTTCCACGAGACTGTTCGGCACATAGTCGGAAGCGAAGGCATCAACCGCGCCGTTCTCAAGCAGCGCCGCGGCAGCGACGTTGCCGGAATGCGAGCCGCCACGGACGATGTTGGGCGCACCGGCGATGACCTGCATGCCGGCCGCCTTCGCTGCCTGCGCCGCCTGCATGGTGACTGGAAATTCGCTTATGCCGATGCCGTCGGCCGCGTTCTCCGCGATCTCCTGCTCGGTCCTGTCGTCATGGCTGGCAATCGCGATGTCTCGACCGGCGATACGCTCGAGCAAAGCGCGGCGGTTGGGAATGCGCATCCGTTCGCGCTGTTCCCGCAATTCGCCGATGCGCTGTTCGATATATGCGTCGTCCAGACCGCCGCGGCGGCGCAGCGCACGGTAGAAGTCGAGATCGGCATACTGTCCTACACCGGGGCTGTGATCCATCAGGCTGACAATCCGCACCAGCGCGTGGTCGGCGACAGTGTCGAACAGTGCCAGCATGTCCAGCGCGGGAACTTCGCAGCGCAGGTGCAGGAAGTGCTCGGACTTCAGCAGTCCTGCATCGTTGAGCGCATCGAGATCGACCACCCCATCCTGGAACGTGCGCATGCGCTCCTTGTCGAAGCCAAGATCGCCAAGGCATAGCGCGTCGAACACCGTGGTGACGCCCGCAGCGGCGCATTGCGCGTCATGCGCGACCATCGCGGAGCGCGAGGGCCAGCGGGCCAGCGACCGCGGCTGCACCTGCCGCTCCAGATTATCGGTGTGGGTATCGACGATGCCCGCGATCAGGTAATCGCCGTCGAGGTCATGGGCGGGAAGCGCACCGGAACGGCCTGGCTGCACATCGGAGATGCGGCCGTCCTGCACCACCAGCGTTCCATGCAGCGTCGCATCGGGCAGGACCAGGATGGCGTTGGTGAGGATCGTCTCGTCAGTCATGCCGCATCCTGCAAAGGCCTCAGTGCGAACAGCCGGTCCGCGATCTTATCGCGCACATCCGTATCGTGACAGATCGCGATGATGGCTGTGCCGCGTGCCTTCGCCTCGTTGATCATGGCGACGACCACGGCGCGATTTTCGGCGTCGAGCGAGGCGGTGGGCTCATCCAACAGCAGCACGGGATGCTCGCCAATGAAGCCCCGCGCCAGGTTCACCCTCTGCTGTTCTCCGCCGGAGAATGTGGCCGGCGGCAATCCATGCAACCGGCGTGGAATGTTCAGCCGCAGCAGCAGAGCGGTGGCGACCCGTCTCGCCTGGCCCTGCGCGCTGCCGCGGCCGACCAGGACCTCGGCAACGACATCGACTGCCGGAACGCGCGGTACGACGCGGAGGAACTGGCTGACATAACCCAGCGTCTCGTGCCGGACGGTGAGGATGGTGCGCGGATCGGCGGTAGCGAGATCGACCATCTTGCCCTGATGGCGGATGAGGATGCGGCCCGAATCCGCACGGTAGTTGCCATACAGGCTACGCATCAGCGTGGATTTCCCGACGCCTGACGGGCCGGACAGCACGACGCATTCGCCGACATGGAGTTCGAGGTCGATACCCGACAGCACAGGAATCCGCACACCCCCCTGGAGATGCAGGGTAAACCCTTTCGTCAGCGTGTCTGTGCGCAACATCAATCGCGGCGAGCAACTCATGCCTGCAATACCGAGCTGACAAGCAACTGCGTGTAGGGGTGCTGCGGATCATCCAGCACCTGATCCGTCAGCCCCTGCTCCACGACACGCCCGCGCTGCATCACCATGATGCGGTGCGCCAGAAGCCGCGCCACACCGATGTCGTGCGTCACCAGCACAGCGGCAATCTTGAGCCGCGTCACCAGCGAGCGGATCAGATCGAGTAGCCGCGCCTGCACCGATACATCCAGCGACCCAGTCGGTTCGTCCATGAATACCAGACGCGGGTGGGTTACCAGCGTTCGCGCGATCTGCAACCGTTGCAGCATGCCGCCCGAGAAGGTGCGCGGCATGTCATCAACGCGGTTGGCGTCGATCTCAACCTGGGTCAGCCAGTCGATCGCCTGCTCGCGAATGTTGCCGTAGTGTCGGGCGCCCTGCGCCATGAGCCGTTCGCCGACATTGCCACCGGCAGTGACATTCATGCGCAGGTTCTGCCGCGGGTCCTGATGCACGAACCCCCAGTCGGAACGGTGCAGCGTACGTAGCGCCGGCGCGGGCATGGCGTGCACGTCGTGCAGATGCCCCGTCGGATCACGGTACCAGACAGCACCGCCATCGGGTGGCAGGCGGCCCGAAAGAACATTCAGCAACGTGGTCTTGCCGGATCCCGACTCACCAACGACCGCAAGGATCTCGCCCGGCCAGAGGTCAACATCCACATCGGCCAGCGCGGTAAGTGCGCCATATGACAGTGACAGGCCACGGGCTGACAACAGAGTTTCGCTAGTCATTCCGCTGCCTCCTTGAGGCCCTCGGCGCCGACGTGACCCGCTGCTCGCCGCTCCGCGCAGTGATCGGTGTCCGAGCAGACGAACAGCCGCCCGCCCCGATCATCGATCACCACCTCATCCAGATACGAATCGGTGGCACCGCACAGCCCGCATGAATGCGGTGCGCGGATCGGCCGGAACGGATGGTCGTCGAAGTCAAGCGAGCGCACCTCAGTCCAGGGCGGAATCGCATAGATCCGCTTCTCGCGTCCCGCACCGAACAATTGCAATGCCGGCATAAGGTGCATCTTCGGATTGTCGAAGGCGGGGATCGGGCTCGGCGACATCAGGTAACGCTGGTTCACCAACACCGGATAATCGTAGCTGATCGAGATCTGCCCGAAGCGGGCAACGTCCTCGTACAGCTTCACATGCATCAGCCCGTAGTCGGCCAACGAATGCATGCGACGTGTCTCGATGCGCGATGGCTCGAGCCTGAACAGCGGTTCTGGCTGCGGCACCTGATAGACAATGATCTGGTCGTCGCGCAGCGTCTTCTCTGGAATGCGATGTCGCGTCTGGATTACCGTCGCATCCGCGGTCTTCGTCGTGGTGCTGACGCCGGCGGTGCGCGCGAAGAAGCGCCGGATCGACACGGCATTGGTCGTGTCGTCGGCGCCCTGGTCGATGACCTTCAGCACATCGTCAGCGCCCAATACCGACGCGGTAACCTGAATTCCACCAGTGCCCCACCCGTAGGGCAGCGGCATCTCGCGTGAGCCGAACGGCACCTGGTGCCCTGGGATCGCAACCGCCTTCAACAGCGCGCGACGCACCATCCGCTTCGTCTGCTCGTCCAGGTAGGCGAAGTTGTAGCCCTTCATGGCCAGAATCTCCCCCTCCCCTTGCGGGAGGGGGCTGGGGGGAGGGGGCGACACCAGAACCGCATGGCCCCCTCCCTCCGCGAGGGGAGGGGAGTAGCTTCACCGCACGCCAGCTGCATTGTCATTCCGCGGCCTCCGCACGTTCCGTCGTCCGCGTGACCTCGCGTTGCAGTCGCCGCACATTCTCCAGCTCGCTTTGGAAATCGACGTAGTGCGGCAGCTTGAGGTGCTCGACGAACCCGGTCGCCTCGATGTTGTCCGAATGGTACAGCACGAACTCGACATTCTGGGCCGGAGCGGTAACTTCCTCGCCAAGTTCCTCTGCCCGCATCGCGCGATCGACCAGCGCCATTGCCATCGCCTTGCGCTCGGAAAAGCCGAACACCAGCCCATAACCGCGGGTGAACTGCGGGGGTGCGGTCTTCGAGCCTTTGAATTGATTGACCATCTGACATTCGGTCACGGTGATGTCGCCGATATCGATGGCAAACCCCAGCTCCGGCGGCTCGATCTCCACTGACACCTCGCCCATGCGGATCTCACCGGCGAAAGGATGTGTGCCGCCATAGCCGCGCTGCGTCGAATAGCCGAGGGCCAGCAGAAATCCTTCGTCGCCGCGCGCCAGGGCCTGAAGCCGCATGTCACGAGCAGCAGGAAATGTCAGCGGCTGTCGCGTCAGGTCTCCGGGCTCAGCCTCGCCGTTTCCGTCAGGTTCGATCAGCCCCTCATCGCCAAGAATATCAGGCACGCGTGGCATCGCCGTCATCGTCTCACCGCCGCACGGCCCCGCAACCGTGGGGTCTCCGCCGGCCAGGCCGAAGTCAAGCAGCCGATGCGTGTAGTCATAGGTGGGGCCAAGCACCTGACCGCCAGGCAGGTCCTTGAACACCGCGGAAATCCGCCGCCTGATCTGCATTCCCGAAGTATCAACCGGCAGCGAATGAGCGAAGCGCGGCAACGTCGTGCGGTAGGCGCGCAGCAAGAACGCAGCCTCGATCAGATCCCCCTGCGCCTGCTTCACCGCCAGCGCAGCAAGCTCCCTGTCGTACAGCGAGCCTTCGCCCATCGCGCGATCGACACTGCGGCCGAGCTGTCCGGCGATCTGCGCCAGCGACAGCTCCGGCACCGCCTGATCACCGCGTCTCTCCTCGGCCAGCCAGGCATGTGCATTGTCGATCGCCTGCTCGCCACCCTTGACCGTGACATAGGCCATCGTCAGGCCTCCTCGATTGACACGCTGCGCGGCAACGCCGTCAGCGTCGTGCCGGCGCACAGGATCATGTCGACGCCACGCGGAAACAGCGCATGGTTGCGCTGCCAAACGGCAGCGAAGTCCGCTGGCAGACCGTCGCTCGCCAGCAGTGTCGGCTCGCGCAGGCCAGGGCCGGACAAACGATAGCGCGTGCCGGTTCCCAGAGCACCAATCTGCAAGATCAGCGTCGCCGAACTCTCCGGTGCCTCATGCGAACCGGCCGACAATGCTTCAAGATCCGGCAGCGACAATCCCAATGCAAACGCGGCGTTGCCCGGCACATCGACGATGGATGCGCCGCAATGAAATGCCAGCCAGTCACCCACCGGCGCGACCAATGGCTCGAGCCACAGTGGTGTCTCGTTGTCGACCAGTGTCAGCAGCACCGCCGCAGTTGCCTGATCGAGGGGCGCCGGTGCGGCAAGCCTCGCGCCGACCCGATGCAGCCTGCCCGGGCGCGCCATCGCATCCAGCACCGCTCGGAATGTCGCCTGTGCTTCGCCAACCGGGTCGGTGAAGCCAGGCAGCGCAACTGTCGCACTCATGAGCGCATGTTCCGCATGGCAAAGAACTGCACGCGGGTCGCCGCCGCCTTCGCCGACACAGCGTCACGCCGTTCCTGCTGCATCGCGGCCAGTGGTTCGATGACCTTCTCCAGCAATGCATTCTGTCGCGTCGGGTCCTGCAACAGCGCGTCAGTCACCGCGGCCAGTTCCGCCAGCCGCTCATTGCGTCCCGCAATATAGGCATGGCCGACGCATCCGACCTCGGTGCGCACGGTGCAACGCGTCGTGGTCATCTCGCCCAGGTTGAAAGGTGCGCCACCGCCGCCGGTGCGGCCACGCACCATCACCAGTCCCGCCTCGGGTCCTCGCAGCACTCGATATGCCGGCAGCGTGCCAAGGCGTTCGCAGAGCTCGGCTGCATCAGAGCGGGCCAGCACGGCCATCCAACGCCGACGCGCGGCGTGCGGTTGTTCCGGTGGCACTGCATCGGGCATGGCAAGCGCCTGTGCTTGTTTGGATGTCTAGACAGCTAGCCTGACATCGCGCTATCGTCAAGCCAGGAGTTGCATGAAATGCGCGTCGGCACGGATGACAATCCAATGACGTTGGAGCCAGTGCTGCGCCAGGACGGCGTGGCGCTATGGCGGCAGATCGCGAACCGGCTTCAGCACGACATCGGCGCCGGCACTTATCCGCCGGGCGGCCGCCTGCCGACCGAGGCGGAGCTGTCGCAGCAGTTCCGCGTCAACCGCCACACGGTGCGCCGCGCGCTCGAGGAGCTTTCGCGTGGCGGGCTGGTTCGCGTGGAGCAGGGCCGCGGGTCGTTCGTTGCCGAGGACGTGCTGGAATACGCAGTCGAGGCGCGCACGCGCTTCTCCGAGTGGATCCGCCGGCACAACATGGAGCCGTCCGGACGCCTGTTGCAGCTCAAGGAAACCGCAGCCAATTCGCATGTCGCCGCGGCCCTGGGCATTCGGGCCGGCAGCCGCGTCGTGTTGCTGGAACGGCTCGGGTTTGCCGATGACAGACCGGTGAGCCTGTCGCAGCACCACTTCCCGACGGCGCGGCTCCGCGGCGTGCTCGATGCCTTGCGTGCCGCGCCCACGATCACCGAAGCCTTGAAGGCGGTTGGCGTCACGGACTATCTGCGGCAGCTTACCCGCGTCTCCGCGCGGTTGCCGAACGCGGAGGAGGCGGAACTGCTGCGCATGCCCCGCAACCGGCCATTGCTGGTCACTGAGAACGTCAATGTCGATCGGACCGGCATGGTGGTGGAATTCGGCCTGTCGCGCTATCCAACGCCACGCGTGCAGATCGTCTTTGAACCGTAAGAGCGAGATCGATGGACAGGCTGCGGATCACGGGAGGGCAGGTACTGCTGGGCTCGGATGGCGAGCAGGCAGTGGACCTGACGCTGGAGGATGGGCGCATCGCGGGCATCGACCGCGACGGAAGCGGAGCGGAACTGGATGCCCGCGGTCTGCTGGTGCTGCCCGGTATCGTCGACATCCATGGCGATGCGTTCGAGCGTCAGTTGCAGCCGCGACCCGGCGTCGGCTTCGCTGCCGATATCGCGCTGCACGAGACGGAAACGCAGCTGCTGGCGAACGGTATCACCACCGCGTTCCACGGTGTGACGCTGTCGTGGGAACCGGGCCTGCGCAGTCTCGCTGCATGGCAGGCGTTGCTCGATGCATTGGAGGCAGGGCGCTGGACCTGCGACATGCGTGTGCATCTCCGCTGGGAGGCGTACAACCTCGATGCGCTCGACATCGCGTTGTCCGACATCGCCGCGGGACGCGTGCATCTGTTGGCCTTCAACGACCACACGCCATCGATCCTGAGGCATGTCCAGAATCCGGTGGTGGGCGCGAAATACAGCGATCGTTCCGGCGTGAAGTTCGATGATTTCCGAGCGCTCGCCGAACAGGTCGGCGCCCGAGCGCCTGCCGTTCCCGCCGCATTGGAACGGCTTGCCGCGGCGGCACGCGAGGCCGGACTGCCGATGGCAAGCCACGATGATGCGATGATCAGCACGCGTCAGGCGTTTCGCGTGCAAGGCGCGCGCATCTGCGACTTCCCAATGGCCGAGGAAGTTGCGCAGGAGGCCAACGCCGCGGGTGACTGGGTGGTGATGGGCTGCCCGAATGTGGTGCGCGGCGGATCGCATCTCGGTTGGGCATCTGCCGCAAGGATGGCCGAAGCAGGCATTTGCAGCGTGCTGTCGTCGGACTATTTCTATCCAGCCATGTTGCGTGCGGCCATCGTGCTGGCCGGTCGGGGTGTGCTCGACCTGCCGCGCGCGTGGGGATTGATCTCGACCAATCCGGCCGCTGCGGCGGGGCTTGCCGATCGTGGTGCAATCGCGGAAGGACTGCGTGCCGACGTGGTGCTGGTTGATCCCGCGGTGCCGCGCGTCGTCGCGACCATTGCTGGCGGCCGGATCGCCTATGTGACCGCCGAGGGTGCCGCGAGACTTTCGTTGGCAACGTCGCACTGATGCTTCAGCGTATCGGTTGAGGCAGGTTACGTCGCGGCTGGGTGGTTGAATACAACCTGGCGCATCCAATCCGGCATCGTCGAAGCTGACATGCGTTCAGCAACCGGCACTGCGACTTCGAATCGGCCCAGGAAAGGCAGCACCGCCGGAAGCGTGTGCAGCCTCAGCATCGCGCCACCTGTTGGTTGCCACCGCGTTGGGGCGATCGCGAGGCAGATCGCGGTCTCGGCGTGCTGGATCGCCAGCTTGGTGGGACGGCCCGGTACGCGGATCACGGCGAGCGTTTCCGGCTCGAGGGCGCGCAGTCTGATCTTGCCATTGCGCGCCGACGAGGCCACGAAGTCGCTGTCCACGCTTGGCGATGCGACGCGAAACCACCACCGGCCCGCGCATTCTTCGGCCTGCACCAGAGGGCGCGTGACACGCAATCGCGCCCGGCTTCGGTTCTTCCCATTCGCATAGTTGCCCAGGCGCCGAACTGCGGTCGCACGAGCTCGGTCGGGCTCGCCCTTGACGCGGGTCTCGAGTGACCAGCAGGCGTGCGTCTGGTGGATCTCCACCGGTCCGTGATGTTCGACGATCAACTCGTCGGTGGGGTCATTGGAACGAAACGGCAGCCAGTTCGGGTTCAACAGCCGCGTCGCCTTCTCGCTGATCCGGGCGATCAGATCGCCGACGGGTCTTCGGGGTCCGCGGCTGAGGGTGCTCACGGCGTGCGTCGCTGACATATTGTTATACCGCGTGGTGTGCGCCTTAAATGAGAAACGAGAAACCAGTCGCTCATGCCGTCAAAGATGCGCCGGCGCGCATATAAATTCGATGGTGCTTCGGGGGCTGGAGAATAGTTGCCCTGCCTCTCAGCGCGGTTGGTGGTGGACCGATCGTGGCTATATGCACCCTATATATGGCGGCAGCCGCGGCGCCATGGATTTTATACTGACGGCCTCATTATGTACACGCCGCAGCGTATCGGGCAGGCACGCTTCGCGTGGAACCTGCACCCTTGCATGGAGTGTGGCGTGGAAAATGTCGAGACTGCACTTCGGTAAGGTAGACGAGCCTGTCCAGGATTCCGTCACGCAGTACTCTCCAGGAGATTTTCTGAGGCATTTCGGGACGGTTATTGCGACCTGTTTGGGACTGGCGCTGATTGCCCACATCCTTGTGACGTTCGTGGGGCAATACTGAGTCGCGACAAAGTAACCGGCCGCGACTCAGGCTGATTGATCTGGATCAATGCGCGACATTCACTGGCTGTTATCGGCTGCACTCATGATGTTCGCGCTCTGAGCAATGCTCTGATCTATATATGGAATTTATATGCCGAGCCGGCCTACATGCCATCGATTCTATACGAGATCGGGCCTAGCTGTTGTGCAACGCAACATGCCAGCCGCATGCGGCGGGGTCGTTGCTGACCGGGGAAAATCACCATGCTCGATGTCATCTACATCTTGATAGGCGCCGCCTTCCTGGGCGGCTGTGTCCTGTACGCCATCGCTTGCGACCACCTGTGAGGCCTTTGCCATGACCCTCGACTATGTGCTGGGCGCGATCGTGACGATCGGCCTGCTGGTTTATCTCGTCTACGCCCTGATCCGCCCGGAAAAGTTCTGAGCAGGATCGCGAGGAGTAACGCGTCATGACGTTCAATGGTTGGTTGCAGATCGCGATCTATGCCGTCCTGGTGATCCTCATCACCAAGCCGTTCGGCGGCTACATGACGCGCGTGTTCAACGGCGAACGCACGCCGCTGCGTCTGGTGCTGCACCCGATCGAGGTGGGCATCTACAAGCTGTGCGGCGTCCGCGAGGATGAGGAGCAGCACTGGATCAGCTATGCCGTGGCGATGCTGGCGTTCAGCTTCGCCGGCTTCGTGATCATGTACGCGATCCAGCGGCTACAGAACATGCTGCCGTTCAATCCCGCGGGGCAGGACGCGGTGTCGCCCGACCTCGCGTTCAATACCTCGGTCAGCTTCCTGACCAACACCAACTGGCAGTCGTACGTGCCTGAGACGACGATGAGCTATCTCACCCAGATGTGGGCGCTCACGGTGCACAACTTCGTCTCGGCCGCCACCGGCATCGTGCTCGCTATCGTGCTGATCCGCGGCTTCGCGCGGCGTTCTGCACGCACGCTTGGCAACTTCTGGGTCGATCTGACCCGTTGTGTGCTGTACATTCTTCTGCCTATCTCGATCGTCGTCGGGCTGGTGTTCATCGCCCTCGGCATGCCCGAGAACCTCAATGCCTATACCGACGCAGCCACACTCGAGGGCGCCAAGCAGATCATTGCGCAAGGTCCCGTGGCTTCGCAGGAAGTCATCAAGATGATGGGCACCAACGGCGGCGGGTTCATGAATGCGAACTCGGCGCATCCGTTCGAGAATCCGAGTGCGCTGACCAACCTCATCCAGATGCTGCTGATCTTCTCGATCGGTGCGGGACTGACCAACGTATTTGGCCGCATGGTCGGCAGCCAGCGTCAGGGTTGGGCGGTGTTCGCGATCATGGGCGTTCTGTTCCTCGTTGGCGTGGTCACCTGCTATTCGGCGGAGTTCCGCCGGCAACCCGGCCTTCGCCGCTTTCCAGGTGGACCAGGCGCCGAGTGCGCTGCAGGCCGGTGGTAACATGGAAGGCAAGGAGGTTCGCTTCGGCCTCGCCAACTCGGCGCTGTTCACCACCGTCACCACCGACGCGTCGTGCGGCGCAGTAAACAACATGCATGACAGCCTGCTGCCGATCGCCGGCATGGTTCCGATGGTAAACATCATGCTGGGCGAGATCATCTTCGGCGGCGTCGGCTCCGGCCTCTACGGCATGCTGCTGTTCGTCATAATCGCAATGTTCGTTGCCGGGTTGATGGTTGGCCGCACGCCGGAATACCTCGGCAAGAAGCTGGAGGCGAAAGAGGTCAAGATGGCCATGCTCGCCATCCTGATCCTGCCATTGTCGATCCTTGGCTTCACGGCATTGGCTGTGGTGCTGCCGGTCGGCACCGGCGCGATGGCGAATGCCGGCCCGCACGGTTTCAGCGAGGCGCTGTACGCCTACACCTCCGCCACCGGCAACAACGGCAGCGCGTTCGCCGGCATATCCGCCAACGTGCCGTTCTGGAACGACACGCTGGGGCTGGCGATGTTCATCGGCCGCTTCCTGATGATCATCCCTATGCTCGCGGTGGCCGGCTCATTGGTGCAGAAGAAGATCGTGCCGACCTCGGCCGGAACCTTCCCCACCGACAGCCCGCTGTTCGTCGGCCTGGTGGTTGGCGTCATCGCCATCACCGGCGGTCTGATCTACTTCCCGGCGGTTTCACTTGGCCCCGTCGTCGAGAACTTCGCGATGCACGCCGGCACCCTCTTTGACACAGGCAGCTAATCCATGGAAATTCGCAACAAGATGCGCGAGTCCCAGTCCACCATCCTGGACCCCGCGATCCTTCTGCCCGCGATCGGACAGTCGTTCGTCAAGCTCAACCCGCGCCTGATGATCAAGAACCCGGTGATGTTCGTGGTCGAGATCGTTGCCGTGCTCACCACGGTGATCTTCCTGCGCGACCTTGGGACGGGTGGCGCACATCTCGGCTTCACCTTCCAGATCATACTCTGGCTGTGGGTGACCGTGCTGTTCGCCAACTTCGCCGAGGCCGTGGCTGAAGGCCGCGGCAAGGCGCAGGCGGCGACCTTGCGCAAGGCACGCACCGAGACCGCCGCCAAGCGGCTCGCGACGCTGAACGCCACGAACTGGCAGGTCGTGGCCGCGCCCGAACTGAAGCAGGGCGACATCGTGCTGGTCGAGGCCGGCGATCTGATCCCCAGCGATGGCGACGTGATCGAAGGCATCGCGTCAGTCGATGAGTTGGCGATCACCGGTGAGTCCGCACCGGTCATCCGCGAGAGCGGCGGCGACCGTTCCGCCGTGACCGGTGGCACGCGCGTGCTGTCCGACTGGATCAAGGTGCGCATCACCGCCACTCAGGGCTCCACCTTCCTCGATCGCATGATCGCTCTGGTGGAAGGCGCCGAGCGACAGAAGACGCCGAACGAGATCGCGCTGAACATCCTGCTCGCCGGTCTGACGATCATCTTCGTCATCGCGGTCGCGACCATCCCGAGCTTTGCCACCTACGCCGGTGGCACGGTGTCGGTGGTGATCCTGGTCGCACTGTTCGTGGCGCTGATCCCCACCACGATCGGCGCGCTGCTGTCGGCGATCGGCATCGCCGGCATGGACCGGCTGGTGCGCTTCAATGTGCTGGCGATGTCGGGGCGCGCAGTGGAGGCCGCCGGCGACGTCGATACTCTGCTGCTCGACAAGACCGGCACCATCACGCTTGGCAATCGCCAGGCGACCGATTTCCTGCCGCTGGCCGGCGTGACGCAGCAAGAACTGGCCGATGCCGCGCAGTTCGCCTCGCTGTCGGACGAGACGCCGGAAGGCCGTTCAATCGTGGTGCTGGCGAAGGAGAAGTACAACATCCGCGGACGCGAGATGGCGCCGGTGGGTGCGCACTTCATTGCGTTCTCGGCGCAGACACGGTTGTCGGGTGTCGATCTCGACGGCTCCGCCATCCGCAAAGGTGCTGTCGATGCGGTGCTGGCCTTCGCCCGGCAAGTCGGCAACGGTGGCGGCAATGGCGGCGGTGTCGCGGTGCGTTCCACGGTGTCGGAAGCTGCGGTTCGCGAGCTCACCACGAAGTCGGAGGAGATTGCCAAGTCGGGCGGCACGCCACTCGGAGTCTGCAAGGATGGCCGCCTGCTCGGCGTGATCCATCTGAAGGACATCATCAAGGGCGGCATTCAGGAGCGCTTCTCCGAGCTGCGCCGCATGGGCATCCGCACCGTGATGATCACCGGCGACAATCCGCTGACTGCTGCGGCGATCGCCGCCGAGTTCGGGCGTGGACGACTTCCTCGCGCAGGCGACACCGGAGGCCAAGCTAAAGCTGATCCGCGACGAGCAGGCGCAGGGCAAGCTGGTGGCGATGTGCGGCGACGGCACCAACGACGCGCCGGCGCTGGCTCAGGCCGATGTCGGCGTGGCGATGAACACCGGCACCATGGCGGCCCGCGAGGCCGGCAACATGGTGGATCTCGACAGCGATCCGACCAAGCTCATCGAGATCGTCGAGATCGGCAAACAGCTGCTGATGACCCGTGGCGCGCTGACCACGTTCAGCATCGCCAACGACGTGGCGAAGTACTTCGCCATGATCCCGGCGATGTTCATCGCGTTCTATCCGCAGCTCCAGGCGCTGAACGTGATGCGGCTGGGTAATCCAGAGAGCGCCATCCTGTCGGCGATCATCTTCAATGCGCTGATCATCGTGGCGCTGATCCCGCTCGCTTTGCGTGGTGTAGCGTATCGGCCGATCGGTGCCGCGGCGATCCTGCGCCGCAACCTGCTGCTCTACGGCGTTGGCGGCATCATCGTGCCGTTCGTCGGCATCAAGCTGATCGACATGCTTGTCACATCCATCGGCCTGGCCTGAGGAGGGCCATTGCCATGAAGCACATTCGCCCCGCTATCGTGATGATCGTCGCCATGACGGTGATCACCGGAATTATCTACCCGTTGCTGATGACCGGCATCGCCCAGGCCGTGTTTCCCGTACCAGGCGAATGGCAGCCTGATCGAGAAGGACGGCAAGGTGATCGGGTCCGCGTTGATCGGGCAGAACTTCACATCCGACAAGTATTTCCACGGCCGGCCGTCGGCGACGACGGAGCCTGATCCGAAGGATCCGACGAAGACCGTGCCGACGCCGTATGCGGCGGACAACTCAGCCGGCTCGAACCTCGGACCGACTTCGAAGGCGCTGGTGGACCGGGTGAAGGGTGACGCGGAGACGCTGGCGAAGGAGAACCCCGGCACGCCGATCCCCTCCGATCTGGTCACCACGTCGGCCAGCGGGCTGGACCCCGACATCACACCGGCCGGCGCGCTGTTCCAGGTGCCGCGTGTGGCCAAGGCACGCGGGCTGGCCGAGGACAAGGTGCGGCAGTTGGTGGAGGACCACGTCACCGGCCGCCTGCTGGGCATCATCGGCGAGCCGCATGTGAACGTGCTGAAGCTCAACCTCGCGCTGGACGCGATGAACGGGTAGAGCACAAGGTGATCCGATGGGGAGGGGTTGGAGGGATGCCCAAATACACGCCCCCTCCCCAGCCCCCTCCCGCGAGGGGAGGGGGAGGAGTGCGGGTTTGGACGATCGAGGTTCACGCGAAGGAAGGCCCTCACCCGACGCGCTGTTGGAGACTGCGCAACAGAGCGCGCGTGGCCGCCTGAAGATCTTCCTCGGCGCAGCGCCGGGCGTCGGCAAGACCTTCGAGATGCTGTCCGCGGCCCGCGCGCGCTATCAGGAAGGCGTCGATGTCGTCGTTGGCGTGGTGGAGACGCACGGGCGACGCGAAACCGTGGCGCTGCTCGACGGCATGGAGATCATCCCGCGCCGTCCCGTCGATTACCGTGGGCGCACACTGGCGGAGCTGGATCTCGATGCCTTGCTGGCGCGCCGCCCGCAGCTCGCGCTGGTCGATGAACTGGCGCACACCAACGCACCGGGTAGCCGCCATCCCAAGCGCTACATGGACGTCGAGGAGCTGATCGCCGCCGGCATCGATGTCTATACCACGCTCAATGTCCAGCACGTCGAAAGCCTGAACGATGTCATCGCACAGATCACCCGCATCCGAGTGCGCGAGACAGTGCCTGACTCGATCATCGACAAGGCCGACGACATCGAGCTGATCGACCTGACGCCGGAAGACCTGATCCAGCGGCTGCGCGACGGCAAGGTGTATGTGCCGCACCAGGCGGAACGCGCCATCCGTCACTACTTTTCGCCCGGCAACCTGACGGCGCTGCGCGAGCTCGCGCTGCGGCGCACGGCGCAGCGGGTGGACAAGCAGATGGTGCGCTATATGCAGGCGCACGCTATCCCGGGGCCGTGGGCGGCCGGCGAGCGCATCCTTGCCTGCGTCGGTAGCGACGCCAGCCGGCACTGATGTGGTGCGTCATGCCAAGCGCATGGCGGACAGTCTGAAGGCGCCGTGGACTGCGGTGCATGTCGAGACCGGGCGGGACCTGAACCTCGGCGAGGCCGAGCGTGACCGGATCGCCGAGGCGATGCGGCTGGCGGAACGGCTGGGTGCGGAGACGGTGACGCTGCCGGGACAGGACGTCGCGGATACGATCGCCGAGTACGCGCGCGCCAGCAACGTCACGCATATCATCATCGTGCAGCAGCCGCGGGCATGGTGGCGGGAGCTGTTCTACGGCTCGCTGGCGCAGCAGCTCATCCGCAAGAGCGGCGGCGCAGGTGTGCACGTGCTTGGACGCAACAGCGACGCGTCGAAGCCGCGCGAGTTCGTAGTGCCGACGGGCGAGGCGAGGACCTATCTCGGCAGCCTTGCATTCGTTGCAGTTTCACTGGGTGGCGCGCTCCTGCTGCATCAGGGGCTGGGTGTCGCCAGCGTGGCGATGGCCTTCCTGACCGCCGTGCTGGTGTCCGCGGTCGTGTACGGATTGTGGCCGGCATTGTTCGCCAGCTTTGTCAGCGTGCTGGCGTACAACTTCTTCTTTCTGCCGCCACTCTATACGTTCACGATCGCCGACCCGGAGAACGTCGCCGCACTGTTCTTCTTCGGCGTGACCGCGGTGATCGCCAGCAATCTGACCGCGCGCGTGCGGGCGCAGGCGATCGTCGCGCGACAGAGGGCGCGCACCACCGAGGAGCTGTACCAGTTCAGCCGCAAGCTGGCGAGCGCGGCGAATCTCGACGATCTGTTGTGGGCGACCGTGCATCAGATCGCGCTGATGCTGAAGGTGCGTGTCGTCATCCTGTTGCCGGAGGATGGGCGGGTCGCGGTGCGCGCCGGCTTTCCGCCGGAGGACATGCTGGACGACGCTGACCTTGCCGCCGCGAAGTGGAGTTGGGAAAGGAACCGCACCGCGGGTCGCGGCTCCGATACGCTGCCTGGTGCCAAGCGACTGTTCATGCCGATGAACACCGGGCGCGGCGCGGTGGGCGTGGTCGGCATCGACAGCGACGAGCCTGGTCCGATCCTGACGCCGGATCAGCACCGGCTGCTCGATGCATTGGCCGACCAGGCCGCGCTGGCGATCGAGCGGGTCAATCTGGTCGAGGACGTCGATCGCGCTCGCCTGGTCGCCGAGACGGACCGGCTGCGCGCGGCGCTGCTGACGTCGATCTCGCACGATCTGCGTACGCCGCTGGCGTCGATCCTGGGGTCGGCGACCAGTCTCAGCGAGGCGATGGATGCATCGACGCGGCTCGATCTGATCCACAACATCCAGGACGAGGCGGAGCGGCTCAATCGTTTCATCGGCAACCTGTTGGACATGACGCGGCTGGAATCGGGGCCGCTGCGGCTGCGCACCGGCGCGATCGAGCTGTCCGATGCGATCGGCAGCGCGTTGCGTCGCGCCAGCAAGATCCTGGCGGAGCATCGCACGCTGGTGGTGCTGCAACCCAATCTGCCGATGCTCGATCTGGACGAGGTGCTGTTCGAGCAGGTGCTGTTCAATCTGCTGGACAATGCGAGCAAGTACGCGCCCGCAGGTTCGCTGGTTACCATCAAGGCACGGCAGGACGGTGGCAATGTGGTCGTGCAGGTGCTGGATGAGGGGCCTGGCATTCCGCCTGCTGATCTGGAACACGTGTTCGACAAGTTCTACCGCGTGGGTGGCGCTGATCGGCGGCGTGCCGGCACGGGGCTGGGCCTTGCGATCTGCCGCGGTTTCGTCGAGGCGATGCACGGCAGCATCGTGGCGACCAATCGCACCGACCGTTCGGGTGCGGTGTTCACCATGACGCTGCCGGTGTTCGCGGAGGCCGAGAGGCCGACGGAGACGATCGAATGACTGAAGGTGCCGGACCGGCAAGGGTTCTGGTGGTGGATGACGAACCGGCGATCCTGCGTTTCCTGCGCGCCGGTCTGGGCAGCCAGGGCTACGTGGTGGTCGAGGCCATGTCGGGCCAGAATGCTTTGGACGCGGTGCGGCAGCGGCGCGCCGATCTGGTGGTGCTCGATCTGGGACTGCCGGATATCGACGGTCTGGAGGTGATCCGCCGCATTCGCGACGCCGGCGCGATGCTGCCGATCATCGTGCTGTCCAGCCGCGAAAACGAGGCGGCCAAGGTGGCGGCGCTCGATCTTGGCGCCGACGACTACGTGACGAAACCGTTCGGCATCGACGAACTGCTGGCGCGGATACGCGCGGCGCAGCGACATCGGCTGCAGCAGCAGGGCGAGAGGCCGGTGTTCCGCACCGGCGATTTGACGGTTGACCTGGTGCGGCGGATCGTGACGGTGCGCGGCCAGGAGGTGAAGTTCTCGCCGCGGGAGTATGATCTGCTGCGGCTCCTGGTGGCGCATGCCGGCAAGGTGCTGACGCACAACATGATCCTTCGCGAGGTCTGGGGGCCGAACACCGACGTGCAATACCTTCGTATCTACATCAGGGCGCTGCGGCAGAAGATCGAGCGCGACACCGAGAAGCCGGAATACATTCAGACCGAGACGGGTGTGGGCTATCGGCTGCGGGCGCCGGAGTGATGGCGATCGGTGAGCTGATCGGGCCGGATCGGGTCGTGGTGGGGCTGCGGGTTTCTGACAAGTCGCAATTGCTGCAGGAGCTGGCGGGGCGTGCGGCGACGGCGCTCGGTCTCGACCGTCGCGCGGTATTCGACGCGTTGCAAGGGCGGGAGAACCTGGGATCGACCGGGCTCGGCAAGGGATTTGCTCTGCCGCACGCGCGGCTGGACGCGGTGGGCGAACCGTTCGCACTGTTCGTGCGGCTGGCGCGGCCGATCGACTTCGCGGCGATCGACGAGAGCCCGGTCGATCTGGTGATCCTGCTGCTGACCCCGGCGAACGGCGGCAACCAGCATCTGGCGACGCTCGCGGCGCTGTCGCGGCCGCTGCGCAATGCTGGCTTCATGCAGAAGCTTCGTCAGGCGCCTGATGCGGCGGCGGTGCATCAGTTGTTAGTGAGTGCCTGATCGGCTGGGTCTAGGCACTCCCGCGGCTCCTCGTTTCCGTCTCGCGACGCGTGGGCGGAGACGATGGATCGTATGGTGAGACCAACTATCAGAAGAAATGACGCGCTGCTTCTTCGACCGTCATGGCCGAAGGCGGCGGATCAGGCGGACCACCGCAAATGCTGTTGCGCTGCGCGATTTGCCGGGTCAGCGTTTTCACGCCGCGATGGCAGCCGCCCGGTCGGGTCTCTTGTCGAGCGCGCGGAGGACGGGAGTGGTGCCGGTGACGATGGCGCGCACCAGGTCGGGCGGTAGCGGGCCGCAACTGAGTTTCTGCGGCACATGGCCCAGGCGGCGGATCAGCGCGGCGCGTTTGCGGTGGAGGCGCGCGTAGCACTCGGCCTCGGCGATCGGGTCGTGCTTCGGCAATTGGGTTGGCTGCGGCGCGGATGCGGGTAGGGGCTCGGCCAGCCTGTCTGCGGCGTCCGTGGGAGCGCGGGTACTCGGCTGGCGCGGCGGTGTCGCCTGCGGCGGGATCTGGCCCGCGTTTCTGGCGCTCCGCCTGGGCGCGAAGCAGCGCGGTCCGCCAACGATGCGCCTGTCGCATCATGCTGGCGGACTGGGCGGTGCATTTCAGGAAGCGCGCGACGTCCGACGGATGCTCCCTTGCCAGGCGGAGGCAGTCGAGTGCCTGTGCGCTGGCGGCGACATATTGAGCGGCGAGGTTGGCTTCGTCAGGGTTGGCAGGCAGTAACGAGGCGACCACTGGGTCAAGCCCGGTGGCAGGCGTGAGCGATGGCTGCGCGATCACGGCTTGCTGAATCCTCGGGGGAATCGGTGCTGGGGGAAGGCAGGAGGGCGCCGATAGTATGGACGATCTGGTAGTAGGTATCCCTGGGGAGACGGGAGTCCGACAAGGTGGCGCGGGCATCCATTGATAGGAATATAAACCGATATGACGCAGAAAAGTCAAGCCCTATTTTCCTGTTGGCGTTTGAAGTGAGCAAATCGAGTTCACCATGATTGCGTGACTCTCATCACATCCAGCCGCCGGCCTGGTCGCATAGTCTCCTGCGGTCTGCAGTCAGGGAGGTGCAGGAGGTGGTCGACATGTATCATTCACTCTTCGGCGGCGGCTGGGCCAAGGATGCCTGCGGCTACATCGCCAGTAGCCTGGTGCTTTGCACATTCTCGGTCACGTCGATGCAGGTGCTGCGCTGTATAGGCATCGCCAGCAACATGGCGTTCATCGGCTATGCAATCATGACCCGCACGACACCCATCCTGATCCTGCATAGCCTCCTGCTGCCGATGAACATTTACCGGCTTGCCCAGATCGGAGCCAGCAGAGAGAACCTAAGGGAAGCGATGTCATGAGCGACCTGAGCTATGCCGAACGGCTGCGCGAAACCATCGAGCGAAAGATCAGGCTGCGCGGCGTGTTCTCGTCGCAGGCGCTGATTGAAGACAACGAACGAGAGATCCGCAAGGCACAACATGCGCTGCGCGCCGTCGAGGAAGCCGAGGTAACCTTAGGGTCTCAACGCATTGCCTACCATGCGTGGGCCGGCGAACTCGGATGACAGCGGAACAGGACACATAGAGCCGTCGCTGGGAGCCGCGGGTTCCCATACGGAGATCGCGCAAGCCGAGTTCGGGCTCGAAGGACGGCTTGCCGCTGCAAACTGATTGCACTATTCGACCAGTCGCCGGGAAGCGGGGCGAATGGGATCGATGCGAACAAGAACTCTTGCTCGTTCTCGGGCTGGCACTGTGCTGCCTGGGAAAGCAGAAGGCGATGAGTGAAACCGTCTCGCCCAATGCGGATCCCGGTCGACTGCGAGTTATCGTCCAGGCCGAGGCCCAGAAGACTGGAACAAAGGCCGTCGTGTTTGGCATGTGGGTGCACGATCGCGAGGTCCTCACGATGGCCTTGGGCAATTCGATGACGACCGTACCAGCCACCACAGCCATGCACTGGCGGATCGGCGGAATCGCGGAGACCTTCATGTCCACGCTGCTCCTGATGCTGGTCGAGCAGGGGCGCATAAACCTGAACGACAAGATATCCCGCTGGTTTCCGCAACTCCTGGCCGCCGATCAGGTAACGGTGCGTATGCTGGTGGGCAACACGGCCGGGTACATCGATTACGTGACTGTCGACGACTTTGTGAAGCTGGAACTGGCGGAGCCGTTCCGAACCTTTACGGACGACGAATTGATCAACTACTCAGTCCGTGATGGGAAAATGAATTTCTTGCCGGGCACAAGCCAGCAATACTCACACACGGACAACGTCATTTTGGGCCAGGTCATTCAGCGCGCAACCAGGCAGTCCATGAAGGAGCTGTACGACAAGAATATCTTCGGACCAATGCGCATGAAGGACACGCGGTATCCGGTCGATCAGCAAATCCCGAGCCCGGTGCTGCACGCCTTCACGATGGATCGCAAGGTCTACGAGGATTGCACCTACTGGAACCCATTCTGGGGTTCGACTCCGGGATTGCCCACGTCCACCATTCGCGACCTGGGCAAATGGGGGCCGATCTTCGGCACCGGCCGTTTGATCTCGCCGGCGCATTTCAGGGAGCAGATCGCGCCAACTTCCGTGGGCAAAGGCAGGAACAAGCCTGATCTGTATTTTGCTTACGGCTTCGTGGTGTCCAATGGCTGGCTGGTGCAGAATCCCAGCATCAATGGCTATAGCGGCGGCTTCGGCTACAACCTGGCCACTGGCGTGACGATCGTTGTCGCGTCTACCAAAAGCGAGACCGCCACCACGGATGCGTCCGCCTTCGACATCCTCCGCGAGATCGTCGCGTATGTAACTCCTGCATCGCCGATCAACTTTTGAGCGCCTCGGTTGCGGGACCGACGCCAATCGTCTGACTGTTGGCTTGCTCCCCTCGACTGATTGAACTATGCGAGGTCAATCCACTCGAAGGAGGTCCAGTATGGAACCGAGCCGGCGAAACGCCATCCGGTCTATTGCCGCCATCGGCCCATTGATGCTGTTGGGGGCGAAGGCGGCATCTGCGGCATCCGATGCCGCTCAGATCACCCAGAATGCCACAGCAGCACTTCACCGGCTCTACGCGGCCGACCATCGGGCGGCAGAGCTTGGGCGAAAGGCCGTTGGAGTCCTGGTGTTCCCCAAGATCGTGAAGGGCGGCTTCATCTTCGGGGCGCAGGGCGGCAAAGGTGTGCTTTGGGTACATAACCATGTCGACGGCTTTTACACGATTGGTGCGGCGTCGTTCGGATTGCAGGCGGGTGTGCAGTGGTTCAGCTACGCCTTGTTCTTCATGGATCCCGCGGCGTTGCAGTTCCTCGACAAGAGTGACGGGTGGGCGATTGGTGCCGACCCGAGCGTGGCTGTGATCGATGTGGGTGCGGGTGCGGACGTTCGACAGCAGCACCTTGTCGCACAAGGTTATCGCCATTCCATTTGGGCAAAATGGACTTATGGCAGGCGCTGGCGCTGCAAGGGTCGAAAATCACGACATACAATCCCAACGCCTGATCCCAGATCGCGCGCGGGGCAAAGGGGAGGGATCAGATGCCGTCGCTGAACTGCGGGTGATCCGCATGGGCGGCATACAGCGGGTCTTTGCCGATTGCCCTGCGAAGTTTCCGCATTTCGTTTGGTGTCGCGACATAAAGGGTGTGGCCCGCGGCGATAACGTTCTTGGCGATTGCATCGGCGACCTGCACATGCGGGTCGTCCGTGTCGTCGACGGCAGGGCCACCTACAAAACGGATGTAGAGGGCGGCCGCGATATAGGCAATGCCCTCCGCTTCATAATGCGAAAGGCCTCGGCTGCGCGGTAGGTCCAGGTCATCGATGACGGCATGGGTCATTTCATGCACGGCTATTCGCTTGTCATCGATCGTCACAAGGGAATCCTTCATCAATGTGACGGTATCCGTGTGAGGATTGTATTTGCCGTCGCGCGGGTTGTCGTCGTCATCATCGAGATCGGGATCGATATCGACAGTCACGAGGCCCTCTTTAAGCTTTTTGGCGACAGCCTTGTATCTGTCACCCCCAATCCTGACGGCCTCGGCCACGAAGCGTATTTTCTGCACCTCCGGAGAATGCAGGAGGGCTACGATGTCGTCCTCAATGGCCATGGCCGGCTTCCTTCATGGATGCAGACGCCAATTGCTAGCTGCGAGAGTGCCGGCACGCTGTGAAGTAGTGCACAGAATACTGCGTGGCAGGGGAGAGATGGAGGGGGAATCAGAATGAGCACAAGCACCGAACAGAACAAGGCCATCATCCGGCGATTCTTCGACGCTTGGAACGGTCGTCAGCCTGAGGCATTCGACGAACTCGTAGCCCTGGACGTCGTGCGCCACTGCCAGGCGACCCCAGGTGTCGATGTGTTGGATCTTGATCAGCTCAAGGCCTTTCTCCGATTGGATACCGGGGTCTTTCCTGATTCGGTTCAGACAATCAAACATCTGGTTGCCGATGGGAATCTCGTCGCCTTGTGGGCGACATACGAGGGCACGCAGCGGGGACCAATGGGTCCATTTTCACCTTCAGGCGCCAGAGCGCAATTTGATTTCGGGGCGGTGTTTCGCATGGAGGACGGGAAGATTGCGGAGTGGTGGGTGACCTGGGACAACATGACGATACTTCGGCAGCTCGGCCACCTTCCGAGTGGTTGAGACGAGCGGGAAACTGGCCGTGATTGACACACCTGTCCACCTGCACAACAACGCTCGCGAGGGAACGTTGGAGGGCGCGCGATGACCGAAACGCAGCCACTCGCCGGCCGCGCCGGCTGGTATGGCAAGGAGCTGGACCAGTCCGGCGCCTGGATACGTACGCTGACCGATAGCCACCGCGCGGAGATCGATGCCGCGCTGGCCCGGGCGAAGCGTGCGCGCTTGCCGCTGTTCGGCTTCGGCCGCGACGACTTCCCACTTCCCACGACCGCGGCGCTGCTGGCCGAGATCGGCGATGAGCTGGAGAACGGGCTGGGCGCGGTGCGCCTGCGCGGCCTGCCGGTCGACCGCTATTCCGACGACGACATCCGCCAGATCTTCTGGGGTCTCGGCCGTCACCTCGGCACCGCGGTTTATCAGAATGCCCGCGGCGAGATCATGGGCGAGGTGCGCGACGAGTCGCGGCTGTCCGACAAGACCTTTGAGCCGAGCGAAGCTGGAAAGGTCGTTTCGTCCCGCGCTCGCGCCCGTTCAGCGGGACCGCTGCGCTGGCACACCGACCGCTGCGATGTCATCGCCCTGCTGTGCGTGCGCAATGCCAAGGCCGGCGGGATCAGCAAGCTCACCAGCATCGTGACGATCTACAACGAGATCCTGCGTCGCCGACCCGATCTGCTGGCGCTGCTATGCCAGCACTATTGGAGCGCGCGGCCTGGGGACGAGCACGGCGTCTACGCCATGCCGGTGTTCGCCGTGCAGGACGGCAAGCTGACATGCCAATATTCGCGTACCTATGTGGAGCAGGCGCAGGAACGCCCGGGAGTGCCTCGGATCACCGTGGCGCAAAACGAGGCGCTGGATCTGCTGGCCGAGGTGGCGGAGGAAGTGTGTCTGTACTCGCCGTTTGAACCAGGCGACATCCAGTTGCTGAACAACCACGTTATCTTCCATGGCCGCACGGCGTACGAGGACGACAGCGCCACGCATCAGGAGAGGCTGCTGTTCCGCTTATGGCTGTCGATGCCGAACAGTCGGCGCCTGCCGCGCGGGTTCGAAACGTTGTGGGGCAGCACGGAGCCGGGGGTGCTCCGCGGCGGCGTCGCCCAGCCTGCGACAGGGGCGCGGATCCCGCTGAAGGCGGCGTAGCGTCGTCTGCTGTCACAATTGTTTCATGCACAAGGTGAGACGGCGCCAATAGACCCCGCAGGTTGAACCACATCGGGGAATGTCATGCGGACCAGCAACGTGTTGCGAGCCTTGACTGCTGCGCTCTTGGTTACAGGTGCGGCGTCCGCCGCCAGTCCGCAGGAGGCGACACCAACCGCTACTCCAATCAAGCATGTGGTGATCATCTTCAACGAGAACGTCTCGTTCGATCATTACTTTGCCACCTATCCGAGAGCGACCAACCCGCCGGGCGAGCCGCATTTCATCGCGGCAGCAGGGACGCCGGGGGTCAACAATCTTGCGAATGCCAACCTGCTCAGGCGGAACCCGAACACCAATCCGGCGAACGGTCCCGATGCAGCGTTGCCATTCCGGCTTGACCGCACGCAGGCCAACACGCAGGACCAGAACCACGCCTATACTGCCGAGCAGCAGGCCTATAACGGCGGCAAGATGGATCTGTTTCCCAAGTATACCGGCAAGGGGACCCCTGGGGGCGCCGGAGCGTTCGGCACCAAGGGGCAGGTGATGGGCTATTTCGACGGCAATACTGTCGCCGCCATGTGGCACTACGCCCAGCGTTTCGCGATGAACGACAACGCCTGGACCGATACCTACGGTCCCTCCACGCCTGGCATGCTGGAACTGGTGGCCGGTCAGACCAACGGCATGAAGATCGTCGCCACCACCAAGCAGCCATCGACGCTTGCCGCGGTGTCCTATTACGTCGCCGACGGGCAAGGCGGCTGGACGATGATCAATGACGTCGATCCTGGCTATGACATCTGCTCTGTGCCGCAGGACCAGGCGATGATGACCGGCAGGAATATCGGCGATCTGCTGAACAAGGCCGGCGTCACGTGGGGTGGTTTTATGGGTGGGTTCAATCTGGCGACAACGAATGCCAATGGCTCCACCGGATGCAAGCGCAGCACACAATCGGCGGTCGTAGGCAAGGCTATCGTGGACTACATTCCGCACCATAACTGGTTCCAGTATTTCGCGTCGACGGCGAACCCAACGCATGCGCGTCCCAGCTCGGTGGGGGCCATCGGCCAGAGCCTGCAAGCTGATGGCAAGACGGCTGATCCGGCGAACCACGAATACGATCTGCAGGACTTTTACGATGCGGTGAAGGGCGGCGACTTCCCGGCAGTGTCGTATATCAAGCTGGACGCTTATCAGGACGGCCATGCCGGCTATTCCGATCCGTTGGACGAACAGGCAGGCACTGCAACATTGATCAACTTCATCGAGCAGCAGCCGGACTGGCAGAGCACGGCGATCTTCATCACGTGGGACGATTCGGACGGGTGGTACGACCATGCATACACCCCGCCCATGCATGCTTCATTCGATGCGCAGGCCGATCAGCTCAGCGGTCCGGGGAAATGCGGCACGGGCACGGCACCGCCGGGTGTCGGGGGAAAGCCGGTGAATGGCCGCTGCGGCCCAGGCACGCGCATTCCGTTCCTGGTGATCTCGCCGTGGGCGCGGCCGAACCATGTCGATCATGCGCGCATCTCGCTGGCTTCGGTGGTGCGCTTCATCGAGGACAATTGGCTGAAGGGCGAACGCATCGGTGGCGGCTCGTTTCGATGCCACGGCCGGGTCCGTTGTGGGGATGTTCGATTTCAATGCGAGGCATCACGTTGCGGCGCTGTATCTGGATCCGGATACGGGCGATGTGCTGAAGGCGGCGCCACGCTGAGGCGGGTCGTTGTTGCTCTGGTGCTGCTCGTCGCGGTGGCGGCAGCGGGGGCGCGGCAGCCGGGGCAGGGCGGTGGTGATGCGCCACTGCCCCCTCCCCGCCCCTCCCGCAAGGGGAGGGGGAGGATGGTTTCTTGCTGGCGCAGGGCCTGAATCCCTACCCGGTGCGGCTGGTGCGGCCGTCGGCAGCGGGTCTTTCGGCCATGGCGCGGCTGGGTCAGCGCATATTCTTCGATACCGCCCTGTCTGCCTCCGGCCAGATGGCCTGCGCCTCCTGCCATAGCCCGGCCGAGCATTATGGGCCGCCGGATGACGCCCCCGGGGAGCAGCAGCGCGTCCGGGCCATCCCGTCGCTGACGTATCTGGAGCGGCATGCTCCGTTCAGCGTCGGTCCGGACAAGGACGAGGACGAGAACAGCAGCGTGCCGTTGCAGGTCGTGCTGGCGCGCGGCGCCACGCGCGCACCGAAGACCGCGCACAACACCGCGGACTCGGCAGGCAATCTGGTGCCGCAGGGCGGGTTGTTCTGGGATGGGCGGGTCGATACGTTACAGGAACAGGCGCGACAGCCGCTGCTCAACCCCACCGAGATGGCCAATGCCAGTGCTGGTGACGTTGCCGCGAAGCTGCGGGGGCGTCCCTATGCGTCGTATTTCGTCGAACTGTTCGGCTCAGGGATCCTCGATGAGCCGGGGCTGCTGATGTCGGAAGCGATGTTCGCTGTGGCGCGGTACCAGATCGAGGCGCCGGATTTCCATCCCTACACCAGCAAGTACGACTATTGGCTGGAAGGCAGGGCGCGGTTCGCCCCTGATGAACTGCGCGGCTATCTTTTGTTCAACGATCCGGACAAGGCCAATTGTGGCGGCTGCCATCTGGACCGGCCAGCCGCGGACGGGACACCACCGGTGTTCACGGACGGCCAGTTCGAGGCACTTGGTGCGCCGCGCAACCCGGCGCTGTTGGCCAACCGCGATCCGGCCTATTTCGACCTCGGCGTCTGTGGGCCCTACCGCGACGACATGCGCGACCAGAGGCAGTTCTGCGGCATGTTCACCACGCCAACCTTGCGGAACGTCGCCACGCGCCACGCGTTCTTCCACAATGGGGTGTTTCGCTCGCTGCAGCAGGTGATGGACTTCTACGCCTTCCGCGACGTCGCGCCGGAGAAGGTGTATCCGCGTGGCCCGGACGGGCAGGTGGCGAAATACGACGACATTCCGCCTCGGTTCCGAGCGAACATCGACGTGGTGGACCCGCCGTTCGATCGTCATCCGGGGCACCCACCGGCGATGACCGAGCAGGATGAACGCGACATCATCGCCTTTCTGCGGACCCTGACGGATGGCTACCGGCCTGATCCAACGGTCGGACCATAAGGTTTGACGAAACACAAACGGCCGCCTCAGCTTGCAATTCGGCCGCCAAGGCCCTCATCTAGGGGGTAAATCGGGGATCGAGCCGGGAGGTGCGGGTGGCTGGGTTTGAGCCATGGGGCCGTGAGCGCGGGGCCGAGATCATTGCGAGAGAAAGCGTCCGCGAAGGTGCCACGCTGCCGATCCTGCACGCGCTGCAGGAGGCGTTCGGCTACATCCATGCAGAGGCGATCCGGATGATCGCAGAGGCCCTGAATCTCACGCGAGCCGAGGTCCACGGGGTCATGAGCTTCTATCATGACTTTCGCCACCATCCGCCCGGCCGGCACGTGCTGCGCCTGTGCCGCGCCGAGGCCTGTCAATCGCTGGGGGCCGATATGCTGGCCTCGCATGTGCGGCAGCGGCTCGGCGTTGAGTGGCATGACACGACTGCCGACGGGGCGGTGACGCTTGAGCCGGTGTTCTGCCTGGGGCTGTGCGCGATCGGCCCTTCGGCCATGCTCGACGGCGCCCCGCTTGGCCGGCTGGACAACGCGCGGATCGATGCGGCCCTGGAGCGCGCGCGGTGACGGTTCGCGTCTATGTTCCGCGCGATGCGGCAGCGCTGGCGCTGGGTGCTGATGCGGTTGCCTCGCTGTTGAGCCAGGCGGGCGAGGTCGAACTGGTGCGCACCGGCTCGCGCGGATTGTTCTGGTTGGAGCCGATGGTTGAGGTGGCGACCTCCGCTGGGCGTATCGCCTACGGTCCGGTCACGGTCGCGGACATTTCCAGTCTGCTGGGTGCCGGCATGCTGGTCGGTGGTGCGCATCCGCTGCGTTTGGGGCGGCCGGAGGAGCTGCCGTATCTCGCGAAACAGACGCGGCTGACGTTCGCGCGCTGCGGCATCGTCGATCCACTTTCGCTGGATGACTATCGCGCGCATGGCGGGCTGAAGGGCATCGCGCGTGCGCTCGAGATCGGCTCGGCGGCGACGATCGAGCAGGTGACGCAGTCGGGGCTGCGTGGGCGTGGCGGGGCAGGGTTCCCGACCGGCATCAAGTGGAAGACGGCGGCGGAGGCGAAGGGCGAGCGCAAGTTCATCGTGTGCAATGCGGACGAAGGTGATTCAGGGACCTTCGCCGACCGGATGCTGATGGAGGGTGATCCGTTCGTGCTCATCGAGGGCATGGCGATCGCCGGTATCGCGGTCGGCGCGACCAAGGGCTATGTGTATACACGCTCGGAATACCCGCACGCGATCGCCACATTCAATGCGGCGCTGGATGTCGCGCGGCGCGAGGGACTGCTGGGCACCAACGTGCTCGGTTCGTCGCATGCGTTCGATATCGAGCAGCGCGTCGGTGCCGGTGCTTATGTTTGCGGTGAGGAGACCTCGCTGCTCGACAGCCTGGAGGGCAAGCGCGGCCAGGTGCGCGCCAAGCCGCCGCTGCCGGCGCACAAGGGTTTGTTCGGCATGCCGACGGTGATCAACAACGTCGTGTCGCTGGCCAGCGTGCCGATCATCATGGACAAGGGGGCGGAGTTCTATCGCGAGATCGGCATGGGCCGTTCGCGTGGCACGATGCCGATCCAGCTTGCCGGCAACATCAAGTATGGCGGGCTGTTCGAGTGCGGCTTCGGTGTGACGCTTGGCGAGCTGGTGAACGACATCGGTGGCGGCACCCGATCGGGTCGACCGGTGCGCGCGGTGCAGGTTGGCGGCCCGCTCGGCGCTTATTTCCCGCCGGCGCTGTTCGATACGCCGTTCGATTATGAGGCCTTCGCCGCGCGCGACGGGCTGATCGGTCATGGCGGGATCGTGGTGTTCGACGATACCGTGGACCTTGCGAAGCAGGCGCGGTTCGCCATGGAGTTCTGCGCCGAGGAGTCGTGCGGCAAGTGCACACCCTGTCGGATAGGCTCGGTGCGCGGCATCGAGGTGATCGACCGGATCGCGGCAGGCGAAGCGGTCGCGGCGAATGTCGATCTGCTGCGCGACCTCTGCCACACGATGAAGTTCGGTTCGCTGTGCGCGCTGGGCGGGTTCATTCCGTATCCGGTGATGAGCGCGCTGGACCATTTCCCCGAGGATTTTCGCCCCGTGCGCCGCGAGGCCGCGGAATGAGACCGCCATGAATGACGGGTTACGTCGATGAGGCACACATGCCGCTGATTCAAGAAATCGACTACGGAACGCCGGAGAGTTCGTCGACCGAGCAGGTCACGCTGACGATCGACGGGCAGGAGGTCACGGTTCCCGCTGGCACATCGATCATGCGTGCGGCGATGGAGGCCGGCATCCGAATTCCAAAACTCTGTGCGACCAATTCGCTGGATGCGTTCGGTTCCTGCCGTGTGTGTCTTTGCGAAGTCGAGGGCCGTGGGGGTACGCCGGCGTCCTGCACCACGCCGGTCGCGGCGGGGATGAAGGTCTCCACGACCAGTGAGCGCGTGCGTCGCGTGCGTCGCGGCGTGATGGAACTTTATTTGACCGATCATCCGCTGGACGGTTTTACCTCGCCGGTCGCCGGCAACAGCGAATTCCAGGAGATGGCCGGGCTGATTGGCGTGCGCGAGGTGCGCTACGGCCAGAACGGCGTCAATCACCTGCATGCCGAGATCGATGCATCCAATCCTTACTTCCAGTTCGATCCGGCGCGCTGCATCGTGTGCTCGCGCTGTGTGCGCGCCTGTGAGGAAACTCAGAACACCTTCGCGCTGACCATCGAGGGGCGTGGCTTTGCGTCCAAGGTGGCGGCGGGCGCCGGCGAGCCGTTCCTGACCAGCGAATGCGTGTCCTGCGGTGCCTGCGTGCAGGCCTGCCCGACCGGCTCGCTGCTGGAGAAGACTGTGGTCGAACTCGGTCAGCCCGAGCATTCGGTCATTACCACCTGCGCCTATTGCGGCGTCGGCTGCAACTTCAAGGCCGAGATGCAGGGCGACACCGTGGTGCGCATGGTGCCCTGGAAGGACGGCAAGGCGAACCACGGGCATTCCTGCGTGAAGGGCCGCTTCGCCTGGGGCTATGCCAATCACCGGGACCGCGTCCTTGCGCCGATGATGCGCGAGAAAATCAGTGATCCGTGGCGCGAAGTGACGTGGGAAGAGGCGATCGGCCGCGTCGCATCAGAGTTCAAGCGCATCCAGGCGACGGCCGGCAAGGATGCAATCGGCGTCATCACCTCGTCGCGCTGCACCGACGAGGAGACGTATCTGGTGCAGAAGCTGGCGCGTCAGGTGTTCGGCAACAACAATACCGACACCTGCGCGCGCGTCTGCCATTCGCCGACGGGCTACGGACTGAGCACGACATTCGGCACCTCGGCCGGCACGCAGGATTTCGACTCCGTCGAACAGGCCGACGTCATGCTGCTGGTCGGCGCCAACCCGACCGACGGCCATCCGGTGTTCGCATCCCGCATGAAGAAGCGGCTGCGGCAGGGGGCGAAGCTGATCGTCGTCGATCCGCGCCGCATCGACCTGGTACGCATGCCGCATGTCGAGGCAGCGCATCATCTGCCGCTGCGGCCCGGCACCAACGTCGCGGTGCTGACTTCGCTGGCGCATGTGATCGTCACCGAAGGGCTGGTGAATGAGGACTTCGTGCGCGAGCGTTGCGACTGGGATGCGTTCCAGGACTGGGCGCGCTTTCGTTGCCGAAGAGCGCAACAGCCCCGAGGCGGTAGCGAAGGTCAGCGGCGTTCCGGCGCAAACGATACGCGATGCGGCTAGGCTCTATGCCAAGGCGCGCAATGGCGCGATTTACTACGGGTTGGGCGTGACAGAGCACAGCCAAGGCACCACCGCGGTGATGGCGCTGGCGAATCTGGCGATGGCGACCGGCAATATCGGCCGGCCTGGCGTCGGCGTGAATCCGCTGCGCGGACAGAACAACGTGCAGGGAAGCTGCGACATGGGCTCCTTTCCGCACGAGTTGCCCGGCTATCGGCACATCGCCAATCCAGCGGTGCGCGCGATCTACGAGAGCGAGTGGGGCGTGACGCTCGATCCCGAGCCGGGATTGCGCATCCCCAACATGATCGACGCGGCGCTGGATGGCTCGTTCCGCGGTATCTACATCCAGGGCGAGGACATCGTGCAGTCCGATCCCGACACCAAGCATATCACCGCGGGCCTCGCGGCGATGGAATGCGTGGTGGTGCACGACCTGTTCCTGAACGAGACCGCGAACTACGCGCATGTGTTCCTGCCTGGGTCGACGTTCCTCGAGAAGGACGGCACGTTCATCAACGCCGAGCGACGCATCAACCTGGTGCGCAAGGTGATGGCGCCGCGTGCCGGTTTTGCGGACTGGGAGGTGACGCAGGAAATCGCTCGTGCGATGGGGCTGGAGTGGAACTACACGCACCCGTCGCAGATCATGGACGAGATCGCCCGCACGACGCCGACGTTCGCCGGTGTGTCGTTCGCGAAGCTGGAGCAAGGCTCTGTCCAGTGGCCGTGCAACGACAAGGCGCCGGAAGGCACGCCGGTGATGCATATCGGCGGCTTCGTGCGCGGGATGGGCAACTTCTGCATCACTGAATATGTGCCGACCGACGAGAAGGTCGGGCCGCGGTTCCCGCTGCTGCTGACCACGGGGCGGATCCTGTCGCAGTACAACGTGGGCGCGCAGACGCGGCGCACGGAGAACGTGGTGTGGCACCATGAGGACGTGCTGGAGATCCATCCGCACGACGCCGAGGAACGTGGCGTGCGCGACGGCGATCTGGTGCGGCTGGCGTCGCGGTCAGGCGAGACGACGCTGCGCGCGAAGATCACCAGCCGTGTCGCACCCGGTGTCGTATATACGACGTTCCACCATCCGGCGACTCAGGCGAACGTTGTCACGAGCGATTACTCGGACTGGGCGACCAACTGTCCAGAATACAAGGTGACCGCGGTGCAGGTGTCGCCGTCGAACGGGCCGAGCGAATGGCAGGAGGAATATCGCGAGCTGACCCAGCGCAGCCGCCGCATCGAGGCTGTGCCGGCCAAGTGACAGAGCCCAAGCCGGTCCGCAGCGTCGTGCGCACCGCCTGGCGCGGTGACGCGGCGACGCGCGGTGCTCGCGCGATCCCGGAGGAGACGCCGATCGCGCTCACCTATAACCGCAGTGCCTACGCGGTCATGCTGGCGACGCCGGCGGACCTCGAAGACTTTGCATTGGGTTTCAGCCTCACCGAAGGCATCGTGCAATCTGCCGCGGAGATCGACGAGCTTGGAAGCCGTGCCGGTGGAAACCGGCATCGAGCTCCGCATGTGGCTGGTGCCAGAGCGGGCCCACTCGATCACGCAGCGCCAGCGCCGCCTGGCCGGCCCGAGCGGCTGCGGCCTGTGCGGGCTGGAGAGTCTCGCGGATGCCGTGCGCAGGCCGCCGCATATATCCTCGGCGGCGCGATTTGACACTGCTGCCATCCACACTGCGATGGCGGCCTTGCCCGCCGCGCAGAAACTGAACCAACAGACACACGCGGTGCACGCCGCGGCTTTTTGGCATCCGCAGCGCGGGCTCGTCGCGTTGCGCGAGGATGTCGGCCGGCACAACGCGCTCGACAAACTTGCCGGTGCTCTGGCGCGCGATGGCGTCGCGGTGGCGGAAGGACTGCTACTGCTGTCGAGCCGCATCTCGGTTGAAATGGTGCAGAAGGCGGCGATGATCGGTGCGGCCGTGGTGGTCGCGGTGTCCGCGCCGACCGCGCTCGCGGTGCGCATTGCCGAGGAGGCCGGCATTACTCTGGTCGGCATCGCCCGCGCCGACGGCTTCGAAGTATTCACTCATCCCGAGCGCATCGTCGCGCAGCAGGTGCAGCATGTCGCCTGACAAGCTGGCCTATATGGCCAACCAGATCGGCAAGTACTTCGCGCATCAAAAGCATGATCAGGCGGTGGCATCGATCGCCGATCATTTGCGGAAGTTCTGGGACCCCAGGATGCGCGGCACCATCCTGGCGCAATACGACACGGTGAAGGGGCAGCTTGATCCGCTGGTCCAACAAGCAGTTGAACAATTACGCAAAGTCGATTTAAGATAATAACGCAAGTGTGATTGAGCCATTGCGCTTGCCCATAGTGAAATAATTCCGGGAGAGCGCCGTCTATGAGCTCAACGACATTGCCAGGTCGCGTGCCTGGCCTGCTTAGTCGAGAGCGCACCGTCGCAGGTATGGGTTTCAGTCGCTGGATGGTGCCGCCGGCTGCGCTCTGCGTGCATCTATGCATCGGCCAAGCTTACGCGTTCAGCGTGTTCAACCTGCCGATGACGCGGCTGATCGGCATCACGCAGTCGGCGCCGGACGACTGGAAGCTCACGGATCTCGGCTGGATCTTCAGCATTGCGATCTTCTTCCTCGGCGCCTCCGCCGCCCTCCTCGGCCGCTGGGTGGAAGAAGGCGGCCCACGCCGTGCAATGTTCACCGCCGGGTTGTGTTGGGCCGGCGGCTTCCTGCTGTCCGCAGTCGGGGTCTATGTCCACAACATCTGGCTGATCTACCTCGGCTACGGGGTGCTTGGCGGCATCGGCCTCGGCGTCGGTTATATCTCGCCGGTCTCTACCCTGATCAGATGGTTCCCCGACCGGCCAGGCATGGCGACCGGTATGGCGATCATGGGCTTCGGCGGCGGTGCATTTATTGCCTCGCCATTGTCCGTATGGCTGATGCGGCAGTTTTCCACCGCCACCCATGTCGGCGTTGCCGAGACGTTCATCGGTACTAGGGGCGGTGTATTTCTGCTTCATGATGGTGGGCGCGGCGATCGTGCGCCTGCCCGCGCCAGGCTGGACGCCCGCAGGCTACGTCGCGCCGACAGAGTTGAGCAAGCTCATCACCACGCAGAATGTCTTCGTCTATCAGGCGCTGAAGACGCCGCAGTTCTGGCTGATCTGGTGGGTGCTGTGCCTCAACGTCACTGCAGGCATCGGCGTGCTTGGTCAGGCATCGGCGATGAGCCAGGAGATGTTTCCCGGCAAGATCACGGTCACCGCCGCGGCTGGACTGGTGGGCCTGATGAGCCTGTTCAACATGGGCGGTCGCTTCTTCTGGGCATCGGTGTCCGACTACATCGGGCGCAAGAGCACGTACTTCGTGTTCTTCGTGCTGGGCTTCATCCTGTATTCGGCGGTTCCCTACACTGGCGCCGCCGGCAACGTGGCACTGTTCGTGCTGTGCTTCTGCATCATCATGAGCATGTATGGCGGCGGGTTCGCCACCGTGCCGGCTTATCTGCGCGACATGTTCGGTACGCGCTATGTCGGTGCGATCCACGGCCTGCTGCTCACCGCCTGGTCGATGGCGGGCATCTTCGGGCCGGTGCTGGTGAACTACATCCGACAATACAATGTCGAGCACGGCGTGGCTAAGGCCGCGGCGTACAACGTGACGATGTACGTCATGGCGGTTCTGTTGATCATCGGTTTCTTCTGCAACCTTTTCGTGCAGGCCGTCGATGAGCGGCATCACATGAAGCATGAGGACGCCGATGCCATGGGCATTGCGGACTGAAGGAGCAGGCCATGAAAGGCACGACAACACCGCTGCATCTGGCGCTCGCCTGGGGATTCGTCGGTGTCCCGCTCGCCTGGGGTGTGGTTCAGACGCTGCTGAATGCGATGAAGCTGTTTCAGTAACGGGCACGACAGATAGTCGGCGATTCACTGCCGAACGCCTCAAGAGAAGACGTGGATGGTTGGGCCAAGCCCAACCATCACGAATGATGGTGTTACGCCGCGGTCAGCTCCGGCTGCACGATGCCGAGGAGGCGCGCCTGTAATGGGGCGTCTGCCTCCAATGCGCGCGCGCTGCCTTCGAACGCGATCTGTCCGTTGACCAGCACATAGGCGCGATCGACGATTGGCAGCACGGTTTCGGCGTGGTGCTCCACGATGATCATGGCGACGCGTCCGCGCAGGCGCACCAACGCATCCATCACCTCCTGCACAACCGCTGGTGCCAGACCCTCGAACGGTTCGTCGAGCAGGATCAGCCGGCTGGGCACCGTCAGGGCGCGGGCGATCGCGAGCATCTGGCGTTCGCCGCCCGACAGACTTTCTGCCCGTGCGCGCTGCAAGATCTTCAGCTTCGGGAACAGCGCGAAGATTTCGTCGAATGATGCGCCGCCGGGGCGCGCGGCCAGCCGCAGGTTCTCCATCACCGTGAGGTTGGGGAACAACCGCCGTCCTTCCGGCACTATGGAAATGCCCAGCCGGTTGATCTCGTAATGCTTCGCTTGCGTGATGTCGGTGCCATCCATCGTGATCCGGCCAGCACTTTTCTCGACTGTGCCGGTGATCGCACGCAGCATCGTCGTCTTGCCAACGCCGTTGCGTCCGAGGAGCGCCACCGCCTCGCCATCGTGCACGACGAGATCGAGATCGGTCAGCACCAGGCTGCCGGCATAGCCGGCGCGCACCTGCGCAAGCTCAAGCAGCGGCTTCGCGCCAGCAGGCCGCACAGTGTCGGGGCGCACCGTTGGCACCGGACCACCGGCACGCGTCGTCCCCATATAGGCTGTGATCACCTCCGGATTGCTGGCGACCTCGGCCGGCTTGCCATCAGCAATCACGCGACCCTGGTGCAGCACCGTGATGCGATCCGACAGCGCCAGCACGCGATCGATATCGTGCTCGATCAGCAGCACGGCATGCGTCGCGGCGAGTTGGCGGATCAGGGCGCCCACCACCTCGCGGTCCGCTTCCGCCAGACCTGCGAGGGGTTCGTCCAACAGCAGCAGCTTCGCGTCGGTCGCCAGTGCGATGGCGATCTCCAGCAGCCGCTGTTCGCCATGCGACAGATTGGCGCAGGGTTCGGCCGCGCGATCCTCCAGCCCGACTGCGGCGAGCAGCGACCACGTGCGGGCATTGATCGCCTCGATCGCATAGGCGTCTCGCCACAGTCCATTCTGCAGCGGGCTGCGGGCCTGCACAGCGACACGCACGTTCTCGAACGTCGTCAGGTTGCGGAATACGCTCAGGATCTGGAACGAACGGCCGAGGCCGAGGCGAATGCGGCGGTGCACTGGCAGATGCGCGATGTCCTGGCCGTTGAATACGATCTGGCCGGCATCCGCGCGGAGGAGACCGGTGAGCATGTTGAAGAGCGTCGTCTTGCCGGCGCCGTTCGGGCCGATCAGGCTGTGCAGCCGGTAGGGATGCACATCGATGTGCACATCCGCCGCCACGACCAGCGAACCGAAACGTTTGTGCAGACCGCGCACGGTCAGGATCGGCTGGTCCGCATGCATGTCGCGTTGCTCGGTGTCGCGAAATGGCGCGATGTGCTCGGGGCGAGGCGGAACGCCGGAACGCACCAACGTCCAGCGCTGCTCGCGTCGCAGCAGGCGCTGCATCGCGCCTTGGATGCCCTTCCGGCGACAGCAGGGCGAACAGGATGATGATCGGGGCGAACATCAGCCACCAGCTCTCGGTGATCGCGCTCAGCCGATCCTGGAGCAGGGTGAAGGCGATGGCGCCCCACAGCGGGCCGAGGAACTGGTGCACGCCGCCGAGCACCGTCATCAGCAGCGCGTCGCCGGCGTGCTGCCAGCCCAGATTGTCGGCGTAGGCGCCGCGCAGCATCAGTGCGAGCAGCGCGCCGGCGTAGCCGACCATGCCGCCCAGGATGACGAAGGCCTCGAACTTCAGGCGGAAGGTGGAGTAGCCGAGACTTTGCATGCGCTGCTCGTTGTCGCGCAGCGCCTGGAGCGCGCGACCGAATGGCGCGTGGGCGATGCGCCACAGCAGCCACATGGCGCCGGTCACGGTGAGCACGGTGAAGACGTGGAAGGACCAGTCGCTGACAAGCCACGGACGAGGGACGCCCTGCAGGCCGTTCTCGCCACCGGTGAGGTCGGTCCATTTGTAGGCGATCTCGAAGGCGATCTGAGAAAATGCCAGTGTGAGCAAAGAGAAATACAGTCCGCGTCGGCGCAGGATGATCAGCGCGATGGCCGCGGCGAGCAGCAGCGAGAATGCTACCGCGAACACCAGCGCCTCGGCTTCGTTGCCGAGAAAGCCACGCATCGATATCGCCACGGCGTAGCTGGCGCAGCCGAAGAACACCGAGGCGCCGAATGGGACAAGGCCGGTGTAGCCGACTAGCAGATTCACGCCGGCGCCGTACAGGGTGTAGATGGCGATCTGGGTGATCAGGCTTACGGGCGCACCGATCGCATCCCAGGCAATCGTCAGCGCGACCAGGACAAGCAGGATCCATAGGATTGGATGGCGGAGGGCGGTCACGGCGAGGCCCCTTCCCCCTGACCCCCTCCCACGAGGGGAGGGGGATACTGTTTGCTCATTCGAAGCGCTCCCAGCGTTCGCCTAGCAGGCCACGCGGGCGGACCAGCAGCACGGCCGCCATGAACACGTACATCATGGCGTTGGCCGCGTCGGGCTGGAACTGAATGGTCAGCGCGGTCACCACGCCAACCAGCAGCCCGGCGATCACCGCGCCGGCGAATGAACCAAGCCCACCGATCACCACCACGACGAACGCCGGCATGATGGCGTTCTCGGACATCGACGGGATCACCGTCCACAGCGGCGCGGCCAGCACGCCGGCGATACCGGCGAGACAGCAGCCGAGGCCGAACACCGCGGTGAGCACGCGCGGCAGCCGAATGCCGAGCAGGCCTACCATTTCCGGATCGCGCGAACCCGCGCGCAGGATGCGGCCGTACGGGGTGAACTGCATGAACGCCCACAGCGCGATCAGCAGCACCACCGTGGTGAGGAACACCGTCAGCCGATATTTGGTGATCAGCACCGGTCCCCAGAGATAAATGCCTGAGAGGAATGGCGGCTGGCTGAAAGGCTGGCCGATACCGCCGTAGACCAGCCGCAGCAGCGCCTCGATCATCAATGCCAGGGCGAAGGTGATGATCAGGCTGATCAGCGGTTCCTTGTCGTACAGTTGGCGGATCACTGTCTTCTCGACCACCATGCCGACCGCGCCGACCAGCAGCGGCGCCAGCAGCACTGCCGGGCCAGCCGAGGTATTGGTACAGTGTCAGCGCGAAGTACGCGCCCAGCGCGAAGAAGTTGCCGTGCGCGAAGTTCACGATGCCCAGCAGGCCGAAGATGATCGACAGGCCGATCGCGATCAGTACGTAGAGGCCACCGAGCACGAGCCCGGTGGCCACCTGCGAAAGGATGACATCCAGCACGATGCGTTCAGGTCATGTGGCAGCCGTTGGCCACCGGATCGCCGAAGACCTTTTCGAGATCGGCCAGGTTCTCCGGCACGACGCCCTTGACGTCGAAGTAGTCCCACTTGTCGGTGATCTTCGGCTTCGCCTGCACCACCAGGTTGCGCAGCAGCATCTGGTGGTCGCCTTTGCGCCAATAGTATGGGTTGGTTGCCGAGCCGCCCTTCCAGCTTTCGAGGCCCTTGATGATCGCCTCGGTCTCGGTGGACTTCGCCAGCTCGATCGATTCGAACAGCGACTTGGCGGCGATCCAGCCCATCCATGCCTTGTCGGCCGCGGGCTTGCCGTATTTCTTCTGATAGGCGGCGGCGAAGGCCTTTTCCTCCGGCGGGTTGTTCGGATTGTTGTACCACCACAGCGCAGTATAGAGCCCGGTCGCCGCGTCGGGGCCGACGGCCCAGATGTCGGTGTCGCCGATGGCGATCTCGCAGATCGGGATCGAGCCCTTCATGCCCATCTCGTTCCACTGCTTCAGGAAAGTGGACAGATCGCCGGCCGGCACGCCGCCGAGGATCATGTCCGGCTTCGCCTGGCGGATCTTCAGGATGAACGAGCTGTAATCTGGCGTGTTCAGCGGCACGACATCGTCGCCCGCGATGGTGCCGCCGGCCTGCGCGAGGATCTGCTTGAACGACCTCGCAATGTCCTGGCCGAACGCGTAGTTCGCGGTGAGGAAATACCACTTCTTGCCGTAGCCCATGATGTACGGCGCGAACATCGCCGCCTGCACCGCCACGGGGGTGTTCAGCCGGAACGTGTAGTGATTGCAGTTCTTGCCGCTCATGTCGGTGGCGGCGGCGTTGTTGCAGACGAACGGGATCTTCAGCTGTGCCGCGGTCGCCTGCTCGGCCAGGCCGTTGGAGCTGAGCGAGCCGCCGAGGATCGCTGCGACCTTGTTCTCCTGCACCAGCTTCTGCATGTTCTGCTGCGAGCCTTGCGGCGAGGGTTCGTCCAGCCAGATCAGCTCCGCCGGCTGGCCCATGATCTTGTTGCCGCGTTCCTCGAGCGCCAGGTAGGTGCCATTCGCCAGATATTCGGTCTGCGCGGCGATGTCGCCGGTCTTGGCGAGCAGCAGGCCGATCTTGATTGTGTCAGCGGCGACCGCATTGCCGATGAAGGGCCTGGCGAGCGGCGCCGCGGCAATTGCTGCGGCGCCCAGCAGCGCCCGACGGCGCGGCACGGCGAGCCCTGATCTGGTGGCAGACATGTATCCTCCCGTTGGTCACTGCGATTCCGTAACCGCCTACCTATTCTGCCGCGGCTTGGCAAGTGCGTGCGTATCGCAGGAGCGCATCGTCCGCCACGGGCTCAATCGGCCGGAAGTCGCGATGGGCGATCCAGTCCGGGCGCGTCGGAGTGCGGATATAGTTGGAGACCGCATTGAGAGTCAGATACACGATCTTGCGTGGATAGGGCGTGATGTTGCCGGCGGAGCCGTGCACCAGATTGCCGTGGAACATCAGCACAGCGCCCGGCTTGCCGGTCGGCGTGAAGATGCCGCCCTGCCGCACCAGCCTTTCCACTGTTGCGTTGTCCAAGGTCCACAACGGATAGGACGTGGTCGATGTGTCGTGCCCCGCCTTCAGCACGCCTTCCTTGTGACTGCGCGGCACCAGCATCAGCGGACCGTTGATCGGAAACACCTCATCGACGAACACCGAAATGTTCATCGCTCGCGGCTCCGGCATGCCGTCGTCGCGAGCCCAGGTGCCGTAGTCCTGATGCCATTGCCACACCTCGCCATCGAACGCTGACTTCGCGTTGATCTTGAACTGATGCATGTAGAGCTGCTCGCCGAACACCTGTTCGACGGGACGGATCAGGCGCGGATGCGCGCCCAGCAGACGGAACGCCTCGTTGTAGGTGTGCGCGGCAAATGCCGTGCGCGGCGAGCCGGATTTCTCGCGCCAGATCTCCTGGCGATCGGTATGGAAGATCGCCACCGCCTCGTCGCGCAGGATGGCCATCTCCTCGGCCGAGAACAGGTCGGGCAGGAACAGGTAGCCTTCCTTGTCGAACTGCTGAAGCTGCTGCTTGCTGAGCGTCATCGCAAAACCCTCCGCTCACGTGGCGAGGTACCCGCCATCGACATAAAGTTCCGCCCCGGTGATGTACGACGCCTCGTCCGAGGCGAGGAACAGCACGGCGTTGGCCACCTCGTCGATCTCGCCGGCGCGACGCAACGGCACGCCTTGCAGCATCTTCGCCCGCACTTCGGGATCGGCCGTCGCACCAGACGTGCGCATCGGCGGCATCAATCCAGGATGCACCGAATTGGCGCGGATGCCGTCGCGGCCGAACTGCACCGCGGTGGATTTGGTCAGCGTGCGCACCGCGCCTTTCGATGCGTTGTAGCCCATGTGCGTCATCGTCTGACCGGTCACGCCGGAGATCGACGACAGATTGACGATCGATCCGCCGCCGGCCTGCTTCATCGCGAGGACCGCGTGCTTGGTGCCCAGGAACACGCCGCGTGAGTTCACCGCCATCAGCCGGTCCCACGCATCGGTGTCCAGCATGTCGGCAACCGCGCTGCCGCTGATGCCGGCGTTGTTCACCAGGATGTCGAGCTTGCCATATTTCTGCACCGTGGCGGCGACCACGGCTTTCCAGTCGTCCTCGCTGGTGACGTCGAGGCGCATGAATTCGGCGGTGCCGTTGGCGCGCGTGATGTCGGCGGCGACTTTTGCGCCGTCTTCCTCCAGCATGTCGGCAATCACCACCCTCGCACCTTCCTTGGCGAAGCGACGCGCCGTCGCGGCACCCATGCCGGAGGCCGCACCGCTGACGATTGCCACCTTTCCTTCGAGGCGCATGATTCCGTCCCTCCCGAACCGCAGATTGCCGATCAGGCTGCCACGAGCCGCCCGGCTTGGCTACCGCCGCCGGACGTTGCACGATACAAGCCGGCGAGACGTGGAGAACAGGTAAATGGCCCATCGCGGCATGAAGTTCGGCATCTTTTTGGCACCGTTCCATCGTGTGGGGGAAAACCCGACACTGGCGATCAATCGCGATGTCGAATTGCTCGAGTGGCTGGACTGGCTGGGCTACGACGAAGCCTGGATCGGCGAACACCATTCCGCCGGCTGGGAACTGATCGCGTTGCCGGAGCTGATCATCGCCGCCGCCGCGGAGCGGACCAAACACATCAAGCTGGGTACCGGCGTCACCAGCCTGCCGTACCATCATCCGTTCATGGTTGCGCAACGCTTCGTGCAGCTCGATCACATGACGCGTGGCCGCGCGATGATGGGCTGCGGTCCCGGCGCGCTGACGTCCGATGCCTACATGCTCGGCATCGAGCCCATACCCAGCGTCCGCGCATGCTGGAGGCGATGGACGCGATCATGCGGCTGCTGAAGTGCGAAGAGCCGGTCACCATGAAGACCGACTGGTTCGAGATGCGCGCTGCGCGGCTGCATCTCGCGCCGTACACCGATCCACACTTCGAGATCGCGGTGGCCAGCACAATCACGCCGTTCGGCATGATCGCCGCGGGCACCCATGGTGTCGGCGTGCTGTCGATCGGCGCCGGTCTGCCGGGTGGTCCGGAGGCGTTGGCCAGCCAGTGGAAGATCGCCGAGGAGGCTGCGGCGAAGAACGGCAAGACCATGGACCGCAAGAACTGGCGTGTCGTGGTCAATGCACACATCGCCGAGGACGATGAACAGGCACTGCGAGAGGTGCAGAAGGGCGAGCGGATCGAGACTGTCACATACTTCGAGGACACTCTGGGCCGCCCGCCCGGGCGTGCCGACGATCCTCTGCGTGACGGCGTGAAGATGGGCACAACTCTGGTCGGCTCTCCGGAGACGGTGACCAAGGGGATCCACCAACTGCTGAAAAACAGTCAGGGTGGGTTCGGCGGCGTTCTGTTCCGCGCGCATGAGTGGGCGACGCGCGAACAGACGCTGCGCAGCTACGAGCTGTTCGCGCGCTATGTGATGCCGCAGTTCCAGGGGTCGCTGACGACGATTGTCGGCTCCAGCACCTGGGCGAGAGAGAACCGCACGCAGGTGTTCGGCTCGACGGTGGACGCGGTGCGGCGCGCGTTCACCGACTTCGGCCACTCGGCTCCCGAAGAGGCGATCCGCGCGCGCACCCTCGGCGCGCGGGATCTGGATGCGGCGAAGTAGCCGGGTTATGCCCCGGCGAGGCTAGGCGGCCACGGGATGACAGCGGTCAACGCCTATGTCGGCCAGCCAATCGCACGCATCGAGGATCCTCGGCTACTTCGCGGCCAAGGACAGTTCGTCGATGACGTTCGCCTTGCCGGCATGCTGCACGCTGCGATCCTGCGCAGTTCCGTCGCGCACGGACGACTGGTTCGCGTCGACACGGCGGCCGCGCTGAAGCAGCCGGGCGTCGTCACCGTCATCACCGCGGCGGATATCGGCAGCCCGCTGCCCACCATCCCGCTGCGCCTGGCCCCGTTGATCGATCTGGTGCCCTACGAACAGCCGGTGATCGCCAGCGGCAAGGTCCGCTACGTCGGCGAGCCCGTCGCGGTCGTCATCGCCGAATCCTCCGCGATCGCCGAGGATGCGCTGGACCTGATCGAGCTTGACATTGAAGCCCTGCCGCCGTGCGTCGATACGACCACAGCGGCTTCGAACCGGTCGCTGCTGTTCGAGGAAGCGGCAACCAACCTTGCCTTGACCTACACGGCGGTACTCGGTGACGCCGACGCAGCCTTCGCGGCGGCGACGGCCGACGACTGCCTTGTACGCCGCGAGCGCTTCGCGACCCAACGCCACACCGCCACCACCATGGAGACGCGCGGCCTGGTGGCGACGTGGGATAGCAGTAGGGAGCACCTCACCGTCTATGGCGCCGCCAAGGTGCCGTTTGCCTCACGCGCCATCCTGGCTCGCCAGATGGGTCTGCTTGAATCGGCGATCGACCTAATCGAAGGCGATGTCGGCGGCGGGTTCGGCATGCGCGGCGAGTTCTATCCAGAAGACTTCCTGATCCCGTTCGCCACCCGCCACCTCAATCGTCCGGTGAAGTGGATCGAAAGTCGCCGCGAACACCTGCTCACCTGCAATCACGCGCGGGAATTCGACGCCGAGTTCGAACTGCTATGCAGGCGGGACGGAACCATTGTGGCCGTTCGGGGCAGGATCAGCGGCAACATCGGCGCCTACATCCGTGCCAACGCGACCATCGCTCCGCGTAACGTCGCGTTGATGTTCTCCGGTCCCTATCGCATCCCCAACATCCACATCGAATCGTCGATGCTGGTGACCAACAAGACCCCAAGCGGCACCTATCGTGCACCTGGCCGTTTCGAAGGCGACTTTTTTCGCGAGCGGCTCTTCGACATTGTCGCCGGCGATCTCGGCATCGACCCAGTCGCATTCCGCCGCCGCAACCTGATCGCCAAGGACGAACTGCCGTACAGACTGGCCGTTCTCACACCGGTATTGCAGGAGGAAGAGCTCGACTGCGGCGATTACTTCCAAACGCTGGATCGCTGTCTCTCGGAGTTCGGCTGGGCGGAAAAGTCGCCGTACACGGGCAAGCTGATCGACGGGCGATATCACGGCATCGGCCTCGCCTGCTTCGTCGAAGGCGGCGCCGTCGGCCCGCGCGAGAACGCGCGCATCGTGATCGAAAGCAATGGCACCGTCTCGGTCTATGTCGGCTCTGCTATCGTCGGCCAGGGGCTGGAAACCATTTGTGCGCAAATCGCTGCCGATGCGCTGGAGGTGCCGATGGAACAGATCACGGTCTTCCATGGCTCCACGACCCACCTGCACGAAGGGTTCGGCTCGTTCGCCTCGCGCTCGACCGTGATGGGTGGCTCCGCCATCATAGCCGCCGCGGAGAAGCTGAAGCAGGTGATCCGCACCGCCGCTGCCTTGCGCCTGAATTGTGCGGCCGAAGACATCGTCCTGGAGGCGGGGTTGGCCACCTCGCCGGACGGCAACGTCATCCGCTGGGCGGACCTGGCAACTGAGCACCGGCATGCTGACGGCACATACGCCAACACGCGGCGCACCTACGCCTATGGTACGCATGCAGCACACGTCGCCGTCGATCCGACGACCGGGCACGTGGATATCCTCGACTACGTCGCGGTGGGCGATGTCGGACGCATCGTCAATCCTATGACGCTGAAAGGGCAGATCGTCGGCGCCATCGTGCAAGGCCTAGGGGGCACCTTCCTGGAACATCTCGTCTATGACGAGACGGGCCAGCTCCTCACCGGTTCGCTCGCCGACTACGCACTGCCGACGGCCGCCGACTTTCCCAACATCCGCGTGTTCGACATGGAGGAATATCCGTCGCCGAACAATCCGCTTGGCGCCAAGGGAGCCGGTGAGGGAGGCATCGTGCCGGTCGCTGCCGTCATCGCGAGCGCGATCGCGTCGGCGATCGGGATACAGCCGAAGTCGCTGCCGCTGTCACCCCCGCGGGTCTGGGAGCTGATGAAGAGTGGTGGAATCACTGAAACGAAGGTCGCCGAGCGCGCCCCACTTGTTGATGGCGGACACTAAGCCGCCTTCGCCATTGACAGCGCCTGCCACACACTTTCCGGCGTGGCGGGCATGTCGATGTGGGTGACGCCATCGACCGACAGAGCGTCAATGATGGCATTGATCAGCGCCGGCGGACTGCCGACCGAACCTGCCTCGCCGGCGCCCTTGACGCCGAGCGGATTGGACACGCTCGGCACTTCGATAAGATCAACCTCGATGTCAGGGAAATCCGCGGCGCGCGGCAGCGCATAGTCCATGAAGCTGCCGGTCACGAGCTGGCCGGAGGCGTCGAAGCTGGTGCGCTCCAGCAGGGCCTGCCCGAGCCCCTGTGACACGCCGCCATGCACCTGCCCGCGCACGATCATCGGGTTCACCGTCTTGCCGAAGTCGTCGCACACGCGGTAGCGGACGATCTCCACCATGCCGGTCTCGGGATCCACTTCCACTTCGGCCATGTGGCAGCCGTTCGGGAAGGTGTGCTCGGCGACATTCACCACCTCTGCCGCGTCGAGTGTGCTGGCCTGCTCACCGGCAGCAGCCCTCTGCCGTTGCGTCGCGGCGAGCGTGATGATGTCGATGCCGCGATCGGTGCCGACGATGGAGAACCTGCCGTCGGCGAAGGCGATATCCGCAGGCGCCGCCTCCAGCGCTTCGGCCGCCGCGAGTTTGCCCTTGTCGATCACCGAGTCCGCCGTGATCAGAATGGCCTGGCCCTCGGAATAGAGGCTGCGCGATCCGCCTGTACCGCCGCCGACCGGGATCGTGTCTGTGTCGCCCTGGCGGACGCGGATCTTCTCGCCGTCGATGCCGAGGCGCTGCGACGTGAGCTGGATATACGCTGTCTCGTGTCCCTGACCGGTCGATTGCGTGCCTACATACACATCGACAAAGCCATCCTCGGCGAAACGGATTTCCGCCCGCTCCGTGGGATCGCCCATGGTGACTTCGAGATAATAGGCCAGGCCAATGCCGCGCCGTTTGCCGCGCCGCGCGGCCTCCGCACGTCGTGCGGCGAAGCCGGCGTAATCCATCCGCGTGAGTGCCGCATCGAGTACGGTTGCGAAGTCGCCGGCATCGTAGGTCTTGCCGACGGGCGTGGCATGCGGCATCGCCGATTGCGGCACCATGTTGCGTCGGCGCAAGTCGGCCCGGTCGATGTTGAGTTCGCGCGCCGCGGCATCGACCAGGCGCTCCAGCAGGTAATTGCTTTCGGGGCGACCGGCGCCGCGGTAGGCATCGACCGGCATCGTATGGGTGAACACGCCGAGTACGTTGGCGTAGATCTGCTGGAAGCCATAGACGCCGGACAGCACGGCGCCGCCGGCGAGCGTCGGGATGTATGGCGCGAACGTCGAAAGATAGGCGCCCATGTTGGCGACGTTGCGCGTGCGCAGCGCAAGGAATTTTCCGTCCTTGTCGATCGCAAGCTCACCCAGCGTGACATTGTCGCGGCCCTGCGTATCAGCCAGGAACGCCTCGCCGCGATCCGAGGCCCACTTCACCGGTCGTCCCAGCTTGCGCGCCGCATAGCAGGTCAGTGCGTGCTCGGCGTAGAGGAATGCCTTCATGCCAAAGCCGCCGCCGACATCCGGCGTGACGATACGGAATTTCGCGGGCTCGGTCTGGAACACTGCTCCGAGCAGGTTCTTGATCAGCCATCCGCCTTGCGTGTTGGCATACAGCGTCCAGCGATCGGAGGCCGGGTCATAGTCCGCGATCGCCGCGCGCGCCTCCATGGACGCGACGACAACACGGTTGTTCACAACCGTCAGGCTCGTGACGTGCGCGGCCGTGGCGAACAAGGCATCGGTCGCCGCCTTGTCGCCGATCCCCCAGTCGAACGCGATATTTTGCTTTACGTCCGGCCAGACGAGTGGTGCGTCGGCATCGGTGACGTGAGCCAGGTCTGTGATGGAGGGCTGAACATCGTAGTCCACCGAAACGAGTTCGGCCGCGTCGCGCGCAGCCGCCGCGGTGTCGGCGACGATGAACGCGACAGGGTCGCCGACGTGGCGTACGGCTCCCTCGGCGAGCGCCAGGTGTGGTGGGTCCGCCATGTCGGACCCGTCGCGGTTTTGCACAGGTGCGGCGCAGGGCAGGGGGCCGATGCCGTCGGCACTCAGGTCGGCCGCGGTATAGATTGCCTTAACCCCCGCGACCGATGCTGCCGCTGTCGTGTCGATCGCGCCGAGTTTCGCCGCGGCGTGCGGGCTGCGCACCACTATTCCGTGCAGCATGCCGCGGCAACACGATATCGTCGGTGTAGCGCCCATTGCCCTTCAGCAGGCGTGGGTCCTCCACGCGGCGGATCGACTGGGCGAGGCCGAACTTGGTCATGGACGCTGTCTCCGGAGCTCGTCTGTGGTTCGCCTTCAAAGCATGCGCGCTCCGGGCGTGAAAGGCCAAGAGATATGCAAGATCGTCGCCTGTGCGTTCTGAATGCCGGCTCGTCCAGTCTGAAGTTTGCCGTGTACGGCGTGGCGGACAGCGCCTTGCACCGTTTGCAAAGCGGCGAGGTGGAAAAGATCGGCGGGGAGGGGCGTCTGCTGATTGCGACCGCCGATGGGAAGCCCACGCATGACAGCATAGTGAACACAAAGGATCACGCGGCCGCGCTCGCGATGCTTGCCGCGATGCCTGACGGGCCTTTGGAGAAGCAGGGCCTCATGGGATTTGGTCATCGTGTGGTGCATGGCGGTCCGGACCTTGATGCGCCCGTGGTGGTGGACGCCGCGACGCTCTCGCGCATCGAGGCTCTGGAGCCACTGGCGCCGCTGCACAATCCGCCCGCCGTCGCCGTGTTGAAGGCGCTGTCCGAGCTGTTTCCGGGTCTGCCTCACGTGGCGTGCTTCGACACGGCATTCCATCGCGGCCATCCGGCTGTGGCGGATCGGTTTGCGATTCCCGATGCGCTGTACCGCGAGGGCGTGCGGCGCTATGGCTTTCACGGATTGTCATACGAATACATCGCGGGTGCGCTGGCCGAGCGCGCGCCTGAGATCGCGCTGGGACGGATCGTGGTGGCGCATCTGGGGTCTGGCGCCTCCATGTGCGCGCTGGTGGACGGGCGGAGCGTGGACTTGTCGATGACATTCACGGCATTGGATGGCGTGCCGATGGGGACCCGACCGGGATCGATCGATGCCGGCGTGATCCTTTGGCTGCAGCAGCAGAAAGGCTGGGAGGTCGATCGGGTCGAACGGTTTCTTTATGCCGACTGCGGGCTGAAGGGGCTGTCGGGCGTGTCCAATGACATGCGCACGCTGCTCGCAAGCGACGCGCCGTTGGCGAAGCTGGCGGTGGAGCACTTCGTCTATCACGTCGCTCGCACCGCCGGTGCGCTGGCAGCTTCCATGGGCGGCATCGATGGGATGGTGTTCACCGCCGGCATCGGCGAGCGCAGCGCCGAGATCCGTGTCCGCGTGCTGAATCAGCTGCGCTGGTTCGGATTCTCGATCGACGAGGCGGCGAACCAGGCAGGGGGCCCGCTGCTGACGCGCGCTGACTCACCGCTGCCGGCTTATGTGGTTCCCACGGATGAGGAACTGGTGATCGCGCGGCACACGCTGGGGCTTGTGGGAGGTTCGTGAAGAGCTTGATGGAGAGACTGCGATGTCACACGCCCGAGCAATGGTAGCCATTCTTCCTTGCAATGACCTTGATGTGAGCGAGGGCTTTTATCGGAAGCTCGGCTTCACACATCGGAGTGGACCTGACGATTATCGCATGCTGTCAGATGATCAGGGCCGCGAGATTCATCTGACCGAAGCAGTCGAAGGGTGGCTGATACCGGGCCGCAATCCCTTTGGGCTTTATCTGTATGCCGAGAATGTCGACGAGCTGGCCGAACGGATGGGTGAACTTGTGTTGCGCCCACCCGAAGACAAACCGTGGGGGACGTATGAGTTCGCGCTGTCGGACCCGGATGAGACTCTGGTTCGAGTTCGGCTGGCCGACAAAGCTACGAGCACAGGCGCAAACATAGGAGACCATGTAGGAGCGCGGCCGCTTATTTTGCCCGGACCCGTCGTGCTCCGAACCTCGCTTTGCCTCGTTCGCGCAGGCTTTGGAACACCGCATAGAGCATGGGAATCAGGAACACGCCGATCGAACTCGCCGCGATCATGCCGGCGAACACCGCGGTGCCGACCGCGCGCCGGCTCAGCATCGCCGCACCCTGGGCCCACACCAACGGGATCAGTCCGCAGATGAACGCGATCGACGTCATCATCACTGCGCGGAAACGGATGCGGGCACCAAGCGCCGCGGCCTCAAGGATCGGCAGTCCCGCCTCGCGCTGCTCCTTGGCGAATTCGACGATCAGGATGCCGTTCTTCGCCGCGAGCGAGATCAGCACCACCAGGCCGATCTGCGCGTACAGGTCGACCGACAACCCCGACAGCAACATTCCGGCGAATGCGCCCAGCACGCCGATCGTGACCGAGAGCAGCACTGGGATCGGTATCATCCAGCTTTCGTACAGCGCCACGAGGAACAGGTAGGCGAACAGGACGGACAGCGAAAGGATGGCGCCGGTCTGGCCGGACGCTGCCTTCTCCTGATAGGCGGTGCCCGACCATTCGAACGCGTAGCCCGGAGGCAGTGTCCTGGCCGACACCTGTTCCATCGCGGCCAATGCATCGCCGGAGGAAACGCCGGGTCGCGGGCCGCCGTTGATCGTCACCGCACGATAGTTGTTGAATCGGCTGATCACCTGCGGGCCGAGGACGATACGCAGATTGGCGATCGATCGTAGTGGGACCATCTCGCCCAGGCGATTGCGCACGTAGATCTGGTAGATCGCTGAGACGTCGCTGCGGTCGGGCGCGTTGGCCTGGAGGTTCACCTGCCAGGTGCGGCCATACAGGTTGAAGTCGTTGACGTAGAAGCCGCCGAGAGCCGTTTGCAGCGAGTTGAAAACGTCGGCGATGTTGAGCCCCAGCGCCTGCGCCTTTTCGCGGTCGATGTCGAGCCAGATCGACGGATTGCTGGCGGTGAAGGTGGAGAACACGCGGGTCATGCGTGGATCCTGGTTGGCGGCAGCCAACAGGCCTTGCATCACACTCGCCATCTCGGCGGGATCGCGGCCCTCCAGGTTCTCCAATTGATATTCAAAGCCGCCGCTGGTCGACAGGCCGATGATCGGCGGCAGGTTGAACGGAAACGCATTGGCTGAACGCACCTGCTGCACTGCGCCGAACACGCGTCCGATCACCGCCTGCGCACTGTCGGCAGCGGCGGTGCGATCGGCGAACGGCTTCAGCCGGACGACCACGAATGCCGCGTTTGGCTCGTTGCCGCCGTCGAGCAGCGAGAAGCCGACGATCGACAGCACGCCCGCTACCTGCGGCATCGGCTGGAGCAGACCCTCGATCTGCTGCGTCACCGCGCGGCTGCGCGAGACCGAGGCGCCGTCTGGCAATTGCACGGCGACAAAGAAGGCGCCTTGATCTTCCTCGGGCAGAAAGCCCGTCGGGGTGCGCGCGGCGAGCAGCCAGATGCCGACGGCTGCGGCGATCAGCACCGCCACAGACAGAATGGCGACGCGCAGCAGACGGTTCACCACCGCTGCATAGCCGTTGCGCACCGCATCGATGCCGCCGAGTACCAAATTCAGCGGGCCGCGCGGTCTGCCATGGTGGCGCAGGAACACGCCGCACAGCGCCGGCGACAGGGTCAGCGCGTTGATCGCCGAGATCAGCATCGCCACACTGATCGTGACGGCGAACTGGCGGAACAGCGAGCCTGACACGCCCGGGATGAAGCCCACCGGCACGAACACCGACAGCAGCACCAGCGAGATCGCGATCACCGGACCGGTGATCTGCCGCATCGCCATCTTGGTTGCATCGCGTGGCGGCATGTCCGGGTTTTCCGCCATCACGCGTTCGACGTTCTCGACCACGACGATCGCGTCATCCACCACGACGCCGATGCCAAGCACCAGGGCAAGCAACGATACGGTGTTGGCGGAGAAGCCGGCGGCGAGCAGGATGGCGAAGGTGCCGATCAGGCTCACCGGAATGGCGACCATGGGGATGATCGTCGCGCGGATGTTGCCGAGGAACAGGAATACCACGAGCACCACCAGCGCGAAGGCGATGGCGAGGGTCTTCTCCACTTCAACGATCGTGGCGGCGACGAACGACGAACTGTCGTAGAACACCCGAGCCTTCAGGCTTTCCGGGAAGCGCTTGCCCAGTTCGTCAAGTGCTGCCTGCACCCGCGCCGATGTCTGCACCGCATTGGCACCCGGCGCCAGATAGAGGCCGATGGAGACCGCAGGATCACCGTTCAATCGGCTTTCGGTGTCCATGCTCGCGGCACCAAGCTCGACGCGTGCGACGTCCGACAGTCGCAGCACGGAGCCGTCCGGATTGGCGCGGATCACGATGTTGCCGAACTGCTCCGCCGTGACGAGGCGCCCTTGCGTCTGCACATTGAGCTGGAACTGCGTCGCATCGCTGGTCGGGCGCGCACCGATGCGGCCCACCGGCGCCTGCACGTTCTGCTGCTGGATCGCCGCGATGATATCCAACGGCGCGAGGTTCAGGCTGATCAGCCGGTTCATGTCGAACCAGACGCGCATCGAATAGTCCAGCCGGCCGAACAGCAGTGCATCGCCGACGCCGGGCGTGCGCGCGAGCCGGTCCAGCACATTGATGGTGACATAGTTGCTGATGAACAGCGGGTCTTGCTTGCCGCCCTCGCTGTAGAACTGCAGGAACTCCAGGATCGCGGCCGAGCGCTTGCGGACGGTGAGGCCGTAGCGCTGCACCTCGGGCGGCAGTTTGGACAGCGCCTGCTGGACCCGGTTGTTGACGTTGACCGTGTCGATGTCGGGATTGGTGCCCAGCTCGAAGCTGACAGTCAGCGAGTAGCTGCCGTCGTTGCCGCTGCTGGACTTCATGTAGATCATCTTGTCGACGCCGACGATCTGCGCTTCCAACGGCTGCGCGACGGTCGCCTCCACCACGGCGGCCGATGCACCGGCATAGCTGGTGGAGATCGTCACCTGCGGCGGCACGATGTCGGGGAACTGCGCGACCGGGATGCGCAGCAGCGAAAGCACGCCGGCAAGCGTCATCACGATGGCGATGACGATCGCCAGCCGCGGGCGATCGACGAAGACGGCAGAGATCATGCCGCTACTGACCCGCCGGTTTCGGTGCGGTCGGCGTCGGCGCGGCGGGACCGGGCGTTTACCTGGATGCCTGGCCGCACGCGCTGGATACCCTCGAGCACGACCGTCTCGCCTTCCTTGAGGCCAGCCATGATGACCGCGGTGGATGGCGTCGATTGGCCGAGCTGGATGCGGCGCTGCTCGATGTGGTTCTGGCTGTCGACGACATAGACGTAATCGCCCTGCTGATCGGACAGTACCGCGGCTCGCGGGATCGCCGAGCGCCTCCACCGGCTGGGCGCCTTCGACCAGCACCGAGACGAATTCGCCGTCGATCAGTGGCCGGTCCACCGGCTTGGCTGTCTCGATCGGTTTGAGTGGTGGATTGGCGATCTTGCCACGCACCAGGATCGTGTCGGTGGTGGCCTGCACGCTCGGCTCAATGTAGTCGATCTTGCCGGACTGGCCGTAGATCGTGCCATCCGGCAGACGCAGCCTGATCACCACGGCGCCCATGCCGCCCTGGTTGGCGTAACGCTTTTCCAGATCGATCTCCGCGCGCACGGCGATCGGAAACAGGACATACATCGGATCCTGGCTGACGATCGTCGCCAACGGACCGGAACCCGGCGATACGACGTTGCCCACGCTGATATTGGTGCGGCTGATCTTGCCGCCGATCGGGGCGTGGATCTCGGTATAGTCGAGGTTGATCTGCGCGATGCGCAACTGCGCCTGTGCCGATGCCACCTGTGCCGCCTGCGAGCGCTGAGCGGCGGTCGCGTCATCCACCGAGGAGCGCTGGCCGGCAGGTGTGTTCAGCAGCGACTGCGCACGGGTCAGTTGAATGTTGGCATTGGCGAGGCGTGCGCTGGCATCAGCGACGGCAGCCCCTTGCTGCGCCAACGCGGCCTCGAACGGCGCGCGCTCGAGAGTGATAGAGCAGGTCGCCGGCCTTCACCTCGGTGCCCTCGATGAACAGCCGCTGCTCGAGGAATGCGGTGACGCGGGCGGTGAGCGAAACGCGGTCCGTTGCCTGGATGCGGCCGATGAACTCCGACGTTTCGGTGACCGCCTGGGGCGTCGCGCGCACCACGCCGACCGCAGGCGGGCCACTCGGCGCCTGCGCCTGCGCGGCACCGAACCACGCAACCGCCGCGAGCAGCGCGACAAGCCGGCGCAATGTCATCCACCGTCCTTCCCGGGATTGATGCGCCGCGGTGCGAGCGGCTGGTCCAATAGAGAGGGAGAAGCCGGTCGGTCAACTGCTCCGGGAGTCAGATCTCCTTTCGGCTCATCATGCCGGCCATCGCGTCGGCCTGGCGGATCGCCAATGCCACGATGGTCAGGGTCGGGTTGCACGCGGCACCGGTGGTGAACTGGCTGCCGTCGGACACGAACAGGTTCTTGATGTCATGCGTCTGGCCCCACTTGTTCACCACGCCGTCGCGCGCATTGGCGCTCATGCGGTTGGTGCCGAGATTGTGGGTGCTCGGATAGGGCGGTGTCGGGAAGGTGCGCACCGCGCCAACTGCCTCGTAGATGGCGGCGCCCTGCCGATAGGCGTGGTTGCGCATCTTCTCGTCGTTCTCATGGTCGTCGAAATGCACGCTCGCGACCGGCATGCCGTTGGCGTCCTTCACCTTCGGATCGAGCGTGACGCGGTTCTGCTCGCGCGGCATGTCCTCGCCGACGATCCACAGCCCTGCCATGTTGGAATAGTCGTCGATGGCACTGGTGAAGCTGCGGCCCCACGCGCCTGGATTGAGGAACGCCGCCATGAACGGCAGGCCGAGCGACAGGGTCTCCAGCTCATAGCCACCGACAAAACCGCGCTTTGGATCGTTGCGCGCCTCATCTCGCACGATGCCGGCCATCGTGGTGCCGCGGTACATGTGCACCGGATTGTCGAACGCCGCGTAAACGCTGCCGGTGGTATGGCGCATGTAGTTGCGCCCCACCTGCCCGGAGCTGTTCGCGAGACCTTGCGGGAATTTGGCCGAACTCGCTGTTCAACAGCAGGCGCGGGCTTTCCAACGAATTCCCTGCCACGGCCACGACGCGCGCCTTCTGCCGCTGATGCTTGCCGTCGCTATCGACATAGACGACGCCGGTGACCTTGCCCTGTGCGTCGTGTTCGATCCGCATCGCCATCGCGTTAGGACGCACTTCGAGATTGCCGGTCGCCTCGCCCTTGGGAATTTCGGTGTACAAGCGTGGACCACTTGCCGCCGGACTTGCAGCCCTGGAAGCAGAAGCCGATCTGCTGACACGCGCCGCGACCATCGCGCGGCTGGCTGTTGATGGACATGTTGCCGGTGTGCACTTCCTTGTAGCCAAGTTTTCGCGCGCCGGCCTCCAGCACCTTGTAGTTGTTATTGCCGGGCAGCCGCGGGATGTCGTTGGTCCCGGTGGTGCCCATCTTGTCCTCGGCCTTTGTGTACCACGGCGCCATTTCGGCGAGTGTGATCGGCCAGTCGGCGAGGCTCGCGCCGGCGATGTTGCCGTACGTGCTGCGCGCCTTGAACTCGTAATCCTGGAAGCGCAGCGAGGCACCGGCCCAGTGCACAGTGGAGCCGCCCACCGACTTGACGATCCATGCCGGCAGATTGGGAAAGTCGTGTGCCACACGCCAGGTTCCCGACGTGGTGCGCATGTCCTTCCAGGCGAGTTGCGCGAAGCTCGCCCACTCATCGTTGACGAAGTCCGGGATCTCGTGGCGGGCACCGGCCTCCAGGATCACCACCTTGATGCCCTTTTGTGCCAGCTCGTTGCCGAGCGTGCCGCCGCCGGCGCCGGAACCGATGATGCAGACGACGCTGTCGTCGTTCAGATCGAATGTCGCCATTGTCGCCTCCCCTATACCTGCGGCAGCCAGTCGATGTCGTTGAAGCCGCGGTTGATGTAGCCGCCCTTGTCGGCGGAGGCGCCCTCATAGCCGAACTTCGGCCACACCTCCTTGTTGTTGTACAGCGTCACCAGCAGGTCGCCGTGCAGCTTTTTGAACAGTGCGCCCTGTTCGATGCCCTGCAGCAGAACGACGCGGTCGGTCTCCCATTCCACCATCAGGTAGGTGCTCTTGTGACGCTGCTGCGCGGCGGCATCGAGCTGTGCCACACCGGTCTCGACCATCTTGTGGAAGGCCGCGTCGTGGCCGGCCTTCGCGTCGTAGCCGGCAACGGCCTTCACGTAATACACATCGGCGAGCCTGTCGTGCGGGTAGATGTCGCGTGCCATCCGCGCCAGAGTCGCCATCGTTTGCGGCTTCAGCGTCTTGGCGTCCTGTGCCCACGCCGCTTCGGGGCTGATGCTCGATTCCCGCAGCGGCGACGGCGGCCGCGGGAACTGCGGTCGCGCTGCCGCGCAGGAACACGCGGCGGCTGACCTTGGTGCGCCTGTCCACTTCCCTCATGTGCGTCTCTCCCAGGTTGTTCGGATTGTCGCCGTTCAGCGATAGCGGCCATGACGTTGCAACACCTCGATGCGATAGCCGTCGGGGTCCTGCACGAAGAAGAACTTAGCCATCAGCGCACCGTCGCGGTGGAACTCGCGGATCGGATTGGGTGTCAGCCCCTCTGCGATGAAGCGCGCGTGTTCGGTAGGCAGATCCTCCACCACGAATGCGATGTGGCCATAGGCATCGCCCTGCGCGTACGGCTCGGTTCGGCCGTGATTGATGGTCAGCTCCAGTTCGAAGCTGCTTGCTTCACTGAGCAGATAGACCAGCGTGAAGCCGTCGAAGTCGAAGCGGTCGGCCACCCGCATGCCGAAGGCGCGCCGATAGAAATCGACCGAGCGTGCTTCATCGAGTACGCGGATCATGCTGTGAATGGGCTTGGCCATCAGTGCTGCTCCTTCAGCCATGCGATGATGCTGGCGCGAATCGCAGGATCAGTCTGACGATACAGCATTACCGCGCCAGGAATCAGCTTCTGCGGATTGGCGAGCCAGGCATCGAGGTGTGTCTCGTCCCAGACGAAGCCGGCGTTGGCAAAGCCAGGGGAGTAATGGAAGCCTGACAAGGTGCCGGCCTTGCGGTTGAACACGCCGGCGAGGTTCGGTCCCTGCCGTGGTGTGGCGTCGTGTTCGACGGTGTGGCAGGTGCCGCACTGGCTGGCGAACAGCGATGCAGCGGTCGGTGCCGCGGGCTTCGGCACGTCGAACGGCAACTGCGCATGCGCCATCGGGGCAGCCCCCGCGACGACCAGTTGGCACACGACCGCCCGCCATCCCATCGCGCTTCACTCCCGGGGCGATCATGCGACGTCAGGGGAGCGCGGTGCAAGCCGGAGGGGGTATGCGAATTCAGGCCATGACGGGACTTGTCATTGCGAGGAGCGGGAGCGACGAAGCAATCTCCATCGAGCAGTGCGCGCAATACTTGACGGGGATTGCTCTCCTCGCCTCGCGTCTCGCAATGACAAGGGGTCGCTTGCTATTCCGCCGCCAGACCGGGGACGAACGCCGGCACCTCAGCACGCTGCGCGGCATCCATCGGCTGCGGCCACCAGCGGTCTTCCCATTCCTCGAACAGCGGCTTCAACTTCGGCATCACCGCCTCGGAGAACAGTTTCGTGTTGTACTTCGTCAGCTCCTTGTTCATGTTGCCGTACTGCAGCAGCAACATGAGGTGCCCGACATTCAGCGAAGTTGCGACTTCGGTGAGCTGTTCCACAACCTCATCCGGCGAGCCGATGATGACGTAACCGCGCTCGACGATGTCCTCCATCTGCGTGGCATCACGCGCCTGCGCACGCGCGGCGAGAGAGGCGGCGCGTCCTACCTGGCTCTGCAGCCCGGCGCGTTGTGTGCCTTCAGTGACGTAGCCCGGCGGTGTTGCCCACTTAGGATCGGTGAACAGGCAGCGGCCGTAGAAGTACTCGGCAGGTTCGCGATACAACTCCATTGCCTTCTCGCGGGACTCTGCCACGCCGACGAATTGCAGGAAGCCGGCGCGATACGGATTGCGGTCCTTGCCCAGGCGCGACATCTCGGCCCAGAAGCCGTCCATCGTTGCCTTGCCGTCCTTGTAGCCGAAATACGACAGGTACGCATACACGTAGTCCATCCGCGCGCACCACTGCCACGTCTCGATCGAGCCGCCGCCCGGTATCCACACCGGTGGATGCGGACGCTGCACCGGCCGCGGCCAAATGTTGACGTAGCGCTGCTGATTGAACCTGCCGTTGAACGCGAACGTGTCAGCATCCTGCCAGGCGCGCATCACGAGGTCATGCGCCTCAAGGTAGCGTTCGCGCAGCAGGCTCGGGTTCTGGCCATAGCAATAGCAGGTGTCCATCGGCGTGCCGACGGGGAAGCCGGCGATCAGTCGCCCGCCGGATATGCAGTCGATCATCGCGAACTCTTCCGCCACGCGCGTCGGCGGATTGTACAGCGCGAGCGAATTGCCCATCACGCAGATCGCGGTGTCCTTGGTGCGGCGCGAGATCGCCGAGGCGATCAGGTTGGGCGAGGGCATCAGGCCATAGCCGTTGGAATGGTGCTCGTTGCAGCACACGGCGTCGAAGCCGCAATCCGCTGCGAACTCCATTTCGTCCATGAAGTCGTTGTACATCAGGTGAGCCCGCTTCGGGTCGAACAGCGACGAGTGGATGTCGACCCACACCGATGGGTGATTCTGCCGAAAGTCCTCCGGCAGTTCGGTGTACGGCATGAGATGGAACCAGAGGAGCTTCATGATGCGTGCCCAATCCTCGCTGCGATACCGGCGAGTATGGTCGCGAAACTCCCTGGTCCGTCAACTCACCCAGCGGCGCACTCAGGCCCAGTGCCCCTCCAGCCATGTCCATCCGCCGGTGGGTTGCTGCGCCCAGCGGCCCGGGACCCATGTCGTCGACCCGGGTGGCGGCGGCACGTATTGGCCGGGCTGCCAGGCCCAGTTGTTGCTGCTGAGAATCCAATGGCCTGGCTGCCATACGACCGGTCCCGCCCCCGCGGGCGGCGGTGGCACCAGCTCGCTGCGGGGCGGAGGTGGTGGACCGGGCTCCAGCACCGCCGTCTGTGGCGGCGCCTGCGGCGACGGTTGAACGATGACCTGGGTGGCGCGTGGCGGCGTCTCGTCCTGCACGCAGCCGGCAAGCGCGAGCAGCGCAGGCGCGACGAGGCACGCGTGATGGATGCGCGGCATCATCAATCCCCTTTCGTCAGCCCTGCCAGTGTCCGTCTACCCAGACGTAGCCGCCGGATGGCTGCTGCGCCCAGTGGCCAGGTTCCCACACCGCCTGGGGCTCCGGCCGTTGGACGTACTGGCCTTGCGCCCAGGACCAGCTCGCGCCGTCCCACATCCAATGGCCGGGCCGCCAATACATCAAGCGAGCCGTATCAGATGGCGGTGGCGGGACCGTTTCCACCCGCGGCGGTGGTGGCGCGGCCGGCGCGACATAGACCTGGGACTGCACCGGAACCGGTGTGGGAGCTACCACAACTGTCTGCGCCACAGCCGATGCGGCGCCCAGGGGCAACAACAGCATCGAACCAGCAAAGTACATTCGTCGAACCAACATTTTTGATCCTCCGCCGATCTCTGAACTTCATTTCGGCTGTTCAGGAGATTGGCTGGGAATGCGGCGCGAATGGGGCTGGTGGGTCTTGACAAGCATCACATCGCATTGACAAGCGCCCATTCGTCATCGAATGCTATTGATTGACATAGTCAAGTAATCGTATGTCTTTGTCATGGGACAATCCGCAGGTTTGGACAACCGCATCGCGGCAGTTCGGCGGTTTAGCCGCTTCTACACGAGAGTGATCGGCGCCCTGAATGACGGGCTGTTGGACAGCAGCTTCTCGCTGGCCGAGGCGCGTGTGCTGTATGAGCTCGCCCAGCGCTCCGACGTTACGGCGACTGAACTTGGCCGCGAACTGGAGCTCGATCCCGGTTATCTCAGCCGTATCCTGCAGCGCTTCGAGCGTGATGGGCTTCTTGCGCGCGCGCCATCGCCGATCGACCGGCGCCAGAGCCTGCTGTCGCTGACCGGGGCGGGGCACGAGGCCTTCGCGCCGCTCGACGCGCGCTCCCGCGAGGAGATCGGCGCACTGCTGGCGCCCTTGGCGGAGCCGGCACAGGCCACGGTGGTCGCCGCGATGGGCCGCATCGAGTCGTTGCTAGGCGCGCCCCGATCGGGGCCGTGGCTGCTGCGCCAGCATCGGCCCGGTGATATCGGCTGGGTCGTGGGAAGGCATGGCGCGTTGTACGCCCAGGAGTACGGCTTCGATGCGCGGTTCGAGGCGCTGGTGGCGCGGGTCGCGGGCGAGTTCCTCACGCTGCACGATCCGACACGCGAGCGCTGCTGGATCGCCGAGCATGACGGGGTGAATGTCGGCTCCGTGTTCCTCGTGCGACAATCCGATGAGGAAGCCAAGCTGCGTCTGTTGCTGGTGGAACCGGCGGCGCGAGGTCTCGGCATCGGCCGGCGCCTCGTGGCCGAATGCATCGGCTTCGCTCGCGAGACGGGTTACCAACGCCTCGCGTTATGGACCAACGAGGTGTTGGTGGCGGCTCGCGCGATCTATCAGCAGGCTGGGTTTCATCTCGTGGCCAGCAAGCCGCATAGCGATTTCGGGCCGCCGATGGTCGGTGAGGACTGGGTTTTGGAGCTCCGCTGACGCGGCCGCATCACGCGTTGTGTTGTTTGCGAGCAGCCTGTGCGGGCCGCAGCACCTCGCCTGCCAGATCAACCAGGCACTCCGCGACGTCGCGCAGTCCCGCGCGATCAACGTCCTTGGCGAGGGTGAGCAGTCGATCGCACAGCACAAGGGGACTGACGGACGGGTCCAGACGCAGCGCTTCCGGTGTACCGCTGAGGTGTCGCAACGGAGTGTGGTCGGCCGCGAGCGTTTTCGGTGTCATATCGATATTATCGGCACGAACAGCTTACAGCAGACTTTCAATCAGTTCCGTGTTCGCGTCACCGCGATCCAGGGGCCGCGCTCGAGCGGCGTCACGAAAACTCGATGCGTCGAGAACGACAGCCACACTCGCCTGCCTTGCAGGAAGTCGGCACCAAGCAGGGCATCGCCCATCCCACTCGACATCGGCACCACCGGCAGCACCGGCTCCTGCATCTCCGTGGGACCGACGCGGAATACGCGAAAGCGGTGGATGCGCACCGCCACCTGATCGGGCGCCGCGCCATGCGCCATCACCGTGCGGTCGTCCGCCATGTGGTCGTCGGCCAACCCCATTCGCTCAGCCATGCGCTGGCTGATGGAACTGACCTGGGCGCCGGTATCCAGCACAGCCATACCATGCGAACCGTCGAGTTCGAATGGCACCAGCAGGCGGTCGCGCCGTGCGGTGACGTTGGCAATGTCCAGGTAGGGCTCTTTCCAGGGCGGCGCTGGGTCGGGACATTCGGGGCGCGCACGGTAAAAGGTAATGCGGTGCTCCGGCAGGTCGAGGTCGAGGTCGAATGCCAGCAGGATGTCAGCGCCGAGCAGCCCATCGGCCGAGCCGCCGGCCACGTGTTCGATGCCGAAGTGGCCGACCGTTACGCTGTCCACCGGGAAATGCGTGTCGCCGAGTACGATGCCATCGGGCAGCCTGGCGTCCCAGGTTGCCGTGGGGCTGCCGATGCCGAAGGTTCGCGTCGCATGCTGAAAGTCGCGTGGCAGGTGCAGCCTGTCGACCGCCGCCTCGGTCAGCAAGGTGCGTTCGGCACCGGTATCGACCAACAAGGTTAAAGGGGCACCACCGATCGTTGCCTGCGTGAACAGCATGTGTTCGCGCGCCTCGATTGGCACCTCGGCGAGACGGATCAGCGCGCAGGCGTTGTGAGCCTGTCGTCTATTCGGTTCACCGATGCCACAGGCAGCGAGCCCGAGCAGCGCGAGCAGGATCGGCGCCGCTCGGATCACGGCGTTGGACGGACCTGGACAGTGGCACGGACGGAGGTTCCGTCGGCGTCGAGCACGGTGAGGCGGTAGAAGCCGGGGCCCGAAGGCAGCCAAGCCGCGTCGCGCCGGATACGATCGGCCGGCAGCGGTGCACCATCGACCAGGAAGGTCAGGGGTCGGCGGCCACCCATCACGCGTATGGTCACCGGCCCATCCGCGGAGAGCACGGACCCGGACGGTGGGAACAGCAGGTGCAGCGCATCGGTAACCGGGAAAGATGGATGGACATACTGCTCCGGGACCTGCTTCGCACTGCGCGGGGCTTTCGGCAACAGGTCGAACACGCGGGACATCAGCGGCAGGGCGAGTGAGGTGCCGGTCGCGCCTGGCAGCGGCGTGCCGTCCGGCCGTCCGATCCACACCGCGACGACGTGGCTCGCATCGAAGCCAAACGCCCACGCGTCGCGCCCGCCCCAGCTCGTGCCGGTCTTCCAGGCGATGCCACGCGCACCGAACTCCGGCAGGGGGCGGGTGAGTACATCGGCCACCTCGCGTACGGCGCCCGCGGGAAGGAAGTCGGGACGTGGGAGCGGTGGTCCGGCGAGCAGCCGCAGCGGGCCGCCGGTGCCGTCGGTTGCGAGTGCGGCATACAGCGCAGCCACATCACGCAGCGTGACGCCGTCGCCGCCCAGGGCCAACGGCAGTGACGGATCGGCGCCGCGGGGAAGACGGAGGGTGACACCGGCCGCGCGCACCGTGGCAGCGAAGCGCAGCGGGCCCACGCGGTCGAGCAGCGCGACGGCCGGCAGATTTAGCGAGCGGCGCAGTGCGTCCGCCGCCGTGATGCTGCCGGCGAAACCTCGGTCGAAGTTCTCCGGGGCGTATCCGCCGAAGCGGCGCGGCAGGTCGGGCACCACCGTATCTGGCGCGGCAATGCCATCGGCGAAGGCCATCGCGTAGATGAACGGTTTCAGTGCCGATCCAGGGGAGCGCACGGCCCGGGTCAGGTCAATGGCACCCGCACGGGATTCGTCGCGCCAGGCACCCGCGTAGAGCGCCTGGATCTCACGCGAGGGTGCATCGGCGACCAGTATGGCGAGCGAGGCTTGTTGGGGCAGGGTTTCCAGGCGCTCCCGCCCGAGGCGTTCAAGTGCGGTCTGCAGCGGCAGGTCCAGTGTGGTGTGCACCCGCGGCAGGTGGGGCAGGGATGCCGCCAGCTGCGGCGCGTGGCGTGGCAGCGGGATACGAGCGGTCGGCACAGGCGTGGGTGCGGCGTCGATCAGGCCGGCATGGGAGCCGACCGCGAGGACACGGTCGCGGATCCGGGTTGCGGCCGCGGCGTGGCGGTCGGGGCGCAGGTGTTCGGGTCGGCGTGGGATTGCCACGAGGAGGGCAGCCTGTGCCGGTTCCAGAGCCTCGGGCGGCACGCCGAACCAGGCGAGCGAGCCGGCGCGGATGCCCTCCAGGTTGCCGCCGAATGGGGCGAGGGTAAGCCAGATATCGAGCACGCCGCGCCGTCCGTAATGCGCCTCGAGCTGTAGGGCGCGGGCGATTTCGATCAGCTTGGAGCGGAAGGTGCGCGGGCGCGGCTCCAGCAGGCGAGCGGACTGCATCGCAAGGGTGGAGCCGCCCGACACGACGTGGCCCGAGCGGAGCAGCTGCGCGGCGGCGCGGGCCAGGGCGATCGGATCGACGCCGGGATGGTGCCAGAAGCGGCGATCCTCGACCGCGATCAGCAGGTCGGCGAGCAGCGGCGGCGCTGTGTCCGAGCGAAAGCGCCAGACGCCACCGGCGCCGGGAAGCAGTGCCAGTGGGCGGTCATGGCGGTCGAGGACTTCGCTGCCGATGGAGGAGAGGCGCGAGAGGTCGGGAGGGAAGGCGTAGTCGAGCAGGGCGCCGAGGGCGGCGAGTGCGAGGCAGAGGGAGGGCAGAAGGGCGCAAGAGGGCAAGGACGGGATACTCCCCCTCCCCTTGCGGGAGGGGGTTGGGGGGAGGGGGCTCTGCGGTCCCGGTGTCGCCCCCTCCCCCCAACCCCCTCCCGCAAGGGGAGGGGTAGTAGGCGCGCCGCGCGTGCTCACTCGGCGGCCACGATGGTGATCCGGGCGGCCGCCTGCCGCGCGAACACCGCGGGGCGGTACATGTCGGCCACTTCTGCGCCTGGCAGCTCGAACGTTCCGGGCGTCACCGCGCGCACCCGCACTGCCAGCCGGAAATCCGGCTTCTCCGCGGTCAGCGCTACCACCGCGGCGTAGCGATCATCGGCGCCCGGCTGTGCCTCGGGCTCCGACAGCTTGCCCAGCCACGCCATTCCCGGAACATCACCGCCGCCCAGCCTTCCGGCGATCTCCCAGCCGGCCGGCAGCCCATGCTGCACCATGGCGCGATGCGCCTGGCCGTCCTCCGCCTTGCCCTCGAGCACCAACACGAACACCGTGTTCTGCTTCAGGTGATCGAGGTCGAGCGGCTGCCCGTCCAGCGTCTCGAACTGGCGGATGATGCGCATCTGCGAGCGTGCCGCAGGCAGAGGCGTCGCCGGAATGCCGGTCACCGACACCGCCCGCCACACCGGCTTGTCCGCAAGATTGCGTGCAACAGCCGGCCCTCCGAGCGCGACCGACACCACCGGAGCCGGCGGCAGATCGCTGCCATCCAGCGCGATATGGGCGGGCGCGCCGCGCCGGCTCAGCACCGCCCCGGCTGCCGCTGCCCATGATTGCTCCTGCGTCGACAAGCGTCTCGGCTGACAGGTCCGCCCCTGGCATGACCGCGAGGAGCTTCTCCAGCTTGTCGCCAGGCAAACCGCTTTCCTTCAAAAGCAACGCGATCGCCGCCTGATCTCGCAGCGCGGTGCCGTAGTCGTACGCCCACCAGTGCCGCGCGGGCGCCGCCAGAGCCGCAGCGAACGCCGCCTCGGCGCGTGGCTGGTCGTGCGCCAGCTCGAGTGCCGCGCCAAGCTGCGCCTTGGCGATCGGCGTCGGCAGGTTGCCGATCTGCTCCGCCATTACGCGAGCGGCGCCCGGGCGTCCCTTGCCGGCCAGCGCCAGCACATAGAGCCGGTATGCCTGCGAGGCGAGGTCTTCCGGCTTGTCGCCGGGTTCGTCGGCGGCGCCGGCAATGAATTTCATCGCGTCTATCACCGCCTGGTCCGGAATCGCCGCTCCGGCGTCGCGCGCCCGCAGCAGGAACTCGGTGGCATAGATCGAGAGCCACGGCTCGGCTTCCTGCGACGCCGACCACAGGCCGAAGCCGCCGTCGAAGCGCTGGCGATCGAGCACGAAGCCCACGGCCTGCTGCAGGCGAGCCGCCCGGTCGGGACCGGCCAACGTGCCGTCCGGCAGCAGGGCGAGCGGGAAGCCGCGGCTGGTCGCCTGCTCCAGGCACCACAGCGGGTAGCGGTCGAGCGCCTGGACCAGCGCCGGCGACGTCGTAACGCACTGCGCCGCCGAACGTCGCCGCCGCCTTCCACGTGCCTGGCACGAACTGGTCGAGCGGCGGGGCAAGTTGGAAGTCTGCTCCCGGCGCCAGTTCGCCGGCGGCTACCATGGTGGTGGCGCCGCGCGCGGGCCGCACGGTAATGGCGGTCTCGCGCTGGATGTGGAAGCCGCCGGTGCCGGTCACGTCCAGGCGGATGATGCCGCGCCCTGCGCCGGTCGCGGTCAGCGTGGTGAACGGCAGCGCCTGCGCGCCAGGTGCCAGCGCTGCCGCGAGCCGCTTCTCCCCGGAAATGGCGAGCGGACCGTCGACCGATATCGTCGCCGCCTGTTCGCCGACCGGAAGGTCAAGGTTGTGCAGCAGCAGAGTCAGGCGCGCCTGATCGCCGGGAGCCAGGAAGCGCGGCAATAATGGTTCCGCCACCAGCGGGTCGCGGACAAAGATATCGGACGCCGCGGCGCCGAGACTTGTGCCGCTCCAGGCAACGGCCATCAGCCGCACCTGGCCGTTGAAGTCGGGCATGTCGAGCGGGAACTCCACTTGTCCGTCGGCGCCGGCCTGAACCGGAGGGACGAACAAGGTCACCGTCTTCTGTGGAATATCGGGCAGCACGAAGCTGCCTTCGTCGCCGCCCTGGCGCAGCACGGTCGCCGCGCCGTCGGGCGGTGCGATCAGCCGGCCCCAGTCGTCGCGGATGTCGAGCCCGAGCCGGCGGCGGCCGAGGAAATGATCGGACGGGTCGGGTGAGGTGAAGTTGGTGAGCCGTAGGATGCCTTCGTCCACCGCGGCGAGGCTGACCCAGGCACCGGGCGAAGTGTGCAACCTGATCGCGGCGCGGGCGCGAGGCGGGTACTTGTCCGCCACGTCGAAAGCCACCGGCAGCTTGCGCGCGCTTGGATCGATGCCGACCCAGGCTAGGCCGATGGCGCGACCGGGACGCGACTTCGCATCCGCGGCCGGGCGGAACACGTGCACTGTGACATAGGCGCCGGGACCCCAGTCGGCATAGACCGGCACGTCGACATCGGTCCCGCCCGCTGGCACCGACAGGTTGCGCACGGAATGCACGCGGTCGGACAGCACCAGCAGTGTGGCTTGGCCGGCGAATGGCGGGGCAATGTGGATGCGGGCCGTGCTGCCCGGCGCATAGGATTTGCGATCGGCGGAGACGTCGACCTGGTCCGGCACGTCCGGGTTGTCGGACGAGACCCAGCCGGCGCGGAAACGCATGGAGCTGGCGGCCATGCCGCCATCCTCCAAAACCTCAACACGATAGCGGCCGAAGTCGAGCTTGTGGGCGAAGTGGAACGGCGCATCGGCCGGGATGTCGATCGCCTGGGTCTCCAGTGGTTCGTCTCGCCACACGGTCTCGTAGCGCGCCAGGCTGCCGTGCATCACCAGCCGCCAGTCGGGCCGCTCGCGCACCAGGCGCAGCTTCGCCTTCGCCGCGGCGCGTGCACCGTCGGGGCCGACTGCCACGATGTCGAATGCTGCCTCGGTGCCGGCGTCGATGGCGCTGTCGGCGAATGCCGGGCTTGATGCCCAGCAAGCTTGCCGGGCGGACGCAGCGGGATTTCGGTGGTGGCGAGCGAGGCGTGGCCGGACGGGTCGTTGACCCCCACGGTGAGCGAGGCCTTCAGCGCATGCGTCGTGTCCGGGGCGCGCGGGATGTCGATGGACACGGACGAATGGCCCTGCGCGTCGGTGTCCGGCACCGGCAGGTCCTTGGAATCGGGCGCATAGGTCTCGTCGATCAGGCCGATGCGATAGCCGGCGAGCGCCGGGAAGGGTGTCGGATCGATCACGAGTCGCATCTGCGCCTGGCCGGTCAGGCCGGCAGCGGGCGCGCCATACAGGAACCGCGCAGTGACGGGCAGCGCATAGGGCTTGCCGGGAATGATCGCGCCGTGACGCATTGCCGAGTTCGACCGCCATACGGTCGGGCACGAAGGCATCGACACGGAACTCCGCGCGGCCGATCGGCGGGCGGTCCGTCTCGGCCTTCACCTCGATGGTCCAGGTGCCGACCGGCGCGCCATTCGACAGCTTCACGGGCAGATGCACCGCGTCTTCCGCTGCCCGTGCCGGGGTCGCATCCAGGAACACCTGACCGTTCGGTCGCTTCACGATCACATGCACTGGTATGTCGGCAGGTCGGCCGGCGTTGTCGCGCAGCAGCGCCATCACCTGCGCTGTTTCGCCAGGCCGATAGATGCCGCGATCCAACCAGACATAGGCATCGAGCGGTCCCGGGTGCGGCAGCCCGGTCACTCCGCGATCGGACAGGTCGAACGCTGCGCCGCTGAGGTCGAGCAGTGTGTAGTCGTCGCCGCCCAGCACCTCGATCGCGCGCGGCGCGACCGGGCCTTCGCCGTGCATCAGTGGTGCGGCGAAGCGGCCGACACCGTCGCTGTCGGTGGTGGTTTCGCCCAGAATCTCGTTGTTCTCGGCGAGCAGGCGGAGCGTCGCGCCGGAGCGAGGGTGCACGTCCGAATAGCCGCGAACCTGCACGGTCAGCCCGTCAGTGCCGCGCCAGATCGTGGGAGCGAAGTCGGTGCGCAGGATCATCTGCACGCCGGTCGGCGCATTCGGCGTGCCATCGCCGGCGGTGGCGCTCAGCGCGTAGAGGCCGGGTCCGGACCCGGCGAGCGCATCGGGCATCGGCAGCGCGGTGTGCGCACTCCGGTTCGGCTGCCAGTCAGGTATATCCGCGCTGCCCTGCCAGACGATGCGTCCGGTCTGTTCGCCGATCCGTTCGGCGTCCCAGGATTCGACGGGCTGGCCCAGCCTGGCGCTTCGCACGAAGCCGATAACGTTGCGCTCGGTCAGGCGCGCGAGGGTCAGCTTGACGCTGGATAGGTTGACCGTGCTGAGCCCGATGGCAGGGGTCTGGCCACGCGGCAGCAGGAACATGCGCGTGTCGAAGTCGATGCGCGGGCGGCGATTGCCCATGGCGATGTTCAGCGCGGTGTCCTTCGACCAGGCTGAGGCCGGACTCGCCGGGCATGCCGGCGCGCAGCACGATCCGCGTGGTGGCGCCGGAGGGCAGGCCGGAGACGCAGATCTGGTCGCCCTCACGTGTTACGGCCGCGCCTTGTACCGGAGGATCGAGCCGCACCCAGTCCTCGGCGTGGAAATCGTCGCGGCGGGCGGGCGCGACGGTAAAGTCGATGCAGGCACGCGGTGGTTCGGCCTCGGGCTCGGTGGCGACGCGGCGGATCAGGATGCCGGTGGCGCGGCGGGCTTCGTCCAGCTTCTGCACGATCGTCTTGTTGTCCGGCGCGCGCTCGGCGGCGGCCTCCAATGCCTGGATCGCCTGCGCCGGCCGGTTCAGGGCCTGCAACGCGTCGGCCATCAACAGGAGTGCTGGCACCTCGGGCGCGCCGTTGTCGGCGGCGGTGAAGTTCTGCCAGGCGGCCTGCAAGGCGCGGCTGGCATCGGGCGGCGTGCGCCGCATCTGTGCCTCGGCCAGCGCCAGCCACTGCGCCGCGGTTGCATCGCCCTGCGCGATGCGCGTCTCCCATGCTGCTGCGGCAGCGGCCCAGTCCTGCTTGCGGATCGCCGCGGCGGCCGCCTGCTCCGCCTGTTTGCGCGCCTGTGGCGTGCCGCCGGCGGGAAAGCGCGATGTGAGAGTGCGTTCGTATGCTGCGCTGTCGGCCTCGAGGCCGGGCAGGGTGAAGTTGTCCGCCCACGCCACGCGGCAGATGAGACACAGCAATGCCGCGAGCAGCAGTCCAAGCCGGCGCATGACGCCTCTCCCCCTGATCGGCTGGCAATCTAATCCGCCAAAAACAGGGGCGGCGGAAAAAAGCGGTTAATTCCGCGCGGGTTTTGCGGCAGCCTCTGCTTTCAGGATGTCGCGGATTTCCGCCAGCAGTTCTTCGGCCTTCGGTCCCGCCTGGGCATCCTCGCGCACATGCAGCCGGGTGAGCGCCTTCACCACCCAGAAGATCGCGAAACCGATGATGATGAAGTTGATGATGGCGTTGATGAACAGGCCGAAGTTGAGGGTGGCCGCGCCGGCATGCTGGGCATCGGCGAGTGTCGCGTAGTGCTGGCCGTTCAGCGGCACGAACACATTCGAGAAATCGATGCCGCCGACGAGGAGTCCGATCAGAGGGTTGATCACATCCTTCACCAGGCTGTTCACCACGCCGGTGAAGGCGGCGCCGATGATGATGCCGACGGCGAGATCGACGACACTGCCGCGCATGATGAAGGCGCGGAATTCGCTCACCCACGATGGCGTCTTGAGCGATCTGATGCTGGATGACATTGGTCAGTTCCCCTGATGTGGTTCGACTAAATTCGTTCGGCTGGCGAGCCCCGAGTCGTCAGCCGCCGCGGTAAGCCTCGCCCCAGCGATCCTGATACGCCACGCTCTCCAACGACGCGCGCCGAACCGGTCCGAATTTCCCCATCGGATACCCGATCGGCAGGATCGCATAGGAATGCACGTTGTCCGGCAAGCCCATCGCCGCCTCGGCTTCCTTCTCGAAGTTCAGATGAAGTGTGGTCAGCGTGGCCCCGAGGCCAAGGGCGCGACAGGCGAGGAGGATGTTCTGCACGGCTGGAAACACCGACGATCCGGTGTTCCTGGGCCCCGGCGCGCACGGCACGATCCAGACCGGCGCCTCGTGGAAGTGATCCGCCAGGTATTCAGCCGCCGCCAGCATCCTTGCGAAGCGTTCGGGGGTCGTGCCAGGTGCCGGCGGGCTCGAGCGATAGCGCGGTCCGACAATCTCATGCCAGGCTTTCGTGTACCATGCTCCGGCCGCTGCCTTGATCGCGGGATCGCGGATCACCAGGAACCGCCAGCTCTGCATGTTCCCACCGTTGGCGGCGCAGGTTCCCGCCTCCAGCACCTGGCGCAGCACTGCTTCCGGCACCGGATCCGGCTTCAGCCGTCGCATCGAACGCGTGGAGCGCATGATCTCGAACAGGTCTTGCGACATCGGATTTTCCCTCCAGCGTGTTCTCATAGGCCCTGTGACATCCGTCGGTTCAAGCCGCAAGGCTTCACGGATCTAGGAATTCATCGCGCGAAACGGTATCGGTTGGCGAATTCAGAAGCGCGACCAAGAAAACAGCACGGAGGGCCGCATGGCGATCACGGTGACACCGACGGGCGCCGCGTTGGGCGCGGAGGTTGGCGGGGTCGATCTGCGCCGCATCTCGGAGGTCGACTTCAGGGCGATCCATCGCGCCTGGCTGGATCATCTGGTGCTGCTGTTCCGCGGGCAGACGCTGAACGACGATGACCTCATAGGATTCAGCCGGCGGTTCGGCAAACTGGACTTGGCACCGATCCAGGAGAACGGGCGGCGCTTCGTCGAGGGACATCCCGAGATCTACGTGGTGTCCAACGTGATCGAGAACGGCGTGGCGATCGGCAGTCTCGGCGCCGGCGAGGCGGTATGGCACACCGACATGTCCTATCTGGAGGACCCGCCCAAGGCGAGCATGCTGTACGCGATCGAGATTCCACCGGCAGGCGGCAATACCGGGTTCACCAGCATGTATAAGGCCTATGAGGAGTTGCCGGAGGCTTTGAAGCGACGCGTCGCGGGTCTGCGGGTGAAGCACGACGGTACCTACAACAGCGGCGGCTATGTGCGGCAGGGGGTGACGCCGACCGACGATCCGCGCGAGGCGCCCGGTACGTATCACCCGATCGTCTGCACGCATCCCGAGACTGGGCGGAAGTGTCTTTATCTGGGTCGGCGGCGCAACGCGTATCTCGAGGGGCTGGAGCTTGCGGAGTCGGAGGCGCTGCTGGACGAGGTGTGGCGTTATGCGACGCGCGAGGCGCTGACCTGGTACAATACGTGGCGTGTCGGCGATGTGGTGCTGTGGGACAACCGCTGCACGATGCACCGGCGCGATCCGTTCGACGCGTCGAGCCGGCGGATCATGCACCGCACCCAGATGAAGGGTGAAGCGCGGCCCGTCGCGTAGCATGGCAGTCCGGCTGCCGCGGGGACCGTATCAGGGCAGAAGACCAGGACGCGATCCGACATGCCGGACATACGCTTCAGCGTGCTGGCATCCTGACTCGGTGCCGCGAAATTCGGAGACACGCGACTGCAAGGCGTAGAAGAAATCCGGCTGCTGCGACGCATGTGCGTAGCAGGCGCTGCGCTTGAGCGGTTCCGTCTCGGTGATGTCGACATAGTCTGTCGGCGTGAACATCAACGTGTCCAGGCCATCGGAGACCTCATAGAAATAGAATACGGCTTTGCGGCCTAGGCGGCTCCATGCTTCGAGAGTCAAGTGTGAAGGTCGCACGATGATCAGGATGATTGTCGATCGGCCATTGCGTAAATATGACATCCGGCTGCAGCGTCGCGAGCAGTTCAGTGAAAGCTTCGTAGTGTGCATTGTCCACAATCGAAGCACCATTGCATTGTGGTGCGAAGACGGGTTTTGCGCCGAGGATGCTGGACGCCGCCATCGCTTCGTGGACACGCGGCGTTGCGCGGTTGGCAACGATTGCCGCAGCACACGTGGCAGAGCCTTCCTGCGGGTCTTCGCCGCGGTTGAGATACAGCAGTGCAACGCGATGGCCCTGCTTCGTGTACCGCGCGATCGTTCCGCCGCAGCCGTATTCGGGATCGCCGGGGTGTCCGCCGGTCACCACGATGTTCAGGGCACTGATGCGTGACGTGTCAGCGCTTTTAGCGCGATGAACGCCAAGTGCGCCGCCAGCCAGGCCGGCCAGAAACAGCCTGCGTGATCGAAAGATACTTTGTCTTGCGGCAGGCGACACAATGGCTCTCCGGCATGCGTGGGGTGCCATGCTTAGCCGCTCGCTCCGACAACGCAATGCAAACGGTCGCCAGCCGATCGGGAAGCGGGAAGCCGGGCGGTCGCTCCGATCTTTTGGAACGCGTCTGGGTACTGGGTCGCGGCGATAGCGGCTCGATGAGAGCGTCGCGTCGCGTCTCCACGAACTTTTGTGCTGGCACTCCCCGATGCTGATCGAGGACCGTAGTTTGCGCCCGGTCTTCGGAGAGCTACGCTGGTCCGCCGCGATGACGAATGTCCGTCGCGGATCGACAACAAAAAACCATAGGAACGTCGCAATGAAGACCACCAGACGCAGATTTTGGGTTTACCTCCTGCTGCTCGTGTTCGCCGGTATTGCCTACGTCGACCGCGTGAACATGTCGGTTGCGGGCAAGCCGATCGCACACGAACTTGGGCTCTCGCCCGTCATGCTGGGCTACCTGTTTTCTTCGTTCCTCTGGGCTTACGTCGTCATGATGCTGCCGGGCGGTCGTTTGATCGACCGCTGGGGCGCGCACGTGGTTGCAAGCGTGGCCACCGTGGTGTGGTCGGCTGCTCAGATGGCGACCGGTGCCGCAGTGGGCGTCGTGTCTATACTGTTGGCCCGGCTGGGTCTTGGCATAGGCGAGGCGCCATTCTCGCCGGTCATCTATCGTAGCGTCAGGGCATGGTCGCCCTATACCGAGCGTGGCACCGCCACCGCCGTCATCAGCGCCGGCGGCAGTCTCGGTCCGGCGCTGGGTGCGCCGTTTGCGGCTTGGCTGATCCAGACTTTGTCATGGCGCTGGTCTTTCGTGATCACGGGCGCGATCGGCTTCGTCTGGGTAGCGATCTGGATGGCTGTGGTATCTACGCCGGAAAAGACTCCGTGGCTGCCTGAGTCCGAGCGGCAGCGCATCCTCGCCGAGCGCGAAGCCGGTATCGCGGTACCCGATCATGACGGAGTTGGATATCTGGCGCTGCTCCGATGCCCGGCGATGTGGGGGTTGTTCGTCTCGCAGGGCTGCCTGGTTTATTCGCTATACCTGTATCTAAGCTGGCTGCCGAACTACCTGCAAACCTCGCGGGGTTTGTCGGTGGTCGATTCGGGCATCTACACTTCTGTTCCGTTTTTCATCGCGACGGCGGTGAACATCATCATCAACTGGGTCGGTGATCGGCTTTTGAGCGCCCATGCAGTGCGGAGCGGACTGCGCCGCTATCTCGTTGCTCTTTGCCTGTTCCTGACCGCCGCGGGCTTGATCATCCCCTACGTCGAATCACTGACGGCAATCATCATCTTGATATCGATCACGGTTTCCTTCGCCAATGCGGGCCCCGCGGCCAACGCCACACTGACCAGCGATCTGCTGCGTTCGCCGGCCGATGCGGGACGCGCTTTTGCGTTCCTGGTCCTCGGCGGCAACGTCTTCGGCCTGCTTGCACCTATCGTCACCGGATATCTGGTGGAGGCAAGCGGCAACTTCAGCAGCGCGTTCATTGCGGCTGGCGTCCTGGCGCTCATCGGTGCGACGGTAACGCTGGTTCTGTCGCGTGGCGCTATCGGGGAAGCTGCCGAGACAGCAAAGCCATTGGGCGCGACTGGCTAAGCGTCGCAGCGCCGATCGCAGAAAATGCAGCGAGGCTCGGCAATCTTGCCGAGCCTCGTCTGCCAGCGCCTGTAGGTTCAGGGTGTCGGCAGTGTGGCTATGGTGCCGTTCGACCCGAACACCGTGCTTGTGCCGTTGCCATTGTTCATCAGCACGCCCACCCCTGCTCCGGTCGGCAGGGTTGTGGTCTGCAACGCGCCGAAGCGTCCCGTCGTAATTATCGACCCGCCGCGAGAATGCACGAACTGGCCTGCATCAGGCGTCATGGCGCCTTGGCCGAACAGTCCGCTCGCTTCGGCGCCTGCGGTGGCGAGCCCAAACAGGATCATGGTCGTCAACAGGAGTACTTTCATTTTCATTCTCCGCTAGTTTGCGGCTGCTGACATGGCTCCGGCACTGGGTTTGCCGGCATGCAATGTCTTCATGCGGTCATCCCTGCCGAGAATGCACTGCCGCGACGACTCGGCACCATATTCGCAAGCGCAGGGGAACAGCATGGAGGACGATATGAAGGCGATTGGTGCAGCCGTCATGGCTGCTTTGGTCATCACGGTGGCAACGCCAGCCGGCGCACAGGTGCCTGCCGATGTGATGCGTGGCAGCGAGCTGACTACCAGCTCCGCCCCGATTGGCGCGGGCGCAGGTGGCCGGCAGACCGCGCCACTGTTCACGCTCGGTCGGGACGGTGTTCAAGTCTGGACGCCAGTGGCGCCACCCTATAACGCGCAGGCGAACGGAGATCTCGCGGCGCGGGACATCTGGGGCGCCGGATAGGCGATCAGCGATTCTCGCTGAGCACCAATCTCCGGCGAGGTTGCTGGCCGCGCGGATGCGATATCGCGGCCAGCAGGGCCGGGACAAAGATCAGGCTCGCCACCAGCGTGCAGCCCAGGCTGATCAGCAGCAACTCACCCATCGACGCGGTTCCGGGATGCCCTGACAGGGCCAGCGAACCGAACGACGTACCGGTGGTCAGTGCGGAAAACGCCACCGCACGGGCCGTGGCCGAGGCAAGCATCTCGCGTCGCCCGGCGCGCCAGTTCATGACGAAATAGATGTTGAACGATACGCCCACGCCAAGCAGCAGCGGCAGCGCGATGATGTTGGCGAAGTTCAGCGGCAATGGTAGCAGCACGATCGTCAGAAGCGTAAGCGCCGCGGACAGCAGCAGCGGCGCCAGAACCAGCGCGGTATCGCGCAGGCGGCGCAGCGCGACGAACAGGATCACGGCAATCGTCAGCACGGCGGACATGGCAGCCGAGCGGAAGGCACTGATGATGGTGGCACTGGTTGCGACGATCGTTACCGCAGTGCCACCAGCATCGGGCGACACGCGACTGACCTGTTCGACGAAGTCGTGCAGCCCCTGACTGGTGCGGGACTCGGGCTGTGGCAGCACCTGCACGCGTGCCCTCCCGTCGGGAAGCAACCAGTCGCGTGCGATATCCGGCGGTATCGAGGACAGGCTGGCCGGCTGCGCGCCGAGTGCGTCGCGGAGTCGATCGAGTTGACCGGGCAGGAAGCGTGTCAGCGCGCTGTTGGTAGCCAGCAGCGTCTGATCGGATGCCACCGCAAGTTGCCGCAGGTCACCGGCAATGGCGGCCAGCGGGTGATCGGCAGGCAGTGAGGCGAGTGCCGGATCGATCGTCTTGAGGGCGGAGCGTGCAGCCGCACGGATCTGCGCCGGCGTCACCGGCGGCGTTGCATCGGGCGCCAACAGCGTGGGTCCCAGTATGTCCGCCGCGTCCTGCACCAGCGCCAGCTTCTGGGCCTGATCCTGCGGCACGAAACTGTCGATGGTCAGCACGCTCGACACGGTGGGCAGTTGCTTCAAGCGAGCCGCGAGAGCGCGGGCCTGATCGGCGTTCGGCGCAAGAATGTCGATGCTGTACGGATTGGTCAGCGGGTCGTTCATCAGATCGCGCAATGTGCGCATCGCCTCGGTGTTCGGGCTTTGCGTGTCCAGCGGATCGGCATCGAATTGCAGGCGCGGAGCAAGCCCGAGCGCAAGCACGACGAGTGCGCCGAACACCAGCAGGATAGCGGCGTGCCAACGCGTCACCAATGCGTCGATCCTCCCGCCCCAGGCGAAGCCAATCTCAGTCTGCTCGCCCGCGGGCCGACACAGTGTGATCGCCGCGGGCAGGAAAGTGACCGTGCACAGGAATGCGATGAGCATGCCGAACCCGGCGATCAGGCCAAGCTCGGCCACGCCGCTGAAAGCGGTTGGCACGAACGCGAGGAACCCCGCCGCGGTGGCGAGTGCCGCCACCAGGATCGCGCCGCCGGCACGCTGTGCGGTCTGCCGAAGTGCCGCCGCCGTATCGACGAGATCGTGACGCGCCTCCCGGTAACGCACGGCGAACTGGATGGCGAAGTCCACGGCTATACCGACGAACAGCACGCCGAAACCGACCGATACCAGATTGAGGGTGCCGATCGCGGTGGCGGCGAACAGCAGTGTGAGCATCAGCCCGACGCCGAGCGTGCCCAGGATCGGCACGATCAGTCGCCAGCTCCGCACGGCAAGCAGCAGCCAGAGTGTGATCAGCACCACGCTGCCGATGAGCCCGGCGACAGCGCCCTGTGCGACCGTCGCGAACTGCGTATCCGCCAGGGCGACCGGCCCGGTGATGCGCACATGGGCCGTGCCGTTGCGCACAAATTCCAGGTTGGCCGCCGCCGCGCGTATTGCCTGCGTTGCCGCGCCGCCGGGCTGCAGCGAACTGAAGTCCAGTTTGGGCTGTGCCAGGACAAATCGGTACTGGCCGCCCAGATCACCCGCCTTGCCGCTCAGGAGGCGTTGCCACGAGAGGTCCTGCGGATGGCCGGCGATCGCAGCCGCCATGGCGGTGTGGAATGTTCGCAACTGCCCGAGATACGGCGTGAGATCAGCGTCGCCGTTGGTCACTCCCTGTCCAAGGAGCGACAGCGCCGAGAACAGGCCGCGCACAGTGGGATCGGCCGCGAGCTTGCCCAGGAATGGCTGCGCATCAATGGTGCGATTGAGCAGGTCGGTAAGCTGCGGCTGCGATAGCAGCAGCAACCCCTCCTTGCGGAAGTACGGAGAGGCATCCGGGCGTCGGACCTCAGTGAAATGCGTATGATCGTCCGACAGCGTATGCGCCAAGCCTCGCGCCGTCGCGTCCGCGGCCTCCGGCGTATCGCCGTCGATGACAGCGACCAGCAGGCCCTGCGACTGCGGAAAGGCGCGGCTCAGAGCCATCGCATGCTGGCGCCAGGGTAGGCTGGCCGCGAACATCTGATCGGTGTCGGTGTTGATGCCGAGATGCCGGTTGGCGTAGAGGCCGGACGCCCCTGCCAGCAGCAGGCCGACGAGCATCACGAACCACGCATGCCTGCGGGACCGGTCCACCAGCCCGACCAGGGCGCGTTGCAAGAGCGATGGCACGTCGGGAATGGTGCTGAACTTTCGTTCCGACATCGCTACAGTAATCTCCCCGCATGGCCCGAGATTCACGCGAGACCGCATTCGGCGCCGAGGTGCCCGGTGAAGGGCCGCCACACCTGGGTCGAACCGAACAGCGGGATGCCAAGGAAGCCGCGCAGATGCAGGTTGCCGTCGTCATCCACCCAGAGCTTTGCCCGATACGTGTCGCCATTGCGCGGGTCCCTGATGGCGCCCAGCCACGTGCCGTCCGCCTCGGGCTTTGCATCTGTGATGATCGTCAGGTCGCATTGCGGGCGCCCGTTCACGTCCGTGGGCATCGGCGAGCCTGGGTCGCGATCAATGCCGACGATCCGGCCGCAAAGGTCGTCACCGCATTGGGCGATTGCCACTACGCCATGGCCGCTCTCGGTCAGCCAGGTGCCGAGAGGGCTCTTCGGGCGCGCCGAAGCTGGCGATCCGACTGCCAGTATCGCGAAAAGCGCCACACAAAATGCAACGGCGCGGAAACCGATATGCGCAGACACTAGCCTTCTCTCCTGCCATCACAGAGTTGTGGCGGAGATTGTTAGCCACCCTCGGTGGGAGAATGCGGGCTCTGCTCAGAAGACAATTGCTATATTCGCATGAAATGGCAGCCGACGCCGCCGACAAAACTGGACGCTCCTGATACGACGCCGCTACGATTACCGCTTGGACGCTCATAGAAAATCACCGGAGATCAAGCCCAATGACCGGTTCGCCGGCCCCGCGCCAGGTCAGGAACGCCTCGCCGCGGGCGATCGTGCTCACTTCGCACCCACCGCGGCCCGGCCGCCTCGTGCCGCTGCGTTGGGGCGCCGCGGAGCCGCTTGAACGTGGCCCGGTGATCGCCACCCTCAGCGACCCGGAAGTGCGCAATGTCATCGGCACCCATGCCGGGTCGTATGCGCTCTATCGTGCGCTCGCCGTCGCGGCCGGCCAGCTCGCGTCGGACCACCGGCCCGACCTGACCGACACCATCCCGGCCGAACCCATCGGCCCGTTTCCGCAATGGAGCGACCACGAGCGCATCGTCTCGCTCGATCCGTGGGGCCACATGACCAGCCAGGTGTTCCATGACCGGATCGCCGCTGGCTGCGACATCCGGCCGACCATCGCGGTGACCCGCGCGCGCATCAACATGCCCGAGATCGCCCAGGCAATCCGCGCCGGCCGGCTCACGCCTGACGGCACGGTGTTGACCGATACGGCCGATGTGCAGGGTGACGAAGATCGCCATCGAACCGGTCTGGTATCTTCCCGGTGTTGCCGGCCGCTTCGGCGTCAACGTCACCGACCTGCGACGCGACCTGTTCGAGCATACCGGCGGGATGTTCCCCGAACTGGTGACGCGGCCCGACCTGAATGTGTTTCTGCCGCCGATCGGTGGAACATCGGTCTACATCATGGGCGACCCCGCGCTGCTCGGCCGCCCCGAGATACGGATCGCCTGCCGGGTGCATGACGAATGCAATGGCTCGGACGTGTTCGGCTCCGACATCTGCACCTGCCGACCCTACCTCGCGCACGGCGTCGAAGTCTGCGTCGCGACCGCACAGCAAGGCGGACTTGGCGTGGTGGTCTACAATCGCAAGGAAGGCCGTGCGCTTGGCGAGGTGACGAAGTTCCTGGTCTATAATGCACGCAAGCGCCAGGTCGGTGGCGACCGTGCCGAGGCATATTTCCAGCGCACGGAATGCGTCGCCGGGGTGTCCGACATGCGCGTTCAGGAACTGATGCCGGACGTGCTGCACTGGCTGGGCATCACGCGGATCGATCAGCTGATATCGATGAGCAACATGAAATACGCGCCGATCGTGGCAAGCGGCATCGAGGTGATCGAGCGGGTCCCGATCCCGGATGAACTCATTCCGCCTGACGCCGATGTCGAAATCGACGCCAAGAAGGCAGCCGGCTACTACACCGATGCGCATCCCGGATGCTGCCGAGTTGAAGCTGGCCAAAGGCCGCGCGTTGCGGGATTGAGCGCGATGCCGGAGGCCCAGGCCGCCGCCTGGCTGATGACGCCGGATGCGGTTCGCGAGCAGTGCAATGCGATGCTGGCTCTGGCGGAGCGCGATGCGCTGCCGCATTTCACGCTCGATCTCTCGCGGCTGGACGATGCGGCGGATTATGTCGCCGGCAGTGACGCGGGCAGAATTATCCGGACCTTGCCATCCCGTATCACGCGCGCTGGCGGCACTTCGAGGCCGGCGGGATCGACCGATGGGCGTGCACTGCAAGAACGGCTGCACGGCTGCGATGCCACAGAACTGGCGCGCACTGCGCATCGATCTCTGCACCGTCAGTGTGCTGCTCGATGCGGGCGCCGGTCCTGCCTGGACGTTCCGCGAACCCGGAACCGGCCAGATGCACGCGCGATCGGAGGGGCTGGCGATCGCCAGCCTGCACGCGTTCGCGTCTGGCCTGTTTTCCGGTGACCCCGCACATCCGCTTCGCGCCGATGCGGAGGGGTTGTCGCGCCTGTCGGATGCAGCATTCGCCACGGCCTTTCAGGTTACGCCGGACAATCCGATGGTCGGCGTGGCGGGCCGCGTGGCGCTGTTGCGCAACCTTGGGACCACACTGCGCCGCCGGCCGGAGCTGTTCGGCGCAGAGGCACGGATCGGCGGGCTGCTCGACCATTGGCGACCGCGTGTGGCGGCGCGAACGATATCTGGCGACGTTCCTCGACGCGCTCGCGGCAATCTGGCCCGGCAGGCAAGCGGACATGTGGCGCGCATCCCGTCGCCGGCATGGTGCCGTTCCACAAGCTGTCGCAATGGCTGACCTACTCGATGGTGGAGGTGCTGGAACAGGCCTCGATCACGGTTGACGGGCTCGATGACCTGACCGGCCTCGCCGAATATCGCAACGGCGGGTTGTTCCTGGACATCGGCGTGCTGCGGCTGCGCGAGCCGTCATTGGCTTCGGTGCCGCTGCTCGTGGATCACCCTGCGATCGTCGAGTGGCGCGCACTTACCGTGGCTTTGCTGGACCGGCTGACGCCGCTGCTGCGTGACCGCCTGGGTTTATCGCCAGCGGAACTGCCGTTGGCCCGCGTGCTGCAGGGCGGCACATGGGACGCCGGCCGAAGGATCGCCAGGGAGCGGCGCGCGGATGGTGGTCCGCCGCTTGTCGTGCAGAGCGATGGAACCGTGTTCTGAGCAGCGCGCGCGTGGCTTCAGCCTGAGGGATCGCCAATGTCCCAAATCAACAACGTCACCGTGCTCGACCATCCGCTGGTGCAGCACAAGCTCACGTTGCTTCGCCGCAAGGAGACATCGACCTCGGAGTTTCGTCGCCTGATGCGCGAGCTGAGCCTGCTGATGGCATATGAGGTCACGCGCGGGCTGCCCACCGAGACAGTTGCGATCGAAACTCCACTGGAAGCCACCGAGGCGCCGCTGCTGTCGGGCAAGAAGCTGTGCTTCCTGTCGATCCTGCGGGCCGGCAACGGCATGCTCGATGGCATGCTGGATCTCGTGCCCTCGGCTCGCGTTGCCCATATCGGGCTTTATCGCGATCCACACACCCTGGTTCCGGTCGAATACTATCTGAAATTCCCCGATGACATACAGGACCGGCAGGTGATCGCGGTCGACCCGATGCTCGCCACCGGCCACTCGGCGATCACCGCGATCGAACGGCTCAAGCGGGCTGACGTATCCCAGATCACCTTCGCCTGCCTGCTCGCCTCACCCGAGGGATTGGCGGCTCTCACCGAGGCGCATCCCGACCTGTCCGTGTATGTCGCCAAGATCGACCGCGAGCTTGACCCGCACGGCTACATCCGTCCGGGCCTCGGCGATGCCGGCGACCGGCTCTATGGAACGCGTTGAGGAATCAGTTGGGACGATCCGCACCATCCGTGTGGACGGCTGATCACACCGCGATCTGATCTAGCTCCTTGCGCGCGTGCTCCGGGCTGTAGAGCCAGATGATCGCTGCCATGACGACCAGGATCACCGGAATCAGCAGGAATGCGGCGACAAACGACCCTGTGGTCTCCCGCAAATAGACCGCGACGAACGGCCAAAGCACTGCTCCGATCAAGAACGCCACGGCCCACGAGAAGCCGTTGCCGACACCACGGATCCGCGTCGGATACATCTCGGCGGTGTAGGCCGTCACCGGGCCCCACACGCCGATGAAGCCCCACGACCACGCCATGCCGAGAAGCCACAAGGACAACTTGTTCGTGGCGAAGATCCAGATCGTCATGAATACCGCGGCTTCGAGCAGCAGGATGCCAAACCCGAGCCGTCGGCCGAAGCGGTCGATCATCCACCCGCCGGCCCAGAAGCCGGTCGTCGCGAACAATGCCCAACAGATATAGAAGCTGCCGTACTCGGCGGTCGACCACCCGTGCTGCTGCGACAGGAACAGCGGCATCCACAAACCCACGGTGCTGTACGAGACCAGTGCCAGACTGGCGACGAAGGTTGCCATGACGGTATTGCGAAGCAGATCGGGCAGAAACAGTTGCCGCCAACCTGGCTGTTGTGTTTTCGCGATCCACTCGCGATCGTCCTCGTTGAGTGCGACATCTGCAGCCATGTCTTCTCGGATACGCCGCTTGCGATCCTGCGTGCGCACCCAGTACGGTGACTCCGGGCACAGCAGCCGGACGTAGATTGCCAGAAGAGCGATTATCACCGGCGCCACGAACGCGGCGCGCCATCCCCATACAGTCACGACGAAGGTCACGATCGTGCCGGCAAGCGCGGCACCGATGCCCCAGGCCGATCGATCGAAGCTGAGGACGAGGCCGCGCATTCGCGCGGGCCAGGTCTCCGCAACCAGCATCGAGCCGACCGCCCATTCGCCGTTCAGCGCGAAGCGGACAACGGTGTAGGCCGCAACGAAAGCACCCCATGTCGGCGACAGCGCGACCAACGGCATCGCCAGCGAGAACACCGCAATGTTGAGTGCCAGGATATTCCGCCGCCCAAATCGGTCTGCCAGCCACGGCCAGAGATAAAGCCCAATGATGCTGATCAGCGCGGAGAGCTGCACCCCGCTGCGGTAGGTGCCGAGGTTGATGGCGAACTCCTGCATCAGCATCGGCGCCACCAGTGCCAGGATTGCGCCGTCCATGCCGTCAAATCCCCAGCCGAGGCCATTGGCCCATGCGATGTGCCAATGCGTCGAGGTGATGCGGCTTGTGTCTGCGACATTGCGGTAGAGGCGCGAGCCGAGATACTGCGCCTCCAGTGGACCGATCACTGCGCCCGTAGCCGGAGCGGCAGCAAGAGCTTCCTCCATCGCCACGTTCTCCTCCAGCAGGATCTGGTTCCGTCACCCAGACCCGTCATTGGGGCATGAACGCTGAGTCCTGCCCGTTGACGTGACGATAGCATGAGTGTCTCCGCGATGGCCGAGCCAAATTTGCCATCGCGGAGAAGTGTCGCTACCCAACCAGTCGTTCGGCGATTTGCACCGCGTTCAGTGCCGCGCCCTTCAGCAACTGATCGCCCGCCACGAACAGTGCGAGCGAACGGCCCGTTGGATCGCTCGTGTCATGCCTGATGCGCCCAACCAGAATGTCGTCCTGTCCCGACGCTTCGTTCGGCATCGGAAAGTGGTTGCCCGCGGCATCGTCGACAATCCGCACACCCGGCGCGGACGCCAGTACCTCGCGCGCCGCATCCAGCGCGATGGGCCGGTCGAACTCGACGGTCAGCGCAATCGAATGTGCGCGCAGCACCGGCACCCGCACGCATGTCACGCCGATGCGCAACTCCGGCTCCTCCATGATCTTGCGCAGTTCGCGCATGACCTTGGTCTCTTCTTCGTTGTAGCCGCTCGCCGGATCCACCTTCGTGTCATGGCTGAACAGATTAAAGGCGTAGGGATGCGCCAGCACCCGATGCTGATAGGCTGCGCCTTGAAGATAGGCTGCGGTTGATGCGCGGAGTTCCTCCATCGCCGCGGCCCCCGCGCCGGACGCCGCCTGATACGTGGCGGCGATGATGCGTCGGATGCGGTTGTGCCGATGCAGTGGCCAGAGCGGCACCACGGCCACGATCGCCACGCAGTTCGGGTTGGCGATGATGCCGATATGGCGGGCGATCGCGCCCGGGTTCACCTCGGGCACGACCAGAGGAACGCCGGGCTCCATGCGGAATGCCGAGGAGTTGTCGACAACGACGGCGCCTTGCCGCACGGCGATCGGTGCGAACCGCCGCGACACGGTGCTGCCGGCGGAGAACAGCGCGATATCGACGCCGGGAAAGCTGTCCTCGTTCAGTTCCTCCACCGCGATGCCCTGGCCGCGGAACAGCAGCTTTCGCCCAGCCGATCGGCCGGAGGCGAACAGGCGCAGCCGTTCCAGCGGGAAGTTGCGGCTCTCCAGGCAGCCGATCAGTTCGCCGCCGACTGCGCCGGTGGCGCCGACGATGGCGACGGTGGGATGGTGCAGGCTCATGACACTCGCTCCGTTCGTTGGGCCGGAGGACGAGTGCCTGAGAAAGCAAAGGCCCCGTCCGATGCCGGCGGGGCCTTGGGTGGTGCTATGTCGCTGCCGTCAACACGCGCACGCCCAGGACGCCCGACCGAAGGGCTTCCAATTCGTCATCGTGCGCTTGCTTACGCGGCAGGGACATATAAACATTATAGCGCATCGAACTGCGTTCGTCGAGCGGCCGCCTGCGCCATTTGCCGAACCGGGCAAGCCCGCGCAGCATGCGACGAGATCGTGGGTCCAACCGCGGAGGATGTACGTGCCGAGCAAGGTTTCGCTGTATGCCAATGTCGGGCCGGAATTGACGCATTACGATGTGGACGTGGCCGCCGCGACGCTGACGCGCCGTGGCACGGTCAGCCTGCCGGCGAACGTGCAGTATGCCTGGCCGCATGCCTCGCGGCGGTTCCTTTATGTCGCCACCAGCGACAGCGCGTCGGGCATGGGGGCTGCCGGCAACACGCACCACGTGACAGCGTTGGCGATCGATCCGACGACAGGCGAGCTGCGTCCGCATGGCGCACCGATCCGCCTGCCGACGCGGCCGATCCATATGGCGACCGACATTCCTTCGCAGTTCGTGCTGGTCGCGTTCAACAATCCCAGCGCAATCCGGGTGTATCGGATCAACTCCGACGGCATGCCGGGAGATGAGGTCGCGCAGCCGGGCGCGATCGATCCGGGGATCTTCGCACACCAGGTGCGGGCGACACCCGACAACCGCCAGGTCATCCTGGTCACCCGCGGCCACGATGCCGCCGGCGGCAAGCTGGAGGAACCCGGCGCTCTCGAGGTGTTCGACTTCAGCAACGGCGTGCTGAGCAACGAGGTCTCGATCGCGCCTGACGGCGGCTATGGGTTCGGCCCGCGGCATTTGGATTTCCATCCGTCGAAACCGTGGGTCTATGTGTCGCTGGAACGGCAGAATGCGCTGGACCTGTTCGAACTCGCCGGCGGTGGCCTGTCGCCGGTGCCACGATTTCGCAAGCCGACGCTCGGTCGACCGGCCACCACTCGGCAGGCCGTCGGCACGGTGCACGTGCATCCAAACGGCCGCACGGTCTATGTCGCCAACCGCGCCGCCAATGCGGACGGCGAGAACTCGCTCGCGGTCTTCGCGATTGACCAGGCAACCGGCGAGCCCAACCTGATCCAGCACATCGACACGCATGGAGTGCATCCGCGCACCTTTCATATCGATCCCAGCGGGCGGCTGATGGCCGTGGCGCACATCACCGGCGCCGTGCTGTCGCTGTTCCGCATTGCCGAGGACGGCCGGCTGGAATTCGCGCGCGCCTACGATATCGATGTGGGTCAACGTACCATGTGGTGGATGGGCATGGTGGAACACGCAGCATAGGACACGGCCATGAAATTCGGCGCCTCGATGTTTTTCACCGACTACTCGATGACTCCGGCGGAGCTTGCCACGGCGCTGGAGCAGCGCGGCTTCGACATCGTCTGGGCACCCGAGCACTCGCACATTCCGCTGTCTCGCAAGACACCATTCGTACTCGGCGGCGATTTGCCGAAACGCTACTACGATGTGATGGATCCGTTCGTCACGCTCAGCATGGCGGCGGCCGCGACGAAGACGCTGAAGATCGGCACCGGTGTCTGCCTGATCGCTCAGCGCGATCCGATCCAGACCGCGAAGCTGGTGGCCTCGATCGATCAGGTGTCCGGCGGACGCTTCGTGTTCGGCGTCGGCGACGGCTGGAATCAGGACGAGATGGAGAACCACGGCACCAACTTCAAAACGCGCCATAAGCTGGCGCGCGAGCGCATCGAGGCGATGAAGGCGATCTGGACGCAGGACACCGCCGAGTACCACGGCGAACTCGTCGATTTCGGTCCGATGCAGACCTGGCCAAAGCCGGTGCAGAAGCCGCACCCGCCGATCCTTGTCGGTGGCGCGTTTCCCTACAGCGCGCGCCGTGCGGTGCGCTACGGCGACGGCTGGATGCCGCAGATCACCTCGGCATCACCGACGCCGCTGACCGAGCTGATCCCGCGCTTCCGTCAAATGGCCGCGGAGGCTGGACGCGAACCGAGCGGCTTCGACATCTCGATTGGCGGCCAGACGGAGGACATCGATCTGATCAAGCGTTATCGCGACCTGGGCGTGAACCGCGTCTCCACCAGCCTGCCGTCGGAGAAGGCGGACACCATCCTGCCGGTGCTCGACCGCTGGGCCGCAATCATCCGCGCAGTGAATGCTTGAGCCATCGCTGCCAGCACCGGTCATTGCGAGGAGCAAGGCGACGAAGCAATCTCCATCATGAGTGCACACAGTCCGATGGAGATTGCATCGCTGCGCTCGCAATGACATGTAACGCGGCGCCACGATAGGTTACGGGCGCATCGCCCGCATCGCCTGCCAAACCCGGAGCGGGGTTGCCGGCCCATCGAACTGCGTGACACCGAGCGGCGCCAGCGCGTCGACGATCGCATTACCGATGGCCGGCAGCATTGCGACCGCACCGGCCTCGCCGCAGCCCTTCACGCCGAGCGGATTGGTGGTGCAGCGCGTTCCATTGAACTCCAGCAGAAGCGGCGGCAGGTCGTCGGCGCGCGGCATCGCGTAGTCCATGAACGACCCTGCCAGCAACTGACCGGATTGCGCATCGTAAACCGCATGTTCCAGCAGCGCTTGCCCGACGCCCTGCGCGATCGCACCGTGCGCCTGACCCGCGGCGATCATCGGGTTCACCAGAACGCCGTAATCGTCCACGGCAGTCAGCCGAACGAGCGCGACAAGGCCAGTATCGCGATCGATCTCAACCTCCACAACGTGCGTCCCGTTGGGGAAGGTCATGTGCTCGCGTGTCCATGCGTGATAGGTGTCGAGTGGCGCGCCAGCCTCGCGAGCCCGCGCCGCCACATCCAGCAGCGCAATCGAGCGGTTGGTGCCAACGACTGCGAAGTGGCCGTCGACGAACTCGATATCCGCCTCCGCTGCCTCCAGCGCATCCGCAGCGATCGGGCGTCCCTTCTCAACGATCGTCTCCGATGCGCGCCAGATCGCGGTACCACCCATGTAGGTCGCGCGCGAGCTGCCGTGTCCGCCACCCATCCGGATCAGATCGGTATCACCCTGGCGCAGCCGAATGAGCTCGTTCGGAATGCCGAGACGATCGGCCAGGATCTGCGGAAATGTCGTTTCATGCCCTTGGCCGATGGTTTGCGTGCCAGTGATCAGCGATACCGAACCATCGGATTCGAAGCGGATGTCGACGTTCTCGTGCGGCGAGCCACCGGTTCCCTTGATGTGATAGGCAAGTCCAAGGCCGCGCAGCAATCCGCGTGCCTCGCTTTCCCTGCGCCGCGCAGCGAAGCCGGCAACATCCGCCAGCGCGAGCGCGCGATCGAAGGTCTCCACGAAATTACCGGTGTCCACCGAGAAACCAAGCGCGTTGGTCATAGGCATCGCCGTCGCGGGAACCATGTTGCGGCGACGCAGTTCGGCGCGGTCGAAGCCGCATCGCCGCGCTGCCTCGTCAATCAGCCGTTCGATGACATTCACCGCCTCGGCAAACCCAGGTCCGCGCGTGACGCCGATCGGCGTGGTGTTGCTCAGCACCGTCACAACGTGCAGCGCGATTGCCGGAATCGCGTAGATGCTGCCCTGCAGATGCACATACTGGTTGGTCTGCACCGCGCCGGCGCCCCCCGCCATATAGGCGCCGATATTCGCCACACTGCTGACCCGCAGTGCCAGGAATCTGCCGTCAGCATCGAGCGCCAGCGAAGCCTCCGCGTGGTGATCGCGTGCCTGGTGGTCCGAGACGAAGCCCTCACTGCGCGTCGCGATCCACTTCACCGGACGGCCGACGTGTCGTGCCGCCCACAGCACCAACGCATGCTCGGCGTAGGTGAAATTCTTGGCGCCGAACCCACCGCCGACATCGGGCGCGATGAACCGCACATCGGCCGGCGGTACACCGAGCGCGCGCGCCGTCGCGTCGCGGTTGCCGTGGATATTCTGGCTGGAAACATACAGCGAGTAGCGGCCCTGCGTCGCATCATGCGTGCCGACAGCGCCGCGCGGCTCCATCGGATTGGTGACGATGCGATGGTTGTCGAGGTGAAGCGAAACGACATGCGCGGCCGCAGCGAACGCTGCATCGACGGCATTCGGATCGCCCCATCGCCAGTCCATGCAGACATTGCCAGGCACCTCGGCGGAAATCTCCGGCGCTCCGGAGGCAAGCGCGTCGGCAGCCGTGGTGACCGCCGTCAGTGGCCGATACTCGACCACCACACGCTCGGCGGCATCGAGCGCCTGCGCGCGCGTCTCGGCGACAACCAGCGCGACCGGCTCGCCGACATGGCGCACCTTGTCGCTCGCCAATAGCGGCTGCGGCGCGAAGGCGAATTCTTCCCCGGTCTGGACGTTGGCTTCCACCGTCGGACGCATGGGCTGCAGCCCGTCGGCCCGCGCATCCTCGCCGGTCAGCACGGCAAATGTGCCGGACATCGCCCGCGCCGCCACGGCGTCGATCCGCTCGATCAGCGCATGCGCGTGCGGCGAGCGCACCACCACGGCATGCGCCAGGCCATCGAATTGCAGATCGTCCAGATAGCCACCCTGGCCGGTGGTGAACCTGCTATCCTCCCGCCGCCGAGGCGCATCGCCTATATTGAACCGACTTGCCATGAAACTCCCCCAGCCCGAACCAGGAGCGGACAGGATACCATGACCGCAAAACGTCAACTCCGTCTCGGCGCCTTCATGCGGCCGACCACGATCCACACGGCGTCCTGGCGCTATCCCGGCGCGTATCCCGACGCCAACTTCAATCTCGCCCATATCAAGCGCTTCATCCAGACGCTGGAGCGCGGCCGGTTCGACGCGTTCTTCATGGCCGACCACCTGGCCGTGCTCAACATGCCGATGAACGCGCTGAAGCGCAGCCACACCGTCACGTCGTTCGAGCCGTTCACCCTGCTGTCGGCGCTCGCGATGGTCACCGAGCATATCGGCCTGATCGCCACCGGTTCGACCACCTTCGATGCGCCGTTCCATGTTGCGCGCCGCTTTGCCTCGCTGGATCACATCAGCGGCGGGCGCGCCGCGTGGAACATCGTCACCACGTCGAACCCCGATGCCGCCTTGAACTTCGGCCTGGACGAGGCGATGGACCATGACGAACGCTATCGCCGTGCGCGCGAGTTCTACGATGTCGTCACCGGCCTGTGGGACAGTTGGGCTGAGGACGCTTTCATCCGCAACGTCGAGACCGGCGAATTCTTCGACCCGTCACGCATGCACGTGCTGGACCACAAGGGCGAGTACTATTCGGTGCGTGGCCCGCTGCACATCGCGCGGCCGATCCAGGGCTGGCCGGTGATCGTGCAGGCGGGCGCCTCTGACGCCGGACGCCAGCTTGCCGCCGAGACCGCCGAGATGGTGTTCGCCGGCGCGGGCGACATCAACGGCGGCCGCGCGCTGTATGCCGACATCAAGGGCCGCATGGCGAAGCTCGGCCGCGATCCCGAGCATCTGAAGATCCTGCCCGGCGCCTTCGTCGTAATCGGGGATTCGCTGGAAGAGGCGCGCGAGAAGCGAGCGAAGCTGGACAGCCTTGTGCATTACGACAGTGCCATCGCCTCGCTGTCGATCGCGCTGGGTACCGATGCGTCACGCTTCGATCCCGACGCGCCGTTACCGGAAATCCCCGAGACCAACGCCAGCAAAAGCGGCCGCGAACGTGCCATCAATCTGGCAAAGCGCGACAATCTGACGGTGCGGCAGCTTGCCCAGCGTCTCGGCGGCTATGCGGGACCCGCGCTGCTCGGCACGCCGGCGATGATCGCCGATCAGATGGAGGAGTGGCTGCTTACCGACGCCTGCGACGGCTTCAACATCATGTTTCCGTTCCTGCCCGCCGGCCTCGATGATTTCGTCGAACGCGTCGTGCCAGAACTGCAGCGGCGCGGCATCTTCCGCCGCGAATACGAGGGCTCGACCTTGCGCGAGAATCTCGGCCTGCCTCGGCCAGAGAACCGCTTCTTCCGCGACTGATGTTCGCGCAGGAATCAGAACTCGGGGAAGATCCTGTGCTCCACGCCGGCACCGCCGACCGCATTCGTCAGCAACTGCAGGTCCTCTCCGGGCACGACCAGCTCGGCGCTGGTGCCGCAGTCCGAACCTGGGGCGCTGGTGCGTCCGCCCGCCCAATGAACCTGAAACGCCCTTGGCGTCTGGAAGCGCTGTTCCACGACCAGGCTGCCGCCGTCCGAGGCCATGCTCTCGGGTTTCAGATTGCAGGTCGTGCCTGTTTCGGCGGTGGTGACGGTGAATTCCCAGTCAGCCGGCACACGGGCGCCCTGACGGAATACCAGGATGTCGCCGACCTTGGGGCCGATATCGATCCTCCGTGCCGCTGACACGACGGCCACCGAACTTGCCAGCAGACCGGCGATCAGGCTGGCAAGCACCGCTGTCCTGACGATATCGCTGGATGGGTTGTCTGTGGGTTTGTCTGTGTGTCTGCGCCACCTCATCGGCCACCGTCCCGGCGGTGTACCGCCTCTGGCGATGGGCACAAGGGCAAGCATTCCAGGCCGAACGGCGCCTGGGGCAAATAGGTATCCACGGCTGAACCTCTTCTTGCGGCGTCGGGCGGGTTCTGCCTCTCGGAAGAATCTCCCGATTGTTGCGACAGGAATATTGCCATTCCCTTCGCAATCGCAGCATCACGATCTCGTGAGCTTGACCCGCCCTGCGGGATGGCCGATCTGCAATCTGACGTTAGCTCGAGGAGCCGAAATGCCAGGACCGTTGCACGGCTACCGCATCGTTGACCTCACTTCCATGGTCTCGGGGCCTTCGGCCACAATGCTGCTGGCGGACCAGGGAGCTGACGTCATCAAGGTGGAGAACCCGCAGGGCGGCGACCACACCCGGGCCGCGGCCAATCGGCGCGGTGGGTTCTCAGCCTCGTTCCTCAACAACAACCGCAACAAGCGGTCGGTCGCACTGGACCTGAAGGCACCTGCCGGAATGGCGGCGCTGAAGCGGCTGATCGCAGGCTCTGATGTGTTCATCCAGAATTTCCGGACCGGAGTGATCGACCGGATGGGCTTCGGCGAGGATGCCGTGCGAGCGCTGGCGCCGGACATCATCTACGTCTCGATCAGCGGCTTCGGCGAGGAGGGGCCGTTCGCCCAGAAGCCGGTCTACGATCCGCTGATCCAGGCGCTGTCAGGGCTGGCCAGCATCCAGGGTGGCTCTGACCAGGACCGCCCACGGTTGGTGCGCACCATCGTGCCCGACAAGCTGACCGGCGTGGTGGCCGCCCAGGCGATCACCGCCGCGCTGCTGGCGCGCGAACGGACCGGGCAGGGCCAGCATGTCCGGCTGTCCATGCTGGATGCCATCGTGGCATTCCTGTGGGGCTCCGACATGGGCAGCCAGACCTTCGTCGGCGGCGAACTGCCGCAGCAGGAGGCTGCGAGCTTCATCGACCTGATCTATGAAACCGCCGACGACTACATCAGCGCGGCGGTGCAGACCGACCGGGAGTGGACCGCGCTGACCCGCGCACTGGATCGGCCCGAGTGGCTCGAGGATCCGCGCTTCGCCACGCCGGCGCTGCGCCACAAGCACATCAATGAGCGGCTGGCGATGACCCAGGACGTGCTGCGAACGCGTCCCGCCGCGGAATGGCTGGATCGGCTGACCGCGGCTGGCGTGCCCTGCGCCCCGGTGCTGACGCGCAGCAAAATGATCGAGCATCCGCAGGTCGTGGCGAACGGCATCGTGGTGGAGACCGAGCATCCCGGCGCCGGCCTGCTGCGCCAGGCGCGCCCCGCGGCACGGTTCTCCGCGACACCCGACCACCATCCGCCGCGGCGCGCCGGCGCTTGGCGAGCACACCGACGAGGTCCTGGCCGAGATCGGCCACAAGGAGGACATCGAGGCATGATCGATTTCCATTACTGGCCGACACCGAACGGCTGGAAGGTGTCGATCATGCTGGAGGAATGCGGTCTGCCGTACCGCGTGGTGCCGGTGAACATCGGCAAGGGCGATCAGTTCAAGCCGGAGTTCCTCGCGATCAGTCCGAACAACCGCATGCCCGCGATCGTCGACCATGACGCCGACGGCGAAGTGGTACCGGTGTTCGAGAGCGGTGCCATCCTGCTGCATCTGGCCGAGAAGTCCGGCCGCTTCATGCCCACCGACCGGCGCGGGCGGAAGGAGGCTCTGGAGTGGCTGTTCTGGCAGGTCGGCAATCTCGGGCCGATGGCGGGGCAGCTCAGTCACTTCGTCAACTACGCGCAGGGTGAGCATCCGTATTCCCACCAGCGCTACGCCAACGAGTACAACCGCTGTCTCGGCGTGCTTGAACGGCGATTGGCCGGCCGCGCGTATATACTGGACGACTATTCGATCGCCGACATGGCGTCGTTTCCCTGGGTGCTGATCTCGAAGCCGCTCGGCCAGGCGCTCGACGAGTTTCCCAACGTCGCCCGTTGGCGCGAGGCGATCAAGCAACGGCCGGCGGTGCAGCGTGGGATCGATCTCGGCAAGGAACTGCGCCGCCGCGCGCCACCCAGCGAGGAGGAGCGGCGTATCCTGTTCAATCAGACGGCGAGCCTTGTCGGCAAGGCAAGTTCGGCCTGACAGCGAATTCGGGAGGGAGGCGCATCAATGAAAACCTGGAGGTCCGCCGTCGCGGCAGGCTGCATGGTCGCCGGCATCGCTACGGCCGGATACGCGCAGACGGTCAAGCTGGGGATCGTCGACACCTATTCCGGTCCGTTCGCCGCCGTGGGCGAGCAGTTGGATCGCGGCATCCGGCTCTATGTGAAGCAGCACGAGAAGGATCTGCCGCCCGGTGTGAAACTGGAGATCATCCGCCGCGATGACACCGGGCCCAATCCGGAAATCGCGAAGCGCATGGCGCAGGAGCTGATCACCCGCGACCATGTGCAGTTGCTGGCCGGCACTGTCTATACGCCGAACGCCTTGGCGATAGCGCCGCTGGCAACCGAGGCTAAGGTGCCGTTCATCATCATGAATGCCGGCACTGCGATAATCACCACCAAGTCGCCCTACATCGCCCGCACGTCGTTCACCATGTGGCAGTCGAGCTATCCTTTGGGTTCATGGGCGGCGAAGAACGGCATCAAGAAGGCGTTCACCGCGGTCACCGACTACGGTCCCGGCATTGACGCAGAGGCGGCGTTCACCAAGGGATTTACCGATGCAGGTGGGCGGATCGTCGGGTCCGTACGCATGCCGCTGCAAAATCCCGACTACGTGCCGTTCATGCAGCGTGCCAAGGATGCCGGGCCGGATGCCGTGTTCGTGTTTGTCCCAGGCGGCAAGGATTCGACGTCGCTGATGAAGACGTTCGGCGATCTCGGACTGAAGGCGGCGGGGATCAAGCTGATCGGCACCGGCGACGTCACGACCGACGAAGAGCTGCATAACATGGGTGATGAGGCACTGGGCGTCGTGACGGCGTTCCACTATTCCGCAGCCGGCAACAGACCGGCCAATGCTGACTTCGTCAAGGCGTACAAGGCGGAGTTCGGCGCAAATGAGGAGCCGAGCTTCGAGGTGGTCGGCGCCTATGACGGCATGGCCGCGATCTTCCACGTCATCATCGCACAGCAGGGCAAGATCGATCCTGACAAGACGATGGAGCTACTCAAGGGTTGGAAAAATGATGCCAGCCCGCGCGGGCCGATCATGATTGACCCCGACACCCGCGACATCGTGCAGAATGAGTACATGCGGCGGATCGAGAAGGTTGACGGCCAACTCGAGAACGTCGAGTTCGAGACCATACCGATGGTGAAGGACCCGTGGAAGGAACTGAACCACCAGAAGTGAGCCAATTAAATCCTCGCCCTCTCCCCTTGGGGGAGGGGGGCGGGGTGAGGGGGAGGGCCGATCGCACGACGCATGGAAGCGCTGACCTCCATCCTGTTCCACGGCCTTGCCTACGCGATGATCCTCTACATCGTCTCGGTCGGGCTTTCGGTGACCATGGGCCTGATGGGGTTCGTCAACTTGGCGCACGGCGTGTTCGCCATGGCCGGCGGCTACGTCACCGTGACCTTGATGAACACCTATGCAGTGCCGTTCGGCCTCGCATTGCTGGCGGCCTTCATCGTGATGGCGCTGATCAGCATCGTTCTCGAGCGCAACGCTGTACGCCCGGCTTTACGGCGCGAGCGAACTCGATCAGGTGCTGTTCACCATCGGCCTGATCTTCATGTCGGTCGCCATCGTCCGCTATCTGTGGGGCCCGCTGCCGCAGCCCGTGCATCTGCCCAGCGCGCTCAGTGGCCAACTCGACGTCGGCTTCCGCACCTTCCCGATGTATCGGTCCTTTCTGATCGTCGTCGGCTTCGTGCTGATCGCCGTGCTGTGGCTCGGCGTCGAGCGCACCAACTTCGGCGCGCAGCTTCGCGCCGCCGTCGACAATCGCCGCATGGCCGAATCGATCGGTATCGACACACGCCGCCTGTTCTCGCTTGCCTTCGCGCTCGGTTCCGGCCTCGCCGCGCTCGGCGGTGGTCTGGGCGCCGACATCCTGGCGATCTATCCCGGCTACGCCACCGAGTATCTCGTCTACTTCCTGATGGTGGTCGCCATCGGCGGCCTGGGGTCGCTGCGTGGTCCCTTCGTCGCCGCGCTGCTGCTCGGCTTCGGCGATACCGCGTGCAAATACCTGGTGCCGGAACTTGGCGCATTCTTTATGTTCGCCGCCATGATAGTCCTGCTGCTGTGGCGGCCCGCAGGCCTGTTCGGTCGCGCCTGAGCCGTGTCACGCTGATCGACACGCTGATCCGCCGCCATCGCCTGCGCGCGATCGAACTGCTGCCCTGGGTCATCGCGATCGCCGCCTATCTTCTGTCTTCGCCGACTACCTGCCGCTCGGCAGCCAGATCCTGATCATGATCCTGTTCGCGATGTCACTCGATCTGGTGCTGGGCTATGCCGGCATCGTCACTCTCGGCCATTCCGCGTTCTTTGGCACCGGCGCCTATGCCGCGGGTATCTATGCCGCTCACATCTCCGGCGAACCGCTGTCCGGCCTGCTGGTGGCAGCACTCGCAGCTGGAGTCGTCGGCTGGGCTATCCGGTCTCGTCATCCTGCGCACGCACGGCCTGACATTGCTGATGCTGACGCTCGCCGTCACCGCACTGCTGGCCGAGGTGGCGAACAAGGCAAGCTTCATCACCGGCGGCAGCCGACGGGCTGCAAGGCGTGCGATATCGATCCTATCCTTGGCCTTTTCCGTTTCGATCTGTTCGGTCACACCGCCTATCTCTACTGCCTCGCAGTGCTGTTCCTCGCCTGGTTGTTCGCCCGTCGCCTGGTGCACTCGTCATTCGGCCGCTCGTTGGTCGGCATTCGCGAGAACACGACACGCATGCACGCGATCGGCTCGCCGGTGCGGCGACGGCTGCTGACCATCTACACGATATCCGCTGCACTCGCCGGTATCGCCGGCGCGTTGCTGGCGCAGACCACGCAGTTCGTCGGCCTCACAGTGCTCGGTTTCCAGCGATCGGGCGAAATTGTGATCATGCTGGTGTTCGGCGGCATCGGCCGGCTGTACGGCGCATTCTTTGGCGCCAGCCTCTACATGATCGCGCAGGATCAACTGGCGAAGATGGATCCCGAGTTCTGGTATTTCTGGATCGGCCTGCTGCTGGTGCTGCTGGTGATGTTCGCGCGCGGCGGAGTGCTCGGACTGATCGATCGACTGCTGCGCCGATGAGCTGACGCGGCGCTCGAAACCATCGGTCTGCATAAACGCTTCGGCGCGCTCATCGTGGCGAATGACATTCATTTCCGTCTCGAGGCCGGTGCGCGCCATGCGTTGATCGGCCCGAACGGCGCGGGCAAGACGACGTTTGTCAACCTCATCACGGCGGTTTGGCGGCTTCAGCCGGGCGTGTCGTGCTTGCGGGCGAGGACATCACCGCTCTGCCGCAGGCGGCACGCGTGCGACGCGGTCTCGGTCGCACGTTCCAGATCAACACGCTGTTCCGTGGTCTGTCGGTCCTGGAGAACGTCTGCCTCGCCATCGGCGAGCACGCAGGCATCGGCGGTGACATGCTTCGCCCGATAGGCAAGCGTCGTGGCGTACTGGAAGACGCCTATGCGTTGCTCGAACGCCTGGGCATCGCGGACGACGCACTGACGCCGGTGAGGCAACTGCCCTACGGCAAGCAGCGCCTGGTCGAAATCGCAATTGCACTTGGCTTGCGGCCAACCGTGCTGGTGCTGGACGAACCCGCCGCCGGCGTGCCGATCGGCGGAAAGCGGCATCATCCTCGATGTCATGGAGCAGCTTCCGTCGGGCATCGCGGTGCTGATCATCGAGCACGACATGGAACTCGTATTCCGCTTCGCCCGCCGCATCACCGTCCTGGTGCAGGGCAGCGTGCTGATAGAAGGGACGCCGGCGGAGATCGCCGTGGACGCGCGCGTGCGCGAGGTCTATCTCGGTCAGCGCCAGCATGGCTGACTGTCTCACGCTGTCGGATGTGTCGGCCGGATACGGCGAAACCGTGGTGCTCGAGCAGATTTCCATCGACCTCCGACCAGGCGGCACGCTGGCGGTCCTGGGGCGCAACGGTGTCGGTAAGACAACTCTGCTGGCGACGATCCTCGGCCATACGACTCTGCATGATGGAAGAATCGCATTCCGCGGGCAGCCGATCGAGCGGCTTCGACCATTCCAACGCGCGCGTCTGGGCATCGGTTATGTTCCGCAGGAGCGTGAGATCTTTCCGTCGCTGAACGTCGACGAGAATCTTGGGGTCGCTGCGCGCGCCGGTACGCGTTGGACACGAGAGCGCGTCTACGAATTGTTCCCACCGCTCGCGATGCGCCGTCGCAATATGGGCAATCAGCTTTCTGGCGGCGAACAGCAGATGCTGGCGATCGGGCGTGCGCTGATGGGCAATCCCGCATTGCTGTTGCTGGATGAGCCGCTGGAAGGGCTGGCACCCGTCATCGTCGACGCGTTGCTGGCTGCGCTACATCGTCTGCGTCAGGACGAAGGACTCGCGATGGTGCTGGTGGAGCAGCACGCAGGCCTGGCGCTGGCGTTCGCCGCCAGGGCGGTCGTGCTCAATCGCGGCAGGCTGGTCTATGAGGGCGACAGCCGCACGCTGGCTCGACGATCCGCGGAGGCTTGCGGCGCTGGTCGGCGTGGGATGAAGCCTTCATTCAAGCCGGGACCGCGCGCCGCGCACCACGTGTCAGCAGAGCCAGAACAATACAGGCGTTGAACAGATTCCACATCACGCCGTTGGCGAATGCCGCGTGATACGAACCGGTGACATCGAAGATCACGCCTGAGAACCAGCCGCCGAACGCCATGCCGAGTAGTGTCGCCATGATCACCACGCCGAACCGCAGGCCGGCCTCGCGCGCCGGCAGGTATTCGCGGATCACGATCGCGTAGCTTGGCACGATGCCGCCCTGCACCAGGCCGAACAGCGCCGAGATGGCGTAGAGCGAACCTAGACCGCTGAAGCCGAGATACAACATCAGCGCCAGCATCTGTCCGGCCGAACCGAGCAGCAGAGTCGGCAGTCCACCGATCCGGTCGGCGACGAAGCCGGAGCCGACGCGGCTGATGATCCCAAGACCCAGCATCAGCGACAGCATCTCGGTCCCGCGTGTGACCCCATAACCGAGATCGCCGCAATACGCGACGATATGCACCTGCGGCATCGACATAGCGACACAGCAGCAGAATCCCGCAACCGACAGCGCAATCTGCAGCGTGGCGGGCGATAGGCCGAGCGAGGCCTGCGACGATGTGATGCGGTGTGCTGTTGCCTCTGGTGCCGGCGGCTGGCGACGCAGCATGAGAGCGAGCGGTATCATCGTCACGGCGCACACGATGCCGATGCCGAGATGGGTCTGCCGCCAACCGACCGTTTGCACAAAGTGCTGGACCAGAGGCGGCCAGATCGTACCGGCAAGATAATTGCCTGACGCGGCGATCGCCACAGCGATGCCGCGTCGTCGCGTGAACCAGTGCGACACATCGGTGACGATGGGTCCGAACGAGGCCGCGCCCCCGAGCAGCGCGATCAGCAGTCCGTGCGCCAATGCGAACTGCCACAGGTTGGTCGCAAAGGCCGCGGCGACATAGCCCAGGCTTAGCGCCACCGCGCCGATAAGTGCGGGCAGCATGATGCCTGACCGGTCCGCCATGCGCCCGATCACCACGCCGCCCACGGCAAAGCCGATCATGGTCAGCGTATAGGGCAGTGACGCGGTGGCGCGATCGACCCCGAATTCGGCCTGGACCGCGGGTAACACGACCACGACGGACCATAGACTGATGCCGCCGATGGTGCTGAGCGCTGTGCAGATGCCGAGGCGCAGCCATGCATAGGCGGACTCCGCACCTGCGTTCGTCGTCACGGTTGTTCCTTCCCGGTTCGGCGCGGTAAGCTACGTGACGGCCGCTTCATCTGCCGTCGTCCATTCGCGGCACAAATACTCGTACCACTGCTCGATGTCGCCTCCTGCCGATATGGAAAGTTCCGCAGGCCGAACCGCATCCGACTTCATGCGTTTCTGAGGTGAGGTACCGGCGTGTCGCCGGTGCCAAACGCGAGAGGTGACACATGCGTTTGATCGCAGGAGCAGCGTTGCTCGGCATGATTGCAACCGCGAGTGGGGCTGGGCCGGCATTGGCCGAGGGGTGCCTGAAGGGCGCCGCGGTCGGCGGTGTAGCGGGACACGTGGCCGGTCACCACGCTGTGCTGGGGTCAGCGGCCGGTTGCGCCGTGGGGCATCACGAGGCAGCCAAGAACGATCGGGCACAACAGGCGCGGAGCAATAACGATCGGAGCGACACAACGGAACCGCATCATTGAGAATGCCTGTGGCGGGGGGATTTGCGGCCGCACCTCCCGCCGGCCAGGTCCCCCGAGTGCGACCGCTGGGCGTCACTCACTAGCGGCAGCTCTCCGCAGGTCGAGCGCATTCGCCCGCGGCCGCGGTTCGGCGATCCGCTCGCCATTTCCAATATCGCCTGCCTGTTGCTGCAAACCCCTCTTGTGCTGCGCCCGGAGCACAGCATGATTTCATCGTTGACACGTCGCTCTCGCAGGCGTTCGGATACGGTCCGCGCCACACGAAAGCGTTCCCATGACCGACACCAACATCAAGCCCAGGGTCAAGGACGAGATAAAAGTCGAGCGGCCTCGTTTGCATAAAGTCATTCTTGTCAACGATGATTTCACGCCCCGAGAATTCGTCGTCACGGTTCTGAAGGCGGAATTTCACATGACCGAGGACCAGGCGCTGCGGGTGATGATGACCGCCCACAGGCGGGGCGCGTGTGTCGTCGCGGTCTATACCAAGGATGTAGCTGAAGCCAAGGCAACCAATGCAACGGATGCGGGGCGCAGCAAGGGTTATCCACTGTTGTTCACGACCGAGCCTGAGGAATGAGGCGCCGTCGATCTTGGTGCGAGCCCTCCAACCACTCGGGGACGCGAGCCAGCGCATCCTTTCGCCGAGGCTCATTGGTGCCGACATGCGCACGGCCGTTTACCGCAGTTGCGGCACCTCTCGTGCATGGACCGGCCGGTTTGGCACACCGAAATCATGGTATGCGCCGGGATAAGTGACGAGGGTAATGTCATTCGGAAATCGGGATACGAGCTCGTGGCAAGGCGGCGGGGGCGTCCAGTCGTCATCCTCGCCCATCAGGATCATAAGAGGCGCAGCCGGCCTTGCACGTTCATATTCGCTCGCGCGAAATTGCCAAGGATCCGGGCTCGCGTCGTAGCGCTAGAAGTCATGGGTATCGCGTGACTCTCGCGACGCATTCATGGCACCAGGAACGTCTCCCACGACTTGGCTGGTGCTTGCAGCAATGCATCAGGCCGCAGGAAATCCGGTTGGATCGTCGGTAACACACCGACCGGACTGTGGGGCATAAGCTGCAATGGCACGGCGTTTGGCCGGTAAGTGCGGCGTCATGTCCAGTCGCCAGCCACGCGGCTCTGTTGCGTGGATCGTGAGCTTTGTGGGGATCGTCCAGCCCCAGACAGACAGCCACAGGCCGCTCTCACCGACCCGAGGCCATGATCGGCGTTCTTCACGGATGACTAAAGCCATTCTAAAGCATTCGGCAGTATAAGGGTGGAGGCCTGCTGTATCCGAGACGCTCCGTCCAGGACGAGTGGGCATTTATATATGAGCACATTTTCAGCCGCTGGCCGTAACCTGACTACTCCTTCACGGCTGCATCGACTCCGCGCGGCTAGGGGATACGAATGTGCCGTCCGAGTAGTCGGCAGCGGCTGGTTCCTAACACTGGCCCTTGTCACGACACAGAGGACTTACGGTTATGTGGAGGCCATGAGAGTCAACGACTTCGGTCCGGCCGGCTGGCCTTCGCTCCTTGCGAGCTTGTGTTTGGTCCAGTTCTATCTGGCGCTCTGCTGGTTGATAATCCTGCGACCTTCACCGGCGGCGCGTGATGACGGCATCCTACCGTCTTTCATCGCATTCGTCGGCACCTACTTCCCTTGGACAATTGTCCTTTTTGCGCCCGTCGGTGCTTCCGCCAGCCAAAATCTGGCATCGGCAGCCTTGCTCCTAATGGGCTCCGTTTCTATGGTTTTCGTCGTTTTCCACCTCGGTCGCTCTTTTAGCATCGTTCCACAGGCCCGGACATTAGTACGGACGGGACCTTACAAGTTCGTCAGAAATCCGCTCTATCTCGCAGAAGAAGTCGCTATGCTAGGCATTCTGCTGCAATTCTATTCTCCCGCAACGCTGGCAGTATTCCTGCTTCACGGTGCTGTGCAGGTTCGCCGGATATTCTACGAGGAGAACCTCCTGCGCCTGACGCTCCCAGACTATGCGTGCTACGCGGCATCTACATCACGGCTGATACCATATATTTGGTAGAGCGGTGATATGGAAGCCGCGCATTGTTGTTCGTTCGGCCGGTCTGTCTACTCTACGCGCGGCGAGGTACGAGCGAGATCGTTTGAATACGATAATACGCTTAGGATACAGTGGTATTCAGAAATGTCATCTTTACTATGCGGGTAAAAAGTTTACCTGCCATTTATAGATTTGTGGCTTAATTAGATCTGTAGAGGTTACGCTCCTCCCTCAGTGGTGCAGAGCGCCAGAACAGCTCTGGGGGCAAAACCGCCCGCCCCTCACTGGATCACTCGTAACGAAGGACAATGAAAGATGTTTGCTTACACCAGCACACTCCCAGGGCGTGCAAAGGCCGAACTCATGCTTCTGAGGGGCGACCGCAAAGGTGTCACCGCTCTGGAATACGGCATTCTAGCCGGTCTTATCGCGGTGGTTATCATCGGTGGCGCGACCATCCTGGGCGCCGATATTAATCTGTTGTTCGGCAGAATCTCCACCGCAATTGGAGGGGTCGCACCCGCATAACACCAAATAGCCGAGTGTGGTCGTGCCGGCTGAGGTCTCCAGTGCCCTTGGGTTTGTGGTGCTCGTGCTCCTCGTGATGGCCGCGTGGCGTGATATCGCCACGCGAACCATCCCGGACACAATCGGACTACTGCTGTTGGCGACAGGCGGGTTAATGCGAATCCGTGAGGGTCCCTCGGCCCTCGCTCTGTCTGCCGGGATTGCATTGCTGCTCTTCGCTCTACTGCTGATCACCTATGCGCGGGGATTGCTCGGTGGCGGTGATGTGAAGCTCATGACAGCGATTGCCGTCGGTCTGTCTCCGTTCGACTGCTACCGCTTCGTTATGGCGACAGCGATCACGGGTGGTCTAATGGGGATTTGCTATCTCCTGTTGTCGCGCCGGCTAAGCGGTCGCTACGAACCAAACCACACATCATTGCTTAACCGGGTTGGTGCTATTGAATGCTGGCGCATCCGCCGACGCGCTTCACTCCCTTATGGGGTCGCGATCGCCGCCGGAGGAGCCTTTGCGCTGCTGCGCTCTGGGAGCTTCTGAACCATGCCGTTGCGCCTCTTTTTGGTCGGCCTCCTCCTGCTCGCAGCCCTGGGTCTAGGCCTCATTGGGTATCAAGCGACGAGGCCAGCTACGGTGGTAACCGTTGCCGCTCCCATTCCGCCACCGCCACCGCTTACCGTCGATGTGCTGGTCGCCGCCCGTAGCCTGCCTGCTGGTACCTTGATGAAGGAAGAGGACTTCACGCCACGTGCGGTACCGTCGGCCGACGTTCCGCAGAATGCTCTGACGAATAGCCCAGAGGTTCGAATTGGTCTGCGCGGCGCCTTGCTGCGTCATTACCTCGATTCAGGGAGCGTCCTCATGGCGGGCGACGTGCTGCACCCGAGAGATCGTGGCTTCCTCGCTGCAGTGCTGGCACCAGGGACACGCGCCATCTCTATCGGAGTCGACGCCATCACCGGGAATGGCGGTTTGATCTGGCCCGGTGATCGTGTGGACGTGATCCTTACGCAAGAACTGAACGAGAAGGATGCGCCAGTGGCCCGGCATATTGTTGGCGAAACGGTGCTAAGCGATGTGCGGGTCGTAGCAGTGGACCAAAGCATCGCTCAGGGCGCGGTCGCAACCGGCGACAATGCCACGGGCCGCGTAGCGCACACCGTCACACTGGAGGTAACACTCCAGCAGGCGGAACGGACTGCGGTGGCGGACCGTCTCGGCAAAGTGACTCTGGCAATCCGGGCAGCGGATGGGGAGATGAACGCGACCGGTCGTCGCGCCTTGGTTTATGGCGGTGACGTCTCCGCCGCACTCACCGATGGTGGGGCAGCGGCGCCTCCTCGTATGCGGTTGATCGAAGGCAAGGACGCCCGCGACGTGACGTTCCAATGACCGACAAGATCTCGTCGCTTTATGACGCTCATGGCAGGTCCAGCCGATGTTAGAAGACAGCCCCGATACCAAAGTTCCCTCCCCCCACGCGGCGCCGGTAAGGGATTTATCGCAGGCAAGGACACTGCTCCTCGCGTTTGCGGCCGATGATGAGACTGAGGCCGCGTTGCGCGCAGGGCTTCTCAACGCCACGAATGACATTGAAATCCGACGCGGGACGATCCTGCATGCCATCAAACACTTGGCCAAGGTACCCACTCCGCGAACATTGATCGTGGACATCTCAGGCGTACTAAATCCGTTGTACGAGTTAACCAACCTTGCCCAGGTCTGCACGCCGGATGTTACTGTCCTGGTCATTGGAGAATATGCCGACCTCGGCCTCTATCGCCACCTGACACGTGACTTGGCGATCGCCGAATACGCGCACAAACCGCTGACGCGTGACCGAGTTCGCGCGCCTGTTCGTGCCTCACGTCGCCGGCATCTCGGCGGATACCAGTGAGTCCCACGGCGGCAGTGTGATCGCAGTGTGCGGCGCACGGGGGGGCGTCGGTACGACCACCGTGGCGGTGAATTTGGCACTACAGCTTACCAATGCCACTCACGGCCATGTTGCCTTGCTTGACCTTCATTTGCAGCAGGGCACCACAGCACTCATGCTTGGTGTGAAACCGGCCGGCGGACTGCGCATCGCACTCGAACAGCCGGAGCGCGCGGACGCCCTATTTCTCGACCGTGTCTGCGTAGAGATCAACACGCGGTTGCGTCTGATCGCGGCCGAGGAACCGCTCAACGGGGCACCGTCGCCTACCCCGGACGGAATTCGGCGCGTATTGGACCTGCTGCGCCGGCGGTTCAATTACATTGTCATAGACATGCCTGTGCCAACGACCCTCGCCGCAATGCAGGCGTTGCGCGCTGCGCGTCACCTGCTGGTAGTGATGGCGCCCGATCTCGTCAGCATCCGCGACATGGACCGTATGCGTCAGTTGGCAACAGAGATCGGTAACGCTCAAGTGAGCACCGTGCTGAACCGGGTCGGCATGCAGGGCGGCCTGAAATTTCCCATGATCGAACAGGGCCTCGGTGCCAAGCCGACCGTCCATATACCAGACCTTGGCAAGCAGTTGGGGCGGGCAGCAAATCTCGGCAAGCCTGCTCTAGGGGAATGCCAGGCCTTCGGAAAGGCAATGGCCTTGCTGGCCCTCGAAGTGTCCGGAGTGACCATTAGTCAGCCGCCGCGCGCAGGCACTCGGTCGCTCTTCGGCCTGAGATTCGGTCGATGAAATCGTTCGGTCGTCGCCCAGCAGAAGCACCACTGTCCGAGATTGTTCCCCCGCCACATCGGGTGGCCACCGCAGCGGCGCCAGATGTCGGTCTTCGCCTCCGGTTACGCGCCAAGATTATGGATCGGCTCGATTCGGGCGTCATCGCCACGATGTCTCCCGATGCCCTGCGGGTCGAATTGGAGCCGGTCATCCACCAGATAGCTGATGAGGAGAAGGTGCAGTTTTCAGCGCTGGATCAGGCGCAACTGGCACAGGACCTGACCGATGATATGATTGGGTTCGGCCCCCTGGAACCACTACTGCGCGACGATTCCATCAGCGACATCATGGTGAACGGGCCCGATACCGTCTTCATTGAGGTGGCTGGCAAACTGCAAAAATCAGCAGTGCATTTCCGCAATTCCGAGCATGCTGCCATGGTGGCGCAAAAGATGGTAGCCACGATTGGCAGGCGCATCGACGAATCGAGCCCCCTTTGCGACGCTCGTCTGCCGGACGGCAGTCGCGTCAACGTCATTTTCCCCCCGCTGGCCCTTGACGGTCCCTGCATCTCGATACGCAAGTTCACCAAAAAGAAGCTCGATTTCATTGCTATGGTAAAAAACGGCAGCATGGTCCCTGCTGTCGCGCACTTGCTCGAGATCGCTGCACGGTGCCGATGCAACATAATAATCTCCGGCGGAACCGGCTCGGGCAAAACTACCCTGCTGAATGCGCTCAGTCGAATGATATCACCAGACGAACGCATAGTAACAATCGAAGATGCGGCCGAGCTGCAACTGCAGCAGCCACACGTGGTACGGCTCGAGACACGAACGGCCAATCTGGAAGGGCGAGGAGAGATTAACCAGCGAGAGCTCTTGCGCAACGCGTTGCGTATGCGACCGGACCGTATCATCGTGGGCGAGGTCCGTGGCACCGAGGCCTATGACATGTTGCAAGCCATGAACACCGGCCACGACGGCTCTATCAGCACAGTCCACGCCAATACCACACGCGATGCGATAGGTCGGATCGAGAATATGGTGCAGATGGCGACGGTAAACCTGCCGGCCCGCGCAATCCGCACGCAGATCGCCAGCGCAATGGATCTAATTATCCAGATCGAACGAATGCGCGACGGCGTGCGGCGCGTCACGCAGATCTCCGACGTCTGCGGGATGGAAGGCGATGTTATCACCATGAACGAAGTAGTGGCGTTCGAATTCGATCATGAAGACCCAGCTGGAGGGATCGTCGGCCACTACCGTAGCGCGGTCTCACATCCATCCTTCGAGACCAGGCTGACGTACTTTGGTCTGGAAAAAGCCTGGATGGAGGCGATGCAAAGCCTGTGACATGCTGAGTTCCCTCACCTCTGCTGTGATCATCTTGCTTCTGGTGGCATCCGGGAGTGCGGTCCTCCTGGTGAGGGACGTCAACGCGAGCCACCTGCGGGAGCGGATTGGCGTGGTCCGCTATAGAACCGATGAACAGGCATCGGCCAAGCCATTGCCCAGCCTCGGCATCCGATCGCCTGATGACCATAGCAATCTGTCGAAACGCCTCATGCACGTTCTACGGCTCAACCCGGATAACCCGCAGCAGAACGTCCTCGCATGGAAGGTCGTGATCACTATCGCCTGCGCCGTTGGCCTGGCGGGCTTCTTCTACGGACGCTCGTTTGTAGGTTGGCCGCTCGCCGCCCTGACGATGCCGGTCGAGACGTTTCTCGTAGCCAGAGCCATCTTTGGGTGGGAACGTGCTCGCTACCAGAAGGCGGTGCTCGAGCAACTTCCAGACGTGATGGCGCTGATCTGCCGTGCAGTCGGCGCCGGCATCCCGTTGAGCGAGGCGCTACGCAGCGTGGTGACGGATGCACCAACTCCCTCGCATGAGGCGTTTGTTGACGTAATCAGCGGACTGGCAATTGGGCAGCGCCTTGAAGATGCGCTGTGGAAGCTGTACGAGCGCGTTGGCCTTCCAGAATACGCCTTCTTTGCGGTCACGATCAGCCTGCAGGCGCAGACTGGCGGTAGCCTCGTCGAAACACTTCAGAACCTGCAGGACATAGTTCGCAAGCGTGTGCAGCTCTCGAAGCGCGGTAAGGCTATGGCGGCGGAAGCGCGCTCGTCTGCGATGATCCTGGGAGCATTGCCTTTTGTATTGGGTCTTATTCTCTCGTACATGCAGCCAGGTTTTCTCGGTTTCTTTTTTAACACGCCAGGTGGCCACCATCTGTTGCTTGCTGCCTTTGGCCTGCTCGGAACGGGCATCTTGGTCATGCGTCAGCTGATCCGCCGGAGCCTCGCGCCGTGACCCAGCATCTTGTTCTATTTACTACTGGAGGGTGTGTCCTGGCGTTGGTCGCAGCCGCACTGCTGCTACTATTCGGGGGAGCTGAGGAGCAGACAATTTCGCGCCGGGTCAGCCGACTACGTCAGGGCGCGGAAGTGGCAACGCAGGCGCACACACCGAGTTTCTTGTCTGCATTGTTCTCGCTGGCGAAGAATTTGGGTAATGCAATGCGCGGGAGGTTGCTGTCCAGTCATGATTCGGGTGCATTGGCGAAAACCCTGGCGGCGGCAGGCTTTGAGCCATCAAAAGCCATTCCGCTTTTCATGAGCGCGAAGGCGATTTGCCTGTTCGGTATCCCGGCACTTGTATATGCGGGGGTAGTGCTTTTTCACTTCTCGATGGGAAAACAGGTACTTTTTGTAGTCCTATCGCTGGCAGTGGGAATGATGTTGCCCAACTGGGTGGTAGGATTTCTTCGCCGGCCTTACCAAGCCGCGCTGCGACGCGGGCTTCCCGATGCACTGGATCTGATGGTGGTGTGTGCGGAGGCGGGACTCGGGCTGACATCGACCGTCGCGCGTGTCGCGCAGGAGATGCAGAGATCTAACAAGGCCGTCGCCGTTGAATTCTCTCTGTTCACACATGAGCTGCGCATCATGCCAGACCGCCGCATAGCGCTCGCGAATCTGGCGGAGCGTTCGGGGCAGCCCGCGCTGAAGCGTCTCGCTGGGACCCTCGCCCAGACCTTGAAGTACGGCACGCCGCTTGCCCAAGGGTTGCGTACGCTTGCTGCTGAAATGCGCAACGATCGAATGATCCAATTCGAAGAGCGGGCAGGCAAGCTCCCAGCGCTGCTCGTGATGCCAATGATGGTATTCATAATGCCGTGCATTTTTATCATTGTAATGGGGAAGCCGGTCAGCCAGCTCGTCAGCGCACTTGGAAGTATGTCTCACTGATTGGTAGTCGGATCTATGGTGTCATGGGACCGTCCGCCGCGGATGACTTGAGAGCCGCAGTCAGTGCCGAAAGATCACCATCCAATGCGCGGTCACCCAACAACTGTCGGGAATGTTCGACGTCACCGGTGGCGGCAAAGAGAATCCCCAGGTTCACCTTTAGCCTTGGCGGCGATGTCTCAGCATCTTGCATTGGCGCGAGCGTCTCTAGCGCCTGCCGGATGCGGCCCTCCAGCATCATCGAAATAGCTAGATTGTTTCTGACGGCCGGATCATTAGGTCTGGTTGTCAGCACCTGCCGATAGATCGCTTGCGCCTCTGGATGCTGGCCCTGCAAATCCAGTGCTACGGCCTTGTCAGCTAGTGTACGCATATCCGCTGGGTTCGCTGCCAATATTCGGTCGAATTCAGCAGTGGCCCGAGCGGGCTCTCCCGCTACGAGATCGACAAGTGCCAGCGCCCGAGTGAGGTCCGGCTCGTCGTGGTTTGTGCGCAGCCGTTCCGCCAGCAGCTGCCGTGCCTCCGTGATTTTGCCATACCTGGCGAGGGCGTCGGCACAGCGTAGCTGCAGGCCAATATTGGATGGTTCGCTTGCCGCCGCGGCGCTGTACTTCGATATTGCAAGCCCGCTATCGCCAGATGCGTCGGCGGCCTCAGCCACCTGCAGTTGCGCTTCTGTAGTCAGCGTGGGGTCGTGAATGCCGGTTGATCCGCAGGCTGTCAGAGCGCCGCACACTCCGACCGCCAGACTGAGGACCAATCCGGGGGACAAGCGCATAACGTTGATCCTTCTGTGGCGCTACTGAGCCGAACCTGGATTTGTAGCTCCCTGTTGCGGCTGTTGGGAGAATACGTCGATCGTCGATGCGTTCAGTGAGGGAAGCGGATAGCGCTTTCCAGCGAGTACCCGCGCCACCGGTGGTGCTGCTTCGGCACCGCTGCTCGTGCCCTGGCCCACGCCTTCGATCAGATCATGCGGGTGCGCGACCATGACACGCAGGTTCGCATCATTGTCACTGACCGGCGTCCATGTCCCGGGGCGCTGGAAGGGGTCGACCAAATCAGGGGTGCAGCCCGTAGCGAGCACCGCGGCCACAAGCCAACCCAAACGGTGCATGTGGTACCTCACTCCAGGATGAAGCCTGCATCGAGCGGTGGCGCACCAGCTGGGCCCGGAGCTTGCTGGCGGCCAAGTAGGATCCGGTCCAGATCGGTCGCCGGCCTAAAGTTGTCGACTGGTGTACGCAGCGCGGTCGGGCTGGAGGCAGGCTGCACCACGTATGGGGTGACGATGATCACCAACTCGCTCTCGCCTCGCTGGAAGTCGTTGGACTTGAACAGCGCACCAATCACTGGGACCTCGCCGATCCACGGCAGGGCGTTGGTCTGATCGATGCTCGTCTTCTGCAACAGTCCCGCGATGGCAAAGCTCTGGCCGCTGCCCAGCTCGATTGTCGTTTCGGCACGCCGTACTGTCAGCGCGGGAATCGTCAATGTGCCGGTGGCCAACGGCACACTGACCGCGCCGTTCGTGCTGAGCTGGCTGACCTCAGGCCTGACACGCAAGTTGACACGGGTCGGCGACATTACGGTCGGGACCACCGCCAGGCTGACGCCGAACGTCTTGAACTCGACAGTGATGGTGGTCGTTCCGTTGCTCGTGTTGCCGGCGATCGGGATCGGAAATTCCCCGCCGGCAAGGAAACTTGCTGTTTCGCCGGACAAGGCCGTCAGGTTGGGCTCCGCCAAAATGGTGATCAACTGATCGGCTGCCAGCGCGTCAATGATGCCATTGACGTCCCACAGCTTATTACCAGAGGTAAATCCAGCGCCCAGTTGATTGGGTCCAGCGGTACTATTGGCGAATAATGGCAAGCCAAGTGGTAGCAGCGGGCTGATTGCACCGGTCACTGGCTGCCCCGGTCAGCAATCCAAAGCGCCAGCCCGGACCGTTGCCGAGCGCCTGCCAGTTGAATCCGAGCTGACGTGTGACCTGGCGACTGATCTCCGCTATGCGAACCCGGACATTGACCTGGATGGCCCCCAGCACTGTCAGGTTGTCGATCACTCCACCTTTTTCGCCCACATACCCGCGCGCAATTGCCTCCGCTTGCTGAGCGGCTACCGCGTTCGGTACAGTCCCGGTGAGGATCGCATCCGTATTCGCCGCGTGGACACGAACGCCCGACGCACCCTGCACCGACCGCGCGATGGCTGCCTCGATAGCGAGTGCCGTAGCTGGCGTAACGGTCCCGGCGGCGGCAGTCGGGGAGGCATTAGGTGACTGGCCTCCGGCACCAGGGGTGACAGTCACGTCGTATTGCACGATTGCAGTGCCCGCCTCTGTCGCAGCAATCACCGTTGTGCGGCCTGGCGCAACACCCATCAGAAACAGGCTGGTCGGTGACGCCGGTTGCACACGTGCAATCGCGGGCTCTGCCGACAGAACGGTGGCCGCTGGCTGCGGCAAGCGTAAGAGTACGCCAGTTCCAGCCTGTATCGAAATGGGTTGGCTTTGCGTGGCTCTAGATAAACCGCCAACCGGGACGGGCGTATCAGGAGCAGGCGTAGGTTGCGCCGTTTGCGCCGCAGCGTCAGACCGCTGCGCCAATGTGTTGAGTGTTGTGGTGGGTTGGCCATCAGGCGAGGTGCGGCTCGGCACGTTCCGCGCTTGGACACTTATGGGTCCACAAAGCAGAATCGTACAAAGCAGGCGCGCGCAGTATCTCATGGGCGCAACCTGACGCTGGTCGCCATGGCGAATGCTGATCGGTCGCCTACCCTAATGAAGGGCCCACTGGCCCCCTGCCAGTCGGCAACTGCGCAAATCTGGTATTTCCCGCGCTTGCCCAACCAATGGCATCCCTATCCAACCAGAATACCAATCAATGGTTGCATATCAGCATACTTATTCTAGGATACGCAAGCGCTTTATCCCTCCCACTGGGCGATCAAGCTACGGAATTCCGCGAGGCGCGATCCTGACGCAATCAGGTCTTTCCACCATCACAGAGAACCAAGTCCGACGCGCCGACCATCGGTCGTCAGTCCATATTAAGGTTCTCGAAACTCGGCCGTATTAATAATGGTCTTGAACGCTTTGCTGGAGAATGACACGGACGCGCCCAACTCATTGGCTGCAAGCATGTCTGTATCGGCCCCACGGAATGGGGCGGCATTGCGGAGGGGGCTGCACTCCCGACGTGGTAGCAGCACGGTGGAATTCGCTATCGTCGCCATCCCACTGGTGACCCTGTTCGTAGGAATCATCGAGATATCCTGGCAGCTCGCCACAGGGGCGGCATTGGATGAGGCGGTGCTGCGTGCCAGCCGCTTTGGCATGACCGGACAGGCAACGGTGTCAGGTGAACCTGCTCAGAACACCTGTCGGTCGCAGACCATTCGCTGGATCATCACAGGTTCCTATGGCGGCTTCCTCAAGGACGCTAATCTCACCGTCTCGACCGGATCCTACGGGAGCGCCTCAGGCCTGAGCGACGGCAGCCTCCCCATCGCCGGTTTCGGGAATGGGGGGCAGATCGTCACCTATAGGGTGACTTACAACCAGCCCTTCCTTACCGGTATTTGGCTTAACCTCGTCGGCGCCAGCCTGACACATCAGGCCACCGTCATCGTGAAGAACGAGCCCTTCGACGATGCGACGTGCTAGCAGAGACAGGCGCGGTGTGGCCGCGGTCGAGTTCGCCATTGTCACGCCAGTGCTGATCGTCCTGGCGCTGGCGACGGCCGATCTCGTCCAGTTCATCCGCTCGCAGTTGCGTCTCGACGCAACGGCGGTGCAGGTCGGCCAACTCGTCTCCCAATGCAACAGCATCACCGATTCGGGAGACATCAACCAGTTCTGGACCTACGCACAGCAGATCGTCGGCGGCCTGGGCACCGTCACCGGCGCCAATGCCCAAGGGGCCGTGATCATCAGCGCGGTCTACTCGCTCAATGGCACCAACACGCTCGCGTGGCAGAAGAAAACGGGCAATCCGACACAGACCAGCTCTGTCGGCAGTGTTCAGGGAAGGGCGGCGACGATCACGGAAGGCTTCGTCGTGCCCGCCAGCCAGACACTGCTGGTAACCGAGGTCTCCCTACCGCAGCAGCCCTGGGTGTTCAGTGCCGGCTTCATAGGGAATGTTCTTCCCGCGGTGCTGAATGGAACGACACTATTCCTGACGCGTGCTCCGGACGCGCCCGCGCTCCAGACTCTGGTGATCAATGCCCAGCCGGTTTGCACGAAGTGACAGAGGTGTCAGCATGAACCGACGCGGAGCGACTGCTGCCATTACGGCGCTGTTGATGGTTGCACTGATCGGGTGCGCCGGCCTGGCAGTGGACACCGCCCGCGCGTGGCTCGTCGAGGACCGGCTCAAGACGGCGATTGATGCCGCTTCTCTGGTGGCAGCGCGTCAAATGTCCGATCCGAACCGCAATGCGCAGGCGACGGCCGTCTTTTGGGCGCAGTTCACTCAGGGTGGAGGAAGCCACAACTACCTGGGTGCAACCGTCACCAATCTCCTGATCACCCCGGATGCCAACGATTCCTCGAAGATCAAGGTCTCTGCGACGGCGACCGTCCCGACCACGCTGTTCGGGGTCATCTCGGCGCAGACGGTCTCGTCCTCGGACTTCGCCGTTGCGCAACGCGCGGGCACGGGACTTGAGGTCGCACTCGTGCTGGACCAGACCGGCTCGATGAACACCGTTGTCAACGGTCAGACGAAGCTTGCTGCAGCCAAGGCAGCGATCCAGACTCTGCTCAACATCCTATACGGCAACAACGATACGCAGCTGAACCTCTGGGTGTCCGTGGTACCCTTCGCGCGCACAATCAACGTAGGCACGGCAAACGCGGGCTTCCTGGATACAGCCAACGTGCAGGGTTGGGATGTCACGAAGTGGACCGGCTGTGTCGAGGCGCTGCGAAACGGGACCGACTTGAGTGAGGCAGCACCCACAGGTGGCAGCAGGTTCAGGCCATACTACTGGCCCAGCACCTACAAGCTGGTCGGGACGGCCACAGGCCGCTGCATGAATACTAACGCCTATCCCGCCAGCGGAGGCACGCGCTATTGTCATGGCGACAATGATTGGGACGCCGGTAACGGCAACGGTGCGCCGGCACAGAGCGATCTTAACGGCAACTATATGTACAACTACTTGCACGTTACTGACGGCATGAGCCAGAGTCAGTCGGTGGGTCCTGGCATCCTCTGCGCGATCACCCCGATCCAGCCGCTTACGGCAAGCAAGACCGCAGTGCAGAACGCGGTGAATGCAATCCAGGCGCCGAAGACGGCCGGTGGCACCACCACGGTCGTGGGACTTCAGGGTGCCTGGTACACGCTGAGCCCCAACTGGCAGGGCATCTGGCAAAACCCGAACGCCGGTATACCGAATACCCCCGCGCTGCCGTTGCCCTACAACACCGCGCACATGAAAAAGGTCGTCGTGATGCTGACCGACGGCGACGATAACTGGTTCCCGGCCGTTGGGACGAATTGGCAAAGCACTTCGCAGTCGATTTGCGGATCCACCGGCAGCACTCGAAGCGTGTGTTCGTCACTCACGGGACAGGAGTTGATGTACAATGCCTATGGGCGTGTCACCAACAAGTTCAATGCTGCGTCCTCCACGTACAATGCCTTTGCAACCACGGCCGGAGTTGCCCAGATCAGTCCAATCGACCAGGCGCACGCAGACCCCGCCCTCGGCACACGCTTCACCGCCGTCTGCAACGCCATGAAGTCGGGGGGCGGCACGGCAGGCAGCATTGTCGTCTACATCATCGGCTTCGAGGTCGCCAGCGCGGACAAACCACGTCTGCAGGCCTGCGCGTCGAGCGCGGCCGACTATATCGACAGCCCGACGGCGGCCTCTCTCCAGAGCGCGTTCACCCAGGTCGCCAACCAGCTGGCAAGCCTTCGCCTCGCTGAGTGACCAGCCTGAATTTACTGCGTGGCCGTCAATCTATCTCCCAGTGCCGAGGATCAGCGACCTTGGGTCACAAGAGTCAAACACTTGGCGGGTTCCTAAGGTTGTTGCAGCCATTGGATAACTATGCCTCGCCCGCCGGGCTGATCGGGCGGCTCGACCGGGATGATGCGGGATTCGAGGGCAGTCGGATGCTGCGTGATCTGCTGCGTGGCGAGGGCATCGCGATCGGGCGGTACGGATCCGGCGATGATGAAGCGGATGGGCACCGAGGCGATCTACCGAAGGCCACATACTCCCGAAACCGCAGAAGGGCCCAAGTGCTGCCGGCATGACGATCGCATGGATTGCTGCAGTCCCTGCGCGTGCTCGTTGAACGGCTGTGGCGTTCGGTCACAAATACGAAGAGGTCCATCTGCGCGCCTATGTCAGCATGGAACGCACAATTTATTCACGGTTTCGTTGTAGATAGAACTCAGAATAGCACATCATGGCGATATGAGGCGGCAAATGGCACGCTGGGGAAACGGCGGCATCATCACTAAATTGTTCGGCTCAAATCGTCCGCGGGGAGCGGTCGTGCCGTTTGAAACCCCAATGTTGCGAATGGCCCGCGTCTGCGACGACGAGCGGGACGGGCTAATCGCAATCCTGCGCGACTTTGCGAACAACGGAGCGGCATACATCGTTCCATGGACGAGCCTGCCACTCATGACAACCATGACGAATCGTGATTTAGCCCTGCACGAGGGAATCAGCGAAAGCAAATCGACGACGCCGGCGGGGGTTCGTACTGTTGTGAGCGAGCTAGCACTGTCAGGTATATTGGGTCCGGGCGCGAAGGACCGCGAGTCCGGACGCGTGCAGGCTGAGAGGACGCAGCTGGCTGATATCGAGTTGGTCCTGATCCTTCACCTGCTCAGTTCCTGTGGCGCAGATCTTGCGGGACTAACGGCGGGGTCCATTCGCTCCGGGGCAACTGAGACGAAAGCAGCCATTAGCACTGCCGCCACTACACTCGGGGTCAGGCGGCAAGACATCTACCAGCGTGCTAGCGAATTGGCAAAACTACTATTGCCAGTTGGCCTGATTGGCGCTGAAGGGGCGATCCAGCACGGTTGGTTGCGCATCCTGCACGACGAGATATACGCATTTGGCCAGGGTGGCGCTATCCACTCCCCCGAGGCGACACCGCCAGAGGCCAATGCGGCACTTGCTGCTATATTCAAGTCGGCAACCGCGACAGCGCAGCTCTCGGGCACAGTAATCAGCATGATCGACTACGCAGTTCTTGATATCGGCGCCACAATAAGGCGATGGAATACCGAGCAATCCGTACTTAGGCAAACTGTCGACCAGCTATCGGAACTGCTGGACGAATGGTTGCCACTTATGCAGGCAATTCGTGACGCGCTAAATGAGCCACCGGACCATATGGTCGCCCAACTCAACGCCGTTCGTGCACTGCTGCCACGTACACCGGCTTTCGATAGGCCGGGCAACAAAGATGTAAGCGCGGACTGCATAGGTTTGGAAGCGGTTTCTCAAGTTCTGACGTCTAAGTTGTCTTCGATTTGCGAGATGCTCAGTACATTGCGCTCGTAGATATTTTTGTGGGAAGGAATGGTGGATAGAGGTTTTGCCTGGACGCACATTAGCCTCACGTTCGGTATTCCGCAAGCGGCTTTTTGTCGCTCATTGAACCGAGATCCCTGCGAGACTGTGCTCCAGAGGCGAACGAGACGGCCACCACATCGAATCGGAAGGCCAGTACACTATTGATGTGGAATCGCGCTCAACTTGAGTCGGTCCTGCGCGCGGTCGGCCACGCCGGCACGCGACATTCAGCCGCGCGACGCCTCGTAGCTGACATGAGTGGCCCTTGGCCGTCAGCTCAGCATGAATGCGCGGGGCGCCGTAGGTGCCGCGCGAGACCGCATGTGCCGCATGGATCTCGGCTAGCAACGCGGTATTCGCCCGCCCTCTGGCAATCGGGGCCGCTATGCCAAACAGCCCGACGCGAGAATGGCGGTCTTCCGCCACACTGAGGGCTGCCAATCCGGCACGCCGTCATTCCGGCATCGCTACCGGTCATCCGTCGCTTACGAAACCAACTCCACTCCCTGGCCTCCCTCGCTCGCGCGAGGGAGGTAACGAGCGGGTCAGGTAGAATAGTCGGAGAACCGCACGCCGCCATACCGTGCGCGATAGTCGGTGCGCACGTTGACCAGCGCCACCACACCTTCGTCCACCTTGGCCTGCGCGCGTTCCAGTGCTGGACGAATGTCCTCCGGCTTTGTCACGTACTCGCCGTAGCCGCCCAGCGCCTCACACATCTTGTCGTAACGCATGTAGCCAAGATCGCGCCCCGGCTTCTCGCGTTGCGGATCACCGGTCCAGCCACCGTTGAGGCTGATCACGATCAGCAGCGGGATCTTGTGGCGGATCGCGGTGTCCATCTCCATCGCGTTCATGCCCATCGAGCCGTCGCCGTGCACCACGATCACCTGCTTGTCTGGGCACGCCACCTTGGCACCGACGCCGAACGGCAGGCCAACGCCCATCGTCCCGAACGGTCCCGAATTCAAGCGATGCCCCGGTGAGAAAGTCGGCATCGTCTGACGCCCGAAGTTCAGCGTCTCCTGCCCATCGACGCACAGGATCGCGTCGCGTTTCGCGAAGTTCTTTACCTCCTCGAGCATCCGAACCGGATGGATGTCGCCATCCTCGGCGTACCTGTTGGCACCGGCGGCCGAGCGTTTCTGCGCCTCGCCATCTGCCAGCTTCTGCCGCCACGCCTTGTAGCTGTCCTGCGTCACCTTGCCCTTGATGCCATCGAGCAATTGCTGCAGCACCATCTTGCAGTCGCCGACGATCGGGATGTCGACGCCGCGCGCCGCCGCCGCGATCTCCTCGGGATCGACATCGATGCGCGCGATCTTCGCGTTGCCGCCGAAGCGCGGAGGCGCAGCATGGCCGATGATATAGTTCATCCGCGTGCCCAGCACGATGATCAGGTCGGCATCCGCGAATGCTGTGTTGCGCATGGTCAGGAACGAGCAGGGATGATCGTCCGGTACCACGCCGCGGCCCTGCGGGGTGGTGTAGAACGGGATACCGGCAGCCTCGACGAAGGCCTGCATCTCGGTCCACGCGCGCGACCAGATCACACCGGAACCTGACACGATCAGCGGCTGCTTCGCTTCCGACAGCGCCTTCACCAGCGCGCCAACCTGGCGCGGATCGCCGAGTGGGCGGCTATCCATCTTGCGTCCGGCAAAGCTCCAGTCCACCAGGTTCTCGTCGATCTTCTGGTACAGAATGTCGCCGGGCATATCGACATAGACTGGGCCAGGCTTGCCAGCGATCGCGCGCTGCAGCGCGAAGTTCACCTGCTGCGGAATGCGCTTGAGGTTATGTACACGATCGACGTGCTTGCAGCAGCCCTCCATGAGTTTGACCTGATCGATCTCCTGGAACACCTGGCGGCCGAACTGGCTGATCGGGCTCGACCCGCCGAATGCCACAACGGGGCAGCAGTCGATCAGCGCATTCGCCATGCCGGTGATCAGGTTGGTAACGCCAGGTCCCGACGCTGCCATGCACACGGAAGGCGTCTGGCGCAGCCGGCTATATGCCTGGCACGCGAACGCCGCCGCCTGCTCGTGGCGGACGTCAATCATGCGGATGCCTTCGGTGATGCAGGTGGCCTCCGCCAGCAGCATCGGGCCGCCCATGATGTAGAAGATGTCCTCGATACCTTCCTTCTTGAGGCACTTCGCGAGGATTTCCGAGCCTGTCAGTTCTGCCATTGGTTCGTCTCCTCTAACCGATTACGCCATTGTTCTTCAGGCCGCCGATCGCGTCCTTGTCCAACTCGAGCCAATCGCTCAGCACCTGCTCGTTGTTCTGGCCGAGCAGCGGCGACGGCACGACGGGTGGCGGCCTGCCTTCGAACCGCACCGGCCATGCCGGCATGCGGAACGTGCCCACCGTTGGGTGTTCAATCGTCTGAAAGATGCCACGCTGCTCGAAGGTCTGGTCGTTGTACAGCTCCATCGTGTCAAGCACCGCGCCGGCGGGCACGCCTGCCGCGCCGATGATCTCCATGCATTCGTGCTTGGTATGCTGCTTCGTCCAGTCGGAAATCATCGTGTTCACCGCGTCAGCGTTCTCGGCGCGTGCGGCGGGCGTTTCGAAGCGCGCGTCGCCGTTCAGCTCCTCGCGGCCGATCACCTTCAGCAGACGTCGCCAGTGATCCGGATTGGCGCGGCTGGTGAAGATATAGACGTAGTCATTCGAGCCGCCGCCCTTGCATGGGAACGTCCCCATCGGCGGCGTGGTGTTGGAGACGCTGCTGTCGGCCGCGCGTCCCGCCGCCTTGCCAGTGCGATACTGCGCGGCAAAGGCGATGCGGATGTAGTGCAGCATCGCATCCTGCATGGCCACCTGAAGGTGATCGCCCTGGCCGGTCTCCTTGCGGCGGTACAGCGCGCCCAGGATGGAAATCGCCAGCAGCATACCCGTTCCGGTGTCGCCGAGCGACGGCCCCGGCTTCAACGGACGACCGTCGCGCTCGCCGGTGATGCTCATCGTGCCGCCGCAGGCCTGAGCGATCATGTCGAACGCCAGGTTCTTCTCGTACGGGCTGCCTTCGCCGAACCCCTTCACCTGGCAGTAGATGATCGACGGATTGATCTTGCGGATGACATCGGCGCCGAGCCCGAGCCGCTCGATGGCGCCAGGCGCGAAGTTCTCGACCATGACGTCGGCCTTAGCCGCGAGGTCCTTCACCAACGCCAGGCCTTTCGGGTCCTTCAGGTTGACGGTGATCGACTTCTTGTTCGCGTTGAACAGCAGGAAGTAGGGATCGTCCTTGGCAGCCTGACCGCCCAGTGCGCGGCCGGGATCGCCGCCGCCCGGGTTCTCCAGCTTGACAACGTCAGCGCCGAGCCAGGCGAGCGCCTCGGTGCAGGACGGTCCTGCTTCGAACTGGGTGAGATCGAGGATCTTCACCCCCTTGAGACAGGTTTGTCCGTCTGCCATGTCGGTCGCTCCTCCGTTCGGCGTGAACAGAAAAGCTACAGCGAACCCTTCGGGCAGTCACCCCTCAGAGCGGTGGCCCGGGGTCGGGAGACAGGCGCTCGGCCCCTGTCTGATTGGAGGCCGGACCGCAGCGGTCATTGTCCGGACCCCAGCCGCGCTTGACGAACTTTCCGTCGGGACCGCGTGACAGGAGGTCGTCCCAGCCATCCGTGTAGATCACGCGGACATTGTTGCCCTCCCAGCGCCAGATGCCATGCTCGCCGCCTTCCGAGTCGGTTGCGGCACTCTGATCCGGTGCCAGCTGCGCGGTGAACGGCGCGCCGTTGTCGTGGAAGAAGCGCCAGCGCCCAACGGGTTCGAACGGGCGCGCCGGTGCCTGGCAGGATGCAGGTGGTGCCGTGCCCGTCAGGGCGACAATGGGCAGGCAAAGGCAAGCGAAACGAACCCGGATCATCGACGTTCCTCCGTGGCAGTGCATACGCGTGATGAACATGCCAGTCCTGGCGATGGGCGTCAGCGAAGCCAAACACGTAACCCGATGCCGGCTTAGCCGCGAGCCGACGTATCAACTCCGTGATGCGGCTGCAGGACAACGTCGTCATCTTGCAATTCGAGCTGCGCCACCGTCGCGCCCAGAGTGTCGGAGGGATGGCGCTCGATTGTCGCCACCTGTGGACACCGCAGGCAGGCAGCGGGTCCTTCCTGCTTGAACCACAGACAGGTCGGTCGGATGGCGCAGCGTGGCAGCGCGGAAACCGCAGCCGGCAGCATGGTCGCCACACGGGTCGCCAATCGACAGCCTTGGCCATTCCAATGCGGGCACTGGCCCTCGATGCAATGTGCGGCAACGCGCAACACCTCATGCGGTGCTGCTGAACCAGCGAGCTCCATAACCTGTTCGGTAATCGGATGCGTCTCGGTCAGATAAGCGAGCTGCCGATCACCATTTTCCGTGCGCACCTGCACGCCGAACAAGCGTGCGCCGGGCGCGGCGGTGTGGGCGCTCGGGCATAATAGCGGGCCGGCATCCTTGGGGTTTCTCATGGATAATCCTCGATCGTAATGACACTGAAGCGTAGCCCTTGACCCGTCTGGCGCAGCACCGCGAGCGATCCGTGCGACGACTGCTGTCCAGACGGGGGGCGCAAGGCTGTACGGTGGTTTAGCCTCCGAGAGCCTGTACCGCTCCAACTTGTCCCACGGTCACATTGGACACGTTGGCCTGGGAGACCGCGTTCAGCCAGGGGTTTGCCGGTTGGCCGTACCACCACCAATGCGCGGCGCTTACGGCTGTCACCAGCGTCGTGCCGCCTGCCACGTTGCGAACGTCCTCCAGCGTCAACGACAACGGCGCCGGGAGGTCGGCATCTACTGCCAGTTTCGATTTGCTCATCACTATGTTCCTCGAGTTTCTGATTACGGTCAACCTTTGACCGCGACTATTACTGCTAAAGAACGGGTAACCAAGGCACAGTGAGAAGGGTCACAGATCGCGTGTCTTGTATGAAGAATGGAAATATTGTACGCGCTGGTGGTGGCGCCCGCACTTGCAGATCGCTTACTTTGCGGCCGAGTCCATTTCTGGCTCAATGACCTGTGCCACTGCCGGGATGATGGCGTTCCGTAGAGAAAACGGATCAGGCTGCGGTTGCTCGTGCAGCCGGCCGTCAACTATCGCTATGCGGCGTTCCGCCGAGGCGATCGTCTCCGGCCGATGCGCAATGATGACGCGCGTCAGGCCGAGCTCGCGAATGGCCGCGTTCACTCTTGCCTCGATATCCGTATCGAGATGCGACGTGCCTTCGTCCATGAACAACAGGGTAGGGCGCCGGTAGAGCGCGCGGGCGAGCAGGATGCGCTGGCGCTGGCCACCTGACAGCGAAGATCCCATGTCGCCGATCAGGCTGTCATACGACATCGGCATGCGCATGATGTCGTCGTGAACGCAGGCAATCCTGGCGCAATGCTGCATGTGCTCATGATCGAAGCCCTGGTCAAAGAAGCAGATGTTGTCGGCGATCGAGCCTGACAGCAGCTGGTCATCCTGCATCACGACACCGACATGGTCGCGGAATGAGCGCGCTCCGTATGTGGTCAGTGGCAGGCCGTCGATCAGCAGATCGCCGTCGGTGGGCTCGAGCAGGCCAAGCATGACCTTCATCAACGTGGTCTTGCCGCCGCCGGATGGACCGGTAATCGCGACGTAGTCGCCAGCCTGCACAGTGAGGTTGATGCCTTCGAATACATACGGCTCGCCTGGCGCGTAACGAAACGACAAGGTTCCGTACTTCGATGCGGCCGGACGGCGGCGTTCGGTAGCTGGTCCGATCGTGGCCCGCCTCCGCTTCGGCGTGGGTGATGTCAGCGAGCCTCTCGAGATGCAGGTCCAGCATCCGGAACTCGATCGCCTTCTCCACCAGTCGCACCGCCTTGTCGATGAACTGCTGCTTGTACGCGATAAAGGCGAACAGCATCCCGATCGTCATGCGCCCATCGAGGATGGCGATGGCTCCGAGATAGATCACTGCGAGATTCTCGCACCCAAACACCACGTCGTTGATGGCCTTGAATCCGCCCTTCAGGTACTCCACACCCGCATTGGCAGCCACAACATCGGCGTAGCGGTTCGACCACAGCATCTTTCGCCCGCTCTCGCGATTGAAGATCTTGATGCTCTGTATGGCGCGTGCGGTTTCGATGAACGTGGAGTTTTCACGCGCACGGGCCTGTACGACGTCGACCGAGCGTCGCCTAAACATCCGATAGAAGGCCACTCGCAGTGCGGCGTAGATGAGCAATGCTGTGAACACGACCAACCCAAGCCTTGCACTGTACAGGAACACCATTCCGGCCGTGAGCACGGCCATCGCGCCATCCACCAGTGCCGAGATCAGCCTTCGGCCAGCAGATTGCGGATCGGCTCGATGGAACTGAAGCGCGATACCAGGTCACCGATGTGCCGGCGCTCGAAGAAGACGAGCGGCAGACGCAGCAGATGGGCGAACAGACCATTGCCGATGTCGGAGGCGATGCGGCTTTGCAGGTAGACCAGGATGCGGGAGCGGAGCAGTCCGGCCACTGCATTGAACAGCATGGCGAGCCCAAAGCCGAGGGCGAGTACCGGACAGCAGGCTGCGGTCATCGTTGACAACTCCCTCGTCCACCGCAAGCTGCATGTAAAATGGACCTGCCAGCACGTAGGCCTGCAGGATCACTGAGAGCACCAGCGTTTGCGCCAAGGGAGAGAGCAGGCCGTGTGCGGAACCGATCAATCCCGTGAGCCGCTGCTTGACCACCTGCCTGCCAGGCTGAAACCCGGAGGATGGGGTGATCTCGAGCGCCACGCCGCTGAAATGATTGGACAGGTCGGCCACGTCCAGCCGCCGCTCGCCGAGTGCCGGATCATGGATGACAGCCCGCCCGTTGCGTGCGATCCGCTTCAGCACGACGAAATGGCTCATGTCCCAGTGCAGAATTGCAGGCAATCGCAGTCGCGCGAGGCTGACGGGTTCGAGGCGTAGCGGCCGGCCGGCCAGTCCGATCCGCTCTGCCGCCTCGATGACGCCGGCCAGCGTCATGCCCTTGAGCGAGACCGGATAGCGGCGGCGCAGGCTGCCCAGATCGATTTGTTGTCCATGGTACGACGCGATCATCGCAAGGCAGGCGAGCCCGCATTCTGCTGCCTCGGACTGGCGAATATCGGGCAGTCGCCGGGCCCACAGCGCGCGAGCTGTCATACCGATCCGCCATGCATGCTGCGCAGTGGATCCAACACCCAGTCGAGCAGCGAACGCCGGTCGAACACGATATTGGCCTTCAATGTCATGTCCGCGTCGAGCGGAAAGTCATGCCCGAATGCCGGCAGGCTCTGCTGATCGAGATTGACAGTGACCCGGTACGACGCCTCGGTGCTGACGACCGGCCCGACGACTTCTGCCGGACGCAGCAGTGTGCGGGACACGGAGCGCACCGTACCACCATGCAAGCCGAACCGTTGGTATGGAAACGCCTCGTATGCCAGGCGCACCGTCTGGCCGGGCGCCACGAAGCCAATCGCACGGGCCGGGACAAGCAACTCGGCCTCGAGAACGCCTCCGGTTGGCACGATCGCAAGCTGAGGGATTGCCGGATCGGCGACGAGACCGACGCGGGCCTGCAAAGCCGAGACGCGGCCCGCGACCGGCGCGCGGAGCTGGTAGGCGCGGCGACCTGCCGCCTCGGCAAGTTTGCCTTCCAGATCGGCGACGGACTGGCGCAGCACCAATAGCCGGCCCGCAACCTGCTCGGGCAGCGCGTCCAGCGTGTGATTTTGCTGCGTCGCCTCACTCTGTTTTGCAGCGACCTGCTCGGTCAGCGCCGCTTCGTTCTGTCGCTGCGCCAGGTAGCTGTCCTGCCGTCGCTTGAACTCGACATCGGACACATAGCCCGCGGCAACGAGACCGCGAATTGCCTTGACCTGCTGCTCGGCCAGCAGCGATCGCGCATGCTGAGTCGCGAACTGCGCCTGCAATGCCGTCACCTCGCGGTCGAGACCACTGATTTGATCGCGGAGCCGGATCTTCTCCTGTTCGGCCTTCGTCTGTTCCAGTTTGATCTGTTCCAGCAGCTCTGCCCGCTGACGCGCCAATGCCTGGAGCACCGCAGCGTCGACGTCACCGCCCTGACCGTCAGTCTGTCCGACCCGAACCGTGAGCAGAGGCGCACCCTGATCGACGAGCTGGCCCTCGCGCACATCGAGCGCGGTGACGATGCCAGCGTGCGGTGGGAATACTTTGGCGACGCCGACCGTTGGCACCAGGAAGCCGGCAACGGTTACCTTGCGGGCGTAGTGGCCGGTTGCGAGAAACACGACCGCCGCGCAAACCATGGCTGCCAGAAGCCATGTCAGCGGCCCTGCTGTCGGGGCCACCGGCTGCCGTTCAACGGATCGCAGCGGTTCCCGCTGGAACGCCACTGCCTCGGGTCGGAAAAGGCGAAACTCGGCCACGGCTGCACCCCGTCGATGCAGGCACGATAACCGCGCCGCCGCGACGACTTCAGTGAAGCCAGTCACAAATCGTTGCAGTATTGCCGAGCAAGCAGCGGACCGGCGGCAGGTTCGCAGGCTTGCTAGGCGCGCCCCAGGGACGCCATCAGCTCCGCCCACTCTCGCCGATTGAGCCCGCTGTTCACCTGCTCCACCGCCTCGCCGGCCAGCATCCGCCGCACCACCGCCAGCATCTGCGCCGACAGCGTCACCGCGCCCAGCCGGTAATCGAGGAACGCCTGATGCGCCACCGGCACCCAGGCCTCCACCGTGCGCCAGCATCGCCTCGGCATAGGCACGGATCTCGTACTGCGCGTGCGCATCGGCGCGCAGCGACAGGAAGTGGAACAGGTTGTGCAGGTCGATCTTCCAGTACCACTGCGTATAGGTGTTCAGCGTCAGGTTCATCCGCGCCAGCTCGCGCGCCAGGCCCTGTCGCGACGGATCGCGCGGCGCCCCGTCGCATCCTCGTTCAGCATCTCGGCGTAGTGGTCGTAGCAGCGCGTCGCATCCTCGCGCAGCAGATCGAGCACATGCGCGGCCTCCTCGCCGGCCAGCACATCGCCGCGGCCCTGCCGGTTGACCGACGACTGCGCCGCCAGATGCTCCGGGGCCGGCAGGTAGAACTCGCGGTCCAGGATCGAATAGCGCGCGGAATACTCGTTCACGTTGGCGGTGCGGTGGCGGATCCACTGCCGCGCGACGAAGATCGGCAGCTTCACGTGGTACTTGATCTCGCACATCTCGAACGGGGTGGAGTGCCGGTGGCGCATCAGGTAGCGGATCAGCCCGGCGTCCTCGGAGACGCGGCGGGTGCCGCGCCCATAGGACACCCGCGCCGCCTGCACGATCGCCGCATCGTCGCCCATGTAGTCGATCACCCGGACGAAGCCGTGGTCCAGCACCGGGATCGCCTGGAACAGCATAGCTTCCAGCGCCGGCACGGTGGGGCGGGCGGTCGGCGACCGTTGGGCGCGGGCGGCCTCGATCTCGGCGGCTTGCTGCTCGGTCAGGCGCATGGCGACTCCACTTTCACCGGGCTGGATGAATGCCTATATTACCGCTGCTGGTTCGCCGGCTATGGCGATAAACGGTGCGTGGAATAAGCGTAGTGGACCCGGGGGCAGTGCCCGGCGCCTCCACCATTGCCCGCCTCGGGCAGCATGGGGGCGACACAGGCTCGACACGCGCGGTAAAGGCGTATCTTTCGCTCGGCATGGTTCCGCCGTTATCGGGCCATATGACAAGTGCCAATGACAACACAGAGGCGCTCGCTGTCGCTGCATAAGCGATAAGCGCGGTTCGGGGGGCACCGGGCAACAGAAGCCCCCCACTTCGTCCTCATTCCGTCAGGAAGGCGCTCACCACCCGGCAGAACCTGATCGGGTCCTGTCCGAACATGAAATGCGTGGCGTTCGGGATGATTTCGACGCGCGCCCCTGGCACATGCGCCGCCAGCGCCTGCAGCACCACCGGCAGCGAGCCGGGCGTCTTCTCGCCACCCACCAGCAGCGTCGGCGTCCGGACCGATTCGGCATCGGCGCGGGTGAACGGCTGGCGCTGCTCGTTGGCCTGTCCGACCAGCGTGTAGGCATTGTCGCGCAGTTCCTGCTTCTCAAAGGGCGGAAGGGCACGCCATGCCCCTTCGCCGTCTATCCCGTCGATGAAGCCCGCCAGTGCGCCTTCGACGTCGCCGCCCGAGATCTGCTGCGCCGCCGCAACTGTCCTGGCACGCATCGGCGGGGTGGTCCACCCTGGCGGGGTCAGCGACCCATCCAGATCGCCGCCCGGCTCCGCCAGCACCACCCTGCGCACCAGGTCAGGTCGCTGCTGTGCTACGCGAAATGCGATGTGTCCACCGCGCGAATGGCCCATCAGGTCGACCGGGGCCGCGCCCAACGCCTCGATGAAGCCGATCACATCGGCGATATGTTGCGGGATAGTGTAGTCCGAGCCGACGCCGTCCCAGTGCTCGGGAAAGAAATGCCGCAGGCTGAGCGCGATCACCCGGTGGCGCCGCGACAACGGCCCCAGCACGCACGACCAGACGCGAAAATCGCATAGTGAGCCGTGCACGCAAACCAGTGGCGAGCCCTCACCGACCGCGATGTACGCCATGTTGTAGCCGTTGATGCGCTGATGCAGCATGCCTTGTCCTTCCTCCAAACTCGGGCGCAGCATGGACGCAAGGCCGAGCGGCGGGAACCCAACAGAGGAGGCGCCAATGAATGATTCGACCCGGCATCCGGAAGGCGAACCCTGGCAGTGGCCCGAGGCCACATGGCGACGCATCGTCGGCCGCGCCCGTGCCGGCCGCAGCATGAAGCCGAAGGCCTGGCCGGATGGTGCGCGCTGCGCCGTGGCGATCAGCTTCGATGCTGATCACGAGACGATCCCGCTGCGCGACAGTGACGAGAGCCCGATGAGGATCAGCCAGGGTCAGTACGGCAATCGTCAGGCGATGCCTCGCATTCGCCGCTTGCTGGAGCGCGAGGCGGTGCCGGCATCGTTCTTCTACCCGGCGGTGTCGGCGTTGCTGCACCCGGAGGAGGTGCGCGCAACCGCCGATGACGGGCACGAGATCGGCATCCATTCGTGGATCCACGAGGCGAACACCACTTTGCCGCGCGAGGCCGAGCGCGATCTGACGTTCCGGGCTTTCGAGACGCTGGCGCGTATCTCGGGGCGCGACCCGGTGGGGATGCGCACCGCGAGCTGGGACTTCTCGGTGAATACGCTCGACATCGTGCGTGAGCTTGGATTGCTCTACGACAGCTCGCTGATGGCGGACGACGATCCGTACGAACTCATGGACGCGGGCGAAGCGACCGGAATTGTCGAACTGCCGCCGGAATGGATCCGCGACGATGCGGTGTATTTCAATTTCGTGCGGTTCTCGGCGCTGCGGCCCTACACACCGCCTTCCGCCGTGGAGGAGATCTTCACCGCGGAGTTCGACGGCGCGTGGGACGAGGGCGGGCTGTTCCTGCTGACGATGCACCCGCACGTGACCGGGCACCGCTCTCGCCTGCCGCTGCTGGCGCGGCTGATCAAGCACATGAAGGCGCGCGGAAAATGCTGGTTCGCCACGCACGCGCAGGTGGCTCAGTGGTGCAAGGAGAATGCCTGAAGGTTGCTCACCTCATCTCATGCGCATATTATGCGCATGAGATGAGGTGACTATGAACTACGTCGCGCGGGGCCCCAAGAAGCCGGTGAATATGACCTTGAGCGAGGATCTGGTGCGCGAGGCTCGACTATTGACGCGCAATCTGTCGGACACGGTCGAGCAACTGTTGCGCAGTTTCGTGGAACAGGAGCGGAAACGGCGCGAGGACAAGCAGCGTCGCATCGATGCAACGGTTCGCGCGTTGAACGAACACGATGAGCAGTTCGGCACCTGGGGCGACGAATATTCAAGCCTTTAATGGCGCAGTTCGACGTCCACGCCACGACCGGCCGCAATGCCCGCGGCACTCCCTATGTCGTCGTGGTCCAGTCCTCGAGGTTCGACCAGCGTCCTAGCCGCGTCGTCATTCCCTTGGTCGTGCTCAACCAAGCCGTGGTCTGGACAATGAACTTGCACCGCGGTTCAGGATAGAGGGATGAAGCGTCTACCTTAACCCGCTGGGTATCCTGACGGTTCCGACCTCTGCACTCGGCCGTCGCGTGGTGTCGTTGGCCGATGACAACTCTAGCAGTGCGATCATCAACGCGATAGACGCGGTGATCACCCGCGCCTACGGCTGACCGTTCCGCTCTATGCTTGAGCGACCGCACCTGACCACGGCGATGCAGCGTCGCTGATGCCGACGCGTGCGCCGTCCGCCGACTGAACGATCACGTTCGGGCAGGCGAAGTTGATCGGCACCGCGTTGTGCTCGACCACCTGCAGCTCGCCATCGGCCGCCAGCGCTTCCAGCACCGCGGTGGGAAGGCGCGCATCGGCGCTGGCACTGTTCGCGCTGGAGACGTCGATGCGCGGATGATGCGCCGCGGTGTCCACGTCCATGCCGAAATCGGCGATGAACGTCATGAGTTGGAACACGGCCGCCATGATCCGCCGTCCGCCCGAGGCGCCCCCGGCGATGAACGGGCGACCGTTCTCGGTCAGCATGATCGGCAGCATGTTGCACAGCGGCCGCTTTCCCGGTGCGATGCCGTTCGGCACATCGGGCCGCGGATCGAACCACATCATCCCGTTGTTCAGCAGCACGCCCGATTGCGGTAGCAGCACACGGCTGCCGAACGATGACATCAGGGTCGTGGTCATCGCCACCGTATTGCCCTCTGTGTCACATGTGGTCAGATGCGTGGTGCAGCTTTCCGCCGCCAGCGGCTCAGATTCGCCAAGCCCGGCCAGCCGTTCGGCGTAGGCAGCCTTCATCACGCGGGCGAGCGTTCGATACCACTCGGTTGACGGCGCATCCCCGCCGTAGGGTGCATCGGCCATGCCCTCTAACACGCGCTTCAGCGTCGGCGCAGCGGTGAGACCGCCTGTGAGTTGCAGGGTGCGGCCGCGCCAGCCGACCTCTTCCGCCGGCCATGTGCGCGCCTGGCAGTTACGCAGGTCCTCCGGCGACAGCACGCCGCCGAGAGCCTTGGCATCGGCCGCTACCAAGGCGGCAATCTCTCCTTCGTAGAAATCGCGCAGGCCTGCCTTCCCGAGACGCTCCAGTGTCTCGGGCAGGTTGCCCTGGCGGAAGAAGCCAGGCTTGCCCTGATAAGGTGGCGCCGGCGGCAGGCCGTTTGGCAGATAGACCGATGCCGTGTCCGGATAGAGCCGGATCGCTGCGGCCGAGGTGACGACCTTGAGGGCGGTATACCAATCCTGTGGCAGGCCACGCTTCGCCAGAGCGATGGCCGGGGCGATCACCTCGGCGAGCGGCAGACGGCCCCATTGCCGATGCATGTATTCATAGCCGGCAACCGAGGACGGGATGGCGACCGACAGTGGCCCGTGGATGTTGATGTCGCCCTCGACCTCCGGCCAGGCGAACAGATCGGTCGTCATGCGCCCGGTCAGCTTGTAGCGGCGGGGATCGGTGGCGGCCGGCGCACGCGGACCGAAATCCACTACCTCGGCGCGAGGTTGGCCGGCACGGTGCACCAGCGCGAAGCCGATGCCGCCCAGGCCTGAGTTCCATGGCTCATGCGTCGCGAGTGCAAGCGCGGTCGCCACCGCCGCATCGATCGCGTTACCTCCGGCGTCCAGCACGGCGACCCCGGCCTCCGCCGCCCCCTTGGCCTGGGAGACCACCATGCCGCGGCGTCCCTTCGCCGAAGGCTTGCTGAGCTGCCAGTGCTGCGTGACGTGTGGCGGAGGTGTGTACTGCATGACGTGGCGTCCTCGTGCTCTTGTCGAATGGTCCGACGCCACCCGGTGAATGGCAAGGGAGGAGCCAATGACTGTTCTTGTGATCGCGGCTCTGGTGTGGATCGGCATGCACATCGGCATTGCCGGAACCCGGGTGCGCGATGCGATCGTGGCTCGCATCGGCGATGGTCCATTCTGCGGACTGTACTCGCTGCTGTCGATCGTCGTCATCGTGTTTCTGGTGCGCGCCTGGGGCACGGCCGCGAGCACGCCGCTGTGGAACGCGCCAATCAGGCTGCGCTGGGTGCTGGTCGCCGTGATGCTGGTGGCGTTCGTGCTGTTCGTCGCCTCAGTGGGCCGACACAATCCGACGATGGTCGGCGGCGAAACGGCAATGACCCAGCCGCCGCGCGGCATCCAGCGCGTCACGCGTCATCCGATGCTGTGGTCGTTCGCGCCATGGGCAGCGGTGCACATCATCGGCAATGGCGATACGGCTGCTATCGTTTTCTTCGACGCCTTCCTGGTGACCACGCTCGCCGGCATGCCGTCGATCGATGCGAAGCTGGCGCGGCGTGATTCCGCGGTGTGGCAGGGGCTGTCCGCGGCCACCTCGATCGTGCCGTTCGCTGCCATCGCGCAGGGGCGCAACCGTTCCGTGCCAGGCGAGATCGGCTGGCTTACGGCACTGGTCGGTGTGATCGCCTGGGCTGTGGTGCTGCGCCTGCATCCGTGGCTGTTCGGCGTCGCACCGGTTGCCATGTGACCGGTGGTGGTCGAACGTGGCGGGAGCAATACGAGAGCCGCCATGTACCTGAACCAATTTGCCAACACGACCGAACCGCTCGACATGACACAGTCGGAGGAGTTCCGCCTGCTGCTCGCCAGTGCCGCCGATCTGGGCATTCCACATGCGCCGGCGACGCCATACCGTTCGCGCAATATCGTGCTGCGGCAGTTGCGGTTCCATTTCCTGGAATGGGGAGCGCCGGATGCCCCACCGATCGTGCTGCTGCATGGCGGCCACCAGTCGGCGCATTCCTGGGACCTGGTCAGCCTGCACCTCGCGCAGCATTTCCGTGTGCTGGCGTTGGATCAGCGCGGACATGGGGACAGCGAGTGGGCGCGCGATGTCGCCTACAGCAATCACGAGATGTCGCTGGATGCCGAGGCATTCATCACCGCACTCGGGCTGCGACGGCCAATCCTGATGGGCCACTCCATGGGCGGCCGCAATTCAATGCTGCTGACCCGTCGCGATCCGTCGTTGCTGCGTGCGCTGGTGATCGTCGATGTTGGCCCAGAGGTGTCGGATCGCGGTCGCGCGGTGATCGCCGGGTTTGTTCGCGACAACGAGGAGTTCGACGACCTGGAGCACTTCGTGCGCAACGTGCAGCAGTACGACCCGTACCGCACGCGAGAACACATCGAGCGCACGGTGAAGTACAACATGCTGCAGCGCGCGGATGGCAAGTTCGTCAGCAAGTGCGATGCAAATCCGCGCCGGCTAGGTGTCGTGCGCGGCAGCGGTCCGCTGGAAAACATCACGCTGGATGACGCGCGCGTGTTCAACCTGCCGGTGCTGCTGGTGAGGGGCGCGGACTCTCGAATACTGACGGCGGCGGCGGCCGACCGGTTCCGCGACGTCCTGCCGCAAGGAACGCTGGTGACCGTGCCAAACTGCGGTCACAACGTGCACGGACAGAACACGCAGGGCTTCATTGCGGCAGTGGGGGCGTTCCTGACCGCGTTGCGGTAGAAACCGCGCTACGCCGCGCGCTGGCGAAGGATCTGGTGCCCCTTGCGCAACGCCTCTGCCATCGTGTCGGCGGGCATGGCGCCGGAATAGAGACCATAGCCGTCGAGGAAGAACGACGGCACGCCATTCACCCCGGCCTCACGTGCGGCGCTGTCCGCGGCCAGCATTTCCTTTGCCGCCACATCGCCGGCCAGGAAGTCGGCGACCGCTGCGCGGTCCATGCCGCCTTGTGCAGCGCACTCGGCCAGCACGTCGCGATCGCCAATGTCGCCTCCCTGGGTGAAATAGGCGGCGAACACCGCCTCCATCACCGCGTCCTGCACGCCCTCGCGACCGGCGAGCCAGATCAGGCGGTGCGCATCCAGCGTGTTCGGCGTGCGCAGCATCAGGTCCAGTCGGAAATCGAGCCCGACATTGGCGGCGGCACCGGCCACTCGCGCATCCAGTTCGCGCGACTTCTCGGCACTGCCGAATTTCATCGCACGATACGCGGCGCGATCGCGGCCTTCCTTCGGCATGTCGGGGTTGAGCTGGAATGGGTTCCAGTGCACCGAGAAGTGCAGTCCTTCCTGTGCCAGCGTGGTCAGCGCGCGTTCGAGCTGCCGCTTGCCGATATAGCACCACGGGCAGATTGCATCGGAGACGATGTCGATGCGCAGCCCTACCGGTGATTCGTCCATAGCCACGGCTCCTTTGCGTTGCCGGTAACATGGGCGCTGAAGCCGCCCTTGCCAATGCCGGATGGAAGTGCGCCAATCGGACCAACGACAAGAAACGGCGGGGGCCATTCCGCCGACAGGAGAAGCCATGGCCACCCGCCGATATCGCCACGCATGCGGCGAATGCAGTGGATTGCGATCGGGCTCGCCACCGCGGCTATTGCACTCAACTACGTCGATGGCTCGACGCTTGCCGTCGGGAACATCAAGATCCGCGAGGAATTCGGCATCAGCGCCACCGCGATTGGTGCGCTGCAATCCGCATGGTCGATCACCTATGCGCTGTGTCAGGTGCCGATCGGCTATTTCCTCGATCGGCTCGGGCCTCGGGCACGGATTACGCGGTGTGGATGTATCAGACCTGGTTGCCGGCGTACCTCGAAATGTAGCAGCACATCAGCATTGCCAAGACTGGGTTCCTGGCCTCAATCCCGTTGTTCTGCTCGATCCTGGGCGCATGGGGCGGCGGATGGTTTACCGACCGGCTGCACGCGCGCGGCATGGCCCTGGTTGCGAGCCGCAGGCTGCCTTCGATCATCGGCCTGCTTCTGTCGGGGCTATTCACCGTGGCCGCAACGATGGCCGCCAGTCCAACACAGGCGATCGTGTTTATATCGCTCGCGATGTTCTTCCGGCGGCTATCTCGGCGGCACAGTGTCGCCCATCGTCACGGGTTTCGTGGTCGATGTGACCGGCTCGTTCGTTATCGCGCTGTCGATTGGCGCGGCGATCACAGTCCTGGGCGCGGCAATCCTGCAGTTGTTCGTGCGCTCGCAGATCACCTCGGCCGATCTGGAGGGGACGCTGGCGCCGGCGCTGGCGGAGTGAGCGGCGAGGCGGCGTAGGCGGCGTCGACCAGGTCCATCGCCGCGGCCATGTCGGCGAGATCGGCAATCGGCTTCTCGCCGTGGACGACACGGCGCAGCGTATCCTCGACGAAGGTCGGATAGAAGAACGAGTTTGTCATCGGTATCGACCGCACCTCACGTCGGCGGGCGTTGTCCAGAATCTCCAGCGTCTGATTGTCGCGTGCCGCGAAGTAGTGGCCTTCCGTGCGGATCGAGTAGTGCAGATCGAACACCGAGTTGGGGGCGGGATACAGATAGCCGGTCTCCACCATGCAGGTCGCCTGACCGCCACGCATCAGGACGACCGCGTGATCCTCGATGTCGAGCCTGGCGAAGCTGTTCGACATAGCCGAACCGACGACGTGCAGCTTCGTGTCTGGCAGCAGCACGCGGCAAAGATCGAGAAAGTGCACGCCCAGATTGAGCAGAGGTCCGCCTCCAGCGGTGGCGCGATGCAGCATCCACGGCACGCGCTGCTCGTGGTAGCGGTCGACCATGCCGCCGACGAATTTGAACACGACGTAGTTCACCGCTTCGCCTCTGGCGACTTCGCGGATCGTGTCGATGAGTGGGCTGTAGCGGATCACGAACGGCACCGCGGCGAACAGATTGGCCTGCGCGGCACGGGCCGCTATGTCGTGCGCATCGGCTGCGGTGATGGCGCACGGCTTCTCCATTGCGAACGGGATGCGCTCGGCGATCAGGAAGCGCGCCTCCTCCGCCATGTCACAGTGACGGCCGAGGGCGAAGGCAAAGTCAGGCTTCAGCCGCGTGCACATCTCGCGGTAATCATCGAACCCGGGGCAGTGTGCCTTTGCGGCGATCTCGTTCGCGCGTGCGACGTCGGGGTCGCTGACTCCGATCACCGACATGCCGGGCATCGTCAACAGAGGATCGAGGTAAAATGGTGTGTGCCAGTGCGACACGCCGATCAGCACGATGCGCATGGATGGCTCTCCGGTACCCTTCACCCTATCATAGGCGGCGGCGTATTCGAGGAGGAGACCTATGGCGATCCGGCTCTCGGAGAACTTTCGCGCGCTGTTCTACGCGCCGTTCTATGCCGCGCATGCCATCGGTGCCTACCAGGCGGAAGGCGTCGAGGTGGAGCTGCTGTCCTCGCCTGATCCCGCACGCACCGCCGCGGCACTCCGCAACGGTGAGATCGATGCGATGTGGGGCGGCCCGTTGCGCGTGATGCTGACGCACGCGTCGGATCCTGCGGCCGACAGCGTGTGCTTCTGCGATGTGATCGCGCGCGATCCGTTCTTCATCGTCGGTCGCGAACCCCGCCCGGCATTTCGTGTCGCGGATCTCATGGGCGTCCGCTTCGCCTCTGTGGCCGAGGTGCCGACGCCGTGGCTGTGCCTGCAGGACGACCTGCGCCGCGCCGGGATCGATCCCGCGGCATTGAACCGCGTCAGTGGTCCGAGCATGGTCGACAATGCGGCCGCGTTGCGGGCTGGTGAGCTGGATGCCGTGCAGCTATTCCAGCCGAATGCGGAGGAGCTGATCGCATCGGGGGCAGCCCATGTCTGGTATGCAGCTGCGGATCGTGGCCTCACGGCCTATACCACGCTGATCACGCGTCGCCCGCTGCTGCAGTCGCGTCGTGACGAATTGCTGCGCATGACCCGCGCGATGGCGAGCACGCTGCGCTGGATCGCCGCGACGCCGGGGGCGGGCATCGCCGATGCATTGACCGATTTCTTCCCCGCGGTTGCGCCCGACATTTTCGCGGCGGCGATCGACCGGTATCGCGCGCTGAAACTGTTCGCGCCTGATCCGTTGCTGCGGCGTGAGGGTTTCGACCGACTGCAGGCGGCCATGCGTTCCGGCGCCGCGCTCGATCGCGCCATTCCGTTCGAACGCTGCGTCGATACTGCATTGGCCGAGCAGGCTCTTGCCGACCTGTCTGAGCGGGGATAGGGAACTCCTCCAGCATCCGCCGGTAAGGGGATGCCATCAGGGAGGCTGCCTATGAATCGCCGGGAGGTTCTGACCGGACTTGGTGGGGCTGCGCTTGCCGCGGGCAACGCGCGCGCTGTCGAGAAGACCTTCTGGATGAGTCCGCAACTACCGGATGGCACGCGTGAGGCAGCCACGTTTGTGGCGCCTCCTGGTAAGCAGAAGCTGATCTGTCTGGCCGACCGTCCGCCGAATTACGAGTTGCCGATCGGGACATTCCGGTCCGCGATCACGCCCAACGATGAGTTCTTCATCCGTTATCATCTGGCCGGCATTCCGACGATGGCGGAGCTCGGCAAATGGTCGCTCGCCATCGGTGGCGATGCGGCGAGCGGACAGATCTCCCTCGGCCTCCACGAGTTGCAGACCGACTTTCCGCAGGTGGATGTGGTTGCCGTGTGCCAATGCTCCGGCAATCGCCGCGGCCTCTCTTCGCCACATGTCGCCGGCGTGGAATGGGGCTATGGCGCGATGGGCTGCGCGACCTGGCGCGGGACCGCGGCTGAAGGACGTGCTCGCGAAGGTCGGCATGACACCTGCCGCGGTGGAGGTGTGGTTGAACGGTGCCGACGGACCCGTGCTACCGACGACGCCGGACTTCATGAAGGCATTGCCGATGGAAAAGGCGACGGCCGACGAAGTGATCATCGCGACGTCGATGAATGGCCAGCCGCTGCCGCACCTCAATGGCTATCCCGCACGCGTCATCGTGCCCGGTTGGACGGCGACCTACTGGATGAAGCACATCTCCAGCATTCAGCTCAGCAGCAAGCCGCTCGACAATTTCTGGATGCAGAAGGCCTATCGCGTTCCGGCGACGATGTTCGCGGTGGATCATCCGTTCCCTTCGCAGGACAACCCGACGACGTGGCCGATCACCGAGATGGTGGTGAACTCGGTGATCGCCGATCCGATCGAAGGAGCGCGTCTGCCCGCCAGCGGCTTCGCGATCGAGGGTGTGGCATGGGATCGCGGGCATGGCATCAAGCAGGTGGAGGTGTCGCTGGACGGTGGCAAGAGCTGGAAGCAGGCGACACTCGGCAAAAATACTGGGCGCTTCGGGTTTCAGGCATTCAGCTTCAGCACCGGCAAGATAGCGGCCGGCAACTACGTGGTGTCGTCACGCGCCACCAATAACGCGGGCGAGACGCAGGTGGACAAACTGAAGTTCAATCCCGCCGGATACCACAACAACGTGCCGCAGCAAATTCCGGTCACGGTGGCATAGGGAGGCTCAGCATGTTGCGTTACCTCACTGTCGGGCTGCTGCTCGCCACTCCGGCCGCTTTCGCCGATGAGAATGTGCCGTTGAAGCCCGGTCCCGGGCTCGATGCGGTGCAGACCTCGTGCAGTATCTGCCACACGCTGAATTACATCAGGATGAACTCGGTGTTCCTGACGCCGAACGACTGGAAAGCCGAGGTGACGAAGATGCGGACGGCTCTGGGCGCGCCGATCGACGACGACACGGCGGACACCATCGTCAAATACCTGTCGGCGACCTACGCGGCACAGCCGAAGTCGTGACGCGCCGCGTAGTTCAGTAACAGGACCGGTTCAACAGGGCTTGCGCCACGGTGACGCCGCGCTGGACCGCCTTCGTCAGCCATTGACGAGCCAGCCCACAATCTTTCGCCATACCAGGTCCGCCCTCGAAGTAGAGCAATCCTATACTGTACAGCGCGGTTGCATTTCCATGGTCCGCAGCTTTTTGGTACCATGTGCGCGCCGCGTTATAGTCAGGCGCAACGCCCAATCCTTGTGCATACAATTGTCCTAGCCAATACATGCTATTTTTGTCGCCTTTATCTGCACCACGCAGGTACAGGCTCTTGGCCTCGGCATAGTTGTGGCTTTGGAAGGCCGCGTAACCGCGCTGAAAGAATTCGTAGCCGGGAAGCGCTTCTTCGTTTTCCGGCGACCGCCGAACGGCTGGAGGCTCCGTTGCGGCCGGAGCCTGCGCGGCGGGCTTGCTCGTCGGCGCGGGGGGTTCCTTTGCCGGCGGGGGCGGCGGCTTTGCAAGTGCGATGTGCGGCGGCGGGGCAGGGGGCGTCGGCAGCGGCCTGGCCAGTGGGGGCCTAAGCACTGTGGGCGGGGCTGCGGGGGGCGGCGCAACCGGCGGTGTCACCAGCGGCGGTAGTGGTTCCAGCCACGGTTTTGGCCCAGGCGACGGCGCGACGCAGAGCGGGCGATTCCGGAGGAAATGGCGCCGTCGCAACAGGGGTTTGTTGGGGGGGCGGCTGCGGCGCTTCACGGAGCCAGTCCGGCGTGACATGAAGGTTCGCCAACGCCTGAATTCCGGGCAGGCTGGTGACATTGGTGTCGGTCAGATCAAGCTCGCGAAGCTCGGTCAGTCCTTCCAGTGGCGGCATCGCAGCCACATTCGTGTGCGAGAGGTTGAGCTCTCGGAGCGAGGTAAGACCATCCAGCGATGGCATCGTCGTTATCCCAGAATAGCTTAGATTGAGTTTTTGCAGAGCGGCCTGGTCTTGCAGTGATGGTATCGTGGTCAACTTGGTCTGTGACAGATCGAGTTCCCGCAGAGCGGTGAGCCCTCGCAGCGAGAGCAGCGTTGTCACCTGAGACCCATGAAGATTGAGTTTCGTCAGCGAGCTGAGGCCTTGCAGTGATGGCAGCGTCACGATCTGGGAATTGCTGAGATCGAGCGCGGTTACGTTCAGTTTGATAAGATAAGGTAACGCCGCTATTAGCTTCGCGGTGTCCGTTGTTTGCGGGAACTTCGCTGTTATTTCGTTCCCATTCCTGTCGACCGCGACTTGCAGGTTGGCAAGTGTGTCCGCCGGCTGGCTCTGCCCGGAGAACCAAACGTACGAGACGATGCCGATCAGGACGGCTGCGCCGACAATGACGGCGGGGATAACCGCGCGCGACTTTCCCTGTCGCTGCAGAACCGGTTTGGTGGCGTCGCGTTTCCACGCCTGTGGCAGTCCGCCCAAGCCGGAGAATGCCTGGGTCATCGAAGACCACATCCGGTTCGCCGACAGCCCGCTTTGACGGCTCGGGCGCGTCGCGGGAGAACCTATGCGTACGCGACTTTCGACCGGTCTGCTGCGCAGGATCGTAGCCTCGCCGTCGAAGTTGCTGTCCAGCAGCGCCAGCATCTCCTCGACGCGCTGCGGGCGTTCATTTGCTGCCACCGCAAGAGCGCGATCGATGGCAAGCAGCAGCGACGCGGGATATCTGTCGCGTCCGATGTCAGCCGCCGGCACAAGCGGGTCACGCGCGCGAGTCAGCGTCGCCTGCTGGCGGGCTCGCGCATCGACAAGCTTGCCCCCGATGGCCCGATAGGCAACGCCGCCCACGGAATATATGTCGGAATAGGGTCCTTGAGGCGCTCCGTGGATCATCTGCTCGATCGGAGCGTAGTGGCCCGAATAGACCTGCGTGTAGGTGGTGTTCGCGGTCGGCCGCATATCCCGCGCGGAGCCGAAATCGATCAGGACTGGCTGACCGTCGGGACGGATCAGGATGTTCGACGGCTTGATGTCGCGATGGAGAAAGCCCGCGGCATGCACACGCGCCAGCGGTGCCAGGATACCCCGCAACATCGCGGACAGAACCTGCGGGGGCAGGGAGACGCCGGCCCCAAGAACGTCGTCCAACGTTTCGCCAGCCAACAGTTCCATGACGGAGTAGGCTGTATTGTTGGCCTCGAAAAAGGTGACGACCTGCACCACTCCCGCCGTGCCGCCGTTACGACCAAGCGTCGACAGCAGCCGCGCTTCCGTGAGGAATCGCTTCCGGCAATCCACGAAGATGGCCTGGTCGGACTCGGAAGTTACAACGACCTCATTGCCGGAGCGCATCGCAAACTGGCGCGGAAAGAATTCCTTGATCGCAAAGGACTGATCCAGAAGATCGCTCGCCCGGTACGTGATGCCGAACCCGCCGCGACCGAGTACCCCGAGGATTTGATACCCATTCAGCACCGTGCCGGCGGCCAATGCGTCTCGATGCAACTGGGCAGACGACGCTGACATCGGTAGTCCTCGACCCCCTGGCAGTTGACCGGAGCCGCCCCTCAGTGCCGAGCGGCAGCCTCCGCACGCGAGATATTCAGCTAGAGATTTCTTTTCGGCGCTCGCCCCAGGCTACGATAAGAAACCGCTACGGCTTACGCAGTACGCCCAAAACCGAGGCGTCCTGTGTGATATTTCCCACACCCGTTTTAGGCTAACAAGTCACCGAATCGTGATGCGTCTCCCCGCCGCCCCTCCGGTTGCCTCAATTCGCCCGCTCGGTCCGTCGCGGCATCCGCAGCATCGCGCCGGCATCCACCGTCACAATACTGCCGGTTATTCCGCGGGCATTGCGCCGCGATGCGAGGAAGACATAGGCACCGGCGAGATCATCGGGCATCAGCACGGTGCGCAACGGATTGCCGGCACGCAGCCGGTCCTCGATGCCGGGATTGGCAAACTGCGAGCGGTCGTCCTCGCCGAGTGAAGCGAGCCCGCGCAGGTCCGTCATCGTGCCGCCGGGCGCGACCCCATTGACCCGGACGTCCGGCGCCAGCTCCACGGCCAGCTCTCGAATGAGGCCGACGACGGCGTGCTTCGATGCGGTATACAGCACGCCGCCACCGCCCGAGTTGACGCCGGCCACCGAGGCGGTGAACACCATCGAGCCGTTGGTCTTGCGCAGCTCCGGCAGCGCCGCTCTGGCGCCGAAGATGCATCCCTTGACGTTGACGCCGAACAGCTCGTCGTAGGCTTGGCTGAGCTTGTCATCGGAGAGGTCAGCGAATGATGCGTAGACGTCGAAGATGCCGGCATTGCCGACGAAGACGTCGAGCCGGCCGAAGGCACGCACTGTCTCGGCCACGGCGCGCCTGTTGTCGTCGAGGCGGCTGACGTCCCCCGCGATGCCGATCACCGCATCGCCAAGGTCCGTGCGCAACTGCTCCGCACGTGATGCGACGCGCTCCATGATCCCGACGCGTGCGCCCTCTTCGACGAAACGAGCGACCACGGCGCGGCCAATGCCCGAACCGCCGCCTGTCACCAGCGCCACCTGACCGTCCAGCCAGCCCATGTTCCTCCCCGGTGCTGGGAAGCGCCAATCTGAGCATTCGGCTCAGCGGATAGCAAGCAGCCGACCGATGAGCGCGACGGTGCGGATGGACACGCCGGATCGCGCCTGGGACTGTGGCGCCGAGCAGGAATGGGACCCTTTGAGGCGGTGACACCTATATATGGATATCGCATATATCTCTGCCATATCGGCACTCGCGGGATCGGTGGTCGGCGGCCTGACATCCGGCGTTACCAACTGGCTCAACCAACGCTCGCAGGCAAGGGCCGGTCAGATCGCCCATGACCTGGCACGCCGCGAGGACCTGTACAGGGATTTCATCGTCGCGGCATCGAAAGCGTACGGCGAAGCCATTGTCAGCAACGAGCCACAGATTCAGGAGATCATCGCACTTTACGCCATGATCAGCAGGATGCGCGTCTTGAGTTCGCCGCGGACTATCGCCTGTGCCGAGAAGATCATGATAACGACGATCGCGACCTACGACGCGCCAAACCAGACAGTCAGGGAACTGCATGATCTGCTGGAGAGCGGAGCGGGGATCGATCCGCTGAAGGATTTTGCCGAGGCTGCGCGCGAGGAGATGCGCAGACTGGAAAGACGATGATCGCGAATGGGCGACAGCAGGCTACTGCCCGGCGGGCGGTAGCTCCGTCGCGACACTGCGCATCGCCTCCTCGTGGATGGAATGCATGATGCGCCGTTTGATCGTGATGAATGCGTCGCTGGTCAGCATTTCTACGGTGCGCGGGCGGGGCAGGGCTATCTCCACCATCTCCTTGATGCGGCCGGGCCGTGCCGTCATCACATAGACCCGGTCGCCGAGCAGGATCGACTCATCGATATCGTGGGTGATGAACAGCACGGTCTTGTGCGAAGCCTGCCAGATGTCCAGCAGCAGCTCCTGCATCAGCGATCGGGTCTGGCTGTCGAGTGCCCCGAACGGCTCGTCCATCAGCAGGATCGCCGGATCGTTGGCGAGCGCGCGAGCCAACGCCACGCGCTGCATCATCCCACCGGAAAGCTGCTTCGGGTACAGCCGCTCGAAACCATGCAAGCCGACCTGCGCGATGAACCGCCGCGCCGTGTCCTGTCGCTGTGCCGCCGGAATTCCCGCGATGCGCAACCCGAACTCCACGTTGTCCTGCACGGTAAGCCAGGGAAACAGCGTGTAGGACTGGAACACCATGCCGCGGTCCTTGCCAGGCCCATTGATGCGCGCGTTATCGAGCGTGATCGAGCCTTCGCTCGGTTCGATCAGGCCGGCGACAAGACGGAGCAGGCTGGTTTTGCCGCACCCTGATGGACCGACGATGACCGAGAACTCCTTGTCCTCGACATCGAGCGAAATCCGCTCCAGGGCCGTCACTGACAGCCCGCCCGAGGTGAATCGCAGTGCGACGTTGTCGATGCGCAGTTTAGGAGGCGCCATCTATACTGCCCAAGGCAGCAGCCAGTTACGCAGCAGTTTAAACAACTGATCGGTGGTGAGGCCCAGCAATCCAATCACCATGATGCCGAGAAAGATCTGGTCGGTGAACAACCCGCGCATCGAATTAAGGATGAAATAGCCCAGGCCTTTGTTGGCCGCGACCAGCTCGGCCACGACGAGATAGGTCCATGCCCAGCCGAGGGTGACGCGCAGCGTGTCCATCACGCCAGGCAGTGTCGCCGGGATCAGCACACGCGCGACCACGGTGCGACGGTTGGCTCCAAGTGTGTAGGACACGTCCAGCAGGTCCTGTGACACGCCGCGTGAGACGTCGGCGATCAGGATGAGCTGCTGGAAGAATGTGCCGATGAAGATGACCGAGATCTTCTCCGTCATGTCGATGCCGACCCATAGGATCAGCAGCGGGATCAGCGCGGAGACCGGCAGATAGCGCACGAAGTTGGTGACCGGCTCCAGTGCCGCCTCTGCGATCTTGAAGCTGCCCATCAGGATGCCGATTGGCACGGCGAAAAGCGAGGCGATGATGAAGCCGGACATGATCTCGGTGACACTGACACTGGTGTTCACCAGCAGTGAGCCGTCGCCGATGCCGTTGATCGCTGCCGTCACCACCGCGTCCGGAGTGGGCAGAAAGTCGCTGCGCACCAGCTCGCCGTACGACAGGATGCACCACAGCGCCAGGATGGCGGCCGCCACAAGCGTGCTTACCGTTAGGTAGGCACGCCGTGGGATGTCCTTCTTCGGTGCGACGTACGCGTCGAGGAACGATGCCATCAACCGCCGACGTAGCTGTAATCGATGAGGTCCGCCGGGGTCGCCTTGACCTGAAGCTTTCCGTGGCTCGACCAGATGTCGATCGCATCCTGCACAGTGTGCGCGAGCGGGCCCGGTTTGTCCTTGGTGCCGAAGAACGTCTTGTTGTCATCGCCGCCGTAGAACTTGATGCCTGACAGCGTGGCCTTGAATTCCTTCGGGTCCTTCAGCCAGCCGCCGACACCTTTTGCCATGATGGCAATCGAACTCGTCAGGATGCGCCCGATAGTAGGCGACGGCCTCATCCCACGACTTGACGATGGCCTCGACGTCCTTCTTGTGCGCGTTGGCCCATGCGGTCTTGACGATGAGCACGTCGGTGATCAGGCCGGGCGTGGTGGAGCTGTCAACCAGCAGATGACCGAAGTCGGTGGATTTGCCTTTGGTCAGCCATGGCTCCCACGTCACCGCGGCGTCGACGCGCTTGGCGACGAACGCACTGCCGGCATCGGCTGCCGTCATGTTCACCGTGCTCAGATCGGATTCCTTCAGCCCGGCTTTGCCGAGCAGGACGTTCAGGTAGAACTCCGACACCGAACCGTCGTTGACTGCGACCTTCTTGCCCTTCAGATCGGCGATGGACGTTATGTCCTTGAGCGCCACGATGCCGTCACCGCCGTTGGAGTCGTCGATCGCGACGACATACTGAAAGTCGGTCGGCTTCTTCAGATACAGCAATGCCGTGTCCACTGTGCTGGCGATCATCTGGATGCGGTCGGCCATCAGGGTGGGGAAGCGCTCCTTCGGGTCCTCCATCACCACGAGGTCGACATCGACGCCGTTCTTTTTGAAGATGCCCTTGTCGCGCGCGATGTAGAGCGGACCGTAACCGACCCAGGTCGAGTGGGCGATGGTCACTGTGTCGTCGGCGCGCGCGGGAATCGCCCGCACGATCGGCAGCAGCACCAGCCCGAGCAGCAGCGCCGTGAGTTGCCATATGGTTCGCTTCATTGGAGTTCCTCATTGTTGTGGTCGGTATTGGCCCGGATCACAGCTTACCGCTACGTGACGATCCGAGTGAAGCCATCCGCGCTCCAGTTATCGCTGCCAACGCCATGGTGGACGAAGAACAGGCCTTCGGGGTCGTACTTCTGCTTCACCGCGAGCAGCCGAGGGTAGTTGGATCCCCAGAAGGAGCGTTGCCAGTTGCGCTCGAAGTAGTTGCTCTCCGATACGTAGGAGCCGGCATTCGGCACCACCTTCCGCAACTCATCCCCGGCGCGGCTGATGGCCGCGGCGTCCGCACGTGCCTTCGCCAGATCGCGCGGTTGACCGAGGAGGTCCGCATATGCTCCCGGATCGCCGCCGGCGATGATCGCCAGCGCAAACGCGTCCAGCACCGCGGGATTCATCGCGGTATCCTTCGCCGCGGCCACGTCGGCGGCATTGGTACCGGCAAGTCCCTTGTTGAAGTGCAGCATCACCGCGTAATGGCGGGTGGCGGCGAACAGCGCGTCGACAAATCGTTTCTGGCCATTCTTCTGCAGCAGTGACGCCGGGAGCCAGAGCGACTGGTAGCCGTGGATGAATACCCCGAGTTCCGTGTTCTGCTCGGCAAACCACACGTTGTCCGCCGGTGCGCCTGGCCGCTGGTCGGAAAATGCCCGGCCGGGTCGGCGTGTCTTCAGAAATTCGGCATTCCAATGATTGCGTGCCGGGCCGCCACCGATATCAGTAGGCGTGGTGACGGTGAAGTCTCGCGTTGAGGCGGCGATCCAGTCGAGGAACGGCCACCATGCGTCGCGGGCTTGTTGCGGTTCCAAACCTTGGAAGACCATTGAGGCCGCGATCGTGTTGTCCGATCCGAAGGTGACGCTCTCGCCCCAGTGCGGATTGAGCAGGCTTTCAGCGAAGAAGCCGACGAAGCGGGCGATCAATCGGCGGAACGCTGCATCGGACGCGGCCTTGATTGTCACACTCGCGCCGCCGAACACAGCCGGCAGTTCGCGCGTTCTGAGTGTCAGCTTTGTGACGACGCCCAGGCTGCCGCCGCCACCGCCCTTGATGCCCCAGAACAGGTCGGGGTTGGTGCACGCGTTGGCGATGCGCACCTGACCGTCGGCGGTGACCATTTCGGCTTCCAGCAACCCGCCCGCAGCCGTGCCATAATTCTTCGAGAAGCTGCCGAAGCCTCCGCTCTGGACCAGCCCCGCGACGCCAACCGTCGCGCAGCCACCGCCCTGCACGTAGCGCCCGGCCTTCGTGGTGACAGCATCATAGACGTGCATCCATACGCATCCGGCGCCGACCGTGACCGCGGGCTGCGGTGCCTGTCTGCCTTCGCAACCCTGGGCCACGAATGCGTCGTGCAGCACTATGCTGTTCATCGCGCGCGTCCAGATCAGCAGCGAGTCAGCTGCATCAGATGTGCCCTGATAGCTGTGGCCGCCGCCCTTCACGACCAGCCGCAACCGGTTCTCGCGGGCGAAGTTCACTGCGGCGACCACGTGTTCGGTGGTCCTCGCCGCGACAGCGTAGACGCTGGGTGCCGACATCCAGGCATCCACCCAGCCGGCGGTCTGCGTCCCGGCAGGCTGATCGCCGACGTAGTACGGGTTCTTCACAGCCTCGAGCATGTTCTGGCACTCAGGGCGGCCTTGGTTCACGCAGGCCGCGAGCAGCGGCTGAACCTTGATCAGGTTCCCTCCGACGCTCCGGCTCAGCACTTCCCAAGCCGCCGTGCTTGGCCAGGCCGGATCGGATGGGCGGACACGGCGGAACTGAGTCTGTCCCGACGTGGCGGCCGCGACAGGCTCTGTTCGGGCGGCCCCGAACGCGATCATTCCCACACAGGTGAGCAGGCTTCTTCGTTGCATTGAGTTCTCCCTGCGTCATATTGGACCCGAACAGGTTTCTGAGGCCGCCTTGCGCCCATTCATGCATGCCGCTTGTAAGCATCGGGGGCTGTCTCGTCGCCACCTGACGCAGCAGATGGGGGCTGTCGCCTCGTCTGCACTTCTGTTGCCCGTGATCCCTCTGGCCCGCGCCGATCAGCCGCTTCGCACATTGAAGCCGGACGTCCTCCGCATCGGCACCTATTTCGTCAATCCGCCATTCGAGTTCATCTCGGGCGGGAAGAGGGTCGGTTTCGAGGTCGACCTCCTGGAGGAGATCGCCACGCGGCTCAATCTCCATTCAGAGTTCGTGAACACGCGATGGGAAGTCATCCTCCACGAGATGGAGGAAGATCGCTACGATTGCATTGTCGGTGGGATCACGATCACGCCCGACCGCCAGCGGTCGCTCGCATGGTCGGTGCCATATCTGACGACAACGCTGAGCCTGATCGTCGATCTCCGACGATCGCCGACAAACATGACGCTTGCTGACCTGAAGGGTGGGACCGTCGGTGTACAGGCCGCGACGACCGACTACGATGTGGCGGTCGCCATGCAGCGAGCCGGCCAGATCGGCAGTGTCAAGGTCTATCCGTTCGCGAAGATTGGCAACGCGATCAAGGATCTGAGCTCGGGTCGCGTCGACGCGGTGATGAAGGTCTATCCGGTCGCGGCGTGGTTTGTGCGAAGCGTGCCGGGGTTGCGTATCCTGGGGCAGGTGCCCGATGCGCCACAGCCGCTGGGAATTGGTTTCAACCGGAATAATCCCGGCCTTGTCGCCGCCGTGGATCATAATTTGACCCAGATGCAGCAGGACAAACGCTACCAAGTCCTCGGACAGCGCTGGGGCGTGACGTAGCCGGACCTAATCGACATCGGGCGGTAGCGACGGCATGGGAACTCCCGCATAGTCGACCACTGTCATCATCCCTGCGGCAAGATGCCATAGATTGTGACAGTGGAAAGCCCAGCGACCGGGATTGTCCGCGTCGAAGGCGACGGTAACGGTCCTGAGCGGCGGCACGAGCACCGTGTCGCGGACCGCACCCTGGAAACGTTGCTGATCGAGCCCGATCACCTGAAAACGGTGGCCGTGCAGATGCATCGGATGCGACATCATGGTCTTGTTCCGCATGATAAGTTCCACGCGCTTGCCTGCTGAGACCATGACCGGCGTGATTTTGGGATAGACCTGGTTGTTCATCGTCCAGACATAGGCCTGCATATCGCCCGAGAGCAGAATGTCCCGCACGATCTCGGCAGGATGGGGCGCAAGAGGCTTTGCTGCGCGCAACGCCTGCTCGAGGGTGAAGTCGAACGCCGGAGATGGCTGCGCCGCGTTCCCCTCGATCCGCGTGACGTTCGCGCGCGCAGTCGCCAGCACGATGCCGGTCCGGTCGGTCTTGCCCTCGACCTGGGCGAGGACGGCATACGCCCTTTGCTCCCGTGGCAGCTCGATCAGGATGTCGGCGCGTTGCGCAATGGCAAGCGGCAGGCTTCGCAGCGCGACCGGCCTGACCGGTGTACCATCCACCGCTATGAGCGTGCCCCGCAGGCTACCCAGATCGATCCAATAGTTGGTGGCGGCACTGCCGTTGATCAGGCGTAGCCGGACATGACCGCCCGGTTCGACACGGATGATGCTCGGGTCTGCGAGCGTCCGGTCATTGGCGAGGAAGGCATCGTAGTCGACGTCATTCAGATCCGGCTTCATGTTCTGCATTGCCGGCATGGCCGGCGGTGCTGACACAGCCTGGTTACGGCCGCCTTGCTTCAGGCTGGCGAAGACCTCTCGCGGATCGCGGAAGGTAAAATCGTGCAGCATGACAACGATTTCCTGCGCCGCAGCGCTTCGGGTGCCCGCGTCGTGGATGATCAGCGGAGCCGACAGCAGTTGCTGTTCCTGGAAACCCACATGCGAATGCATCCAGAACGTGCCAGCGAAATCCAGGCGAAAATCGTAATCCTGCGTACCGCCCGCCGGTATCGGCCGCGCGGAGATGTAGGGCACGCCGTCCTGCTGGAATGGTGGTGTCAGCCCGTGCCAATGGATCAGCGAAGTGCGGTCCAGATGATTGCGCACCTTCACCCGGAAGGGCCGCGCGACATCCGTCACGACGCCTGGCGTTCCGTCTGGCTGGGTGATCCCGAGCACCGTAGCCGCTTTGCCGTTGACCTCAATGGTGCGGGTTTGCAGACCCAGAACCGTCACCGGCTCGGCGGCCGACGACCTCAGCGCGAACGGGCTCGCAGCAAGTGCGGTGACGGAGGTCAAGAAGCTGCGGCGAAGCACTCCGGTCTCCCTGGTCACCTTTGGACACAACGGCCGATCAGATCGTCGGTGCGCGTCGAAGTTCCGGTTCCACCAGCTGCTCGAACGCAACATCGCCGGCCGCGGCAATGCGATCGGCGCCGATCGACGCGCGTGGATCCTCGGCATTTCGCCAGAGCTTGTATTCATCGGTATGAGACAGGCCCATGCCCTCGGCCAGCAGATGGATCCAGTTCACTACGCGGATCGTGCGGCCACGCTCCAGCGCCACTGCGTCGCGGTGACAGGAATGGAAGATCGTCGCCAGAGTATCCGCGCCGATCTCCGCCATGGCCTCCAGCGTGTCGCTGTGCGCCTGTGCCATCACGCCAGGCTTGGGTGCGATTGCGGAACACATGTGGCCGGGGATGCGCAGCGGATGGTCGAGCTACCGTCACGCCGGGGATCATGCGCAGCAGCATCGGCACGTCCGTGTTGACTGGCACGCGGCCGTGGAAACCGTGATGCGCATGCAGCAGAACCCGTGCCGAGACCGGGTGGGTTAGCAGCGGACGCAGCCGCTCGGCGCGCGCGGCGAGCAGTTGGGTGATGTGCTGGGTCTCGAACGCGGTCTCCGTCACCGGCGCCATCAGGTCATCCATGTTCATGTGGCAGGACGGGCACCAGGTGACCACGGTGTCGCGGCCGGCTTCGTTGAACTTCTCAACCGTGCGCGCGGCCATGCCGGCGGCAATGCGGGCGTTCGCCTCCTGCGTCGAGCCGCAGCAGTAGCCGGGTCCGCCGGCAGGAGCCGCGGCCACGCCCACGGCTTCGAGCATGTGCGTGACGAGACGCACGATCTCGCCATGGCGCGTCATGTTGCAGCCGTACCAGAAGGTGACGTTGGCATCCGGGGTCACAGCCATTCGGCCCGCTCCTCCTCGTTCATGGTCAGCCGTGCGAAGGCCTTGACTCGCGCGGACCATCTTGGGTCGTGTGGCGCCTTGACGCGGGGTGCGTCGCCCAGCGTGCCGCGGACACGCAGCGATGCGAGCCGCATCAGGAACGCAGCGTCAAGTTTCTCGGGGCAGGCCGGCGTGCACTCGCCGCTGCGAACGCAGGCGCCGGCGAAGGCGATCGCATCGGGTGTGCCGGCGCCATCGCGCAGGATGTCGCGGATGCCGGCCATCACCGTTTCAGGAGCCGCGTTCGACAGCGCCGGTGTGCGTGGCACCATGGGGCAGGCTCGGTAGCATTCGCCGCAGGCGGTGCACGCCGCCGCGAGGCGCGCCGAGTTGTCGCGGATGTGGGCGATCAGGTCTCGTTCGGTATCACGCACGGCTAAACGACCAGACGGATCTTCGCACCGACCGCCGGTTCGCGCGGCAGGCCCTCGGTCTCGGTGAACGACCCCCACATGTCGCCGTTGTAGCCCTCCAGCGAGAACTGGCGCGGACGGTAGGTGGCTTCCTGGTCGGGCAGGATATGCTTCACACCGACGGAATACTCGTACACCATGCCGTCGGGCCCCTCGAAATACACCATCATCGCGGTGGATATCGGATGCCGCCCCGGGCCGTAGACGATCTTCACCCCTCGCTGCTTCAACCAGTAGTAGGACTGCATCACGTCGTCGATGTCCTCGACCTGATGATTGATGTGCTGGATGCCTGGCCGCGACGACGGCATCAGCACCACAGAATGGTGCACGGTGCCGATGCGCAGGAAGGTCGCTTCGCCGAGCCAGTCGGAGACGCGGGCGTTGATCAGGCGAGTCCAGAATTCCGTGTCGCGCTTGGTGTCGGTGCTGAACAGGGCGACGTGGCTGAAGTTGGTGATGCCGACCTGGCGGCCGGGAAAATATTTGCCGCCGCTGTTATAGGGACGCGCAAGGATCTCGATCTTGTTGCCGCTGGGATCGGACGAGGCGATGAACGCGCGCGTGCGGCGGCTGTCGCATTCGGCGCGGGTGCCGAAGTGAACGGGGCGCCCAGCCTGTTCCAGTGCCGCGCCGACGGCGTCCAGATCGTCCGGGTCGATCAGTTCCAGGCCGATGGTCTGATCGGCGGGGTCACCTTCGAAATACACAAGCGTATGGTCTCGCGTGTCACCGCGCACGTCGACCTTGTCGCTGCGGAAGTAGGCTGAGTTGCCCTCGCGCGCGACCAGTTGCAGTCCCACAATGTCGGTGGCAAAGCGGATCGCGGAGTCGAGATCCTGCGTGCCGAGGCGCGCGTAGCGGATGTCGTGGAGGTTGATCATCTCGGTGCTCCTTCGGACGGGTTCGCGGGGCCTGCGCGCGGCGGGTCCAGCCGTGGATTCCGAAGATAGTCCCGTCCGCGCCGTCATGCCAGCCAATGGGGCCGTCCATTGCGCAACTCTCGGGCCATGCGGTTCGGGTGAGCCTGCTGACGCGGCCGAGGATACCGCACCTCTGAACATCGTTCGTTCCAGATGGTGCTGCAAGAAGGACTGTCGTGGAGCCACTGCGAACTTCTGTCAGCGGGCCTCAATCGCAGCTTTTCTGCGTTTAAGGGATGTTAATTGTCGAGTGTCCATACTGAACGACGTCCCAGTTCGTGGCATCGGACGACCACCATGAGCGGCATCATCAGCGGCATCAATTACAGCCTTTTGTTCTCAGGCACCTCGCGGGCCAGTGACATCGCGTCCAGTATGTTGACCACGCTCTATAGCGGCGCCACGGCGAGTTCCGGCACGGCGGTATCCACGGGGAACCCGATTCTGGACCTCAAGCTGGCCGAACAGAACCAGACGGCCGACGTTGCGAAGGAAGCCAAGAACCCCATCGTGATTCGTGACCTCGCGGCCTTCACCGCGGGTATTGCCAACGCCAAGGACCTGAATACCGCGCTGCAGAACCCGAATGTCCTGAAGGTGCTGCTGACAGCCAACGGCATGGCCGATCAACTGCATTACACGGCGTTGGCAGGCAAGGCTCTGCAGTCGGACCCGACCGATCCGACTTCACTGGTCAACAAACTGTCCGATACCCGCTGGAAGACTCTGGCAACGACATACAACCTCGCGACCAAGGGTCTCGCGGGCTTGCGGGACCCCACCGTCCAGTCGCAGATCGCCAACGCATACGAATCAGTCACCTGGTTGAATTCGCTCGATCAGGCGACGCCTGGCCTTGCCCAGGCAATACAATTCAAGCAACAGGCAAGCAAGATCACCAGCGTGGACCAGATCCTCGGCAATCCGATCAATTGGGAAGTGGTGTTGACCGCACTCGGTATTCCGCAGCAGATCGCTTTTCAAAACTTGCCCGCGCAAGAACACGCGGTCTCCAGCCGTCTCGACATCACCAAGCTGCAGGACCCCAACTTCGTCAATTCCTTGACGGACCAATACCTGCTGGCGAAGCAGCAACAGACGCAGAGCACATCGGCCACGCCAACTCTTGGTGCTCTTGCCATTCAAGCAAGCGGCCTGGTGGTCTGACCGACGCCAGGCCGTCGATCGCTACATATCCACCACCGACCCATCGACATGCGGCCGCATCTTGATCGGCCGCGGCCGATACGGGAACTTCCGCTCCACATCCTCCACCAGTTCAACGCCGATCCCCGGGCCGCCGGGAATGGCGATGAAGCCCTCCACCTGCTCCTCCAGCCCTCGCGCCAGGTCGTTGCCCAGCAATTCCTTACCACCATCGAGGTCCGGCGTGCGCGACGGGTACTCCTGGATCGCGAAGTTCGGGATGCAGGCGGCGATCTGCAGACACGCCGCGGTGCAGATCGGCGACAGCGGATTGTGCGGCACCACCCACGCGTCGTGCGCCTCGGCGATCGCCGCCACCTTCTTCATTCCGGTGATCCCGCCCACCAGGCACGCATCCGGCCGCAGATACTGCACCGCGTTACGCGTCAGCAGCGTCTGGAACTGATACAGGCTGGTGAAGCGCTCGCCGGTCGCGATCGGAATGTCGATGTGCCGCGCCACGTCTGCCATCGCATCGAAGCTGTTCGGCCGCAGCGGGTCCTCGAAGAACATCGGGCGTGTACTTCTCGATGCCCCGCCCCAGCGCGATCGCCTCGGGCGGCGTCAGGCGGCGGTGGATCTCGATGCACAGGTCCACCTTCGGCCCGACCGCCTCGCGGAGCCGGCGCACGTTGTCGATCGCCTCCTCGATCCGTGCTGCGTGGGACTTGTAGAACGGTTCGTCCTCGCTTTCGTCGAGCAGCGGGTTCAGATGTCCGAGCGCGGTGAAGCCGGCCTCCTTCAGGCGCACGGCCTCCTCCAGCAGCTTGTCGATCGTGCGCCCCTTCACATGGCCGTAGAGCCGCGCCTTGTGGCGCATCCGGCCGCCGAGCAGCTCGTAGACAGGAACGCCGAACGCCTTGCCCTTGATGTCCCACAGTGCGATGTCGATCGCCGACACGGCGCCGGTAATCGCGCCGCCGGTGAAATGATTGGCGCGCAGCATGACATTCCAGTGGTGCTCGATAGGGAAGGGGTCGCGGCCCACCAGATACTCGCCGTATTTCGAGATCGACGCGGCGGACGCCTCGAGCTGGCCCCAGGTGCCGGATTCGCCTATCCCGGTGATGCCCGCGTCGGTGCTGATACGAACATACAGGAACCGGTCGAGCAACAGTGGTTCAACCTTGGTGATCTTCATGGCGGTTCCTCCTTCGCTTCGCGCAGCTTCGGGCAGCCGACGATCGGCGTCCAGCCGGCGGAATAAACCGGCGCCGTCCGCGTCCTATCCGCGAGGCATGGAGCAGACGCTGCCGATGTGCAGAGCCAATCCTGCCGGGTCATGGCGGTGTCCGGTACGCTGACCCGCATCGAGGCCTGCATTCCAGCGTTGCGGCGCTACGCCGCGGCGTTGCTGCGAAACCGTGAGGATGCGGACGACCTTGTGCACGATTGCCTGGTACGCGCCCTCGCCAAGCTGCACACGCGACGCGACGATGCCGATGTGCGGGCGTGGCTGTTCGCCATCATGCACAACCTGTTCATCAGTCAGTTGCGGCGGGCGAAGGCGCGGCCGGCGGGCGAGTCGCTGGATGAGACCCACGAAGCGGCCATGAGCCTGCGCCCTGAGCAGGAGAACAGCCTGCAATGGCGCGACCTGATCCGCGCGCTGAACGCGCTCCCGGTGGAGCAGCGTTCGGTCGTTTTATTGGTCTCGGTGGAGGATCTCTCGTACGCCGAGGCTGCCAGTGTGCTGGGGATCCCGGTCGGCACCGTGATGTCGCGCCTAGCGCGCGGGCGTGAGCGGCTGCGTCAGATGACCGAGGGAGGCGAGGAAGTCAGGCCGGCGCTGCGGAGGGTCAAATGAGCGACCCCGCACGGCCGATCGCCGAGGAGGAGCTTCACGCCTACGTCGACGGTCAATTGGACGCCGATCGCCGGTCCGCGGTGAAACGCTACCTGCAGGATCATCCGGACGTCGCGCGGCAGGTCGCCGCGTGGGGCACCCAGCGGGAGGCGCTGCGGGCGGCGTTCGCTCCTTTCGCAGCGGAACCGATCCCCCCACGGCTCGGCCTGGAGCGTTTGGTCCAGCAGCGGCTGGGGAAGCAGGGACTGGCTTGGCGCGCCGCGGCCGCGGTGGTGCTGGCGTTCGGTCTGGGCGGCGCTGGCGGGTGGTTCCTGCGCGGCGGCATGCAGCAGTCTGATGCCGCCTTCACGTTGCTGGCGCAGCAGGCGGTGGCCAATCACGTGGTTTACACTGCGGACCTCCGGCGTCCGACGGAGCTCGGCGCACAGCAGCGCGATGACCTGGCGCGCTGGGTGTCGAACCGGCTGAACCATGTCGTTGCGCCCCCCGACCTGTCGGCGGAGGGCTTCAGCTACATGGGCGGGCGGCTGGCCGCGACACCGGACGGGCCGGCAGGGCTGTTTATGTACGACGGCCCGCAGGGCGTGCGCCTCACGGTGTTCGTGCTGCCGCTGCACACCTCGCCAAGCCAGCCGATCCAGCACATCGACTATGACCATGTCGATGGCTGCGCCTGGATTGAGAAGGGCGTCGGCTACACTGTCGTGGGCAAACTGCCGCCGGCGGAATTGCGGCGCCTCGCCGAGGTGGTGCAGCGGCAGTACGGCGGTGCCACCTGAGCGGGCGCTGATCCAGATCAAAGCGCGGCGGCCGCGCGGGGTGCAGCATGGCCTTCTGTAAGGAGGCACCTCATGGCAAAACCACTGATCCTTCGGATCGTCATCGCCGACGGCGAGCATGTCCGCTTCGTCCAGCCGGACGTGGACAATGTGCTGCGCACGATCGGCTCGCTAGACTCCGCGTCCGCGCATCTGCGGTCGCGTGACATCGGTTCCGACAGACCGGGCCGGTCGTTCGAGAGCGGCGCGGGCGCGCGCCATGCGGTCGGCCAAAGGCACGACCTGCATGAAATGGAGAAGAAGAAGTTCGTTCATCTGATCGGCGAGCAGATCAACGCCGCTTCGGGACGCGACGAGTTCGACGAGCTGCTGCTCGTGGCGCCGCCGCGCGCCCTGAGTGAGCTGCGCGCGGCGCTGGATGCGGTAACTCAGGCGAAGCTGGTCGGCACGCTCGAAAAGGATCTGGTGAAGATCCCAGACCATGAGCTGTCGCCGCACGTGCGCGAATGGGTCAGCCCGGCGCGTCGTCCGGGCACTTGATCTGAATCAATGCGGCTGCACGCCTGCGCGTGCTGCATTGGGTTGCCGAGAGACGGCGGAGATCGAGACTGCCTGAACGGAGATCAACCATGGCAAATACACCTGTCGAAGTGAAGAAGACGGCTGCGCCCGCGACCAATGCACCCGATGCGTGGCGTTCCCTCCGCACCGAGATGGACCGAATGTTCGACCGGTTCGCGGGCGGCTGGGGTATGCCCTCGCTGCGGCGCATGTTCGATGCCGAACCGGCGCCGCGCTACGAGAGCACGTTCACCGTGCCGTCGCCTGCGGTGGACATCACCGAGGACGACGGCAACTACAAGGTGACGGCGGAACTGCCGGGCATGAGCGAGAAGGAGATCGAGGTCGTGGTCTCCGGCGACATGCTGACCCTTAAGGGCGAGAAGAGAGAAGAGAAGGAGCAGAAGGAGAAGAACTTCTATTTGTCCGAGCGTTCCTATGGTTCGTTCCAGCGTAGCTTCTACGTGCCGGAGGGCGTCGATCGCGACAAGATCGCGGCTGACTTCTCCAAGGGCGTGCTGACCATCACCATGCCGAAAACGGCGAAGGCGGTGGAGCAGCAGAAGAAGATCGAGGTGAAGGCGGCTGCCTGATGCGGCCTCCGTTGTCACGGCCCGCACGAGCGGGCCGTGATCATCGCTGCGCGGAGTGAGCGCTTGTTTGCTGTGCTTGACGAGAGTGGGCGCGCCAGCGTTTGGCAGCAGCTGCAACTTCGCAAATCGCGTCATAAATTCAACTGTAGATCTGTCGTGTGTGCGCTTCTGGCAAAGTTGTGCTAGAAGTAGAAGGCTTGGTTTGGGGTCTTACCCCTTACGTTCACGAGAACACTAAATTGGGAGAACTGTCATGTGGGGTGGAATTATCGGGCTGATAATTCAGCTGATCTCCGGCGGCGTGGGCGGCAATATTGCCGGCTCGCTTCTGAAGCAGTTTGATCTGGGAGTCGTCGGAAATACTATTGCCGGTGTGATCGGCGGTGGTGTCGGGGCGCAGATTATCGGTCAGTTTCTTGGCGGCGGCGCCGAAGCAGCCGGTGCAGGGGGGCTCGATATCGGCTCAATCATCGGCCAAATTGCTTCTGGCGGTGTCGGGGGAGGCGTCCTGATGGCCATCGTAGGGGTCATCAAGCAGGCGATGGGTGGCCAAAAGATCGGCTGACTCGCGCCGCTTCGCTGTCAGCATCTGACCGCGGCGTTTAGTCGGGCTACGCGTGCGCAGAGCGGTCAATCAGCGCGCCGCTCCGCATTGTATCGCGCGGACGTGAACGTGACTGACCACCTTGGTCGGACCGATACTGTACGGCACCACAACGTTGGGGGAACAATGATGTTGCGTTTTGCATCTATCATCTGCGTCGCCGCTGCGATCGCCTGCTCGCCGGCACTGGCACAGACCGCCAAGCCGCCGACACCGGCTCAGGCGGCACAGCAGCAACGAATGGCGAGCTGCAACGCCGAGGCGTCAGACCGCAGTCTCAAGGGCGACGCGCGGCAAAGTTACATGAGTGCCTGTCTCAGCGGCAAGATGAATCAGAACACGCTTATGAAGGTCTGCAACGGCCAGGCAACGCAGGACAAACTCGCAAGCGACGCCCGCAAGACCTACCTGAGCAGCTGCCTCAAAAAGTCCAGTTGATGTGTTGAGGCTGCCTCGGACAGCGTCTGCCCGTGCAGTACTGGCGATCGCGTTCGTCGTCGCACTATGCGGCGCGCCGGCAAGCGTACTCGGTGACAGCGGCGGTTACCGCCGGCCCACCATATCGGCGCCGACCTATTCGGGATCGAGTTCATCGGGCTGGAGCGCGCCGTCGAGCGGTGGTTACCGACGTCCATCGACAAGCGGAGGTGGGTACAGCTCTCTATCGGCTGGAGACGTGTCGATATCGCGGACGAATTCAGCGCAGGCGCTGCAGCAGTATCGCGCTTCCCAACAGCCACGCCGTCCGCCGGTCGAAAGTGCAGGGCGCCAGGACATGGTCTTCGGTGGCGGCGGTTACTACCCTCGCCGGCCGTCAAGCTATTACCCGCCGTCTGACTATGCCGGAGGACTTGGCTCGGCTGCCTTTTGGGCAATGCTGGGTGCGCTGTCGGCATCCGACCGTTCGGCATATTTCCAGCGATCGCAGATCGACCCGGCCTACCAGCAGTGGCACCAGCAGGCAGCCCGCGATCCCACCACGGCGGCGCGGCTCGCGGCCCTCGGTGATCAGACGACCACGGCACCCGGCGGCGCCGGCGCGACCGCCGCCGGTGCGTCGGGTGGCTCGGGCATCGTCTGGGTGGTTCTGTTCATCGGGGTGGCGGGGTTCCTGCTGTTGTGGCTCGCGCGCCGCCGCGCCGGCGCTTCCCGCCCGGGTGCTGCCCGCGCCACCGGGCCTCGCCGGGAGCACGACGACACGATTTCGGGTCGGCCAGACGATTCCGCTAGACCCCGCCGCGTTCCTGCTCGCCGCGGGAGCCACCAAGGTTCAGCCGCCGGCAGGCAGCGGAATGATCAGCGTCGAGGCTGTGGGGCTGCTGGAAGACGCAGGCGTGCAGTTGAACCGACTTTACCTGCCGGGGCGCACCGCATTCTTCCAACTGCACCTCGGCGCCGATGGCGCACCCGATGAGTGCCGCTACTTCTCCCGGCTCGATGAGATCCATCCGGCGAGCCAGAGCGAGTGGGGCGAGTGGCTGGATCCCGCTCAAGGAATGATCGGCTGGCCAGCGTTCCAGACCAAGGATGGCAAGACCTACGATCGCGCTTGGGCACCCGGGCAGACGCGAGTCGCGCCGCGGCAGCAGGTGGAGACGATCCAGGCGCTTGGTGCTGTGACGCGACGGCAGTTGCAGACAATGCTATATGCAGGCCCTACGGGCGCCGCGGCGCCGGCACCATCCAGCGAGTACGTCATGGTGGCGGCGGTCGAGGATGGCGGTCAGGCCTGGGTCGAAATCCACGCCGGTATCGATATCAACCCTGCCTCCCTGACACTTCCGTCAGTTTCACTCTGAGCGACCGCGGAGCACCTCATGAACGCGAGCCTGCCTTCGAATATCGCCGACGCACTCGGCAGCGGGCTGCCGGTGCTGCTTTTGCAGTTCGTGATCTGCATCGTTCTGCTGGTCGTCGGCGTGATGATCTATACGACGGTCACACCGTTTCACGAACGCGAGCTGCTGCGCCAGGGCAATGTCGCGGCGGCGACCGTGCTGAGTGGCGCGGTGATCGCATTGGCCATCCCACTGGCCGCATTGCTCGCGACCACGCGGGCAGTGCTCGACATCCTGGTATGGGGTATCGTGGCGATCCTGCTGCAATTGGTGACCGTGGTGATCGTCTGCCACGTCATGCGGGGGTTGCGCCTCAGGATCGACGACGGAAGCATCGCGGCGGCGCTGCCCATCGCTGCGGCGCAGCTCGCGATCGCCTTGCTCAACGCTGCCGGGATGGTTCCGGTCTGACGACACGCCGTGGCAACAAGGAGGACGAACCCATGCTTCAGTTCATGCGTAATCTGGTCGGTGTGAAGGCTGACAAGGCGGTGCAGGCCGGTGTCGAGGCACTGGTCCGCTGGGATCCACAGTCGGCCAGCGAGGCCGAGATGCGCTCGATGGAGCAGAACCTCGACCAACTCGGGCAACAGGTGGCGCGGGCGCGGCTGAGTTACGACAAGGAGATGCGGGAAGCGAACGCCATTCAGGCGTTGTCGACGCAGCGGATGGCCGCGGCGGATCAACTGCAAAGGCAGGCTGCGGCGGAGACCGACCCAACGAAGAAGGCGGAACTCGAGCGCAGCCTTGGGACGCTGGTGACGATGCTGGAGCAGATGGCACCCGAGGTGGATCGGGAAAAGAAGGACGTCGCCGATGCCAAGGAATTCCTTGAGATGCTGGAGAAGACCTATGCCGAGGCGGGCGGCAAGCTGCGCGAGGGCCGCTCGCAACTCGAGCGTGCGCAGCGCGACATGGCGCGCGCCGGGCAGCAGCGGCAGATGGCCGAGCAGCAGGCCGATGCGGCACGCCGGGCGGCCGGGCTGAGCACGACGACCACCAGTCTGAACGTGGCGCTGAAGGCGATGCAGGACGCGGCCGCGCGCGACCTAACCAATGCCGAGGCCGCCAACATGAAGGCGAAGCTGCTCAAGCCGACGCAGCCCGAGCAGGATGATGCGAACATCGCGCGAGCGATGCAGATTGCCTCGGGACAGCCGGCGGCGGCGACCAGTCTGACCGACCGATTGGCGGCGCTGCGCGCGCGTTCCTGAGGTTACTTCGCCGCCGCGTCCAGCAGTTCGGGCGTGAAGCCGCCCGACTGCCGCCGCCATAGCCGCGCATACGTTCCGTTGCCGGCGAGCAACTGGGCGTGCGTGCCGGATTCGACGATGCGGCCGTGGTCGAGCACGACCAGCCGGTCCATCCGTGCGATCGTCGACAGCCGATGCGCGATGGCGATCACGGTGCGGCCTTCCATCAGGCCGTCGAGCTGGCCTTGGATCGCCGCCTCGACCTCGGAATCCAGCGCCGATGTCGCCTCGTCGAGGACCAGGATCGGCGCGTTCTTCAGGATCACCCGCGCCAGCGCCACGCGCTGACGCTGTCCGCCGGAGAGCTTCACGCCGCGCTCGCCGACATGCGCGTCGTAGCCGGACCGTCCGTGCCAGTCCTCCAGCCCGACGATGAACTCGTGCGCCTCGGCGCGGCGGGCGGCATCCTCGATCATCGCCTGCGTCGCCTGGGGGCGGCCGTAACGGATGTTGTCGCGGATCGAGCGGTGCAGCAGCGAGGTGTCCTGCGTCACCATGGCGATCTGCGTGCGCAGGCTCTCCTGCGTCACCGTGGCGATGTCCTGACCGTCGATCAGGATGCGGCCGCGCTCCGGGTCATAGAAATGCAGCAAAAGATTCACCAGCGTCGACTTGCCGGCGCCGGAATGGCCGACCAGTCCGACACGCTCGCCGGGTGCGATGCGCAGATCGATGCCGTGCAGCACGCCGCCGCGATCCTCCAGCCGCCGCTGCCGGCCATAATCGAAATGCAGGTCCTCGAAGCGGATCTCGCCGCGCGTCACGCGCAGCTCGCGCGCATCCGGCGGGTCGGGCATCTGCCGCTCGACCGCGATCGAACGCATGCCGTCCTGCACCGTGCCGATGTTCTCGAAGATCGCGGTGACGCTGCGCGCGACCCAGCCGGCCATGTTGGTGATCTGCCAGGTCAGCGGCAGCACCATCGCGACCGAGCCGACCGAGATGCGGCCGGCGCTCCACTGCCAGATCGCCAGGCTCGCGGTGCCGACGATCAGCGACGCGTTCATCAGCGCCAACACCGCGACATAGGCGGTGATCATCCGCGTCTGGTCGCGAAACGCGCTGGTATGCAGGTCGATCGCCTCGCGCACGAACGCGTCCTCGTCGCGCGCGCGGGAGAACAGCTTGACGGTCAGGATGTTGGTGTAGCTGTCGACGACGCGTCCGGTCAGCAACGAGCGCATCTCGGAGACCACGCTGGGAGCGCCCGCGCAGGCGCGGCACGAAGAACCAGAGGATGCCGCCGTAACAGGCGAACCACAGCAGGATCGGCGGCGTCAGGCGCCAGTCGATCGAGGCGAGCAGCAGCAGCGCGCTGCTGCCGTAGACCAGGATGTACCAGGCGGCATCGAACGACAGCACCACGCTCTCGCGCAACGCCGGGCCGGTCTGCAGCACGCGGTTGGCGATGCGGCCGGCGAAGTCGTTCTGGAAGAACGTCCAGCTCTGGCGGACCACGTGCCAGTGGTTCTGCCAGCGGATCATGTTCGAGAGGCCAGGGTTCACGATCTGGTTGATCAGCACGATGTGGCAGAGCAGCACCCCAGGGCGCAGCAGCAGCAGCACCACGGCCATGCCGATGAGCTGCGGCCAGGCCTCGTGGATCAGTGCCTGGGGCGTGTGGTTGGAGACGAGGCCGACGATGCGCCCGATGAAGGCGGGGACGGTCACGTCGAGGATGCCGGCGAGGCCGCCGAACAGGAACAGGCCGATGATGAGCCACAGTTCCTGGCGGAGGTAGTGGCGGTAGAACGGCGACAGGCCGTGCACGGGCGGCGCCTCGGGCTGTCGGGCGGTGGGGTCGAGCAGGGTTTCGGCGCGGCGGAGCATGAGGTTACGGACCTTGGCTCGAGTGGCCGGCGATGCTGCCGACTTTAGCTGATGCCGCGTCAGGCGTGGCCACGCGGGGCGGGATGGGTAAGGCGTGGGAGGGGATCAGTCAACGAATGTCTGGGGGGCGCTGTCTCATCGGTGTCTCAAGCGTCGGTGGGTGAGACGTTGGTGCATGGGATGAGGCGGGGGTGCATTGTGGATATGTGGTGTTAGGTGGGTTGTTTGTCCATGGTCATTCTTACTATCTCGCCAGGGGTTTACGCTTTATTGCTTTTTACCACGGAGGAAGAAGGGAGGGCCGCGGTGGGCCACGGGAGTCGGTGCTCGTGCTGATAGCCGGTGACTTGACCGAACAGGTGATCGGGCTGGCCATCGAGGTGCACCGGCATACAGGGCCGGGCTTGCTGAAGTCGCTCTACGAGCAGTGCTTGTGCCATGAGTTGCGAGAGGCCGACATTCCCTTCGAGCGACAGGTTGCTGTTCCGGTCGTCTACAAGGACACGCGGATAGGGCAAGGGTTCAGGGCCGACATCGTTGTCGCGCGCGAGGTCATTCTTGAGATCAAGTCGGTTGCGGCCATCCTGCCGGTTCATGAATCGCAGTTGCTCACATACCTGCGCATGAGCGGACTTCGCGTCGGCCTGATCATGAATTTCAATGCTCGGCGAATGACCGAGGGGATTTGCCGCTACGTCCGTGTAGCCGCCGACCGTGGAATCACTCCGACTCCCGTGGCCCACCGTGCCCCTCCGTTCTGTCTCCGTGGTAAAATTGCGCGCGCACTACAGGCACAAAATCTTCAAATGAGTGCGGCTTTTTGCCCAATGGTGGTCTGCCCGACTTGATCATCTGTCAGGTATGTCGTCGGGCCAGCGTCGCGAACTGTGCAGCACGCGGAGAATACGCAAGGTATCGCCAATGATGCGGTAGGCCACGATGTACAGTGTGCGGGTGACGACCAACTCGCGGGTGCCTTCGACGCGGCCGAGGCGACCGCTCCTCGGAAGTCGCTGGAGCAGCCTGACCCGATCACTGTTCGGCATGTCGATGGCGACCGCGGCGCGCGGGTTATCCGCCTCAATGTGTCGAAGATCGCGTCGCGGTCCGCTTGCGCCCATACGGACCATTCGGCCTCACGCGTCATTCTCGGCGCATGTGAAGTGCCCCAGAGCGCCGCTTGGCGAAGTGTGCATCCACAGTGTCATGCGGAACAGCAGGACGGGGATCTTGCAGCGCTTGCTGCACCTTGGCCCGGAACCATGCGTCGTGCGCGGCCGGGTCGGTCGACAGGGGGAACGGCAGCGCCCCATCGTTTGCGATCCGCGTCAACAGGATGCGTACGGCGTCGGAGACGGTCAGTCTAATGTTGTCCAGCACTGTGACGGCGCGTTCCTTCAGGGCAGGGTCGATGCGGGTTTGTACCAAGGCGGTTTCAGGCATAAGCGATGATCCTGGCCAATTGTTGCTCGCGCATGTAATTCAGCCATGGCAAGAGCTACAGTCAGCGCTGGAGGGCTGAAAGGACGATCTCGAACAGCTCGGTTGCTCTGTTCGTGCAGCCGACAGCACCTCGGCGTCTTGCTTCGGCCTGATGCTCAGGGGAACGAGATCCAGCATAGATAATGAATGGCGTCCGATCCCCCGAGGATCGCAATGCGTCGAGAAGCGTGTAGCCCGCAGTACCGATCGGGGGGTCTTCCCATGTCAGATATGATTGCGTCGAATTGTTGGTTCTTAGTCTTGCTCAGCGCATCGGCCGTTGACGTCGAGAGGACAAATCGCACCCCGAGCGCTTCAAGTGACTGTCTTTCGTAAATATTGTTCTCAGGATTATCGTCCACCCCAAGCACCCTCGAGTCCTCTATCCGGCGCAGGCTCCTGAAATTCAGTCCTGCTACCGCTTGCACGGCTTCTTTGGCCGCGTTACCCAACGACTCGGGCGTTGTAGCTGGCTCTGTTTTGGAAGTGGAAGCCGCAACGAGCGCTGCCGTCGCTTCGCTCTGCCGTCGCTTGACAATCGCCTTGACGCCGAGAACTTCAAGAGTGACTTCGCTCAGCGAAGAGATGAGGTCTCCGATCTTTGATCCGAAGCGCACGAGGATGTAACCAATGACAGCTGGCCAGACCAACACACCCAGCAGTTTGGCTGTGGCGTCGAGGATCTTAGCTGTAGTGTCGGCGTCCACGATGAAATCCTACCGGCTCCGCGCGCAAAGCTATCATTAAGTCGGGGACCCATTCGACACTTTTCGATACGTGACGTGCCTGTTGCCTGGCAGGTGTTCGGCGTCAGCACCTTCCCGCATCCTTGCCGCCCGCCTAAACTGTCGCCCACCACACCAACCGGGAGGAGGCCGCCCATGTCCCAGTCCGGTCTGACCGCGGAACCCCGCGTCGCCTGGCCGTCGAACGGCATCAGCGAGGTGCCGTTCCGCGTCTATACCGACGCCGCGCAGTATGAGCGCGAGCAGGAGCGGCTGTTCAAGGGGCCCACCTGGAACTACCTCTGCCTTGCGGTGGAGCTCGCCAAGCCGGGCGACTACGTCGCCACCACCATCGGCGAGACCGCGGTCATCGTCGTGCGCGACGCGGCCGGCGCGATCAACGCGTTCGTCAACCGCTGCGCCCATCGCGGCAACCTGCTGTGCATCGAGCGCGCCGGCACGACGAAAGAGTTCTCCTGCATCTATCACGGCTGGACCTACGACCTCGCCGGCCAGCTCACCGGCGTGGCGTTCGAGCATGGCGTGAAGCGCCAGGGCGGCATGCCGCCGGAGTTCCGCAAGGAGGAGCACCGGCTGCAGCGGCTGCGCGTCGCGGAACTTGGCGGGCTGGTGTTCGGCACGTTCAGCGACGACACGCCGGATCTGGAGACGTATCTCGGGCCGGATGTCACGCGGGGCTTGCTTCGGGTGATGAACCGCACGCCGGTGCTGCTCGGGCGCAGCACGCAGGTGATGCCGAACAACTGGAAGCTCTACTTCGAGAACGTGAAGGACACCTATCACGCCTCGATCCTGCATCTGTTCCTGACGACGTTCCGGATCAACCGGCTCAGCATGCCGGGCGGCATCTACATCAACCGCGACGGCGGCAATCACTACAGCTACGCCAAGCTGGACTACGCGGCCGAGGACGCGGACTACAAGGCGGCGGCGTTGCGCGCGGACAGCGAGTTCCAGTTGCAGGACCGCTCGGTGGTCGAGTCGGTCGACGAGTACGGCGACGGCGTGTCGGTGCAGATCCTGACGATCTTCCCCGGCATGGTGCTGCAACAGGTGCGCAACACGATCGCGGTGCGGGTGGTGCGGCCGCGCGGGGTGGACAAGTGCGAGCTGGAATGGATCCACCTGGGCTTCGACACCGACGACGAGGCGATGACCGAGCGGCGGCTGCGGCAGGGCAATCTGATCGGCGCGGCGGGATATATCTCGATGGAGGACGGCTGCGTCGGCGGCTTCGTGCAGCGCGCGCTGCAATACAACGACGAGGGCGCGGGGCTGGTGATGATGGGCGGGCACGAGGCGGAATCGCAGACGTTCCGCGCCAGCGAGGCGGCGATCCGCGGGTTCTGGAAGCACTACCGCATGCTGATGGGCGAATGACGCATGGACGATCTCGCCATCCGGCTTGGCGTGCATGAGCTGATCGGGGAATACGCCGAACGCATCGACGAGGACCGGCTGGAGGAATGGCCAGAGCTGTTCGGCGAACCCTGCCGGTATCTGGTGATCAGCCGCGCGAACCATGAGGCGGGGATGCGGCAGGGGGTGATGTACGCGGCATCGCGCGGGATGCTGCTGGATCGCGTGTTTTCCCTCAGGCGCGCGAACATCTATCGAGCCGCATCGGTACCGGCATGTCGTCGGGCCGATCAGGATCAAGTCGGTGGAGGGTGGCGTCGCGGTGGCGCACTCGAATTTCCTGGCGGTGCGGATCATGCACGACGGGGCGACGACGCTGTTCGCCAGCGGGCGGTATCTGGACCGGATCGATGTTTCGGCGGCGCCGTTCCGGTTCAACGAGCGGATCGTGGTGCTCGATAGCGACAAGATCGACACGTTGCTGGCGATACCGTTGTAGGGCGTGCGCGGCCCCCTCCCCCGACCCCCTCCCGCGAGGGGAGGGGGGAGAGTAGGATGCGTCCTATGGCAGTTGCTGCGCGCACCGTGTCGGAGGACGAGGCGGATATCCGGCTGGATCGGTGGTTCCGGCGGCATTTTCCTGGGCTGACGCAAGGCGCGATCCAGAAGCTTTGCCGCACCGGGCAGGTGAGGGTGGATGGCCGTCGGGTCGATGCGGCGACACGGCTCGCGGTCGGGCAGGCGGTGCGGATCCCGCCGCTGCCTGAGCCGCCCGAGGAGAAGCCGCGGCCTGCGATCGAGCCGGGGATCGAGCGCGACCTGCAGCGGCTGGTGATCTATCGTGACGAGCATGTGCTGGTGGTGAACAAGCCGCATGGCATGCCGGTGCAGGGTGGGCCGGGCATCAGCCATCACCTGGACGGCCTGCTCGACGCGCTGCGATTTGGCTCGCCGGAGCGCCCGCGGCTGGTGCATCGGCTCGATCGCGACACGTCCGGGCGTGCTGCTGTTGGCGCGGACGCCTGGCACGGCGGCGAAGCTGGCAGCGGCGTTCCGCTCGCGGGCGGTGGAGAAGACCTACTGGGCCGTCGTCGCGAGGCGGCCGATCCCACCGGAAGGCCGCATCGATCTGCCGCTGCGGCGCATCGGCGGGGCGCGCGGGGAACGCACCGAGATTGCCGATCGCGACGACAAGGAAGCCGCGCGTGCCATCACCGATTATCGCACGCTCGATCATGCGGGGCAGAAGCTTGCCTGGCTGGAGCTCAGTCCGCTGACCGGGCGCACGCACCAGCTTCGCGTGCACTGCGTGGCGATCGGCGCGCCGATCCTGGGCGATGTGAAATACGCGCGGCCCGACCAGAACAACGCGTTCAGCGCCACAGTGGTGGGGCTCTCAAGCGAACTTCACTTGCATGCGCGCGCGCTTCGGCTGCCCCATCCCGCGGGCGGAACATTGCTGGTGGAGGCGGACCTGCCGCCCCACATGATCGAGACGTTCCGCACCCTGGGCTTTCACGCGCCGGCGGCGCGAGCAGCCCAACGGCGCTAGCACGAGGAGCAGAGGCGGCGATGGCTGGGCGAACGCTTCCGCGTGGAGTGCGCATCGGACTGTGGTCGCTGGCCGGTGTGGTCGGCCTGGTCGTTGTCGCCGGCGTCGTTCGTCGCGCTCAGCTTCGATCCTGACAGTCTCAAGCCGCGGGTCGAGGCGGCGGTGAAGCAGGCTACCGGACGCGAGCTGACGCTGGCAGGGCGCATCCGGTTGGGGCTGTCGCTGCGGCCGACGTTGACCGTGAGTGGCGTCAGCCTGGCCAATCCGCCGGGGTTTTCCCGGCCGCCGATGGCGACGCTGGAGCGGCTGGACGTGAAGCTCGCACTGATCCCGCTGCTGCGTCGTCAGATCGAGATCGACCAGTTGGTGCTGGTGAAGCCCGACATCATGCTGGAGACGAATGCGCAGGGCAGGCCGAACTGGCAGTTCGCGCCGCAGACCAGTCCGACGCGCGCCGCAACCCGGCACTGCCGCCTGCGCAGAAGAATGCGTCGGCGATCAGCGTGGCCGATGTGCGGATCGAGAATGGCACCCTTACGTGGCGGGACGATGTCAACCGGCCGCAACGCGGTGCTTGGGCTCACCAGCGCGCGGGCGACCGCTGCGTCGCCGGAGTTCGATCTGCATGTCACCGCATCGGCGACATACAACGGGGCGCCGTTCACGCTGGCGGGCGATTTTGGTCCGCTGGCTCGGCTCCAGGAAGCCGGGGCGTCAGGAGCGTGGCCGGCGAAGTTGCAGATGGAAGCGGCGGGGGCGAAGCTCGCGCTCGACGGCACGATCGCGCAGCCGCAGGAGGTGAAGGGCTACGCGATCAAGGTGGCGGCGAACGTGCCGGACCTGGCCGCACTCGCGCCATTCCTGCCAGGGCAAAGACTGCCGCCGCTGCATGATGTCAGCCTGGCGGCGCAGGTGGCCGACAGTGGCGCGGCGGTGCCGCAGATCTCCGGGCTCACGCTGCATGTCGGCGCGTCCGATCTGAGCGGGACCGTGGCGGGGCTGAAACTCGACAAGCTCGATGTGACCGCTCCGCAGCTCGATCAGCCTGCCCATGTGGCCGGCCAGGGCAGCTTCGATAATTCGCCCGCGACCCTGGCTGGTACTGTCGGCGCTCCCGCTGGCTTGCTGTCGGGTGCGAAGGCGACGGCACCGATCCCGATCGACCTGGAGCTGCACGCGCTGGGTTCGAACCTGACGGTGAAAGGCACCGCGGCGAGAACCCCGGACGGGCGGCCGTCGGTGCAGGCCGCCGTGGCTTCCGACATGATCGATCTCGACGCCGTGTCAGCCGCGCTTGCCAAGCCGACTGGCTCCCGCCGCCACCGCGCCGGCTGCGCCGCCTGCGGCCAAGCCGGCAGCGGGCGGCCATGTAATTCCCGACACGCCGATCCCGTTTGACCTGCTGCGTCTGGCCAACGCCGATGTGAAGCTGAGCATCGCGCAACTGAAGTCGCACGGCGTGCTGTATCGCGCCATCGCGACGCATCTCGAGCCTGCAGGATGGCAGGCTGCGGCTCGATCCGGTAGCGGCTGATCTGCCCGAAGGTCACCTCGATGCGACGCTCAGCGCGGATGCGACGCAGGCCAGTCCGCCGGTGGCGGTCCGGCTGCGCATACCGGTGCTGGCATTGAAGCCGTTGCTCGCGGCGATGGGCGAGCCCGACTACATCAATGGCAACATGAACGTGCAGGCTGATCTGCACGGCGCGGGCGCGACGCCACATGCGATTGCCGCCAGCCTGGACGGGTCGCTGGGGCTGAGCCTGGCCAACGGCACCGTAGACAACCGTCTGCTGGGCAGCACGCTTGGATCGGTGCTGCGCGAGGTCAACCTACTCGATCTGGTCGGGCGAGGGGGGGCCAGTCAAGTGCAATGCTTCGCGGCCCGCCTCGACGCAAGCCACGGGATCGCCACCGTGCGGTCGCTGGTGTTCGCCTCGTCGCTGCTCAGCATGGATGGAGATGGCAGCCTGAACCTTGGCAACGAGACGCTCGATCTGCGCGTGCGGCCAGAGACCAGGATTGCCGGGACGAGTCTGGTGGTGCCGATGCGGATCACCGGCCCGTTCAGGTCGCCGAGTAGCGCGCCGGACCCAACAGCGACGGTTACTCAGAATGCGGGCACCGTGGCGGGAGCCGTGCTGGGCAACACGACGCCGATGGGATTGATCGCGGGGGCGCTTGGGGTAAAGCAGTTGCAGGGGGGCTCGGAAGCGGACTGCGGCGCGGCCTTGGCGGCGGCCCGCGGCACGGCCGTCCCCGCGGCACAGTCAAACCCAGCGCCGCAGGCGGCGCCTCAGCAGAAGCAGAAGCCGAAGCTGCCCGATGTGGGCAGTGCGCTGAAGCAGCTGTTCCGCTAAGAGGACGAGCGTGAAGCGCTTCTGGGAAACCGTCGACACTTGATCTGAGCAATGCCGGTTATGCGATCCTGCTGGACGGCAGGCCGATGCATCTGCCGGGTGGCGCGCTGTTGCGCGTGGAGGGCGAACCGCTCGCCCGCGCCATCGCGGAGGAATGGCAGGCGGCGGGTGGCGGCAAGGGCGGCGAGATGTCGTTCGCCGATACACCGCTGACCTGCCTGGCCGGTACGGCGCAGCAGCGCATCGCGCCGGATCCCATGCCGACCGTCGATGCCATCGCGAGATACGCCGAGAGCGACCTGCTGTGTTACCGCGCCGAGACGCCGGAGGAATTGGTGGCCCGCCAGGCGCGCGAGTGGCAGCCCTGGCTGGATTGGGTGGCGTTGACTTACGACGCACCGCTGCGCGTCGCGCGCGGCATCGCCTACGTCAAGCAGCACCGTGACAGCGTCGCTGCCTTGCGCCGTGCGGTTGCCGGGCTGGACGTGGCGGCGCTGGCGGCGCTTGGCGTGGCGGTGCCGGCGCTGGGCAGCCTCGTGCTTGGGGCTGGCGCTGGCCGAGGGGCGACTGGATGCTGCCACCGCGCATTTGCTGGGGGCGCTGGATGAACTGTACCAGGCCGAGGCATGGGGCGAGGACGCCGAGGCTGTGGCGCGTCGCAGCGCGATCGCGGCCGACATCGCGCATGCGACGCGCTTTCTGCAACTGACACGACCGGAGGCATCGGCATGAATTGCAAGCGCCTGATCATCAGCGGGCGTGTGCAGGGCGTCGGCTTCCGCCCATGGATGGTGGAAAAGGCACGCGCCCTCGGCGTTTCCGGCTGGGTGCGCAACCGGATCGACGGTTCGGTGGAGGCACTGGTGGCCGGCGACACCGCGGCCGTCGAGGAGTTGCTGCGGCTGTGTCGCCGCGGTCCGCGCATGGCGGAGGTGGTCAGCATCGAGGAAGACCTGGCCGACCCGCCCGAGCAATTCGGGTTCCGGCAGGTGCCGTCACTGTAGGACATCGCCGAATACTTCGTGCCAGGCAGCGCGCAGGGCGGCGTCAGCCTCCGTCATGGTTACCGGGAGGCCGAGTGCGTGGAGGCTGGTTATCCCGTGCTCGCTGATGCCGCATGGGACGATGCCGGCGTAATGGTCGAGGTCTGGCGCGACGTTCAGCGCTACGCCATGCCAGCTTACCCAGCGGGACACGCGAACGCCGATGGCCGCGATCTTGGCCTCGGTGCCTGTGGCTGGCTCGGCGACCCAGATGCCGACGCGGCCTTCGCGCCGTTCGCCGCGCACGCCGAGGCGGGCGAGGGTGCGGATCAGCCATTCCTCCAAGCCGTGGACGAAGCAGCGCACGTCGCGCGGCGGCATCGTGCCGTGTGGGCGCGTGAGGTCCAGCATAACGTAGGCCACGCGTTGGCCGGGGCCGTGATAGGTCCACTGGCCGCCTCGGCCGGTGGTGAAGGTGGGAAAGCGGTTGGGGTCAGTCAGTTCTTGCGGCTTGGCGGAGGTGCCGGCGGTATAGAGTGGCGGGTGCTCGACGAGCCAGACCAGCTCATTGGCGGTGCCGGCGCGGATGGCGGCGACACGCTCCTGCATGCGGGCGACTGCGTGGGCGTAGGGGGTGAGGCCGTCCTCAATACGCCATTCGGGGGCGGCGGGAACAATTGAAGGGGCGTCGTTCATCGAGTATATCCCAGCGCCTGCCTGAGCGGTCGTGGCGGAATGGTAGACGCGCAAGCTTGAGGTGCTTGTGGGGGTAACCCCGTGGAAGTTCGAGTTTTCTCGACCGCATAAGTCAAGGCACTGATTTCCTTTCATCTTCTGAAAATTTGTTGCGATGGGACCGGAATTGGGACCAAGATGTGCCGGAACTACGCATGCCGTCCTACCTGATCGAACGCCCTACCGGCTGGTATTTCAAGCGTGCGGTGCCTCGCAAGCTGGTGTCGATCATTGGTCGCCACCTGTGGCGCGAGAGCCTGAGAGCGACGACGAGACCACAGGCAGAGATAGCCGTTCGTCCCCTGATCGCCAGCACGGATGAAGAGATCAGGAAGGCGCGGGAAGAGCTTCATCGGCAGCGTCAGGCAATCACAATGCTGACGTCCGACGAGCGGGCGATCCTAGCGGAGGCCGGGGGGTTCTCTGGCCTGCGCAAGGCAACCGACGCCGAGCGGAAAACCGTGCCCTTCGCCCGCGCCGCTGTCGATATCTTCGCGTCGCTCGCGGCGGAGCCACGGGGGAAGCTCGCCGAAGAAGGCATAGACCTTGACGACGTCCAAGATGAGCTTGACGAGGCGGAACGGTTCCTGACCCGATTACGCACCCGCGTTGCCCGCAACCAGTCCATCCTGGCGCGCAAGGGGCTGAAGCCGAACGAGGCTATCGAGCTGCCGCCTTACCCAAGCGCCAAGGCGGACATTGACCTGTCTGCGTTGGTCGAAGAGTGGGTGAAGCAGAAGCACCCCCCGAAGCAGCACGCGGATCAGTATCGCTATCCGGTCAAGCTGTTCACGGAATGGCACGGATCAGTCCCGCTCCGCGCCATCACAAAGGACAACATTCGCGACTGGCGCAATGCACTGCCACGATTGCCGCGAAGCACGAAAGCGACATACCGCCAAGCCACAATGCGGCGCGCAATCGCGCAGGCAGACCGTGACGCGGTGGCACGGATCACGCCGCAGACCGGGGCGAAGCATTTGTCTGCGTTGAAGACGTTATTCCGGTTCGCAGTGAGTGAGGGCTATCTCGACAACTCGCCAGCGGAGGGGATCGGTTATCCGACGCCGAAGGGCAAATTCTCCACACGCGAAGACCGCAAGTCTTTCACGATTGCACAGCGCCGGACGCTGCTTGCATCTCTGGCTGCTCGTTACGAACCGACTGAGGACGACTACTGGATTCCACTCGTCGGGCTGTATCAAGGCATGCGCGAGGAAGAGATTTGCCAACTTGAAAGGCGAGATATTCGGAAGGAACCATCTGGCGTCTGGGTGATCGACGTCACGGATGAAGGGGAGGGTAGGAAGGTCAAGAACAAACCAAGCGTTCGCGTCATCCCACTGGCAAAGCAGCTCATCGCTTTGGGCTTCCTCGCGCATGTTGAGCGTTCGTCGGGACCCCGTGTGTTCCCCTCCCTAGTGCCAGATCGGCGAGGGAGGCTTGCCGGTCCCTACGGCAAGAGATTCGCTCGACATCTGCGGCAACGTGCGAAGATCACCGATCCTGAGCTGGTGTTCCACTCGTTGCGAGGAACTTGGAAAGACGCTGCGCGCGACGCTGGCGTGCCACTCGACGTTCAGGAGCGAATCATGGGGCACACTTACGGCGGGAACCCGGTCGCGGCTAAGTATGGCACCGGGCATTCAATCGACGTTCTGGCGGAGTGGATGGCGAAGGTTGATCCGCTGCCTTCAGCGTAAGCCAATCCGACGTAGGCCGGCCTGACCGAGATAAGGGAAAACGCCCGGCGCTGGGGACAGCGCCGGGCGCCTCTACGCGGCGTGAATGGAGAGCCACCACCACACGTCGGATCACGCGCCGCGCTTAGTCGTGTTGCTCGCCGCCTTCACCACGCCATGCGTCACCACTGAACCGTCACCATGCTTCGTCACGAGTTGGACGCTCTTGCCCGAGTGAGGCTGCGGTTTTGCGGACGACGCCTCGCTGCTCTGCTACGCGGTGGACACGCAGTGCCGATCCACATTCTCCTGTTGGCCTACAAGGTGGGTGGGACCCGCCGTCGCTAAGTTATGATTTGAATTGGCTCGGCGGCTAACCCCCTGGTCGCCCGCCAGGGTCAAGGTTGGACGCCGAAGGGGCAGCCAAGCCTTCCGCGTCGCGTCCACATTCGGCCCTTCAGCAATGACGGTAGGTAGGTAGTATCCGACCCTGCCCTGCCTGTATCGCCGATCGCTATGATCGGTAACATCCATAGAGTGGTGAGGTACAGATGACCGTTTATAGAGAGGTCAAATTCTTTGATCTCCGGGACGCTCCCGAGTTCATCCGCGATGCGATCCGCCCGGTTGCGCTCGCGCATATCAGCGCGGTGGAGGCGACCTCGATCTGGGAGGTCACGGTCGGTACCTACGATTGGCAGGACGCCGCCGAGGAATGGGCACTGCATCGATGGCTGCGCGAGAGCGGCGCGACGGAGGGCGAGTTCGTGCTTGTGAAGTTGGAAAACCGTTGACACGCGGCCCAAGTCGCGGCTTCGGTAAAACAAGCCGATCGTATTTCTGATATTGACCTGACCGACCAGGGGTCAAAAGCGCCCATAGGGCCTCAAAGTTCGCAGGCGGGCAGCTGTCTAACCTGACTTTTGTCCGCTCGACCGGCTGCAGACGCCGCCTGGATCAGCGTGGATGACCGCTGCTAGAGGGCATCATACAGTCCGGTAAGCCGTTGCTGATCGTGGCGGGGGATGTCGAGGGTGAGCGCTGGCCCCTCTCGTCGTCAACAAACTGCGCGGTGGCCTGAAAGTCGCCGAGGTGAAGGCGCCCGGTTTCGGTGATCGCCGTAAGGCGATGCTCGAAGACATCGGGATCCTCACTGGTGGCGAGGTGATCAGCGAGGACCTCGGTATCAAGCTCGAGAATGTCACGCTCAACTGCTCGGCCGGGCAAAGAGGGTGCTTATCGAGAAGGAGAACACCACGATCGTCGAAGGCGCCGGCAAGAAGCAGGACATTATCGGCCGCTGCAACCAGATCCGTACACAGATCGAGGAGACCACATCGGACTACGACCGCGAGAAGCTGTAGGAGCGTCTGGCGAAGCTGGCCGGCGGCGTCGCAGTAATCCGCGTCGGCGGTGCCTCCGAGGTGGAGGTGAAGGTGCGTAAGGACCGCGTCGACGACACGCTGCATGCGACACGGGCCGCGGTGGAGGAAGGCGTCGTGCCGGGCGGCGGCGTCCCTCTGGCACGGGCATCGCTCATTTTGTCGAAGCTGAAGGCCGACAACGGCGATCAGCGCTTCGGCATCGAGATCGTGCGCAAGGCGATGCAGACTCCGCTGCGGCAGATTGCCGAGAATGCCGGCGAGGATGGCGCGGTGATCTCTGGGAAAATCCTCGACAGGGACGAGTACAACTGGGGCTTCGACGCCCAGAGTGGCGAGTTCAAGGACCTGGTAAAGGCCGGCATCGTTGACCCTACAAAGGTAGTGCGGACGGCGCTGCAGGACGCCGCTTCAGTCGCCGGTCTGCTGGTGACCACCGAGGCGATGGTCGCAGAGAAGCCTGAGAAGAAGGCTCCTGCTATGCCGGGTGGTGGCGGCATGGGCGGTATGGACTATTGATTGGAGTTGATCAGTCCCAAAAGAGGGGCGGATTGCAAGGTCCGCCCCTTCAACTCGTGCTTGTTGCGCTGGGGTTGGCTATTTTATCGATCTCTCGCTGCTGAGCCAACGTGTGCACGATGACCGCCCGGCTACGGCTGTGGCTAATTCAGTCAGGAGGGAAGCGAGGCTTTTCTCGAACCACGCAAGTGCACGTCTGTTGGATTCCGCGCGCCTGCGTAATCGTGCCACCGTATTGTCTGGTGCGTAGATCACATGGTAGGCTTTGAAGATGGAACATGACTAATGATCGGAATCGCGTGTGGGTCGAAATACCGCCGCTGGCCCGCTCACGCCAGCTTGCGAAAGATGCAGCCCGAGGCCAGTCCAGAGCCGAAGAAGGCCAATGACAAGGGGGACAAAGTGGCCCATGACTTGGCCCACAACACAGCCTACAAGGTTATTGAAAGGCTAGTACGTTCTGCTGAGGGGATAATGCTCGCGGTACGAGCCGCCAATATGGATCGTCCAGCCCTGTGCGGTGTTGATGTGCTATTGCGGATGGAACTCGGGACTGACTACGCGCGAGCCAATCATGGAACTTGGTATGCAGGTTATGCGGTTGCAGAGCTAATGAGGGAGATGGGCTACGTCCAGGCAGGCACAGCTAAATGCTCCCCGGACTGCATAGCCGGTGAAGGGATCATTTGGAAGACGAAGAGCGCCCACGAAACGACTGGGACGAAAGGCATGATTGCTTAACCAAACACCATCGCCCACTACGACGTTAACCCGTATGCCGCATTAGTGCCGCGAGCAAGTTCGAGCAGCGCACCGCGATCGCGCAATTCGAAACCTCCTCGCCGGATCGCCACAATGCCGTCGCGCCGGAGACGAGCGAGAGCGCGGCAGACAGTCTCAATGGTCAGACCGAGATTGTCAGCGATGTCCGCGCGGCTCATCGGCACATCCACAATCCGGCGATCAGTCACCATCGAGTGGCTGTGCACCAAGAGAAAGGATGCGATCCTCTCCATCGCGGGCCTACGACCCAGCAGAGTCATCTGTTGGTTCGCGCGTCTCACGCGGGCGACTGCCAGTCGCAGCCGATAAGCGCGCGCGATATGGCTTTGCGCTAGCGCCTCGACCATGCGTCGTGGATAGCGACGAAGCGTCACATGGGTGACTGCTTCGGCGTTGAAATCATGCAAATCGACGCCATCGATGCCGAGAAGATCACCGGCCCAAAGAAATTCGTAGACCTGTCGGCGCTCGTCCTCCAACAACTTCACTGTACGAGCGCAGCCGGGAGATCGAGGATCTGCAAGAGACCCGGATGCAACGCGCCGATGTAGTGCTACAAGATGATGTGATCATATCAGCGGTCCACCAAGCTCTGCTCGTCGCCATCCCGATAGCCGCAGCCGGCCAGGCTTTCCCGCCGAGATGGCTCTGCGCTTGTTGACGGGTTCTCATCAATATCGGCCGCACTCGCTGATCAGTCGATCAGTCGATCACCAAGACTAGCTGATCGCCACTGTCTGACGCCGACCCGCCGACGGACAACCGGCGGGTCGGATGCATTCGTGCGAACCCATCACCCAGAGCTATTGGTGACAGCGATTTTGCGCCGGAAAGTAGCTAGCGCGCCTACAGCGCCGGGTTACGCAAGACACACCACTGCGGAATTTCAAATAGGTCTGGTTTAGTCGTCCGAGACAGTGACCCAGCCACCTTCCTTGTTGATCCATCGCGGTAACTGACGCAAAAGGGCTGACCGACCGCTCGACGATGCACCCTACGGTCGGTGAGGGTGCCAGTGCCAATATCCGTGTTGATAAGGTCCCGGATGCCAATCCCACCAGCCGCCATGCCATGGGTGCCCCCAGGACCGTTGACCGCCGATGATGACAGTGCCGCCACCATACACTGGTGTCCCATAGTAATCATACACGCATCCCGCGATCAAACAGTAATGAACAGAATGGCGGTTCGCGTGAGAGGCAGGGGGCGAAAGTGCCATGCTCCGTCAGAACTGTGCCTCAGACTAGTAGCCGACATGCACGCAGAATGCCGCTCCTCCACTTGGTCACTATAAGATGCTGTTACCGTTATAAATTGTGGGAGTGCGCTCTCATGAAGCGCCTCGCCTCGGTTGCGATTGGATGTTTCATCCTGCTCGCAACAGAATTGGGTTTGGCCCAGCAGACCTTTAATCCCAGCACGTTGGAGCCGCCATACGGTTACTATCACACGTGGGGCGGCGGCCCCTGGGGCTGGCCCGCCGGCATGTTGTTCGGCCCGATCGTGATGCTGCTAACCGTCGTCAGTATTGTTGCCCTAATCGTATCGCTAATCCGAGGCGTCGGCTGCGGGTTCCTCGCTGCCGCTTTGCACGTGGTGGGGCTCGAGCAGGCCGTGGACTTTACCAACTGCTCGATCGCGATCGCTGGTCAGGCCGTTGGGTCGCTCGCTGCCTGTTCCGAGTATTGGTCAATGGCTTGGTGCCAACCGGCCCGGTCGTCATTGGCCTCGACGACACCATCGAGCGAAGATGGGAGCCAATATTAAGGCGCGCGGCATCTATCGAGACCCAGTCCGGAAGGCGGCGAAGCGTCACCCCCCGACATCGTCCCCCAATATGCCATGAGCGACGCTGCGCGCGGACGGGAGGGCGAGCGGTCATGGTTGGTACTGCGATTAGATGCGAGCGTCTGACCCGTCGCCTCTCCGTCTCAGGTCAGCAAACGTAGGTGTCTGGATTTCGGTAGGTTCCGAGAACTCTGTCCCAGAGAAAGTCGATCACCGCGAAATTGCTGTCCCCGTGCAGATGGTGGACAAAGTGTAGCTGCTGCTTGCGCCTGAACCAAGCGAAGCGCGCGAGGCTCGATCCTTCGGTGTGGTATTGCTTGTCAAGATATACGTGCGCGGAGAACGACACCGCGCTCGTGGCGATCGCTACGACAAACAGGTTCAACGGAAGAACAAGATACATCCCACCAGCGACGAGGATTGTGGGGATGAGAAAGTAGGGTGTGTTGTTTCCTTCGTTACGACGATGAGTGGAGGACACCAGATGGCCCTCGGCATAGTGCATCTGATGAAATCTGATGTGGTTCTGGTAGAGGATACCGCCAATTGGGTGATGCCCGAGGCCGTAATGGAACAGGGTTTGGCTGCTTGATACAAGATCAGAACAAACAGCGGAAGCCCCGACAGGAACCCTCGCGCCCATTCGACCATCAATGATCAGGCTCCCTCCAACGACACCGTCGTCGGCTGATGAAGATGAATTGTTGGCAGAGACATCGGACATGATCCCGACCTCCGTTTCTGTTACCCACAGCTTCCGGCGGAGTTATCGGAAGTCGCTGTCCGGCCGAGGTCGCAGTGGGTCTGGAAATCGCCGAAGACGATGACATGAAGCCGATCACCTCCTCGCTCCAGCCTTGCGAGCAGCCATTCGTCCTGCCTTCTTCAGCACCGCGGCTCTCTTCCGGTCCAATCCAAATTTCTTTGCCAACGAAGATCGTGTCTTCGCGTAGTTTGGCGCAACCACTGGGTATGATGGGGACAACTCCCAACGCTGCCGATATTGGCCCGGCGTCAGATTATGAACTGTCATAAGATGCCGCCTCAGCATTGAGAACTGTTTGCCGCAATCGAGACAGACATGATTGGTGGTTCGTGAGGCGGATTGTTGAACACCGTAGCATCGGCGGCTGGCGTCGGTGCGGGCCCACAGCGGGTTCGTCTGCGTTGGACGCCTGATCAGGCCATAGATCATCATTCAGGCCGGTCTGCGGGCGCGGTGAGCCTCCCAGACTTGCTAACCGGAGCGCTTACGACCGACCTTGCCTCGGGGCCAGCGTCAGGACGTTTCCCTGATCGCGGGCGCACGAGCCATGATGGCGCGCGGACGACGCGAAGCAGACCGGCGGCGCTTGACAAACTGTGGATCGATCGGCGCGCCTCCAGCAGCAGGTGGCGCACCAGCAGCGGATCGGTCGTACCCCCGGTCTCTTGCACGAATGAGAGACGGTGGAGGGAATAGAGACCGACGCCAAAAGCAAACCCGAAGAAGAAAGTCCAAGAGTGGAAATTCAGCACCTGAACTGTGACCTCATCAACGCCGCCTTTCCACGTAAAGGCCAGTGTGAGCTCACGCGCCGAGAAGAAGTCAGCACAAAACCCGCCAATTACTGGCGCCATAGCCGCGCAGGTCGCACTCACCACGCTACTGGCCGCGAGGTAGGCGGTCGCCTGTCCGGCTGGAGATAGCTTCATAGCAATGTTGCCAGAGGCGAGGGCCACGCCCGCTGTAGCGATCCCCATCAGCACATGAACCGCCAACAGCAGATAAAGTGTCGCCGGCCTCACCCAGGCAAGGCCCGTGAAGGTCCAGGCCAATGTGCAGACAAGGAAGAGTGGCGCAGAGATACCGAGCACTGCCTTGTTGCTGAACCGGTCAATGAGGTTACCCCAAAGTCCGAGCGCAGCAAGGTTGCTGAGCTGGCTTGCTGTCGTGAGGCCGATTACGACCGTCATCGAATAGCCAAGCGTCTTCAGCATATAAACTGCAAAGAACGGAGAGGCGAGATTGGCGGCAAAATTCCAGGAAGACAAGAAAAAGATCAACCGCCGGAAATTGGTGTCTCGGAATGGTGTCTTTAGCAAGGTCAATATGTGCGTGCGCTGAGCGTTCGGTGGCATCGGTTGATCTGGCGTAATCGACAGTAGCCAAACCCCGAAAAGGCCGATCACTGCACTGGCGATGAACAGACCAGAATAGGCGAATGCAAGTGTCCCGGCACAAGACGCTTCCAGCTATCTATCAACAGACCGCTGAGTAGAGCGAGCGCGGTCGCAAGTGCGGTTGTTGCCGCCGCGCGGCGGCCGAAGAAGCGTCCATATTCACCCTCCGGAACGAGATCGCGCATCCATGAATTCCAGGCGCAACCCGCTATAGCGGCCATCGCCTGATACAAAGCAATGGACACAACCAGTGTGACGATCCCAGCCGTTGCACCGAGAAATGGAGCCGCTGCGGCGGCAATCAGAAACGACCGGCCGATTCCCGCGGCCCAGGCGCTGATGGCGCGCCTCGATCGCAATCGCTCCACCAGAGCCACCGCCGGCAGCTGGAGGAATTGGACAGCAAAGGGAACCGCAGCGAGTACCCCAATCGCGACATTGCTGGCGCCGAGTTCCACCGCAAAGCCAGCAAGAAACACGCCGGTTGTGAGCGTGCCCATGGCTTCGCTGGCGAGAGCGTCATAGAGAACAAGCCGAAATGTGTTATTCGAGATCGCCCCTTGAGGCGGCCCAGTGTCGACCATTGCCCTGCGATCACTGTTGATTCCGCCGAGTATAGTCAGGCGCCGGCGCGGTTAGCACCCCAACCACCGCCATCGCGCCGCAGCCCGCCAACGCGAGGAACGCAGCCTTCTCTCCTAGCTGGTCGGCGATCAGGCCGGCGATGAGCGTGCTGAGCGTTGCTCCTCCAGCCACGGCCAGGCCAAGCACACCCAGGCAGAGGTTGAACCGCTCCGTTCCCCACGTCAGATCGGCCGCCACCAGCGGGAGCATGACCCCGAACACCGCGGCGCTGAGTCCATCCAGGGCTTGAACCGCGACAAGCAATACCGGATTGTCAATAACTGCTGCCAATCGCAAGGCGCGGATCGGGAGGGCAGCGAAGCCGAGCGTCGCGGACAGACGGGTGCTGCCGGTCCGCCGCACGGCCGACCCAGGGTGGAATCAGGGCAACGACAGCCTGCGGCAACACGATGCATGCCGCGATCAGCAGGTTGGCCATGTCGCCGACGGCGCGCGTCAGCTCGCTGCCCACCAGCGGCAGTAGGGCTGCATTGGAGAGTTGGAACAGCGCCACACATGCAGCAAAGGCAAGTCACGTGCCGACTGGTAAGCAGGGCGAGGACATCGCGGAACAGGCTGGGTGAGGCGGGCGCCAATGTGAAGTCCGTCGCATGCCGCGGCAGCATCTTGGCCCGACGGATCGCGCGCAACGCAAGCAGCCCCGGCAGCATCAACGCCGCTGTGAGCCAGAACACGGCGCGGCTGGAGACATAGGCCCCGCACGCGCCTAGCGTCGCGGCTGCGATGCCGTTGCCGAGCGAGGCGAAGCACGCGTTGCGACCCAACCGCTCGCCCAATCCGGCTCGCCCCACAAGGGTCAGGCTGATCGCGGCGAGCGCAGGACCCAGCATGCAGCTCGCAAAACTGTGCGTTACCTCCGCCAGCATTACCCCGAACTTGGTCGGCACAGCCGCGAACAAGATGGCGCTCACCGCCACGGCGACCCCGGCGGCTCCCGCCGCCACACGCTTGTCGCGCAACCTATCCACGACAGCACCACCCGGGATCTGGCTGAGCATGGCTGCAGCAGTGCCCAGGCTCAGCGCCTCG
>CAVZNH010000052.1:0-196931 GCA_963776505.1 uncultured Alphaproteobacteria bacterium
CACGGAGCTTCAGGCTGAAGGAATACATTCTATGGAGTCTTGATGGTCGAGGCTCGGCGGTAACAGTGATACAAACCAACTCGATCTGGATCGAGTTGCGCGACCCGCAGCGCCTTTCGCAGTGCATCGATGTTCTTGCAAATTCGCGTTCGTTGCTGGTGCAGTTCCGTCCGGTGGCGGTTGTTCTTGAATTTCGTCACGCTTGGCGATCAGGTGACGAGACCATCGGCAACGCTGACCTCAAAAACGAGGAAGGGAATCCACCGGCGAATTCGAATTTCCAGAGGAATCAGGGATACCGCCCCTCAAAATCCGCCTCGGGCCCGCCTCCGTTGGGCCAACAACTTGGCGACGGCGAAGATGACAACCGCGAGGACCGGAGGAACCGCCAGCGCCAAAAGAATATAGTTTGACCAGAAGGCACAGTGTGAGAGCAAGACAAGCACGAGGATGATAAGGAACTCGGCCTCCGCAAACATCAGCAGATTGGTCATGGCATCAAACCACGGCCATTTGAGCGATGCCACGACGCGCCGGTGATCCTCGGAAAAGTAATAGCCGCGAACCGGAGGGTCCTTGATACGTCCAATTCGCACCGAGGCACGAGGGATGTCGGGCAGCCCAAGAATTTCGGCGAACTCTTAGCCGCTCTTATTCACGAGCATCTGGTATTCGCTGGCGGGTGTCGCATAAGAGACTGATCTTGCTTACGGATCGGGTGTCGAGACCATTCCGTTCACCGGATCAGCCCGAGCCACACCCGCCATGCATGACAATACGATTGAGCCGTTTTGTTTTCCAGCCGTCGGACGCAAGAAACTCGCTGCGGCGTTCGATGGCGGCCGCCTCACCTCGGATGGGGGTGTGATGCTTGTGGCCGCTGCCGAGCGGCGCATAGGGATTGCACATAGGCTGGCGGGGTTGATCGCCGATCCGCGCAATCCGCTGCTGGTGACGCACAGTGTGGTCGATATTTTGCGCGCTCGAATGCTCGCTATCGCCTGCGGCTATGAGGATGCCGATGATCTCGATCATCTGCGCAGCGATCCGGCTTCAAGCTGGCTTGTGGTCGTCTGCCGATACCGGTGATGATCTGTGCTCGCAGCCGACAATGTCGCGGTGGGAGAATGCGCCGACCTTGCGCGAGGTAATCCGCATGACCTACGCCATGATCGACGCCTATTGCGCCAGCTACCCCAAACCGCCGGTGGCCGTCACGCTGGACATCGACGACACCGTGGATGTCGTGCACGGCCATCAGCAACTTTCGTTGTTCAACGCGCACTACGACGAACGCTGCTTCCTGCCGATCACGTCTATGAGACCGCCACCTCCGTCCGGTGGCGGTTCTACTGCGACCGGAAAGACCCCATCGGGAGACGAAGTTCGCCGTCATCTGCGCCGGCTGATACGTCGCATCCGCAGCCATTGGCCGACCACGCGGCTGACGATCCGTGGCGACGGTCATTACAGCCGTCCGAGGTGATGGCGTGGTGCGAGGCAACGATGTGGATTATGTGTTCGGCCTGCCGGGCAACGCCGTGCTGAGCCGTCTGGTCGAGATCGCTGCCGACGGTGTCAGGGTGCGCCGCGCCGAAGCCAGGCGGCGGTGGTACATCGCTATACCGAGACCGTTATGGCGCAAATCCTGGAGCTGGAGCGGCGCGTGGCGGCACGGATCGAGGCCAGAACCCAGGGGTTGGATATCCGCTACGTAGTGACCAACCTGGACGGTGGCGGCGCGGAGTGGCTATACGACACGCTCTACTGCGCGCGGGGAGGAGCGAGAGCTGCCAGAGGAGCGGCGGACGCGGAGGGGCCGGCGCGGACAGGTGCGCCGAAGCGGGGGGAGGCGCAGCGCGCTGGGAGCGGGAGCGCGGCGCCCGGGAGACGAGGGCGCGGGCGGCGGGGCGGCGGGCGCGGGACCGGACCCGGCGGGGGGGCGAGAGCGGAGCGCGGCGACGCGGCGGCGGCGAGCGGCAGAGGCCCAGCGGGCAGGGAGGGGAGGGCGGGCTAGAGATCGTGTGTTCAATCAGATTGCACGCGAGCGTCTGTTTACGGAAATGGAGGTTCACTGGAAATGCCAGAAAGAACAGCAGCAGAGTGACAGCGAAGTTGCGAACAATATAACTTACGACTGACCAAGCGGGGTCGGTAACGACGCAGGCTGGTAGTGTCCACAGGTTCTGCAATGGATCGTGCGCCACGACCAGGCCGACGGTGACAAGGAGGGTGGTGAGCGCTGATCTCGTTGTCACTGTAGTGTCGGTCGTAGTGGCTGAGCTGTTCGAAATTCTTTTGGAGGATCTCTATCCGCTTGTCGGGCTCAGGAGTCGCGCCACCAAGCAATCGCGTGAGTTCGTTGGATGCTGCCTGCAAAGATTGGAGTGCGTTGTTCAATGCGTTGGTGGTCGGCTGGTCGAACGACATCCTGCAGCTCCTGCATTCACAATTCGAAATCAAGTTTATTTAGTCGGAAGTCCTCCGGTGAACGGTCAATATGGCTAGGATAGTCACTGAACCGAACGTTTAGCAACCATGATGCGGCAGGATCAAGATAGCCTTCAAAATCTAAAGATGGCCTCTTGGAACAGACACCCGAGATTACGAATAGCGTAGTTTGGATGCAGATGGCCCGCTGCAGGAGCGAGCAACGCTGCAAAATCGCAACCGCGTGATTTCTTAGTTTCAGGCTGTGCATTGCTGATCTAACACACTGTGGCGGCCGCGCAACGCTGTGGATAGTTCCGCGTCGCGTTACCTGACGTAACTTGCTCCGAACCGGACGACTGGTGCACCGATGTGCGTAGAAACTGCTGGAGCCATAATCGAATGATGTGGCACATCGTCTTTGCTGAGCGCGACGGACGAATTCAATCGCGCGCTGCGCGCTCGCGGGATTCCGCAATTCATGTCGCGTGTGAACTTCTTAGCCAAGCCCATGATGTTCGCAGGATTTTGGAGCCGAATGGATTAACCATCGAGCGGCCGGAGCTCGATGAGCATTTTGACGAAGGCAGGTTCCCGGGTCTCCGTCGTGCGGCTTGCTCCATCAGTGGCAAGATGCCCGTTCTCGCGTAAGGGCTTGCTTGGGAATGAGTGAATTGGGTCAGACGGCTCGTGCTCATTCGCCATGGCGGGGCTTGGCTTGGCCTTGCCGTCCAGGTCTTTTTGACTGCATCAAAGTGAAGACGTGGATGGCCGGCCTTCGCCGGCCATGACGACGGAGGGATGCCGCCCGCGGCTCGAAGTAGATGGGGGCGCCGCAGGCGAGGCTCCATTGGACGGCGAGCGGGACGCCTGGAAATGAGCGGATTGATGGGTCGCCGGCGGATGGAGATGCCGTAGCTGTGGTTGTCCGGCGGCACTTCGACCAGACCTTGATTGCAAACTGGCGCGGCGATCTCGCCTGAAATGGTATCCTGTCAGTCTCTCATAAGGAGACCGCCGTGATCGCCGAGTCGATAGGCTTCGTGCTTCGCAACCTTCCCGCCTTCCTTCTGGTGATCGCGCTTGTGGTGGCTGCCTTCCACCGTGGCCGCTGGTCAACGCCCGAGCGGTTCCTGTCGTGGCTCCTGCTGCTGCCCGTGGGCGTGACCGCGCTGTGGGCCGCTGTATTCCATCTGTTTTTCCCGTCCGTCGCGGCAGCGGATATCGGCTGGCAGGTCAGCCCGTTCCAGTTCGAGGTCGGTATGGCGGATCTGGCTATCGGCGCGACTGCATTCGCGTCGTTCTGGTGCAGCCTCCCGTTCAAGGCGGCAGCGGTCTGGACGTCGTCGATCTTCCTGCTGGGCGATGCCGTCGGCCACGTTCATCAGATGCTCGCGGCGGGCAATCTCGCGCCTGGCAACGCGGGCGTTCCGTTTTTCATGGACGTAATCTGTCCCGTGCTGGCTATTGCGCTACTGGCAGCGGCATGGCGGCATTACCGGGCTGGCATGCTGCTGCGGAGGAGCGTTTAGACAGTCGTTTACTGCCGCACGCATCGTGGGAAGACGTGGATGGTTGGGCCAAGCCCAAGCCCATCCATAATAAAACCATGACGAATGTGGCAGACGGGTTTGTCGACATAGGGTGGGTCAGCTCAGGCGCACCTGCACGTAGCTTCCGGGCGCGTCCTCGATCGAGTTCAGCTTGCCATCGCCTGGCGTCCGCGCCGGCACCTGTTCCTTCCCGAGTGCGCTGACCCAGCGGTGCCAGTCAGGCCACCAGGAACCGGCGATCTCGGTGGCACCCTTGAACCACTCTTCGGGATCGGGCGGCAGATCGGGATTGATCCAGTGGCTGTACTTCCCGCCGTCCGGCGGGTTGACCACGCCGGCGATGTGGCCCGACGCCGCCAAGACGAAGCGCTTCGGTCCGCTCAGCAGTTGCGTGCCGCGATAGGTCGATTTCCACGGCGCGATATGATCCTCGCGGGTGGACAGGAAATACGCGGGCGTCTTGATCTTGCGCAGATCGATCGGCACGCCCGCCAGGCTGATCCCATTCGGCGCGGCCAGCAGATTCTCCTGATACATCTTGCGCAGATAGAAGCTGTGCATCCGCGCCGGCATGCGGGTTGAATCCGCGTTCCAGTACAGCAGGTCGAACGGGAAGGGGTCGTTCCCCAGAAGATAGTTGTTCACCACGAACGACCAGATCAGGTCATTCGCGCGCAGCATGTTGAACGTCGTGGCCATCTCGGAGCCTTCGAGATAGCCGCGCTTGTTCATCTTCTCCTCGAGCGCGTTCAACTGCTCCTCGTCGATGAATACGCCCAGCTCGCCGGCTTCGGAAAAATCCATCATGGTGACGAAGAAGGTCGCTGACTTGATCCGGTTGTCCTTCTTGGTCGCCATGTAGGCCAGCGTGCTCGACAGCAGCGTGCCACCGAGACAGTAGCCGATCGCATTCACCTCACGCTCGCCGGTCGCGCGCTCGATCGCATCCAGCGCGGCGAGATAACCCTCCATCATGTAGTCCTCGAAGCCCTTCTCGGCGAGCTTCTCGTCCGGGTTCACCCAGGAGATCATGAAGACGGTATGGCCCTGCGACACCGCCCAACGGACAAAACTGTTCCGCGGCCGCAGATCCAGAATGTAGAATTTGTTGATCCAGGGCGGCGCGATCAGCAGCGGCCGCTTCAATACCTTCTCGGTATTCGGCGTGTATTGAATGAGCTGCATCAGGTCGTTCTGGTAGACCACCTTGCCGGGCGAGACGCCGATATTCTCGCCCAGTTTGAAGGCCGCCATGTCGGTCATCTTGATGCGGAGCTTGCCTTTGCCCTGCTCCAGATCGCTCAGCAGATTGTTGAGGCCGCGCAGCAGGTTCTCGCCGCCGGTCTCGGCAGTCTTGCGCAGCACCTCGGGGTTGGTGAGCAGGAAGTTCGACGGGCTCATCGCATCGACGAACTGCCGCGCATAGAAATCCACCTTCTGCGCGGTCTTCGGGTCCAGGCCGTCGACCTGCTTCACCACATCCTGCACATAACGCGCCGACAACAGATACGACTGCTTGATGAAGTCGAAGACCTCATTCTCGCGCCAGGCGTCGTCCTTGAAGCGCCGATCCGTGGAGGGCGCGTCGATCACCGGCTCGTGCTCGGCGCCCATGATACGGCGCGCGGTGTTCTGCCAGAGGGTCATGTAGTCCTGCCAGAAGCCGAGCTGTGCGGCGACCAGTCTGGCGGGGTTGGTGATGAGCCGAGCGGTCATCTCCATGAAGGCGCTGGCGATGTTCAGCGGGTCCGGCGCGTGCTCCTCGGTCGCCTGGCGCTTCAGCCATTCGCTGACGATGCGCTGCGAGCGCTCGGCGATGTCGGCCATCGAACGACCGATCTCCGCCGGGTCGGGCAGCTTGAACCCAGTGGTTTCGGTCTTGGTCTCGTCGGCCATACGCGTCCTTTCCGTCGGCACCACCACCAGCTACACCACGGCACGGCCTGGAGCGGATTCGACGATGCTGAGCAGCGGAAGTGGCGGGCAACCTAGGGGGGCTGGAAGGCGGGTTCAAGCTGGTTGCGGCCTCGAATCCGGCACCTCTGGCCTGCGTTGCCGCCACTTCGCGTCACTGTGTGTGCTGACGCTGGCGGGATGCTCATCGTTTCCCTCATCGATGAACCCGGTGAGCTGGTGGCATGGCCTGCAAGGCGGCAAGATCGCCGAGGAACGGCCGCCGCCGCCTGGTGCGGACCAGCCCTATCCCAATCTGGCCACCGTACCGCCGAAGCCGGCGCAGCCGGACCGCGCGGCGCTCGACAACATTGCCAGCGCGCTGATCGCTGATCGTACCAACGCGCAGCACGTGGCCGCGGCTGCGCCGATCGCCGACCCGTCGGTGCCCAGCGCATCGCCGGCGCTGTTCGGGCGAGGCACCGTCCCGCCGCCGCCACCTCCGTCGCCATCTGGGACCGCGAAGGCGAGCGCCACCATGGCCGCGGCTGAAGCGCCGCCTGCCCCGCCCGCGCCCAGTCAACCAACCACCGGGCCCGCAACGGCGCCACCGCCGGCCAAGGCGCCGGTGGGTGCGGTGCAGAGCGCGCCGCTTGCTCCGCCCGGTGCCGCAGCGCAGCCGCCTTCTGCCCAGGCCGCAGCTCCTCCTCCGCTGCCAGCCGCACCCCCAGCGCCGCCCAACCTGCCGGGCGTTCCGCAGGCCACAGCGTCGTCGGCTCCTGCTGGCGGATCACCTGGTCCTGGATGGAAAGCCGAGCCGCCTCCGCCGGCGACTGCCACGAGGGTCGCTGCGGCAACGCCGACGTCGCCGCCTCCGGCCAAGCAGGCCGGCCCGGCCAACGCCCTCAGCGTGACGTTCGTCACCGGCTCCGCCGAGCTGCAGTCTTTCGCCGCCGATAGCCTGAAGCAACTTGCCGCGCGTCGCGGGAGCGGTGTCATCGCGGTCACCGGCTACGGTGATGCCACCTCGGACGACCCGGCCACCCAGTCCGCTGCCCTCACTCTCGGTCTGTCGCGCGCCAAGGCGATGGCCGCGGCGCTGACCGCCGCGGGGGTGCCAGCCTCCGCCGTGCAGGTGGATGCCGCTGCGATCGGTCGCGGCGGCGCCGCACGCCTGATACAATGACTCCAAGCCACGAGAAGCCAGCATGAGCTCCGACCCTTCCGGTGAGTTCCACCGCATCCGCCGACTGCCGCCTTACGTTTTCGCCGAGGTCAACACGGCGAAGGCGAAGGCGCGCGGCGCCGGCGAGGACATCATCGACCTCGGCATGGGCAATCCGGACAGCCCGACGCCGCCGCACATCGTCGCCAAGCTGGTGGAGGCGGTGCAGGACCCGCGCACGCACCGGTACTCGGTCAGCAAGGGGATACCGGGCCTGCGGCGCGCGCTCGCCGGCTACTATCAGCGCCGCTTCGATGTCGGACTGGACCCGGAGACAGAGGTAATAGCCACGCTCGGCTCCAAGGAAGGCCTGGCGAATCTGGCCTCGGCGATTACCAGCCCGGGCGACACGATCCTGGTGCCCAACCCGTCCTATCCGATCCACCAGTTCGGCTTCATCATTGCCGGCGCCGCGGTGCGGTCCGTGCCGGCCACTCCGGACGAGGACATGCTGCGGGCGTTGGATCGCGCGGTGCGGCACTCGGTGCCGAAGCCGACAGCGCTGATCGTCAATTTTCCTTCAAATCCCACGGCTTATCTGGCGGATCTTGATTTCTATCGCGAGATCGTCGGGTTTGCGCGGCGGCACGAGATCTGGGTCATGTCGGACCTCGCCTACGCGGAGATCTACTTCGGCGACAAGGTGCCGCCATCGCTGTTGCAGGTGCCGGGCGCCAAGGATATCGCGGTCGAGTTCACCAGCCTGTCGAAGACCTATTCGATGCCGGGCTGGCGGATGGGCTTTGCCGCAGGCAATCCGAGGCTGATCAATGCGCTGACCCGGATGAAGTCGTATCTCGACTACGGCGCGTTCACGCCGATCCAGGTCGCCGCGGTGGCGGCGCTGAATGGGCCGCAGGACTGCGTGGACCAGCTTCGCGCAATGTATCGGGAGCGGCGGGATGTGTTGATCCGCGGACTTGCCGCGGCTGGGTGGGATGTGCCGAGCCCGGACGGCTCGATGTTTGCCTGGGCGCCGGTGCCGGCTCGGTTCGCTGGTCTCGGCAGCGTCGAGTTCTCCAAGCTGTTGCTGGCGCGTGCCAAGGTGGCGGTGTCGCCGGGGCTGGGGTTCGGCGAGCACGGCGAGGGGTTCGTGCGGATTGCGTTGGTGGAGAATACGCACCGGCTGCGTCAGGCGGTGCGCAACATCCGTGCTTTCCTGCAGGCCGGGTCGAACCAGGCGGAGGTGGCCGAGGCGGCCGAGGGCTGAGTTCAGGTTTCGGAGGTTCCGCCAGCACCGCTTCCAACGCCTGCCGAGGTTCGTTGAGGAGTTGATCCAGGCTCAACGGGCAGGCTTCCGGCGACGGCAGCGGTTCCCGCTCATCGTAGGTGGCGGCCTGCACTTGCTCGCGAGCCGTGCGATACAGCTTCGCCAGATTGATCCTCCGGCGCATCGACGGAGCGAAGCGTTGCGCGGCGTCGGCCTGGAAGGACACGATCTCCCCACGCCAGTGACCGACCGATGGGCTGTCCGGCCAGCAATGCACCTTGAGCAGATGAACGAGCATGAGGCGGAGGCAGCTGCGAACTGTGTTGAGTTCTGACAGGCCTACGTCCTCGATCTCCTCGACAACGTGCTCCCAGTCTACTTCGTTGACCCGCTCGCCGCGTGCGAGGCGGCGCAGCAGATCGGCCTGATGCCGGGACCAGGCGAGGATATCGCGATCGTAGAGATCGTCTGGCATGATAAGGATCATAGGCCACGTGAGGTGCTGCGCCATTCTGCTGCCTCCGGTCTTCACCCGCGCCTGCCGATCGAGAGGTTGCGTCACGATGCTCATGAACCACATGGCAGAGCACTTACGAGGGTGCCCATGACCTATCCCCATTCCGTCACGGCCGTCGACGCGATGGCGAAAGCGACCATCGTTGAGCGCAACGCACGCGATCCAAGCCGGCTCGACGTGCTGTGGGCGCCCTATCTGATCAACGGCTACGCATCGTCGCGCTGATCAATCAGTTCCGCATGCTGCCAAAGACCGGCTATCGTCGCCCACAGCCGAACAGTAATTCCACTTCCACCTCGACGGGACCCCCTGCAGCGGCATCGCCCTCCAATTGCCGGCGTGCATCCTCCCGCACGCGCTGCTGGATCTCGGTCGGTAGCATCGCATAGGCCTGTCCTGTTGGCCCCTGACCCTCCTCAATGGGTTTGAAGTAGCTCGCGAAGGAACTGAACGGGTAACGCCGCGCTTCCGTAAACGTCTCGATGTCCCGGAAACCTGCCGCTTTGAACAGGGAGCTAAGTAGTGCCGCATTGCCCAGAGAAAAATAGCAGGCGCCCGTCGCAGCGCGCTCCGGCGCGTGCCGACCAATGATGGCATCGACGCGCGTCGCGAAAGCTCGCTCCGGCACGGTATTGACTGAGACGGCGGCCCATCCGCCATCACGCAGTACGCGGTGGAATTCCGCCAAGCCGCGCGCCGGATCAGGGAAAAGCATGAGGCCCATGGCGCACAACACCGCGTCGAATTGCTCATCCGGAAAAGTAAGCGACTGGCCATCCTCGATTGCGATCGAGACGTTTGGCATTGCCCCGAGACGCTCACGCGCTCTCTCAAGCATGGCCGGCGAAAGGTCGGTTGCAATGAGGGCGCCTGACGGCCCGATGGCGTGGACCGCAGCTTCGGCGGCGGCAGCGGTGCCAGTGGCAACGTCCAACACCCGGTGGCCAGGGCCCACGCGGGCAGCTCGCAGCAAGCCGGGAATGAACTGGCCCGAGATACTGCCGAAGCCGCGGTCGTATCCTGCGGCGCTTGCACCGCCGAACCGGTCGCTCATCAAAACCCTCCAATTCCCGGTTGGTGTGGGGGCAAATTATCATTCCTGATGACAGCGCGCTGTTGCTACAGAACCTTGTGGCAATGCTGGATGCAACTGTCACCGTCGAGCTGGACAACGGCAAACCCTACACCGCGCAGCCGGTCCCGCTGCCGAAGCCGATCCAGGCGCATGGCCGCGAGGTAGAACAACTGACGTTGCGCCCATTGGCCGGTAAGGACCTGCGCATCTGTGGCGCGCCAAATGGCATCGGCGGGAACGCTCCGCCCTGGATGACTGGATTGCTTGCCTCAGTCTGCTATGTCAGTCCGCACTGCATCCAAGGGGATGATGTTGCCATGCTCATGAGCCCAGCGTCGCCATTTCAGGCTTCGCTCCGATGACCCACCCCCTTTCTGTCGCGGTCGCCGGACTGGGCACGGTGGGTGGCGGCGTGCTGAAGCTGCTGCGCGACAACGCCGATGTGGTGGCTGCGCGCGCGGGGCGGCCGATCGCGGTGACTGCGGTGTCTGCCCGTGACCGCACGCGCGATCGCGGTGTGTCGCTGTCGGGTCTGCGATGGTACGAGGACCCGGTGGCGCTCGCCGCGGACCCGGCGGTTGAGGTCGTGGTGGAACTGATCGGCGGTTCCGACGGTCCCGCGCGTGCGCTGGTGCAGGCGGCGCTGGCCGCCGGCAAGCCTGTGGTGAGCGCGAACAAGGCGATGCTGGCGGTTCACGGGGCTTCGCTGGCGGCCATGGCAGAAGAGCGCGGCGTGCCGCTGGCGTTCGAGGCGGCGGTGGCCGGCGGCATCCCGGTGATCAAGGCGCTGCGTGAGGGGCTCGCGGCCAACCGCATCCTGCGCATCGCCGGCATCCTGAACGGCACCTGCAACTACATCCTGACGCAAATGCGCGAGCGCGGCCGCGAGTTTGCCGAAGTGCTCGCCGATGCACAGAAGCTTGGCTATGCGGAAGCCGATCCGTCGTTCGACATCGACGGCATCGATGCGGCGCACAAGCTGGCGATTCTGGCGGCGCTGGCGTTCGGCCGGCCGGTCGCGTTCGACGCAGTGCATGTCGAGGGCATCCGGAACGTTTCCGCACTCGACATCGCGTTTGCGACCGAGCTTGGCTATCGCATCAAGCTGCTCGGCATCGCGCGGCAAACCGACGGCGGCATCGAGGCGCGCGTGCATCCCTGCATGGTGCCGCAGTTCGCGCCGATCGCCCGTGTGGACGGCGTGTTCAACGCGGTGGTGGCGGAAGGCGATTTCGTTGGACGCGTGATGCTGGAAGGCCGCGGCGCCGGCGCTGGGCCGACCGCATCCGCCGTTGTGGCCGACCTGATCGACATCGCGCGCAATCGGTTCACTCCGGTGTGGGGCGCGGCATCGGCCGAGCTATCGAACGCGCCTTCGGTGCCGATGAGCGCGCATGTCGGCGCCTATTATCTGCGTCTGATGGTGGTGGATCGGCCGGGTGTCATTGCCGATGTCACTGCGGTGCTGCGCGATCAGCGCATTTCGCTCGAATCGATGCTTCAGCGCGGCCGCTCGCCGGGCGAGGCGGTACCTGTGGTGTTGGTGACGCATGAGACGCAGGAGAGTGCGATGCGGGATGCACTGACACGGATCGCGGGGCTGGATGCCGTGCTCGAGGCGCCCACGCTGATTCGCATCGAGCCGGAGTGATCTTGCGCGGCCGCTCCTCGGTGCACAGATCCCGCGATCAACGTGGGCGCTGATTGTATTGAGTGAGCCGCTTCAGCAATTCGGACCCGAAATCTGGATAGCCGACGGTCCGGTGACGTCTTTTCATGGCTTTCCCTATCCAACGCGGATGGCGGTGATCAGGCTATCTGACGGCGGTCTGTTCGTCTGGTCGCCTGTAGCGCTATCTGATTCTCTTTGCGCTTCAGTTGATGCACTCGGGTCGGTACGCCACCTTGTCTCACCCAATGCATTGCATCATCTGTTCCTTGCGGAATGGAAGTCCGCTTTTCCAGCGGCTCGCGTCTACGCCACGCCGCGGCTGCGGCGCAAACGCAAAGACCTGACCTTCGATGCCGAGCTTGGCGATGCGGCTCGGTCCGATTGGGCGACTGACATCGACCAGGCCGTGGTGCACGGAAGCTTTGCGCTGACCGAGGTCGTGTTTTTTCACCGTAGCAGCCGCACGGCCCTGTTCGCCGATCTGATCCAAAATTTTCCGCGCGACTGGTTCAAAGGATGGCGCGGCTTCCTCGCTCGGCATGGTGGGATCGTCGCCCCCAATCCTGGCGCACCGGGTGACTGGCGTGCGAGCTTCCTCAATCGTCGCGCGGCGCGGGTCTCACTCGACAAGGTTCTCGCCTGGCCAATCGAGCGGGTGCTGATTGCGCATGGAGATCTGCCGACGGAGGACGGAGTGGCCTTTGTGCGCCGCGCCTTTACCTGGTTGCTCGGACATGATGTGGCCGCCTGACCGGCCTTTGGAGCTCGCGGCAAAGAAAGACGAACGCGGTGCGTGGCCAAGCCGCGGAGTTCGGCGTGATCGCGGCCAAGGGAACCGGGCACGTGGAGCCGCTGTTGGCGCGCATTGCCGACGACCCGGCGGTGCCTGAGCCGGCCGGCGCGATGTTCGCCGAGCTGGGCGGACGGATCGCCGAGTTGAGCGTGCGGCTGACAGCGCTCGACCGCGACCTGGCCCGGCTGCACAGGAGCAGCCCGGTGAGCCAGTTGCTGGCGGAGATACCAGGCGTCGGCCCGATCACCGCGCTGAGCTTCGCCCTCACGGTGGATGTCTCGCAGTTCCGCTCGGGGCGTCATCTCGCCGCCTGGCTCGGCCTGACACCGAAGCAGAAGTCGACGGCGGGCAAGCCACGGCTGGGCGGGATCTCGCGCCAGGGCAACGAACGGCTGCGACAGTTGCTGGTGCTCGGCGCAACCGCCGTGGTCCGCACTGTCAAACCAGGCAGCCGGCATGCCAGCGCCTGGCTGCTGGGCCTGCTGCAGCGCCGTCCGCGCAAGCTCGCGGCGGTCGCCCTGGCCAACAAGATGGCCCGTGTCGTGTGGGCCATGATGACCAGCGGTGAGGCATACCGTCCCGCGACGGTCGCCTGAACCGCTGGCATCGCGGGTGAAAGGGCGACAGCAGAAGGTGGCGATCGGTCGAACCGACGAGCGAGATACCCCGTGGCATCCAACGGCGCTGTGCGAAACCGCAGACGTGTTGAGGGCTCGCTCGCGGAACCCATCTGGGCCGCGGTCATGTCGACCGCACCGCGAGGCCGGACACATGACCGCACTCGTACCCGTCGTCGATTTGCAGCATCGCCCTTGAACCCAAAGGGCCGTCCACACATGGATGCCGTGGCCAAGCCACGGCATGACGGTATAGGGCGCAATTACCGGGCATTGGTACAACAGGCCGGCTCCCAGCGAAGGAGCGGTCATACGACAGGCCCGCTGGAATTACAGCTCGATGACGCCGCCGCGCAGACCCTTCGCGACAGCTTCGGCTCGACTGGTTGCCTCAAGCTTGGCGAACAGTGCCTCGAGATGGAACTTCACCGTGTGCACGGAGATACCGAGTGCACGTGCCACCGCCTTGTTGCTCATGCCCTGACCAACGAGCGTCAGGATCTCCGCCTCGCGCGGCGTCAGCAGTGGCGATGCGTCGTCGTTGTCGGCGCTGAAGCCGTCACGCGGATTGCCGCCCGGCATACGTACCAGCAGTCCGACCGCGACCGCACGCAGTGCGGGATCGAGCTGTGCTGCGGTGACCGAGCGAGGCAGCACACCGGCGGGCGGGTCGGTTGGTGTTGCATGGTCGGTCAGTACGACCACCGGCGCCTCTGCCTCGGCGGGCGGCTCGGCATCTCGCGCCAGGTCGCACAGAATTACATCGGGCGTGTCAGTCACCACACGGTGCCCGGCCGCCTCCAACATGGCGGCCAGGCCCTGCCGGCGCACCGGATCGTCAGTGTGCAGCAGGACGCGGAGGCCTTGGCTCATGCCTTGGGGCGGGCGCCGATCGTCACGGTGACGAGATGCACCTCGCCGGCACGTAGCAGCTTCAGCGTCGTGGGCTGGCCGATGCGCTCCGGCGCCAGCGCTGTTGCCAGGCCGCGGGCGCGGCCCGTGCGGCGGCCGTCCACCTCCAGGATGATGTCGCCCGGCAGCACGCCGGCGGTTTCGGCTGGTGCACCGGCGGCGAGGCCGACCACCATCATGCCGGCATCACGACCCGCCGCCTCGCGGAAGCGATCCGGCACCAATACATGTTGAAGGCCGACGCCGAGCCAGCCGCGGGCGATGCGACCCTCGGTGAGCAGCGGGTCGATCACCCGCTCAATCGTTGCGGCCGGAATTGCCAGCGCGCGGCGGCGTGGGCCGGCGGTGGACATGCCGATCAGCCTGCCGCCAAGCGTCAGCACTGCACCGCCTTCGTCGGCGCCGAGCCGTGCATCGAGCCGCAGCAAGGTGTCGATGCGGCCGCCGGCCTGGCTGTGCCATTCCGGCCCGGTGGCGTGCACCATGCCGAGGCGTCCCGTCGGGGCACCGCTGTGGTCCGCGCCGACGATGAGGGCGAGCGAGCCGGGGCGAGGGGAGGGCGCGGCGGCCGGCAGCGCGGTGCCCAGCTTCTGCGACAGGCGCAGAACGGCGACGTTGGTTCCGGGGTCGCGTCCCGCCAATTGCGCGCGGAACTCCGTGCCGCCGCGGACGACGGTGAAGTCAGTCCCCTCGGGCAGCGTTTGCTCCGATGTCACCACCACATCGTCGCGCCACAGAATGCCGCTGGCCCCGCGGCGGCCGGTGCGGATGGCGACGACGAAGGTGGCCGCGGCGAGACGATCCGCGAGCGCTTCGGAGAACTGTTCGAGTTGATCGGTGGTCATGGCTGCAAACTCCTGTGCCTGTGCCGGCACACTGCTCCATGCCGAGCGGCGGCGGCATCGGCCGGATGACCGGTGCTCCACCCGGCCGCGTGGCCGGGGTGCCGCGCGGCGGTTCCGCTCCCATTTGGTGCGCCGCGAAGGAACTTCCCATGCCGCTCGATGCCACTGGCGCCCCACAGCTCGACGAGCTGGACCCCTATTCTGCACAGGTCGTGCACGCGTTCGAACGCGTCGGGCCCGCCGTGGTGCATGTCATCGCCTTCGGTGCGGATGGCAAGCCGAAGGGCCAGGGGTCAGGCGTGATCTTCACCCCCGACGGCTACGTGCTGACCAATGCGCATGTGGTGGCGGGTGCCGCTCGCCTGCGTGCCTCGTTCACCGACGGGCAGGCGCTGGATGCGACGCTGGTGGGCTCGGACGCCGATACCGACACCGCGGTGCTGCGCCTGTCCGGCAGCGGCCTGCCGCACGCTGAGTTGGGTCAGTCCGCGACGCTGCGGGTGGGACAGCTTGTGGTGGCGATCGGCAATCCTCTCGGCTTCCAGTGCACTGTCACCGCCGGCATCGTCTCCGCGCTCGGCCGCACGCTTCGCACGCCGTCGGGGCGCATGATCGAGAGCGTGATCCAGACCGATGCGCCGCTGAACCCTGGCAATTCCGGCGGCCCGCTGGTGAGTGGTGCCGGCCGCGTGGTCGGCATCAACACCGCGACGATCGCGCCGGCGCAGGGCATCTGCTTCGCGATCGGCATCGACACCGCAGTGTGGGTTGCGACACGGCTGATGCGCGACGGGCGGGTGAGGCGGTCGCGGCTCGGACTGTCGGGGCAGACCGTGCCGATCGACACGCGGGTGCGGCGGTTCCATGGGCTGACGCAGGCGAGCGGGATGCTGGTGCTGGATGTGGTGGCCGGCGGCCCGGTGGCGGAGGCCGGCGTGCAGCGCGGTGACGTGGTGGTGGCGCTCGACGGCGAGCCGATCGCCGGGGTGGACGATATGCACCGCGCGCTGACGGCAGAGCGCGCCGGACGTGCATTGACGCTGACGCTGCTGCGGCGGGCGGAGAGGCTGGAAGTGTCGGTGACGCCGGCCGAGGTGTGAAGACCTGACGGGAAATAACCGATCCCGCGCGATTGTTCATTCCGTCGTCGACGCAGGTCGGCATCCACATCTTCTCGTTGATGCCGACCTGCGTCGACATGACGTTATGGATACGGATCGTGCTCAGCCTCATGGATGGCGCGCCGGCGCAAGGCGTGGCCTGATAGCCAAAGATCAGCAGCGGATCGGCCATGCGCACCGTCAACATTCTTGCCATCCAACGTCTCAATTCCACCGATCGCGCCGGGATCGAGGCCGTCGATCCAGCCGTCCGCCTCACTGATGCCGCTGGCTGGTTCGATGGCGAGATCCGCGACACCTGGTCGGCCTATGCCGGCGCGCGCTATCTCGCCCCGGGCACCACTGGGGCGGGCACTCGCGAGGAACGCGACAGGCTGCTCGCCGAGGCTGAGGTGATCCTCGGCGGGTTCCCGTTCCCGCTGGATTTGCGCGCGCGGTCGCCGCGACTGAAGTGGTTCCATCAGCGTCCCGCGGGTGCGTCCAACCTGCGCATCGGCGACCTGTGGGGCAGCGACGTGACGGTGACGACGTCGCGCGGCGTCGGCAGCATCCTCGCCATGGCGGAATACGCGATCGCCGGCGTCCTGCACTTCGCCAAGGAGCTGAACCGAGCCATCGACGACCGCGCGACGGGCAAGTTCGACCATCGCGCGTATCGGCCGCTGCTGCTGGAAGGCAAGACCATGTGCGTGGTCGGCGCCGGCGGGATCGGTCGCGAGGTCGGTCGGCTGGCTGCTGCCCTTGGCATGCGCGTCATTGGCACGCGGCGCCGGCCGGAGCCTGGCGCGCCATTACCGACGGGGTTCGCGGTACTTGGCGGCACCGATGATCTCGAACCGTTTCTCGGCGAGAGCGACTTCGTGGTGGTCTGCTGCCAGTGGACGCCGGAGACCACAAACCTGATCAATGCGACGCGGCTGTCCGCGATGAAGCCGGGGGTCGTTCTGGTCAACGTCGCGCGCGGCGAGATCGTGGACGAGGTCGCGCTGGCCGAGGCGCTGGCGCGCGGGCATCTGCGTGGCGTGGTGCTGGATGTGTATGTCGGCGAGTTCGAACGCTTGCCGCCAGAGACGCTGTGGCGCGATCCGCGCGTGCTGATCACGCCGCACACGTCCGGGCACAGCGATGAGAACCGGCACGGCGCGATCGATCTGTTCTGCGAGAACCTGCGTGCGTTTCTCGACGGCGCGCCGCTGCGCAATGTGATCGACTGGGAGCGGGGGTACGAATACCAACAAGAAACCATGAGCAGACTGTGCCGCGCGCATCAAGGGAAGACGTGGATGGCCGGCCTTCGCCGGCCATGACGAATCCCGGTTTCATCCAGCGCGGCTCCGCCACAAGGCCGGTGTGCAACTCGCAATGGCTACGTCAGCGCATGGCTTGTTGCGTAGTTCTTGAGTTTGCAACGCTTCGCTAAGGCGGTGACTGCGCCATGATAATCAACACGCCGCGCGTGCGGCTCCGCTGTTGGGAGCAAGCAGACCGGGGTGCGTTTGCTGCCATGCACGCTGACCCTGAAGTGATGCATGACTATGGAGGACCGATCAGCCGGAGCGAGAGCGACGCAAAGCTCGACCGCTACGCAATGGCATATCGTCAACATGGCTTCTGCCGTTGGGCAGTCGAGAGCAGAGAGGGCGCCTTTCTTGGCTACGCAGGCATCATGCCATCGCGCCCCGGCCATCCGACCGGTTCACATTTCGAAATAGGTTGGCGATTGGTGCGGCACATGTGGGGTCATGGGTATGCTACCGAGGCCGCGCGGGCGGCGCTGAACGATGCATTTATTCGCATGAGGTTAGACGAAGTCGTTGCGTATACCGGCCCTGACAATCTGAGATCACAGGCGGTGATGGCTCGATTACAATTGCAGCGCGATCCATCACGCGACTTCACGGCAGACTACGACAGTATCAAAGCCTGGCGGGGGCTTGTCTGGGTAGCGCGGCGTACTGCGCGATTTCATTTCAGCGAATGCCGCATGAGGCGGTTTGCTATCCGTCAGAGTCATGCGGCTGCTTGTCGACGACCATGGCCACGATCGAAGAGGGGGATGCGTTGCCCAGCCATCGCTCAAAAGGGCGCTGGTTCTCAAACTGGCGCGCTGCAAATGGATTGAGCCAGAACTGCATGGCACCTGGGTCATCGGCACCGGCAAGACCTACATCGGCCTCGCACCGGGGCTGGTTGCATCATGCTTGAATTCATTGTTAGGCTGGTTCTTGAATGGGCCAACGCGAGCCCATCGACGCGGGTAGGCTGTAAACTGGGAGCTCAAATCGATGTCTGGATACGCCGGAAACGTGGCAAACGTTCCATGGTGGAAAGAACCCACCAAGGACCAATGGTACGCCTATTGCGCCGCCTGGATGGGTTGGACGCTCGACGCCTTCGACTTCACCGTGTTCCTTCTGATCATGGCGCCGATCGCGCAGGAGTTCGGGGTTCCACTGATCGACGTGACCGCGATCTTCTCGGTCACGCTGATCATGCGCCTGGGTGGCGCGACGGCGTCCGGCTGGCTGGCCGATCGGATGGGGCGCCGGGCGCCTCTGATGATCTCCATCCTTTGGTATTCGATCTGCAACTTCCTCGCAGGCTTCTCGCCCAGCTTTACCTTCCTGTTCGTGATCCGGGCGCTGTTGGGCATCGGGATGGGGGCGGAATGGCCGGCCGGCTCGGCGCTGGCGATGGAATCCTGGCCGGTGCGGTCTCGCGGGTTGATGTCCGGCGTCTTGCAGGGGTCCTGGGGGTTGGGCTTCGCACTGTCCGGCCTGGCCTACGGCTTTCTGTATGGACCGTTGGAAGCATGGCATAAGGGCTACGGGTGGCGCGGGATGCTGATCCTGGGCGTGCTGCCGGCCTTGGCCTGCGTCTGGATCCGCATGTACGTAAAAGAGCCCGAGGTCTGGACGGAGAACAAGAGGATCCAGGATACGACGCAAAAGCAGGTCACCCTGCCACTGCTCGCCATCTTCAAGCCCAAATATCTGTACAACACCTTTACTGCCTGCCTATGGATGGCCGCTAACTTCTGCGTCTACTACGCGGTCTGGGCCATGCTTGGCACCTATCTGACTAAAGAACTGGGGTGGACACCGGCCCAGGTGGCGGTCCCGGTGTTCTGGGGCAACATCCTCACATTCGCCGCGTGCGCCTTCTGGGGCGCGGTGTCGGAAAGCGTCGGACGGCGCTGGGCGCTGATGATCCCCACGATCATCGCCTTGTTCCTCATCCCGGTGTACATCACGCAGGTCGATCCGACCTTGTTCCTCGCGTTCTTCCTGCTGTTCATCTGCTTCTTCAGCGGTAAGGATGCCCTGAACCCCGGCTGGCTGTCGGAACGCTTTCCGACCGAGGTACGAGCCACCGCCGCCGGTTTCGTCTATCACCAGGGCGCGGTTTGGGGCGCGGCCGTCGCGCCGATCCTGACTTACTTCGCAGTGAACCAGGGCATGGGTTTCGCCAAACCGATGATGTACGGCTCGATCGGTTCGCTGGTCGTGTATATCATCGCGGTCTACCTGGGGCCGGAAACCAAGGGCAAGATCCTGACCGCCGATCTGGAAGTGATCGAGGCGGAAGTCACGCTCGGATAGTCGCAACGGCACGGCCGGGTCGCGGTTCCTGGCCGTTTTCTCTTGTTGAAGTGCGACACACCAAACGTCATGGCCGGCCTCGTGGGGCACAAGGGCGGCCATGACGATCGGAGGCAGGCCAGCGCGCTTAAGTTAGAGCCTATGGGAGCAAGCCCCGCCATGGCGCGCGGGCGTGTGACTCGCGCTCCATTGATGGCGGGCATCAGTGATGATTTCCCGAGTGAACTGGCGCCGCGCTGCGCGCGCTCTTGGCGCGGGCTTGCCTTCTTGAGAGGATGCAGGCGGTTCAAGGGGACGCGCGGATGTCGGACAGCAGTACGAGGATCACTCACACCAGGCGCAATGTGCTGGCAGGTGCCGCCGCTGCGCTGCCGTTACTCGGTCGTCGTGTCCGCGCGGCCGGCGAGCCGATCTCGATCGGTTGGGTTGGTCCATTGTCGCCGCCGGGCGGCTACGCCGAAGGCACCAACATGAAGAACGCCGCGGAGATCGCCGCGACGGAGATCAACGCTCAGGGCGGCATACTCGGTCGTCAGGTCGAGATCACCTACGCCGACACACGCGGCATGCCGGCGGAAGGCCGCACCGCGGCGGAGCGATTGGTCCAACAGAACAAGGTCGTTGCCGTGTTCGGCGAGTTCCACAGCCCGGTGGCACTCGCCGAAATGGAGGTCTACCACAAATACGGCATCCCGTTCATGGCGTGCGACGTGTGGTCCGATCAGATCACAGCCAAGGGTTATCCCGAGGTGTTCCGCAACGCGCCTGCAGTGTCGCTGATCGACGTCACGATCGGCCAGTGGATCGCCGCGGCGGGGTTCAAGAACGTGGCGATCATCGCCGAGAAGGACGACGTGGGCCTCGCCGCTCGCACGTTGGTCGCGCAGGAACTGACCAAGGCGAACATCAAGTTCACCGCGGTTGATGCCGATCCCAACCTGACCGACTTCACCGCGCAGATCCTGCGCTTCAAGAGCGCGACACCGCCGTTCGACTTCTTCATCAGCATCTACGCCGAAGCAGGCGCCTATCCGATGATCCGTCAGGCGCATGATCTCGGCTTCGCGCCGACGGCCAGTTGCGGGATCTACAACTCGGGCGGTGAGGCGGTCGATCCAACCTTCTGGGAGAACGTCGGCGAGGCCGGGCAGTGGCTCGTCACCGAGAACGTCGGCCTCCCGAAGGCGGGATGGAATGACAAGACGAAGGCCTTCGTTGCCAAATACCGGGCGATGCACAACGCCGATCCGTCCGGCGCGGTGATGGAAAGCTACGACGGCGCCTGGCTGCTGTTCGATGCGATCAAGCGGGCAGGGGGCACTGACTCGAGGGCGATCATCCACGCGCTGGAGACCACGAGCTATGTCGGCGCGCGTGGCAAGTACTCATTCTCGACCAGCAAGGAGCCGGCGTGGCACTATCACCAGTTCCTCGAGGCACCGCTGAGCCTGCTGCAATACTCCGAGGTGAAGCAGGGCCAGGCTGACGCACCGATCGTCTGGCCGAAGCAGTTCGCAACGGTCCCTTACGTGTACAAGAAGCCGGGGAGTTGATGCGCTCCCCGACCTCATGACCGACTATCTGCTGATCCAGGCGCTCAACGGGCTCGTCATCGGAATCATCTACGCGGTTATCGCAGCCGGCCTGACGGTGATCTTCTCGATTCTGAAGATCGTCAACTTCGCACACGGCGAAGTTTACATGATGGGCGGCTACTTCGCGTATTTCGCCATCGCGCTCGCAGGCATTCCGCCACTGCCCGCGGTGCTGGTGGCGATGGCGCTGTCGTTCGCGCTGTCGATTCTGGTCGAACGCACTCTGCTGACGCCGCTTTACAGTCCCACCACAGAACGCAAGGGCGACTACGGCATTCTGGTCACCTTCGGTATCTCGATCTTCCTGCGCGCGCTGGCGCTGATCATCTACGGTCCGTATCCGCTGCGGCCGCCGTCGTTCTGGCCTGGCGTTGCGGTGATCGGCGACCTGGTGATGGCGTGGGATCGCGTGTTCGCCGGCGGCGCAGGCATCGCGATGCTGATCGGACTGGTGTGGTTCATGAACCGCTCGCCGTGGGGTGAGGCGTTGAATGCGGTCAGCCAGTCGCGCGAGTCGGCCGCGATCGTCGGCATCAACGACCAGCGCTTCTATATGCTTGCCTTCGGTCTCGGCGGCGCGCTGGCGGGAGGTGCCGGCGCGTTGGTGGGGCCGATCTATTCGTTGTCGCCGTCCATGGGGCTGCTGCCCGACACGCAGGCCTTCGCCATCGTCATCCTGGGTGGCATGGGCTCCGTCGCCGGCTCGATCCTTGCCGGACTGATGATCGGTGTCTCGGAATCGATGTTCGTCGCGCTGTTTCCTGATCCCAGCCGCAGCCTCACCTACGCACAGGCGTTCAGCCTGCTGATTTTGATGTTGGTGCTGCTGATTCGTCCCACCGGCCTGTTCGGACGCACGCATGTCGCGATGGAGTAGCGCTTGCGCCCTCGTGGCGGCTGCGCTCGCGCTGGCGTTTCCGTTTATGGTGAATGCCTATTGGCTTTCGGTCGGCGTGCTGGCGATGTTCTACGCAATTGTCGCCGCAAGCTGGGCATTGCTGGCCGGCTATGCGGGGCAGTTCTCGTTCGGTCACATGGCCTTCGTATCACTCGGCGCGTATACGTCCGGCCTGCTGGTGATGACGTTTGACGTGCCGATTCCATTTGGCATGGCCGCTGGTGTGTTGATGTGCGCCATCGTGGGCAGCGGCATCGGCTTTGTCTGCCTGCGCATGCGCGGTCCCTACCTTGCGCTGTTCACTGTCGCGTTTTCCGAAGTGCTGCGCATTGTGATCGTGTCGGAGAATGAGGTCACCGGTGGGTCGGGCGGCCTTGAGGTGACACCGCTATTTCACGGGCGCACCGATGCGCCGTATTATTATCTGGGATTGATACTGCTGGTCGGCTCGTTGGCGATCATGCTCTTCCTGGTGACGTCGCGCTGGGGACTGTTCTTTCGTGCGATCCGGGAGAATGAGGACGCGGCGGCGGCGGCGGGCGTCAAGGTGGTACGGTTTCGTATCCTTGCCTTTGCGATTACGTCGAGTTTCGCTGGCCTCGCTGGTGGTTTCTACGGGCACTACATCGGCATCCTGACACCTGACATCGGTTCGGTCGATCAGATGGGCCTGGTCGTCGCGATGGCGGTGATCGGTGGCGCCGAGAGCATCGTCGCAGCGATGATCGGCGCGCTCGGACTGGAGTTCCTGGTTGAGGCGCTGCGCAGCTATGGACAGTGGCGCCTTGTGCTGTTCGGTGCGCTGTTGCTGCTGACCATGCGTTTCGCGCGCAACGGACTGCTGGCGCTGGCGTGGCAACAGTTCAATGCAATTCTCCCGCTTCCCTTGCGGGAGGGAGTTGGGGGGAGGGGGCGGTTCGGCACTGGCACGGCCCCCTCCCCCCAACCCCCTCCCGCAAGGGGAGGGGGAGTCTCATAGCTGCAACGATGCCCCCACTCATCGAAGCTCGCGACCTTACCAAGCGCTTCGGCGGCATCGTTGCGGTGAGCAATCTGAACCTGGCCGTCGAAGTGGGTGAACTTGTCGGCCTGATCGGCCCCAACGGTTCCGGCAAGACGACCACGATCAATTTGCTCACCGGCCATCTGGCTCCTGCCGGCGGCCACATCTTTCTGCGCGGCACGCGCGCTGATGGCCACTCGCCGAGCCAATTCGCCGCATTGCGTGTCGGCCGTACGTTCCAGATCACGCAACTGTTCAGCCGCATGACGGTGCTGGAGAACATGCTGGTGCCCGGCCTCGCGCGTCCGCATTCCCACAAGACCGCAGCCACACGCACCGCGCGGCGGCATCTGGAATTCCTTGGTCTCGCTGCGCTGGAGACGCTGCAGGCAAAGAACCTCTCTGGCGGCCAGCAGAAGCTCCTGGAACTCGGCCGCGCGCTGATGCTGGACCCTGAGGTCCTGTTCCTCGATGAGCCGTTCGCCGGCGTGAACCCGTTCCTGCGGGACCAGATCATCGAACTGGTGCGTAAGCTCCATGCCGACGGCCGCACGTTTGTCATCGTCGACCACGACATCGAGGCATTGCAGCGCCTGGTGCAGCGCATGGTGGTGATGTCGCGGGGAGAAAAGATCGCTGACGGAACGGTTGCCGAGGTGCGCGAGAACCAGGAAGTGCTGCGGGCTTATGCCGGTGTCTGATGCCGCACCCGTTCTGACTGCGCGCAATCTGGTCGCGGGTTATCTGCCGGGTATCAACATCCTCAACGGCATGTCGGTGGACGTGCTGCGCGGTCAGGTGCGCTGCGTGCTCGGGCCCAACGGAACGGGCAAATCGACGCTGCTGAAGGTGCTGTTCGGTTTTCTTCCGGCGCAGCAGGGCGATATGCATCTCGGCGCGACTTCGCTGCACGGTGTTGCCTCGCACGATATGGCACATCGCGGTATTACCTATCTGCCGCAGCGGCCGAGCGTGTTTCCGTTCCTGTCGGTCGAGGTCAATCTGCGACTTGGGACGTGGTCGTTCCGCCGCGACCGCGCCCTGGCGCGCGAGCGGATCGAGCGCGCCTATGCGCAGTTCCCGATTCTGGCCGAACGTCGGCGCCAGGCGGCCGGCACGCTGTCGGGCGGCCAGCAGCGCCAGCTCGAGATCGCGCGGGCCTTGATGACCGACCCCACCGTGATGCTGATCGACGAACCCACCGCGAGCATCGAGCCGCGCATCGCGGCGCAGATCTACGCGTTGATCGCCGGCCTGGCACAGGATGGCAAGGCGATCCTGTTGGTGGACCAGAACATCAAGGGCGCGCTTGGCATCGCCGACTACGTCTATGTCATGCGCACCGGCACGCTGTTCGCGGAAGGTCCGCGCGACGCGTTCACCGATGACGTGGAGACACTGGTCAGCCGCTGGCTGTACACGACCTGAGAATTGACGGCTGCGGTCGTGGCCCAGCATCATCAATCCCGGAACCAAGGGAGATGCCGTATGCCAGAGGCGATGGCGCGGGGGTTGTTGCTGGCAACGGTTGTGGCGCTTGGTATCTCCGGTGTGGCGCGCGCGGAAAAGTTCCAGTGCGGCCGCACGGGCGGCGATTTCACCTATGGGCTGGAGGCGAACGTCGCCGGGCTGGACATGCAGGCGAACGCTGCCGCGTCGGTGCGCGATATCGCCATGAACACCTACGAGACGCTGGTCACCCGCGACGAGAACATGAAGCCGCTGCTGCAGCTTGCCCAGTCGGTGGAGGTCAGTCCGGACAGCAAGGTGTACACGTTCAGGTTGCGCCAGGGCGTGCATTTCCACAACGGCAAGCCGTTCACCTCGGCGGACGCGCGCGCCTCGTTCGAGCGCTATGCCCGCGTCGGCATCGATCGCTCGATTCTCGCGCCGGTGGATCACTACGACACGCCGGATCCGAGCACTTTTGTCATCGCGATGAAGGATCCGCGGCCGAGCTTCATCGAGGCGATGTCGTCGATCACCGTGCCGATCATCATCATCCCGGAGGAAAACAAGGACGCGCCGCCACAGCAGTTGCCTTCGATGGGGACGGGGCCGTGGCAGCTCGACCAGTTCGTCGCCGACAGCTACGTGAAGCTCAAGCGCTTCGAAGGCTACTCGCCTGACACACGCTACGATGACCTGTCGGGCTTTGGCGGCTACAAGGTCGCATGCCTGGATACTGTTACGTTCCGCATGGTTCCGGAGCCAGGCGCGCGTGTCGCGGGGCTGGAGACCGGCGAACTCCAAGGCGTCCAGGATGTACCGACCATCGCGCAGAAGCGGATCGCGGCGAACAAGGACATCCGCCTGCTGAAGCTGGAGAACTTCTGGCTCAATGTCACCTATGGCAACTGGTCGACACCTCCTACCAACAACCTCAAGTTCCGTCAGGCAGTGCTGGCGGCTCTGGACTTTGACGAGGTGATGGATGCGGCGAGCGACGGCGACTTCAAGGCAAATCCGTCATTCCAATATCCAGGCACGAATTACTACACCGAGGTCGACAAGGGGCTGCTCAATCAGCACAATCCGGAGAAGGCAAAGCAGCTTCTGAAGGAGGCGGGCTACAATGGTGAAAAGGTCGTGCTGCTGACCAACAAGGACTATCCCAGCCTATACAACTCTGGCCTCGTCGTATCGCAGCAACTTAAGGCAGTCGGAATCAACGCGGAGCTTCTGGTGCTCGACTGGCCGACCGCGTTGCAGAAATCGATGAAGGGGACGCCCGACTGGAATTTCTTTTTCACCGGCTGGATCACCTATGTTGCCGTGGGTGGTGTGCAGACGCTGCGGCCGATGGCGGAGCCCAATCCGGTCTACACGCCGCCCGATGGCAAGACCGATCCGGACTTCATGAAGGCGTTCGAGGAAGTCGCCAACGGTGCGACGCTGGAAGCACGGCAGGCGGCCTTTGCCCGGGCACAGAAGATCGCATTGGACGACGTGATGGTGATCCCGATGGGTGTGATGCCAAAGGTGCAGGCGGTGCGTGCCAACGTTCAGCACTACGTGCCATTCTACAATCCGCGCATGTACAACGTCTGGGTGAAGAACTGATGACACGCATCGTTGTGATTGGCGCCGGCGTGATGGGCGCCTCGGTTGCCTATCGGATGGCGCTGGCCGGCGCCTCGGTCACCGTGCTGGAAGCGGGGCGCATCGGCGGCGGCACCTCGAGTTGCAGCTTCGCCTGGACCAATTCGAACTCGAAGACGCCACGTGCCTATCACGAGCTGAACGTCGCGGGCATGAAGGCCCACGCGGCGTTGGCCGACGAGTTGGGCGCCGCACCCTGGTGGCATGGTGGTGGCAACGTCGAATGGACAACGCCCGAGCAACGCGCGGCGCAGCAGGCGAACGTGGAGCGTCTGCAATCCTGGGGCTATGCGGCCGAATGGATCACGCCAAGCACAACTGCTGCGAACTCGAGCCCGATATCGATCCGGCAGTGATCGGCGATGCGCCGATCGCCTACTTCCCCGAGGAGGGCTGGCTCGACCCGGTGGTGTATGTGGCCGCGATGCTCGGAGCGGCGCGATCGCATGGCGCGTCGGTGATCGGCGACGCCCGCGTTGCCGAATCGGTCGTGCGCGGTGGCCGGGTCACGGGGGTGAAGACGGCGGACGGCAGGCTGTTCGAGGCCGACATGGTGGTGAACTGTGCCGGCCGATGGGCGAACGATCCGGTGTCGGATGCTGGTCTGCATCTGCCTCTGGCGCCGACCGTCGGGTTCCTTGTGTTCACCCCGCCGGTTGCCGCCCGCGTCGGACGCGTCGTGCACTCGCCGATCATCCAGGCAAGGCCGGATGGTGCCGGGCGCCTCGTGCTGCACTGGAATGCGACGGACGCGACGCTCGCCTTTGATCCGCGGCCGAGTGCCGCGATGCCGGAAGCGCGCGACCTCGTGCAGCGCGTTCGCCGGCTGATGCCGGTGATCGGCGACGTCGAGCCGGAGGCGGCGCGCATGGCGATCCGTCCGATCCCGGCGGACTCGTATTCTGCCGTCGGTCCGGTGCCACGGGTAGACGGCTACTATCTCGCCATCACGCATAGCGGGGTCACGATGTCGCCGTTCCTCGGCGCCGCGGTGGCGGATGAGATCATCCATGGCCGCCAATGCGAGGCCCTGGCCGATTTTCGCCCGGCGCGGTTCTTCAATTGAGGCAGACGGGCGCACCCAATTCACATTGCACAAAAATAACGTCATGGTAATCGTCCTGCCGTCATATAAATGCCACAGGTAGAGCGGCAGGACAGGTTTCTGCACCACCGCAGGCTGGGCGCGACGTGATCCATTGACCGAGCATCTATGAGCCACTCCGAGGCCCGGGCGATCCGCCCGACACCATCCATTGTCCGCGCCGCGATCACCGCAACCAGCGTCCTGCTGCTGCTGGCTGTGCTCAGCATTGTCCTGTTCACCATGCTGCGTTCGCCGTTGAAGGACGATATCGCCTGGCTGCTATATGTCGCGCGTCGCTGGATGTCCGGGGGCGAGCTCTACGTCGACGTGGTCGAGATCAACCCGCCGCTGATCATCTGGATCTCTGCCGTCCCGATCTGGCTTGCCCGCGTTCTGGGTATCAACGCGCAGTTCACCGCCATTCCGTTCTTTGTTGCTGCCGTCCTGGCCTGCGCCTGGTGGACGGCCTCGCTGCTGCGAGGCAGTGGGAAATTGTTCGAGGACCGGCTGCCGGTGTTTGCCGCGATCGGAACCGTGTTGCTGGTTGTGCCCGCCGGAGACCTTGGTCAGCGCGAGCATCTTTTGGTCGCCGCCACGCTGCCCTATCTCGCGTTGTTCGCCCGCTCGCTGGACGGTGAGCGGGGCGCCCTGAGTGACGCTCTGATCGCCGGGGTGCTCGCGGGTCTCGGCTGTGCGCTCAAGCCCCGCTATGCCGGCGTATTCGTTGTGCTCGAGGGTCTTGCGATATTGCGGGGCCAGAAGCCATTCAGCGCCAAATCGATCGCCGCCACGGTGACAATGCTGGGGTACGTGGCCCTGGTCGCGCTGTTCTGCCCCGCCTATCTGCGCCGCGCGGTGCCCCTGGCGCTGGCACTGTACGGTGCCACGGATGTCCCGCTGCGACAGCTGGTGGCGGACAGCCTGCGTCTTATGTTTGGCCAGGTGGTGGCGGTGGCGCTGTGGTGGTACTGCCGTCATCGCAGGCCCGAGGGAAACCTGATGCTGACCCTCGTCGTGTTCGCGATCACCAGCACGGCGATCTGCTTCATGGATGGCAAGGACTGGTTCTACCACCGCCTGCCCGCGACGATCGCCACGGTCCTCGCATTGCTGTGCTGGGCGGCATCGGCGTTGACGCATCGTCGCACGGACGCAAGGCGCGCCCTTCTGCCGGTGCTGGCCGGCGGTGTTGCCTTCGTTGTATTCCTGGTCGCGGCGTTTCAGCGCCTGGAACCGCAGATCGCTCTGGCAGTGGAGCCGGAGCAGAACACGGTCGCCAAGCTGGAGCAGCTGATCCGCCAGCAGAAGGCGCGGAGCTACATCGCATTCTCCGAATGGATAGCCCTGGGCTTTCCCGTGGTGAACAACACGGGCGTCGGCTGGGCCTCGCGCTTCGATTCGATGTGGGCGCTGAACGGCGAACTGTGGCGCGTCCACTTCGATGCCGCCGCAGCCAAGGAATGGCCGATCCGTCACTGGGTCGCGCACGACTTCATCGTCGGCTGCCCGGACATCGCGGTTGTCGACAAGCGCGACGGCGTCGTGGACTATGTCGGCGTGCTCAGCGCGTCAGACCCGGCCTTCGCGCGCGCCTGGTCGCGCTACCGGCAGATCGCCGCATTCGACGGACTGGTGGTGTATCGCCGCGCCGCGGCCGGATGCATCGATCCGTGGGTTGCGGCACAAGCGCCACAGGCCATCGACACGCGCTGAGTTCACCGTTGCAGCTTGTCCAATGTGATGGGCAGGTCACGCACGCGCTTGCCGGTCGCGTGATAGATCGCGTTGGCGATCGCCGCCGCGGTACCCACGATGCCGATTTCGCCCACTCCCTTGATGCCGAGGGGATTGATGATCGCATCCGGCTCGTCGACGAAGATCACTTCGATGTCGTGCACATCGGCGTTCACCGGCACGTGGTATTCCGCGAAGTTGGCATTCATGATGCGGCCAAACCTGTGGTCGAACACCGTTTCCTCATGCAGAGCCATGCCGATGCCCATGACCACACTGCCCAGGATCTGGCTGCGCGCGGTCTTTGCGTTGAGAATGCGGCCGGCGGCGACGGCACTGACGATGCGGGTGACGCGAATGACCCCCAGCTGCTCGTCCACCTTCACTTCGGCGAAGACTGCCGAATGCGTGTTGCGGGCGTAGTTGTCGGCCCTTGGATCGGCTGCCTTTTGTCGTTCGATCCGATCCACCGATCCCTGCCGCATGGCGTCCGAGATCGTCACGAAGCGGCTCGAGTTCCTGTCGGTCGGCGATCCTGCCTTGTTCGAGCACGACATCCTGCGGCGCAGTTTCCGCAAGCGGCGAATCCGGCAGCGTCTTTGCGAGACGGAGAAGCTCCGTCCGGACTTCACCGCACGTCGCGGCGATGGCGTTCGAGACTGAGGACGCGATCCATGACCCGCCCTCCACCGGCGACTGTGGCAGCGTCGAATCGCCAAGCCTGACGCTGATGTTCTCAAGCGGCAGTCCGAGCATGTCCGCCGTGACCTGCGTCATGATGGTGTAGGTGCCGGTGCCGATATCGGAGGTCGCACAGGCGACCTCGGCGTGGCCATTGGCGGTCAGCACGACGCGGGTGGTGATCGTCTGGTCCAACGCCTCCCAGATCCCCGTCGCCATACCCCAACCAACCAGCTCGGTACCGTCACGCATGGACCGCGGCTGCTTGCTGCGCCGCTCCCAGCCGAAAGCTTCCGCACCGCGACGATAACACTCGCGCAACTCCTTGCTGGTGAAGGCAGCGTCGGCGTTCTGGTCGCGATCCGAATAGTTGCGATAGCGCAGTTCCAGCGGGTCCATCTTGAGCGCGACGGCAAGTTCGTCCATCGCGCACTCGAGCGCATAGACACCGCTCGCGGCGCCGGGGGCGCGCATGTCGGACGGGGTGCTGACGTCCAACCGCGCAAGCCTGTGCGCGTATTTCGTGTTCGCGCATTTGTAGAGTGCGGCTGACCAGATCGTGTCCTTCCGGGCGAACGCCTCGTATTGCGAAGTCGCCGCGATGGCCTCGTGCGCTATCGCATCGAGAGCGCCGTCGGCTTTCGCGCCAAGCGCCACCTGCTCGATGCTGTCCGGGCGGTAGCCGAGCGAGTACATCTGCGGGCGCGTCAGGACCAGGCGAACCGAGCGCTTCAGGGCACGTGCTGCGAGGACCGCGAGCACCACGTTGTACTGCGGACGCAGGCCGCTGCCGAAGGCGCCGCCAACAAAGGGTGAGACAACCCGAACATCATCGGGGTTCATCTCAAACACGCCGCACAGGTAGCGCTGCACGTTCTGCACGCCCTGCGTCTTGTCATGGACGGTGAGCTTGCCTCCGTCGTGCCAAATCACGGTGGAGGCGTACATTTCCATCGGATTGTGGTGCTCGGTCGCGATACGATATTCGCCCTCGTGGCGTATGTCAGCCGCAGCGAGCGCCTTCGCTGCGTCACCGCGCGGCTTCGACGGGGTCAGCGCGAATTCATCAGCGGAGAGCGCGAAGGCGTTGTCGCGCTCGCGGTCGAGTTCCGTCACATGGGCTTCCTGTGTGTATTCCACGTGCACGAGGGAAGCCGCGAAGCGCGCGATCTCCGATTGTTCGGCGACCACGACGGCCACCGGTTGGCCATTGAACAGGATGTTGCCGTCGTACAGCGGGCGGAACGGCGAGCCTCCCGGCGCCACATCGTCATGATAGGCTTGATCGTTGTCCGCCATGTGCGGGCGGTTCTCGTGCGTGAGCACATCGAGCACGCCTGCGACGCGCAAGGCCTCGCTGGCATCGATGCGAAGGATGCGGCCTTTCGCGATGGTCGACGATACGACGCTCGCATAGGCGAGGTCCGGGGTGCTGAACTCGGCGGCGTATTTCGCCGCACCGGTGACCTTCGCGCGGCCGTCGACGCGGGATGTGGGGCTTCCGATATAGGGTGCCATGGGTTTGCTCACCTGATCTTCTTGCTTGATTGCACCTGCGGAGTTCCGCGCGCGGCCTGCGAGAGAGCTCTGACGATGCATCGGCGCGCGAGGTCGATCTTGAACGCGTTGTGCTCGAAGCCCTTGGCGTCATTCAGCATGAGGTCTGCCGCATGCGCGAAGTTCGCCTGGCTGGCGGCTTGCCCGCGAAGGGCCGCCTCGACCCGCGCGTCGCGCCAGGGCTTGTGCGCGACACCGCCGAGTGCGAGGCGCGCTTCGGTGATGGTGTCGCCATCGAGCTCGAGGCCAGCGGCGACAGACACCAGAGCGAACGCATAGGACAGCCGATCGCGGATCTTGAGATAGGTATGATTGGCTGCGAACCCGCGCGGGGGCAGCTCCACGGCGGTAATGACCTCGTCTGGATTGAGGTTCGTGTCGCGCTGCGGTGTGTCGCCGGGCAGCCGATGAAGATTCGCGAACGCGATGACGCGATCACCCGACGGGCCCGTCACATGGACGTTCGCCTCCAGCATCGCGAGTGCGACGCACATGTCCGAAGGGTGGGTCGCGATGCAGGCGTCGCTTGTGCCGAAGATCGCGTGCATGCGGTTGATGCCGCCGAGGGCGGAACAGCCGCTGCCCGGCTGCCGTTTGTTGCACGGTGTCGCGGTGTCGTAGAAGTAGGCGCAGCGGGTGCGTTGCAGGAGATTGCCGCCGGTCGACGCCATGTTCCGCAATTGCTGCGAGGCGCCCGCGAGGATCGCGCTCGACAGCACGGGATAGCGTTGCTCTACCAGCGGATGCCAGGCGAGATCGGAATTCGGCACGAGCGCGCCGATGAGCAGACCACCGCCTGGCGTTTCCTCCACCCGGTTGAGCGGAAGCCTCGAGATGTCGATCAGCTTTGTCGGGCGTTCGATGTCCATCTTCATCAGGTCGACCAGGTTGGTGCCGCCTGCGATGAACTTTGCTGCCGAATTGCCGGCGATCTCGCGTATCGCCTCCGCGACGTTGCCGGCGCGCGCGTATTGAAAGTCGATCATGACTGCATTGCCTGCTGGATCGCCGCGACGATGTTGGGATACGCGCCGCAGCGGCAGATGTTGCCGCTCATGAGTTCGCGGATCTCTTCCCCGGTCTTTGCCTTTCCCTCGGCTATCAGGCCGGCGGCCGAACAGATCTGACCGGGGGTGCAGTAGCCGCACTGGAATGCGTCATGCTCGATGAACGCCTGCTGGAGCGGATGGAGCGTCCCGTCGTTTGCCAGGCCTTCGATCGTTGTGACGTGCGCGCCATCCTTCATGACGGCCAATGTCAGGCATGCATTGACGCGTCGGCCGTCGATCAACACCGTGCAGGCACCGCATTGGCCGTGATCGCAGCCCTTCTTCGTGCCGGTCAGGTCGAGGTGTTCGCGCAGGACGTCCAACAGCGACGAGCGGGGATCGAGGTTCAGCGCGTGCTGCGTGCCGTTCACGGTCAGTTGCACTGCGACCTGGAACGTTGCGCTGTCGCCTGTAGTTGGCGGTGGCATTAAAGTCCTCCTCGTCACGCGGGGGTTCAAAGTCGGCATTCAGGTGGGGAGCGGTCGCTGCCAGGGTAAGTAAGGGCGTCCGACGTGCCGCCCAGATTGCGCAGATTTGTCCGGCGCTCTTTCCCCTCGGGCGATATGCGGGCACCATCGGCGCACTGTCGCTGCCAGCAGGAGGCCGAAGCGCCATGACCGCGAGCCGCCGGATGCATTTGGGGGTTTTTGTCCTCGGTACCGGCAATCACAGTGCCGGCTGGCGCTACGAGGGCGCCTTTGACTCGCACATGCAACTGCGGGAAATGCAGGAGATCGCCCGCATCTCCGAGCGCGGGAAATTCGACCTGCTGTTCATTTCGGACTCCATGTCGATGGATCCCACCGATCATCCGTCGTTCATGTGTCGCTTCGAGCCCGCCACGCTGATCACCGCACTTGCCGGCTGCACGACGCATGTGGGTCTCGGCGCGACGGTCTCTACCAGCTTCTCCGAGCCGTTCAATGTCGCCCGGATGTTCGGATCGATCGACCACATCAGTGGCGGGCGCGCGGCATGGAACGTCGTCACCAGCTCCAACGCCAAGGCGGCGCTCAACTTCAATCTGGACGAGCACATCGAGCACGAGATGCGCTATGCGCGCGCCAACGAATTCGTCGATGTCGTGCGCGGGCTGTGGGACTGCTGGGAGGACGGCGCCATCGTCGCCGACAAGGCCACCGGCCAATACATCGATGCCGGGAAGGTGCGTCCGCTCAACCACAAGGGCCGGTTCTTCAAGGTGCGAGGCCCGGTCAACATGGCGCGCTGCCCGCAGGGCCATCCGGTGATCATCCAGGCCGGCGGCTCACCCTCGGGGCTGGAGTTGGCGGCGCGCACGGCGGACGTTGTCTTTTCCGTCGTGCAGGAGCTGGGGCCTGCCCGCGCCGCGTATGCCAACCTCAAAGGGCGCATGGCGAAATACGGCCGCGACCCGGACGAGTTGGCGGTGCTGCCCGGCGTGATGTGCATCATCGGTGACAGCGATGCTGAGGCGCGCGAGATACTGGCGAAGCTGCAAAGCTGGATCACGCCCACCAATGCCGCGACGCTGGTCGCCAGCCGGATCGGCTATGACGTGTCGGGCTATCCGCTCGACGGACCGGTGCCACCACCGCCGGCGGCGCTGAACAGCCAGACGTTCCCCGCCGTGCTCTACGAGATGGCGCGGCGGGAGAAGATGACGTTGCGCGATCTGTACAATCTGACCGCGGCGGCGCGCGGGCATTGGGTGGTGTGCGGCACGCCGAGCGGGATCGCTGACACGCTCGAGGAATGGTTCGTCGGGCGCGCGGCGGACGGGTTCAACATCCTGCCGGCCTGGTTCCCCGGCGCGTTCAGCGATTTCACCGACCGGGTCGTGCCCGAGCTGCAGCGCCGCGGCCTGTTCCGTCGGGACTATGAGGGCACGACCCTGCGCGACCATTTGGGCCTGGCTCGGGTGCCTGCTCCGGTTGCGCGCGAGGAGGCGATCGGCGCCGCGTGACCGGCGCCGTTGGCGGTCAGGCGTTCAGTCTGAGGCCAGGGCCTTCCTGGCGTCGTTGACCGCGGCCATGCATCCGCTGTCGTTCTTCCCGTCCAGACTGCGGGCGCGATCGAGATCGGCCGAGACCTTCTGCAGCCTGTCCTGGCCCGTGGCGGCCGCCGGTGTGCCGTTCCTCGCGGCCTGGGCCTGGGTCGGCTGACCCTGCTGCTGCAGCCGGACATCCTGCGAGGATGCGGCCGATGCGCCTGTCGCCTGGCCCATCGCCCCGGTCGGTCCCGTCCGATCCGAGCCGCCGGTCTGGCCCGTCGCGCGGACCTCGGCCGGACTGCGCGACGCCTCGGCGGTGGTGCGGGTCGAATTGCCCGCCTCCGAGACCTGACTGGTCGTGGCGCTCTCGGGTGTCGCTTTCACCGGCCCGGCGCCCGCATCCTGACTGCTCAGGCTCCGCTGCAGCGTGGTGATCTGTTGCGAACAAGGCCCGGCAAACGCCGCTCCGCTGCTCAACGCGACGGCAGCACAACCTGCCAAGAGCCACTTCATGGCCGCTCTCCCTATAGATTGCAGTGAGACGGAAACTCGCCACGGGGCCACTGGTTGCCGTGATGGATAAGTGACCCTCCCAATCGCATCAACTGGCGCGTTGTTGTCCGAGCGGTTAGCCTGCCTACACCTGATCAGACCGGGGCGGACCCGTGCAAATCGCCGACGGCATCGAGGATCGGAAGGCGTCGGCGGCGGAGCGGTTTGGTTTCGCCGGTCTGGTGCTCGACATAGGCGCACACAGCCTGACCGATGCCACTGGCAACAGCGTGCTGCTCACGCCGGCCGAGTTCAGGCTGCTGGCCGCGTTGGTCCGCGGCGCGGGCCGCGCCCTCTCGCGCGACCATCTGATGCAGGCGATGGCCGGCCGCGACGCGGAGGCGTTCGATCGCAGCGTGGACGTGCTGGTCGGGCGGCTGCGGCGTAAGGTCGAGCCCGATCCCAAAACTCCGCGGTTGATCGTGACTGTGCCCGGCGTCGGGTACAGGTTCACCGAGCGGCCAGCTGCGGGTGGACTGGGGGTTCCCCCGCAGCCGGAGTTATCGCGGGAACCTGACCGTCCTTCACTTGCCGTCCTGCCGTTCGCCAATCTTAGCGGTGATCCGGAACAGGACTATTTTGCCGACGGCATGGTTGAGGAGATCACCACTGCGCTGTCGCGCGTGCGCTGGTTCTTCGTCATCGCGCGCAATTCGAGCTTCACCTACAAGGGCCGCACGGTCGATGTGAAGCAGGTCGGTCGCGAACTCGGCGTGCGCTACGTGCTGGAAGGCAGCGTGCGCAAGGCCGGTGACCGCGTGCGCATCACGGCGCAGCTCGTGGAGACGGAGACCGGCGTGCATGTCTGGGCGGATCGGTTCGACGGCGTGGTCGAGAACATCTTCGACCTGCAGGATGAGATTACCGCCAGCGTGGTGGGTGCAATCGAACCGCAGCTTGCGCGACGCGGAGCTGAATCGGGCGAAGCGGCAGACGGCCGACGAATCCGACTGCGTACGACTGTTTCCTGCGTGGCATGGCAAGATACTATGCCGAATCCCGGGAAGAGAACGACTCCACGATGCGGCTGCTTCGCAGCGCGATCGCGAGTGACCCCAATTTTGTGCCACCTTACGCACTGGCCGCAGCAGCCTGTGTCCATCGTGTGGGCAACGGTTGGGCGGAGAATACCAAGGACGATCGCGAACTACGGCATACGGATGGCGCGGACTGCGGTTCGGCTGGACAATGGAGACCCAACGGTGCTGGCGCTCGCCGGACAGGCGATCGGTTTCTTCACCGATGAATACGACCTGTCGCTGTCACTGACGGAACAGGCACTGACGCTTAATCCTAACGGCGCAACAGCTTTGCAACTTGGGGGCTGGGCCGGCTCTATGCGGGCGATCCAGAGACGGCGATGGTGTATTTCCTACGCGGGACAAGATTGAACCCGATCGACACCAAGCGCTTCCTGCTCGATTCGGGATTGGCTTATGCGTGTGTCATGCTGGGACGAGCGGACGAGGCAGTAGCCTGGGCAAGGAAGTCCCTGGGCAGCACGCCGCAATGGATCCATGCGACGATCCCCCTCGCCGGCGGCTTGTCGCTTCTCGGTCGGTACGAAGAGGCCCGTACGGCTGCCACGCAGTTGCTTGCGCGTATCCCACGCTACAGCGTTTCCCGCGAGGCCCGGATCTTCAAACCCGGGCCGGCGCGCGACGCGCTGGGGGCGGCACTCCTCAGAGGCAGGGCTCCCGCCATAGCGCTCTGCCGGTCACGTTGTCGCAGCACGAACCGCTGTACCTTTCCGCTCGGTGTCTTCGGCAGTTCGTCGCAGAATTCAATCTCTCGCGGATACGCATGGAGCGACAATCGCGCACGCACGTGCTCCTGGATTTCGGAGATCAATGCATCGGTTGCCGCATAGCCGTGCCGAAGCACGATGAACGCCTTGATGATCTCCGTGCGCTCAGGATCGGGCTTCCCGATGACGGCGACCTCGGCGATCGCCGGATGCTCGATGATCGCGCCTTCGACATCGGCGGGACCAATTCGATAGCCGGCAGAGGTGATGACGTCGTCGTCTCGGCTGATGAAGAACAGATTGCCGTGCTCGTCCTCCCGCATCACGTCACCTGTCAGGTACCAGTCACCGCGGAATGCCGGCGTGTCGGCATTCCAGTAGCCAGTGAAGAAAAACAGCGGCGAGCGGGTCCGATCCACCGCGAGCACACCCGCTTCGCCTGGCGGCACCGATCGAAGCTCGTCGTCCAGCACAGCAAATGTGAAGCCGGGACTGGGTCGGCCGACGCTGCCCGGCACCTGGGGATGGCTGATCCCGCGGTGGTTGAAGACGTTCACGCTCATTTCCGTCTGCCCATACATCTCGTGGATCGGGCTGCCCGAGCACGATCTCTCCCCAACGGCTGACCTCGGCGTTGAGCGGCTCACCGCCGCTAAAGATGCAGCGGAGCCGTCGAGCGATCGGGGCCAACGCAGCGTCGCCGGCGGCCCGCATCATGCGGAACACGGTCGGTGCGGCGGCGAGACTAGTCACGCCGGCCTCGGTGATCACCCGCACGGTGGATTCGACGCTGAATGGTCCTTCGTAGAGTACGGTGCTGTGGCCGAGCAGCAATGGTGCGGTCAGCGTTGCATACGTCCCGAGCGCCCAGCCCGGATCGGCTAAGCACCAATAGACATCGTTATCCCGCAGACCGATCCCGTCCTGCATCATCACGGCAAACTGCAGTAGCGCCTGCAATGGCGCTGCGACGCCCTTGGAATGGCCGGTCGTGCCCGAGGTGAAGATCAGGATGAAGGGGTCGCTACCGCGCAAGATCACCGGTGCGAACTCGGCCGGCTGGACCGCCAGCGTGGCCGCCAGATCACCGTTTCGGTCGAGGACCAACACCGGCGGGCAATCGGTCACCTCATCCAGCTTCGGCCTGTTGGCCGTATCGGTCACGATGAGCTTCGCCTTGCTGCCCTGAGAGGCAGTCACGCGGTCCTCGATCGCCTTGGGTCCGAAGGCGGTGAACAGCGGCTGATACACCGCGCCCGCGCGCCAGGTTCCCAGTATCACGGTGAGAAGCTCCGGAGTGCGCGGCATCAGACCGGCAATGACATCGCCAGGCCCGATGCCGCGCTGATTCAGCAGATTGGCGAAGCGGGCGGCACTGTCCCGGAGAGACTCAAACGTGACCCTTTCACGCTCCCCCCGCGCACTGAACCACTCCAGCGCGACACGACCGTCGGCGACCCAGCGATCGCAGCATTCGATGCAAGCATTCAGACCGCCGGCCAGTGAGCCATGCAGAACCTGGCTTTCCAGTTCGGCGATCGAGAAGTTGTCGTAAGCGTCCCGGTATTCCCGCATGTGACGCATCTCCCCATGTACAGGACAGGACACGTTTCGCTTCCTGACCTGGATGTTTCCGGTCGGGACTGTGGCACCGTGCCGCAAACCCCCAATGTCGCCCGTGTAAACACGCGGTAAAACCTCGCCTGCTTTCGCGGCGCAGCCAAACCGAATAACCTGGGGGACTGACGAACCGCCAACCAGACAGGTGCAATCATGGACGCCCAGGCAGTCAACAACATGCATCGCCCGCAGGGCATGCCGTTCCGCTGCAACAAGATCGGCCACGTCGCGCTGTACGTGAAGGACCCGTTCGCCTCGGCCAAGTTCTACACGGAGGTGATGGGCTTTTCCGTGTCCGATGCCTACGACAGCAACATGATGCCGGGGGGCACGGTGTTCCTGCGCTGCTCGGCCGACCATCACGGCGTGGCGCTGTTCAAGCTGCCCGAGGGCCAGCCGGCGCATGGCGCGTTCCATCACATGGCGTTCGAGGTCTCCTCATTGGATGAGGTGCTGCGGGCGCGCGAGCATCTGCGGAAGCACGACGTGCCGATCCACTTCGAGGGTCGCCGTCGCGCCGGCTGTCAACTCGCCATCGAGTTCACCGATCCGGACGGCCACAACCTGGAGATTTATTGGGACATCGACCAGGTCGGCAGCGACGGCCGTGTGCGTCCGGCGGAGGAGTGGAAGGGCGCGACCAGTCTCGAGGCAGCGATCGCCAGTCCGGTGGTGGGGCAGGACACCACGGTGCAGGATCGCTCGCTGCTGCATTCGTAGGAGCCGGCCCCCTCCCCCTGGCCCCCTCCCGCAAGGGGAGGGGGAAAGGCGTGCTTAGGCTGCGATGCGGACGGGGAGGGAACGGATCGCGTGCAGGAAGTTGGAGTACGCGTAGACCGGCTTGTCCACGACCTCGATCTGAAGGTCGCGTCGCAGGATTTCCTCCCACAGGATGCGCAGCTGTAGCTCGGCCAGGCGGTTGCCGAGGCAGCGATGGATGCCGAAGCCGAATGACATGTGCTCGCGCGGGCGCTTGCGATCGACGATGAATTCGTCGGGGCGCTCGATGTGCTCGTCGTCGCGGTTGCCGGAGATGTACCAGACGACCACCTTGTCGCCGGCCTTGATCGGCTTGCCGCCGATCTCGGCGTCCTCGAGCGCGGTGCGGCGCATGTGGATCACCGGTGTCTGCCAGCGCACGATCTCGGAGACCGCGCTGGTGACCAGATCGGGGTTCGCACGCAGCTTCGCCAACTGCTCGGGGAAGCGGCTGAGGCCCAGCAGGCCGCCCGACATCGAGTTGCGCGTCGTGTCGTTGCCGCCGACCAGGAACAGAATCAAAATCCCCATGCGCTGGCGCAGCGTCATTTTGCTGGTCGCATCGCCGTGTGCCATGATCGAGATCACGTCGAAGCTTTTTGGCTTCCTGGCGCGTTCTTCCCAGATCTCGTTCATGTGCTCGGCGAAGCGCATCTGTTCGGCGAAACGCTCCTCCTCGGAGTGAACCGGCGCGTCGGGCGCGTTGATGTCGCAGATGAACGTGTCGGACCAGCGGATCAGCTTCGCCTTCTGGTCGATCGGATAGTCGAACAGCGTCGCCAGCATCATCGACGTGAGCTCGATCGAGACGCGTTCGACCCAGTTGAAGGTCTCGCCGCGCGGCAGGCCGTCCAGCACCATGTTGGTGCGCTCGCGGATCAGGGTCTCCATCTTGGCGAGCGTGATCGGATTGACCGTCGAGCTGACCTCGCGGCGCTGCTCGTCGTGCTCGGGCGGGTCCATGCGGATGAAGCTGGTGCGCTCCATGCCCTTCGGCGCGTCGTTGATCATGGATGCCGCCGACTTCGTCGGACGAGGAGAAGACCTTGTGGTTGACCTCGACCTGCACGATGTCGCGGTACTTGCTGACCGCCCAGTAAGGGCCGTAGGGACTTTCCGGCGTGTAGTGCACCGGGTCCTCGCGGCGCAGCCGTTCGAAGTACGGCTGCCAGACGTCGTCATAATACAGCCGTGGATCGCTCACATCGAACTTGTCGAGCGGCATCGAGTAGGCGAGTGACCTGTGGTCGAGATCGACCGGTGCGTTCATGACGTTTCTCCGTTCAGTGAATTTGCACGGGCAACTCGCGGATGCCGTGGATCAGGTTCGAACGCAGATATTTGGGCTTGTCCATCACCTCGATCTCGAGGCCGCGCTTGAGGATCTCCTCCCACAGGATGCGCAGTTGCAGCTCGGCCAGACGGTTGCCGACGCAGCGATGCACGCCGAAGCCGAACGAGATGTGCTCGCGTGCGCGCGGGCGGTCGACGATGAGATCATGCGGGTCCTTGATGGCCGTCCTCGTCGCGGTTGCCCGAGACGAACCACATCGCCACCTTGTCGCCCTTGCGGATGGTCTTGTCGCCGAGTTGGAAATCCGCCAGCGCGGTGCGGCGCAGATGCAGCACCGGCGTGTGCCAGCGGATGATCTCCGACACCAGGCTCGTCACCAGCTCGGGATTGTCCCGCAGCTTGCGGTACTCGTCGGGGAATTTTGACAATCCCCACACGCCGCCGGACATCGAGTTCCGCGTGGTGTCGTTGCCGCCGACGATCAGCAGGCTGCAGTTGGCCAGCAGCTCCCGGAAGTCCATGTTCCGTGTCGCATCCGCGTGCGACATCATGGAGATCAGATCGAAGCGCTGCGCGTTGCTGGCGGCGCGCTCATCCCATAGCGCCTTCATCGCGGTCGCCATCTTCTGCAGTTCGGCGTAGCGCTCCGCCTCGGAGTGGACCGGCGCATCCGGCGTATCGACGTGGCAGACGGTGACGTCGGACCAGAACATCAGGCGGTGGCGATCCTCCAGCGGCCAGTCGAACAGTGTCGCCAGCATGCGCGAGGTCAGCTCGATCGAGACATGCTTCACCCAGTCGAACGTCTCGCCGCGGGGCAGCCCGTCCAGCACCATGTTCGTGCGCTCACGGATCATGCCCTCCATCCGCGCGAGGTTGCCCGGCGCCACGACGGGACTGACCGCCTTGCGGCGCTCGCCATGATCCGGCTCGTCCATCTGGATGAAGCTGGGGCGTTCATAGCCCTTCACCTGGTCTTCCAGCCTGACGCCACCGAGTTCCCAATGCGAGGAGAACACCTGGTGGTTGACCGCCACCGCCATGATGTCCTTGTAGCGGGTCACCGACCAGTACGGGCCGAAGTGGCTGTCCTCGCAGAAATGCACCGGGTCCTCGCGGCGCAGGCGTTCGAAGTATGGCTGGTAGATGTCGTCCTGGTAGAGCTCGGGGACGCTGACATCGATCTTGTCGAGTGGCTTCGAATAAGCGTCCTCGCGCGGGTCGAAATTGACGTTGGCGTCCATGGGTTCCTCCTCAGTGCCAGGCTTTGGCTGGCTTCAGTGCTGTCCCTCCGGCATGCGTACGACGAGGCCTGCGAGCTCCTCGCGCATCGTGATCTGACAGGAGAGGCGCGAGTCCGGCTGTGCGACGGCGGCGAAGCTCAGCATGGCGGCTTCCTGCGAGCCTGGCTCGGGAAGCCCGGTCTTGTCGAGCCAGGCGGCATCGACATAGACGTGACAGGTGGCGCAGGCGCACTCGCCGCCGCAGTCGGCATCGATGCCGGGCACGTTGTTGTCCACCGCGCCGCGCATGATCGAGGTGCCGAGTGGGACATCGACGCGATGGGCCGTGCCGTTGAATTCGATGTAGGTGACGTCCGGCATGCTTCCCTCCCCGGGTCCGCGACGGCTGCTACCGACTGGTAGCATAACCTGCCAGGCAGGAGGAAGCCCCGGCCGTCGATGGCGGACTTTCGGCCGCCGCGCCATTCCACCCACGGTGAATTAGCTCACACATTTTGCGTCGGAGCTCGATTAGCGTCACGCGCGACCAGCAGCTTGCGGAGGCAGAATGGCTCTCGACGTCCAGCCGATCAACGGCACATTGGCTCGCGTTGCGGCGCGTTTGTGCAACTTTCGCACAGGAGACGCCGGCCTGCTTCCGTCGCACGTCGCCTGGCTCGAATTCAACGCTCGCTCCTGCGGTGCGCGCGCTGCCAACACCTTGGGTCGATATCATCGGTTACGCGAGTCACCTTGGCAACGAAGCCTTCAATCTGAGGCTGTCCTTCGATCGCTGCGAGTCGGTCCGTCGGCGTGTCCAGACCTACAGTCCCAAGGTCACTTTTCCTGTCGAATGGGGAAAGGGCGAGGCTGTCAGTACAGGCGGACCCGACGACAACGCGGGCTTTTGGCGAGCTGTCGAAGTCTTCGCATACGGCTACAGGCAGGCTCCGAAGCCGGTGCCCCCTGCACAGGCCTATGACCGCAAGGTCCGTCTGCATTTCCGTTCGACGGCGATGCCCGTCGTTCCTGAACTGACTGCGCTCGCGAATGCCCAGCAGGTTTACGACGGATGCAACGTCCTGCTGGAATTTGCATCGGGACTCAGCATGGGAGCCTCCGGCATGGATTTGCTGCTGCTCGATGCGTCCGACGCCACCTGCAATTGGGACGACGCATCGGACCAGCAGAAGCTGCTTGAACAACTGGGCGGCCGGCAAGGCGTCGGTCCAAATGATGTAGTCGTGTATTACGTCAATCAGATCAGTCAGAAGTCCGGTGGTCCGTTGAACGGCTGTGCCGGTCATCGACGCGGCATGGCAGCTGTTGCGGTGGCCGCTTCTGGCTCGCCTTGGACCTTGGCGCATGAGTTGGGCCATGTCCTGCTCGGCCCAAGCTTCAGTCCGGTGCACCACCCTGACACGATCAACGTAATGTTTGCGCCGACCACCGGCATCACGGCGGCAGTTCCCACCTTCACTCCCGAGCAGGTCGCCAGGCTCCGTGCCAGCCCGTTCTGCGTGCCGATCTAGCCTGTCCGCTTCATCTGAGCCGACGCAGAGCGAGTACCTTCGACAGCGAGCGCCACGATCGGATTCGGCTGCGTGGCAGACAATTCCTTTCGGCGTTTGTCCCGGGCTCGCAGCACCGCTTCGACCGAACGTCCGGTTAGATGGCGCGGACAGGCGGCTGGCTCCCGAGGGCTTTGGATCGCCAGTGTATACGAAGCTGCGAACTACGAGTGAACTATCGGAACCTATGCAATCGCTTGTTGCGCGCTTGCCGGATACCTATTGTGTAGACGGCATCGGATTATGGACAGCGCCATGTCGGTCAAATTGCACCGTTGGGGAAACAGCGTCGGTCTTCGAGTTCCCAAGCCGCTACTTGAGCAGCTTGGCCTGGGTGAGGGGTCGAAGGTCGAGGTGAAGGTCGAGGCTGGCCGCCTGGTGATCGAGCCAGTCCGGCGGAAGCGGCTCACTATGGCTGAACTGCTCGAAGGCATTACGCCCGACGACAGGCCCGAGTTGGTTGATTGGGGTCCTCCCGTGGGACGCGAAGTCTGGTAGTGGCCTACGTGCCTGAGCGCGGCGACCTGGCCTGGATCAATTTCGATCCGCAGGCAGGACGCGAGCAGGCCAAGAACCGGCCGGCGCTGGTACTGATCGGCGCCGATTTCAATGCGGCAACGGGATTGCTGGTCGTCTGCCCGATCACCCGCACCGATCGTCCCTGGCGCACCCGCGTGCCACTTATTGGCACCACGACCACCGGTGCCGTCATGATCGAGCAGATCAAGAGTGTCGACTGGATGGCTCGTGGGGCTGCATTCATCGAGCGCGTTCCGCAAGCGCTGCTCGATGATGTGAAATCGCGGATCGCGACTATGCTCGATCTCTAACTCTGACGGGAAGGGCTGTATGACCACCACCGAATCCCAGATCATCGCCTGGCTTGCCACCCAGCAGGACGCCATGGTCGCACTGCTGCGCGAGATGGTGGACATCGACAGCGGCAGCTACAACAAGCCGGGCATCGATGCGGTCGGCGCGGTGGTGCGGCGCTTCATGGCCGCGCACGACATTCCGGTTGAAACGCTGCGTCAGCAGAAGCACGGCGACTGCCTGCGCGCCGCGGTGCCGTGGGACGGGCCGCAGGGCAATGCCGGCGGCAACATCATGCTGATGGGCCATCGCGACACCGTCTTCCCCGACGGTGAAGTCGCGCGCCGGCCGTTCACCATCCGCGACGGCGTCGCCTACGGGCCCGGTGTGGCCGACATGAAGGCGGGGCTGGTGATGAACTGTTTCGTGCTTGCCGCCTTCGCGAAGTTCGGTGGCTCGCCGGCGCCGTTGCTCGGCTTGTTCACCGGCGATGAGGAGATCGGCAGCCCGGAAGGGCGTGCGGTGATCGAAGCCGAGGCCCGCCGCGCCCGCGTGGTGTTCAATTCGGAGCCGGGGCGCGTGTCCGGCAACGTGGTGACCGGGCGCAAGGGTGGCGTGTTCTCGGCATTCCGGGTCACCGGCAAGGCGGCGCATTCGGGCGGCAGCTTCACCGAGGGGATCAGCGCGATCGAGGAGCTCGCGCGCAAGGTCCAGGCGCTGCACGCGCTGACCGATCTCGAACGCGGCGTCACGGTGAACGTCGGCCTGGTGAGCGGCGGGCAGAGCGTCAACACGGTGGCGCCGTGGGCGGAAGGCCAGATCGACCTGCGGTATGTGGAGGCGCCGGATCGGGACGATGCCATGGCGCGCATCGGCGCGATCATCGAGCGCAGCTTCGTGCCGGGGACGAAGGCGGAACTGACGATCCGCGGCGAGTTCCTGCCGCTGGTGCAGACGCCGACGGCGAAACGGCTGTTCGAGGTTTACGTGCAGTCCGCCGCCGAGACTGGCTTCAAGACCGACGGCGAGTTCACCGGCGGCTGCGCTGATTCAGGCTTCACGGCCGGCGTCGGCGCACCGACGATCTGCGCGGTGGGGCCGGTGGGCGGCAAGGCGCACAGTCCGGACGAGTTTCTGCGCATCGACAGCCTCGTGCCGCGCGCTCAGGCATGCGCGCGGGCGATCCTGAAACTCGAGCAGGCGGGGCTGTGATCGGTACCACGCGAGCTCAGTGCCAGTCGTGCCAGCCCCAGCCGTGGCCGTGCCAGCCGCCGCCGTACGCCACAACGCCGCCACCGTAGTAGGGGCCACCATAGTAGCCGCCACCGTAGTAGCCGTAGCCTGGGTAGGGCCCGGGAGCGTAAACGCAACCGCCCAGCAGGGTCGCCAGCGTCAGCGCTCCAAGGATCAGCAAGCCGCGCGGTCGAAACCAGCCGAACATCGATAATCCTCCGGTTTTCCTACAATGATATTGGGATTCATTCGCGGCGTTTTGGTGGCTTGGCCGCGGCCATGTCATGTCGTTTTCCGGTATGTGCCGTCGCTCGCTTTGCTCGGGAGATGGCTGCGGACCCGGAGACCATCTCCGGGAGCCTTAAGCCGACCAGACAAAGGCTCAAACGAGTTCCTCGCCGCCGCAGCCCGATCGGGAAGACACGATGAAAGGCGGCGAGGGGCGATGAAGCGTTTCACAGCACATTAAGACGTTGCGGCAACGCTGCTCGCTGCGACACACGTTATCGTTGCAGTGTCGGTCGTCATTTCGCCATCTTGGGCGTGGATAGCGGTGCGGACACCGAGTCCGTCTTGGAGGAACTGCACGCATGCGTACGCAGAATCGTCCATTCCGCCTGACTGCGACCGTCGCGATCACCGCTATGGTGTTTGCGCTGGCGTTGCCGCAGCCGGTGCTGGCGCAGGGCGCGCCGCCGCCACCGCCGCAGGCTGGCGTGCCGGACCAACCGCAGAGTGGTGATCCGCCCGCTCGCGTCGGCCGGCTCGCCCAGCTCAGCGGCACGGTGTCATTCCATCCGCCGGACGACCAGCAGTGGAGCGCGGCGACGCTGAATTATCCGGTCACGCAGGGTGACGCGTTCTGGACCGAACCAAACGCGCACGCGGTGATCGAGGTTTCCGCCAGCCGCATTGCTATGGCGCCCGGCACCGAGCTGGACATCGGAAGCCTGACCAACAGCGCATTCCAGGCCACCGCTCCGCAGGGCGAGCTGTACCTCGAACGTGCAAACGGCGACGCAGGACGAGAGCTATGCTGTGCAGACGCCGCGCGGGTTGATCAGCTTCACCGCGCCGGGCCGCTATGGCGTCGTGGCCGGTGACACTCAGAACCCGAGCACGGTCACGGTGGTCGAAGGCTCCGCCCGGATCGAGGGCCCGGGCGTTTCGCTCGATGTCGGCGCCTGATCAGACGGCGAGCATCTCCGGCACGGACACATTCCACGGCGAGGTCGGACCTGCCCAGCGCGACGCGTTCCTCACCGCCACGCTGGACAGCGAGCGGCCACCGCAGCCGCAGGGCGCCGCGCCGCCTGCCGCGGTTGCAGCGATGCCCGGTGGCGATGACCTCGCGCGGTACGGGTCATGGTCCGAGAGCACGGAATACGGACAGGTCTGGTATCCGCAGGTCGCGCCGGACTGGGTTCCCTACCGCGAGGGGAGCTGGGACTACGTGGCACCCTGGGGCTGGACCTGGGTGGACAACGAGCCCTGGGGCTTCGCGCCGTTTCACTACGGCCGCTGGGCTGACGTTGGTGGGCGCTGGGCCTGGGTGCCGGGCGGTGCAGTGGCCGCGCCGGTCTACGCACCGGCGCTGGTGACGTTCCTCGGCGTGGGGGCGGTGGTGGGTGTCGGCATCGGCGCCGCGCTGGCCGCGGGACGGATCGGCTGGTGTCCGCTCGGTCCGCACGAGGCTTATCACCCGTGGTACCGGGCGAGCGACCGCTACTTCCGGCAGGTCAACGTCACGCACGTGGCCAACTTCAACACGATCAATCGCAACGTCAGCTTCAACAACTTCGTCAATCGTCGCGCCACCACCGTCGTGCCGACGAGTGCGATGACCGCGTCGCGTCCGGTGGCCGGGGTTCTTCCAGCATCTGGATCCGGCTCAGCTTGCGCAGGTGAGGCCGGTTATCGGCGCGCAGCCGCTGCGGCCGACGTCGACCACGGTGGGGGTGACACCGGCGGTCGCGCGGCAACTGAACATGCCGCCGCCGACGGCGGGTCTGCGTCCGATCTCGCCGGGTCCGGTTTTCCGTGGCACGCCGGCCGTCGCGACCGGGTTCGCCGCGGGGGCGGTGACCGGTCGCCCTGGGCTGCCGACATTGCACAATCCGACACCGCCGGGCGCCGTGCCGGCCGCCGCCGGGGTACATCCCTTCATCGCCGCACCCGGACTGCGCACGCCGCCGGCGCCGGGGCAGATGGGAGCCACCAACGATCAACCGTGCACCGGCTGCCGTGTCCCCTGGAGCCATCGTTCACGAGCCACCCGTGATCAATCGAGGTGGCGGCATCCCGCCGGGTACCATCACGCACGTGCCGCCCGCGGCGACATTCCAGCAGGCGGCACCGCCGGGTGATGTCCATGTGCCGCTGAGGCATACCATGCCGCCTCCTCCGGTGGGGCAGACAGCACCTCCTGTGGTGGTGCATACGCCACCGTCGCCACCGGTGGTCGTACATGCTCCACCTCCGCCCCCGGTCGTGCATACGCCACCGCCGCCGGTCGTCGTGCATGCGGCACCACCGCCACCGGTGGTTCATGTCGCGCCGAATCCGACGCCGCAGTTTCGTGCGCCGCCCCCGGTCGTGCATACTCCGCCGCCACCACCACCACAGAACACCCAGCACAAGCGTCCGGGGGAACCATGATGCGCACTCTCATCCTGCTCGCGGTACTCGGGTTAGCGGGCTGCGGTGACTCGCCGGCGTCGCTGGGCATTACCGGGCCGGGCGCCCCGCCGTCGCTGGCTCCGGCCAGCGACGACAGCACGATCACGAGCCCCGGCATCCCGGATCAGGGCGGCGGGTATTATGGGCCCAGTATTGGGCCGATGCCGTCCAACGGGCGGTACTTCAACTACAACTAGAGGCCGCTGGCGTTGGAGCGAGTCCCGCGTACTCACAAACGAGATTGCCGCGTCGCTGCGCTCCTCGCGATGACAATGGCATCAGGCTGACAGCGCCTGCGGCTCAGTGCGTACCCGCTTCACCAGCAGCTTGTTGAGCGCGTGCACGTAGGCGCGCGCCGAGGCGACGATGGTATCGGTATCCGCGCCCTGGCCGTCGACCATCTTGCCGTTCTCCTCGAGACGCACCGTGGTCTTGGCCTGCGCGTCGGTGCCCTCGGTCACCGCGCCGACCGAGAACAGCACTAGGTTCGCGGTGTGCGGGAAGATCTGCTGGATCGCCTTGAAGGTCGCATCCACCGGGCCATCGCCGCTCGCGGTGGCGGACTTCACCACGCCATCCACCTCAAGCTCCATTTCGGCCCGCGGCGGGCTCTTCGAACCGGCGTGCAGGTCAAGCGACACGAACCGGATGCGCTCGTGGTCGCGCATCACCTCGTCGTCGACCAGAGCGACGATGTCGTCGTCGAACACCACCTTCTTGCGGTCGGCAAGATCCTTGAAGCGGCGGAACGCGTCGTTGAGCTGGTTGTCGCCGATCTGGTAGCCCAGCGTCTTCAGCTTGTCGCGGAACGCGGCACGGCCGGAGTGCTTGCCGAGCACCAGGCTGTTCTTTGCCCAGCCGACGCTCTCGGGGGTCATGATCTCGTAGGTGCCGGCGTGTTTCAGCACACCGTCCTGATGGATGCCCGCCTCGTGCGCGAAGGCGTTGCGCCCGACGATCGCCTTGTTCGGCTGCACGTCGAACCCGGTGATGGCGGCGAGCAGCTTCGAAACGCGCAGCAGATTGGTGGTCTGGATATGGTTGCTGCGCGGAATGGCGTCCTGCCGGGTGCGGATCGCCATCACGATCTCTTCCAGGCTCGCATTGCCCGCGCGCTCGCCGATGCCGTTGATAGTGGTCTCTACCTGGCGTGCGCCGGCGCGGATGGCCGCCAGGGTGTTGGCGACGCCGAGGCCCAGATCGTTGTGGTTGTGGGTGGACAGGATCACCTTCTCGATGCCCGGCACGCGCTCGCGCACCGCGGTGAACATGCGCTCCATGTCCTCGGGCAGCGCATAGCCGACGGTGTCGGGCAGGTTGATCGTGGTGGCTCCCGCGCGGATGGCGGCCTCCGCACAGCGGCAGAGGAAGTCGATGTCGCTGCGTGTCGCGTCCTCGGCCGACCACTCCACGTCATCGGCATGCTGGCGTGCCAGCGTGACGGAATCGACGGTTGCGGCGATCACCTCGTCGGGCTCCATCCGCAGCTTGTACTTCATGTGCAGCGCGCTGGTGGCAATGACGATGTGGATGCGCCGGCGCTTCGCCGTCCGAAGTGCCTCGGCTGCGCGCAGCACGTCCATATTGCCGGCGCGTGCCAGGCTGGCGATCACCGGGGTGTCGTCGCGCTGGCCGATGCTTTCGGAGATTGCCTTGACGCTTTCGAAATCGCCAGGCGAGGCGATGGCGAAGCCGGCCTCCAGCACGTCGACGCCCAGCTCGGTGAGCGCCTCGGCCATGCGGATCTTCTCGTTGATGTTCATCGAGAAGCCGGGCGACTGCTCGCCGTCGCGCAGCGTGGTGTCGAAGATGATGATGCGGTCGTCTTCCAGCTTGCCGAAGCTGGGATGTTCGATGCTCATTTGGTCGGGTCCTTGGACTGATTGCACGACATTAGCCTCAGGGGTCCCCCTGAGCGAAGCCGGCGTTCAACGACCCGGCGGAGCGCTCAGGGGCGGCTAAGTCGAAGGAGGAGGCCAATGGCCAACAGGCATGCGCCGCCACGCGCAACAGCGCGGGCAGTCCGACAAGCGATGCGCAGGCCACAGAACATGGGCGGACATTAGGGCATCGCTGGACGAAAGGCAATCCTCTGCGGTGGGGCTCTCGCGACGGTCTGATCGCGGGCTCCGTGCGGCACGCAAGAATTTTTAACACGGAGAAGCAGGGAGGACGCACGGAGGCCACGGAGAATATTCTTATTGGCTCTCAGCTAGTTGTGTGCCGGCGCAAGGAGCGGAGGGTGCCGCCGCTCGCAGGATACTATTTGCCCGGTGTCACATATTGGAGGCACCGACATGAGCTTTCGTATCCGCGGACTTTCGGCCGAACCGTTTGCCGATCTCTTCACGCTGTCCGATGAGGAGCTGAAGGCGCGCGGCGCTGTGCGCCGGATTTCCGATGGCAACTATCCGTGCCGCATCAGCCTGACCGATTCGAGCCGGGCGATGAGCTGGTGCTGGTCAACCACGAGCACCATCCGGTGGACTCGCCATATCGCATGCGCTTCGCCATCTACGTCCGCAAGGGCGAGGAGCAGTTCGATGCGATCGACCAGATCCCGGAGCAACTGCGCAAGCGCTCGCTGGCGGTGCGCGCGTTCGACGCGGACGCGATGATGGTCGGGTGGGAGCTGGTCGATGGTCGCGACGCTGAACGCGGCGATCGAGCGTCTGCTGGCGAAGCCTGATGCGGCTTATCTGCACGTTCACTTTGCAGCGCCAGGCTGCTATGCGGCCCGGGTCGACCGTGTCTGACGGGGCCATTGAATGCAGGATCTGCTGAGTGAATTGCCGGTCCGCCGCACCAGGGAGCCGATCGGCGACGGCGCGGTCGTGCTGCGCGGATTTGCCGCCGCGCATGGCAGCGAGCTGCTGTGCGCGGTGGAACGGATCAGTGCGGCCGCGCCGTTTCGTCATCTGACCACGCCGGGCGGCTACACCATGTCGGTCGCGATGACCAACTGCGGCGAGCTTGGGTGGGTGTCGGACAGGAGCGGCTATCGCTATCAGCGTGCCGATCCGCTCAGCGGCGAGCCATGGCCCGAGATGCCGGCCCTGTTCCGCTCCATCGCGGCGAGGCAGCAATGGAGGCAGGCTATGCGCGCTTCGCGCCGGATGCCTGCCTGATCAATCGCTATGAACCTGGCGCGCGTCTTTCACTGCATCAGGATCGCGACGAGCGGAGACTGGGTGAGCCGATCGTTTCCGTGTCGCTGGGGCTTCCGGCGGTGTTCCTGTTCGGTGGTTTGCGACGCAACGACCGGCCGCGCCGCATTCGGCTCGAGCATGGCGACGTTGTGGTGTGGGGTGGGGCGACGCGCCTGGCATTTCACGGCGTCGAGGCGCTTGAGGACGGGGTGCATCCGGTGACCGGCCGGTGCAGGATCAATCTCACGTTTCGTGCGGCGGCTTAGCGTCCCCGTTGTTAAGATCGGCGCAGGCCAGCCGACCACGTCTTTGCTCTGGTGCAGTCGACAAGACGTGGATGGTGGGGCCAAGCCCCACCATGACGAAGGCGCACGGCCCGTGCCCAAGTCGATTAACTCATAGCCCAGCAAGCCCTTAACTTAGACTTAGGGCATCTCGCTTGCCTGCGTCGCGGATGGCGGGCTTCAATGCGGAATCACCTCGCAGGGGAATGCGCCGCTGTCGCAGAGCCTGAAGCTGCTCGATGTCCGGGGCCTGAGCGTCGGGTTTGCCAGCGATCACGGCGTTGCGACCGTGGTGCGCGAATTGGACCTGCACGTTGCCGAGGGTGAGACGCTGGCGATCGTGGGGGAGTCGGGTTCCGGCAAGTCGGTGACGGCGCTCTCCATCACGCGGCTGATCGACCATACCGGTGGGCGGATCACCGCCGGACAGATCCTGTTCACCGATCGCACAGGTCAGCAGCGTGATCTTGTCGCGCGAGTCTGCAGAGACGATGCGGCGGATGCGCGGGCCGGAAATGGCGATGGTTTTCCAGGAGCCGATGAGCAGCCTCAATCCGGTGCTGCGCGTTGGCGACCAGATCGCCGAGGCGGTCATGCTGCACCAGGGGCTTGGGCGTGGTGCGGCGCTGGAAGAGGCGCGACGGCTGTTGGAGCACGTGCGCATACCGGAAGCGGCGCGGCAGTTGCGCCACTATCCGTTCCAGCTCTCGGGCGGAATGCGGCAGCGGGTGATGATCGCAATGGCGCTGTCCTGTCGGCCGCGTCTGCTGATCGCCGACGAACCGACCACTGCGCTGGACGTCACGGTGCAGGCGCAGGTGCTGCGTCTGCTGCGCATGCTGCAACGCGAGTATGGCATGGGGCTGATCTTCATCACGCACGACATGGGCGTGGTGGCGGAGATGGCGGATCGCGTGCTGGTGATGCGCGACGGGGTCAAGGTGGAGGAAGGCGATGCGGTCCGCATTTTCGCGGCGCCACGACATCCGTATACACGTACGCTGCTGAATGCGGTGCCGATCCTCGGGAGCCTTGCCGGCGAGGCGCTGCCGGCGCCGTTTCCGGAAGAGGGAAATGCGCTACAGCCACAGGACACGGTGCGATCGGACCTGCCGCCGGTGCTTGACGTGCAGGGTCTTACCACGCGGTTCGATATCCGGCGGCGTTTCCGCCTGACGGCGCAGATCCATGCCGTCGAGCAGGTGACATTGACGGGTGCGTCACGGCGAAACGCTTGCGCTGGTGGGTGAATTCGGGCTGCGGCAAGTCCACCACCGGACGCAGCATTATCCGGCTGGAGCATTTTGAGGCCGGCGAGATCAGGCTGAACGGCGAGGACGTCACACGGCTCGACCGTGCTCGCGAGGCACGGTTGCGGCGCGGGGTGCAGTATGTGTTTCAGGACCCGTTTGCCTCGCTGGATCCGCGGCTGACGATAGGTTTTTCGATTGCCGAGCCGATCCGCACGCATCGGCTGCTCACCGGCGCCGCGGTGGAGCGGCGCGTGCATGAACTGCTGCGGCTGGTCGGACTGCTGCCCGAGCATGCGCGGCGCTATCCCCACGAGCTGTCGGGTGGGCAACGGCAGCGCTGCTGCATCGCGCGTGCGCTCGCCTCGGAGCCGAGTTTGATCATTGCGGACGAGGCGGTGGCGGCGCTGGATGTTTCGATCCGCGCGCAGGTGGTGAACCTGCTGATGGAGCTGCAGGCACGGTTGGGCGTGGCGTATCTGTTCATCTCGCATGACATGGCGGTGGTGGAGCGTGTCAGTCATCGCGTCGCGGTGATGTATCTCGGGCAGATTGTCGAGATCGGACCGCGCCAGGCGGTGTTCGGCGATCCGCAGCATCCTTATACGCGGCGACTGCTTGCCGCGGTGCCGGTCCCCGATCCGAGCCGGCGCGATCACTCGGTTGAACTTGACGACAGCGAGGTGCCCAGCCCGTTGCGTCGCCCCGACGATCCGCCCATCGTGGCGCCACTGGTGCGTGTCGGGGAGGATCACTTCGTCGCGCGACACCGGGTTGGCGGTCTGTATTGAACGAGAGGAACGATCCCGTGATACGTTCAAAGCTGAGCATGTTGTTTGCCGGCATGCTGATGTTTGCTTTGCCTGGTGCCGCATTCGCTGCCAAGGATCTGGTAGTGGGAGTGCCGGCCAATCTTACGGGTCTCGATCCGGCAGATCTGAACGACAACCTGTCGCAATCCGCCGCGCGCTTGATGTTCGAGGGGCTTTATATGCTGGACGAGCATATGAAGCTGCGGCCGCAACTTGCGGAGAGTTACGAGGCGAGCGAGGACGCGAAGGAGTTCGTCTTTCATCTGCGCAAGGGCGTGACGTTTCAGGACGGCACGCCGTTCGATGCCGCGGCGGTGAAGTTCAGCTTCGACCGTGCCGGCAATCCGGAGAATCACCTGAAGCGGCAAAGTCTGTTCGTGATGATCGCTCACACGGACGTGGTGGACGATTACACGGTGCGCGTTGTGCTGAAGTATCCGTTCGGCGCCTTTGTCAACGACATCGCGCATCCGGGCGCGCTGATCGTGTCGCCGAAGTCGGTGCAGCAGTACGGCAAGGAGGTGACACGGCATCCGTCGGGCACCGGGCCGTACGAGTTCGTGAGCTGGAGTGCCGATACGCTGAAAATGAAGAAGAACGAGCACTACTGGAAGGCGGGGCTGCCGAAGATCGACACAATCACCTATCGCAGCGTGCCGGAGAACGGCGCGCGGATCGCCATGCTGCAGGCCGGTGAGGCGCAGTTCATCTACCCGGTGCCGCCCGAGCTGATCGCGTCGCTGAAGAACAGCCCGACGATAACGGTGTTCGACGAGCCTTCGATCCTGGGGCGCTATATTGCGCTGGAGAACATGCGCAAGCCGTTCAGCGATCCGCGTGTGCGGCTGGCGCTGAACTATGCGGTGGACAAGCAGGCGTTCATCAAGGTGGTGTTCAACGGCCACGCGGATCCGATGGATTCACCGATGCCGCCGTTGCTTGGGTTTTACGAGAGGCAGGGCAGCTATCCCGTACGATCCGGCGAAGGCCAAGGCGTTGCTGGCTGAGGCGGGTTATCCGAACGGATTTGAGTCAACACTGACCGGCGCCGTCGATACGCTGGCGCAGCGTGGCATGCAGTTCATTCAGCAGCAGCTTGCCGTCGTGGGGGTTAAGGTCAATGTGGAACCGCTGGAGGCCGGCGTGCTGACGGCGAAGGAATTCAACGTGAAGGGCCCGGAGGATGCGACCATCGTCATGCTGTACGCGGGCTGGTCGTCTTCGACCGGAGATGCGGACTGGGGCATGCGGCCGATGCTGTACACCAAGTCGTTCCCGCCGGTGCTGGCGAACCTGGCCTGGTACAGCAACCCGGTGACGGATGCGGCGATCGAGGAAGGGTTGGCGACGGTCGATCCGAGCAAGCGCGCGACGGCGTATGCCAAGGCACAGGCGCAGGTGTGGCAGGATGCGCCTTGGATCTTTTTGAGTGTGGATCACAATCTGGCGGCTTATTCGAAGAACCTGCATGGGGCGTTCATGCGGCCGGATCAGCAATTCCATCTGACGGCGGATGCTTCGCTGGACTGACGCGCGGAAACGCCATTATTCAGCGGCTGCCATTTTCTGCTTTGTGCGCGCCGGCTGCCGCGCATCCTCGATGTGTGCGAAGTGGCTCCGCCCTAGCCACGCATCGAAATTGCGCCGCAATTCGGGTTTGCCGTCGAGCTCGATGGCACCGGCCGCTATCGCGGCCTTGTACGACAGGTCGCCCATCACCAGTCGTGTTATGGTCTGCAGATCGGTCGCCACATACAAATCGGGTTCAAATCCTGGATTCAACGGACATATGTCGATGTCCGACCGATCGCTGACCACCCACCAACGGCGCTTGTTCTCTGGCACGTCGGAATAGTCGAACTGGACGGTGATGCGCCGTGGCGGGAAATGCTCGGGCCTGACCGTAAGACGCAGTGCCCACATGAGCCGTCCGACATCGAGATCCTCGGGGCCAAAATTGGAGCGATACCACCGCTGGCCCCACGCGCCGAGCGATTGGATGATCGGGTCGATCTCTTTGCCGGCAGAGGTCAAATGATACTCCCAGCCGCGCTGGCCCGACTTGCGTTCGATGGCACCGACCGCCTCGAGCTGCTTCAGCCGCAGGCTCAGCAGAGATCGAGACATCAGCGGCACGCCGCGGTGCAGGTCGTTGAAATGCTTGCTGCCTTCGAGCAACTCCCGCATGACGAGCGGCGTCCAACGCTCAGCCAGGACCTCTGCCGCCTTGGCGACCGGGCAGAACTGACCATAGCCCTTTCGCATCGATTCTCTCCGCGACCGTTCTAAACGCGAAGGTAGCACGATGCACTTTCCGGTCCAGTTTTACTACTAGTATTGCCGGCATCGCCTGGGCTAGCGTTGCCAACACTCAGCCACTGGCTGCGTCAAGAAGCATAGGGGGAGTCACCATGGACAAGATCCATCACGCTCGGCCGGCAGCGAATCCTGGACGTCGTGCATTCCTTGGGTTCACTGCGGCAGGCCTTGCGGTTCCGCTTGGGGCGATGGCGCCGGCCTCCTGGCGCTCGGGTCGATCATCCACGTTCGGTGCGTTGAGCAATCCCCCGATTTGTCGTGCGGCAGCGGAGGCAGTTGTTCCCGGGCCCACGCCGCGCGAAATCAGGCTCTGCTGGAATGCGAATTCGGTCTGCCACACAGGAATCGCGACCGCCGATCTGCACGGCTATTTCGCGCGGCACAATCTCAAGGTCGAGAGGATTAACTTTTCGGGTGCGAGCGATCAGTTGCTGGAGCTGCTCGCGAGCGGCAAGGCCGATGCCGGCGTCGGCATGGCGCTGGGCTGGCTGAAGCCGCTGGAGCAGGGCTTCGATGTGAAGCTGACCGCGGCGCTGCATGGCGGGTGCATCCGCGTGCTCACCAACCAGCAGTCCGGTATAACCGACATTGCCGGATTGAAGGGCAAGGCGGTCGGGACATTCAACATGGCGAGCCCGGACAGGAATTTCGTATCGATCCTGGCGGCCAAGAACGGTCTCGACCCGCTCAAAGACATAGATTGGCGCGTCTACCCCGCCGACCTGCTCGGCGTCGCATTGCAGAAGGGAGAGATCCAGGCATTCTCGAGTAACGATCCGATCGCGTCGATCGTCCGCGACCGCGACAATCTGGTTGAGGTGACGAACAATCTTGCCGGCGATTTCGCCAACCGTGCGTGCTGTGTATTAGGAATCCGTGCTGGCCTGGTTCGCGACGAGCGTCCGGTCGCCGCTGCGCTCACCGCTGCGATCATGGAAGCGCAGGAATGGGTGGCCGACAACTCAGACGCTGCGGGCGCTGTGTTCGCCGGCTACAGCAAGGTTGGAAATGCGGAGCAGGTGGCCGCGATGCTGCGCACCCACACCCACCACCACCATCCGGTGAACGGCGCGCTGAAGCAGGAGATCGTGCTCTACGTGCAGGAGCTGAAGCAGGCCGGGGTGTTCCGGCCGGGCACCGATCCGGCGCAGTTCGCTGACCGTGTCTGTGTGGACGTCCTCGCCACGTGAAGGCGCCGACGCAGGTCATACAGGTCGCAGACAATCAGGCCACCGTTGCAATAGGCCATCCGATTTACCGCCGGATCTGGTGGTGCGGTGCCCTGGCGGCGGTGGTTTGGCTGGCGGGCGCAGTATTGACCGAGCGATGGCCCGACACCGGCGAAGTGGGACCGACGACCCAGTTTGCCGGTTGCATGGCGACAATCGGGGTCCTGCTGTTGGGCGCAACGATCGCCAGCGGCCACGTCGATCTGCCAAGGCTGTTCCGAACCGGTCCATGGCTGGTCGCACTCGGACTGCTGTTCGGGCTGTGGGAGTTGGCGAGCGCGAAGCTCAATCTGCTGCCGCGTCCCTTTTTTGCGGCGCCGCAGTCGTTGCTGGAGGTCTACACCGACGATTGGCCGCGCCTTGCCGATAGTACCGCCCACTCGCTCATGCTGCTTGTCACGGGCTACGTGGTGGGCGCGGTGCTCGGATTCATCAGCGGTGTGGCGATGGGATGGTCGCGCGCCGTCGGTTACTGGATGCATCCGCTGATCCGCTTCGTCGGACCACTGCCGGCCACCGCCTGGCTGCCGCTGGCGTTCTTTGTATTCCCATCGAGCTGGAGCGCCGGGGTTTTTCTCATCGCCCTGGCGACCGGGTTTCCCGTCACCGTGTTGACCTGGTCCGGTGTGGCGAGTGTCAACGCCGCCTATTACGACGTGGCACGAACGCTTGGCGCACGCCCGGGCTTTCTGATCCTCAAGGTCGCCATCCCGGCGGCGATGCCGTCGGTGTTTGTCGGGCTGTTCATGGGCCTTGGCGGATCATTCGCGGTGCTCGTCGTGGCGGAGATGATGGGCGTGAAGTCGGGACTGGGCTGGTACCTGAGCTGGGCACAGGGCTGGGCCGCCTATTCCAACATGTATGCGGCACTGATCGTGATGGCGCTGATGTGCAGCGGCCTGATCACGCTGCTGTTCCGCATGCGCGATCGGCTGCTGTCCTGGCAGAAGGGTCTGCTGCGATGGTAGTGCCGCCGGAGTGCGTGGCGCGCCGGTCAGGCTTACCATGGTCAACCATCAGTTCGATCTTCATGGGCAGCCGCTGGCCGTGCTCGATGCGATCGATCTTGCGGTCGGACCCGGCGAATTCGTGGCACTGTTAGGGCCGAGTGGCTGCGGCAAGTCTACCTTGCTCCGCCTGATTGCCGGACTGGAGCGGCCGCATTCGGGACGCATCTTCATGGGTGGGGAGGAGATCGAGGCTCCGGGCCCCTCGCGCATCCTGGTGTTTCAGGATCCGACACTGTATCCGTGGCGAACCGTGCGGCAGAACGTGGCACTCGGTCTCGAGGCCCGCGGTCTTCTGCGCACCCAGGGCGGGCGCGTCGATGATGCGCTCCGGCAGGTGGGGCTTGAGGGTTTCGATCGGGCGTATCCGCATCAGCTCTCGGGCGGCATGGCGCAGCGTGCTGCTCTGGCGCGTGCTCTGGTGAACGAGCCGGCGGTCATGCTGATGGACGAGCCGCTCGCCAATCTGGACAGCCTGACGCGCATCGCCATGCAGACCGAGTTGATGGCACTGTGGCAGCGGGAGCGTTTCACGGCGTTCCTGGTGACACACGATGTCGAGGAGGCGCTGTTCCTGGCCGAGCGCGTGCTTGTGCTGAGCGAGCGGCCCGCGCGTGTTCTGTCTGAGATTGTGGTCGATCTGCCCTATCCGCGGCATCGTGGCAGTCCGCGTTTCGCGGCGTTGCGCCAAGAGGTCTTGGGAGAGCTCGGACTGCAGTTGAACTGGTAAGCGCCACCGGATTGAAGGCAGCAGGGAGATTGCGCCATGGAACAGCACGCGCAGGTTCGACTGGCGTACTGGGTCGCATTAATGCATGAGCTCGGCCCTGCCTTCGCCGAACGGGCGGTTCAAGGTGACGTCAGCGACGCCTATGTCGCAGCGAATTTTTCGGAACTCAAGGAGAGAGGGGTGTTTGCGGCCGGCGTGCCGGTCGAGTTGGGCGGTGACGGCGCAACCTATCCTGAGCTTTGCGAGATGCTGCGTGTGCTGGGACGCTACTGCGGTTCGACTGCGCTTACGCTTGTCGATGCACATGCATCCACTCGCGACGCTTGTCTGGCGCTGGCGGCGCGATCCGGGTCCGGTCGAGAGCTTCCTGCGGCGCGTCGCTGACGAACGGCTTCAACTGGTGACGAGCGGTGCCTCGGACTGGCTGGATAGTTCCGGTGTCGCCGTGCGTGTCGCAGATGGCTGGCGCATCAGTGGCAGGAAGATCTTTGCCAGCGGAAGCCCGACCGGCGATCTGCTGATGACCACGGCAATCGATGCAGCGTCCGAACCAGCCCCTGTCGTGTTGCATTTCGCGCTCCCGCTCCGGGCACAAGGTGTGACGGTCCAAGACAACTGGCGCACGCTGGGGATGCGCGGCACGGGATCGCACGACGTTGTCATCGAGGATGTATTTGTGCCGGAAGCGGCGATCTCGGTGCGGCGTCCCGCCGGCAAGTGGGTTACGGCGCTCCATCTGGCGCAGATGATCGCGCTGCCGCTCGTCTTCGGCTGTTATCTCGGTGTGGCCGAGGTTATGCGCGACCGCGTGGTGGCCATGGCGGCGAAGCGAGGTGACAAGAGTGGCGTGTGCGACATGGTGGGTGAGATGGAGCTCGATCTCGCGTCGGCCCGGATCGCCCATCGCGACATGGTGGAAGCGGCGCTTACGCTGGAGCCATGCCCCGAGACGACCAACCGGATCTTCATCGGCCGGACGCTTGTCGGCCGCAGTGTTCTGCGTGTCGCCGACATCGCCATGGAGGCATTGGGCGGCGGCGCATTCTACCGCGCCGAAGGCGTGGAGCGGCTGTTCCGCGACATCCAGGGCGCACGGTATCATCGACCGCAGGCACGGATGCAGCGCGATTACAGCGGGCGGCTGGCGCTCGGACAGGACGTTGACGGCTAGGTCTGTCGGCGCGGCCAACATTGCAGCAGGTGTCAACGCGACCGGACATCGCTATATCGCTCGCGGGTCTGAATTGCGCGAGGGTGCGTGCTCGACTACCTGATCCGCCGGCTGGGCGGTACCATTCCGGTGCTGCTCGCCGTCAGTGCGTTCGTCTTTCTGTTCGTGCATCTGCTGCCGGGCGATCCGGCGCGGCTGGTCGCTGGTCCTGACGCGACCCCGCAGGACATTGCGGCGGTGCGTGCGGACATGGGCCTCGATCGGCCGCTGATCGTGCAATATCTCCGGTACCTGGGTCAGACGGTACAGTTTCAGTTCGGTCGCTCGATCAAGACGCATCAGACGGTGGCGGAGTTGATCGGCGAGCGCTTCATGCCGACGCTGCTGTTGACCGTGTTCGCCATGCTGTGGTCGATCATCGTCGGTGTCGGTATCGGCGTGCTGTCGGGTGTGAAGCGCGGACGGTGGCAGGATCAGGTGTCGATGGTCCTGGCGATCTCCGGCATCTCGTTTCCGAGCTTCTGGCTTGGGCTGCTGCTGATCGATTTATTCTCCGTCCGGCTGGGCTGGCTGCCCACCGGCGGTTACGGAACCTGGCAGAACTTCGTGCTGCCCGCATTCACGCTGGGCACCGGCGTCGCTGCAGTCATGGCGCGCTTCACGCGATCGGCATTCGTCGAGATCGCCGCTGAGGATTACGTGCGCACCGCGCGCGCGAAGGGCGTGCCGGAACGATCGGTAGTGTGGAAGCACACGCTGCGCAATGCGCTGATACCGGTGATCACGCTGACCGGTCTGCAGTTCGGTTTTTTGCTCGGCGGCGCGATCGTGGTGGAGACGGTGTTTGCCTGGCCGGGGTTGGGGCGGCTTTTGGTCGACAGCGTCTCGTACCGCGACTACCCGGTGATCCAGGCGGAGATCCTGCTGTTCTCGTTCGAGTTCGTGCTGATCAACCTGCTGGTCGATCTGCTGTACGGCGTGGTCAACCCGGAGATCCGGCTGCGATGAGCGAAGTTGCGCTTGCCGCGCCGGGGCTGCGTTCACCGTCGGCAGAGTTCTGGCGGCGTTTCCGGCGCAAGCGAGTCGCGGTCGTGTCGGGCTGCGTGCTGCTGCTGCTGATCGTGGCGGCGGTTGCTGCGCCGTGGATCGCGCCCTATGGGCCGATGACGCCCGACTACGACAACGTGCTGGCGGGGCCGTCGTGGCAGCACCTCTGCGGCACTGACACGTTCGGCCGCGACATATTCAGCCGCATTCTGTGGGGCGGGCGCATCTCGCTGACGGTGGGCTTCGTGTCGGTGGCGTTGGGCGGGCTGGTCGGCGTGGCACTCGGCCTGGTCAGCGGGTTCTTCGGCGGGCTGTGGGACAGCCTGATCATGCGGCTGATGGATGTGCTGCTGGCGTTTCCCGGCATCCTGCTGGCGATCGGTGTGGTGGCGCTGCTGGGGCCTGGTATTGACAATGTCATCTACGCCATCGCGGTATTCAGCGTGCCGGTATTCGCGCGGCTGGTGAGGGGCAGTACGCTCGCGCTGAGGCAGACGCTGTATGTGCAGGCGGCGCGCAGTATCGGTGTGCGTGCGCCGATGCTGATGCTGCGCCATATCCTGCCGGGGACGCTGCCGAGTGTGATCGTCTACTGCTCGCTGCGGGTGGGCACGTCGATCCTGACTGCGGCGGCGCTGAGCTTCATAGGATTGGGTGCGCCACCGCCGAGCCCCGAATGGGGGACGATGCTGGCGGAGGGTCGGAGTTATCTCGGGGTGGCGGACCAGATCACTGTGTTCCCGGGGCTGGCGATCTTCGTCACGGTGCTGGCATTCAATCTGCTGGGCGATGGGCTGCGGGATGCGCTGGATCAGAAGCTGCGGTAGTGCCCAGTATCGTTCATGTGCGAGTCATGCTGACGTTGTCATTGCGGGGGCGAGCGACGAGGCAATATCGCTCCATGTAGCGAACGGATGACCGAGCTTGCTTCGTCGCTGCGCTTCTCGCAATGACAGCACTCATGTCTATGACAAGGGAAGCGGGATGACCTGGTCCATTGTTACCCATGATCCTGCGACCGGGGCGTTTGCCGTCGCGGTGGCGACCAAGGCGTTCGCGGTGGGGGCGTCCTGCCCGTTCGTCCGCTCGGGCGTCGGCGCGGTGTCCACGCAGTCGTTCACCAACCGCTATCTCGGCCCCGCCATCCTGGACGCGATGGCGCGTGGGCTGCCGCCGGATGCGGCGATCGAGGGCGCGCTAATCGGTGATGCAGGGCGCGGCCTTCGGCAGGTGCACGCGGTCGATCGGCACGGCCACGCCGCGGCCTGGACCGGGCAGAACTGCGTCGAATGGTGCGGCAGCCTCGCGGCGCCAGGGATCAGCGTCGCCGGCAACATGCTGGCGGGCGAGCCCACCATCGCCGCGACGCTGGCCGCCTGGCAAGCGAATCCGGGGCTCGATGTGCCCGAGCGGCTGATGGTGGCGATGGAGGCGGGCGAGGCGGCAGGCGGCGACCGGCGCGGCCGGCAGTCGGCCGCCATGGTGCTGACCACCACCGAGGATTTTTCGGACCTCAACCTGCGGGTGGACGACAGCCCCGAGCCTCTGCCAGAACTGCGCCGGCTGCTCGGCATTTGGCGGGTCGAGCGGGCGCCCGGCCTCGGTGCCCAGCCGTCGCGGGCCAATCCGGCGGGCTTCATCGATCTGGACGCGATCGAGGCTGGCTGGCTGGCCCGGGGTGTCGATCTGCGGCTCCGGCGCTAGCCGCCGGCGCAACGCTCTGGCAGATTAATGTTGCGTGACCAACGGCCACGATCCGCCTAATCATGGCGCGCACGAGCCAGTCATGAGGGGAATAGAGGCTTGCTGACACGCCGGGCTGCCGCGCAGCTTGTCGCTACCACCGTCGCCGTCGTGTTGGCGGGGGCCTCGGCGGAGTCCGCCGACCAGGTGATCAAGGTGGGCCTCGATCTGTCGCTGACGGGCGCCGATGCGGAATCTGCGGCACGGATCAAGAACGGCGCGCTCATGGCGTTCGAGGAGATCAACACCAAGCGCTTGATTCCGGGCTACCGGGTCGAACCCCTGATTCTGGACGACGGCACCGCGACGGCAGGCCAGTACGATCCGGCGCAGGCCGCGACCAACGCGCGCAAGATGGTGTCCGATACGGATGTGGTGGCGGCGATCGGACCGATGATGAGCGGCGCCGGCAAGGCGATGGCGCCGATCCTGAGCCAGGGCGATCTGGCGACAATCACGCCGAGTTCCACCAATCCGGACATCACCAATCCCAGGTTTGCCGAGCAGTATCGGCCGGCGGGCAAGGCGATCTATTTCCGCACCGTGACGACGGACGCGTTCCAGGGACCGAACCTTGCCAACTACTTCGCGGACCGACTTGGGGTGAAGTCGGCGTATGTGCTGGATGATTTCGGGCGCCTATGGGGTCGGCATCGCCGATGGGTTCCGGCAGCAAGCCGAGGCGAAGGGCATCAAGATACTTGGGCGCGACCGGCTGGATCCGAAGGCGGCCGACTACACGGCGATCCTCACCAAGATCAAGGCGCTCAATCCGGATGCGCTGTACTACGGCGGCGTCAGCCAGGCCGGGGTGAAGCTGGCGAAGCAGTCCTATGACATCATTCCAAAGGTGATCAAAGGCGGCGGCGACGGTATGTACTCGGCCGAGATGCTGTCCGCTGCAGGCTTTCCCGCCGCCGACGGCTGGTACATCACCATCGCCACCCCGCACACCACCGAGGACAAGGTGGCCGAAGCATGGATGAAGCAGTACCAGGCCAAGTACAATACGGTGCCGTCGGACTACGCGATCACTGCCTATGACGCGGCTATGGTGATCGCTGACGCCATGAGGCGGCTGATTGCCGACAACAAGGAGATCAGCCGCGATAACGTGCGGGACTACATCCAGACCGCCAAGGTGAAGACGATGCAGGGGCTGATCTCGTTCGATGCCAATGGCGACCTGCAGGACCGTACGATCAGCGTGTTCCAGATCAAGAAGGATGTTAACTACTCCGCCGACGACATGGTGCACCAGTACCATTACATCGGCGTCGCGCCGCAATCATGATTTACCACAGGGAGACCAGTACATGCTGACCAGACGCCAAACTCTGCTCGCCGCCACGGCGATGGCTGCGATTGGGATCGCCGGTGTCGACGTGGCGCACGCCGCCGACAAGGTGGTCAAGATCGGCGTCGACCTGTCGCTGACCGGCGCCGATTCGCAGGGCGCCGGGCGCGTCAAGAATGCCATCGTCATGGCGTTCGATGCGGCCAACGAGGGCGGCGCCATCCCGGGTTACAAGTTCGAATTGCTGGTGACGGATGACGGCACGGCCACCGCCGGCCAGTATGATCCGGCGCAGGCGGCGACCAACGCGCGCAAGATGGTCGCCGACAAGGACGTGGTCGCGGCGATCGGCCCGCAGATGAGCGGCGCCGGCAAGGCGATGACGCCGATCCTGAGCCAGGGCGGCCTGGCGACGATCACGCCATCCTCGACCAATCCCGACATCACCAACCCGAAGTTCGCCGAGCAGTATCGCCCGGCCGGCAAGCCGATCTACTTCCGCACCGTGACGACCGATGCCTTCCAGGGCCCGAACATGGCGAACTTCTTCGCCGAGAAGCTGAAGGTGAAGTCGGTCTACGTTCTGGACGACAGCGGCGCGTTCGGCGTTGGCGTGGCCGACGCGTTCCAGAAGCAGGCCGAGGCCAAGGGGATCAAGGTGCTCGGCCGCGACCGGCTGGATCCGAAGGCGGCCGACTACACGGCGATCCTCACCAAGATCAAGTCGCTGAACCCGGAGGCGATCTACTATGGCGGCGTGACGCAGGCCGGCGTGAAGCTTGCCAAGCAGGCCTATGACATCATTCCGAACGTCATCAAGGGCGGTCCGGACGGCATGACCAGTTCGGACCTGCTGAGCGGTGCCGGCTTCCCGGCGGTGGAGGGCTGGTATACCACGATCGCCGCGCCGCATCTGGTCGAGGACACCAAGGCTGCGCAGTTCATCGCCGCCTTCAAGGGACGCTTCAACGACTCGCCGGACGACTACACGATCACCGCCTATGACGCGGCGCTGGTGATCATCGATGCCGTCAAGCGCGTCGCGGCCTCCGGCAAGCCGGTGACGCGCGAGAACGTGCGCGACGCGATCCAGACGGCAAAGGTGCCGACGATCCAGGGCACGGTGTCGTTCGATGCCAACGGCGACCTGGCGGACCGCACCGTCAGCGTGTTCCAGATCAAGAAGGACACGGCGAAGCCGCTGACCGACGTGTCGGCGCAGTACAAGTACATCGACGTGGCGCCGCAGTCGTAACGATAGCCGGGGTCCAGGCGATGCTGTCCTGGATCCCGGATCGTGCTACAGGCACGGCGCTTGCTTTCGGCTTAAGCCGGCCAATGATACGAACAGGGAGACTTTGCATGATGGCGCGCCGCCACGCCGCGGGCACGGCGTAATGACCACTTTCGATCTGCTGCTGCAGCAGACGATCAACGGGCTGAGCCTGGGCGCGATGTATGCGTTGCTCGCGCTCGGGTTCACCCTGGTCTACGGCATCCTGGAGCTGATCAACTTCTCCCACTTCAACGTCTTCATGGTCGGCTCGTTCATCGCCATTGTTCGTGCTGCAGTCGTTCGGGCTGTCCGGTCAGGAGGTGATCCTGACCGGCCTGCCGCTGGTCGGCGTGCTGCTGGCGGCTTTCGTGGTCACCATGGTGTTCTCCGGCGCGCTCGGCGTGGCGATCGAGCGACTGTGCCTGCGTCCCTTGCGCAACGTGAAGGGGCCGGCGGCGATGATCACCACGATCGGCGTGTCCTACATCCTGTTCAACATCATCCTGCTGACGGTCGGCGCGGACTTCGAAGAACTTCCCCAACCCGCTGCCGGCGATCCGCTGGCAGATCGGCGGCGCGGTGCTGGACTTCCGCGTCGTGCTGATCTGGGTCGATCGCGCTGCTGCTGATGGCGGACTTGTATATGTTCGTGCAGCGCAGCCGCATCGGCAAGGCGATGCGCGCCACCGCGCAGGACGCCGAGGCGGCGCGCATGATGGGCGTCGAGGTGGACAAGGTCATCATGATGGCCTTCTTCCTCGGCTCCGCGCTGGCCGGCGCCGGCGGGCTGATCTTCGGCCTCTACTACAACTTCACCAGCTTCATCATCGGCTTCACCGCCGGCCTGCGCGCGTTCACCGCCGCGGTGCTGGGCGGCATCGGCAACGTGCCGGGCGCGATGGTGGGCGGCGTGCTGATCGGCCTGATCGAGGCGATGGGCGGCCAGTTCATCGCCACCGCGTGGACCGACGTGATCATCTTCTCGATCCTGGTGCTGGTGCTGGTGTTCAAGCCGGCCGGCCTGTTCGGGCGCATCGCGCCGAACAAGTCATGAGAGGGCGCCGCGCATGAACGGCACCGCTGCCGCCGCTGTCTCGGTCCTGACGCGGCCGTTCGCCCGCATCCCCGAGGCGCAGCGCCGCCGCATCGGCCTGCTGCTGCTGGTCGCCGCGGCGCTGGCGTTCCCGATCTGCTGCACAGCAACGACGCCGACATGGACAGCATGGCCAACGCCGCGGCCTATGCGACGCTGGCGCTGGGGCTGAACATCGTCGTCGGCTTCGCCGGGCTGCTCGACCTCGGCTATGCCGCGTTCTTCGCCATCGGCGCCTATACCTACGGCATCCTGACCGCGTTCCAGCTGCAGCCGGAATGGAGCAGCTTCTGGGAGCCGTTCCAGTTCCTCGGCCTGGTCGCACAAGATGCCGGCCGAGACGGGCGACGGCAGCGTGGTGCATTTCACCCTGTCGTTCTGGCTCGGCACTGCCGCTGGCGGCGGCGCTGGCGGCGTTCTTCGGCATCCTGTTCGGCGCGCCGACGCTGCGGCTGCGCGGCGACTACCTGGCCATCGTGACGCTGGGCTTCGGCGAGATCGTGCCGATCGTGGTGCGCAACTGGTCGGACCTGACCAACGGCGCCGCCGGACTGAACGGCGTCGCGGCGCCGCAGCTGTTCGGCTGGAGCTTCGGCGTCGATGCGCCGCCGTACTATTACGTCGCGATCGCCATGGTGGCGCTGCTGATCTTCATCAGCATCCGATTGCGCGATTCGCGCATCGGCCGCGCCTGGATGGCGATCCGCGAGGACGAGATCGCCGCCGGCGCGATGGGCGTCAACCGCACCAAGTTCAAGCTGCTGGCGTTCGCCATCGGCGCCGCGTTCGGCGGCATGACCGGCGTGTTCTATGTCGCCAAGCTGCAGACCGCGACGCCGGAGATGTTCGGCTTCCCGGTCTCGGTGATGATCCTGGTGATGATCGTGTTCGGCGGCATCGGCAGCGTCTGGGGCGTGGTGCTGGGCGCCTTCATCCTGCAGCTTGCTGCAATCGTGGTGGCTGCAGGACCTGACCGGAATGGCTGCACGCGCTGGGCCGGCTGGTCGACAGTCGACTGGCTGCAGCAGGTCGACCTGGTGCCGTCGATCGAGCTGATCTTCGGCTTCATCCTGGTCGGCATGATGCTGTTCCGCCGCCAGGGGCTGATCCCGGCGACGCGGCCGCAGGCGGCGCTGAGCTTCGATCAGCAGCACGCCGAGATGCGGCGCGGCGGCTTCACCGATCTGAAGCTGCACGGTCTGGGCGGCGATGTGCGCACCGGCGCGGCGGCGCTGGAGATCAAGGGCGTGACGGTGCGGTTCGGCGGCCTGACCGCGCTGAACAAGGTCGACCTCGTGGTGCCGAACGGCGGCGTGGTGGCGGTGATCGGGCCGAACGGCTCCGGCAAGTCCACGCTGTTCAATGTGATCACCGGCCTGGTGGAGGCCGAGGAGGGCTCGATCCGCTTCCACGGCGAGGAGATCATGGGGCTGCCGCCGACTACCAGATCCTGGAGAAGGGCATCGCGCGCACGTTCCAGAACCTGCGGCTGTTCCCCAACCTGACGGTGATGGAGAACGCGCTGATCGGCCAGCATGCGCGGCTGAAGACCGGCACGCTGGCGGCGATCCTGCGTCCGCCCGGCACGCAGCGCCGAGGAGACGCAGGCGCGCGAATGGGCGATGGAGATCTTCTCGATCTTCGGCAACCGGCTGACGCCGCGCGTCGGGCAGATGGTGGCGGGACTGTCCTACGCCAATCGCCGCCGCATCGAGATCGCCCGCGCGCTGGCGTCGCGGCCGCGCATCCTGCTGCTGGATGAGCCGACCGCCGGGATGAACCCGGCGGAGACGCTGGAACTGGCGGAGCAGATCAAGAGCCTGAACGAGCTGGGGCTGACCGTGCTGCTGATCGAGCACAAGCTGGACGTGGTCACCACGCTGGCCGACACGGTCTATGTGCTGGACCATGGCGAGGTGATCGCGCACGGCAAGCCGGACGAGGTGCGGCGCGACGAGGAGGTGCTGCGCGCCTATCTCGGGCGCAACGCGCAGGCCGCGGCGGTCGGCATGGCGTGGCGATGCTGATCGCCGGGAGTGAGCTGCATGCTGCTCGAGTTCAAGGACGTCGACACCTACTACGGCGACCTGCACGTCCTGAAGCAGGTCAACTACACCATCGGCGAGGGCGAGATCGTGTCGCTGCTCGGCGGCAACGCCTCCGGCAAGTCCACCACGATGAAGACCATCATGGGCGTGGTGCGGCCGACGCGCGGCAGCGTGATCTACCAGGGCGAGGCGATCGAGCGGATGGCGACCGCCGAACGCGTGCGTCGCGGCATCGCGCCGGTGCTGGAGGCGCGCCGGCTGTTCCCGCGCATGACGGTGTTCGAGAACCTGGAGATGGGCGCCTATCTGCGCAAGCGCGGCGCGGAGTTCGACCAGGACCTGGAGCGCGTCTATGCGCTGTTCCCGCGCGTGAAGGAGCGGCGCAGCCAGATCGCCGGCACGCTGTCGGGCGGCGAGCAGCAGATGGTGGCGATGGGCCGCGCGCTGATGGCGCGGCCGAAGCTGCTGTGCATGGACGAGCCGTCGATGGGCCTGGCGCCGATCTTCGTCGAGCAGGTGTTCGACATCATCCAGGAGATCAACAGGCAGGGCACGACGATCTTCATGGTGGAGCAGAACGCCAACATGGCGCTGTCGATCGCGCATCGGGCCTATGTGCTGCAGACCGGCCAGGTGGTGCTGTCCGGCACCGCGTCGGAGCTGCGGAAGAACCCGCTGATCCGCGAGGCGTATCTGGGCGAGATGCAGGTGACGGTCTAGTTCCCCACTATCATGACATTGTCATTGCGAGGAGCGCAGCGACGAAGCAATCTCGTTCGATGAGGCAAACCAATCATGGGGATTGCTTCGTCGCTGCGCTCCTCGCAATGACAGCACAATTGTCTCGGCCAGGGAGAACACGATGCAGCAACAAGTTGCGGTCGGCGGCGGGCCGATTGCGATAACGGGACCGCGTGCCGTTGCCGCGGCGGTGATCGGCAACGGGCTCGAATGGTACAACTTCATGCTGTACGGCGTGTTCGCCGCCATCATCGCGAAGCTCTTTTTCCCTGCCGCGAACCCGCTGACCTCGCTGCTGCTGTCACTCGGTACGTTCAGTGTCGGCTTCTTCATGCGTCCGCTCGGCGGCACGCTGCTTGGCATGTACTCGGACAAGATGGGCCGCAAGGCGGCGCTGTCGCTGACCATCATGCTGATGTGCATCGGCACCGCGATGATCGCGCTGATGCCGACCTATGCGCAGATCGGCATTGCCGCGCCACTGCTGTTGCTGCTGGCGCGGCTGATGCAGGGCTTCTCGACCGGTGGCGAGATGGGCAATGCGACGGCCTTCATGCGCGAATACGCGCCCGAGGGCCGCACCGGCTATTACGTGAGCTGGGTGTATGCCAGCAGCAGTCTATTCATCGCGCTTGGCTCGGCTGTCGGCACGATCGTATCGCACGGGTTCAGCCCCGAGGCGCTGGAATCCTGGGGCTGGCGGGTGCCGTTCCTGCTCGGTCTGCTGATCGGGCCGGTGGGTTATGTCCTGCGCACGCGGATTGGCGACCCACCGGAGCATCGACGCACCCATGACCGGACCGGCACGCCGTTCCGCGACGTGATCACCAAACATCCGAAGGAGGCACTGGCGTCCGGCGCGCTGATCACCCTTTCGACGATCTGCACCTACACGCTGCTGATCTATACGCCGATATATTCGGTGCGCGCTCTACATCTGCCGCAATCTGCCGGCTTCACTGCGACGATGGTGGGCACGATCACCGCCGGCGCACTGATCCCGGTGGTCGGCCATTTCGTCGATCGCATCGGTGCGAAGGTGCTGCTGCGCGTGGCGCCGATATTGCTGATCCTGCTGGCCTATCCGATGTTCGCCCTGATCAACGCGGTGCCGAGTTTGACGACGCTGCTGATCTATCAACTGGTGTTCGGCGTGGTGATCGCGATCTACCAGGGGCCGATCCTGACGGGAATCGGCGACATGTTTCCCAATCGCGCGCTGGCGACCGGTCTCGGCCTGTCGGACAATATCGCCGTATCGGTGTTCGGCGGCACGGCGGCCTTCATGATCACGTGGCTGATCGCGCTGACCGGCAGCAACATGGTGCCGGCCTATTACGTGATGGCTGGTGGCGTGGTCGGGCTGCTCGGCACGTTGCCGCTGCGCAGGTAGGCTCTGCGGATGCGCAGGGGTTGCTGCGCGGTGTTTGAGCACTTGGCGACCGCGTAGCTCTATGGTGTGGTCGCAACGTTCCCCATCCTCACGGGTAGGGGCCACGCACGCAGCGGCATTTAAGACACACCATCCGCCCACAACCGTCAATGCTGATTGACGGTGCGTTGGGATCCATCAACGAACGGGATCGAGGACGTCAGAAATCGTCGCCAGACGTGACGTGGCTCACAGCGATGCGGGCGGCAGTGTGCTGCGCTTCAGCTTCCTTCGGGGAGGGTCATTGGTGTCATGTCAGTGCTGTCGCCATTCGCCATCGTTCGCCAGCTCCGCCTTGGCAAGGATTCCTCAACATTCGAGCGGCTCGGCCGCTCACGGCATGTCGCCGATCTGCGACTGATCTTCTCGGTCGCCGTCATCCTGATGGTCGTCGGCGTGATTGCCGCGCTGGCGTTCTGTTTCGAGTATGAGCTCGTGAGCAACTGGAAGGAGCTGCACAAAAGCAACAGCGTCTGGCCCTGGGTGAGGCACGGACTGGCTGCCATCGCCTCGAGCGGTCCTTTCATTGGTGCGATCTGCGCAGTGGGTGGCGGCGTGCTGGCCTGGACCTATCAGACGGGCAGCGCGCGGCTCGGTGTGGTCGATCTGTTCGCCTGCGAGATTGCCACCCTGTGCCGCGTCGGCGCCGTGGTGGAGATGGTGCAGCGCTACGTCGATCTGTTCCAGCGTGGCCCGCGGGGCGGCATGTCGCACGTAATCGATGGCGAGCTGCCGGCCGATACCAGCCGCTTCACGTCGCAGGAAAGCTACTTCCCGGTGTTCGATGCATCGGTCAAGGATCTGCAGGTGCTGGAAGCGAACGTCGTCAAGCACGTTACGGCATTCTATACCTACATGAAGGTCATGCGCGATTCGCTGCGCAGGCTCGCAGAGATCAAGGCGCCTGAGTCGGGCAGCAGGTGCGACGACGATTGGCACCGCGCGATATGCAACGTCATCTACATGCAGTTTCTCGCATTGGAGAGCGCGCGCAAGGCGATCATGGATCTGGTTGAGTTCGAGCCGACGCAGGCCGAGGATGTGATAACGATCCTGCTGAGCGAACTGCTCGCCTATGGTTTTCTACGCGAGCAGTTCAAGGGCGACCTGCGCGAGCGTCGGCTGGCGGCGCGCGATGTCTCGTATCGACGGGATATTCCTGCGCTGCATCGCTTCGTGATGGCGGGCGAGGGAGCGCAGTGGGATACCGCGAAGGATCTGTCGGCGGAAATGATGAAGCGCTTTGCTCGCGTGCTGGTGGATACGCCGACACAACGTGCCCGCGAGGCGGAGCTCGCCGTAGCGGCCTGAGTTCCGCGACATGACGTTTGGGTGTAGCCTCATGCCGGTCCAACCAAGGAGACCGGCATGAGCGCGGCAACCGGGGAACGCCAGGCCTATCCACATCCACACGTCAACGAAGCGTGGCTCGCCAAGCTGCACGAGGAGATCATCGATCCCACGCTGCCGATCGTCGACGCGCACCATCATTTGTGGGAGCGCAATGGACGCTATCTGCTCGATGAGCTGCGTGCCGACCTCGCATCAGGGCACAATGTGCGGGCTACCGTGTTCATTCAGTGCGGCTTTGCCTATCGCAGCGATGGGCCAGCGGAGCTGCGGCCGGTGGGCGAGACCGAATATGCCGCCGCGACCGCCGCGCGCGCGGAGGCCGCCGGTGTGCGGGCGTGCGCCGGCATTGTCGGTCATTGCGACTTTCGGCTCGGTGAGAAGATCGATGCGGTGCTGGAGGCGCACATCGCGGCCGGCGGTGACCGCTTCAAAGGCATTCGTCAGAGTGCAGGCTGGGACTCGGCGGTCATCCTGACCACGGCCACGCCGGCTGTGCAGCATTTGCTGATGGACCCCGCCTTCCGCATTGGGCTGGGGCGGCTGCGTCACTTCGGGCTGTCGTATGAATGCTCGCTGTATCACCCGCAATTGCCCGAACTGATCGATCTGGCGCGCGCGTTTCCCGATCAGCCGATCCTTGCCAATCATTGCGGTGGTCCGATCCGTGTTGGTCCGTATCGCGAGCGGCCCGACGAGACGTTCGCTGCGTGGCGGCGCGATCTGCGCGAGCTGGCGAGGTGTCCGAATGTGCATCTGAAGCTCGGCGGCCTCGCAATGACGATCCGAGGCTTCGCGTTCCATGAGGAGGTACTGCCGCCATCGTCGGGCGAGCTGGCCACGGCGTGGCGGCCGTTCATGGAGACCTGCATCGAGGCGTTCGGCGCGCAACGCTGCATGTTCGAGAGCAATTTTCCGGTGGACAAGGGGATGTGCAGCTATCCCGTGTTGTGGAACGCGTTCAAGCGTCTGGCGGCCGGATGTTCAGACGCGGAGAAGGCAGCGCTATTTCATGGCACGGCGGCGCGGTTCTATCGACTGGGCGATATCGCCTGATCAATGCGTGATGGGACGGGGCTTGTGCCGTTTCAGGGCGGTGGATTGCGCTATGAAATCGGCCGGTCGCGGGAGCCGTCACGCTGCTTCCCTGGTGGCGCTGTGGCAGGTCGGTCACTCGCCATTCGGCGTGTTCTTTCCGACGGTGATCGCCACCGCCGGCGCGTGAACAATGTGCCGCGCTCGCTGATCCGCATTAAGCAAAGTTCGTTTCCCTGTCTTTGCGAGCGGAGCGAAGCAATCCCGGTCTGGATAGTGGACCGGTCAGTGCCAGCGCCGGTTGAGATTGCCGCGTCGCTTCGCTCCTCGCAATGACAGAACTATGCGACGTTGGATTGCCCTGCTTTCGCGGGGATCGGCGTGTTGTCGCTGTGACCGGGCAGATCATTGACCGGATCGGCCTCACCGCAGTGGCCGTGCGGCCGCTCGCGGGAGCGGTGGTCAGCGTGTTCGTCCCATGCCGGTGGCAAAGATTGGTTCGATTGCCGGGCCGATAATCGGCGGGGTGCTCTTGCGCATGCATCTGCCGGGGTATCAGCTGTTCTATCTGGCGGCGATGCCGCTACTGTTCAGTGCGGCGTTTGCCTACGGGCTTGGCCGCGTCGCACGCGGCTAGCGGCACGGCTGCCGCCGAACAGTCGAGGTAAGGGAGCGGCTCATGCAACGGATCGATCTGCGTTCGGACACGGTGACGCTGCCGTCCTATCCGATGCGCGCCGCGATGGCGAACGCACCGGTCGGCGACGACCAGTATGGCGAGGACCCTACGGTGCGCGCGCTGCAGGAGAAGATCGCCGCGCTGCTCGGCAAGGAGGCGGCGCTCTTCGTGCCGAGCGGCACGATGGCCAACCAGATCGGCCTGAAGCTGCTGACTCGTCCGGGCGACGACGTGGTGGTGGGTGATGAGGCACATGTCGTCTGGCATGAGTTTGGTGCGGCGGCGGCGAATTCGGGCGTGCAGTTCACCGTGGTCGGGCGTGGCGGCCTGTTCACCGCGGCCGACCTGCGTGAGGCGTTCAAGCCGCCGGGTCACATCATCTTTCCCCCAACCACTTTGGTGGCAATCGAGAATACGCATAATCGTGGCGGCGGCGTCGTGTTCCCGCAGGCGGACGCCGTGGCGATCTGTGCGGCGGCACGCGAGTTGGGAGTTGCAAGCTACCTGGACGGTGCGCGGCTGTTCAACACGGCGGTGGCGACCGGACTATCGCTCGCGCAGCTGGCGGCACCATTCGATGTGGTGTCGGTGGCGTTATCCAAGGGGCTTGGCTGTCCGGTCGGCAGTGTCATCGCCGGCCGTGCCGCCGACATGCAGCGTGCGGTGCGCGCGCGGCGCATGTTCGGCGGTGCGATGCGTCAGTCCGGTATTCTCGCCGCGGCCGGGTTGTATGCGCTCGACAACAACATCACGCGGCTGGCCGAGGACCATGCGAACGCGCGGATCATGGCCGAACGGCTGGCGGATACGCGGGTGGAGATCGATCTTGCGACAGTGCAGAGCAACATCGTGATCTTCCGCGTGCCCGAGCCGTTGCCGGATGCCGGGACGGTGGTGCGGCGCGCGCAGGAGAGCGGCGTGCTGGTGTCGGCGTTCGCGGCGCGAATGGTGCGTGCGGTGACGCATCTGAATGTCGATGCGACGCAGTGCCGGCACGCCGGCGAGGTGCTGGCGCGAGCGGTGGCGGCCCCCTCCCCCTAACCCCCTCACGCGAGAGGAGGGGGGAGCCAGGCGATGGTTGGCCAATGAGTGCGATACGCCGTGTCATTCACTCGGAGATAGCTGAGCGCTGCCGGTGAATGGTGCCGGGCTGTCACGTGGGATGACAGACGGATCGCCCCAGGCACGGCGCGCATGGTCTGCGTCAGCACGCCATTGCGCGCGCCCTTGAGCAGATAGAACGCGAAACGCGGCAGCAGGCCGAACCACCCCGCACCCCACTTGCGCTCAATGTAGAGCCGGTTGCGCACGAAGTGGAACCAGCGAGTGCCGGACCACGCGACGCGTTGCTCCGGGCTGACCTTATGGTGCACCGCTATGTCGCCACGGTAGCGAATACGCCACCCGCGCTCGATGGCGCTCAGGCAGAAATCGAATTCCTCCCAGCAGAAGAACAGCGCCTCGTCATAGCCATCCCATGCGGCGCGGCGGATCGCATGTCCGGCGCCGACGAAGGTGACCGTGTCGAATGACTCACCCGCACGCGGCAGAAGACTGCTCGGATAGCCCCATGACGACATGTCGTCCGCATCGGATGTTCCCAGCAGAATGCGGCAACCGATCGCAGCGAGCGTTGAATCTTCATCCAGCGCGGCGACGGCACGTGCAAGCGTGGTTGTGTCGGCGAACTCGGCATCGTTGTCGATGCCAAAGATCACACGGCCATGGCCTAGTGCGGACCCACGATTGCGGCCACCGGCAACGCCATGGTTGTGGTCAAGCGCCACGAGCGTTGCATCCTGTCTTCCGGCAACCATGGCGGCGAGCCGTGCGAGGTTCTCGGGCCGCGAACCCTGATCGACAATGAAGACATGACGCGACACGCCGGTCTGTTCGAGCGCCGAGTTGATTGCCGCCACGGTCTCCTCGGGGCGGTCGAACGACAGGATCACCACATCGGCATCGTACTCGCCGTGCGGCGGATCGGCTGCGCCGGCTATATGACGCGTTGTCATTGGCCGCGGCCAATCGCTGGGATCGACAGGTAGGCCAGCCGCTTCAGCTCTTGCCGCCCGCGTGCGACCTGTTCGAGCACGAAGCCGCAGACGAAAGACAGCGAGGAAGCCAATACCAGTCCGGTTGCCAGCAGTGCCGTGGGCAGCCGTGGCACCATGCCGGTGTGCAGAAACTGCAATACGACCGGGAGGCCGAGAGCGAGACCTACGATGAGCAAGCCGGCTCCCGTCAACCCGAACGACTGTAACGGGCGTTCCTGCTTTACCAGTTTCATGATAGTGCGGAGGATGCGGATCCCGTCGGAGACCGTGTGCAGCTTGGAGCGCGATCCCGTGACGCGGCCGCGATATTGGGTCACCAGTTCGCCAATCGGCATTCTGAGCTCGAGGGCGTGGATGGTGAATTCGGTCTCGGTCTCGAAGCCAGTGGCGAGCGCCGGAAACGACTTGACGAAGCGCCGGCTGAACACGCGATAGCCGGACAGCACGTCGCTGACGCGGTTGCCGAACACGCGGCACACCAGAAAGCTCAGAACACGGTTGCCGATGCGGTGGCCGGGCCGATAGGCGTCCTGCCCGGCGGGCAGGCGCACCGCGGTGACCATATCAAGCCGGTTTTCCAGAAGTTGCCGCACCATGACGGGAGCGGCCGCGGGGTCGTAGGTGTTATCGCCGTCAACCAGCACGTAGATGTCCGCTTCTATGTCGGCGAACATGCGCCGCACCACGTGACCCTTTCCCTGCAGGGTCTCATTGCGAACCTCAGCGCCGGCGCTGCTGGCTATCTGGCGGGTGCGGTCAGACGAGTTGTTGTCGTACACCAGCATGATTGCGTCCGGCAGACTGGCGCGGAATCCCGCGATCACCTCGGCAACCGCAAGTTCCTCGTTGTAGCAGGGGATCAGCACGGCGACGCTCAGGCTGGTCGGGCGGCTCAGCTTGTCGGCATCTCGGACGGGCAGTGTGTGGAGCATGGTCGTGCCCTCACCGCTCAGTAGGCGTTGCGCGTGGCGAATACCGGCATGATCGTGCGTGCGAGGATCACGAAATCCAGCCAGAGCGACCAATTGTCGATATATTCCAGGTCCGACTCGACACGGCGGAGCAGCTTCTCCTCCGTTTCGGTCTCACCGCGCCAGCCGCGCACCTGTGCAAGCCCGGTCATTCCCGGCCGCACGCGATGGCGCTCGGCGTAATACGGTGTAACCATCTCGAACGGCTTGGCGCCGGCACGCGTGCCTGGTGCGTGCGGTCGCGGTCCGACCAGGGACATGTCGCCGCGCAACACGTTGAGCAATTGCGGCAGCTCATCGATTGAGAGTTGGCGCAGGACGATGCCGAGCCGCGTGAAGCGCTTGTCGTTGCGCGTGGCCTGGATCAGCCAGCCGGGCTCCGACTCATGCTGATGCATCGTGCGGAGCTTCCACATGTCGAAGCCGACATTGGCGAAGCCGATGCGGCGCTGGCGGAACAGCGCGTTGCCCGGGGTTTCCAATCGGATGGCGAGGGCGGTCACCAGCAAAAGTGGCGAGAGAATGATGAGACCGAGCAGCGCGACGACGATGTCGATGAGGCGTTTTACCGCGCCACGCCATCCGCTGATCGGCCAAGAGGCCGGTTCGGCATACGAAATGGGGATGCCAAGATCGGCGGAGCTCAGCGAGGCCTTGCCGATCGAACTGCCAGCGAACTGATACATGATCGCGACGCCCTGGAGAGCGAGGCTGTCGCATCTGTTTTAGTTGTGATGCAGCCCTGGTTACAACTTTTGATGGCAATTAAGCGCGCAAATGTCTGAGCGAAGGGTTACTGCCGAAGTTCACATTGCATGGGTCGAGATTGCGTCGCGCAGGGAAATGGTCGGGCCAACAGGTCAGCGGAATACGATTGCGCGCGAGAGACCGAAGTTCAGGAACATGCCGACAATTGCACCGGCAGCGACGGCATAGACCGGCTGCTCCGCGCAGAGAACCACGAAAGTGACCAGGAGGGCATAGGTGCCACGGTTCAATACGAAGCCGCCGAGGTTGACGACGAGGAACCGGGCCCATTGCTGATGCACCGGGCCAATCCCCAGGCCGCGGAAGGTCCACAGCCGGTTCAGGAGCCAGGTGACCGTCGCTGCCACCAGGTAAGCGACCGCGCCGGCGCCATATAGGCCAAGCGAGCGGCGCAGCGAGTACACCGTCGCGGTATCGAACAGGAAGCCGACCACGCCGACTGTGCCGAACATCAGGAACTGCACCAGCGTCGCGATCCGCGCCGGCGTGGCAAAGTTTCGTGCGGGTGGCGGAAGCTGGGTGGCGAGGCGGAGCAGCAACGCGCGCATAGGCCTGTCACTACAGAAACTTGCTGCCTCGACCAAGGCTGTCCGACGCGATCGTTGAAAGCGGACCGGGGCATACTGCACCGCACAACCTCTGGCCTTTCCCGCCCGGCTGAGGCAGGCTACGTGCCGTCGGGGCTGGGACCGGCACGCAAGCGAGAAGAATGGCAAGGCGGAGGCTCAAGCAGGCAATGCATCGGCTTGGAATTTTCAGGGTTGGCTTACCGTTCGGCGACAACGCGCCGAGTGCGCCCGGTCGGTCCGCACGCTGAGCCGGCCGCAACCAGCATGCTCGCCTACGCCACGCGGCGCATCCTGGCCACCATTCCGGTAATGCTCGTCGTCGCGTTCTTCGTGTTCAGCCTACTGTATCTGGCGCCCGGCGATCCGGCAGCGATCATCGCCGGTGATCAGGCGACACCCGCCGACGTCGAACGCATCCGTGCCTCGCTCGGTCTTGACCGGCCGTTCCTCGTGCGGTTCGGCGAGTGGCTCTGGCAGATCATGCACGGCGATCTTGGCACCTCGATCTTCACCAATCTGCCAGTCAGCCACATGATCGCGCAGCGCATCGAACCGACGTTGTCGCTGATGGTTCTGGCGGTAGTGTTTTCCGTCGTCGTCGCAATCCCGCTGGGTGTGCTCGCGGCGTGGAAGCACGGCTCCTGGATCGACAGTGCGGTGATGGCGTTGGCTGTGTTCGGCTTCTCCGTGCCAGTGTTCGTAGTGGGCTACGTGCTGGCCTATCTGTTCGCGCTGCAGCTCGACTGGCTGCCGGTGCAGGGGTTCCATTCTCTCGACGACGGACTGTGGCCGTTTCTGCGCAATCTGATCTTGCCCACCATCGCCCTGGGTCTGGCCTTCATCGCTCTGCTGGCGCGCATCACGCGGGCGACGATGCTGGACGTGTTGAGCCAGGACTACGTGCGCACAGCGAAGGCGAAGGGGGTCGGTCAGCGCGCGGTGCTGTTCGTGCATGCGTTGAAGAATGCCGCGGTGCCGATCGTCACTGTAATCGGCAACGGCATCGCGCTGCTGATTGCCGGCGCGGTGTTGACCGAGAGCGTATTCGCCATCCCCGGTCTCGGACGGCTGACGGTCGACGCGATCCTGCGCCGCGACTATCCGGTGATCCAGGGCGTCGTGCTGCTGTTCAGCTTCAGCTACGTGCTGGTGAACCTCGCCGTTGATCTGACCTACACCCTGCTTGACCCGAGGATCCGGTACTGATGGCCTGCACATGGTATTTCCTGGGCATTTCCTGGGGCCGGCCGTGACGAGGGGATGCTTGCCATGAGCTCGGCGACCACCAGCCAAACCGGTTATGGGGCTGTGCCTGTCGGCCATACGGCTGCGCCTGATTTGGCTGACGTGCTGCCGCCGCCCAGACAGCGCGGCAGAGTGATGACCTTCGTCAACCGCAATCCGACCATCGTGATCGGCGGGTCGCTGCTGTTCCTGATAATCCTGATGGCGATCCTTGCGCCGTACCTTGGCACGGTGGATCCCACGGCGCTGGCACCGGCAAAACGGACACGTGAACCGTCGGCGCAATTCTGGTTCGGCAGCGACATGCTGGGGCGGGACGTGTATTCGCGCGTCATCTACGGCGCGCGTGTCTCGCTCATCGTCGGGTTTGCGGTGGCGACGATCGCGTCGATCATGGGCACGTTCGTCGGCCTGGTTTCGGGATTCAGCCGGCTGCTCGATTCCATCATCATGCGGGTGATGGACGGGCTGATGTCGATCCCTCCGATCCTGCTGGCGATCGCCCTGATGGCGCTGACCCGGGCCTCGGTGCAGAACGTGATCATCGCCATCAGCATAGCGGACTTCCCTCGCGTATCCCGGCTGATCCGCGGCGTGGTGCTCAGCCTGCGCGAGCAACCGTATGTCGAGGCGGCTGTTGCGTCAGGCACCCGGACGCCGATGATCATCATCAAGCACATCCTGCCGAACACGCTGGCACCGCTTATGGTGAACGCGACGTTCATCTGCGCATCGGCGATGATCACCGAGGCGGCGCTGTCGTTCATCGGCGCCGGGACGCCGCCGATCATTCCGAGCTGGGGCAACATCATGGCGGAGGGCAGGGCGCTATGGCAGGTGAAGCCATACATCGTGTTCTTTCCAGCGATCTTCCTGTGCGTCACCGTGCTGTCGGTGAATCTGCTCGGTGACGGCCTGCGCGACGCGCTCGACCCGCGGCTCGCAAAGCGGCTCTGAGATGGCGCTGCTGGAAGTCGAGAACCTGCAGACGCATTTCGGCACACCTGATGGTGTCGTGCGCGCGGTGGAGGGAGTTTCGTTTCACGTCAATGCTGGTGAGACCCTCGGCATCGTGGGCAAGTCAGGCTGCGGCAAGTCGGTCACCGCGATGTCGATCCTGCGACTGATCCAGGAGCCGCCCGGCAAGATAGCGGGCGCGATCCGCTTCGAGGGCCGCAACCTGCTTGAGGTTTCCGAGCAGGAGATGCGCGACATCCGCGGCAATGCGATCTCGATGATCTTTCAGGAGCCGATGACCAGCCTGAACCCGGTGCTGACGGTGGGCCGGCAGATCGGCGAGACGCTACAGCTTCACCAGGGTCTCTCGTCGCGGGACGCCGAGAAGCGGGCGGTCGAGATGCTGGTGCTGGTGGGCATTCCGGCGCCGGAGCGACGGGTGCGGGAGTATCCGCACCAACTTTCCGGCGGCATGCGGCAGCGGGTGATGATCGCGATGGCGCTGGCGTGCAATCCGAAGCTGCTGATCGCGGACGAGCCGACCACGGCGCTGGATGTGACGATTCAGGCGCAGATTCTCGACCTGATGCGCGATCTGAAGAACCGGCTGGGGTCGGCGATCATGCTGATCACGCACGATCTCGGCGTGGTGGCGGAGATGTGCCAGCGCGTGGTGGTGATGTACGCCGGGCGCAAGGTGGAGGAGGGAGCAGTCGAGGAGATCTTCGCTCGTCCGATGCATCCCTATACGCGCGGGTTGCTGGGCTCGGTGCCGAAACTTGGATCGTCGCTGGTGGACGGCGGTCGCGGCAAGCTGGCCGAGATCACCGGCCTGGTGCCGAGTTTGCGACAAAAGATCGTCGGCTGTCCGTTCGCCGGTCGCTGTCCGATGGCGACCGAACTGTGCGCGCGCGTGGCACCGGCGATCGAAACCAAGGCGCAGAACCACATGGTCGCGTGCCACTATGCCGAACGACGGATGGCGGCGGCGTGAGCGCGACGCGTCCGCTCCTTGAGGTCAACGGCCTGAAGAAGCATTTCCCGATCTTCGGTGGCATGCTGGGCCAGGAGACTGCCAAGGTCTACGCGGTCGATGGCGTGTCGTTCACCATCAATCGCGGCGAGACGCTCTCGCTGGTGGGTGAGTCCGGTTGCGGCAAGTCGACCGTCGGCAAGGCGATCCTGCGATTATATCCGATCACCGAAGGGGAGGTGTATCTCGCGGGCGATCGGATCGACAATCTGTCGGCGGGCCGGTTGCGCCCGCTGCGGCGGCGTGTGCAGGTGGTGTTCCAGGATCCGTTCTCCTCGCTGAACCCGCGCATGAAGGTGCGCGACATTCTGGCCGAGCCGCTGATCAATTTCGGCATCGTGCGGGGCGGCCGCGAGCTGACCAAACGCGTCGAGCTGCTGATGGACAAGGTGCAGCTTCCGCGCGACGCGATCGGTCGCTATCCGCATGAGTTCTCCGGCGGTCAGCGCCAGCGCATCGGCATTGCGCGCGCGCTGGCGCCAGGTGCGGACCTGATCATCTGCGACGAGGCGGTGTCGGCGCTCGATGTGTCGGTGAAGGCGCAGATCATCAACCTGCTGGTCGATCTGCAGGACGAGTTCGGCATGGCGCTGCTGTTCATCAGCCATGATCTCGCGATTGTGGAGCATCTGACGCACCGGGTGGCGGTGATGTATCTGGGGAAGATTGTCGAACTGGCGGATCGCCGCACGCTGTTCGCGAAGTCGCACCATCCTTACACGCGGGCGCTGCTGTCGGCGGTGCCGGTGCCGGACCCGACGGCAAAGCGGCAGCGCATCATTCTGACCGGCGATGTGCCTTCACCGATCAATCCGCCGTCGGGCTGCCGGTTTCATACGCGGTGTCCATTCGTGTTCGATCGCTGCCGGGTGGAGGAGCCGTTGCTGCGTCCGGTTGGCGACGGGCACGTGTCGGCGTGCCACCTGGATCATGTGCCGGGCGGGCAGGTGGTTCCAATGGCCGCCTGAAGACGCGCACGGCGTTTTCTTGTTACGGTCGGCTGCGGGTTTGACAGGGGAGCCAAATGTCGCAGGCGATGGGAGTAGCGCCGACGCGTTCGATGCTGCCGCAGGTCGCGGGCATGATCGGCAACGTGCTCGAGTGGTACGACTTCGCCGCCTATGGCTTCCTGGCTGCGACCTTCGCGACAAACTTTTTTCCGCTCGAAAACCGTATGCTGTCGCTGCTGGCATCGTACGGTGTGTTCGCCGCTGCATTCGTCATGCGCCCACTGGGCGGGCTGCTGTTCGGCCATATCGGCGATCGCGTCGGCCGGCGCAGGGCACTCGTGATCTCGGTGCTGGCGATGGCGGTGCCGTCTTTCGCCATCGGGCTGCTGCCCACGTATGCCGGCATTGGCGTGCTCGCGCCCATACTGCTGATCCTGCTGCGGATGATCCAGGGCGTATCAGTCGGCGGCGAGCTCACGGTGTCCATCGTTTATCTCGGCGAACGCAGCACGGACCGCCATCGCGGCGTCAGCGCCAGCCTCAGCTTCGTGGGTGCCGTGGTGGGCACGCTGATCGGATCGCTGATCATCTCCATGTTGGATTCCGCCCTGGGCGCGGAGGCCATGCGAACCTGGGGCTGGCGCATCCCGTTTCTGGGCAGCGCTGTGCTGGGTGCACTGGGTTTGGCGTTGCGCATGGCTCGGCTGGAGGAGATAGCGGAACCCGTTACCCGCACCAGGCGCGCGCCGGTGATCGTCGCCTTTGCCACCGAATGGCGCGCCATGCTGCTGGCGTTCCTGATCAGCATCCCGTCGGGCGCGGCCTATTATGTCGGGTTCATCTATTTGGTGACGTTTGCGCATCAATACGACGCGCTGCCGGCGGCGCAGGCGAACCTAGTGGTAACCGGAGGGCTGGTGACACTGTTGTTCGGTGTGCCGCTAGCTGCTGCATTGTCGGACCGTGTTGGCCGTAAGCCGGTGATGCTGGCGGGCGTGATTGGCCAATTGGTGCTGGCATGGCCGCTGTTCGAAATCGCCACCAATCATCGTCCCTGGGAATTGCGTGGCTGGGAAATTCTGTTCGCGATCGCGCAGTCTATGGTGAGCGGGCCAATGCCGGCGATGCTCGCGGAGCGCTTCCCCGCTGCGGTGCGCTGCACTGCTTCGTCCATCAGCTACAACGCGGCGATGACCCTGCTGGGCGGTACGGGACCGATGATCGTGGTGTATCTGATCGCGGTCAGTGGCGTTCCCACGGCGCCGTCCTGGTATGTGATGGCGACATCGATCGCTGCCGCAATTGGCATCCTGGCGGCTCGCGAACGAGCGCGAACCGCGCTGACGTGAGTGGTCTTCGGTAGGATTATGCGCCCGCGACCGCGGCGCTTCTGCCGACCGGGCCCGCGGCAGCTCGGCGCCGCAGATGGCTTTCGTAGAACTGGTTGGCGATGTCGCCGATCAAGATCGACGAGCCGACGCAACTCCAGACCACCGTCTCGAGAATGTGCCAATCGAATGGCTGGTCCAGGCCGAACACGCCCAGGATGACCCGTATCTCGAGGAACGTCAGCGCGACCGCGTAGCTGCGGATCATCCACTGCCGGTGATAGGTGAACTGGCGCTTCAGGGCGAAGTAAAGGCCGAACCCCGTCGTTATCATCAGCGACGAGGACTGGATCATGGTCTCGACGGTGAAGGACCGCGCGGCGCCCTGGGCTTCGTCGAGATACTGGATGTAGAGCCCAAGTGGCGCGAGGATGAAGCACCCGATGACGTACAGCGTGCCCATGGTCCGATGCACCGCCGTATGGCGGCGGCGGAAACCCTCAGCGAACTGCATCGGCGCCAGCACCAGCGCGCACGCGCCGGCGAGACCGTGCGGCAGCAGCCACCACTTGAACGGATCATAGTGGTTCCAAACCGGATGTGCCGCATCGATCAGGAAACGTTCGTTGTGGTAGAGCACATAGGCTGCCATCGCCGCGATTGCGGCGAACACCAGATACTTTATCCGTAACGGCCGGACAGTTGGCGCCCGCATGGCGTCTGTCGAGTTGGACATCGCTTCCCCCTGTGTCGCATGTCGGATTGGCCGGACCAGTCGTCCCCGGTTTCCGGGTGTTTGTGGACGTGACGGCGAGCGCTCAGGATCGCTCCGGCAGTGTGCGATTCTGTAACCAACGGCCGGCCCGGATGGCAAGGATATTCGCCTCGCTGTCTTGAAGGGGGCGGCGGCCTATGATACAAAGTGATCATGCTGATCACTCCGGACCAGATCCGCGCCGCTCGTGCCCTGCTTCGGATAGACCAGGAGGAATTGGCCCGCCGTGCGAACGTCTCGGTCGTCACGGTTCGTCGGGTTGAGGCACCGGGCGGCTTGAGCAAGGTTGCGCCGGGAACCTTCCATGAGATTCAGCAGGCATTGGAGGCGGCGGGTGCTGAATTTATCGAGCGTGGCGTCCGCCGCCGCAATCGGACCCCCGACGAGATCGAGGCGCGCGTTCAGGCGATCCTGGCCATTGCCGCAGAAAGTGCCGCCCGGCAAGCCAAACTGCCGCCCTTCACCGAAGACGATCTGTACGACGAGAATGGTTTGTAGGCGTGATTGCGGTCGATACGTCGGCCGTCGTTGCGATTCTGCGGCTTGAGCCGGAGGCCGCCGCTTTCTCGCTTCGAATGGAACAGGCTGCCGCGGTCTGCATGTCCGCCGTGAGCCTGCAAGAGGCCTCGATGGTCCTTGCAGGCCGCGATGCGGATTCCGCAGCTTGGTTGGAGCTGGATCGCATCCTCCAGGATATGGAAGTCGAAGTTATACCACACGACGCCGAACTCGCGCGTCTGGCCCGCGACGCGTTCATCCGGTTTGGCAGGGGCCGTCACCCCGCGCGCCTGAATTGCGGCGATTGCGCCTCGTATGCGCTGGCGAAATCGCTCAACATTCCGCTGCTCTTCAAAGGCACCGACTTCGCCAAGACAGATATCGTTCCGGCGCTGGCCGCGCCCGCTTGACCACCCGCCGCCCCGATGACCACACTCCGGCCCACGCGACAAGGGAGGGACTGCGCATGCCTCAGGTGACCCTGACGGTGAACGGCAAGCGGCATACGGTCGAGGTCGAAGGCCGTACGCTGCTGGTGGAACTGTTGCGCGAGAAGCTGGGGCTGACCGGCACCCATGTCGGCTGCGACACCAGTCAATGCGGCGCCTGCGTCGTGCACGTCGATGGCGTATCGGCGAAGTCCTGCACCATGCTGGCGTTACAGGCGGACGGCACGTCGGTGCTCACGATCGAAGGGCTGGCGGCGGCCGATGGCACGCTGCACCCGATGCAGGAGATGTTCCGCGAGCATCACGCGCTGCAATGCGGCTTCTGCACGCCCGGCATGGTGATGAGCGCCATCGACCTGGTGAACTCGCATCCTGGCGGGCTGACCGAGAAGCAGATCCGCGAGGGTCTGGAAGGCAATCTCTGTCGCTGCACCGGCTATCATAACATCGTCAAGGCGATCGCGGCTGCCTGGCCACTGATGCACGGCAAGGCGGCGGCTGCGGAATAAGCCAAATCACCAGGGAGTGGCGTCGATGCCTTTCGAGGGAATAGGAGCGGCCGTCCGACGCAAGGAGGACGCGCGCTTTCTCAGTGGTCGCGGCAACTACACCGATGACATCAACAGGCCCGGCCAGCTTTACGCATTCGTCCGCCGTTCGGACCGGCCGCATGCGAAGATCAAGAGCATCGACACGGCTTCCGCGGCGACGGCGCCGGGCGTGGTGGCGGTCTATACCGGCGCGGACATGGCGGCCGAGAACATCGGCGGCCTGCCATGCGGCTGGCAGATCCACAGCAAGGACGGCTCGCCGATGAAGGAGCCGCCGCATCCGGTGCTCGCGGTGGACAAGGTCCGCCATGTCGGCGATCCGGTCGTGGTGGTGATCGCCGAGACGAAGCAGGCGGCGAAGGACGCGGCCGAGCAGATCGCGATCGACTATGAGGACCTGCCGGCGGTGGCGACGCTGCGCGATGCGATCGCGCCGGGTGCCGCGCTGGTGCACGACGATGCGCCAGGCAACATCTGCTACGACTGGCATATCGGCGACAAGGCGGTGGTGGATGCGGCGTTCGCCAAGGCGGCGAAGGTGGTGAAGCTCGATCTCACCAACAATCGCCTGATCCCCAACGCGATGGAGCCGCGCGCCGCGATCGGCGAGTTCGACGGCAACAGCGGCGACTACACGCTGTATACCACCAGCCAGAACCCGCACGTGATCCGGCTGCTGATGGGCGCGTTCGTGCTGCACATCCCGGAGAACAAGCTGCGCGTCGTGGCACCTGATGTGGGCGGCGGGTTCGGCTCGAAGATCTACCACTACGCCGAGGAGGCGATCGTCACCTGGGCGGCGGGGAAGGTGCGGCGGCCGGTGAAGTGGACGGCGGAGCGCACCGAAAGCTTCATGTCGGATGCGCATGGCCGCGACCACGACACGACGGCCGAGATGGCGCTGGACGCGGAGGGCAACTTCCTCGCGCTGCGTGTCTCGACGCTGGCGAATATGGGCGCCTATCTGTCGACGTTTGCGCCCTGCGTGCCGACCTATCTGTACGCGACGCTGCTCGCCGGCGTTTACAAGACGCCGGTGATCTACTGCGAGGTGAAGGCGGTGTTCACCAACACCGTGCCGGTCGATGCGTATCGCGGTGCGGGACGGCCCGAGGCAACATTCCTGCTCGAGCGTCTGGTCGATGCCTGCGCCCATGACACCAAGATGGATCGCGTCGCGATCAGGCGGAAGAACTTCATCCCGGCGGACGCCTTTCCCTATCAGACGCCGGTCGCGCTGCAGTACGACAGCGGCAACTACCAGGCGACGCTGGATGCCTGTTTGAAGGCGGCGGATCACGCCGGCTTCGAATCACGTCGCGCTGCCGCCGCAGCGAAGGGCAAGCTGCGCGGCATGGGCGTTTCCACCTACCTCGAGGCCTGCGGCATCGCGCCCTCGGCTGTGGTGGGATCGCTCGGCGCGCGTGCCGGCCTTTACGAGGTGGCGAACATCAAGGTGCATCCCGACCGGCAGCGTCACGGTCTATACCGGCACGCACAGCCACGGCCAGGGACACGAAACGACGCTGGCGCAACTCGTGTGCTCGCAGCTCGGCGTGCCGCTGGACCAGGTTGACATCGTGCACGGCGATACCGCGAAGATCCCGTTCGGCATGGGCACCTATGGCAGCCGCAGTCTCGCAGTCGGCGGCAGCGCGATGGTGAAGGCGATGGACAAGATCATCGTCAAGGGCAAGAAGATCGCCGCCCACCTGATGGAAGCCTCGGTGGACGACATCGAGTTCAAGGACGGCACGTTCAGCGTCGCCGGCACCGACAAGACGAAGACCCTGACCGACATCTCGCTTGCCGCCTACGTGCCGCACAACTATCCGATCGAGGAGCTGGAGCCGGGCCTCGACGAAACCTCGTTCTATGATCCGAAGAACTTCACCTTCCCCGGTGGCTGCCATGTCGCGGAGGTGGAGATCGACAAGGATACCGGCGTGGTCGAGGTGGTGAATTTCGTCGCGGTGGATGACGTCGGACGCGTGATCAATCCGATGATCGTCGAGGGCCAGGTGCAGGGCGGCGTCGCGCAGGGCATCGGCCAGGCGCTGCTGGAGCACGCGGTGTACGACGAGAGCGGGCAGCTGCTGTCCGGCTCGATGATGGACTACACGATGCCGCGCGCCGATGACCTGCCGAACATCACCGTGGGCACCGAGATCACGCTGTGCACGCACAATCCGCTCGGCGTGAAGGGGTGCGGCGAGGTGGGCGCGATCGGCTCGCCGCCGGCGGTCATCAACGCCATCATCGATGCGCTGAAGGCGTACAATGTGCGGCATATCGACATGCCGGCGACGCCGCAGAAGCTCTGGTCCATCATGGCTGCGAAGTAATCGGGACGAGGAACAGCACGATGTATGATTTCGCATATCAGAAGCCATCGAGCCTCGCCGATGCGGTGAAGGCGCTGAGCGCCGATCCCGACGCGAAGGCACTCGCCGGGGGCATGACGCTGATCCCGGTGCTGAAGCAGCGGCTGAACAAGCCGTCGCTGCTGGTGGACCTGGCGAAGCTTGGGCTGACAGGCGTGACGTGTCCGGCAACACCGTGACTATCGGTGGCATGACGACGCACGGCGCGGTTGCCGCCAACGCTGAACTGAAGGCGAAGATTCCGTCGCTGGCGGAGCTTGCCTCGGTGATCGGCGACGACGCGGTGCGGCATCGCGGCACGATCGGCGGCAGTCTGGCGAACAACGATCCGGCCGCAGACTATCCGGCTGCCGCGTTGGCGCTGGGGGCGACGATCAAGACCGACAAGCGCTCGATCAAGGCGGATGACTTCTTTCAGGGGATGTTCACGACGGCGCTGGAACAGGGGGAGCTGATCACGGCGGTCGAGTTCCCGGCGCCGGAGAAGGGGGCTTACGAGAAGTTCCGCAATCCGGCATCGCGCTATGCGATCGTCGGCGTGTATGTGGCGAAGACCGCGGGCGGCGTGCGCGTCGCGGTGACCGGCGCGGGGCAGAACGGCGTGTTCCGCCATACCGCGATGGAGCAGGCGCTGAGTGCCAACTTCTCTCCCGCTGCGATCGCCAACATCGCGACGCCGGCGGACGGATTGAACAGCGACATCCACGCCAGCGCGGAGTATCGCGCGCATCTGGTGGGCGTGATGGCGAAGCGCGCCGTCGCCCGGGCGTACTGAGTGCGACCGGTGCGGGGGATCGGCGACAATGGCGGTCCCCCGCTCGATCCGGAGATCGACCCGAACAAATCGTGGCGCCACTGGTGCTGGAAGCGTGCGGTCAAGCGCGCCTGGAAGACGCCAGGGCGCGAGATCGCGCTGCGGCGGCTGGCGCGGGCGGAGGCGTTGGGGATCAGCTATCGCGTCCTACACGCTCGAGATCCTGGAGCGCGGCGTGTATCTGTGACAGAGGCGTTCATGGCCGCTGCGTCTGTCAGCTGACCGGGGCAAAGAAGCGGCATACTCGCGATGACCGACCTCTCATCCTTGGTCGAAGCGCCCGGCGGCCATACGTTGGTGTATACCGATCCGGCGTTTCCGGATCGGCCGCTGCTGCTGCACAGCGCGCGGCCGCGGCACTACGATACGGCGAACGCCGGTGCTGATCGTGCATCACGGTGTCGCACGCAACGGGCGTGACTATCGCGACTATTGGCTGCGGCTGGTGGAAGAGGCCGGCATCCTGGCGATCTCGATCGAGTTCACCGAAACGGCGTTCCCCGAATACCTCTGGTACCATTTCGGCAACCTGCATGATGAGAAGGGCACGCGGAACCCGCGCGAGCAATGGACCTATGGCATCGACGAACGGCTGTTCGCGGCATTGCAGGATCAGGGGCTGACGCGGCGGCAGCGCTATGGGCTGTTCGGCCATTCCGCCGGCGGGCAGTTCGTGCACCGCATGCTGTCGTTCGGCTTTCGCGATCGCGTCGCCGTCGCGGTGAGCGCGAATGCCGGCACCTATGCCATGCCGAGCCTGGAGGTTGCGTGGCCGTTCGGTCTGGGCGAGACGGAACTCGATGCGGAAACGCTGCGCCCGCTGCTGGAGTTTCCGATAACGGTGATGACCGGAACGCGCGACACCAAGACGACGGGACGGTATTTTCCGAAGGGGCCGCGTTCCATGCGTCAAGGTGCCACGCGGCACGAGCGCGCGCACAACTATGTCCGTGCCGGGCACGCGGCGGCGGAAGCGTTGGGGGCGCGCTGTGCATGGACGGTGATCAATGTGCCCGACGTCGGGCATGACGGCGAGCGCATGTCGATTGCGGCGGCGCCGGTGGTCGCCGCGGCGCTGCACGCTTCGGAAGGCGCCTGACGCCTCGGCTGCCGTTTTCCACCGCCGTGAACCTGCGCTAGCATGAAGCTGATCCGTTGGGGGCGCTTAATCCTATGAAACGTCGTGATGTCCTGAAGACCGCGCTCGCCGGCGCGACAGCATTGGCTGCGCCGCGTATCGTGCAGGCCGATGCCGCCAAGACGATCATCTTTACGCCCCACGCCGACCTCGCCTCGCTCGATCCGGTCTGGACCACGGCGGACATCACGCGCAACTTCTCGCTTGCCGTGTATGACACGCTGTATGGCTATGATGCGGACTTCAATGTGCAGCCGCAGATGGTGGACGGCCATGTCGTCAGTGATGACGGCAAGCAGTGGGATCTGACACTCCGCGAGGGCCTCGCATTCCACGACGGCACGCCGGTGCTGGCGCGCGACTGCGTTGCGACGATCCAGCGTTTCGCCAAGCGCGATCCGTTCGGGGGTGCCCTGATGGCGCATACCGACGAGATTTCGGCGCCCTCGGACAAGGTGATCCGCTTCCGGCTGAAAAAGCCGTTTGCGCTGCTGCCGAATGCGCTCGGGCAGGTGTATTGCGCCATCATGCCGGAGCGGCTGGCAAAGACCGATGCGATGCAACAGGTCTCGGAGGCGGTAGGCAGCGGCCCGTTCAAGTTCGTCGCGTCGGAGCGCATTCCCGGCCAACGCGTCGTCTATGTGAAGAACGATAAATATGTGCCGCGCAAGGACGGCAAGCCGAGCTTCAATGCCGGTCCGAAAATCGTCTATGTCGATCGTGTGGTGTGGAATTTCATTCCCGATCCGGCCACGGCATCGGCGGCGTTGACGCAGGGTGAGATCGACTGGTGGGAAAACCCGACCATCGATCTCGTGCCGCAGCTCAAACGCAGCAAGGACCTGACACTGACGGTGAAGGACCGCACCGGAGAAATCGGCTGCCTGCGTTTCAATCATTTGTCTCCGCCCTTCGACAACGCGGCGATTCGTCGCGTGGTCGTGGCGGCGATGGATCAGAAGGAGATCATGGAGGCGGTTGCCGGCGCCGACCCGAGCCTGATCAAGACCGATGTCGGCATCTTCGTTCCGGGCACGCCGATGGCGAGCACGGTGGGCGTCGAGGTTACCCGCGGTCCGAAGAACTACGACAAGTTGAAACAGGACCTGATCGCTGCCGGCTACAAGGGCGAGAAGGTGGTGATCCTCGCTGCATCGACGATTCCGACCATCTGGGCCGAGGCACAGGTGGCCTCCGATACGCTGAAGAAGATCGGCATGAATACGGATTTTCAGGCGCTGGAATGGGGCACGGTGGTGCAGCGCCGCGCCAGCAAGGAGCCGGTCGACAAGGGCGGCTGGAATATTTTTTACACTTATCTTGGCGGCTTCGGGAACATCACTCCCGCGCCGGCAATTCCGATCCAGAGCAGTGGCGTGAACGGCAGCTGGTTCGGCTGGCCGACCGATCCGAAGATGGAGGAATTGCGCGCTGCCTGGTTCGATGCGCCGGATGTCGCGGCGCAAAAGAAGATCTGCGAGGCGATGCAGGTTGAGTTCTGGAACAGTCCGCCCTATGCGCCGCTCGGCATGTATGACCAGCCCACGGCATTCCACAATTACCTGACCGACATTCGGGATGGCTGGCCGCAGTTCTACGGTGTGAAGAAGAACGCGTAGCCCGGAGGCGCTTATATGCGACGGCGCGAGGTTCTCAAGTCGGCGCTGATTGGCGCGACGGCGCTCGCGGCGCCGAATATCGTGGCCGCGGAGACGCAGCGAGTGCTGAAGTTCCTGCCGCAGGCGGACCTCGCGACGCTCGATCCGGTGTGGACCACCGCCGATGTCACGCGCAATCACGCGCATCTGGTGTTCGACACGCTGTATGGTCAGGACAACAACTTCCAGCCGCATCCGCAGATGGCGGCTGGGCACACGATCAACCCCGATCGTTTGCAGTGGGACATCACGCTGCGCGATGGGCTGAAGTTCCATGACGGCAGTCCGGTGCTGGCGCGCGACTGCGTGGCCAGCATCCAGCGTTGGTGGCAGCGCGACGGGTTCGGTGGCGTGCTGCGCGCGGCAACAGACGAGGTGTCGGCGCCGTCCGATGGGCAGATCAGGTTCCGGCTGAAGAAGCCGTTCCCGCTGCTCGCCGATGCGCTCGCGGCCACCACCAGTATGTGCTGCATCATGCCCGAGCGGCTGGCACTGACCGATCCGATGAAGCAGGTAAGCGAGATGGTGGGTTCTGGTCCGTATCGCTTCATTGCGTCGGAACGCGTCGCCGGATCGCGCGTGGTGTACGAGAAGTTCGCTGACTATGTACCGCGCAAGGACGGACCGGCCGAGATGACGGCGGGGCCGAAGACGGTGCATTTCGATCGCGTCGAATGGGATGTCGTGCCCGATCCAGCGACCAAGGCCGCCGCGATGCGCGCCGGCGAGTTCGACTGGTGGGAGAATCCGACGATCGATCTGCTGAGCACGCTGAAGGGGCAGGCCGATCTGACCACCGTGGTGAAGGATCATGCGGGTTCGATCGGCGTCATGCGGTTCAACTGTCTGTATCCGCCATTCGACAGCGCGGCGATCCGTCGCATCGTGCTGTCTGCGATCGATCAGCGCATGTTCATGGAGGCGGTGGCGGGTGCCGACCCCGCGCTGATCAGGACCGGCATCGGCCTGTTCGTGCCTGGCACGCCGCTGGCGAGCGATGTCGGCGTGTCGATGATGCAGGGCCCAAAGGATCCCGCGAAGCTCCAGGCGGCGCTGACCGCCGCGGGCTACAAGGGAGAGAAGGTGGTGCTGCTGGCGGCGTCGGACTTCCCGGTGATCAGCGCGCTGGCGCAGGTGGGCGGTGACCTGCTGAAGAAGATTGGCTTCAATGTCGATTACCAGTCGCTCGACTGGGGCACCGTGGTGCAGCGTCGCGCCAGCCGCGAGCCGATCGACAAGGGCGGATGGAGCGTGTTCTTCACCTATGGCGGCGGCACCGGGAATGTATCGCCGGCGTCGCTGACGGTGATCCGTTCCGATCCGGCCACGGCGTGGTTCGGCTGGCCAAGCGATCCAAAGATGGAGACGCTGCGGCTGGCCTGGTACGACGCGCCCGACCTCGCTGCGCAGCAGAAGCTGTGCGCCGAAATGCAAGCGGAGCTGTTCGAGAAGCCGTCGTATGCGCCGTTGGGATTGTTCTATCAGCCGACAACGTTCCGTTCGGACCTGCACGACATTCCCGAGGGCATCCCGCAATTTTATCGCGTGCGCCGAGCCGCCTGATGGCGCATGTCGTCGTAATCGGCGCCGGTGTCGTGGGCGCGGCAACAGCGATCGAGCTGCAACGCGACGGGCATCGGGTGACAATCCTGGAACCAGGCGAACCGGGTGGCGAACAGGCGGCGAGCTATGGCAACGGCACGCTGCTCAATCCGAGTTCCATCCTTCCGATGTCGTCGCCCGGCATCTGGCGGAAGGTGCCTGGCTGGCTCGCTGATCCGCTAGGGCCGTTGGCGATCCGATGGCGCTATCTGCCGCGACTGCTGCCGTGGCTCACGCGCTTTCTGCGCGCAGGTGCCACCGAGGCGCGGGTCGCGGTGACGGCGCGTGCGCTACGGCCGCTGTTGCTGAATGCACCGGAGCTGCATCGGCGCCTCGCGGAGGAGGCCGGCGTCGGCGAGTTGATCTCGCGGCAGGGGATGCTGAGCGTGTTCCCGAGCCGCGCCGAGTTCGCCGCAGAGGAGATGGAGTGGCGGCTGCGGCGGGAGAACGGCGTGCGCTGGCTGGAGCTGTCGGCCGATGAACTGCGGCAGCGCGAGCCGACGTTGAGCCGGCGCTACACCTTCGGCGTGCTGGTGGAAGAGAACGGTCAGTGTCGCGATCCTGGCGCGTATGTCGCGGCGCTGGTGCGTCACGCGCTGGCACAGGGGGCGGAACTGCGGCATGCCAGGGCGCTTGGCTTTCGCATCGAGGGGCGGCGGCCTGCTTGCGGTGCTGACCGACGCGGGCGAGATCGCGGCGGATCGCGCGGTGATCGCGGCAGGGGCGCGGTCGCATGTGCTCGCTGCCGCGGCGGGCGATCGCGTGCCGCTGGAGACGGAGCGCGGGTATCACGCGGTGATCGCTGATCCCGGCATCGCGCCGCGGTATCCGGTGATGCCGAGCGACGGCAAGATGGCGTGTGTGATGACGCCGCAGGGACTGCGTCTGGCAGGGCAGGTTGAACTGGCAGGACTCGATGCCGCGCCGAACTGGCGGCGGGCCGAAGTGCTGCGTGACTTTGCCCGGCGCGTGTTCCCCGACGTGCCGGCGGATCTTCCGGCGTCGCGAGTGAAGGTTTGGATGGGACACCGCCCGTCAACGCCGGACGGTCTGCCTTGCATTGGGCCGGCGAGCGGATGCCCGGACATTGTCCATGCGTTCGGTCACGGCCATGTCGGCCTGACCGCCGGTGCGGCGACGGGAAGATTGGTGGCGGATCTGATCAGCGGCAGGCAGCCGGCATTCGATATTGCGCCCTTTGCAGCGCAGCGTTTCTGATCAGTCCGCCGGCACGGTCTGCTTCTCGCCCCGCTCCAGCAACATGCGATCGAAATAGGCGATCGTGCGGGTCAGGCCTTCGTCGAGTTCCACGCGCGGTTCCCAGCCCAGCATCCTGCGCGCGAGGGTGATATCCGGACAGCGCTGCGTCGGATCATCCTGCGGCAGCGCGCGGTACACGATGCGCGACTGCGAGCCGGTCAGCTTGATGACCCGTTCAGCCAGTTCCTTGACCGAAATCTCGTGTGGATTGCCCAGGTTGACCGGGCCGGTGAAGTCTTCGCCGGTGCCAATCAGGCGCACGAAGCCATCAATCAGGTCATCGACGTAGCAGAAGGCGCGCGTCTGGCTGCCGTCGCCGTACAGCGTGATGTCCTCGTTGCGCAGGGCCTGGACGATGAAGTTGGACACTACCCTGCCGTCGTTCGGGTGCATGCGCGGTCCGTAGGTGTTGAAGATGCGCGCCACCTTGATGCGGGTGTGGTGCTGTCGGTGGTAGTCGAAGAACAGCGTCTCGGCGCAGCGCTTGCCCTCGTCGTAACAGCCGCGCGGGCCGAGCGGGTTGACGTTGCCACGGTAATCCTCGGTCTGCGGATGCACCGTGGGATCGCCGTACACCTCGCTGGTGGAGGCCTGCATGATCTTCGCGCCGACCCGCTTCGCGAGGCCCAGCATGTTGATCGCGCCGATCACGCTGGTCTTGGTGGTCTGCACCGGGTCGTACTGGTAGTGCACCGGCGAGGCGGGGCAGGCGAGGTTGTAGATCTCATCGACCTCGACGTAGAGCGGAAAGGTGATGTCGTGCCGCATCGCCTCGAAGTGCGGATCGCCGATCAGGTGGGCGATGTTGTCCTTGCGGCCGGTGAAATAGTTGTCGACGCACAGCACATCGTTGCCGTCGCGCAGCAGACGTTCGCAGAGATGCGAGCCCAGAAAGCCGGCACCGCCGGTCACCATCACCCGTTTGCGCGTCAGAGCCATCAGCGACTTCCTCCGAGACAGGTCGAGCGGTCGGCGGGCGGCCCGAACTCGCGTGGGCGCAGCCCGGCGTGCAGCCAGGTGATCAGTGAATAAATGTCATAGACCGGCAGGCCAAGCACTTCACGGAGTGCGAAGGCGTAGGGCGGCATGTTGGTGCACTCCAGCACGATCGCACCAATATCGGGGTGACGCGTGACGAGCGTGCGTCCGGCGTCCAGGATGTCGGCAGCAGCGAGCGCCACATCCATGTCCTGCTTCTCGCCACGGATCAGCACGCGGAAGAATTCGCGGCCGTCCTCGGTGCCGACGAATGGCGTGTCGGGCGAAACGCCGGCTGCCGCCAGATGGCGAGGGGTCAGCGATCCCGCGGACACGGTAATGATGCCGACGCGACGGCCAGGCGGCAGCATTGTCTGAACCCAGGGCACCTGGATCAACGCACTGGTGGCGACCGGGACGCGCACATGCGCCGCGAGTTCGGCCTGGAACACTGACAAAAAGCCGCAGTTGGTGGTGATCGCCTCGGCACCATGCGCCACCAGTTCAGCGGCGGCCGAGAGGAAGTCGTCCAGCAGGCCGGCGGCGGCATTCAGTACCACGCGCTCCGGCGTAGCACCGCGCACCACGCGGTACAGCACCGGGAATGGCCAGGTGGCGGCGTTGCCCATGTCCCCTGGGATGCGGGGGAACTTCGCCTCCAGCATGAGGATTCCGAGCGGCGCGCCGTACAGCGCCTTGCCGCCTCTGGCGATGACCTTCATTGTGCCGAGCATGCCCCAACCGGACGACAGGAGGAAGTAATGGCCGAACGGCCGTTTACCCAGGCTGACCTTGACGTGCTCGCCGAATGGGACACGCCAACGATCTGCAACGGTCTCGAGATCACGTCGCCGGAGCGGCGTGCCTTCGGCTACACCGTGGAGCCGATGGTCTGCATTGACCCGAAGGCGAAGCCCATCGTTGGGCTGGCGCGCGTCGGGATGATCCGGTCCACCGAGCCGCCGCGCGGCAAGGTGACGGACCGGGCGGACTGGTACGACTATGTGGCCGCCACCGACTTCCCGACCATCGCGGTGATCCAGGACATCGACGGCCGCATCGGCTACGGCGCGTATTGGGGCGAGGTGCAGTCCACCATCCACAAGGCGCTCGGCTCGATCGGCTGTGTCACCAACGGTTCGTTCCGCGATCTGGATATGTGGGCACCGGGTTATCAGATGATCGGCGGCCGTGTGGGTCCAAGCCACGCATGGGTGCACATGGTCGAGTTCGGCAGGCCAGTGAACATCTTCGGTATGCAGGCGGGACATGACGATGTGATCCATGCCGATTACCATGGTGCGGTCGTGGTACCGGCGGATGCGGTGAAGAAGCTGCCGGCGGCGATCGATCTGATTTCACGGCGCGAGAAGGTGATCCTGGACTTTTGCCGGTCGCCCGATTTCTCGCCCGCGAAGCTGCGCGAGGTGCTGAAGCGGTCGGCCGAGATTCATTGAGCGAACCGGGCGCTGATTCTCCCCCTCCCCTTGCGGGAGGGGGGCAGGGGGAGGGGGCTGTTGGATTTCGCGCAGCCCCGTCTCCCCATCCCTCCCCCGCGAGGGGGGAGGGGGCAGACTCTCCTCTGCTGGCGATCTCCTCGCTTCGCACTGTGTTCCGGACTGGCGGCGGCGATGTTGCGGCGGTGGATGGCGTTGACATCTCCGTCGGTCGTGGTCGCACGCTCGGCATTGTCGGTGAGTCGGGCTGCGGCAAGTCGGTGCTGTCGCTGTCCGTGATGCGTCTCGTGCCACCGCCGGGCCGCATCGCCACGGGTCAGATTTTGTTCGATGGCCGCAATCTGCTCGACCTGTCGCCTGCGCAGATGCGCGACATCCGCGGCAACCGTATCGCGATGATCTTTCAGGAGCCGATGACGAGCCTCAATCCGGTGTTCACCGTCGGCGACCAGATCACCGAGGCGATGCGCGCGCATGACCGTAGCGCGTCCGCGGCTGCACTGCGCAGTCGCGCTATCGCCGCTTTGCAGCGCGTGAGAATCCCCGCGCCGGAACGCCGTTTCGACGAATACCCACATCAGATGTCCGGGGGCATGCGTCAGCGGGTCATGATCGCGATGGCGCTCGCGTGCGAGCCGGATCTGCTGATCGCTGACGAGCCGACCACCGCGCTCGATGTCACGGTGCAGGCACAGATCCTCGACCTGCTGCGCGAACTGCAAGCACAGACCGGCATGGCGATCATCCTGATCACCCACGATCTTGGCATCGTTGCCGAGATGGCCGATGAGGTCGCGGTGATGTATGCCGGCCGTGTGGTGGAACGTGCCCCAGGGCCGGCGATCTTCGATGATCCGCAGCATCCCTACACGCTCGGCCTGCTCGGCAGCATTCCCAAGATCGAGGAGAATCGCGATCGGTTGTTGGCGATCGAAGGCACAGTGCCGGCGCCATTCGACCTGCCGCAAGGCTGTCGTTTTCACCCACGCTGCGTCTTTGCCGACGCGGCGTGCACTCTGCGTGATCCGGAACTCCGTCTGCTCGCCGCGAACCATCACGCTGCCTGCATCCGTGCGCCGGTGGAAGCGGTGGTGTCATGAGCGCGCTTCTGGAGGTTGAAGGGCTCACCAGGCACTTCGATGTCAAGCGTGGTCTGGTGCTGGGAAAGATGGTGGGCGTGGTGCGCGCGGTCGATGGCATCTCGTTCACGATCGATCGCGGGGAAACGCTGGCGCTGGTCGGAGAATCCGGTTGCGGCAAGTCAACCACCGCACGGCTCGTGCTGCGGCTCATCGATCCCACTGCAGGAACGATCTACTTCGAAGGCACTGACATCACCGAGCTGCGGGGCGATCCGCTGCGCCGTTTGCGCCGTCGGATGCAGATCGTGTTTCAGGATCCGTTTGCCTCGCTGAACCCGCGCATGACGGTGGGCGAGATCTTGGAGGAGCCGCTGATCGTGCACGGTATCGGCGACCGCGTGGCACGGCGTGCGCGGGTGAATCAGTTGCTCGGACTGGTTGGGCTGGCACAGTACCATGCGCAACGCTATCCGCATGAGTTCTCCGGCGGCCAACGCCAGCGCATCGGCATCGCGCGCGCGCTCGCCGTCGAACCGTCGCTGGTGGTGTGTGATGAACCGGTGTCCGCGCTTGACGTGTCGATCCAGGCGCAGGTGGTCAATCTGCTGAAGGACCTGCAGGCGCGGTTGGGTTTGTCTTATCTGTTCATCGCGCACGATCTCGCGGTGGTGAAGCACATGGCGGACCGCGTGGCGGTGATGTATCTCGGGCAGATCGTTGAGATAGCGCCGAAGGACGTGCTGTTCTCGGAGCCGCGCCATCCCTACACGCGCACGCTGCTGACGGCGATCCCGCGGCCCGATCCGCATCGCCATAGTGCGCGGCAACTTCCGGGTGGCGATGTGCCAAGCCCGATGAACCCGCCCGCCGGCTGCCGCTTCCATACCCGGTGCCCGTTCGTCGTCGATCGCTGTCGCCAGGAGATGCCGCTGCTACGGAAGTGGAGCGAAGGCCACTTCACCGCCTGCCATCGCGCAGAGGAGCTGCCACCGGCTGGCGAGGTGATCGAGCCCGGCCATGTCGCGCCAATGGCCGCGATGCGGTTGGCGCTGTACGCGAAGCGTCGGGCGGAGGTCAGCGCGGCAGCCGAATAGCCGTTCAGTGGGTCACGCGCGCGGCGGCATTGTCATTGCGAGCGAGCGCAGCGACGAAGCGGTCCCCATCAGGGGCCAGCACTCACGAACGAGTTTGCTTCGTCGCTCCGCTTCTCGCAATGACAGCACAAGGGCAGATGCATCCGCGCCGCCACTTCCGGTTCGCGCGACTTTGTGGTGAAGCTTGCCCTTTCGGGAGAGGATCGCGCCATGACAGCAGTGAACGCCAACATCGCCGCGCCCCGTATGCTGCAGGTCGGTGGTGGCGCCGTGCGCCAGATCGCCGAGGTGCTCGGCGAAGTTCGGCCTGTCGCGTCCGCTGGTGGTGACCGATCCCTTCATGGTCGTCGTCGCGCCACGTGCAGCATTGCCTCGATCCGCTCGCCGCTGCCGGCATTGCCGTCACGGTGTTCAGCGACACGGTGCCCGACCCGACGGATACTGTGATCGAAGCGGGCGTTGTCGAACTCAGGCGCGGCGACTTCGACTGTCTGATCGGCTTCGGTGGCGGGTCGCCGATCGACACCGCCAAGGCGATGGCGATCCTCGCCGCGGGCGGCGGCAAGATGCGCGACTACAAGGTGCCGTTCGCTGCCGACAAGGGCGCGCTGCCGGTCATCGCCATTCCCACCACCGCCGGCACCGGCAGCGAGTGCACGCGCTTCACCGTCATCACCGATACCGAGCGCGACGAGAAGATGCTGATCGCCGGCCTCGGTGCGCTGCCGCTCGCCGCCATCGTAGATTACGAACTCACCTTCTCCGTGCCGGCGCGCACCACGGCCGATACCGGGGTGGACAGCCTGACGCATGCGCTGGAGGCATTCGTGTCGAAGCGGGCCAATCCGTTTTCCGATGCGCTCGCCGTTTCCGCGATGGCGCTGATCGGGCGGCACATCCGCACGGCCTACGCCGAACCACGCAACGCCGCGGCGCGCGAGGGCATGATGCTGGGCGCGACCCAGGCGGGACTGGCGTTTTCCAATGCCTCGGTCGCCCTGGTGCATGGCATGTCGCGACCCATCGGCGCGCATTTCCATGTGCCGCACGGCCTGTCGAACGCAATGCTGCTGCCGGCGATCACACGGTTCTCGATCGGCGCGGCGGAAGCGCGCTATGCCGAGGCGGCGCGGCGCATCGGCTTTGCCGATGAACGTGACGCCGATGCGACGGCCGCGGCGAAGCTGGTCACAGGACTGGAAGTGCTGAACAAGGAACTGTCCGTGCCGGGGCCCGCCGAATATGGCATCGACGAAGGCGGTCTGGAACGGCAAGATGGAACTGATGGCCGAGCAGGCGCTGGCCTCCGGCAGTCCCGCCAACAATCCACGCGTGCCCGACAAGGCGGAGATCGTCGCGCTGTATCGCGAGGTATGGACGGGCGCGCCGCGCAACGCCTGAGTTGATGGTTTGCTTTCGGGTAATTTCATTTGTTAAGATTTGTGGCTCGACACGAAGGCCGGGAGGAAAAATGATTTCGACAATCGAACGGGTCACCATGCGAAAAGTGTATTGGCAACTCCTCCCGCTCGCCATGGTTGTTTATTTCTTTTGTTATCTCGACCGTATCAACGTGAGCTTTGCCGCGTTGCAAATGAATCATGCAATCGGGTTGACCGCGGCCGCCTATGGCTTGAGCTCGACGGCATTCTATCTCGGCTATTGCCTGTTCGAGGTCCCGAGCAACGTCATCCTCGACAAGGTCGGTGCGCGCATCTGGATCGCGCGCATCATGATCACCTGGGGGATTGCCTCCGGTGCCACCGCGTTTGCCACCGGACCGACCAGCTTCCTGATCATCCGCTTCCTGCTGGGCCTCGCCGAGGCCGGGCTGTTCCCCGGTATCGTGCTGCTGTTCACCTATTGGTTTCCCGATCATCATCGCGGCCGCATCATTTCCAGGTTCACGCTGGCTCTGCCGGTCTCCGTGGCCCTCGGCGCACCCATATCGACAGCTATCCTTGGATTGGACGGCTTCCTGGGCTACGCCGGCTGGAAGTGGATCTTTCTGTTGGAAGCCGTGCCGACCGTGCTGATCGGCATCTTCGTGTTGTTTGCGCTGACCGACAAACCCGGCGGCGCAAGCTGGCTGAGCAGTGCCGAGAAGAACTGGCTCATCACGACACTGGAGAGTGAGCGTCGCGCGGTGGAATCCGCGGGCAAGTATCAGCCTGTGGCAGGCGTTGGTGAACCCGAAGATCCTGCTGCTGTCGCATCAACTACTTCGGCATTGTCACGGCAAGCCTGGGCCTGTTGCTGTTCGTGCCGCAGATCATCAAGTCGCTCGGCGCGACCAACATGGGCACCGGCTATGCGACGACGTTGGCCTACACCTTGGGCGCGATCAGCATGCTGGCCTGGGGCTGGTTGTCCGACTGGATGGGCGAGCGGCGCTGGAACCTGTTCTGGGCCTGCACGCTCTCGACGGTGGGCCTGGTTGTTGCCGGCATGACGATGGGAACCTGGTGGTCGCTGGCAGGCATGTGCGTTGCCACGGCGGGGTTCTACGGCACCAAGGGGCCGTTCTGGTCGATGCCGTCGATGATGCTGACCGGCGCGGCGGCGGCCGCCGGTATCGCCTGGATCAACTCGATCGGCAACGTCGGCGGCGCGGTCGGGCCGGCGCTGGTCGGCTGGATCAAGGACTTCACCGGCAGCTACTCCGGCGGGCTTTATGGGCTGGCGGCCTTTACCGGCGTGTCGGCGCTGATTGCGGCGTTTGCATTGCACATTCCGCGTCGCGTGCCGGCGCGTGGCGCCGTGGAGGTGCCGGCAGAGTAGGGCGCACCTGCGTTGTCGTCTTGCGCCACGGCGCAAGACGGCGGTCGCTATTGCGATTACCCAACTTGTGGTAATATCTGTCGCAACTGAGGTTATTCTACCGCCGGATTGCTTGTGCGGCTCTGCAACGCCCTGACCGCTACCACCACCGTCTGCGCGATAGCGGGCCTATGCGCGTGCAGCCCAGCGCCGCCCCCACCGCCGCCAATACCGGTAGCCGGCGCGGGCTCGGTCGGTGGCTCCGAGCCGTATCGCATTCAGGCTGGCGACGTGCTCGGCGTCCGGCTGTTGCTGAACCCCGACCTGAACGAGGATGTCGTGGTTCGCCCCGACGGCCATATGTCGACGACAGTCGTGAAGGACGAACGCGCCTCTGGCCGCACCGTGGTGGAGTTGGCTGATGCGCTGTCACACGACTACACGTCGATCATTCGCAACCCGCGCCTGACGGTTGAACTCAAGGCCTTCTCGCCCACTCGGATTTATGTCGGGGGGGAGGTCAACAAGCCCGGTGAATCGGTCACGGCAGGTCTCGCTCCCACGCTGCCGCAGGCGATCGCGCGGGCCGGCGGATTGAAGGCTGGCGACAGGGACAGGGTGTTCATCATCCGCCGCGGACCCAACGATATGCCGCAGCTCTTCTCGGCCCGACTTCGGGATGTGATGCGGGATCAGGACCCGAATACCGATGTCCGGCTTGCCCAGTACGATGTGGTGTACGTGCCGCGCGAGGGTATCACTGAAGTCTACAAGTTCCTGAACGAGAATTTCGCGCAGGTCGTTCCGTTGATGTGGGGCTTCTCCTATGCCGCCCCCGTCGGTCCCGAGGCGGAGGCCGATATCGCGCATCCCGAGGGGCCAAAGCCGCGCTAGCCCAAGCGGAAAGCTGGCTTTCGCTTCTCAGCGAACGCCGCCATGCCCTCGCGCTGATCGTGGGTGCCGAATAGTGACATGAACAGTGCGCGCTCGTGGCGAACGCCTTCCACCAGGGTGGTTTCGAACGCGCGGTTCACCGCCTGCTTGGCGAAGGCGACCGCCACCGGCGACAGCTCGGCGATGCGCCCGGCGATCTTTAGCGCCTCCGGAAGAAGCTGGTCGGCCGGGAACACGCGCGACACCAGATTGGCGCGTTCGGCCTCGGCCGCGTCCATCATCCGCGCGGTCAGGATCATGTCCATGGCCTTCGACTTGCCGACCGCGCGGGTCAGGCGCTGGGTGCCTCCGGCGCCAGGCAGCACGCCCAGATTGATCTCGGGCTGACCGAACTTCGCGGTGTCGGCGGCGAGGATGAAGTCGCACATCATCGCCAGCTCGCAGCCGCCGCCCAGGGCAAACCCCGCGACCGCGGCGATCACCGGCTTCTGCACGCGCAGCACCGTCTCCCAACGCTTGCCGATGAAGTCCTCCAGCATCGCGTCGGGATGCGTGCGGTCCTTCATCTCCTTGATGTCGGCACCAGCGGCGAAGGCGCGTTCATTGCCGGTCAGCACGATCGCGCCAATCGATGCGTCGGCGTCGAATGCCAGGAGCTGCGTGCCCAGTTCGTCCATGAGCGCGTCGCACAGGGCGTTCAGCGCGGCCGGACGGTTGATGCGGATCAGTCCGACCCGGCCGTGTGTCTCGACGATGATGTTCTGGAAGTCGGCCATCTTCGCTCTCCCGTTGGAGGTGGCCGGCTTGTAGCTATCGCTGGGTACGCGGGCAATAGAACGTGCTGCGCGCTGACTGGGTGATGCGGCGGATGCCGGGGCAGGCGGGGCGGCCGGGGCAGCGCTCGCAGGCCTCGCCTTCACGGCCATAGACCTTCCAGGCGTGCTGGAAGTAGCCCAGTTCGCCGCCTGGCTGGACGTAGTCGCGCAAGGTGGAGCCGCCGGCGGCGATCGCCTCGCGCAGCGTGTCCTTGATCGCGGGCACCAACCGCGTGGCGCGGATGCCCGGGATGGTGTGGGCCGAGCGCTGGGGGCTGATCCTGGCGCGGAACAGTGCCTCGCAGACATAGATGTTGCCGAGACCGGCGACCACCTTCTGGTCGAGCAGCGCCGCCTTGATCGGCGTTCGCTTGCCGGCCAACGAGGCCGAGAGGCGGGCAGGGGAGAAGGTGGGGTCCATTGGTTCGGGCCCAAGGTCCGCCAGCAGCCGGTGGGTGTCCTCTTGTGGCGTGGGCACGAGGTCCACCGAGCCGAAGCGGCGTGGATCGACGAAGCCCAGCCGCCAGCCGTCGTCGGTCTCCAGCACGAGGTGTTCGTGCAGTGTCGGCAGATTGGGCCGCAGCGGGGTGAGCACCATGCGGCCTGACATGCCGAGATGCAGCAAGACCGAATCACCGTCGGCGAGGCGCATGAGGTATGTACTTGCCGCGGCGGCGGAAGCCGGTGACGCGTGCGCCGGTCAGGCGCTGCTGGAGACCTTCGGGCAAGGGCCAGCGGAGATCGGGACGATGGGCGGTCGCGCGCACGATGATACGGCCTTCCAGGCGCTGCTGGAGGCCACGCATCACGGTCTCGACCTCGGGGAGTTCCGGCATGGGGGTGCGGCACGCTATACATGGCGCGGATGAGCGACAACCCGGGATCGACCGAGACCACCGACTTCGGCTTCCGCCGCGTGCCGCGCGAGGCCAAGGGCGGCATGGTGCGCGCTGTGTTCGACAGTGTCGCTCCGCGCTACGACCTGATGAACGATCTGATGTCGCTTGGTGTTCATCGCGCGTGGAAGGACGTGCTGGTTACGGCGCTCGATCCTGGCCCCCGGCGCATGCTGCTGGACCTTGCCGCCGGTACCGGCGATGTCGGGCTGGCGTGGCTCGAAAAGGGTGGCGGCCCGGTGGTGCTGAGCGATGTCAATGCATCGATGATCGAGGTGGCGCGCGATCGGGCCCTGTCGCGCGCGTTGATCGGCGGTACGTCGCTGCTGGTCGCCGATGCCGAGAGGCTGCCGTTGCCGGACCGTGCGGTGGATCGCGTTTCGATCGCGTTCGGGCTGCGCAACTGCACAGACAAGGCGGCGGTGCTGGCCGAGGCACGACGCGTGCTGCGGCCGGGCGGGCGCTTCTTCTGCCTGGAGTTCTCTCACGTGCAGGTGGCGGTGCTCCAGCCACTATACGACGCGTGGTCGTTTCGCGTGCTGCCGGCGCTGGGGCGATGGGTCGCGCGGGATGAGGCGAGCTACCGGTATCTCGCGGAGAGCATTCGGACGTTTCCGGATCAGGATGCGCTGGCTGAGATGCTGCGCGATGCGGGATTTGCGCGCGTCGCGGTGCGCAATCTGTCGGGGGGGATCGCGGCGATTTATTCGGGGTGGCGGCTGTGAACGGGCAAGCCGAAGTTCTCCCCCTCCCCCCAGCCCCTCTCGCAAGGGGAGGGGGAGGATGGGCGCGGTGACCGACCTTTCCTCCAAGCGCGTGCTGCTGATCGTGTCAGGCGGCATTGCGGCGTACAAGGCACTGGAACTGATCCGGCTGCTTCGCGGGCGTGGTTGCGGGGTGAGCTGTGTGCTGACCGAGGCGGGCGCTCAGTTCGTCACGCCGCTGTCGCTCCAGGCGCTGAGCGAAAGCAAGGTGTACACCGACCTGTTCTCGCTGACCGACGAAAGCGAGATGGGGCACATCCAGCTTTCGCGCAGCGCTGACCTCATCGTGGTGGCGCCGGCTTCGGCGGACCTGCTGGCGAAGATGGCGGCGGGCCTCGCGGGCGATCTGGCCTCGACATTGCTGCTCGCCACCGACAAGCCGGTGCTGGTAGCGCCTGCGATGAATGTTCGGATGTGGCAGCACGCGGCGACGCAGGCGAATATGGCGCTTCTCGCCGCGCGCGGCATTCATTGCGTCGGCCCCGACGAGGGTGCGATGGCGTGCAATGAATTCGGTCCTGGGCGGCTCGCCGAACCACCGGCGATCCTGGCGGCCATTGAGGCGCTGCTTGCCCCATCGGGCCCGCTTGCCGGGAAGCATGCGCTGGTCACCAGTGGCCCGACGCACGAGCCGATCGATCCGGTGCGCTACATCGCCAACCGCTCCAGTGGACGGCAGGGTCATGCGATTGCGGCGGCACTCGCCGAACTGGGCGCGCGCGTGACGCTGGTCAGCGGGCCGGTGTCGGTGCCCGATCCGGCCGGCGTCGCGATCACGCATGTGGAAAGCGCGCAGCAGATGCTGGACGCCTGTCAGTCGGCGCTGCCGGCTGACGTGGCGATCTTCGCGGCCGCGGTTGCCGACTGGCGGGTGGTCGGTGCCTCGTCGGGCAAGATCAAGAAGGTGCCTGGTGCCGCGCCGCCCGCGCTGGAACTCGTGGCCAATCCCGACATTCTCGCCACCATCGCCCAGCGCGGTCCACAACGACCGCGGCTCGTCATCGGATTTGCCGCGGAGACCGACGATCTGATGGCGAATGCGCAGGCCAAGCGCGAGCGCAAGAACGCCGACTGGATCGTGGCCAACGACGTGTCACCCGCCACCGGCATCATGGGCGGCGAGGAGAACATGGTGCATCTGATCACTGCCGATGGCGTCGAGGACTGGCCGCGTTTGGCGAAGCAGGATGTCGCGCGCCAGCTGGCCGCGCGTATCGCAACGGCGCTGCGGTGAGCTACGAGATACGCGTGCTCGGGGTTGCCGATGTCGACGAGTATCGCCGTGTCCGTCTCGAATCGCTGGGGCTGCACCCCGAGGCATTCGGTGCCGACCATGATGAAACGGCCGCGCTGGATCGAGCGCAGTTTGCCGAGCGTCTGGTCACCCCGGGCCTCACCCGGTTCGGTGGGTTCGACGGAAGTCGTCTGGTTGGGCTGGCGGGCCTCGAAATCCGCTCGGGTGCCAAGGAAAGACATAAGGCCCACCTGTTCAGCATGTATGTCGATCGCGCCCATCGGCGCACCGGACTGGCAGAGCGATTGGTCGAGGCGGTCATTGCTGGCGCGCGCAAGGCGGGCGCGGTGGTGCTGCACCTGTCGGTGACAGTGGGCAATGCGCCCGCGCAACTTCTGTATCGCCGCATGGGGTTTGCGGTCTATGGCGTCGAGCGGCGCTCACTCAAGGTGAATGGGCGGTTTCTCGACGAAGAGCTGATGGCGCTCGATCTCGATTGATGACGGTATAGACGGCCATGCCGGCCAGCATTGCGACGACGAACAGGAGCGTCCGGCCTCCGCCAAGCCCGATCGAGGCAATGGCTGGACCGGGGCAATAGCCGACCAGCCCCCATCCGATGCCGAACAGCAAAGCGCCAACGATCAGGCGGCGGTCGATCCGCGTGGCCGCCGGACGCGCGAACTCCGTGGCGCATAGTGGAGCACGCAGTCGTCTCGACACGAGATAGGCCGGTGTCGCCACGATCAGCGCGCCGAGCATGACGAAGGCGAGGCTCGGGTCCCAGTCGCCGGCGACGTCGAGAAAGCCGAGTACCTTGGCTGGATTGATCATTTTCGAAACAGTCAGCCCGAGACCGAACAATACCCCGGATGCAAGCGAGGCGCTGAGCCGTGCCATGCGATCAGGCTCCGGCGATGTGGCGCATGACGAACACCGTGAGGAACCCGGCCGCCATGAACAGGCAGGTCGCCACGATCGAACGAGGCGAGAAGCGCGCCAAGCCGCAGACTCCGTGACCGCTGGTGCAGCCGCCGCCAAGCCGCGTGCCGAAGCCTACCAGCAATCCCCCGGCAACTACGACCGGAACGGCGGCATCGAGGTGAATGACCGGCGCTCCCGCCACTCCGGCGTAGCACCACGGCGCCGCGATCAGGCCAGCCAGGAAGGCGACGCGCCAGGCAACATCGCCGGAGCCGGCAGACGCGAGATTGCCGACGATGCCACTGATGCCGGCCACCCGGCCATTGCCGAGCCAGAGGAGTGCGGCCGCGAGGCCGATGAGCAAGCCTCCTGACAAGGAGGCCCACGGCGTGAAGTTTGCCATGCCGTTCCTTACGATGTCCGGTGCGGTCTGCCTTTGACCTGGATCAAGCCGGCGCGTCAGATCGCCCGCCACAAGGGCCGTGTCAGCAGCATCATCACCAGCCCGGCGATTCCGGTCGCGGCGGTCGCCCACGGTGCGCCGATTGCATTCGCCAGCCATCCGAGTGCCACAAAGCCGACGGGTCCGGTGCCAATGCACACCGACAGTACGCCAAGCACGCGGCTTCGCATCTCGGGCGGTGCGGACAGATAGACCAGTGTCGCCTGCATGATGCTGAAGCCCGCGCCGCCGAGGCCGGTGAACAACAAAGCGAAGCTTGCGATTGCGGGCACGGGAACCAGCGCGAAAACGATCAGCATGACCATGTAGAGCGTGACACCGCCGACATAGACGTGTCGGTAGAAGCGCGGCCGGCAGAGCATCGCCATCAACACCGCACCGACGAAAGCGCCAACACCGTCCATGCTGGCAAGGATGCCGATGCCCTCGGGTCCCAGCAGCAGGCGGTCCTGACCGATCACCGGTACCATGCTGGTGAACGGCCAGCCGAACACGTTGTAGATCACTGTAACGGTCAACGTGCCGATCAGCCGGCGGTCTCGCCGCACGAGCCGCAATCCCTCGGCGATACGCGCGATCACTGATTCCGCTGTGCTCGGTGGATAGCTGTTCCGATAGCGCACGCGGCACGCAGCCACCACGGCGATGGCGTACAGGACGACACTCAGTGTGAACACGCCGTCGATGCCAACGCCGGCGAGCAGCAGGCCGCCGATCGTTGGACCTATCATGCGGCTGGCGTTGTTGGCGCCGACATCGACCGACATGGCGGTGCCCATCTGTGCGGCGCCGACCGCCTCGCCGATCATCACTCGCCGCACCGGATTGTCGGTCGCCCAGCCGATGCCGTTGATGAAGCTTGCGACCGCGAGGTGCCACACAGCGAGCAGATGCAGATGCGCCAGGATCGCGAGCGTCACCGATGTGACCACCATGCTGGCGACGACGATGATCAGTGTGGTGCGCCGCTCCATGCGCTCGGCGATGGCACCGAGGAAGGCGCCGAACAGACCCATCGGCAACAGTCGCAGCATGGTCATCATGGCGACGATGAACGGCGAGCCGGTGTGCTGATAGACGAAGACGCCGACGGCGACGGTTTCCACCCAGCGGACGACGAACACGACGAGACCGACGAACCAGAGGCGCCAGAAATCCGCGCTGTCGATCAGCCAGGCCGGGCGGTTGGCCGGCCGGGCCGCACTGGTTTCCTGCACGGAAGGGCGTTCCTCGGGGCGTTTCTCGTTGCGACTGTGCCTTGGATGGTGACGTGCGGCAACACTATTGCGGCCACCATGCGGCTGGTGGACCATGCCGGCGAGTGGAGAAGCGCGATGGAACCTGATGTTGCCGAACTGCGACGGATGATCGACGAGGCGCAGCGGATTGTGATCTTCACCGGCGCGGGGATCAGCACGGAGTTCGGGCATTCCCGATTTTCGCAGCCCCGGCGGCATCTGGACGAAGATGCGGCCGATCGATTTTTCCGACTTCCTCGCGTCAGACGAGGCGCGGCGCGAGACGTGGCGGCGGCGGTTTGCCACCGATGAGACGATGCGCAAGGCGGAGCCGAACCGTGGGCATCGCGCCGTGGCGTCACTGGTAAACCGCGGGAAGGCATCGGCAGTGATCACGCAGAACATCGACGGTCTGCATCAGGCTTCAGGCGTGCCGGCCAACCGGGTGATCGAGTTGCACGGCAATACGACGTATGCGCATTGTCTCGACTGCGCGCAGCGCTACGAGATCGAGCACATCAGGGTGGAGTTCGAACGCACCGGCGAGGCACCGAACTGCGTGTCGTGCGGCGGCTACGTCAAAACGGCGACGATTTCGTTCGGCCAGTCGATGCCGGCGGCGGCAATGATCCGCGCCGAGGAGGAGACGCTGGCGTCGGATCTGTTCATTGCGATCGGTTCATCGTTGGTGGTGTATCCGGCGGCAGGCTTTCCGGAACTTGCGGCACGCAACGGAGGACGGCTGGTGATACTGAACCGCGAGCCGACCGGGCTCGATCCATACGCCGATCTGGTGCTGCATCGGGAGATCGGCGCGACATTGGGCGAGGCGGTCGGCAACAACTGACAGGAGACGACAGTGGCACGCAACATCGCCGTCGGCGTTGGGCTGATGGAGTTTCCTTTCACCAGTACCGACGGTTTCTGGCGCTGGGTCGATCTATGCGAGGCGGGCGGTATCGACTCGATCTGGCAGACCGACCGCATCGTCAGCCGGCAACCGATCCTGGAATGCATGACGGCGCTCGCGGCGATTGCCGGGCGCACGCGGCGCATCAAGTTTGGCGTCAACGTGGTGTCGCTGGCGTTGCGTGATCCGGTGCTGCTGGCCAAGCAGTGCGCGACGATCGACGTGCTGTCGCAGGGGCGGCTGCTGCCCGGCTTCGGCATCGGCAGCCCGCAGGGGCCGGAGTGGCAAACGCTGCACATCGACACCGCGACACGCGGCCGTCGCACCGACGAGGCGCTGGAGATCATTGCGCGGCTGTGGCGCGAGGACAGCGTCGATTTCGAGGGTCGGCACAATCACCTGTCGGGTGCGTCGATCTCACCCAAGCCGGTGCAGCCGGACCTGCCGATATGGATTGGCGGTTCGTCAGCTGCGGCGGTGCGGCGCACGGCGCGGTATGGCACCGGCTGGCAGGCGGGGGCGGAGACGCCGGGGGATGTCGGGCGGGTCATCGCGGAGATCAAGGCAGCGCTAGCGGAGACCGGGCGGTGTATCGACGAAGATCACTACGGCGCGGCGTTCGCCTATCACTTCGGGCGGGTGGACGATCCTGGCGTCGCACAGGTGATGGAGGCGTACCGCAAGCGCACCGGGCGCGATCCGGAGCGGCATTTCGCTATCGGCGACGCGGGCATGATGCTGGAGCGCATCGCCCAGTACGTGGACGCCGGGGCGTCGAAATTCATCCTGCGCCCGGCGGCGCGCGGCGATGAGGACATGCTGGACCAGACGCGCAAGCTGATCGAGCAGGTGCTGCCGCTGGTGGCGGCGCGTTGGCCGAAGCAGAAGAAGGCGGCGTAGTCGTAGGCGCGGTTCGTCAGAACAGCCAGCGCAGCGGCTCCAGCCCGAGCAATAGGCGGCCCGCCATCTCGTAGGTCCGCAGCGTTCCCACCACATGCTGGTTCATCGTCAGCACGTCGCGCAGGCAGCGGTCGAGCGGTCCCTTGCGATACACTGCCGTGCCGCCCGCGGCTTTGAAGACCAGTTGCACGACGTCGACGCACATGCCGACGACGTGGCAATGCGTGGTGGTGAAGCGGGCGAGCTGCGCGGGCGTCGGTTCCTTGCCGTCGAGCAGGGTGTGCCACAGATCGCCCATGACCTCGAACTGATGGGCGCGCGCCGACGTGAGCATCGCATCGGCGCGACCGATCGCGTCCTGGATGAACACGTCGTCCCGCATCAGTTTTGCTGTCTCGAGCCGTTCGCCGATTGTGAAGCGGCGTGCCGGTTTTTCCGTGGCGGTGCTGATCAGGTAGTCGATCGCGTGGCGCGCAATCCCCAGCGCCACTGGCGCCGATTTCGTGGCGAACATGAAGGGGAAGGCATAGAGAGGGCCGGGCCGCCGGATGAGGTCGCGGTCGTGGAAGCTGAATGTGCGTTCCGCTGCGACGAACACGTCGTCGACACGCAGATCGTTGCTGCCGGTACCGCACAGACCTGTGGTGTGCCAGGTGTCGAGTATCTCGCATTGCGACAGCGGCAGGATGCACTGCCTGGTGTGCGGCACACCGTTGGCGTCAACCTGCGGTTTGCCGTCCACGGTGATCACGCAACCAAGCCACACCCATTCGCAATGCTGGCAGCCGCTGGCGAAGGGGAAGCGTCCACTGACGCGATAGCCGCCGGGCACGGCGATGCCCTGTCCGGTCGGCGTGGCGGCCGCTGCGGTGCCAAGCTGCAGGTCGGGATACATGCTCCGCCCGACATCCTCATCGAGGAAGGCGGTGACGTATCCGCCATCGCAGTTGATCATGGAGCACCAGCCGACCGAGCCGTCGGCCATGGCCAGCGCCTCGATCACACGATACTGGGTGATCGGATCCAGCTCCGGTCCATCCCACGCGCGCGGCATCGCCATGCCGAACACGCCGGCGTCCTTCAGCGCATCGACGATCGAGGGCGGCAGGCGGCGTGCCTGCTCGATCTCCTCGCTTGCGGCACGGATGCTGGGAGCCAGCGCGATAGCGGAATGAAGGATCGGGGAGTTGCCGGCCTCTGCCTGTCCTGCGGTGTGCGGCATGCGTGACACCTCGGTGGTATGGAGACATTGCGTACGAACGAGAACCGCGGCGCGCTACACGGCAGCGGCGCCGCAGTGCGGAATGCTATGCGTCCGCGTGCGGCAGAGGCAAGAATTTCGTGCCGGCGCTACAGCAGAACGCAGTGCATGGGCGCGAACGACACCGTGACGTCGCTACCTTCGTCGAACAGCTCTGTCGGCGGGCGCCGCACGATCAGCTGCCCCGCGGGCCAGTCCACCACGTACTGGATGAAGTCGCCGTGGAACATGCGACGGTGGATCGTCCCGGCGACGGCGTTGTGCGGCCCTGGCATGTGACCGAGATGGATGTAGGACGAGCGCAGCGCCACGGTATGGCTCGACGCATTGTCACCGACCACCTCGAGCTGCATGCCGCCCGCCGCCTCGAAAAGCAGCGTGCCGTTGGTGCCCGGGCCGCGCACATTTCCCTCGATCAGGTTGGCCGACCCCACGAAGTCGGCGACGAACCGGCTGCGCGGGCGGTTGTAGATATCCTCCGGGGTGCCGATCTGCTCGATCTTGCCACCGTTCATCACGATGACCCTATCTGAAATCGCCAGCGCCTCTTCCTGATCGTGCGTCACATAGAGCGACGTGATGTCTAGGCGACGCTGCAATTCGCGCAGTTCCACCCGCATCTCGGCGCGCAGCCTGGCGTCCAGGTTCGACAGCGGCTCATCGAACAGCAGCACGCTCGGCGAGAACGCGATCGCCCGCGCCACCGCCACGCGCTGCTGCTGGCCGCCCGACAGTTTCGACGCCGGCCGGTCGGCAAAGGCCTGCATCTGCACCAGGGCAAGCACGCGTTCCACGTTCTGCCGCACTTCGGCCTGCGGCAGCTTGCGCACGCGCAGGCCGTAGGCGACGTTGTCGAACACCGTCATGTGCGGCCAGATCGCGTAGGACTGGAACACCATCGACACGCCGCGCTTCTCGGCTGGCACGTTGCGGCGTTCGCGGGCCGAATACACGGTTTCGCCGTTCAGCCTGATGCTGCCGCCGCTCGGCGTCTCCAGCCCGGCGACCGCGCGCAGCGTGGTGGTCTTGCCGCAGCCGGACGGGCCGAGCAGCGTCACCATCTCGCCAGGCGCGATGTCGAAGCCGATGTCGTCCACCGCGGTGACATCGCCGTAGCGCACCGCGAGATTGGCGACCTCGATGCGCGGGCGGTTCATTGTGTCACACCGGAGACGCGACGCGCCAGGCTGAACATGATGGCGACGGCGATGAACACGGTGGCCGTCTGGATGAGCGCCATCGCCGCGGACAGCTCGGAACTGGAGCTCAGCCAGGAATTGACGATGGCTGGTGCGATCACCTTTGAGTTCGGCCCCATCAGGAAGATCGATACGCCCAGTTCGCGCACCGAGGCGATGAAGATCAGCAGCCATGCGGCGACCAAGCCTGGGCGCAGCAATGGCATGGTGACTGTGCGCATCTGATAGACCCATCCGGCGCCGCAGACGCGGGCACATTCCTCGAGGCTGGGGTCAACCTGGAGCACGACACTGGCGATGGTGCGCAGGCCAAGCGGTAGGAAGACGGTGAAGTAGGCGAGTCCCAGCAGCCACAGCGTGCCGTAGATCGGGATCGGCATGTTTATCCACGCCCAGAGCAGGCCGAGACCGAACACAAGGCGCGGCACAGCCTGCGGGAACATGATGACGTACTCCGCCGCGCCGCGGCCGGGCATGCGCGAGCGGTAGATGATCCATGCCAGCACGCCAATGACAACCACGCCGATCGTCGATACGGAAACACCCAGGATCAGGCTGTTGACGAATGCTGGTCCTACCGAGCCCATCTGCAGCGCTGTTTCGTAGTTCGCCAGCGTGAAGTGCATCTGCGGCAGGATCACCGTGGCGAAGCGCTCGAACGACGTGAGCAGCAGCGCGCCCAAAGGTAGAATCACAGCCACGACGATGTAGCCCCAGGCGATGGCGAGCAGCGGCCAGCGCATCGCGCCAACATCCATCTCGCGCGGGCGGAACGCCTTGCCGGTGATGGTGGTGTAGGTGCCGTGCTTCAGCACGAAGCGCGCGATTGTCAGCGTGATGAGCATGACGCCGAACAGCGACAGACCCATTGCCGCGGCGCGGCCATAGTCGGGCGGGAATGACAGGGTGGCCTGCCAGATCTCCGTGGTGACCACGTAGAAGCGGCCAGGAATTCCCAGCACGAACGCGGCGGCGAACGAACCGAGCATCTCGGCGAACACGAAGATGGTGGCGCTGAGCACGCCAGGCGCAACCAATGGCAGTGTGATGCGCAGCGCGGTGCGCAGCTTGCCGGCGCCCAGTACGCGCGAGCTTTCCTCGAGCGACGGGTCCATCGATTTCATCGCCGCCGAGATCATGACGAACGCGACGGTGCCCTCGAACAGCGCCATCACCCAGGCGATGCCGTAAGCCGAGTAGATGTTGAATAGATCGCCCGATGCGCCGAACGAGCGCCACGCCTGATTGACCAGGCCGGTCTTCGGTCCCAGCAGCACGCCCCAGGCGAGCGCGCCGATCAGCGGGGTCATGTAATACGGCAGCTCCATCAGTCGTTCCAGCCGCTGCCGACCGGGAATGTTGGTGCGTGTCAGAATCCAGGCCTGGAGAAAGCCGAAGATCACCGCGAGCACGGTCGCGATGCAGGAAACCAGGAGAGTGTTGGCCAGCGCGCGATAGTCGTCGGTGAGGTTCGTGAAGTTGTCGAACCCGTATTGCTCGGGCGGGAACGTCGACGGGTCGCCGACATTGAGTGACTCGTTGATCAGGAAGGCGATGGGATAGATCACGAGCGCGCCGCACACCAGCACGACGAGCGGCATGACGATCTGTCGTGGGACGATCGATGGGAGACGCATCAGCGCAGGCCGGTGATCTTGTTCCACTCACGCACGAACTGCGCGTGGGTCTGCTCGAATTCGTGCCAGTCGGTGGGGGTCAGCACCTTGAACTCATTGATGCTGACGCCACCGGGCGGCGGCGGCACATCGCTTCGGGCCGAGTGGGTCAGCAGCACTTCGGCATTGCCAGTCTGTCCAGGCACGCTGAGGAACCAGTCCATGAACAACTGCGCAGCGGCCGGATGCGGCGCCTCCTTCACGATGCCCCAGGGCTGCGGCGCGGCGACGACGCCGTCGGGCGGAATGACGAATTCCACAGGCGCGCCCTTCGCCTTCATCATCAGGTAGCCGGAATACTGCGCGGTCAGCGCGACCTTGTCCTGGCCGTTCACCAGGCGGTCGAATTGCTGGACATAAGAGTCGAACGCGTGCGGCCTTAGCGGCGCGAGTTGTGGCCAGAAGTCGTTGCCGTAGAGCTGGCGCAGCATGTACCACTCGACATGCTGCAGTCCTGATATCGTCACCTTGACCGAGATCGCGTCGGTCCACTTCGGATCGAGCATGTCCTTCCAGGTCTTCGGCGCCTCTTCGCGCGACACGAGATTGGGGTTGTAGGCGATTGCAGCGATCACCAGTGCGCCCCATGTCCAATAGCCCTCGGGCGAGCTTTTGTATTCGGGCTTATAGGCGGCCATTTCCGGCGACACGTATTGCATGTAGCCGCCGCGCTTTTGGAAATCGAGCGCGAAGCTCATGTCGGAAAGTTGCGTGACGTCGGGAAGGTAGACGTTGCCCTGGCGTTCGGCCAGCAGCCTGGCATAGAGAGCGCCAGCCTGGAGCCGCAGGTAGTTCGGCGTGATCTTCGGGAACAGCGCGTGGAATTTTGCCAGTTCCTGCTCGGCTGCTGCCTCGGGATCGGTGGAGTACACGACAAGGGTGCCTTCGCTCTCGGCTTTGGCGACATCGGCGCAGGTCTTGAAGCCTTCCATCTGGCGCGGATTGTCGCAGGCGAGCGCCGCAGAGGTGCCAGTGAGCAACGTTACAAAGAAGATCGAGAAATAGAGCCGACGCATTGTTCCCTCCGCGTCAACGAGGCCGTACCAGCTTGCGCACGCGGTGGTTCTCTGAATCGCCGATATACACCGCGCCATCTGGTCCAACCACGGCGCCGTGTGGTCGTGCCAATACGTCAGGACCGGGTTTGCCATTCCCGGCAATCGTGGTGACGATCCAGCTCTGCGCGTCGATCAGGCGGATTACGTGGTTCTCGGTATCGACAATGAAGATGTTGCCGGCGGGATCGACAGCCATCTCCTTCGGCGCATCGAACACCGCCTGGCGCGCATCCTGCCCGTCGCCCGCATAGCCACGCGCACCAGTACCGGCGATGGTCTCGATGATACCATTGTGGATACGGCGCACGCTGCTGCCCTGCCGTTCCATCAAGTAGAGCGAGTCATCCGGAGCCAGCGCAACCGCGCGGGCGCCGAAGACGTCGGCCGATGTTGCCGGTCCGCCATCACCCGCGTGACGTCCGTTGCCGGTGCCGGCGAACGTGGTGATGATGCCGGAGGCAAGGTCGATGATCCGCACGCGATGATCGGCGACATCGGCGATGAACAGCCGGCGATGATCGCGGTCCAGCGCGAGACCGTTCGGCTCGGCCAGACCCGCGCGCCCCGATGGTCCGCCATCGCCGCTGAACTTTCCGGAGCCGTCGCCCGCCAGCGTGGTGATCACGCCGCTGCGGCCATCGATCCGCCGCACGCGACCGTTCAAGCGATCCGCGACGTAGATGTTGCCGGCGCGATCGATGACGATGCCGTACGGCTGATTCATCCGTGCCTGTGTTGCCGGGCCGCCATCACCCGCGAAGCCACTTTCACCTGTGCCGGCAATCGTTGTGATGGTGCCGGTGCTCGCATCGATGCGGCGAATGCAGTGATTGTAGGTATCGGAAAAACACAGATTGCCGCCGGGATCGAATGCGAGATCGAACGGATTGTTCAGCAGCGCCTGCGTCGCCGGGCCGCCATCGCCAGCATAGCCCTGCGCACCCGTTCCCGCGACAGTGCTGACGATCCACTGCGTGTCTGCCATCTCCGTATCCCTCCCGCTGCGGCCACCATGGTTGTCGGAACCGGTCTGTCAAGCTTAGGATAAGCCAGCAAGTTACGGAGGTATCGACAATGGACGTGCAGGTCGACCGCGCCACGAGTACTCTCTACGCCAGGCTGGAAGATCGGGTGATGGCGCGCGACCAGGTGGGGGCAAGCCAAGTCTATTACGATCTCGTGCGTGCCGGGCGTCCACTGAGGGAAATCATCGCCGAGGGTGTGCGTATCCATGCACCCTACACGCATGTGCCATACCATGAGCGCATTGACGACGGCTATCCGAACTTCGTCAACAACGACCATTGCCTGCTGAGCGCGCGCGCAACGGTCAATCTGGCGAAGATGGTGCCGGAGCAGCTTGCGATGCTGCCGATGGCGCAAACGATCTGGTACATCCCGAGCGGCCTCGATATCTGGAACCAGAAAATGGACAAGGCGCCCGGGCACTACACTCGTGCGCGCGGCAACCTCGGCGCCATCGATAAGCCGCCGGAACCGGTCGTCTATTGGCCGGACCAGGAGCCGCTGCGTCAGGACGGCCCGCTGAAGGAGCGCCTGTCCAACTGGCTGACGCTGGTACACCGCGGCCAGGTACTCGACGCCTATCGCACGTTCCTCGGGCTGATGGAGGACGTGCCGAACCGCAAGGCGGTGCTGGCCGAACTGGTGTTCGCCGGTCTGATCGATATGCAGGACCGGATGCTGTTCAACCGCTCGTATACGACGGGCCACAAGGCGTATCGCGCGCGCTCGACGGTGGAGATCGGCAACACGATCGGCTGGGATGATCCGGCCGCGCATCACGTGCTGTACGCCGGCGCGCTGGATATCGCTGTCGGGCCGCGCTGGTACTCGACGTATGAGATGGCCTGCAACCTGGTGAAGATGAACATCGAGGGCGAGACGCTGCACGCAGTGCCGTACGGCGGCGTCAGCGAGGCCGAGCTGTCGGTGCTGCGCAACAACAAGGAGGCGCTCAATCAGGGGGAGGCCGCCGAATTGATCGAGGCGATCATTCGCGGCCCCGAGCCTGACAACCTGCACCATGTGACGAAACTGCTGAAGGCGGGGAAGGATCCGCGGCGTATACTCGACGTCATGCAGATTGCTGCCGCGCAGGTGGTGCTGGAGACAAACGAGCCGAACAACTTCTCCATGCCGCACCATTGCTACGAGTACCTGCAACACGCTGGCGTGGTTCTACGACAACTTCGATCATCCGCGGCGGCTGCGCCTGATCTATCTGCTGGCATCGTACCTGAACCGCGTCGCGGGGCATCAGCGGGGCATCGGCGACTCCAATCCTGCGTCGATCAAGGCGCCGAGTGGTGCGGACAGGTTGACGGCGGGGCAGTTGCTGGAGCGCGTGGACAGCGCTGTATGCGCGCTGAGCGGGCCGGAGAGCCTGGCCTGGACGCAGGCGTATCTCGACAATGTCGGCGACCGCGGGCCGCTGGTGGAGCGCATCGCATTGGCCGCGACCAAGCTGGGCAACGATCCGCACAACCAGGAGATCGCCCAGTGCATGCTGATGGATTACGGCACCAACCGGCATCCGGAGCGCGACAAGCTGCTGCTGGCGGCGGCGTATCACACGGCGATGCACCGGAAGTACGGCGATCCGCTGGAGCCGGCGCGGCGGTTCGGTGAGGCGATGGGGGTTGCGCTGCAGTAAACGCGCCATGGCCAGTGCCACGTGGGCTGACTAAAATTCACCACGGAGAAGGGAAGGGCGAGGGCCACTGAGGACACGGAGAAGGTAATCCATGCGCTTCGCGCGAAGCGCCATTCTCACTTACTCCGTGCCCTCTGTGCTTCTCGCCTTCTCTTCTCCGTGTTAAAAATTTAGGCAGCCGCGGACGAGCACGCACCCATCAAGTATTGGGGGCCCGCTCCCCCAGCTCTTCCCGCGAGGGGAGGGGAGAAGTACTCTCTTCTGCCCTACTTCGCGGCATGGACGGACATCGCCTGAGTTACGTTCATGATGCGTGGCTCATAGGTCAGACCCTTACGGGTGGCCCAGGCGTTGACCTGCCAGAACAGCGGCACCACGGCGACGTCGTTCATGTAGCCGCGATCGATGTCCCACAGCATCTTCTCGCGCCTGTCTGCATCCATCGTGCGCATCGCCTCGTCCAGATACGCATCGAGCCGCAGGTTCGAATAGCCGCCGACATTGGCGTGGCCGAGCGCGAGTTGCTTGTTGGGGGTGTGCAGCAGCATCCAGTGCTGTGACATCGTCTCGCCGGTGGCTGTGCCGAACCCGTACAGCGTTGCGCTGTAGGCCGGCACGCCACGCTCGCCGCCGCCCATCTGCTGACCGGCGAACACCTGCCATGGCTGCGCCACGACGTCGGTCTTGATGCCGATGCGCGACAGCATCGCGCCGATCGCCTGCGCCGTCTCCGCATCATTGACGTAGCGATCGTTTGGCGAATGCAGCGTCAGATGAAAGCCCTCGGCATACCCCGCCTCGGCCAGCAGCTTCTTCGCGCCATCCGGATCGAACGGCTCGGGCTTGATGCTCGGGTCGTGGCCGAACATGCCCGGACTGGCGATCTGACCGGCGGCGACCGCGACGCCATCCATGAGACGCTGAGCCAGCGCGTCGCGGTTGATCGCCTTGGTGATCGCCTTGCGCACCCGTCCGTCGCGCAGCGGATTGGGAAACGCGGGCTTGCCCTCATTGTCCGTCACGAAGGGTGAAATGTCGCGGCTGCTGTCCAGTGTAAGCAGCATGATGCGCTCGCCGGGCCGCATGATGACGTTCACCTTGGGGTTCGTCTTCAGGCGGCTGATGTCGGCCGGCGGCACATCGTTGGTCATGTCCACTTCGTCGTTGAGCAGAGCCGCGATGCGCGTCGGGCCGGCGCCGATCACCCGGAAAATCACCCGATCCCAGTCGGGTGCCTTGCCCCAGTAGTCGGGGTTGCGTTCCAGCACGATCTGGCCGCCCTTGACCCAATCGCGCAGCTTGTACGGCCCGGTGCCGATCGCCGCCTCACCGGAATTGAACTTCTCGACCGGCGCGGTACGCGGATAGATGTAAAGCACCGTCATTTCGTTCGGCAGCAGCGGTGACGGCTGTGTGGTCGCGATGCGGACCGTGTAGTCGTCCACCTTGGTGTAGGTCTTGCCACGCAGATAGGCACCGGCGGACGCGCCGACGCCCTCGATCGTTTTGGACTGATCGAACGTGGTAAGGACCTGATCGGCCGTGAACGGCGTGCCGTCGTGGAACTTCACGTTGTGCCGCAGTCGGAATTCCCAGGTGTGATCATCGACCGGCGACCAGCTTTCCGCGAGGCCTGGCTGCGGGATGCTGTTGGCATCCATCTCGACCAGATTGTCAAAGATATGGCTGGCGATCTGCTGGTTGCCGGTGGTGACGAACCAGTTGGGATAGAGCGACGTTGTCTCGGCGGACAATCCGACGCGCAGCTCCGCGGCGGACGCATCGGCGACCGCCGCGAGGCATAACAACGAGACAGACAGCGCCGTCCGCAGAAGGCGCGATCGCGCGGTCACTCCGCGAGACGCGTGGATTGCCAGGTCACCATCTGCCACTTGCCGCTCTTGTTGGCATAGACGTCGGTGAAGCGCACGGCGAAGGCGTTCGGCTTGCCACCCGAGGTGACACGAATGCGCGCGACACCGGTCAGCACGACGGCGTTGCCGAGATCCTGCGCCTTTACGTCGGATGGTTCGACCGCGTTGTAGACCGTGGCGCCGGACTGCATGTTGCCGATCAGGCTCTGCTTGGTATCGAGCCGCGCCGATGAGTGAGTGTAGATCAGGTCGTCGGCCAGCAGTGTGTTCAGCGTTGCGATGTCCGTGTCCGCCATCGCCTGCATGCGCTTGCGGTCGAGGTCGATGATCATCTGTGCGTTGTCGGCCATGTGTTTCGCTCCGTTCGGACCGGGGGCATTGTAAGGCAGGCGGACCCGTCCGTCACACCTCCACCCGAAGTGAGAATGGCCAATGTCCGATGCGAATGCCTTCGTCCCTGGTCCACGCGTAACCATCGAGGGCGCGGCGCACGGCCCTCTGCGCGGCTTCACCTTCGCGGCGAAGGACTTGTTCGACGTCGCCGGCCATCCCACCGGCGGCGGCAATCACGATTGGGCACGCACGCATCCTGTGCCGATGCGGCACGCCTGGGCGGTGCAGATGCTGCTCGACGCCGGCGCGACGCTGATCGGCAAGACCATTACGGACGAGGTGTCCCTCGGCATTTTGGGCGAGAACGCATTCGACGGCACGCCGCTCAACACCCGCGCGCCCGATCGGGTGCCCGGCGGCTCCTCATCCGGCTCTGCTGCCGCGGTCGCCGCGGGCCTGTGCGACACGGCACTTGGCACTGACACCGGCGGCTCGGTGCGCGTGCCGGCGAGCTTTTGTGGCCTCTACGGTATTCGGCCCACGCATGGGCGCCTCGACCTCACCGGTATGCTGCCCCAGGCGCCGAGTTCCGACACCACCGGCTGGTTCGCCCGCGATGCCGCGACATTCGCGCGCGTCTCCAGCGTGCTGCTCGGTGAGCCGATCCCATCCGCGCTGCCCACCAGCCTGATCGTCGCCGTCGACGCGTTCGGCTTCGCCGATGCGGACGTGGACCTTGCGTTGCGGCCGATGGTGGATCGGCTGGGGGCGCTGGTCGGCCGTGTGCGCGACGAGGTGATGGCGCCGCAGGGGCTTTCTGTCTGGTCGCGCGCGCAACGCACGTTGCAGCCGGTCGAGGCGTGGCAGACCTTCCGGCCCTGGGTGGAGCGCGACAATCCGCGCATGGCGTTCAACGTCGCGCGCGGCCTTGTCGCCGGCGCGGCCATCGGAGAGGCAGAGCGCGGCTGGGCCGAACTGATGCGGCAGGAGGCGCGCGGTCGGATGGCATATTTGCTACCGCCTGGGACGATCCTCTGCCTGCCGACCACGCCGTTTCCCGCACCGCCGAAGGGTCTGCCGCTGCCGGTTCTGGGGCCGTTGCGCGACCGCATTTCGTGCCTCTGTTCGCATGGTGGCCTGACCGGTGTGCCGCAGGTGAGCCTGCCCGGCGCCGAGATCGATGGTCTGCCGATCGGGCTATCCATCGTGGGCGGCCGCGGCAGCGACGCGACGCTGGTTGCGCTGGCGCGGGCGCTGGCCGGCTGACACATCGTCTGGCATCGCCACCCTGCGGCGCCGCGCGCTATGATCCGAGCTCAGGAGGTAACCGATGTCCGACAAGGGCAACGCGGTCGATTGGTTCGTCGATCGGCATGAGCGGGAGGGGCGCGGCCCCGCGATCGCGTTCCACGATCCATGGCGCTCGCTGAGCTATGGCGAGCTTGCCGAGGCCACTCGTCGCTTCACCGATGCCCTGCGCGGGGCAGGCGTGGCACGCGAGCGCCGCGTCGCGATGCTGCTGCTCGATACGGTGGATTTCCCCATCGCCTTCTGGGGAGCGATCCGTGCCGGCGTCGTGCCGGTGCCCGTCAACACACTGCTGACCCACGAGGTGGTCGGGTACATCCTGGCCGACAGCCGCGCCGACGCGCTGGTGATCTCGGCGCCCTTGGTCGCTCCGCTGCTGCCGGTGCTGCACAGCCTGGCGGAACTCCGGCACATCATCGTGGCGGAGCCGGACGGCGGCGCGTTCACGGCGATCGACGATCCGCGCGCTGCGGGGTTCGCCGAATTCGTCGCTGGCGGCGATGCGACGGCGCCGACCGCAGACAGCCCGGCGGACGAGGTGGCGTTCTGGCTGTATTCGTCAGGATCGACCGGGGCACCGAAGGGTGTGCGACATGTGCACGGCAGCCTGCGTGCCACGGCCGACACCTACGGCGCGCAGGTGCTGCAGATCCGCGAGGACGACCTGATCTTCTCCGCCGCGAAGGCCTTCCATGCCTACGGGCTCGGCAATGCCATGACCTTCCCGATGTCCGTCGGCGCCGGCGCTGTGTTGCTGCCTGACCGGCCGACGCCCGATGCGGTGATCGACACGATGGAGCGCCACCAGCCGACGATCTTCGCCGGCGTGCCGACGTTGTTCGCGTCGATGCTGGCCAATCCGCGGATCGGGCCTGGTGCGGGCTCGGCGCGGCTGCGCCGCTGCATCTCGGCCGGGGAGGCGCTGCCCGCGGATATCGGCAGGCGCTGGTCCGACATGGTCGGGGTGGACATCCTCGACGGCATCGGCTCGACCGAGATGCTGCATATCTTCGTGTCCAACCGCGCTGACGACATCCGCTACGGCTCATCGGGCAAGCCGGTGCCAGGCTACGATGCGATGATCCTGGACGAGCACGGCGGCCGCGTACCGAATGATGAGGCGGGCGAGCTGGTGGTGCGAGGTCCGTCCGCCGCGGAGGGTTACTGGAACCAGCGCCAGAAGACGCGGCGCACGTTCCGCGGCGAATGGACGCATACCGGCGACACCTATATCCGCGATCATGATGGCTACTACCGCTTCTGCGGCCGTACCGACGAGATGCTGAAGGTGAGCGGCGTCTGGGTGTCGCCGTTCGAGGTGGAGGAGGCGTTGGTATCGCATCCGGCGGTGCTGGAGTCTGCCGTGGTTGGCGCGGAGGATCGCGACGGGCTGACCAAGCCCAAGGCATTCGTGGTGCTCCAGGACGCGGCGAGGCAGCAGGACGCCGAGACGGTCAAGGAACTGCTGAAGACGCACGTGAAGGAGCGGATCGGCGTGTGGAAATATCCGCGCTGGATCGAGTTCGTGGATGGCCTGCCGAAGACCGCGACAGGCAAGATCCAGCGCTTCCGACTGCGCCATGATCATCGACCGTAGGTTCTTGGAGACGCAATGGTGGGGTCCGCGCGCGGATGCGGCGCCAACTCTCGTGCTGCTGCACGAAGGGCTCGGTTGTATCGCGTTGTGGCGCGATTTTCCCGCCGCGCTGGCGGAGGCGACCGGCTGCGGAGTGTTCGCCTACTCGCGCTTCGGCTACGGTGGATCGGATCCCGTGACGCTGCCGCGGCCGATGCACTATATGCACGATGAGGCGTTGGACGTGCTGCCGCACGTGCTCGATGCGGCAGAGGTGCGGCGCGCTCTACTGATCGGGCACTCCGATGGCGGGTCGATTGCGGCCATCCATGCCGGCGCGGTGCACGATCCGCGCGTCGTCGGCGCGGTGCTGATCGCGGCGCATTTCTTTGTGGAGGACATCAACATCGCCGCCATCCGGGCAATCAAGGAAAACTATGAGCAGGGCGATCTGCGTTCTCGGCTGGCGCGGTATCACAGCGACGTGGACGTGGCGTTTCGTGGTTGGAACGACGCCTGGCTCGATTCCCGGTTTCGCGCATTCGACATCACGCAGCAGGTTGCGCGCATCGCGGTGCCGGTGCTGGCGTTGCAGGGTGCTGAAGATCCGTATGGCACCGAGGCGCAGCTTCGCGTGCTGGAACGCACGGCCACATGTCCCGTGCAGACGCGACTGATTGCGGACGCTCGTCATTCACCGCACCTGGAAGCGACGCAGCCGACGCTGGAAGCGGTCGTGCCGTTCGTGCGGAGTGTGTCGATGGAAGCGACGGCATGATCGATTTCCAGACAGACCCCAGCCGCTATCGCCACTGGCGCCTGTCGTTCGCCGGACCGGTGGCGACGCTGACCATGGATGTCGATGCCGATGCCGGCCTGTTCGAGGGCTGCGAGCTGAAGCTGAACTCGTACGATCTCGGCGTCGATATCGAGCTGGCGGACGCGGTGCAGCGTCTGCGCTTCGAACATCCCGAGGTGCGCTGCGTTGTCCTGCGGTCCGGCAAGGAGGGTGTGTTCTGCGCCGGCGCCAACATCCGCATGCTTGCCAAGGCATCGCACGGCCACAAGGTGAACTTCTGCAAGTTCACCAACGAGACGCGGCTCGCGATCGAGGATGCCAGCGCGAATTCCGGGCAGGCCTGGCTGGCGGCGGTGAGCGGCAGTGCTGCCGGGGGTGGCTATGAATTGGCGATGGCCGCGGAACACATCATGCTGGTCGATGACCGTCGTTCCGGTGTGTCGTTGCCGGAGTTGCCGCTGCTGGGTGTGCTGCCGGCCACCGGCGGCCTGACGCGCCTCACCGACAAGCGCATGGTCCGGCGCGACCGCGCCGATGTGTTCTGCTCGACCGAGGAGGGTGTGCGCGGCCGTCGCGCCGTCGAATGGCGGCTGGTGGACGAAGTGGTGCCGCCGTCTGCCTGGGAAGCGAAACTGAGCGAACGCGCTGCGGCCATGACCGCGCTGTCGGACCGGCCGGAGTTTGCCGAGGGTATCGTGCTGGCGCCGTTGCAGCGTGACTTCTCCGACGACGGCGTGACGTATTCGCATGTGCGTGTGAGCTATGATCGCGCCGGGCGTCGGGCTGAGATCACCGTGCTGGGTCCCAGTGGAGCGTTGCCACGCGATGCGGCGGCAATCCACGCCGCCGGTGCGTCTTGCTGGCCGCTTGTGGTGGCGCGCGAACTGGACGATGCGATCCTGCATCTGCGGCTGAACGAGCCAACGTTGGGGCTGATCGTGCTGCGCTCCGTCGGCGATGCGGCGGCGGTCATCACAGCGGACGATCTGCTCGAGGCGCACAATGACGACTGGCTGGTGCGCGAGATACGCCTCTACTGGAAGCGCGTGCTGAAGCGCATCGACATGACGTCGCGTAGCCTGATCGCACTGATCGAGCCAGGTAGCTGCTTCGCCGGCACGCTTGCGGAACTGCTGTTTGCCGCGGACCGCTCGGTGATGTTCGCGGGCACGCGCGATGGCGACAATCGTGCGCCTGCGGTTTTGCATTTGTCGACGCTGAATTTTGGCGCGTATCCCATGGGCAACGGTTTGACACGGCTGGCGACGCGTTTTCTCGGCGAGCCCGACAACTTTGCGTCAGTGCGCGAACGCAGCGGTGAGGCATTGGATGCGCAGGCTGCCGAGGCGCTGGGGCTCGTCACCGTGGCGTATGACGACTCGGATTGGGATGATGAGGTGAGGCTGATGCTGGAGGAGCGCGCTTCGTTCTCCCCCGATGCACTGACGGCGATGGAGGCCAATCTGCGGTTCGCCGGACCCGAGACGATGGAGACGCGCATCTTCGGCCGGCTGACCGCATGGCAGAACTGGGTGTTCCAGCGGCCGAGCGCGGTTGGTGAGGAAGGTTCGTTGAAACGCTACGGCAGCGGGCTGCGGCCAAACTATGACACGGAGCGAGTGTGATGCCCGATGGTACAGCGGTCGATTACAATGGACTGATTCCGAACAACGTTGGCCTGAATGACGACCAGCGCGTGCGCAAGGCGTTGGAGACCTGGCACCCGGGCTACATCGACTGGTGGCAACAGATGGGGCCCGAGGGGTTCCAGGACAAACTGGTGTATCTGCGCACCGCGGTCGGTGTCGGCTCGGAGGGCTGGGCGAAGTTCGGCTACGTGCGGATGCCCGAGTATCGCTGGGGCGTATTGCTGGCGCCACCGGTAGAGGGGCGGACAATTCCGTTCGGTGCGCACAAGGGCGAGAAGGCTTGGCAGGAAGTGCCAGGCGAATATCGCGCGATGCTGCGCCGCCTGCTGGTGATCCAGGGTGATACCGAGCCCGCGTCGGTCGAACAACAACGCCACCTCGGCGCCACCGCGCCGTCGAACTATGACCTGCGCAATCTGTTCCAGGTGAACGTCGAGGAAGGCCGTCATCTCTGGGCGATGGTCTATCTGCTGCAAAAGTATTTCGGCCGCGATGGTCGCGAGGAAGCGGAGGAACTGCTGCGCCGCCGCTCGGGCGATCAGGACAGTCCGCGCATGTTGGGCGCGTTCAACGAGGCGACGCCAGACTGGCTGTCGTTCTTCATGTTCACTTTCTTCACCGACCGCGACGGCAAGATGCAGTTGGCCGCGCTCGCGCAGTCTGGCTTCGACCCGCTGTCGCGCACGTGCCGGTTCATGCTGACCGAGGAAGCGCACCACATGTTCGTGGGTGAGACCGGCGTGCAGCGCATCGTGCAGCGCACGTGCCAGGCGATGCAGGAGGCCGGCATCGACGATCCCACTGACATCGAACGCGTGCGTGCGCTGGGCGTGATCGATCTGCCGACGTTGCAGAAGAAGGCGAACCTGCATTTCTCATTGACGCTCGATCTGTTCGGCAACGAGCTCAGCACCAACGCGGCGAACGCCTTTAACGCAGGTCTCAAGGGGCGCTATCACGAGGACAGGCTGACCGACGATCACGTGCTGACCGGTGCGACCTACCCGGTGTTGCGGCTTAAGGACGGTGCGATCGTGCGGGAGGACGTGCCGGCGCTGTCGGCGCTGAATATGCGGCTGCGCGACGACTTCGTTGAGGATGCCAATGCGGGGGTGACTCGCTGGAACCGCGTGCTGGAGCGAGCTGGGCTGGAATTCCGCCTGCGGCTACCGCATGTCGCATTCAACCGTCGCATCGGCGAATTCGCTGCTATCCACGCCGACACCGACGGCAACCTGATGTCGAGCGATCAGTGGCTGGTGCGCAAGGAGACGATGCTGCCGGCCGATGATGACAACCGGTTTGTGGAAAGCCTCATGCGGCCAGTGCATGCGCCGGGTTCGTACGCCTCTTGGATCGCGCCACCGCGTATCGGCATAGACAGCAAGCCAGGCGACTTCGAGTATGTTAAGCTGGAGGCGTAGGCCGACTGTGTCATTGCGAGGAGCGAATGCGATGAAGCAATCTCCATCGATGGGGATCGCTTCATCGCATTCGCTCCTCGCAGTGACAAGGATCACCTTATGACGGTACGACCTGCCGAACGCTACTTCGAGGACTATCACGTCGGCCTTGTGGACGAATTCGGCGAGATCACGGTGACAGCCGAGGAGATTGTTGAATTCGCCCGCCGCTACGATCCGCAGACGATGCACGTCGATCCTGACGGCGCGGCGCGCGGATCGATGGGCGGATTGATTGCCAGCGGCTGGCACACGGCTGCGATGACGATGCGTCTGTTCGTCGAACACTATCTGTCGAAGGTCGCGACGCTGCCTTCGCCGGGTTTGGACGAGCTGCGCTGGATGCGCCCGGTGCGGCCAGGCGACAGGATCCGCGTGCGTGTCACGGTGACTGAAGCGAGGCGATCACGCTCGAAACCGGATCGTGGGTTGGTGCGCGGCTTGGTCGAGGTGCTGAACCAGCACGGCGAAGTGGTGATGAGTTTCAGGCCGATGAACCTGATGCGTTGCCGCGATGCATCAGTTTGATGGGGCCGGCTACAGTCTGCGCCTCGCTCGAAGGATCGAACAGCGAAACATGATCGGTCAGCAGCGCAAGACGGACGCGCCCGCTGATACCGCGTGCCACCTGGGGGACAAGCCGAGCGGACAGTCGATGCTCGCCGAATTGGAACCAGCCGAGTGTGTCGGCACCCATCGGTTCGATGAACAACGTCTCGGCGTCCATGGTCTGCGTCTCGGGTTCGTCGCGTGCAAGCGAGACGTGCTCCGGACGAATGCCAACGACAACCTCCTGCCCAACGGCAGGAGGCGTGCGGAATCGGTAGCCGTTCAGCGATAGATGGGCAGACCCCACCTGAACCGCGGGTGCATTTCCTGGCAGCAGTCGCCCACGCATGAAATTCATCGCCGGCGATCCGACAAAGCTTGCGACGAACAGCGTGGCCGGTTCCTCGTATAGATCATCCGGAGTGGCGTACTGTTCGATGCGTCCGGCGCGCATGACCGCGATCCGTGTTGCCAAGGTCATTGCCTCGATCTGATCGTGCGTCACATAAACGATGGTGGCATCGAGTTCCTTGTGCAGGCGTTTGAGTTCCACGCGCATCTCCGTCCGCAGCTTTGCATCGAGGTTGGAGAGGGGTTCGTCGAACAGAAACACCTTGGCATGCTGCACCAATGCACGGCCGATGGCGACACGCTGGCGCTGACCACCGGAAAGCTGCGACGGCTTTCGATCGAGCAGATCATCGATCTGCAGTAGCCTGGCCGCCCAATCGACGCGGCGCGCCACCTCCTCTCGTGGCACGGACCTGACACGCAATCCGAACGACAGGTTCTTGCGCACCGACATCGTCGGATACAGGGCGTAAGACTGAAACACCATCGCAATGCCGCGCTTGCTTGGTTCGTGATGGGTCACATCAGTGCCGTCGATCTCGATGATGCCGGTGTCGGTGTCTTCGAGGCCGGCGATAGCATTTAGCAGCGTGGACTTGCCGCAACCGGATGGTCCGAGCAGCACGGTGAAGTCGCCCGCCTCGATCGGCAGGTCAATGTCCTTTAGCACCCGCAACTGGCCGAATGATTTGGAAAGTCCGGAGACCGAAACAGCAGACATGTCAGCCCTTGACCGCACCGGCGGTGATACCGCGCACGAAGTAGCGTCCCGATACAAAATAGATCAGCAGCGGCGGGAGCGCCGTAAGCAGCGCCGCTGCGGTGTTCACATTGTACTCGATGATGCCTGTCGAAGTCGTCGCGATGGCGTTGAGTTGCACCGTCATCGGCATATTGTCGCGACCGGCGAAGATCAGTCCCAGGAGGTAGTCGTTCCAGATGCCCGTGGTCTGCAGGATCGTCGCGACGATCAGGATGTTCACCGACATCGGCAGCATCACGAAGGCAAAGATGCGCCAGAATCCTGCGCCGTCGATCCGCGCAGCCTTCACCAGTTCCTCGGGCAGCCCGGTATAGAAATTGCGGAACAAAAGCGACATGACCGGCAGGCCGAACACGATATGCACGGCGATGATGCACGGCAGCGAGCTGTAGATACCGATCGTGCTGAATGTCTTTACCAGCGGATATAGGATCACCTGGTAAGGGATGAACGCGCAGAACAGCAATAGCAGCATGATGATATTCGCGCCACGGATGCGCCAATGCGACAGGGCATAGCCGGTCACCGAGCCCGCGAATACTGAGATGATGACACTGGGGATCAGGATACGGACGGAGTTCCAGAAGCCGACGCGGACACCGCCACAGTTCAGCCCCGTGCATGCGGAGGACCATGCCTTGATCCAGGCGGCAATGCCCGGCGCCGTTGGGAGCGAAAATATCGAAAACGTGCGCACCTCGTCTGACGATTTGAGCGAGGTTGCGATCACCACCAGCAGCGGGATCGAAAAGAACAGGCAGATCCAGACCAGTAGCGTATAGAGGCCGATGCGGCCGATACGCGCATTCCGGCGCGCCGTCGTCATCGGTTCTTCCGCGCCAACTCAAAATAAAGATACGGCGAGACGATGGCGAGCACCGATCCCAGCATAACGGTGGCCGCGGCGGATGCCTGGCCGATGTTCGCGCGTTCGAATTCGAAATCGACCACGAACTTGCCCGGCAGATCCGATGAGAAGCCCGGGCCGCCGTTGGTCATCGCCACGACGAGATCGTAGCTCTTGACCACGGCGATCGCGATCAGCACGACACAGGTGACAACCAGCGGGCGCAGCATCGGCAGCACGATGCTGACATAGGTGCGCCAGGTCGGAATGCCTTCGATGCGTGCCGCACGCCAGATCTCGCGGTCCACCCCGCGCAGCCCCGCCAGCATGATCGCCATGATCAGCCCCGACTGGTGCCAGATACCGGCAAATACCAGCGTGTAAATCGCGCGGTCCGGCTGGGTGATCCAGTCGAACACGAAGTCGGTCCAGCCAAGATCACGAACCAGGTGCTGAACGCCGATCGTCGGGCTCAGTACCCATTGCCAGGTCAGACCGGTCACAATGAACGAGATCGACAGAGGGTACAGCATGACGGTGCGGAAGATGCCCTCGAAGCGCACCGCACGGTCAAGCAGGATGGCGAGCAGGATGCCGAGACTAAGTGTTCCGATGATGTCGAGGGCGCCGAACAGGAACATGTTGCTGTAGGCGACCTGCCATCGCGGCGTCGCGAACAAGCGGTCATACTGCGCGGTCCCGGCAAACTTATAGACCGGCAGCAGGAATGACCGCGTCATCGATACATAGACGGTCCAGGTGACGCTGCCGTAGAAACAGAACACCATCACCAGAATTGTCGGCACCAGCGCTATCTTGGCGGCCAGGCTGCGGGCGCGGTAAGCGCGTCCGATACGTGGTATGCCAGCGACTCTCTCGTCGGCAGTCAGGCGCGGTGCCCTTGCATCCATGTTCACGGGCAACCGCGCCGACATGCGTTCAGTGACTCGCGCTCGCGATGATGGTTGAAAGCTGCTTGGCCGCTTCGGCAGAAGTCATTGACGGTTTGCTCCAGAAATTGCCCAGCAGGTCCTCGATCTGCCCTTGTGTATCTGGACTGAAGGCAAGGGCGAAGTTGGGCAACTGGTTCGCCGCGCCGCCTGCCATCACCTTCTGGCCGAGCTGTGCGCACGCGTCGAGTTCTGCCACGTTGGCGTCAAGCCTGGATGGTATCGAGCCCTTGAACCCATTGAATTCCGTCTGCACGGCGGGGTCCATCATCAGTGTCGCCAGCTTTTCCTGTGCGACCTTCTGATCCGGCTTGTTGTTGACCGGGAACACGAAGACATCCACCGTCATGACGTAAGCGTCTTGAGTGCCGGGTGCCATCTGGCAGCCGAAATCCTTGCCGAGCGTCTTGTTCGCGGCGGAGAAGTCGCCCTTCGCCCAGTCGCCAAGAATCATCAGCGCGGCCTTGTCGGTCTCGACCAACGCCAACGAGTCATTCCACTTGCGGTTCGGGCTGCCGGCATCCACGTATTGCCGGATCTGGCCCATGATGTCGAAGACATGCTGCATGGCGTCGCTGCCGGCCGCCTTGGCATCGTAATCGACGAACACTTTGTTGTACAGGTCCTTGCCGCCGGCTCCCGCCAGTATTGCGTAATAAAGCCACGCGAGCTGCTGCGCGTTGGCGCCGAACGCAATCGGGATATAGCCGGCCGCCTTGATCTTTGGCGCATCCGCCAGAAACTCCTCCCACGTCTTTGGCGGCTGCATCTTCAACTCGTTGAACACCTTGGTGCTGTAGAATTGATAGTTCGCGCCATGGATGTTCACCGGGACGGCGATGACGTGCCCGTCATAGGTCATGTTCTTGACCAGCAACGGAGGCAGATTCGCCAGCCAGTTGCCCTTCTTCGCCTCGTCATCCAATGGAGCAAGCACGCCCTGCTCGGCCAGTTGTCGAACGGCGATACCGATATTCCACTGCATTGCTGTCGGAGGATTACCGCCGGCGATGCGGTTGAGGGCCGCGGCATGTTCCGCCTGCGGTCCGACGGACGCATCATCCACCCAGGTGCCGCCTCGCTTGTTATACTCCTTCGCGAACACCGCGACCGCTCGGGATTCGCCACCGCTGGTCCACCAATGCATGACATCCGCGTTCTGTGCGGCGGCTTCGCCGACGCACAGCGTCCCTGCCAGCGCGGTTGCAACGGCCATGGTCCTCAACATTGGCTCCTCCCGAGGTGCAAGCTTATATGTTACCGGTTACATCATAACGCCGCTGTTCACTTACCACTGTCAAGCGAACTCACCACCTGCCTGCAGCATGTCGTCCGCGATCTTTTCGGCGGCCATCATGGTTGGGAAGTTGGTGTTCGCACACGGCACCACAGGGAAGATCGAGGCATCGACCACGCGCAGTCCGCGCACACCGCGCACCCTTCCGGCCTGGTCAGTCACCGCCATCGGATCGTCCTCGGCTCCCATGCGGCAGGAACACGAGCAATGCCACACCCCAACCGCCGCGCGCCTGATGTAGGTTTCCAGAGCTTCATCATCCTGCAGCGCCTTCACCAATTCGGCGGACTCCATGATGAAGCCACGAATGATGAACTGCCGAAGAAAAGCCGGACCGTCCATGAGCACCGCACCAATGCTGGTGAGTATCTGGTTCTTCGTGTTGTAGGTGCCGACCTGGCGTATCTTGTCGGTGAAGCTGGCGGGGAACGCGTCTGAAGTGACAGCCTTCAGTGGCGGCAGTTCATGCAACGCGGCGATCTGCCGAAATCCGCGTGCCAGCCGCATGAGGTCACGGTGATCGGACAGCAGGTTGAAGTCCACCATAGGCTCCTGCCGCCAATCCGCCGTCGCCAGACGCACCTGGCCGGTTTCCGAGAAGGTCTTGTTGACCCACAGCGTGATGACCGCGATGCGGTCGCCGATCGCGTGCCACGCCGACTTGTTCGATGCCGTGAGAGCCATGTCACCGGCAGGTGCGCCGTCGATGCCGGATGAGAAGCGCATGCCCAGGTGCAGCGAACGCTTGCTGTAAGCATTCTTGCGTGCCCCGGGTTTGAGATATGAGGCAACGGAAATCGACGGATGGTCCATGAGCCGCTGGCCAACGCCGGGACGGTTTGCGCGCACCGGAATGCCCATCTCACGCAGATGTCCAATGGGCCCGATGCCGGCACGCAGCAGCACCGCAGGCGAGTGAATGGCACCGCAGCAAAGGATCACTTCCTTGGCGCGAAATTCCATGGCCTGTTGGCGGACCGTCGCGCGGATGCCGACGCACCGCGTGTCCTCGAACAGGAGTTCGCTCACCTGGGTCTCGGTCAAGATCGTCAGGTTGTCGCGCTGCCTGACCGTGGCACCCAGGTAGCCGACAGCGGCCGATACTCGCCTGTCGTACAGGTTCGACATCGTAAGGGGATAGTAGCCGTCCTGAAACTCGCCGTTCTGGTCGGGCACGTAGCGATATCCGGCCAGCTTGAATGCCTCGGCGACCGCCTTGGCATAGTCCGACCAGTTGTCCGGGAAGACACGGCGCACCGGGATGCGGCCATCGGATCCGTGCAGCGGTCCCTCGAAATCGATGTCGCGCTCGAGCTTCTTGAAATACGGCAGCACGGTTTCCCATCGCCAACCCGCGGCGCCACGCTGTTCCCATTCATCGTAGTCGGCCGGAGAGCCGCGGTTGGCAAGCTGTCCGTTGATGGATGATCCACCTCCCAAAACGCGCGCCTGCTCATACCGCAGCTCGCGCGGGCGCGGCGCGTCCGGATCGTTGTGAGGCATCGCCTCGGTGGTGACGCGCAACTCGCTCCATAGGAAGCGCGGGTCGCGGGATGCATATCCGGAGCGACTGTCCAGGATAGGCTCCGGAACACGGCCGTCCGGCGTATCCTCGCCCGCTTCGCACAAGAGCACCTGGTTTCCGCTGCGCGCCGAGAGCCGGCTGGCAAGGATGGATCCTGCCGATCCGCCGCCTACGATGATGTAGTCAAACGTCTTTCGCATAGACCCTGCTCGCAAAGAGGCGGAAGGCGAGACAGGCTCCATTGACGGTCCTCGTGGGCATCGGAGCCCGGAGAAAAGTATCGTCCCAGCCGCGGCCGCTGCACCGGGTGTCGGGCCAGATGGCCACTGCGGCGTTATTCACGTCGGCCTCCCGAGGATACGAGCGTGGCTGATAGTAACCGCTTATATGACTGTCAATATCTGCAACGGTCGCAGCCGAACGCCGGCTCTCTTGACTATGGCGGTGCTCGACGGGTTAAACAGGACCCCACTGAAATAACCTTCCCGGTCTTCGACGGAACGACATGACGTGCATGGACATCGCTCCCGCTCCCACTCGGTGGTCCACGGAGGCGTTCCCTGTGCCTTCGCGATCGTGTCGATGTTGGCGGGCCTGATCATGGGCGAGGCAGCTCACGCCAACACTCTCGATCGCGCGCCGTTCGGCACCACGCAGCACGGACAGGCCGTTGATATATTCACTATGACCAACGACCATGGTCTGCGCATACGCTTCATCAGCTATGGCGGCATTATTACGGCGATCGATGTGCCTGACCGCTCGGGGCGCTTCGATGACATCGTGCTTGGCCTGAGGACCTTGCGCGAATATGAGACTATCGGCGCCGCGGACCATTTCGGGGGGATAATTGGCCGCTACGCCAATCAAATTGACGGAGCGAAGTTCACATTGCACGGCCAGACCTACCACCTCATTGCCAACCATGGGGCCAACATGCTGCATGGCGGTCCCGATGGTCTCGATCGTCGGGTCTGGGCGGTGTCACCAACCCCCGTGCCGAACGGCGTCGCCGCTACGCTCGTCTATGTCAGCAAGGACGGCGAGGAGAACTTCCCCGGTACACTGACGGTGCACGTGACCTACACATTGACCAACGACAACGAGCTGCGGATTGACTACCAGGCTGGCACGGACAAGGATACGGTGATAAATCTCACCAGCCATTCGTACTTCAATTTGTCTGGCAACGGCTCGGGTTCAGTGGAGAACCAGATGCTGCTGGTGAATGCGGATCGCTACGCGCCCATGAGAGGACCCGACAAGATCCCGACTGGAGAACTGGTGCCCGTCGAGGGCACACCGTTCGACTTCCGGCAGATGACGTCCATCGGTGCCCGGCTGCACAGCGGTTTCCCGCAGATGGTCTATGCGCATGGCTATGGCCACGACTTCCTGCTGAACCGGCGGCCGGGGGACCGCCTCACCTTTGCCGCACGCGCCTTCGATCCTCGCAGTGGCCGCGTGATCGATTGCTTCACGACTGAGCCAGCACTGGAAGTTTACACTGCCAATTTCCTGGACGGGTCGGTGGTTGGTTCGTCCCGCACGAAGTATCGCCAGAACGAGGCGTTCACGCTCGCAACACAACATTTTCCCGATAGCCCGAACAAGCCGAATTTTCCGACAACTGAACTGAAGCCGGGGCAGGATTTTCGTTCAACGACAATATTCCGCTTTGCGACCGATGCGGCCCTTCCACAATTACCTCGCTGAGAGGGCGGTCGCCCGTACAGCTGCCGTTGCCGTCCCACGCATATACCGCATTCGGCCCGTCGGGCCTGGTGCCGGCTTTTGCGCGCGACTTCCAGGGTCTTTGCTCCTTCTGATTGCGGTTATGGTGGGCAATAGGCGATCATCATAGGCGCAGTGATACGGGGGTTTCCGCAGTTGATTGTCACACAGCTTCCCTATGAGATACGCGAAATTGAGCACGTTCTGATCCCACTGCGTGATGGCACCCGCCTGGCCGCCCGTATCTGGCTGCCGACGGATGCCTCTCGAAATCCAATTCCTGCGATCCTTGAGTATTTGCCGTATCGCAAGCGAACCGGCACATATGACCGCGATGCGCTGATGCATCCTTATCTTGCCGGCCATGGCTACGCTGCTGTTCGCGTTGATATCCGTGGCTGCGGCGAATCAGATGGCTTGCTGTTCGACGAGTACGCGCAGCAGGAACAGGATGATGCGGTCGAGGTGATCGCATGGCTGGCGTCGCAGCCTTGGTGCAACGGCGCCGTTGGCATGATGGGCATCTCCTGGGGCGGCTTCAACGCCTTGCAGGTCGCTGCGCGTCGCCCACCAGCACTGAAGGCGATCATCACAATCTGCTCCACCGATGATCGTTATCGCGACGATGTGCACTATATGGGCGGCGTACCGCTTCGCGCCGGCTTTGGGTGGGCGTCCTTCCTGTTCGGCACGATGTGTCATCCGCCAGATCCCGCGCTCGTCGGCGATCGCTGGCGCGCGATGTGGCTGGAGCGCCTGAACAATCTGCCGCTGTTCCTCGAGACGTGGTTACGCCACCAATGGCGAGACGATTACTGGAAGCACGGTTCGGTGTGCGAGGACTACGGTGCCATCCAGTGTCCGGTCTACGCGGTCGGCGGCTGGACCGACGGTTATACCAATACAATTCCGCGCCTGCTCATGAATTTGTCGGTGCCGCGAAAGGGCCTTATCGGGCCTTGGGCGCATGCGTATCCGTATTTCGCGTTACCAGGTCCGCAGGTTGGCTTTCTACAGGAAGCGCTGCGATGGTGGGATCGTTGGCTAAAGAACATCGAAACCGGCGTGATGGACGAGGCGATGCTGCGCGCCTGGATGACGGAGAGCGTGGTGCCGGCGCTGTATCACGAGGAGCTGCCAGGGCGATGGATTGCCGAATCATCGTGGCCGTCACAGAACATTTCGCCATATCGTCTATTCGCTACCGATGACGGACTACAGGCGGACATCGGGCACCTGACGCCGCGAGACGTCTGCTCACCGCAGACAATGGGGAAGAACGGCGGGGCTTGGTGTCCGTTTGGTCGAGGCGCCGATCAGGCAGGCGATCAGCAGGAAGACGATGCACGTTCACTCATTTTCGAGACAGCACCGCTCAGGACACGTATGGAGATCCTCGGAGCGCCGGTCGTCACGCTCGATGTTGCAGCCGACAGGCCACTTGCGAACCTGGCGGTCCGGCTTTGCGATGTGCGTCCTGACGCCACGTCGCTTCGGGTGAGCTTCGGAGTATTGAACCTCGCACATCGCGACGGACACGATGCGCCAGTACCATTGGTTCCAGGGCAGCGCTATCAGGTTCGCATCCAACTGAACGATGCGGGCGCGGTGTTTCCCACCGGCCACAGGATCAGGGTAGCACTCTCGACCAGCTACTGGCCGATGATCTGGCCGAGCCCGGAAAAGGCGACGGTGACGGTATTCAGTGGAGACCTTGAATTGCCGGTGCGTGCGCCAGCGGCCGCGGATGCCCTGCTATCCCCGCTACCAGGACCAGAGACCGCTCCACCTGAACCCACCACGAAGGTACGCGAGGGAGTGGTGCGGATCGACAGGCTGGGACTCGAGTTGAGCACGGAAGGCAGCTTCAATTGCTATATTGATGATGATGATCCGCTGAGTGCCGCGGTCGAAATGCGCCAGTCGCAGGTGATTTCGCGCGACGCGTGGCGAATCCGGATTGAGACAGAGATGAAAATGTCGTGCAATCATGACGCCTTCCTGATGCAGGCGACAATGCGGGCATTCGAGGGGGATATAGAGGTCTGTCGTCGCGGGTGGGACTACAGCGTTCCGCGACACCTCACTTAACATTCAGAAAGCTGATCACGCGCAAGCATCGAGACCAGTTGGACCGATCCGGGAAGGCCTCGCTCTGCCTTCCAAGAATGCAGCGCTTTGGCGCACGAGGCACGAATGGGTGTAGAAGGATGCGACTGGGGCCTCGCAGGTTGAAACTGATGGAGCGGAAACCCCCTTGATCGTTGCAAGCGGCGGCAGACCATCTGTCAGACGCATTTTCCCCAGATCGACCGGACTTCGTGCCATCGTATTGATGTGCGCGGGCGTCTCAACATTCCCGTTCATGAATGCGGCGGTAAAGCTACTTGCCGCGAGCTACCCGATCGCACAGATCACTTGGGCTCGGTTTACCGGACACCTGATCGTTATGCTATTGGTATTCCTACCACGCTATCGTTGGTCCCTGTTGCGAACGAGGCGACCGGCCGTGCAGATCGGGCGCTCAATTCTGATGTTAGCGAGCAACCTCGTGTTTGTTATGGCCATTGGGCGAGTGCCGCTCGCCACGGCGTCCGCAATTGGCTTCACCTCGCCATTGATCGTCACTGCTCTGTCGGTCCCGCTCTTGCACGAGACCGTGGGCTGGCGCCGATGGTGCGCCGTGCTCGTCGGTTTTACAGGCGCTCTGATGATAATCCGACCAGGTAGCGGTTTGGGCAACCCAGCTGTCTTGCTGCTGCTACTGTCATCCGTGGCCTACGCGCTCTACCAGATCGCGACCCGCTGGGTCAGCAGTTACGACGGTGCCCCCACCGGGATTATTTTTGCGGCGTTGTTTGGCTCCCTTGCAATGAGTCTGGCGATGCCGTTTTACTTTGTCGGACCGCGAACGCTTTTCGACGGCATACTGTTCTGTAGTCTCGGTATTTTAGGTGGGGTTGGGCACTACTTGGTCATATGCGCATTTCAGCTTGGCCGAGCGGCGGTCATCGCACCATTCGGGTATGTAGAACTGATCGGCGCGACCTTGCTTGGCTACCTGATCTTCAATCATTTCCCGGATGCGCTGACCGGTGTCGGCGCCATTGTTATCATAGCGTCTGGGCTCTATATCGCGTGGCGAGAACGATATCGTCGAGCAGTCACCGTCCGCACGGTTATCGCCTCCGCGGAACCATCGGTTGATGCACAGCAGCCCCAGCGGGACCATACCGAACAGTGCCATAAGTGATCATAAAGCACTGGGATTCGCTTGGTATCATTGTAAGCCCTCGCGCTGACCTACCGGCGGTCTTCTGTTGGGAACTGCATCGAACGTTCCGGTCCCCGATGGTAGGCGATCCAAGTGCGCCGAAGAGCCGATGACACGAGCCACATCAGAATCCGGAACGCTATGATGGCGAGCGTAATCTGGACCCACAGGCCGAAGTTCCCGAGAGTGGCCTCGATGCGGTCTCCCCATGGGTAAGGCAGAAGGCCGCACCCCGCTTCAATCAGGTTTGTGGTCGTCCGCTTCCACCAGGTGAGCACCTCCGGGATGTATAGCCACCCATAAATGTACCCGGCCAGGACGACGCATGCAGTCCATATTCTAAAAATGTGGCTGCGCACCATGTGCTTCGTGCTGCTCCATGACGATTGCAAGGCAGGTACCCTCCTCGGCTCGAGGCCTGAACTCATTTGCGTCACGATTGTTCCCGCTTTAGTGCCTTCCAGGGCAAGCGTTCGCAGCTTTCCCTTCGCAGATCTTTCCCACTAGACTATGCGCGAAGAAGCGATCTGACACGGGACCAAACCTTGAGGAGGGGGAGGCAGAGCATGCAGGCGGATTTTGTCATCGTCGGCGCGGGCTCGGCTGGCTGCGTGCTGGCCAACCGCTTGACTGAGGACCCCAATACGAAGGTCCTGCTGATCGAGGCAGGCGGGCGAGACAGGAATCCGCTCATTCATGTCCCGGCCGGCTTCATGAAGATGCTCGATCACCCTACCCTGACGTGGAAGTATCGTGCCGAGCCTGATCCCGGTACCAACGGGCGCGCCATCGTGTACACGCGCGGTCGCGTGATCGGTGGCTCCTCCTCGATCAACGGGATGATCTATATTCGCGGCCAACCCGAGGACTACGACCACTGGGCGCAGCTCGGCAATCGTGGTTGGTCGTGGGATGATTGCCTGCCGTTCTTCCGCAAGGCAGAGCGTTGGGAGGGCGAAGGCAACGCAGTGCGTGGCAAGGAGGGACCGCTCTTTACCTCCGCAACAGACCGGCCGCCCATTTGCGCGACAGTGATCGAGGCTGGCAAACAGCTCGGCCTCGAATACCGTGAGGACGTCAACGACCTTCCGCCCGGCGCCGGCAACAGCGTCGGATGGTGCCAGCAGACTCGTGGCGGCCGACGCCGCGCCAGCACAGCGCGCACCTATTTGCGACCTGCGTTGAAACGGCCGAACCTTCAACTCGTAACCGGCGCTTTGGTCCATCGGGTTCTGTTCGATGGGAAGCGTGCGACCGGTATCGAGTTCTCGCGCGAGGGTGTCGTCGAGCGGGCTGAGGCCGGACGTGAAGTGATCCTGTCAGCGGGCGCGATCGGCTCGCCGCACATCTTGCAGTTATCCGGCGTCGGCGATCCGGATCATCTGGCGAATATCGGCGTGCCCATCGTGCATGAACTCCGCGGCGTCGGTCGCAACATGCAGGACCATTATGTGGCGCGTGTCTCCTATCGCATTGTCGGCGCACAGACTGCCAACGAGCGATCACGCGGCCTGCCATTTGCCGCCGAGGTTATGCGCTGGGTGATCAACGGCAAGGGCATGCTGAGCTATAGCCCCTCGATCGTCGCCGCGTCAGTCAAGGTGCTGGAAGGTTCCGCTACGCCCGATATGCAATGCACGTTCGCACCAGGCAGCCTCAAGGACGGCCAGATGGGTGAACTTGAGAGGACCCCTGGCCTGAGCGCCGGTGCATGGCAGATGCGGCCTTTATCGCGCGGTTATGTCGAGGCCAAGTCGAACCGCCCCGGTGAGGCGCCGGCGATCAACCCGCGCTACCTGTCGGACGAGACCGATCGGCGCGCGATCATCGGCGGGCTGCGATTTGCCCGGCAGATCTTCGCTGCACCCGCGCTGAGGAAGTTTGCCCAGGAAGAGACCTTGCCTGGCACTCACATCCAGACGGACGACGAGTTGCTGGATTATGCGCGGCGCAACGGCAGCACGTGCTATCACGCCAGTTGCACCTGCATGATGGGTCAACATCCGATGAGCGTCGTCGATAGCGAGTTGCGTGTGCACGGCATCGACGGACTGCGGGTCATTGACGCCTCGGTGATGCCGGCCGTCACCTCAACCAACACGAACGCACCGACGATCATGATCGCCGAAAAGGGAGCGCTGATGATCAAGGGCGCTGTGCGGCAAAAGCTGGCGGCGTAGCGAGTTTTAAAGCCGACCGCAGCTTGGCTGGCAGTTTTGCACAAATGCCCGATGCCCCTTACTGTACCGGAGTGAGCCGCGACCGGGTGCGGCCCGGAGCGGCAATCGCCCAGCCATTCGCGGGAGGAGCCAGTCCATGCCACTCGACATCTTGCCGACCGCCCGAACCGTCACCTCAACTCTGCACTACCTGCAGCGCGGCAAAGATAAACCCGCGCGCTATGTCTCCGAGCCGCCGCCTGGCGTGCCACGGTGGAACGGCATCGATGATCCGCGCGAGGTGAGGATCGAGGACGCGCGTGGCCATGAGGCAGATTTCACCCTCGACCGCAATGGTTTCGCGCTGATCAAGGCGCCGACCGCGGTAAGCGACTTCTACTCCGAAGACGAGATCAGGCAGGTCTACTACCCCGAGGTTGCGCGCCTGCTGCAGGAGACACTTGGTGCCAGCCGCGTCTTCGTCTTCGACCACAACGTGCGCAACGCGGGGCGGTCTGGAATGGCCGAGCCCTCGCGCCGGGTGCACAACGACCATACGGTCAATTCGGCGCCACGCCGCGTGCACGACCATCTTGGTGCCGAGGCGCCCGAGCTGCTGAAGCACCGCTTCGGTGTCGTCAATGTCTGGCGGCCGATCCGCGGTCCGGTGCTGGATTCACCGCTTGCGCTGTGCGATGCGCGCAGCTTCACCGATGACGACCTCATCGCGAGCGATCTGGTTTACAACCATGTCCGCGGCGAAACGTCCTCGGTCGCCTTCCGACCCGACCACCGCTGGTATTACTTCCCCGAGATGCAGCCTGACGAAGTCGTGCTGATCCGCGTGCACGACAGCGCCACCGACGGCCGCGCGCGCCTCTCATTCCATACGTCGTTCGACAATCCGCTTGCACAAGGTGCTCCACCGCGCGAGAGCATCGAGGTGCGCAGCCTGGTGTTCTTCCCTCCCGGCGCTTGAGGAGTTTGCGACGAATACGGGGCTGGCTAAAGCGACGCTGCGCCACGGGTAGATACGTGCTGCCAAGCCAGTTCCCAGCTTGCCGTAGGAGCGCTCACGATGAACCCCTTCGCGCCATTCAGGATCACCGTCTGCGGCATCGAGGAGCTGTCCGGTCACTGCGACGCGAAGGTCAGCCACGTTCTCTCGATTCTGGACCCGGAATGGCCTGTGCCGGAGGCATTTGGCGCCTTTGGCGAGCACGCGAAGCTCGAGCTTCGCTTCCACGACATCATCGACGAGCATTACGCTGACGTGATTGCGCCCCGGAAAGAAGACGTTGCTGAACTGCTCACATTCGGGCGCGGGTTGATGGACGAGCCGCAAGCGGACGCGCATCTTCTCATCCACTGTCACGCCGGTGTTTCCAGATCCACTGCCTCGATGGCGCTGATTCTCGCCCAGACTTTGCCGGACGTGTCGGCCAGTCGAATCTTCGAGGAAGTGCTGCGCATCCGTCCGCAGGCATGGCCGAACTTGCGCATCCTCGAATTGGGAGATGCACAGTTGAAGCGACGCGGCGAGTTGGTTGCTGCGGCGGCTGGGATCTACCGGACGCAGCTCGATAGGCGGCAGTATATGGCCGAGCATATGCGCTATAACGGCCGCGGGCGAGAGATCGAGGCAGCCTCGGGCTGACGCTTTGGCGCACTCGTCCACTGTGAAGTCTCGTCGACTGACCGCGAGGAGTGACCATGAAAATCGTCAAGGTGTCCGCAATTCCGATGTCGGCACCGGTTCCGCAGAACAACCGCCACCGCACCGACCTTGGAACGAAAGTCAAGAGCGACGCGACACTCATTCGCGTCGAGACAGACAGCGGTCTTACCGGCATTGGCGCGGCCCTCGGCACGCCGCCGATCGTCGCGGCCATCGTCGAGCACGAGCTCGCGCCCGAATGCGTTGGCGAGGACCCGATGTTCTCCGAGCGCATCTACGAGAAAATGTACAACGGCTCGCGCAGCAGGCCGGCGCTCGAGCGGGGCGTGACACAGGCCGATGAAAGCCGGCGCCGGGGCGTGATCATGGAAGCGATCGCCGGCGTCGACATCGCGGTGTGGGACGTGAAGGCGCAGGCCCTTGGCATTCCGCTCTACCAGGCGCTTGGCGCGGTGCGCAGCTCGGTGCGTGGCTATGCCAGCGGTGGCTGGGCGCCCGGCGATGAGGCCGAGGCGGAACTCGCGGGATATGCTGCCAAAGGCTTCACCGCCGCCAAGATGCGCGTGGTCGGTCGTGATGGATTCTCGATCGCCAACTGCGTGCGCCGGGTGAAGGCTGCCCGCCGTGGGCTTGGGCCCAATGTCGAACTGATGGTCGACGCGCACGGCTCGCTTGAAGTGTCGACCGCCATCAAGCTTGCCAGGGAGCTTGAGCCCTATGACATCGCCTGGTTCGAGGAGCCGGTATCGCCGGACGATCACGCCGGCCAGGCCGAGGTGCGCCGTTCGACGACCATTCCCATCGCTTCGGGTGAGCGCGAGTTCACCCGGTTCGACTTCCAGGATCTGCTTGAGCGCCGTGCTCTCGATATCGCCCAGCCGGACGTCGCGCGCGCCGGCGGCATGACCGAGATACGGCGTATTGCAGCACTGACCTCAGCGCACGGCGTGCGCCTGGCACCGCACGCCTGGGGCAGCGGGGTGCTATTCGCGGCAAGCATTCACGTTGCGATGGCAGCCGCCAACTGCCACATCCTCGAGGTAACCCAAGGCTACATGCCTATGATGTGGGAGCTCTTCAACGAGAAGTTCGACATACGGCCGGACGGCATGGTGCATGCACCTGACAGACCAGGTCTCGGCTTCACCTTGCGCGCGGACGCGCTGGAGCGGTTCCGCTATGTCGACGGGCCTGAGTTTGAGTTCTAGCGCGCTATCGTTCGCAATTGACATGAGCTGGGTCATGAACGCCGATGGCGACGGCACAGCGTCGTCAGAACGTCGGCATTGTCCCAGGTCTCACAGCGATCGACCGCCTGTTCGACCAGCATCGCACCATCTGGGGTCAGCACCGTCCCAGCGAGCTCACGAAACTTGTCGCGCAGCTCAGTCTCGGCAAACGGCTGCTGAAAATCTCCTCGATGGCTGTCGCAGGCATGGGTCGCGCTGCGGCCGTCATTGAGAACCACCGTCACACGGGCTGGCCGAAGGCGTGGCGCCACCTCGCTCATCGCCGGTTCCTCGGCGACCGTGACACGATGGCGCAGCGCCACGATGGCAGGATCGTGCAACGCGGTATCATCGAGTGAACTGTGTCCCGCATGTCCGCGCACCACCATTGCGGCGGCGGCATGCGGCAGCGAGTATTTCGACGCAAAGAAGTTCGGCGGGTCAGGATTGCGCATGACAGCGGCAAACCGGTAGGTGGCAATATCGATACGAGCGATCTCCTCCGGGCGCGGCCGCAACTCGGCCAGAGCCTGTTGCAGGCAATCGAGTGCCGGATGGATCGGATTGCAGCATGCGTAGAGGCGAAAGTAGTTACGCATGATGTGCCACGTCGAGCCGAGATCGTCCAACAGGCCCTCGGAGCTGAAACCGCCGCCGACCAGCTCCCCCAGCGCCTGTTCGATTGCATCGTCCTCGGCCTCGAAGCCGGCAAGCACCAGTTCGGGCGCCAGCGCGGCGGCAAAGCCGCTCATCCCACCGGCGACATTCAACGCAGTAGCTCCGGCCACCGCGTTGGTATAGCTGGGCGTCAGCAGCAGCGTCGTGGCAATGCGCATCGCGCGACCGATCCCCGCCGCATCAAAGCCGCGCAGGCGTGCCCCTGCCGCTACCGCCGCCAACAGCGACACCTGTCCATTCTGATGCGCCAGGGGTCGCGGTGTGAACCCGCCCGCGAGTCGTGCCGCGACGTCGTAGCCAAGGAGGAGCGCCGTCAGCATCTCGCGGCCGGTGCTGCGCGCCTGTTCGCCAACTGCCAGCACACCCGGCAGCACCTGCATGGCGGCCTGGCCCGAGACGAACCGCAGGCCCTCGCAAAGTTCGATCGACCGCCCGGCAATGCCGTTCAGCAGCGCGGCGGTGCGCGGATCATGTGTCGGCCAGCCACGGGCATAGACCGTGGCACCGCTGCCTGCGCCAAGCCGCTCGCGCAGGTCGCGAACCTCAGGCCGTTCTCCACCGGCGAGTATCACGCCGAGCGTATCGAGCAGCACGAGCCTGGTATGATGCTGCACCGACGAAGGGATATCCTCCCATTGCGTCGCCGCGACAAATGCAGCCAGCTCTTCGATCTGCCGCGCCACTGCAGGTCTCCCCTCCGCTGAACGAAATTGACAGTCTTCGTATCGCGGATCACGGTCCAGGAGAACAGACGATCGAGGAGGATGACCAATGGTCTCGTCGCGTCAGCCGATTGCCGGCACCAATACACCGGAGCCCATCGAAGTCGTTCCCCTGACCCTTCACATTGGCGCCGAGATCAGAGGCGTTGATCTCACTCAACCACTGCCGCCGGAACAACTGAAGGCCGTGCGGGAGGCTTTCCTGAAGTGGAAGGTCGTTTTCTTCCGCGACCAAAATCTCGATCACGCACAGCACGTCGCCATGGCGCGCCAGTTCGGCGAGCCGACGATCGGTCATGCGGTGTTCGGGCATGTCGAGGGCCATCCCGAGATCTATTCGGTTGCCAAGAACCGGACAGCGAACTCGAAATATGAAGCGATGATGGTCACGCCCTGGTTCGGCTGGCATACCGACGTCACTGCGGCCGTTAATCCGCCATGTGCCTCCATCCTGCGAGGCGTGACGATCCCGCCCTATGGCGGCGATACGTTCTGGACCAACCTCGTCGCCGCCTATGCCGGTCTATCGGAACCGATGCGCGCCTTCGTGGACGGACTGCGTGGCATTCACGCCTTCGAGCCGCGCGCCGATGCCAAAGCGGGAAGCGAATACAATGAGCGTGTGAAGCGCCGCGCTCTGAAAAGCGAGCATCCGCTTGTGACGGTGCATGCGGAGACCGGGGAGCGGGTGCTGTTCGCCAGCCCGTCGTTCCTGAAGTCCATCGTGGGCCTCACTCCGCGGGAAAGCGCCAAGATACTCGAGATCCTGTGGGAACATGCCGTGCGCCCCGAATACACGGTACGCTTCAAGTGGAATCCTGGCGACATCGCCTTTTGGGACAATCGCTCGACCGCGCACCTTGCGCCGCGGGATATTTTTCAATCCGATTTCGACCGTCAGCTTTATCGGATCACTCTGGTGGGCGAACCGCTGGTCGGCGTCGATGGTCAGCCGTCCCGGTCCATCGAGGGCCTGCCGATCCGATCGGCGGAGGAGGAACTACGAATGATGGCGGCAGAGTAGCACCCGACGCCCCCGCAAGATGCGTTTCGGCTTCTATCTCCCTACCCGCGGCCCTACCGCCACGCGCGAGGGCATTCTCGCCCTGGCACGTGAAGGCGAGCGTCTCGGCCTGCACTCTGCGATGATCGCGGACCACATCGTGTTCCCGACGGAAAGTGAGTCAATCTATCCGTACACGGTGGATCGCAGGCATCCCGGTGGCGGCGACGCTTTGGAGACCTTCTCAATTCTTGGCGTGGTGGCGGGTGCCACAGAGAGGTTACGTCTCGTGACCTCCGTGCTGGTATTGCCCTACCGCAACCCCGTACTGACAGCGAAGATGGTGGCATCCCTCGATGTGCTGTCTGGTGGGCGCGTGACTCTGGGCATCGGCGTGGGCTGGTTGAAAGAGGAATTCGAAGCTCTGAACAGCCCGGATTTCAACCGACGCGGCGCCGTCACGGATGAATGGATCGCCATCTTCAAACAGCTCTGGAGCCAATCGCCCGCCAGCTTCACTGGGCAGCACTACGAGTATTCCAACATTCGCGCAGAACCATTCCCGCTGCAGAAGCCGCATCCACCGATTTGGATCGGCGGCCACTCCCGCGCTGCATTGCGTCGAACCGCACGGCATGGCGACGGTTGGCACCCGGTCGGCGCCATCGCCGCCTCGCCGCTTCCGCCGCAGGAGATGCGGGCGCATCTGGATACGCTGAAACGCCTGACCGAAGCGGAGGGGCGTGATTTCTCGGCGCTCACCATTTCCTACAAGGCGCCGCTGTATGACAGCGCAATCCCGGATCGCGATGGCACCCGCAGAAGTTTTTCGGGCAGCCATGACGACATCGCCGGCGACATCCGATCCTTCGCCGCCATCGGCGTGCACGAACTGATCCTCGACTTCCGCGGCGAGTCCATCGCCGAAAGCATCGCGCGCCTCCAACGATTCGCTGCCGAGGTCATGCCGCTGGTGGGCGAATAGAGGAGTTTGGGTCCCGATGGATCATCCCGTTCAGATCGCGTCATTGACGGATGGGCCCGGCGAGGTGACCCATCCGCTGGACCCGCTCTCAGCGCAGGAGATCGACCGTGCGACGGCGATCATTCGCACGCATTTTCCCTGGGGTGACGATTTGCGGGTCGAAACGATCGATATCGACGAACCCGAGAAGGAGTTCGTGCGTAATCATGTTCAGGGGAGGGCGTTCCCCCGCGTTGCCAGGTTCAACATCTATCGGCGCGGCGTTATGGGCGTCTGGCAGGGCCGCGTGGACATCGCAAGCGGCGAGGTGATCGCCAAGATCTTCAGGGCCGATGCGCGGGCCATGGTCGCGGTCGAAGAGGTCCTGCTGATCGAGCAGACCGTAAAAGCGGATCCGCGCTTCCAAGAGGCGCTGCGCCGCCGTGGCCTGCTGGCCGAAGTTGACAACATGTGCATCGACCCCTGGACAGTGGGACAATTCGGCTTCGAGGAAGAGCAGGGCCGAAGGGTCCTCAACTGTTTCGTCTGGATGCGCACTTTTCCTCTGGACAACTACTACGCCCACCCAGTCGAGGGGCTGCACGCGCTGATCGATCTGAGCACACTGGAGATCCTCCGCGTCGATGACCATTTCGACGCCTCGGGCAACTACGTTCCTGTCCCGCGCACGCCGCTCAATTTCGACGCCGCCCTGCTGACGGAGTTCCGGCCTCCTTCCGCACAGCTCGACGTCGTGCAGTCAGAAGGGCCCGGCTATCGCGTGGACGGCCACAAGGTCAGTTGGGAGAACTGGGACTTCCGCGTCGGTTTCAACGGCCGGGAGGGCCTGGTTCTTCATACGATCGGCTATACGCATCAGGGACGGCGGCGGCCGATCATCTATCGTGCCTCGATTGCCGAGATGGTCGTGCCGTACGGCACGCCTGAGCGCAGCCATTACCGGAAGAACGTGTTTGACAGTGGCGAAATCGGCTTCGGCCGCATGGCCAATTCGCTGGAACTCGGTTGCGACTGTCTCGGCGCCATCCACTATTTCGACGTGGTGGTTCCGGACCTGTTCGGCGCCCCGCGCACGATCGAAAATGCGATTTGCCTGCATGAGGAAGATGCCGGCCTGTCCTGGAAGCATTTCGATGTTCGCTCCGGTCGAACCGAGGTGCGCCGCGCCAGGAAACTGATCATCTCGTCGATCTCGACCATCGGCAACTACGAATACGCATCATATTGGTATTTGCATCAGGATGGTCGCATTGAATTCGAGATGAAAGCGACGGGCATCATCAATACTGCCGCCTGTCATCCTGGGCATCCCGGCAAATATGGGACGGAGGTCGCGCCAGGTGTCGTCGGGCACATCCATCAGCACATTTTTTGCGCTCGCCTGGACATGGAGGTCGACGGGCCGAACAACACGGTGGTCGAGTGCGACACGATCGCTCCACCCGTGGGACCAGATAACCCGTATGGCAATGCGTTCTATGTCGAGGAGCGACCACTCACCTCCGAACACGTGGCCCAGCGCGACAGCGACTTTGCCCGGATGCGCTACTGGAAAATTATCAATCCGGCGATGCGGAACTGGGTTGGAACGCCAACGGCCTACAAGCTGGAAGTCGGCTCACCGATTCAGCCGTTCACCACGCCGGACAGCCCGTCCGGTCGGCGCGGTCAATTCATACAGCATCAGGTCTGGGTAACGCCGTTTCATCCTGCTGAACGCTTTCCGGCCGGCGAGTTCGTCAACCAATCGTCCGGCAATGACGGCTTGCCGGCGTGGACGGCGCGTGACCGCAATGTGGAGAATACCGATATCGTGCTGTGGCACAGCTTCGGACTGCATCATCTGCCGCGACCGGAGGATCATCCGGTGCAGCCGTGTGTTGTCTGCGGCTTCAGGCTGCTGCCGTTTGGATTTTTTGACCAGAACCCAGTGATCGATCTGCCGCGGACGGCGAATACGGCGAATTGCTGCGACCGATAGGTGCTTCACTCGTCATGGTCGGCGACCGTGGCGCTACCGGACCTTGGAGCAGATTATCCGCCGCCCAGCGCCCACTTGCCCCACGCGCCCATCGCTGCCTGGCGACTGGCGATGGTGTGCGTCAGCACGGTCAGAAGGTCGCGGCGGATCAAGGCGAGCGCGTTGTCGTCGTACACCGCTCGCGCACCGCATACCTCGACGAGCTTCTCCACCGCCCACTGCACCTGATGTTGCGCATGTGTCATGTCGCGACGGGTGCGGAGGACATAGTCCTGCGGGATCGGCGTATTGCTGGCTATCATCGCCTCCGCCGCGGCACGCCCGCTGTGCATGGTCAGCGTGGCCGCATCGATCGCCGCGGCGGCTTCGGCGACCGTCATCTGCACGAACTCGCTTGCTGCCATTCGCGTCACGCCGCGCGACACCCGTTCGCGCAAGCTGGACATTGCCACTGCAAGCGCCCGATTGCCCAGCGCGATGGCGACCGGCGGCAGCGAGTAGTTCACCATCAGTCCGCGTGGGATGCGCACCAGCGGATAGTCTGCATGCACCTCCGCACCCGGCGGCGTGCCGGCCAGCAGTTCGCTGAGCAGCACGCAGCGATGCTCAGGCACAAACACGTCGTGCAGACGCAGTGAACGGCTGCCGGTGCCGGACAGCCCGAGCACATGCCAGTCGTCGATGATCTCGATGTCAGTGAACGGCACAAGGAGATAGCCGATGCCGGCGGGATCGCCTTGGGTTCCCAGAAAGGCGCCGATGATTGCCCACCGCGCGTAGGTGCTGCCGCTGGAGAACGAATACTGTCCGCTCAATCGCCAGCCGCCGGCGACGCGTTCGGCCACGGCGCGTGGCGCAAGTGACGACGATGCGACGGCTTGCGGTTCGTCGCCCCATACGTCGATCTGCGCCTGCAGCGGATACGACGCGAGCAGCCACTGATGTTCGCCGAGTACGGCGTAGACCCAGCCGGATGAGGCACAGCCCTCGGTAAGGACCTCAACGATGCGGGAGAACAGCGAGAACCGCAGCTGCAATCCGCCGAAGCGACGTGGCTGGATGATGCGCAGGATGCCGCTGCGGTGGAAGTCCGCAATCGTCTCCGGCACGACGTCGCGTGCGGCGTTGGTGGCGCGGGCTCGCTCGGCGAGCACTGGGACCAGCGTGCGCGCCTCCTCCAGCAGACTCCGTTCCTAGGCAGTGAACGCTTCGTCCATCAGCGGTTCATGCCGCGTACCGCCTCGCACACTGCACGAGTTACCTCGGCCGTCGTTGCTTTGCCGCCGAGATCGGGCGTCATGATCCCCGCGGCGCAGACCTGTTCCACCGCACGCATCAGCAGATCGGCCGCGGGCTTCTCGCCGAGATGTTCGAGCATCATCGCGCCGGTCCAGAAGCTGGCGACCGGATTGGCGATGCCCTTGCCGGTGATGTCGAACGCCGAGCCGTGGATCGGCTCGAACATCGACGGGCTGCGCCGCTCGGGATCGACGTTGCCCGTGGGCGCGATGCCGAGAGAACCGGCGAGTGCGGCGGCCAGATCGGACAGGATGTCGGCATGCAGGTTGGTCGCCACCACGGTGTCGATGGTCTGCGGCTTGCGCACCATGCGCATGGTCATCGCGTCGACCAGTTCCTTGTCCCAGCTCACGTCGGGATAGTCGTGCGACACCAGGCCGGCGATCTCGTCCCAGAACACCATGCCATGCCGCTGCGCATTCGACTTGGTGACGACGGTGAGCAGCTTGCGCGGTCGACTGCGGGCGATATCGAAAGCGAAGCGCATGATCCGCTCGACGCCACGTCGGGTGAAGATGGCGGTCTCGGTGGCGACCTCCTCGGGCAGGCCGCGATGCACGCGACCGCCATGGCCGGCGTATTCACCCTCGCTGTTCTCGCGCACGATCACCCAGTCGAGGTCGCCGGGCCCACGTCGCGCAGCGGTGAGGTGATGCCTGGCAGGATGCGCGTCGGACGCACGTTGGCGTACTGGTCGAGGCCCTGGCAGATCGGCAGCCGCAATCCCCAGAGCGTGATGTGGTCCGGAATGTCGGGATCGCCGACCGCGCCGAAATAGATCGCGTCTGCGGTGCGCAGCCAGGCGAGGCCGTCGGCCGGCATGAAGCTGCCGTGTTTGCGGTACCAGTTGGAGCCCCAGTCGTAGTGGTCGACGACCAGCTTGAAGCTGCCGTCGCGCGCGGCCACCGCATCCAGCACTTCGAGGCCGGCGCTGATCACCTCGGGCCCGATGCCGTCGGCTGGTATGGATGCGACGCGATATTGGCGCATGGTGGCTTCTCCGACCTCGCGTTGGAGGTACCGCGCGGCGCGGCAGGTTGCAACCTCACGTAGTGACCCGCCCGGCTCGACCGTCAACAGGACGTGATGCAAACGAATTCATCTGCCGCGGCAAGTTTCCCGGCTCCGCCGGCCACTGCATATTCGGCCGCTTAGGGAGCACGTGATGAACGACGGGCAGCAGCCAAACGCGACCACAGCGTCCACTGCCAATCCGACCACGGACGTCGCTTCGGCCTTTTTGACGGCCGGCGGCGAGATGGCTGCTTTGATAAGCGCCAAGGACTGGGCGCCCACCTCACTCGGAGCGCAGGTCGCATGGCCGCAAAGCCTGCAGACCGTTCTGCGTATCCTGGTGACGTCGCGCTACGCGATGTGGCTCGGTTGGGGGCCGCAGCTCACGTTCTTCTACAACGATGCCTACGCCGCGATGACGCTTGGCGCCAAGCATCCATGGGCGCTGGGCCGTCCGGCCTCCGAAGTGTGGGCGGAGATCTGGAACGATATCGGTCCGCGCGCCGAAACCGTCATGCGGACCGGTGAGGCGACCTGGGATGAGGGCCTGCTGCTCTTTCTTGAGCGCAATGGCTATCCGGAGGAGACCTATCACACCTTCTCCTACAGCCCGTTGCCCGACGACCGTGGCGAGGTCGGCGGAATGTTGTGCGTCGTCACCGAGGATACCGATCGGGTTATCGGCGAGCGTCGCCTCGCCACGCTGCGCGAGCTTGCCAGTCTGCTCGCGGCGGTGCGGACTGAGCCGGATGTGCTGGCGGCAATCGAGCGCGGCCTTGCGACAAATGGGCGTGATCTGCCCTTTGCCATTGTCTGGCTGTTCGATGTCGAGGGGCAGCGGGCTCGCCTTGCCTGTACGACCGGCATCATGCGCGAACATCGTATGGCAGTGCCGGAGATCGACCTTGCCGACGTCGCACCGGATCATCCGGTCGCAAGGGTCCTTGGCGGTTCATCGCACGTGACCATCGATGATCTGGGACGATATGGCGTGCTTCCTTCCGGCGAATGGGATCAGCCGCCCCATCAGGCTCTTGCGGTGCCGATCGTTCAGCAGGGCGAAAGCAAGCCTGCCGGAATGCTGCTCGTGGGACTCAATCCGTTCCGGCCTCTGGCAGAGAGCTACATCGGCTTCGTCGACCTGGTTGCGTCGCAGATCGCTTCCGGCCTGGCCAGTGCGCGCGCCTACGAGGCGGAGCGCCAACGCGCCGAGGCGCTTGCGGAGATCGATCAGGCGAAGACCGCATTCTTCTCCAACGTCAGTCATGAGTTCCGCACACCGCTGACACTGATGCTTGGTCCCCTGGAAGATGAGATCGCCGCGCGTGATGGCGCGTCCGCGGACCGGCTGAACATGGTTCATCGCAACGGGTTGCGGCTGCTGAGATTGGTCAACACGTTGCTTGATTTCTCGCGCATCGAGGCGGGGCGTGTGCAGGCGACGTTCCGGCCCACCGACCTTGGCGCTTACACCGCCGAGCTTGCCAGCAACTTTCGCTCGGCCTGCGAGCATGCTGGACTGGTGCTCAACGTGGACTGCCCGCCGTTGCCGGATCCTGTGTACGTCGATGCCGACATGTGGGAACGCGTTGTTCTGAATCTTGTTTCCAACGCATTCAAGTACACGCTCGAAGGCAGTATCGGCGTGACGATGCGGCTTGCCGATGAAAGGACTGCCGAACTCGTCGTCAGCGATACCGGTGTGGGAATACCGGAGGACGAACTTCCTCGCATATTCGATCGCTTTCATCGGATCGAGGGACAGGCAGCGCGTACAATGGAGGGCACCGGCATCGGCCTCGCACTGGTGAACGAGCTGGTTCGTCTGCACGGTGGCACAATCGCGGTGCAGAGCAGACTGGGTACCGGGACCACGGTGTGCGTCGCGTTGCCGCTGGGTTACGCGCATCTGCCGGCCGAACATGTGTCACACGATCGCGGACGCACACTGCCGGAAGCTGCCGCCGCGGCGTCCTTCGTGGCGGAGGCAATGCGCTGGTTGCCGCAAACGGGCGGCGCGCCGGACCGGGATGATGAAATTCTGGATGCCGCGGCTGGACTGTTCGGCGTGGCCGAGGGCGAGGCGGACCAGACGGTGCGTCCCAGTATTCTGTTGGCCGACGACAATGCCGACATGCGGGACTACGTCATGCGCCTGCTGGGAACCCAATACGATGTCCGCGTCGTGGCGGATGGCGAGGCTGCCTTGCGTGCGGTTGATGAACAGCGTCCCGACTTGTTGCTGAGCGATGTGATGATGCCGCGGCTGGATGGGTTTGGTCTGGTCGCGGCGCTGCGGTCTGATCCGAAGCTTCGGGATATACCCATCATCCTGCTGTCCGCCCGCGCAGGCGAGGAGGCGCACGTCGAAGGTCTCGATGCAGGTGCGGACGACTATCTGGTTAAGCCATTTGCCGCGCGTGAATTGCTGGCGCGCGTCCGCTCCAACCTGGAACTCGCGCGCATCCGTCGTGAGGCGGCCGAACAGGTCCGTGAGGAGGCACGTCGCCTCGAGCTGTTGAACCGCACCGGAAATGTGCTCGCTGCCGAACTTGACCTCGAGCGGCTGGTACAGATGGTAACGGATGCTGCGGTGGAGCTCACCAACGCAGAGTTCGGCTCCTTCTTCTACAACGTCGTGAACGATGCCGGTGAATCCCACACCCTCTACGCACTGTCCGGCGTTTCGCGTGAGGACTTTAATAAATTCTCGATGCAACGCGACAGTAAGGTATTCGATCCGAGTCTTCACGGTGATGGCGTCGTCCGCTCGGACGACATTACGCGCGATCCGCGCTATGGCCAAAACCCGTCGAATAACGGGCCGGAAGGGTATCCGCCGGTACGCAGCTACCTCGCCGCGCCAGTGGTGTCGCGCACTGGCGAAGTACTTGGCGGACTGTTCTTCGGCCACTCCAACACGGGTGTTTTCACCGCGCGCGATGAGCTGGTTGCCGGCGGGATAGCGGCGCAGGCTGCGATCGCGATCGACAATGCACGGCTGTACCGTGCAAGCAGGCAGGCGGAAGAGAACCTGCGCCAGCTCAACGACAGCCTCGAGCAGCGTGTATCGGAGGAAATCACCGAACGCATGCGTGCCGAGGAAGAGCTGCGCCAGGCACAGAAGATGGAGGTCGTCGGGCAGCTCACCGGCGGAGTAGCGCACGATTTCAACAATCTGCTCACGGCCATCATTGGAGGCGCGGAGACCTTGCGGCGTCTGATGCCGCAAAACTCTGGTGGAGCGCCGGACCGCATCCAGCGCGCCGTTCGCATGATAGACACGAGCGCTCAGCGTGCGGCCACCCTCACGCACCAATTGCTGGCATTCGCCCGACGCCAGGCGCTCGATCCGCGCCCGCTCGACGCCAACAGGCTCGTTGCCGGCATGTCCGAGCTGTTGCGGCGCACGCTGGGAGAGGCGATCTCGATCGAGTCCGTGCTGGCTGGAGGGTTATGGCGCACCATGGCCGATCCGAATCACCTGGAGAGCGCGCTGCTCAATCTGGCGGTGAACGCCCGCGATGCCATGCCGAACGGGGGGAGGTTGACGATCGAAACGGCAAATGCCTATCTGGACGATACCTATGCGCAGCGTCACCAGGACGTTCTGCCTGGCCAGTATGTGCTGATAGCGGTGTCCGACACCGGAACCGGCATGAAGAAGGAAACCATAGAGCGCGCGTTCGAGCCGTTCTTCACCACCAAGGAGATCGGCCATGGTACTGGTCTGGGGCTGAGCCAAGTGTACGGCTTCATCAAGCAGTCGAACGGCCATATCAAGATTTACAGCGAACTGGGTCAGGGAACGGCGGTGAAGCTGTATCTGCCGCGCCTTGCTCGGGGAAGGGCCAATTGAGGCGGAGGTATCGGACGCACAGGATGCTCCGAATGGTGGCACCGGGGAGCTTATCCTGGTGGTTGAGGATGATCCTGGTGTGCGGGCCTACAGCACAGAGTCGCTGCGCGAGCTTGGCTACCGTGTGATATCGGCATCCGATGGCTGGGCGGGATTGGAGCTTCTGGCTCGCTATCCTGCCATCCGCCTCCTGTTCACGGATGTCGGACTGCCTGGTGGCATGACCGGTCGACAGCTCGCCGATCAGGCGCGGCAGCAGCGTCCCGATCTGCTGGTTCTGTTCACCACCGGATACGCGCGCAACGCCATCGTACATGGCGGCGTGCTGGATCCTGGCACGCATCTACTGCCGAAGCCATTCACCTACACCGCTCTGGCGGCAAAGATGCGCGCGCTGCTGGATGGCTGAATGCATCGCGCCGGAATTGCCGACGCGGCAGAAATTGCCGGGTTTGTGATCCTGTGGCACGCCTGTTGCGCGCGAACTCGGACTGTTCCGCATGGCACACGCGATGCACTGGACGTTCCTTGATCATTGGAGCAGGCAATCATGTCAATTGGCAGCATCGGCGCCTACTCGAACTGGTGGCAGTCGCAGAATCAGGCTGCGCAGGCCGCAACAGGCTCGAGTGCGGCCACCGCCACAAGTTCGAGCAGCAGCATCACCAACACCGGCTCGCTCGCCGCGACGAGCAACATGTCGACCTTCATGCAGTCATTTTCAGCGGATCTGCAGTCGATGCTAACGCAGCTCGGCAACGCGACGGGTGGCTCGGCCACGTCATCGGCGACCGCCGCCAGTTCGGGGTCGAGCAATGTCGACCAGACAGGGACTGTGCAGGCCCAGGGTGCCGAGCATCACCACCATCATCACCATCACGCCGGTGGAGCAGGCGAGGATGGCTCGCCGCAGAACGCGGCTAACCAACTGGTCGGTGAGATCGGGCAATCCCTGCAAGGCGGCACGCTGAGCGCCACTCAAATTGGTCAGTCGGCGAACGCATTCGCTGCCGACGTGATGCAGGCGTTGCAGTCATACGGCACAACAGCATCCAGCGCTTCCAGCTCGTCCATCCTGGCCTGAACCGCCGGACGAAACAGGGCACCGTCGCCAAAAGCGGGTTGGATCGAAAAATCCTTGAACAACCCTTGATCAGGCGACGGTATCCTGCTGAACGGTGAATGATTGGCATGGGAGCGGCAATCACGAGGCAGGACGCATTGGCCGTGTAGGCGAGCGGCATCGTCGTCTGATCGGGGTTACGGTGAGCCGGACCGCTGGCCGGTGTCGAGTTGTATCGCCGGTTCACCATGCTCAATTACGCCGATGACCGCCGCCTGGATGCCGGCGGCTCGCAGTTCGTTCACACACGCCTCCGCGCAGTTGGGCGCAACCCCGGCCAACAATCCGCCCGACGTTTGCGGGTCCAGCAACAGCGCTGTCTGTGCATTGGCACCGATGCCCGGCAACAGCCGTCGATTCTGCGGCGCAAGCGTGCTCTCGACGCCCTCACTGGCGAGCTGCAATGCCCCCGGTAGCGCAGGTAGCTGATCAGGCCAGAGGACGGCCGCGACGTCGGAGGCGCGCAGCATCTCAAGCAGGTGTCCGGCCAACCCAAAGCCGGTGACGTCCGTGCAGGCGACCACGCCGAACGTGCGCAGAATCCGCGACGCAGAGGCGTTGCTTGCGCGCATGGACGCGATCGCCGCCTGCAGCCATGCAGCGCACGCCAGTCCGCGCATGTGCGCTGCGAGCACGATGCCCGTGCCGAGCGGCTTGGTCAGTATCAGTATGTCGCCCGCTTGCAGTCCCGATTTGCGCAGCAGGTGCGCGGGGTCGGCCAGGCCGGTGACCGCGAACCCCAGCGCCGGCTCGGCGGCCTCGGCGCTGTGGCCGCCCACCAGCGCGCAGCCGTCGGCCGCAAGCACGCCGGTGGCGCCCTGCAGCATGTCGGACAGCTCGGTCCGCATCTTGTCGCCCGAGGTGTAAGGCACGGATGCGACCGCGAGCGCGGTCCACGGCTGCGCGCCCATGGCGTGCAGGTCGGACAGTGCATGGGCCGCGGCGATCTCGCCGAACACGAACGGGTCGTCGATGAAGGCGCGGAAGTGATCGACGCTCTGCACCACTGCCATTCCCGGCGGCGGCAGCATCACCGCTGCATCGTCGGCGGCGTCGAGTCCGATCAGCACGCCCGCGGTGGGCAGGCGAGGCAGTCCTGCCAATGCGCCGGCCAGGACCTCGGCACCGACCTTGGCGCCGCAGCCGCCGCAGCGCATCGGGTCATCGCCCTGCATTGGCGCCATCGGCTCTTGGTACATGCGCATCCAGCGCCGGTCGATCCAGTCCTTCCAGCGCCACACTGCCCAACCGGATACTGCTATCCCGTTGCGCCACGCCACAGCGCGGCCATTGCCAAGACCGACGATGGCGAGTGCGCTCGGTTGAGGTCGCCAGGATCGCAACGTTTGGCCGCGGGCGGCGCGGCGCAGATTTGCGGCCAGCGGCGCACCGGCGCGCACTGCCCAGACGCCGGCTTTCGGTCGCGCGTTGTGCTCGATCGTTGCACAGTCGCCGGCGGCGAAGACGAAGCCGTGGCTGATGCTGCGCAGCGACGCATTCACGCGAATGCAGCCCACCTCGTCGCAGGCGAGCCCTGAGGCGCCGAGAAGGGCGGGTCCTACCACGCCGGTCGCCCAGAGCACGGTTGCGACTTCCAGAAAGCTGCCGTCGGATAGCGCCAACCTGCCATTCGCCAAGGCGCCAGCCCGAACCCCGCAGGCGAGTTCCACCCCGGCGTCGACCAGTGCGGTCCGGGCGACGGATCGGGCAAAGGAAGGAGCGCCCGCCAGAGGCTCGGCCGCGTCGCACACCAGCACGATCCGGGCCCGCTCGCGGTAGCGTCGCGCCAAGGCAAGTGCCAATTCGGTGCCGCCGGCGCCGCCACCAACCACTGCGAGGCGCGCACCCGGCCGCAGTTCCGCCTCGAGACCGGCAAGCCTCGCCAGGAATTGCCCGATCGGCTTCACCGGCACGCCACTGCCGGCAGGCATCGCTGGCTCACCCCCGATGTCGATCGACAGCAGGTCGAACGGCACGTCCGGACGTCCGGTGACCGTGATCCGGCGCTCCGCCAGTTGGATGGCGGTCGCCTCCGCCAGGATCAGCCGCGCGCCGGCTGCAGCGGCGATCGGCGCCAGGTCGATGTGCGTCTGGTCGAAGCTGTACTCGCCGCGGATCAGCCCTGGCAGCATGCCGGTATACGGCGTCTCGGGCTCGCGCCCGATCAGCGTCAGCCGGACACCCGGTTCCGGCCGCATGGCGAAGCGGCGCAGCACCTCGACGTGCGCATGCCCCGCGCCCAGCAGGACGAGGTCGGTCGCGACGGGCACGCGGGATTGCATTTTGCCAAGCCTAGCCGGCTTGCGACGAGTCGGCGGAGCGGCGAGGATTGCGGCCATGACGTGGTCCATTCTCGTGCGTGATCCGGCGACCGGCGCGCTGGGCGCGGCGGTGGCGACGCGGTTCTTCGCGGTCGGCGCACTGGCGATCCATGTCGAGGGCGGCGTCGCGGCGCTGGCCACACAGGCGCTGATCAATCCGATGTATGCGCCGGCGGGCATGGCGCGGCTACGCGCCGGCGAGGCACCCGAAGCCGTGGCGGCAACACTGCTGGCCGAGGACGCCGGCCGCGATCACCGGCAACTGCACATGATCGACGCTCAAGGCCGTAGCGCGCAGCATACCGGCAAGGATTGCGTGACCTGGTGCGGCTCTGTGCGGGGCGCTGACATATCGGTCGCGGGCAACATGCTGTCAGGCGCGGCCGTGGTGGAACGCACGCTCGAAGCGTTTCAGCGCTCTGCCGGCCCGCTCGCCGAACGGCTGATCGCCGCACTGGAGGCGGGCGAGGCCGCCGGCGGCGACAAGCGCGGCAAGCAGTCCGCGGCACTGAAGATCTGCACGCGCGATGCCTATCCCGATCTCGACATCCGCACCGACGATCATCCTGACCCGCTGGCGGAACTGCGTCGGCTGTATGCGGTAAGTCTGGAACGGTTCGCGGTGTTTCGCCGCTTCCTTGCCGGCGCCGACAGCCCCTGCGGCGTGTTCGATCGGACGGTGATCGATGCCGCCATTGCGCGCGAGGGAAGACCGCCTACCTGATCGCCATAACAACAATGTCTGGGAGCTTCATGATGCGTCGTCTTCTGCTGGCCACGGCCGTTGTGGCCGCCACCGCCATGCCCGCGTTCGCGCAGACGCTGCGGGTTTCGCTGCGGCAGGATCTCGACGTGCTCGATCCCACGCTGGCCACTACTTACGTCGGACGCATCGTATTCGCTGGCCTGTGCGACAAGCTGTTCGACATCGACGAGAAGCTGAACATCGTGCCGCAGCTCGCAACCGGCTACGAGTGGACGGATGACAAGACGCTGGTGATCCATCTGCGTCCCGGTGTGAAGTTCCATGATGGCGAGGTGATGGACGCGGCGGCGGTGAAGTATTCCTTGGAGCGCCATCTCACGCTGCAGGGCAGCTTCCGCAAGAGCGAGATCAGCTCGATCGATCATGTCGAGGTGGTGGATCCGGCCACGGTGCGGATCGTGCTGAAGACCCCATCAGGGGCGTTCCTGGCGCAGTTGACCGATCGCTCGGGGATGGTCCTGCCGCCCAAGGCGACCGAGGCGGTGGGGAAGGATTTCGCGCTGCATCCGGTGTGCAGTGGGCCGTTCACCTTCGTCGAGCGCGTGCCGCAGGATCATGTCATGCTGGCGCGGTTCGCTGATTACTGGGATGCCAAGGACATACACTTCGACAGGGTCATTTATCAGGTGTTTGTGGATTCATCGGTGCGGCTGGCCAATCTCAAGGCCGGCACCAGTGACATCACCGAATTCATCGCCCCCACCGACGCCGCCGCGGTGAAGGCCGATCCCAGGCTAAAGCTCGTGGTGTCCGATGCACTCGGCTATGCCAGCATCACCAACAACCTGGACAACGGCCCGCGTTCGAACACGCCCTATGGCAAGAACCCGATGGTGCGACAGGCATTCGACGCGGCCATCGACCGCGCGGCGCTGGTCGACGTTGTGTATAGCGGAATGTATGCACCGAGCGTGCAGCCAGTGTCGGCCAGCTCGCCGTTCTACGATCCGGCGCTGAAGCCGCCGCCACGCGATGTGGCGAAGGCGAAGGCGCTGCTGAAGCAGGCGGGCGTCACGTTGCCGGTGAAAGTGGAACTGCTGACGCCGAACCAGCCTGACCAGCTGCAGGCAGCCGAGGTGGTGCAGTCGATGACGGCCGAGGCGGGTTTCGACGTGCATATCCAGGCGATCGAGTTCGCCTCGTCGCTCCAGGCTTCCGTGCGTGGCGACTACGAGGCATACATGATCGGCTGGTCGGGGCGGGTTGATGCCGATGGCAACACCTACGCGTTCCTACACTCTGGGCAGGGCAACAATGCCAGCCACTACAGCAATCCGACTGTGGATACGCTGCTGGACGAAGCGCGCGGCACGACGGATGCGGCGAAACGGCGGGCGGACTACTTCAAGGTCTGGGCGGAGGTGCGGCGCGATCTGCCGCTGACCTATTTGTACAATCCGCGCAACATCGTGGCGATGTCGGCGAAGCTGCAAGGGTATCGGCCGGTGCCGGATGGCATGATCCGTTTGCAGGGTCTTGAGATGACCAAGTAGCGTGGGGTTTGGCACGCACATTGCGTGACCTTTATGGTTCGATCGACCGAGCGGTGAGCAACGCCGCTGCTTCCAGGGAGGCAAGCCGTCCTAACGGCTGAGGAGCACATGACCTGGGAGCTTCACCATGCACCGAATTCTACTGGCTGCCGCCTGCCTTGTTGCGGCAGCGATGCCCGCTCTCGCGCAGACGCTGCGCATCTCGCTGCGGCAGGACCTGGATATCTTGGACCCGACGCTGACCACCAGCTATGTCGCGCGCATCGTGCTCGCGGGGCTGTGCGACAAGCTGTTCGACATTGACGGGAAGCTGAACATCGTGCCGCAGCTCGCCACCGGCTATGAGTGGACCGATGACCGTACCCTGGTGATCCATCTGCGTTCGGGTGTGAAGTTCCAGGACGGCGAGACGCTGGACGCGAATGCGGTGAAGTATTCGTTGGAGCGTCACCTCACGCTGGCGGGGAGCTTCCGCAAGAGCGAGATCAGCTCGATCGATCACGTCGAGGTGGTCGATCCGTCGACTGTGCGTATCGTGCTGAAGGGCCCGTCCGGTGCTTTCATGGCGCAGCTTACCGATCGCTCCGGCATGGTCTATCCGCCGAAGGCAACCGAGGCGGCTGGCAAGAATTTTGCCCTGCATCCGGTATGCTCCGGCCCGTTCAGTTTCGTCGATCGCGTGGCACAGGATCATGTGACACTGGAGCGGTTTCCCGATTATTGGGATGCGAAGCACATCCATTTCGACAGGGTGGTGTACCAGGTCCTGCCGGACAATTCGGTGCGGCTTGCCAATTTGCAGGCCGGCACCACCGATATCACGGAGTATCTGGCGCCGACCGACGTCGCTGCGGTGAAGGCGGACCCGCGGCTGAAGCTCGCTGTGTCGGACGCTCTCGGCTATATCGGTCTGATCAACAACCTCAACCTTGGTCCGCGTTCGGACACACCGTACGGCAAGAATGCGCTGGTGCGGCAGGCGTTGGACGCGGCGATAGATCGGACGGCGCTGGTGAACGTCGTGTTCAACGGCATGTTCGCGCCGAATGTGCAGCCGGTGGCGCCGAATTCGCCGTTCTACGATGAGACACTTCCCCCGCCACCGCGCGATGTGGCGAAGGCGAGGGCATTGCTGCGGCAGGCGGGCGTGACGTCGCCGGTCACGCTCGAGCTGCTGACGCCGAACCAGCCTGATACCTTGCAGGCGGCCGAGGTGATTCAGTCAATGGCGGCGGAAGCGGGGTTCGATATACGCATCGTGGCGATGGAGGTCACAGCCGCGGGCCAGGTCGAGCAGAGGGGCGACTATCAGGCTTATTTGAACGGCTGGTCCGGTCGCGTCGATGCGGACGGCAATGCGTTCCAATTCCTGCACACCGGGCAGGGCAACAACTTCATGGGCTACAGCAATCCTGCGGTTGACGGGTTGCTTGAGCAGGGACGGGAAATGACGGACATCGGGAAACGGCGGGTAGCTTATCAGCAGGCGTGGGCGGCGTTGCGGCGCGATCTGCCGATCACTTATCTGTACAGTCCGCGCAACATCGTGGCGATGATGGCGAAATTGCAGGGTTTCAGGCCGGTGCCGGATGGCCTGATCCGCGTGCAGGGTATGGAGATGACGAAGTAGTGCGCGGACATCTCGGCACGCGCATTGCGCAGATCATCCCGACGCTGTTGTTGGTCAGCATCCTGGTGTTCTGCCTGCAACAGCTCATGCCCGGCGATCCGGCGCTGGTGATGGCAGGCGAGGAACGCGGCGATCCGCAGGTGCTGGCGCAGATTCGCGCCGAGCTGTGGTTGGATCGGCCGCTGCCGGTGCAGTACCTGCACTGGATGGGCAATGTGCTGCAAGGCAATCTCGGGTATTCGTGGCGCATCCGTCAGCCGGTGTCGCAGCTTGTCGCAGAGAAGTTGCCGGTGACGCTGCAACTAGGCGTGATGGCGTTCGCGATTGCCGTGCTGATCGGCGTGCCGACCGGGATTGTCGCCGCGGTGTACCGCAACCGGTTTCTGGACTACGTGGCCAATGCCATCGGTCTGGCGGGGCTTTCTACGCCCACTTTCTGGCTCGGCATCATGTTGATTTTGGTGGTGTCGGTGGATCTCGGCTGGCTGCCGCCGTCAGGGTATGTGCCGTTGACCGAGGACTGGCGGCAGTCGCTCGCCACCACGATCATGCCGGCGTTCGTGCTGGGCAACGCAATCGCGGCGATCCTGATGCGGCATACGCGGAGTGCGATGCTGACGTCGCTGGATCAGGATTACGTGCGGACTGCACGGGCAAAGGGATTGCGAGAGTTCGTCGTGGTGATCCGCCACGCACTGCGCAATGCGCTGATCCCGGTGGTGACATTGGGGGCGTTGGAGCTGGGCACGCTGTTCTCTGGCGCGGTGCTGACCGAGCAGGTGTTCAGTATTCCCGGGTTCGGCAAGATGATCGTCGATGCGGTGTTCAATCGGGATTATCCGGTGGTGCAGGGCGTCGTGCTGGTTACGGCATTCTTGTATGTGATGCTGAATTTGTTGGCTGATGTGCTTTACGTGGTGATCAATCCTCGGTTGAGGGGAGGTTGAGAATGTGCCGCGCCCCCCTTCCTCAAAGAACTTCCCCTCCCCTTGCGGGAGGGGGTTGGGGGGAGGGGGCCGTGCCATGAGTACCACCGTCACGGCCCCCACAATGGCCCGCACCGCTGCGGCAATGCCGCGCAGTCCGGGGCGGCTTGCGTTGCAGCGCTTCCTGCAGCGTCGTGCCGCGGTCGCCGGTCTCGTGGTCATCGTGCTGTTCATCGCGGTGGCGATCTGCGCGCCGTTGATCGCCCCGTATGATCCGGTCGCCACGTCGTGGTCGGCGATCCGCAAGGCACCGTCGCTGGCGCACTGGATGGGCACTGACGAGAACGGGCGCGACGTGCTCTCTCGTGTGGTGTTCGGCGCGCGCGCGAGCCTGCTCGCCGGCGTGGTTGCGGTGCTGATCGCCGCTGGCATCGGCGTGCCGGCGGGATTGCTGGCGGGCTTCGCGGAAGGCTGGACCGACATTGTGCTCAGCCGCATCGTCGATGCCATGCTGGCCTGTCCGTTCTTAATCCTGGCGATTGCGCTTGCCGCGTTCCTCGGTCCTGACCTCACCAACGCCATGATCGCGATCGGTGTCTCCACCGCGCCGCGCTTCATGCGTGTGACGCGCGCGGCAACCCTGGACGCATCGAGCAACGACTACGTCGAGGCGGCGCGTGCGATCGGCAATCCCGGCTGGCGTGTGGCGGTGCGCCATGTCCTGCCGAACATCGTGCCGCCGATCATGGTGCAGGGAACGCTGGCGATCGCGGCGGCAATCATCGCTGAGGCGAGCCTGTCGTTTCTGGGTCTCGGCCAGCAGCCGCCGGCGCCGTCCTGGGGCTCGATGCTGAACTCGGCGCAACGCTTCCTGTCGCAGGCCCCATGGCTCGCGGTGTTTCCTGGCCTGGCGATCTTCCTCGCGGTGCTGTCGTTCAACCTGGTGGGCGATGGATTGCGGGATGCGCTCGACCCCAGGGGGCGGTAGCAGTCATTCAGGGTGATGTCGAACGCTGTCGAGGTACTGCACCCAGGCCTCTGGCAGACCGTGCACGCGGGCTCCGTCGCGCAACAGCGAGATATAGCGGAATGACGGCGTGCCATCTTCATCAAGCCCGCGCGCCATGTAGGTCACGGCTGATACGATGTTCCCGTCCATGTCCTCCGCGGATACCATGACATGGCGGTAGTGCCGCCCTGGAACGCCTTCGGTGTAATCCAGCCGCAACAGTTCACGTCGCGTGATCCGATACAGCACGCCCCAGCACTCGCCATCCGGATCGGGACAGATGTTCGCCGGCGCCGCCTTGCCCTTAGGACGGCCTTCCAGATTGAAGCGCAGCCGATAGCCGCGGACACGAGCGACACGCCATTCGGCAGGCTGCATCCCGCGTCGCTCGCGAAAGGCGCTGTGGTGCATGTTGGAGCCATAGGCGAGGTACCACACCTGATCGGCTGGCCGTCCGGTCAGCACGTGACCATGCCAACGGTAGTGGCACCGAGACAGGAACCACGATTTCGCCAGCAGTCTGCGCCACCGAAGCCTGATGACTCTGCGTTGGGCTGAGAGGCGGCTCGCGATCTGCGGCAGCATCGTTGCGCCTACTCGGGCTGCGTCGCCTTGTGCGCGAGCAGCGCCATCAGCCGGCGGTCGCGCCACTCCTGCCGCACGCCCTGCATATTGGCTGGCAGCTCTGCGCGGCGTGCTGAATGCAGTTGGTCGATCAGTGCCGTATCCCACACCCTCGGCGTCATCTGCTTTTGCAATTCGGCGTAGAGCGGGCCGTAGCGTTCACAATAGTCCGCGAGCCCGCCGGGAGCATTCAGGTCGATCGTCTCCAGCGGTCCCATGAAACTCCAGCGCAATCCAAGTCCGTGCTTCACCAACGCATCGACATCCGCCGGGGAGATCACATCATCGGCGATCAATCTGAATGCCTCGGCGAGCAGGGCACCCTGCAACCGGTTCAGCGCGAACCCATCCATCTCCTTGTTCACCGTGGCAGGCACCTGGCCCGCACTGGTCATCAGCGCACGCGTTCGCGACACCACTGCGGGATCGGTCCAAGGGGCGGGGCACAGTTCGACCAGAGGGATCAGATATGGCGGGTTGACCGGGTGCGCGACCAGGCAGCGCGCCCGCCCGGCCAGCCCCTCGGTGAATGCGCTTGCGGGAATGCCGCTGGTCGAGCTGGCGAGCACCGTGTCTGCCGACGCCACCCGGTCAAGTTCGGCGAACAGCGCCTGTTTCGCGTCGACGCGCTCTGGCCCGTTCTCCTGCACGTGCTCCGCCGCAGCTACTGCTTCCGCCAGAGCGCCGGCAAAACGCACCCGGTTGGCCACGGTTGGCGCGGGCTCCTTGAGCAGCCCAACCTCTTCCAGTTCGGGCAGCCGCTCGCTGATGAAGGTGAGGGCGGCTTCGATCTGCTGGGGGTAGGGATCCCACAATGAAACGTCGAATCCGGCGCGCGCGAAGACGATCGACCATGCGCGGCCAATCAGTCCCGCCCCGACCACGGCCACCTTGGTCATGCAACTCTCCCTTTGGACCCCTTGAGGTCAGCGCCGCCGCCACGCAGAGTCAACGCGTGACATACAATCCTGATTGGCTGCGTTCGCTCGCTGGTCGATCCGAGCTGCTGAGGCCGGAGGAGATGGCGCGCGCCGATGCGGCCTCGCCGGCGCTTGGTATGCCTGGCCCCACGCTGATGGCGAACGCCGGGCGCGCGGTGGCGCGTGTCATCCAGCAGAGGTTCCGTCCGTGCCGCACGCTCGTACTGGCGGGGCCTGGCAACAATGGCGGCGACGGGTATGTCGCGGCGCGGATGTTGGCGCAGGAAGGCTGGCCAATTGCGCTGGCTGCGTTGGCCCCGCCGCGCGCCGGATCTGACGCCGCCGATGCCGCGCTGCATTGGCGTGGTCAAACCGCACTATTCACGGCGGAGGAGGCGGCGCGCGCCGACCTGGTGATCGATGCCGTATTCGGTGCCGGCCTGGCGCGGGACGTCGATGGCGCCGTCGCTGATGCGTTGCGCGCGGCGCGGCGTGTGGTCGCCGTGGATGTGCCGAGCGGGCTCGATGGCGCGACTGGCGCCGTACGTGGCTTTGCGCCGCAGGCAGCGCTGACCGTGACGTTCTTCCGGCTGAAACCTGGGCACCTTTTGCTGCCTGGTCGGGAGCTGTGCGGCGAGACCGTGCTCGCCGATATCGGGCTGCCTGGCGCCGTGCTGAAGCAGGTGGTGCCGTCGTGTTTCGCCAACCTGCCGGAGCTGTGGCGGCTGCCTGTTCCAGGGTCGCAGTCCCACAAATATACGCGCGGCCATGTCACTGTGGTGGGAGGTGCCATGATGACCGGGGCGGCGCGCCTGTCCGCCGATGCGGCAAGACGTGGCGGCGCGGGCCTTGTCACCATCGCGGCGATGGGGAGCGCCGATGTCTATCGCGCCGGATCGCCGGGCTTGCTGGTGAGTGAGGCCCCGCTCGCCGAACTGCTGCAGGACGAGCGTCGCAATGTCTGGGTGTGCGGCCCCGGATTGGGTCCGGAAGCGGCGCGCGCCACGCTGCCGTTGCTGCTGTCGGCGGGTCGTCGCGTTGTTGCGGACGCCGATGTGTTCTCTGCCTTCGCTGGCGATCCGGACGCCTTGTGCGGTGCGGCAGTTCTGACCCCACACACCGGCGAATTCGCGCGAGCCTTCGGCAGCGCCGGGATGGATCGAGTGGCGGCCGTGCGCGCAGCCGCCGCCCGTACCGGCGCAGCGGTTCTGCTGAAGGGCGCCGATACGATCATCGCCGCGCCGGATGGCAAGGTCGCGATCAACGCCTCCGCGCCACCTTGGCTCGCCACCGCTGGTTCAGGTGACGTGCTGGCCGGTCTGATTGGCGGGCTGTTGGCTCAAGGCGTGTCGCCATGGGAAGCCGCAGCCGCCGGCGCGTTCCTGCACGGGCGTGCCGGTGTAATCGCGGGGCAAGGTCTGGTGGCGGAGGATCTGCTTCCGGCAATCACCAAGGCACTGGTCGAAGCAACGTGTCAGCCATATCTGCCCCGCTTGCGGTTATGATTGGCGAACCGCTGCGAGGAGCGTCTGCATGAGTGACATCGCCGTCCCTGGATTGCTCGATCGTGCCATCCGTCGGATCACCACGGTCTGGCGCGATATGGCGGCGGGTGTCGAGGATGAATTGATCGCCGCGCAGATGCGTGCCTGTCTGGCGGGCCGAGGCGGCGAGGTGAGCGTTCGCAATCGGGCGGCCAAGCTGGCGGAGACCTACCAAGGTCTGGATGAGGCCGGTCGCAAGGAGTTCCTGCGCACGCTGGCAAGCTTCGATTCCGATGCGGATGCTGTCGCGACCGCTTACGCGGAGGTGCAGGCGGCAAGCGATCCCGCCGAGCTTGCGATTGCCAAGGCCGCGCTGCGCCGCGCACTGGAGCCGCCGCGCTTGCGGCTGCTGACCCAGTTCACCACCATCCCTGACGGACGCAAGTTCCTGGTCGATCTGCGTGGCTTCCTGCTGAAGGTTCGACGCGACGACAAGCTGCTGGCAGCCCTGGAGGCCGATCTCCGTGGCCTGCTCGCTGCCTGGTTCGACATCGGCTTCCTCGAACTGCAGCGCATCGACTGGAACAGCCCGGCGGCGCTGTTGGAGAAGCTGGTGGGCTACGAGGCGGTGCACGAGATCCGCTCGTGGCGCGACATGAAGAACCGCCTGGATTCCGACCGTCGCTGCTATGCGTTCTTCCATCCACGCATGCCTGGCGAGCCGCTGATCTTCGTCGAGGTCGCACTTGTGAAAGGGCTGGCGGGCAGCGTGCAGGGGCTGCTGGACGAAAAGGCGCCGCTACTGGATCCGCGACAGGCGGACACCGCGATCTTCTATTCGATCAGCAACTGTCAGCGCGGACTGGCGGGCATCAGCTTCGGCAACTTCCTGATCAAGCGCGTGGTCGAGGAGTTATCGGGAGAGTTCCGCAACCTCAAGGCGTTCGCCACCTTGTCGCCGATCCCTGGGTTTCGCGCCTGGCTGGACGAGAGGCTTGCCGCGGATCAGCCGGGTCTGCTGTCGGATGAGGAATCCGCGAGCCTTGCCTCGGCGATGCCGGCGCCGACGGGCGAGCAGGCGCTGGCGGCCATCGTGGCGAAGCGAAGCTGGTGGCGCGAGTTAGGATTGCGCAAGACCGCCGAACCGGTGCTGGTGCGGCTTTGCGCGCGCTATCTGCTGGTGGAGGCGACGGGCGGCAAGCGCGCACGCGATCCAGTGGCGCATTTCCATCTATCGAACGGTGCGCGGGTCGAACGGATCACCCCCCTGGGCGACACGTCGGAAAAGGGCGCCAAGGAAAGCGCGACCTTGATGGTCAACTACCTGTACGATCCGGGCAAGATCGAGGATTGGCACGAGGATTATGCCGGCGAGGGCAAGCGCAACGCCTCAACGACGGTGCGGCGGCTGGCGCGGGGATGGAGTTGAGCGCACGATGCCCATAGTGCGCTGCCGCCATTGAGGCGGTAAACTTCGACCTGGCCGTACCCGGAGACAGCACGTCCATGGACACGCCGCTCAGCGCACCTGCCTCACTCGGACAGTTCGACTCCCGGCACGTGCATCTCCTGAAGCAGCTCGAGCGCAAGCTGCTCTGGCTGTCGTCGTGGATGATCCATCACGCCAACCACATCAGACCAAACCGCGATGGTTTGAAGGTGGGCGGGCATCAGGCGTCGTGCGCCTCGGTGATTTCGATCATGGCCGCGCTGTATTTCGAGATCGCCCGACCGCAGGATCGCATCGCGGTGAAGCCGCATGCCGGGCCGGTGTTCCACGCGATCAACTATCTGTTCGGCCGGCAGACACTGGAAAAGATGCGGGGCCTGCGTCAGCTCGGTGGCGTGCAGTCCTATCCATCTCGCGTGAAGGACGGCCCGGAGGTGGACTTCTCCACAGGGTCTGTCGGTCTCGGCGTCGCGATGACGACGTTCTCGGCGCTGATGGCGGACTATGTGCGGCTGCACAATCTTGGACGCACCGACCTGCCGCCCGGCCGCCATATCGCGATCGCCGGCGATGCCGAACTCGATGAAGGCAACATCTACGAAGCCTTGATGGAGGGCTGGAAGCACGACGTCCGCAATCTTTGGTGGATCGTCGACTACAATCGGCAAAGCCTCGATTTAGTCGTGCCCGACCGGCTTTTTGGCCGCATCGAGGGTCTGTTCCGCGACATGGGCTGGAATGTCGTCACCATCAAATACGGCCGCAAGCTGGAGGCGGCATTCGCGCAAGAGGGTGGCGAGGCGCTGCGCGCCTGGATCGATGACTGTCCCAATTCGCTGTATTCCGCTCTGACCTTTCAGGGCGGCGCATCGTGGCGTCAGGCGTTGCTGGCGGACCTTGGACGCTCCAAGGCACGCATGATCATCGATGCGTTGGCCGATGAGGAACTCGGCGCGCTGATGACCAATCTCGGCGGTCACGACATCGAGACAATGATCGACACCCTGCGCGCAGAGGCTGAGGACGACCAGCCGACCTGCTTCATCGCCTACACGATCAAAGGCATGGGTCTGCCGTTTGCCGGCCACAAGGACAACCATGCAGGGCTGATGACGAAAGAGCAGATGGAGGTGTTCCGTTCATCGATGGGCATCCGCCCGGGCCATGAGTGGGATATCTTCGAGGGACTGGACATTTCCGAGGACGATCTGCGGGGTTTTCTCGCCGACTGTCCATTTGCGACGCCGCTCACACCGGAAGGCCGCGTACTGAGCGCGCCTACCGTGCCGGTCCCGCTATCGCTGCCGGTCGCGAAGCTCGCCGGCCGCAGGATGTCCACGCAGGCAGGCTTCGGCGATATCCTTGCCGAGATCGGCCGCGGCCAGGGTGAGTTGAAGGCGCTCGCCGAACATATCGTCACCACCTCACCCGACGTGACCGTATCGACCAATCTGGGGCCGTGGGTGAACCGTCGCGGCATCTTCGATCGCCACACCCGCAACGACGTGTTCCGCGACGCGAAGCTGGCAAGTGCGCAGCGCTGGGGGATGTCGCCCACCGGGCAGCATGTCGAGCTTGGTATTGCCGAGCAGAATCTGTTCCTGCTGCTTGGCGCTGCTGGGTTGACGCCGGCGATGACCGGCGCGCGGCTGCTGCCGGTGGGCACGGTGTACGATCCGTTCGTCAACCGCGGGCTCGATGCGCTGATCTATGCCTGCTACCAGGATGCGCGTTTTCTGCTGGTGTCCACGCCATCCGGCCTGACCTTGGCGCCGGAAGGCGGACAGCATCAATCGATCAACACGCCGCTGATCGGCATGGCGGCCGATCGGCTGGCGAGTTTCGAGCCGACGCATGTCGATGAGCTGGCCATCCTGCTGCGCCACGCATTCGACCACATGCAGCGCCCCGACGGCTCGGCTGTGTGGCTACGTTTGTCAACACGTCAGCTCGAGCAGCCGGAGCGGGCGGTGGATCAGCGCGGAGTGATCGAGGGCGCGCACTGGGTGGTTCCACCGGCTGATGGCGCGCGCATCGCGATTGGCTACCAGGGTCCGGTGGCACCGGAGGCGATGGCGGCGTTCGCCGAACTGGAGGCCGAGGAGCCTGGCGCAGGTTTGCTGGCGATCACCAGCCCGGATCGGCTGCATGCCGGCTGGCTCGCCGCGTTGCGGGCGAAACGCAATGGCGAGCACGCGGCGGAATCATATGTGGAACGGGTGCTGGCGCCGTTGGCACCGCATGCCTCCTTGGTGACGGTGCTGGACGGACATCCGGCGACGCATGCGTGGTTGGGTGCGGTGCGTGGTCAACGCGTAGTGCCTCTGGGGCCTGATCATTTCGGCCAGAGCGGCGATCTTCCGGACCTTTATCGCGAGTATGGCATTGATGCCGACGCGATCCTCGAGGCGTGCGCGCAGGCGCTGCTTATGTAGAGTCGGTGTTCATTGCGCTGTCAGCACCGGCGACATGCGGGTTTCGCCGTCCTGAGTGGCGATGACGATGGCACCGGTCGGAATTTCGCTGCTCGTCACGAACCTGCCGAGCCCGGTGCAAAAATAGCTGTTGCACACGTCTGATCGCAACGACCGGTCCAGCGTGCAGCCCGCTTCACCGTGGAATACGCACGACCCGGCATAACCAGTCGCCGGGACACGCTCGACATAGAGCTTGATCACTGCGCGCGCATCGAGCTCCGGCCGCGCCTGCCGCACCCGTGCCATGACGCGTTCATCGAGATAGGCGTGATCGCCGCCGCCCTTGCAGCACCAGCCGCGGCATAGCGAGCACGCCGTGCGCGCCACCGTGCCGACGAACCCCTCCGGTTCGGCCCGCAACGGTGATGCCGATTCGACTGGCCGCTTCATGGTGCGCATGGCACGCAGCGACTGCACGAGGTGCTTGCGCAGCCGCCATACCCGCTCGGGCTCCTTCGGCGCCAAGGTCCGGGTATTGAGCGGCACCATCACCGCCTGACTGCCTGCGGTCTCACCGCCGTCACCGTCTGAAACGGCGAAATATTCCACGCTCATGCCAGGTTCCACCCCGTGCCGCAGGCTGGCATCCTGCCCGCTGCCAGGCAAGGAACCCACGGTGGCGACCCCGATCATCCTCGACTGCGATCCAGGCACCGACGATGCGTTCGCGCTGCTGCTGGCGTTGGCCTCGCCTGAACTTCACGTGACGGCGGTCACTGTGGCGGGCGGCAATGTCGGGCTGGATCGCACGCTGCCCAACGCGCTGGCGCTGGTCGCGTTGGCCGGATCGAAGGTCCCCGTGTATGGCGGCGCCGATCGGCCGCTACTCGGCGCCTTCGTCAATGAGACGCGCGTCCATGGCGTCGATGGTCTCGGCGGCATCCGACTGCCGACCGGCGAATCGGCCGCATCAGCGGTCGCCGCCGACGCCATCCGCACGATCCTGCGCACCACTACACAGAGAGTGACGCTGGTCGGCATCGCCCCTGCCACCAATATCGCGCTCGCCTTGATGACCGAGCCGGCGCTCGCCGAGCGGATCGAACAGATCGTGCTGATGACTGGCGCCTGGGGCGAAGGCAATGCCACGCCCGCCGCCGAGTTCAACGCACTGAACGATCCGGAGGCGCTCGCGGTGGTGCTGGCATGTGGGCGCCCGGTCGTCCTCGCGACACTCGAACTGACCGCGCAGGCGCTGTGCACGCCGGCAAGGCTGGCGACCATGCGCGCCGCCGGCGCAGGGCGCTGTATGCACACGCTGTGCGACATCCAGGCGACGGTGCCGCTCGGGCCGCGTTTCGCCGGCGCTGGCGCAGCACTGCACGATCCCTGCGCCATAGCCTGGCTGACCCGCCCCGACCTGTTCACCACACGCGGCTGCGCCGTTACCGTCGATCTTGGGCCAGGGCCGAGCCGCGGCCGCACCGTCATCGATCGTTGGCGACGCACCGGCGCACCGCTCAATGCCACGCTCCTTGAGACACTCGATCCCGAAGGCTTCTTTTCGCTGCTCGGCGAGCGCCTCGCGCGTCTGCCGTAACCCCAACCTGAAAGAGACGCATCATGCCGTCGCTGACCGAAGTCGATCGGCTCGAGGTCCAGGTGCTGGTGGACAACGTGACGGACTCGCTGTCCAGCACACCATCATTCGTCACGCGCGAGTGGCCGGCATTGGTGCGCAAAGGCATGCGACGCGTCGCAGGCGCCAGCTTGTGCTGCGCCAACCATGGGCTGTCGCTGGTGATCCGCGCCACCACCGATCGGCAGGAGCACGTCGTGCTGTTCGACGCCGGACCTGTCGACTACGCGGTGCAGCACAACGGCACGCGCCTCGGCGTCGATTTCGGCGCCATCGAGGCGGTGGTGCTGTCGCATGGCCACTGGGATCATGGCGGTGGTCTGCTGAAGGCGTACGAACTGATGCGCGCTGCGGCACCTGAGCGCAACGCGCCGATCTACCTGCATCCAGGCATGTTCGCCGAACGCGGCCAGCGTCAGCCGGACGGCGGCGTGCTGCCGACGGGGCTGCTGCCCAGCGCGGAAGACCTTGCAAACGCCGGCGCCCGGCCTGTCATCACCGATGCGCCGCAGCATCTGCTCGACGCGACGTTCTACCTCAGCGGCGAGATCCCGCGGGTGACGTCATATGAAACCGGCCTGCAAAATCACGTTCGCCGCGACGCGAAAGGCGATTGGCAAGCCGATCCGTTGATCATGGATGAGCGCTTCCTCGCCGTCGCAGTGAAGGGCAAAGGCATCGTCGTGTTCACCGCATGCTCGCATGCCGGCGTGGTGAATGTGTTGACGCACGCGCGCGAGTGCTTTCCCGACCAGAAGCTGTATGCAGTGATGGGTGGCTTTCATCTCTCCGGCGAGACCGAGCGCTGCATCCCCGAGACCGTGCGCGACATTGCCGGGTTCAACCTGACCGTGATTGCGCCCGGTCACTGCACCGGCTGGCGTGCGCTGAACCGGCTGGTCCAGACCTGCGGCGAGGAAACCGTAACGCCGCTCGCCGTCGGCAAGATCTTCGCCTTTTGACCCAAGGAGTCCGCCCGTGAATCCCGCCGATCTCCCGTTTGACGCCGATGCCATGCTGGACGGCCTGCGTGTCTGGGTGGAATGCGAAAGCCCGACCTACGACGTCGCTGCGGTGAACCGCATGATGGACATTGCATCGCGCGATCTGGTGATCGCCGGCGCGCGCATCGAGCGCGTGGCAGGTCGCATGGGTTTCGGCGATTGCGTGCGTGCGACGTTTCCCGCACGCCACGTCCAATGTGCCGGGCATTCTGGTGATGGGCCATCTCGACACGGTGCATCCCGTCGGCACGCTGGCAAGGCTGCCTTTCCGCCGCAATGGCAGCCGCGCCTGGGGTCCTGGCATCCTGGACATGAAGGGCGGCAACTACATGGCATTGGAGGCACTGCGCCAGCTCGCGCGTGCCAATGTGTCGACGAAGCTGCCAATCACGGTCTTGCTCACCAGCGATGAGGAGGTGGGAAGCCCGTCGACGCGGGACCTCATCGAGGCGGAAGCGTCGCGCCATCGCTACGTGCTGGTGCCCGAGCCGGCCCGCCCGGATGGCGGGGTGGTCACCGGCCGTTACGCCATTGCACGCTTCAACCTGGAAGCAACCGGCCGCCCCAGCCATGCCGGCGCCCGCCTTGCCGACGGTCGCTCGGCTATCCGCGAGATGGCGCGCAAGCTGATCGAGATCGAGGACATGACCACAGAGAACTGCACATTCTCCGTTGGCGTGATCCACGGCGGGCAGTGGGTGAATTGCGTCGCCACCACATGCACCGGCGAGGCGCTGTCGATGGCCAAGCGGCAGGAGGACCTCGATCGCGGCGTCGCCAGCATGCTGGCACTGTCGGCGTCGTCCAATGACGTGCAGTTCAACGTGACCCGGGGCGTCACGCGCCCGGTGTGGGAGCCGAACGGCAAGGTGATGGCTCTGTATGACACCGCCCGGCATATCGCGCGTGACCTTGGCTACGACATCAGCTCGCAGAGTTCCGGCGGTGGTTCGGATGGCAATTTTACTGGTGCCATGGGCATCGCCACGCTCGACGGTCTCGGCGTGCAGGGAGCCGGCGCGCACACGCTCGACGAGCACATCGTGGTGGAGAGCCTCGCCTATCGCGGCAAGCTGTTGGCTGGGTTGCTGGCCACTCTCGCGTGAGCGCGCTGGGCTGGTGCTGGCGGGTCATCCGCGCCCGATTGAGATTGTTCATTGGCCTGCTATGCGGCCTGGCGGTCGCGTTGCTGTTGCCTGCTGAGATGAACCGCACGACCCGCAACATCCTCGCCTGGGACTTCGGCGTCATCGTCTACCTGGTATCGGCCGCCTTCCTGTTCACCACCGAGCATCTGGACCGCATGCCGGCAGATGCCGCGGCGCAGGAAGAGGGCGAGTGGACAATCTTCTGGCTCACCGTGGCGGCGGTGACGTTCAGCTTTGCGGCAATCATCAGCGAGTTCGCCGACACCACCAAGGACCTGCCGCCGTTGCAGCGAAATCTGCATGTCATCCTGGTGGCAGTGACGCTTTTCGTCTCGTGGCTGATGACCCACACGACATTCGCATTCCGCTACGCACATGAATACTACGAGATCGACCCTGGCGGCTCCGGCATCGCTGGCGGCCTGGAATTTCCCAGCGAAAGACGGCCGGACTATCTCGACTTCATGTATTTCTCACTGGTGCTGGGCATGACGTTCCAGGTATCCGACGTGCAGATCACGGCGCGCAAGTTCCGCCGCCTGGCCGCGGCGCATGGCCTGCTGAGCTTCCTGTTCAACACGATCATCCTGGCACTGACAGTCAACATCGCCGCGGGCTTGCTGTAATCGCACGTCACTGTCATTGCGAGAAGCGAAGCGACGAAGCAATCTCGGTCAGTTGCTCACCCTGACCGAGATTGCTTCGCTGCGCTCGCAATGACGCGGGCATTCACCTGCTCGCGGGCAAAGCCGGACATCGACGCATAACCGCGCACGATCGCCTCCCGCTCGGCGTGTGAAGCCACCGCATCGACATCGGAGAAACCACCCGGGGCACGCTCCTCCAGGACGTCGATCACCCGCTCCGGCCCGCCCTTCCGGTTGTTGAGTACGATCTCCCCTGTCGCCGGCCGGCGCTCCGCGTCATACGCAGCAAGCGCCTGCGGTACATCGCCGCTCGCAAGATGCCGGGCCAGCGCGCGCGCATCCAACACCGCCTGGCTCGCGCCGTTCGACCCGACCGGATACATCGGGTGCGCCGCATCGCCCAACAGTGTCGCGCGACCGAACGACCACCGCGGCAACGGGTCGCGATCGCACATCGGATATTCGTAGAACGTCCCAGACGCGCGGATCAGCTCCAGCGGGTCAACGAAATCGAGCCGGAACCGGTCGCGCACGAACGGTTCCATCTCATCCCATTGCCCCGGGCGATTCCAGTCCTCGCGGCGTGGCGGCAGACCCTTGCCTTCACCGATACGCGCCATCACGGCCCAGTTTGTCAGCCGCCTGTCTGGCGCGGCCGGGTCAACATGGATCGGATAGAACACAAACTTCTGTCCCATGCCGCCGGCGATAACCATGGTGCGGCCATCGACATGCACCGGCCAGTCGGCCGCGCCTCGCCACAGCATCATGCCGTTCCACACCGGTGGCCCTTCGTCCGGATAGAACGCCGCGCGCACGGTCGAGTGGATCCCATCCGCCCCCACCAGCACGTCGCCCTCGACCTCAAACGCATCGCCCGCCGCGCGCTGCTCGAACCGCGCCACGATGCAGTCACCGCGTTCGGCGAACGACATCAGCCGACAGCCCGTCCGCACTGCGTCCGTACCGAGACGCTCGCGGACCGCCTCCAGCAGCACGCCGTGCAGCTTGCCCCGGTGGATGGAGAACTGTGGCGCATCGAAGCCGGCGTCCGTGCCACGCAGTTCGCGCCACACCACCTGGCCGAAGCGGTTGGCGTAGATCAGCTCACGCGTGCGGATACCGGCGCGGTCCAGCGCCGGCAGCAGGCCGAGTGCCGCCAGTTCCTTGATCGCGTGCGGCAGCGTATTGATGCCAACACCGAGTTCGCGCAGCTCGCGCACCTGCTCGAACACAGTGCATTCGATGCCGACCGCATGCAGCGACAGCGCCGTCGCCAACCCGCCGATCCCGCCTCCCACGATCAGTACATGCATTGCCGGTCGACCTCATCCAAGGCCCAGGAATGTCGCCAGCGCGGTGTCCACCGCTCGCATCGTCGCAACGTCCGCTGTGCCGATCCTCTGTCCAATCTTCGCGCGCGGGACAGATGCTGCCTTGTCGATCATCACCTGCGAAGGTCTTTGCAACCCATTGCCCCTGTTCGGCCGCATCGTGACACGGAACAGCGGCCAGTCATGCAGCTCACTGGTCAATCGCAGGACAGTGACCGAGGCCAGCTCGCGAAACGCATCAGCCTGCACAACAAGCGCCGGCCGAGGCTTTCCGTAATCGCCGCCCAACGCAACCGTGACGAGATCGCCACGCCTCACTTCCATTCGTCAACAAACTCTCTGAGGTCGCCCTCCAACTCTCGCAACACCGCGGCCTCATCACTGCCACGCCGGGCTGCCACCTTGGTTGCCTCCAGCGATTGGCGACGCGCCTCCGACATGAACGCCCGGCGACGCTTGCGCTCGACCCGTTCGCGAACAAGCTCGCGCAGCAACTCACCGATCGGCTTGTGCTCTTCACCGGCGATCCTGGCGAAAGCCGCCTTGAGCGCCGGCTCCAGGCGAAATGTCAGCGTTTCGACCTTTGGCGCGGGGCTGGTCCGTGGCATGCCAAGCCTCCATATTCGTATTACAGTCGTTAGCACATAATGTAATACAAAATGGCGCGCACGGCAACCGGCGTCACATCCCCAGATACGCCCGGCGCACCGCGTCGTCCGCTGCGATCTCCGCCGCCGGTCCTGCTAGCACGATGCGGCCAGTCTGCAGCACATAGGCGCGGTCGGCGATGGCCAGCGCCTCGACCAGGCGCTGCTCGACCAGCAGGACGGTCATGCCGAGTTCGCGGACGCGCGTCACGGCGGCGAGAATGTCATCGACCAGACGTGGCATGATGCCCTGGCTTGGCTCATCCAGCATCAGGAAGCGCGGCTGAGTCATCAGTGCGCGACCAATCGCCAGCATCTGCTGCTCGCCGCCGGACAGTGTCTCGGCGCGCTGCGCCAGCCGCTCCCGCAGACGTGGGAACAACGAGAATACCAGCTCCAGCGGCTTGAAGCGCTCCGCACCCCGCTTCGCATATGCGCCAAGCCGCAGATTGTCCTCAACGGAAAGTCGCGGAAACAGGCGACGACCCTCCGGCACCATGGAAATGCCAAGCCGCGTGATCCGGTGCGCGGGAACGCGTCGCAGCGACTGGCCTTCGAACTCGATCATGCCTTCTGCGGCGACCTGGCCGGCAATCGACTTCAGCAGCGTGCTCTTGCCTGCGCCGTTCGCGCCGACCACAGCGACGATCTCGCCGCGCCGCACCTCGAGCGACACACCCTGCAGCGCGCGCAGGCCGCGATAGGAGGCGGAGACATCCTCAAGCCGCAACATAGCGGTCGCCGAGATAGGCGCGGATCACGTCGGGATTGCGCACCACGTCCTGCGGGACGCCGATGGTCAGCACACGGCCCAGGTCAAGTACCACGGCACGATCGACCAGCGGCAGCAGCACTTCCATGACGTGCTCCACCATCATCACCGTGATGCCGCGAGCACGCACATCGCGAATCAGCTGAACCCCTGACTGCGCCTCGACGGGCGTAAGACCCGTGAGCATCTCATCGAGCAGCAGCAGCCGCGGCTCGGTGGCAAGCGCGCGAGCCACTTCCAACCGTCGCTTCTCCGCTGGCGTGAGCGCATGCGCCAATGTATCCACACGCGCTTCGAGACCGGTGAATGCCAGCGTCTCCAGGGCGCGCACCATCGCGCGGCGGGTGCGCGATATGCGTGAATACGCGCCAACCATGACGTTCTCCAGCACCGTCATGGAGTTGAAGCTTCGTACCACCTGGAAGGTGCGCGCGACACCCAGCAGCGAACACTGTTCGGGCGACAGGCCGGAGATCCGCCGGCCGTTGAGGCGAACCTCGCCAGAGTCCGGCGTCACCTCGCCGGAGATCGAGTTGAACAGCGACGTCTTGCCCGCGCCGTTCGGGCCGATCAGCCCGAGGATTTCGCCTTCGCGCACGTCGAAGCTGATATCGACGTTGGCCGCGACGCCGCCAAACGACTTGCTGACGCGATCGACCTCAAGCAGCGGCGACATCGTCTGCTCCGGCGGGTGCGCGCACGCGCACGCCGATGAGGCTGGCAAGCCCCTGCGGTCGCGCCAGCGCGACCAGGATGATCAGCGCCCCGTAGATCATCAGATCGACGCCGCGTCCGGAGCCACCGAGATACGAGCGCGTCAGTTCGGACAGCGGGATCAGCACGGCGGCGCCCACCAGTGGTCCCCACAGGGTCCCGACGCCACCCAGCACCGCGGGCAACGGGATCAGGATGGACAGTTGTCCATACAGCACGCTGTCGGGGTCGATGTAGCCGACGTACTGAGCGTAGATCGCCCCGCCGATGCCGGTCAGTGCGCCGCTGATCGCGGCCGCCGCCATCTTGGAGGGGAACACGCGCACCGCGAGGCTGCGCGCCGCGATCGGATCGTCCTTTACGGCGCGCCAGACGAAGCCCCAGCGCGAGCCCTCGATCAGCCATGCCACCAGCCAGGCAACTGCGGCGAACGCGAGCGCCGCGTAGTGATACGGCAGCTTGTCGATGCGGAACTGCAGCCACAGCCACGAATCCCCTACAGAGCGGACATAGGGAATGTTGATTCCGGTGGCGCCGCCGATCCAGTCCCAGTTCAGCGCCAGCAGATAACCGATCTCGCCCACCACCACGGTGGCGATCGCATAGTAGTGGCCGGAGAGGCGAAAGCATGGCCAGCCGACCAGCAGTGCCATCAGTCCACCCAAAGCCCCGCCGGCGAACATGCCCAGGGTCGGCGGAATGCCGGAGCGCGTCAGCAGCAGCGTCGATACGTAGGCGCCGACGCCGAAATACAGCGCGTGGCTCAGCGAGATCTGGCCGCAGTAGCCGCCAAGTATGTTCCAAGCCTGAGCCAGTCCGGCGAACAGCACGGTGATGATGATCAGGTTGCGGGTATAGGTGTCGTGTATCGGCAGCGGCAACACCGCGATGGCGGCGAGCAGCAACGCGCCGACGATGAGTTCCTTGCGGCGCCGGCGGGTAATGGATGTTTCCATCACAGCGTGCCGAACAGCCCGCGCGGGCGGAACATCAGCACCGCGAGATAGATCGCGAACATGCCGACCTGCTTCAGCGACGGCTCGAACAGCAGCGCCGTCAGTGCCTCGACCAGGCCGATCAGCACTCCGGCAACCAGTGCGCCGAACAGACTGCCAAACCCGCCCAACGCCACCGTGACATAAGCGATCAGCGCGAAGTTCGCGCCGACATTAGGCGAGACGTAATAGAAGGTGGCGAGCATCACGCCGGCGATGCCGACCGCCGCTGCTCCCAATCCCCAACCCAGCGCGAAGATGCGGTCGCGGTCGATGCCGATCAGTGCCACGGCCTCGCGATCCTCCCGCGTCGCTTCCAGAGCGCGACCGAATTCGGTGCGGCTGACGGCAAGCAGCGCGCCGAATGCGATCAGACTGACGATACCAGCGGCAAGTTGCGGCAAGGGCACGAAGACGCCGCCGAGGTCGATGGTGCGGCCGGCCAGCAGCGAGGTGCTGACGCTCTTGAAGTCGCTGCCGAAGGCGAACTGTGCCGCGCCGCGTAGCAGAATGGCGAGCCCGAAGGTGACGAAGATCTGCACCATGCCACGGTTGAAACGCACCGAAAGGGCGCGCGCTATCAACAGGTGATAGATCGCCACCCCCACAGCGAACAGCGCGATCGCCACTGGGATGAGCAGCAGCAGTGGGTCGAGGCCGGTCGCCAGCCAGACAACGTATGTGGCGTACATCCCCAGCATCAGCAGTTCGCCGTGCGCGAAGTTCACCACGTCCATCAGGCCAAAGATCAAACTGAGACCGGCCGCGACAAGCGCGTAGATCAGCCCCATCAACAGCCCGCCGACCGCGACCTGAAGGAGGATGGTGAGGGTCACGATCCCTTCTCCGCCTCCCCCTTGCGGGAGGGGGCTGGGGGGAGGGGGCGGTGGCGACCATCCGCGGCCCCCTCTCCCCAACCCCCTCCCGCAAGGGGAGGGGGAGAACTCTTCGCCATCGCTCACGCCGTTACTTCCCGACGTTCCACACCGCTTCCTCGGCCGCCACGTCGAATGGATAGATCGTGTGGTACTTCCCATCCTTGATCTGCTGGATCACCGGTGTCGCAGCGATGTTCTGCCCGGTGCTGTCGAACTTGATGCCCTTCCACGGCATGATCGTCTGATCGCCCGGAACGTCCGTCGCGATCAGCGCCTGGCGGATCTTCTCCTCATCGGTCGATCCCGCGCGATTGATCGCATCCGCGAGCACGATCAGTGCGGTGATCTCGCGCCCCGTGTTGTCGTTCAGGTCCTTGTTGCTGCGGGCACGAAACAGCGCATTCACCGCCGGTATCGCCGGTCGCGCCTTCACCGCGTCGAGCGCGAAAGCCGAGCGGCTCATCACGCCCTCCATCAGCGGCCCCACCGCGTCGATCAGCGACTGCTCGGCGAAACCGGCTGACTGCGCCATGATCGCCTTCGGCATGTAGCCCAGGTCATGCATGCCGCGCATCAACAGGATCGCATCCGATGTGTATGACGTCGGCATCACCACATCGGCATCAGCGGCCTTGATCTGCTGCACCTCCGCCGACAGCGATGGCGAGTTGCCGCGATAGCGGATGTCCGCCACCACCTTGATGCCGGCCGCCTCCGCCATCTGCTTCTGCGCATTGGAGCTGTCAGTGCCGAAGATCGTGTCCTCGTGGAACAGCACAACGCTCCGCACCTTCCGCCCGGTCTTCGCGCCGATATCGCGGAAGAAGTCGAACATCGCCTGGGTGAACATCAAGTCGTGCGGCGAGGTACGAAAGAACCACTTCAGCCCGCGCTGGTTGAGGCTCGGCGACGAGCTCTCCGCCACCATGAAGGGCACTTCATAGCGGTCGGCAACCTGAGACACCGTCGCGGCGGTCGCGCTCTGATACGAGCCGATCAACGCCACCACGTGTTCCTGCGTGATCAGCCGCTCCGCCTCGGCGCGCGCCTTCTGCGGATCGCCCTGATGGTCCGCGAAGATCACCCGCACCTTCGCGCCGCCAAGGTTGTTCAGACCGCCCCCCTTGCCGAGCAGCATAGGAACGTTGTGATTGCCATTGATGATTTCGGCAGCCGTTTCCATTGCCGCCTTGGCGTCGTTGCCGACCTGCCCGTTCGGGCCCGTCATCTGATACAGCGCGCCGATCACCACATCGTCTGCTGCGCGCGCAGACCCAGCTCCGATCGCCAGCACGAATGCCGCGATCGCCACTATCACACCTTGCATCGGAAGCCCCCTCGGTTGGCCGAACTGAGAGCAGCCGGCCACATGCTGTCAACCAATCAGCCGATGTCGGCTGCCAGAAACGCCAAGCGTGCGCAAACCAGACCGACCACAACCGTAGTCCATACCGCGATAAACAGATCACGTGTGGAAAGCACGCGGCGTGCCAATATAGCTGCGGCAATGGGCACGACGAGCGAGCCGACGCTTACCACCGGTCCGAATTCGGACCACGCATAGACCCACATCACGAAGCCCACGATCATCGAGATGAATACCGGGAAGATGGCGATCACCAGCCCGGTGCCGCTTGGAAGCTGCGCCGCGCCGAGGATCACGAAACCGAACAAGGCGATCGAGACGAAATACAGCAGCTCCGCCAGCATCGGCGTTCGCTACGAACCGACCTTCAGCGTCGACACCAGTCCGCGCAGACAGGCCAGCATGGATAGCGCGGTGATCTGGCCGGTGCGCGGGTTCTCCACACTCGGCACATTCTCGATCGTCATGGTCAGGCGTGCCGCCGCGGCCTCGACGCGGATCGTGTGGATGTTGCGGTCGACGCCGGGATCAGCCCAGATCTCGACGCGGGTCAGGGTCGGGCCGATGCCCGCCAGGGCAAGTGCCGCCGCGACGTTCACGTTGGCCGGGAAGCCCGCGGCGGCATCGAACGCATTGCCCTCGAACACACGCTTCGGCGCAGTAAGGTCGCTCACGTCGATGCCGTGCTTCACCAGATAGGGCGCGCCCTCCAGACCTCGCGGCGGCTTGCGGGTTTCGATGGTGACACTCGCCACATGCCCCTCCGCTGCGGCCCGCACGGCGTCGAGGCCGAGCAGTGCTCCGGTCGGCACCACGATGCGCGCGCCGGTTTCCTGCGCACGGCGTACCAGGTGCATGCGCGGCAGCAGCGCGCCGACCGACGCCGGCACAAGGATACGACCCGCCTCGATGGCAGCGGTTGCGATCGTCTCGAACACAGCGGCGGGCGCTGCTTCCACGACGATGTCGGCTTCGGCCAGCCGGTCCAACGGCACCACCTGCGGCGGTGTTTGGAAGCCCCGCACGTTGGCCGCGGCCTTCGCCGGATCGCGCGCAGCCACAGCGATGAGCTGCAGCCCATCGACGCCGGCATCCAATGCCCGCGCCAGCTTCAGCCCGATCGCACCGAGCCCGCCGATCGCGACCGTCTTCCTCATGATTCCGCCTCCGCGATGGCACGCGCCAGTGCCAGGTCTTCCGGCGTGTTGACGTTGAGGAAGGGGTCCCATTTCGCAACAGCAAAATCAACCCGACGCATGCCGATCGCACCGGCGAAGTGGGCGATGTCGCGCCGGCCATTTGCCGCCAGCAAGTGGCGCAGGTTGTCGCGACAGGTGATCGGCCAGAGCGCGACCAGATGGTGCAGCCGCCCGTTGCTCGCAGCGCAGGCGGGTGGCGGGGCGAGGGCGGCAGCGAGCCCTGGCGGAACGAATGGGGTATCGCCAGGCACGGTCAGCAACGCATCGGCGCCCAGAGCGGCCGCCCAGTCGAGGCCTGCCAGCAAGCCGGCAAGCGGACCCTGGCCGGCAAACGCGCCATCGGGCAACACCGGCAGATGCAAAGCGGCGAACCGTGCAGGATCGCCATTGGCGCTGATCGCGATGCGGCAGGCGTCCAGCCGCAGGATGATGCGCTCGATCATGCTCTGCCCGCCGAGCTCCAGCAGCGGCTTGTCGACGCCACCCATCCGTCTGGCACTCCCGCCGGCCAGGATCACGGCCGGGGGTCGGATCATTGCGCACGCCGGGGAATGGGGCGAGCAACGGGACTTGAACCCGTGACATCCAGGACCACAACCTGGCGCTCTGCCAACTGAGCTATGCCCGCCATCCGGGCCGCCGGCTTTAGGCCCTTCACCGGGCCTCCGTCAACGCGCGCCGAAATGCGCGCGCAGCCGCGCCACCGCCTCGTCCAGCACCTCGTCACGCTTGCAAAATGCGAAGCGGGCGTAGTGGCTGGGCGCGCCAGGCGCGTCGTAGAATGCCGAGACCGGGATCGCCGTCACCTTGGCGTGCTCGGTGATATGGCGGCAGAACGCGACATCGTCACCGTTGAACCCGAGCGGCCGGAAGTCGGTGGTGATGAAATAGCTGCCCTTGGCGGGGAGCACCGTCAGTCCGAGGCTCGCCAGCCCCGCCGCCAACCGATCGCGCTTGGCCTGCAATGCGCCTGACAGCGAGGCAAAATACGCATCGTCCTTCGCCAGCCCTACCGCGACGGCCCGCTGCAGGTTGGGCGCGGTGGTGAAGGTCAGGTTCTGGTGCGCCTTCGCCACATTGGTGGCAACCGCCGCCGGCGCCGTCACGTAGCCCACCTTCCAGCCGGTCAGCGAGAACGTCTTGCCCGCGCTGCCGACCCGCATGGTGCGCTCGCGCATGCCTGGCAGGGTCATCAGCGGGATGTGGCGGGCACCATCGAAGGTCAGGTGCTCATAGACCTCATCGCAGATCGCATAGGTGTCGTGGCGCAGCACAAGCTCCGCGATGAAACCAAGCTCCTCCTCGGTGAACACCTTGCCGCACGGGTTCATCGGCGAATTCAGCAGGATCGCCTTGGTCGCGGGACCGAACGCATCGGCCAATGCGGCGCGCGGCAGAGCCCAGTCAGGCGGCTCCAGGCGCACAAAGCGCGGCACCGCCCCCAGCAGGCGAACCACCGGAGCATAGGTGTCGTAGAGCGGCTCGATCAGCACCACCTCGTCGCCCGGGTTCAGCACCGCCATCAGGCAGGCGGTGATCGCCTCGGTGGCGCCCGAGGTCACCACAACCTCGCTCGCCCAATCCACCTCCAGCCCATAGAAGCGCCGATTGGCCGCCGCTACCGCCTGACGGAGTTCTGGCACGCCGGGCATCGGCGGATACTGGTTGCGGCCGTCCAGCAACGCATCGACGGCGGCCCGCACCACGTCCGCTGGCCCCTCGCTGTCCGGGAAGCCCTGGCCAAGATTGATCGAGTTGTGCTCGACCGCGAGCGCCGACATCACTGTGAAGATCGTCGTGCCGATGCCGGACAGCAGGGTATTGGCGGGCTTCACGAGATGGCGGCTCCCCACCGTTGGGTGCGCACCCAGTATGGGTTGCGCGATGCGGGCCAGCAACCGGCCGAACCTGGCCCGGCGGGAAGTGCCCAAGAACCGGGCAACCTACCACCCGGACCGCCCAGGCGGTGGGCGACGGTTTTATCGCGGCAGATCACGACGGCCGCATTGCCGCTTGGCACGCCGCGTGCAAACCTGTGGCGCTGCCGTTCCGTCCAGGATTTGACCCGGGCAGCCAGACAGGGAGGCCCGGCCAGCCGGGAAGTGAACGCGCATGAAGAAGATCGAGGCCGTCATCAAGCCGTTCAAACTGGATGAGGTGAAAGAAGCGCTGCACGAGGTCGGCCTGCAAGGCATCACCGTGGTCGAGGCGAAAGGGTTCGGCCGGCAGAAGGGCCATACCGAGCTGTACCGCGGCGCCGAGTACGTGGTCGACTTCCTCCCCAAGGTGAAGATCGAGGTGGTCTGCGAAGAGGCCGTGGTCGAGCGCGCGGTGGAGGCGATCATCAACGCCGCCCGCACCGGACGCATCGGCGACGGCAAGATCTTCGTCTCCTCGGTCGAGGATGTGATCCGCATCCGCACCGGCGAACGCGGCGAGGACGCGGTCTAGCGCGACATGACAATACGACGGAATCCGCTTTCGGCCCGCGGCGGAAACGAGTAGACGGGCCGCTTCGCGAAGGGGTCGCATGGTGCGGCCCTCGACAGCTCGCGCCGGTTCCCAACTGGATCACCGGCGCGCCAGCCGGGACAGAGGACGGGGAAACCATACATGGCGAGAAGGCCTGCAGGCGCAGCAACGGCGTGGGCAAGGTGCATGGAGATGCTCACCGAGCACTCCGTGGAATACGTGGACCTGCGGTTCACCGACCCGCGCGGCAAGTGGCAGCACACCGCGCAGCACGTCTCCACGATCGAGGAAGACACGTTCCGCGACGGCATCATGTTCGACGGCTCCTCGATCGCCGGCTGGAAGGCGATCAACGAGTCCGACATGATCCTGATGCCGGACCCGGACGCCGCGATGATGGATCCGTTCTCCGCCAAGCCGAGCTTGATCCTGTTCTGCGACATCGTCGAACCGTCCACCGGGCAGCCGTACAACCGCGATCCGCGCTCCACGGCGAAGAAGGCCGAGGCGTACCTGAAGTCGTCAGGCGTCGGCGACACCGCGTTCTTCGGCCCCGAGGCGGAATTCTTCGTGTTCGACAGCGTGAGGTACGGCACCGGCGGCAACTACGGCATCTACCAGATCGACAGCCAGGAAGGCCCGCAGGCGGGGCTGAAGGACTATCCCGAGGGCAACATGGGCCACCGGCCCGCGGTGAAGGGCGGCTACTTCCCGGTCCCGCCGGTCGACAGCGAGAGCGACCTGCGCGCCGAGATGCTGTCCACCATGGCCGAGATGGGCGTGGTGGTCGAAAAGCACCACCACGAGGTCGGCCAGAGCCAGCACGAACTCGGCATGAAGTTCGGCCCGCTGGTGAAGACTGGCCGACAACATGCAGATCTACAAATACTGCATCCACAATGTCGCACACAGCTACGGCAAGACCGCCTGCTTCATGCCGAAGCCGATCTACGGCGACAACGGCTCCGGCATGCACGTGCACCAGTCGATCTGGAAGGCCGGCAAGCCGCTGTTCGCCGGCAACGCCTATGCCGACCTGTCGGAGATGGCGCTCTACTACATCGGCGGCATCATCAAGCACGCCAAGGCGCTGAACGCGCTGACCAACCCGCTGACCAACAGCTACAAGCGGCTGATCCCAGGCTTCGAGGCGCCGGTGCTGCTGGCCTATTCGGCGCGCAACCGCTCGGCGTCGTGCCGCATCCCGTATGCCACGAACCCGAAGGCCAAGCGCGTCGAGGTGCGCTTCCCCGATCCAGGCGCCAATCCCTACCTGGCGTTCTCCGCGATGCTCATGGCGGGTCTGGACGGCATCCGCAACAAGATCCACCCGGGCGATCCGATGGACAAGGACCTCTACGACCTGCCGCCGGAGGAGCTGAAGGGCATCCCGACGGTGTGCGGCAGCCTGCGCGAAGCGATCGGCGCGCTGGAAGGCGACCACGAGTTCCTGCTGGCCGGCGACGTGTTCAGCACCGACCAGATCGAGAGCTATATCGAACTGAAGTGGAGCGAGGTGTATCGCTTCGAGCACACGCCCCACCCGGTCGAGTTCGAGATGTACTACTCGGTCTGACCGTTAACGCTGCAACGCTGCAGCGCCCCCGCCATTCGGAAGAATGGCGGGGCGCTTTGCTTTTGGCCCGTATATTGCTCGTTTCTTAGGCAGACTTGTCTCTGACCGTCACGCGTCTGCTCTGATCGTCGGGACGCCATCCACGGCGTGCAAATCAGAGAAACACGTGATGGCGCGGGCACGGCCATTGACGATTAACCTCGCCGCGGCACGATTCTTGATAGTCCCCCAGTACGACCGTCCCGCCGCGAGGGTGGCGGCGGCGTGGAGAGCAACCAAGGGGCAGCGACATGAAGCTGATCATGGCCATCATCAAGCCCTTCAAGCTCGACGACGTGCGCGAGGCGCTGACGCCACTCGGCGTGCAGGGTCTCACCGTCTCCGAGGTGAAGGGGTTCGGTCGGCAGAAGGGCCAGACCGAAATCTACCGTGGCGCCGAGTACCACGTGAACTTTCTGCCGAAGGTGAAGATCGAGGTGGTCGTGCCGGCCGATCTCACCGACCAGGTGATCGAGGCGATCACCAAGTCCGCCCATACCGGCAAGATCGGTGACGGCAAGATCTTCGTCTATGACATCGAACGCGCCGTGCGCATCCGCACCGGCGAGGTCGACGCCGCCGCACTCTGAACGATAGCCAACCAATAGGGAAACAGAATGATGATTCGACCCCGCCTTACCTGGGGCCTTGGCGCCATGCTGCCCATGATGCTGGCTGCGTTGCCGGCATTGGCCGACGACGCCGGTCCGCCCAAGCTCGACTCCGGCGATACCGCCTGGATGCTCGCCAGCACCGCGCTGGTGCTGATGATGACCGTCCCGGGCCTGGCTCTGTTCTACGGCGGCATGGTCCGCAAGAAGAACATTCTCGCCACGCTGATGCAGTGCTTCGCCATCACCTGCATCGTCACCATCGTCTGGACGCGTGGCCGGCTACAGCCTGGCCTTCACACCAGGCAATCGCGCTATGTCGGCGACCTGTCGCGCTTCATGCTGAACGGCATCGCGGACCACATCAGAAAGGGCAACGACACCCAGGCTTCGTTCTCGCAGTCGGGCATCAAGGACGTCGCGCCGATGGCGACGACGATCCCCGAGACCGTCTACATGATGTTCCAGATGACCTTCGCGATCATCACGCCGGCGCTGATCGTGGGCGCCTTCGCCGATCGCATGAAGTTCTCGGCGCTGTGCATCTTCATGACGCTGTGGTCGCTGCTGATCTACTCGCCGGTCGCGCACTGGATGTGGGCGCCGACCGGCTGGAGCGCGCATCAACGGCCAGCTCGACTTCGCCGGCGGCACCGTCGTGCACATCAACGCCGGCATCGCCGGTCTGATGTGCGCGCTGGTACTCGGCAAGCGGGTCGGCTACGGCAGCGACAACATGGCGCCGTACAACCTCGCCTATTCGGTGATCGGCGCGTCGCTGCTGTGGGTCGGCTGGTTCGGCTTCAACGCCGGCTCCGCGGTCGCTGCGAACGGCCGCGCCGGCATGGCGATGGCAGTGACGCAGATCGCCACCGCGGCGGCGGCGCTGGGCTGGATGTTCGCCGAGTGGATCGCCAAGGGCAAACCCTCCGTGCTGGGCTGCATCTCCGGCGCGGTCGCCGGCCTGGTCGCGATCACGCCCGGCCTCGGGCTTCGTGCTGCCCGGCGCCTCGATCATCATCGGCGTCGCCGCCGGCGTGATCTGCTTCTGGTGCCGCGACCAGCGTGAAGCACATGTTCGGCTACGACGACAGCCTGGACGTGTTCGGCGTGCACTGCATCGGCGGCATCGTCGGCGCGTTGCTCACCGGCGTGTTCTCCTACGGTCCGCTGTCGGCAACCGACGCGACGCCCGACGGCAGCCCAGGCGGCCTGACACAGCTTTGGATCCAGTGCCAGGGCGTCGCCGCAACGCTGGTCTACAGCGGCGTGGGCACGCTGATCCTGCTGATGATCACCAAGATGCTGGTCGGCCTGCGTGTGGACGAGGAGGAGGAACGCGAAGGCCTCGACCTGGTGTTGCACGGAGAGCAGGTCTTCTGAAAATCGACAGGCATGTATGGGGCGCCGCGATTGCCGGCGCCCCACGTTTGTGTCTACAGATGTATCGGGGAAGCGAAAGGTAACAAAAGCAACTATGGAGTACAGGAAACTGAGAGGCGCCGCAGGCTGGATCGCGGCAGCCAGCATAGCCGCCGCCATGCCGGCCGCATATGCGCAGACGACCACCACCGGCCGCCGCGCCTGCCGCCGCTGCCCGCGCTCCGGCGCCGCACCCGCTGCTCCGGCTCCCGCAACAGCGGCCGCCGAGGCGCCACCTCCGGGGCTCTGGATCGACGGGATCCATCTCTCGGCGCAGCTCCAATCGGGCATCATCGCCAACCCGTATCGCCCGGCAACCGGCCTGAACTGGGGGCAGCTGTTCACCGATCACGCCAACCAGGTGCAGCTGAACCAGTTGCTGCTGACCGCGAACAAGCCGCTCGATCCCAAGAACACCGACTATCAATGGGGCTTCAAGGTCCAGTTCATGTACGGCTCGGACGCGCGCTACACGCAGTTCCTGGGCGAACTGAACCGCGTCGACCCCGATCAGCGCTATCAGTTCGACGTCGTCGAGGCGAATGTCCTGGCGCATCTGCCGTGGCTCACCGAGGGCGGCATCGACCTCAAGGTTGGACAGTATCCGACGCCACTGGGCTACGAGACGATCGATCCCTCGACCAATCCGTTCTACTCGCACTCCTACATCTTCCAGTTCGGCCTGCCGTTCAAGCACACCGGCGCGCTGGCGACGACCCATGTCAACGACGTGCTCGATATCTACAGCGGCATCGACACGGGCACGAACACCACGTTCGGGCCACTGGGCGATAACAACGGCGCGATCGGCGGCATCGGCGGCTTCAACCTCACCTTCCTGGGCGGCAAGCTGACCATCCTGGCGCTGACGCATTTCGGGCCGGAGGACGCGACCCGCGCGCTGTCGCCCCTCGGCTTCAATGCCAACGGCCAGTGGCGTTTCTACAACGACGTCCTGGTCACCTAGAAGGCGACCGACACCTGGACCTTCGTCACCGAAACCAACTGGGTCCGCGACGGCTATCGGCATTCCGATCCGGGCAAGCCAGTGAACGGCTTCGGCGTTGCGCAATACGCTTCCTACGCGTTGACCGACACGCTTACCCTGAATGGCAGGGCCGAACTCTGGCGTGACGACAACAACTTCTTCGTTGCTTCCTTCCCGGCCAACAATTCCTTCGTCCAATTCCAGCAGGGCTTCCCCGTCGCTCGTCCACGTTGCGCCCGGCAGCAACACGACCTACGGCGCTCTGACAGCTCGGCGTGACCTGGAAGCCGGCGTTGCCCGCACCGGTGACCGGCCTGCTGGTCCGCCCGGAGATCCGCTGGGATCACGCCTTCACCAACAACAAGCCGTTCAACAACAACCCGCCTGCGAACACGAAAGGCACGCGAACTCCTTCACCTTCGGCTCCGACATCGTCCTGACATTCTAAGTAAGTGGATCGGGTTGTGAGGTCGTCGCAATCGTCATGGCGGGGCTTGGCCAGATCCGGCTGAGCGAGGGCTGGTCGCGTTTCTCCACGCATCTGTGTGGCATCAAGGCACACGTGGTCTACGATCCGGATGCTGACTGCCCGCTCATCTTGGAATGAGGCCGGCACGGGTGAATGACATCACGGCCGCGAAGGTCATGCAGGTCGAGGCTGACGCGACCTACGTGTTCGATCTCGGCTACTACGATTACGGCTAGTGGGCGAAACTGGATGACGCGGCGTGTCGCCTGGTGACGCGGCTGAAGTCCAACACGCCGTTGGAACTGATCGAGGAGCGGCCGTTGCAGGCCGATCCCGAGAATATCCTCTCCGATTGGATCGACTTTCTGCCGGAACGGATGGCAGCGAGCCGGCACAATCCGATGTCGAACGCGGTGCGACGAGATTAGGGTCAGGCTGGAAACCGGCAAGGTTCGGCGCATCGTCACGAACGACCTCGATGCGCCAGCCAGCGAGATTGCCGATCTCTACAAACGTCGCTGGGCGATCGAGATTTGGCTTGGCCCCGTCATCCACTTCTTTGTTGACCATCAACTGGATCGGATTGAGGTCTGGGGAATACGGCGGCAAATAGCGCAGGGTGGCGCCAGCGGCTTCGATCGCCGCTTGTACGCCATCGACCTTGTGTGACGGGACATTGTCCATGACGACGATGTCACCGCGCTCAAGGGTCAGGACCAGACACTGTTCGACATAGGCGAGAAAGGCTTCTCCGTTCATCGCCCCCTTGATCAACATTGGCGCGGTCATGCTCTCGCACCGCAATGCCGCGACGAACGTCAGTGTCTGCCAGGCTGCGAAAGGCACGCGGCCGATCACCCGTTCGCCCTCAAGTCCCCGGCCATAAGCGCGGGTCATGTTGGTGTTCACCGACGTCTCATCGATGAAGACAAGATGGGTCGAATCAAGCAGCCCTTGCTCGCGTATCCAGCGCCGGCGGGCGCGGGCCACGTCCTCTCGCTCCTGCTCGGAAGCGTGCAGGACTTTTTTTGTGCGTAATGCCGTGACGCTCCAGAAAACGAAACAGCGATGTGCGGCTTCAAATACGTGGATGGCCGGCTGGAGCCTGTCCTCGGGCGGGCGTTCGGCTATAGCGTGAGCCCGCCATCCACCGTGATCGTCTGCCCGGTCACCATCGCCGCTCCGAAGCCCAGGAACACCACGACTTCGGCCAGGTCCTCCGGCTGACAACGGCGCTTCAGCAGCGCCCGCTCGATCGACTGCTGCCGTTCCTCGTTGGTCCACTCCACCATCCAGGAACTGTCCACCGCGCCCGGGGCGATCGCGTTGACCCGCACCTCTGGCGCCAGCGCGCGCGCAAGGTTCTGCGTCAGGCTGACAACGCCTGCCTTGGTCGCGCTGTAGGCCAGGCTGGAACCGGCGCGCCCCAGCCCGGCAATCGAGGCCGTGCTCACGATAGCGCCCTGTGCCGCCTTCAGCGCCGGCGCCGCGGCCTTGGAACCGCGGAATACGCCGAGCAGATTGGTCTGCAGCAACAGCGACCACAGATCCTCGGTGATCAGGTCGAGTTCGGGCGGTGTGATGCGCCGACGCGTACCCGGCGTGCCGGCATTGTTGAACAACAGATCGAGCCGCCCCAGATCGTCGATTGCCTTCAGCACCATACGCTCCGCGCCACCGGCCTCGCCGACGCTGCCAGGTGCCATGATCGCCTTGCCGCCCTCGGCGTTGAGCTTGTCCACCGCCTCTGGCCCACGCGGATCGTCGGCGAGAAAGTTCACCGCCACAGTGGCGCCGAATTTCGTCAGCATGCGCGCTGTGGCGAATCCGATGCCTGACGCGCCGCCAGTGACAAGTGCAGTCTTGCCCTTGAGATCGTAGGTGATCATGTGTCCTCCGTGGGATAGCCGGCAAATCGATCGCCGAGATTGCCATGCAGCGACACCATGCGCGCTCGCCAGTCGCGCATTGCGGCCATTCGCGACGCAGCTTCCAATACATCGCGCGGGCTACCGATGCGGGCCCACTGGAATACCGAGAACACGATGTAGTCGATGTACGCAGGTGCCGCGCCGGCAAGGAACGGCTGTTCGGACAGCGTGCGTTCCAGCGGCGCGCACGCCTCCAGCAGGTCAGGCAACGCCGCGTCGCGCTCCGCGCTGTACTGTTCCAGCGTCATCCCGAGCTGCGCCTCGCGTGAACGACGGAAATACGCGCGGTCACCAGGATCGATGCACCGTATGAAGTCCACGTAGATCTGCCGTCGCATGCTACGGGCCAGAACCGCATCGGACCAGAAATTCACCAACCGTGCGGCGCCACGTCCGACAGCCCCACCGAACAGCGACGGCCGATCGGGAAATCGATCCTCCAGGTGGCAGGCGATCGACCAACTGTCGTGCACCACTTGTCCATCGTGCTCGATGATCGGCACCAAATCCTGCCCGCTGAGCGTTCGAATGCGTGCCACATCAGCGAAGCGCGTCGGCACCACTTCCGGATCGATCCCTTTGTGGGCGAGCGCATAACGGATGCGCCACGAGAACGGGCTGATCCGGCGACCCTCCAGCCCGACACGCTCGTGGAATATCAGTGGCATCGCATCATGCGCCAGGCGGCAACCAGGGCTCCGGAGCGCGCGCATCGATGTCCGTGTTCACATCCACGACCACGGTCTCATCCGACGCAAGCGCCTCGCGCAGCGCCGGCGCGATCTGCGACGGCTCCTCGACGCGAATGCCGCGCAGCCCGAACACGCGCGCGACATCAGCGAAGTTTGTCGGACCGAAGCGCCCAAGTTCGCTCACATCGCCCGGCCGGTTGCCTTGCTGTCGCTGCATGTTCGGCCAGCCCTGGCCGAAGCCCGAGTTGTTGTTGATCACCAGCACAACCGCGATCCCTCGCCGCCGCGCCGTCTCAAGCTCGGTCAGGTGATAATAGATCGCGCCGTCGCCCGACCAGCAGATCACCTTGCGCCTGCCCGCGGCGCACTTCGCACCGAGCGACGCCGGGAACGACCAGCCAAGCGAACCCGCGGCGCGCAGATAGGTCTGCGCTGTGCCGTTCAACTCGATCAGCGTCGAGGTCCAGATGCCGGAATAGCCCGTGTCGGCGACCAGGATGCCGTCCTCTGGCAGCGCACGCGTGATCTCGGCGCACAGCCGGTCCGGCAGGATTGGCGCAGCATTGCTGGCGAGACGCGGTGCGCGCGCCTCGCGCCAGGCAGCCACGATGCCGGCCGCACGATCGGCAAACTCGGTGTCGCGTGCCGGCCTGCCGATCGCCGCGTTGAGCTTCGCCAGCGTCGCTTTCGGATCGCCCATCAGACCGAGTGTGTTTCGGTAGCTGCGGCCTGGCTCCAGCGGATCGATGTCGATCTGCACCACCTCGGTATCCAGTGGTGGAATCCGCCACGTATGAGTCACCTGATCGCCGGTATGGCAGCCGACGAACAGCACCAGGTCTGCCTCATGCACGATCTGGTTGGCGGGCGGTGCGGCATAGTTTCCCGGGCAACCAATGGACAGGCGATGCAGCGTCGGTATCAAACCGCGACCGCCAAGCGATGTGCCGATCGGCGCGGCCAATGCCTCGCCAAGCGCCAACAATTCCGGCCCGGCGCCCGACGCGGCGGCGCCGGAACCGGCGACAATGGCGATCCGCTTTGCCGCGCGCAGCTTCGCGGCAGCACGCTCGATCTCGTCATCCGAAGGCGTCGGCCGATGCGGAGGCATCGTCAGTTGCAGCGCCGGATCGGCGACCGCCGGCTCGCTCACCATGCCGGTCTCGACGATGTTCGCCGACCGCCCATAAAGATCGAGATGCGCCGGCCGCGGCGAGCCGGTCATCGCCTCGCGCCATGCCTGGCGCAGCAGGCGCGGCAGGTCGGCGGCATCCGCGACATCGGCCGAGAACTTCGTCACCGACGCAGTAGAGCGGCCCGTGCGGCAGTTCCTGATAGGTGTTGCGATGGTGGAACAGCGGTGGCTCGCGCCCGGTCAGTGCGATCACCGGGCTGTGGCCGAGCCACGCATCCTGCAAACCCGCCGCCAGGTTCGCCGCGCCGACCGACTGCGCGAAGCAGATGCCGGGACGTCCCGCAATGCGCGCATAGCCATCGGCCATGTAGGCGGCAGACTTCTCGGCGTGCGCCAGCACGCGCGTGACGCCGAGGGCGCCCAATTCGATCAGCGTCCGTCGCAGCACCGCATCGATGAAGAACACGTGCGTCGTGCCGTTCGCGGCCAGCGTCCGCGCGAGCCATTCGGCGCCGGTGATCGTCTCCTCGCTCATGCCGGTTTCTCCGTCCGTCCGGCGGCAAGCTTACGCTCGCGTCTCCGGTCGAGGAAATCCTGCATCATCCGGCGCGGCTCCTCGCCTTCCCAGGCGGCAGCGAAGCTGTCGACGCCACGCTGCACCGCGTCGCGCAGCGGCAGATCTTCCCATGCTGTGATCAGCGCCTTCTGCAAACGGACCGCCTGAGGACCAGACACCAAGATTGAATCCAGCAGCCGTTCCACAGCGGCATCCAGATGTTCCGCTGGCACAATCTCCTCGACCAGTCCCCAGGCATGCGCTGTCGCCGCATTGATTGTGTCGCCGGTCAGCAGCCATTGCCGTGTGCGTCCCCAGCCGATCAACTGCGGCAACAGCGCTGCCTCGACGACTGAGGGCACGCCAAGCCGCACCTCCGGCATGCCAAATTGCGCGTCGCTGCTGGCCACGCGCATGTCGCAGGCGGCCGCAACTTCGACACCGGCGCCGAACACATAGCCGCTGACGCGCGCGATCACCGGCACCGGCATCCGGCGGAACACGTCGCAACTGCGATGGACCAGCGTGATGAAGGCACGCGCCGACACAGGGTCGAGGCCGGCCATTTCGTCGATGTCGGCACCGCCGATGAACGCGCGCTCGCCGGCGCCGCGCAACACGACGGCACGCAAGGTCTCGTCGGCGCCCAGACGCTCCACCGCCGCAATCAGCTCGGTCATCACTGGCGTGTTCAGTGTGTTCAGTCTGGCCGCATTGTCGATCGTGATCACGGCGACGCCGCGCGTATCACGCTGCACGCTCACCCAGGCCATGCAAACCTCCGCCGATTGCGTCTGGCATTCCCGCATCTCATACTGGGCAGAGAACCACAATGAGCGGGGAAATGCCGATCGCTCCACAGCAGCCGCACAAGTCGTGGTACCGGCATTTCTGGTACGCCGAGCGCTCGCCGCGCGAAACGCTCGTCGACCGAACGTTGCTGTTCGCTATCGTCGCATTGTCTCTGGTGGTCGGCGGAATGCTGCTGGTCCACCACCACACGGCAGCACACGTCGCGGGCA
>CAVZNH010000053.1:0-254111 GCA_963776505.1 uncultured Alphaproteobacteria bacterium
CTAATCTTGCCACGGATTTTTGTAGTTGGGGTCAAATTCCTGCCGACGTCGGACGTAGTCCTGCTGGTTCTGCAAGTCTTGCTGGCGCACAGTGTGTTTGTGCCACTCATGTCCGGCGATGCAGCCGCCCATTGCGCCGAGGATGCCGTGACCGGCCATGTGACCGGCGAGGGCGCCGGCGGCGGCGCCAGACAAGCAGCCGATAGCCTGAACGCTGGAGCTGGTGATCGCGAGGCCCAGAATTGCTGCGGCGGGGAGGAGTGCGTGGCGCATTTAGAGTTGATCCTCGCTCTCAATGTTTAGCAAATGGCTGCTTGCGGAATACCATCTGGTCAGTCTTGTTGGTGACCAGGCGCAGCACGTTCCCCCCGTTCTCGAGAGTGTATTTATCCGCCTCGACCGTGGCCGCGCCGTGCTCCTTACTGACTTTCGATTTCACCGGCGTGAAGACTATCGAACCGCTCGTGCGGTTGGTCGGCTTCTGCTCGTAAGTGCCCGCCATCTCGGCCACGACCTTATCATCCTGTACCGTCTCGCTGGCCCAATGGCCATCCGACAATACGTCCATGACGATGATTACGTTGTGACCAAGATGGGCTCGCCATTGCCCGGAGATGCTTTCATCGGCTTTCGCCAGTGCTGGCGCGAACATGATGATAGCGGCGAGAAGTCCGCGGCGGCTCAAGGCCGCGTCAGCTACGGCACGGAGAGTAGTTGGTAATGTCATCCCGGGACCTTCTTCGTCGAATTGCGTGCTGGTATTCCCACTGACGCGGAACGCAGGTCAAGTGCCGGCTTCTCGGCCATGTCGGCTTATACCAAGCCTCGCTGACGACGACTCATACCGTCATGCCGGGCGGCACTGCAAAGAAAGACGTGGATGTCGGGACCAAGCCCCGACATGACGGTATAGGTCGTAATTACCGGGCATTGGTATCAGTCCGAGCTTCCTCCTTTGGAAGGACACGACAGCTTGGACCAACGGCAGAAGCTGCGATTGCGAGGCGCCGCTACTGGCTATATGTGACGGCAGGCAGCGCGAATGCCTTGTGTTGATTTGCTGTAGGCCTGGTCAGCACGGTGATCGGATAGTTCCGGGTGATGTCGGTGGTGACGGTATTGCGCGCCAGCGTCGCCAGACCGGCCAGCAGCGATCGGAAGCTGTGCGCCGGCGGGCCATCCGGGGCAGTGCTTCGGCAGCCGCGTTGGCCGAGGATGGCGAAATGAGACATATTCGCTGGGCTACGATTCGACGAGGAGAAGATGGAAAAGGATGACATCGTCCCGATACTGAAGCCATGTCCATTTTGTGGGGACCGCGCCCAGATCGTGCGCAACGGCACGTTCACGGTGCAGTGCCCCGACTGCGGGGCAAGCGGCCCTCCGGCTCCCAACATCGAACGCGCGGCAGTGAGATGGAACAATAGAAAGGGAGATGCCTAGGACGATTCCCGCTGACGAATCGTCGGGGGCGTACCGCAAGGGCCAGTTCTTGCCCGATTGACGCGCAACGGGCGACGTCGATCAAGCGATTGATCGGAGGTGAGAGATTTTGGTGCCATCAGGCTAGAAGTCTGCCAAACTCGTTGCCACAATATCCTCATCCCATTCAAGCCCGACGCCGGGCACCTCGGGAATGTGCAATGCACCTTCCTTGACCGCATATGGGTGCCGCAAGATCGGGTTGGCCCAGTCCTGCCATTCAAGCCAATGCGCTGTCTCACTGACCCGCATCATGTGGGCAGCAACTTCAGGATACAAATGCGTGGATATAGGCACGCCAGCCGTTCCGGCGATGGCGGCGGCACGTAGCCACCCGGTGACGCCGCCGATACGCATGAAATCCGGCATGACAAAATCACATGCCTTGTGCTGCAAGGCTCTCATCAGCTCGCGTGGACCGTAGAAATTCTCGCCGATCTGCAACGGCGTCTTCAGTTCGCCCGCAAGCTGCGCGTAGCCATCGAGGTTGTCGTAGACGACGGGCTCTTCGATCCACGTAAGCCCATGGTCGTCGATCATGTGGCATCGAGGCAGCGCATCAGCCAGGCTCAGGCCCTGGTTGAAGTCGACCATGAGTTGCATGTCCGAGCCGACAGCCTCACGCACCGCCGCGATGGTTGCAATATCATCATGTGGATTTTCACGGCCCAGGCGCAATTTCAAGCCAGTGAAAGCGCCTTCGTTGCGCAATTCCACGGCTTCCTCTGCTACAGCGTGCGGATCCTTCAGCCAGAGGCCGTTGCTGTTGTACGCCTTTACGGGGCCGACAGAGCCGCCCAGGAGAACACAAAGCGGCAGACCTGCTGCCTTCGCCAGCGCATCCCAGGCCGCCATGTCGAGACCAGATACCGCGATCATCGACATGCCCTCGTAGCCCACAAAATGCAGTGACCTGCGTGCCGCTCCGAACACATCGATTGGAGAGAGCCTGGTGCCTCGCAGCATCTCGCCCAGGTCATGCAAAGCGGGGATCAGATACTTCATGGCCTTCGGGACGTATGGCTCGAGGTAACTGCGCCCGACGATGCCTTCCTCCGTGGTCAGATCGATCAGAATGATCGGCCAGTCGGTCATCGTTGCGATGCGCATCGCAACGGGCCGCCGCAGCTTCAGGATGACTGGACGCGCGCGGATGTCTCTGAGCGTCAGTGATGGCGACGGCAAGGGTCGGCTCCTCCGCTATCCACCAGTAGGCTTGGTGTGGCTGTTCTTCGTCGAAGAGCGTGCTGGTATTCCCACTGACGAGGAATCCAGGTCAAGTGCCGGCTTCTCGGCCATGTCGCCTGAGTCGCTTCGGCTGTCGACTTCTGGCGGATCGGATGTGACGACAGCCACAGGAGGAATCGCATGAAGATCAAGCTCCACCACCTGAACCTGTGCTCGAAGGATGTTGCGGGCATGGAGGCGTTCTATCGCTCGGTTCTGGACCTGGCGCCCGAGCCGTCACTGAACAGCGCACGCGACACCACGCAGGGTTACGCGGCCCCGGTCGCCTTCGTGACCGACGGCCAGACGCAGGTACATCTGGCCACCAAGGACCTCGGCGTCGGGTTCCGCACCAAGCATGCCGTCAATCCGCTGGAGCGCGGTCACATAGCGTTCCGCACCGATGATATTGCGGCGTTCAAGCGGCGGCTGGAGGAGAAGAACATTCCGTATTCGGACTACGGCCAGTGGGCGATGAACGGCTGGCATCAGATCTTCTTCTACGATCCCGAGGGGAATGTGATCGAGGTCCACCAGGACATGAACGCGTAAGCGGTCGGCACCCCCTCCCCCAACCCCCTCCCGCGAGGGGAGGGGGAGAAGTGTGCCTATTTGTCGAGCCAGATCGTGGCGAGGTCCTGGTTGACGTAGTGGCTGGGGCCGATCTTCCAGCCGTGCATGTAGGATCGCTCGGGAAGCATGCGGTTCCACCACAGCATCGGCCACTCATAGGCCATGGTGTCGATCACGCGCGTCTCGTAGGCCCGCATCAGTGTCCGCTGCTTCGCGGGGTCGGTCTCGTGGTACATCTTTTCGTAGATGTCGATCAGGTCCTGGTCGTCATAGCCGCCATAGTTCTCCACGAAGGCCTTTTTGGGCAGATATTTCTGGGTATCCATTACCGGGTTGACCACGCCGTTGCAGTTGGCTTCCACGACGACGTCGAAGTTGCCGGTGCGCATCGCCTCGAACCACGGACCGGTCGGCACGACTTTCTGCGTGACCTTGACGCCAATCTTGCTCCACTCATCGACGATCCAGGTGCCGACATACTTGTAGGGCTGATCGACGTTGCGGTTCAGCATCTCGAAGCTGAGGTTGTCCTGACCGGCCTCGTGCAGCAGCCGCTTGGCCTCGGCGCGCGACTTGTCGATGTCGGGCCAGAAGCCGGCCATCTGCTGCAGTTCCTCCTTGGTCGCCGCAAGCGGAGAGCCGGGGAAGACCATGCCGCCGACCGTGTGCACATTTGCGATCTTCGACAGCGCCGGTGCGCCGTGCCACTGGTCGATGGCCAGCAGCAGCGCCTTGCGCACGCGCACGTCGTCGAACGGCTTCTTCTTCGCGTTCGGCGTGATGAGATTGCCGCAGTTCCAGTCGCTGGTCTGAATGGTGACCTTGTCGCCGAGTTCCTTCTTGAGCTGATCGATCGCCGAGGGTGGCAGGCCGCGAAATTCGGTGGTCGCGCGATCGGCCCGGATCGCCTCGGTGCGCACCACCTGCTTGTCGGCGAAGATGGCGATGAAGCCGTCGAGATAGGGCTGGCCCTTGTGGTAGTAATCGGGGTTGCGTTCGCCCTTGATCGACTGGCCGAGATCGTAGGCCACGAACCTGAACGGCCCGCTGCCCATGATGTTCCGCATGTACCAGTTGGGGTCTTTGTCGAGAATGTCCTTCTTGTAGACGTATGCATACGGATCGGCGAGCGCGGGCAGGAACGTGAGCGTGGCGAATTTCAGATGAAACACCACGGTGGTGGCGTCAGGCGCCGAGATGGTGTCGATCATCTGGTACCAGTTGGCGCGTGCGCTGTTGTAGCCGTGCGGCGGGTGGACGATGTGGTTCCAGCTCGCGGCCACATCGGTCGCGGTGAGGGGTGAACCGTCGTGCCACTTCACGCCTTCCTGGATCTTGAACGTATAGGTTGTGCCGTTGTCAGTCGGCGTCGGCATCTCGGTGCACAGGTCGCAGACGAACTTCGTCACGTCCTCCGGATGCTCGGGATCGAGGCGGATCAGCACACTGTAAAACGGCGCCGTCGCGTGGACGGTGGCATAGGTGGTCTCGCGGTGGCCATCGAAACTTGGCGGAGCGTCTGCGGGGATCATGTAGGTCAGGGTGCCGCCGTGCTTCGGCGTTTCCTCGGCCGACGCCGGCGCGATGGCAACGAACGCAGCGACAGTGACGAATGCTGCCGCCTGTAGACCTGAACGCATATACTGCTCCCGTCCGTATTATTGATTGTTGGCAAAACCCGCATGGGCCTGCCATTGGTTGCGCGATCAGTATGTGCCGTATCAGGCGGCGCGTCGAGCCGGCTCAGCCGATTCCGGCGGTCAGCTTCCTCAGGTCTGCCTGCGGGCGCGCGCCGTAGTGACTGATGACTTCCGCCGCGGCGATGGAGGCAAGTCTTCCGCACACCGGAAGCGGCTTGCCTGAGGTCAGGCCGGTGAGAAACCCTGCGGCATAGGCGTCGCCCGCGCCCGTCGTATCCACAACCCGCGTCGGTTCGGCGGCAATCTCCACCGTCTCGGCGCCGCGCAGGATCACGCTGCCGGCCTCGCTGCGCGTCAGGGCGGCGAGCGTCACGTCGGCGCGGGCGCGCTCGGCGGCGGCCTCGAAAGTGTTCTCTTCGTACAGGCTGGTTATCTCCGCCTCGTTGGCGAACAGGATGTCGACGTTCAGTTTCACCAGGTCGCGGAACGCCGCGCGGTGGCGATCGACACAGAAGGCGTCTGACAGGGACAGCGCAACCTGCTGTCCGGCTGCGTGCGCGGCGGCCGCGGCTCGAAGGAACGCGCGCTGAGCGGCCGGTGGGTCGAACAGGTAACCTTCGAGGTAGGTCACGGCAGCATCCGCCACCAGGGTCTCGGCCACATCGGTCTCGTCGAAGCTGACGCAGGCACCGAGGTAAGTGTGCATCGTGCGCTGTCCATCAGGTGTGACCACGATCAGGCAGCGTGCAGTGGAGGCGCCACCATGTAGCGGTGTCGAGGGGAAGTGCACGCCGATCGCCGTCATGTCGTGGCGGAACACGGTGCCCAACTGATCGTCGGCCACTTTGCCGAGATAGGCGACACGCGACCCGAGTGCCGCTGCCACTGCGCAGGTGTTTGCTGCCGATCCGCCGCTGCTTTCCTGGCCTGGCGGCATCGCGGCATACAGCGCATCGGCGGCATCGGTGTCGATCAGGGTCATCGAGCCTTTGCGCATGTCGTGGCGCGAGAGGAATGTGTCGTCGGTGCTTGAAACAACGTCAACGATGGCGTTGCCGATGCCCAGGATGTCGAAACGGGTTGTCATCATCAAATCCGATCAATTGTCATTGTGAACCATGAGCAGACTGTGCCGCGCTCATCAAGGGAAGACGTGGATGGCCGGCCTTCGCCGGCCATGACGAATACCGATTTCATCCAGCGCGGATCCGCGCCCGGGCGGGTGTGGAGCTCGCCTTGACAGGGAGACAGGGGGAGTTAGCGCGTTTGGGGCGGGTGGGCGCGGACGGCGGCTTCGTTGACTTCGACGCCCCAGCCTGGGCCTTTCGGGATGATCAATTCGCCGTTTTCGATCGCTGGCGCGTTGAGGAACAGCTCGTCGCGCCAGGACACGCTGTCGATGTCGATTTCCATCACGCGGAAGTTGGGCACCACGGCACAGAAATGCGCGCTGATCGCCGAGCAGAGATGACCGTAGTAGTTGTGCGGCGCGCAGTTCACTTCGTACGCCTCGGCCATCGACGCAACCTTGATCGAATTCGAGGAAGCCGTTCCAGATCACGTCGATGATCGCGACGTCGGTCGCGTAGGCATCGAAGAATGGACGGAACGCCCGCCGGCCGCATACTGATTCCAAGGATGCGATCGGGCATGGCGCGGCGCGACGGATCAACGCGAGCGACTGCGGGTCCCAGGTGTCGATCTCAAGCCATGTCATGTCGAACGGCGCGACCGCCTTGGCGATCTGTAGGTAGCCCTCGGTCTTGAAGTGGTAGTTGACGTCGAGATGCAGCCCCATCTCCGGTCCAGCGCCGGCGCGGAATGCACCGAGCAGATCGCGCACCGACTGCAGCGTCTTGCGATCGACGTTCAGCTCCGGCCAGCCGGGCGAGCGTCCGAAGCCGGGGCCGAAATTGGTGAGTTTCTCGCCATCGAACGGCAGGATGTTGGTCTTCAGTGCCTTGAAGCCGCGCTTCTTCACTTCGGCGCCGAGGGCCGCGATGTCGTCGTAGGTGCGGAGTGGCTTCACGCCGACAAGCTCGTGGTTGCGCACGCGGTAGGAGCCGCAATGCGACCAGTAGACGGGGATCCGCTCGCGCACGGGTCCACCGAACAGCTCGTATACCGGCACGCCGAGTGCCTTGCCCTTGATGTCGAGCAGTGCATTCTCGATCGCGGCAATGGCTCGCGAATTCACGCCGCCCGGCGCCTGCACCTGACGCACCCACAGCATCGAGGCGATCTGCTGCACCGGCCGCGGGTCGAGACCGATCAGTGGCTCGGCGAGGCCGCGGATCACGCCGGTCAGACCGCGGCTGCCATCGGCCTCGGTGTATTCCGACCAGCCGACCAGTCCGTCATCGGTGGTGAGCTTGAGAAACGAGAAGGTCCGCCAGCCGGCGTCGCAGTGCAGGTCCTCGATCTTGGCGAGTTTCATGTCGTTGTTCTCCCTGGGCGCGGTGGCAGTACCAGGCCGACGCCGCGCAGATGGCTGAACAGTGCCTTGAGCCGGTCGCGATCAGCCTGCGGCAGCGGCGGACGCAGAATGGATTCGATGTTCGAGCGCAGGTGTGCCTGGTCGCCAGTACCGAACAGCACGACATCGACGCCGGGCTCATGGCGCACATAGCGATACGCCGCATCGGTGAGGCTGGTGGCGCCGCCTGGATGGATCAGGAAGCCGAGAGGGTCAGGATCGTCGGCCAGCGACTGCGGCACCTTGCCCTCCGCTGCCAGATCCTGCATCGCCTCCGCCACGCGGTCGGCGCGGGCGAAGATGCTGCGCACGGCGAACATCAGCAGCGTGCCCACGCGGTGCTTCAGCGTCGCGGGGAACACGGCCTCGCGGGTGTTCTGGCTCATCAGGTGAAATGCGACCATCGCGACGTCCCAGATGCCGTCGGGGATGGCGCGCAGCAGCATCTTGTGTTCGAGATCGTTGGGCGAGGTCTCGGTGATGCCGAGGAAGCGAAACTTGCCCTTTTCCTTTTCCTTCAGCAGGGCCGGCGCGATCACGTCATGCACGTAGTCGTAGCCGGACGGCGGCACCGCGTGGAGCTGAAAGACATCGATGCAGTCGATGCCGAGTTCGCGCAGCGAATTGTCGAGACTGGCGACGACACGTTCCGGCGTCCAGCGTTCGCCGCCGCGGATGACGGAGGACTTGGTGGCGATCACCACGCGATCGCGCGGCACGGTCTTTATCGCCTTGCCGACCACGCCCTCGGTGTCATAGGGCGCGGCGGTGTCGAGCAGGTTGACGCCGTGATCGAGCGCGGCATGGATGATCGCGATGGCGCTGGCCTCGGTGCCGCCGGTGTTCAGCCCCAGCCGGCTGAAACCGCCGCAGCCGAGACCGGCGACGCTGACCTTGAGTTCCGTCCTGCCCAGCGTGGTGTATTCCATGCACGTACCTGCTCCTTGAAGGGCAGCAGGCTAGCGGGCTGGCGGTGGGACGCAACTCGAACCCGGTTATCCTTGCTTACGCGTGGCCGGCGCGCTCCAGTCAGCCACGAGAACGACGATCGTTAGCGCCTAGCCGGCCGCCGCCGCGTCGCTCGCTGTCGCCGCGCCTTTCGTTGAAGTAGGTTCGGTCCATCTGCCGCGCACCGCACGTCTCGTACAGCTTGCGCGCCGCCGCGTTGGATGAATTGGTGGTCCACTCAAGCGACGAAAAGCCTTCGGCGGCTCTCAGTCGCTGCGCAGCCTTCACCAGCAAGCGTCCCACACCGCTCCGTCGCGCCGCCTGCGCGACATAGAGGTCGCGGATGTAGAGTGACAGGGTCAACTCGGCCGCGGGGAATGTGACATTCATGACCAGGGAGCCCACGACGTTATCGCCTGCCACGGCGATGAGGACATGCGGATCGAATGTATTCACAGGTGGCTTGCAGGCCAGGGCCGCAGCCTTGATGGCCGCGGCATCCGACACCGGGCGTTTGTAGTGCGTCTGCATTTCCGAGAAGTGGCTGGCGAGGCCCGGAACGTCGGCCTCGGTCGGGCGGCGGATGACTATGTCCAGGGCGGACGCCTGGTTCGGGGAACTCATTACATCCGACATCATGATCCTCTGGCCGAGTATTGAGAGACGTCGGTGGTAGTTCGATCGGCCTTACACGAAGGTGTCGGTTTGGGGGCTTCCGGAGGCAGTCTCACGCCCTGGAGATGGCCTCCAGCGCGAGGCCCGTGGTCCGCGGACCGAAGCCTCCGATCGAGACCACCACCATCAGCATGGCAAAGGCGATGAAGCTGAACACCGCGTTCACCCCGCCGAGGTTCAGCAGATAGGCCACCGCCAGGCCGGACAGTGCGGCGGACAGCCGGCTCCAGGAATACACAAAGCCCACGGCACGTGAGCGGATGCGGGTGGGGAACAGCTCAGCCTGGTAGCTGTGAAAGCTATACGACATCCAGTTGTTGCACAGCGTCACCAGCACGCCGAGTGCGATCAGCATGACGGCATCCGTTGCATTGGCGAAAAGCATGCCGAATACGCCGATGCCGACCGCGCCGCCGCACACCTGCCACTTCCGCTCCATCTTGTCGGCGATCAGCGTGCCGATCAGAGGCCCGATGGGATTGGCGATGGCGATGACGAACGAATAGAGCAGGCTGGTGGTGATGGTGATGCCCTTGGCGATCAGCAAGGTCGGCACCCAGGCGGCGAAGCCGTAGTAACCGAAGGTCTGGAAGAAGTTGAACACCGACAGGGTGATGGCCCGTTTGTCGTAAGGCGGCTGCCACATCTCGGCGAAGCTGCCCGCGCCTTCGTCCTGAGCCACCGCTGGACCGGGGGCCGGGAGCGGCCCGACCTCAGCCGCGACCTTCGCCTCGATCGACGCAGTGATTGTCTCGGCCTGCGCGAGGCGCCCGTGCCGTGCCAGCCAGCGCGGTGATTCCGGCAGACCGAGACGGATGAACCAGATCACGACGGCGCCAGCCGAGCCGATCAGCACCACCCAGCGCCAGCCATCGAAGCCGAACGGGGCGCCCGGCACCAGCAGGTAGGCGATGAACGCCACGATCGGCACGGCCAGAAACTGGAAGAACTGACTATAGGCGAAGGCGCGGCCGCGATGGGTCAGCGGGACCAGTTCGGCGACATAGGTGTCGATCGTCACGAGTTCGACGCCGATGCCGATGCCGGCAATGAAGCGCCAAAGATCGACGGCGAAGCCCGATGTCTGGAACGCCATGATGGCGGTGGTGATCGAGTACCAGACCAGCGAGAAGGTGAACACGGTGCGGCGGCCGTACTGGTCGGCCACGTGGCCCAGGCAGATCGCGCCTACGAACAGGCCGGCGAACAGGGCGAAGACGAATGTGCCGATACCGGCCACGTGATACGGGCCCAGGGCATTGAAGACGCCGAGTGACTCTGGGGTGAAATAGCCCGCGCGGTTCAACCCTGGGGCGATGTAGGCGGTGAGGAACAGGTCGTAGAGCTCGAAGCAGCCGCCGAGGGAGATCAGCGTGACCAGGTACCAGATGTGCCGGGCCATCGGCAGCCGATCCAGTCTGGCTGCGAGCTGAGCGGCGCTGCTTTCCATGTGTCCCTCGTTGGTGGCTTCAACCCGATGGAGGGCCTAGGCTGGCATGCGTCAAGGCGCAACCTTGTGAACGGCGGTAAGCCACGCCATCTAGGGCCGTCATGCAGAACATCATGAACGCCGCGGCCGACCCTACCGGGTGGCACGGCACCACCATCCTGTGCGTCAGGCGGGATGGACACGTAACGATGGCCGGAGACGGCCAGGTCTCGATGGGTCAGACCATCGTCAAGGGCAACGCTCGCAAGGTGCGTCGGATCGGCGCCGGCGGGGCGGTTCTGGCAGGGTTCGCCGGTGCGACTGCCGACGCGTTCACCCTGCTCGAACGGCTGGAGAGCAAGCTGGAGCGGTTTCCCGGCCAGCTCGAACGCGCCTGCGTCGATCTGGCGAAGGACTGGCGCACCGACCGCTACCTGCGCCGGCTGGAGGCGATGATGGCGGTGGCCGACAAGGACCGCAGCTTTACGCTGACCGGCACCGGCGATGTGCTGGAGCCGGAGGACGGCGTCATCGGCATCGGCTCCGGCGGCAACTATGCACTGTCGGCAGCGCGTGCGCTGATGGCGGTGGAGGGAATGTCGGCTGAGGAGATCGCTCGGCGCGCCATGAAGATTGCCGCCGACATCTGCGTCTACACCAACAACAACATCATATTCGAGACCTTATAAATGGAAGTCCCTACCTATTCGCCGCGCGAGATCGTCTCTGAACTCGATCGCTTCATCGTCGGGCAGACCGATGCCAAGCGTGCGGTCGCGATCGCGCTGCGCAACCGCTGGCGGCGGCAGCAATTGCCGGAGGAGATGCGCGAGGAAGTTGTACCCAAGAACATCCTGATGATCGGTCCGACCGGTTGCGGCAAGACAGAGATCGCGCGCCGGCTGGCGAAGCTTGCGCAGGCGCCTTTCCTCAAGGTGGAGGCGACGAAGTTCACCGAGGTGGGCTATGTCGGGCGGGATGTGGAGAGCATCGCGCGCGATCTGGTCGAGGCCAGCATCAACATGCTGCGCGAGGCGTCTCGCAAGGAGGTGCAGGCGCAGGCCGAGCTGGCGGCGGAGGAGCGGCTGATCACTGCGCTGGTGGGCGACGGTGCGGCGGCCGACACGCGCTCGAAGTTCCGCCGCATGCTGCGCAATGGCGAATTCGAGCAGAAGGAGATCGAGATCGAGGTCTCCCAGTCGGGTGGCATGCCGATCGGTCAGCTCGATATTCCAGGCATGCCGCCGGGGCAGGTGATCAACATCGGCGAGATGATGAAGGGCATGTTCGGCGGCGGCCGACCGACGCAGAAGCGGAAGCTCACCGTCGAGGCGGCGCGTCGCATGCTGCAGGAGGAGGAAGCCGACCGGCTGCTCGACAACGACCGGCTCACCAAGGATGCGGTGTCACATGCCGAGAACAACGGCATCGTGTTCATCGACGAGATCGACAAGGTGGCGGCGCGCACCATCGAGGGCGGGTTCCGGGGTGGCGACGTCTCACGCGAAGGCGTGCAGCGCGACCTGCTGCCGCTGATCGAGGGCACCACGGTCAGCACGAAGTATGGCACGGTGAGAACCGACCATGTGCTGTTCATCGCCTCGGGTGCGTTCCATCTGGCGAAGCCGTCCGATCTGTTGCCCGAGCTGCAAGGCCGGTTGCCGATCCGCGTGGAGCTCGCACCACTGTCGCGCGCCGATCTGCGGCGGATACTGACCGAGCCGGAGCACTCGCTGCTGAAGCAGTCTTCCGCGCTGCTGGGAACCGAGAAGGTCAATCTGGTATTCACCGACGACGCGGTGGATGCGCTGGCGGAGCTGGCGGCCGACATCAATGACCGGGTGGAGAATATCGGCGCGCGGCGGCTGCACACGGTGCTGGAGCGGCTGCTGGAGGAGATCAGCTTCACCGCCACCGACAAGGCGGGCGAGACGATCACGGTTGACGCGGCCTATGTGAACGAGCGGGTGGCGCCCCTGGCGCAGAAGGGGGATCTGAGCCGCTTCATTCTGTAGAGCGTGCGGAGCCATCACGGTTCACGTCTGTGCCGAGGCCAGGACTGACAAGACGTGGATACCGGGCCTTCGCCCGGCATGACCCGGAGAGGCAAGAGGGCATCACGAGCATGTCAGGATCGGTTCGGGGGCAGGTACGGCTATAGGCTGACCTGCCGCCTGATCCGTCCGGGCAAACCGTCAGAGGGGAGCGGCCATGACAACGCAGTCGCCGAGCGCGAAGGCCGTCGTCAGGTCGTCGCTTGTACAGAGGCTGGCGCGGTTCGTCAGTCTGTCGTCCGCTGAGATCGAGGTCCTGGAGGAACTCCAGTCGACCACAAGAGTGGTTCGGCACAACCGGGAAATTATCACCCAGGGGCGCCGATACGGTGGGCTGCTGGTGACCATCGAGGGTATTTCGGTCCGCTACCGGATACTCCGCGATGGCCGTCGTCAGGTGCTGGACATCGCGCTGCCAGGGGACCTCATCGGCTTTCCCGCGTGTTTCTTCGACAGCGCGCCGTACTCGATCAGCGCTCTCACCGATACGGTGCTGGCCTGCATCCCGTTGCCGGTACTCGGCAGTCTGTTCAAGACGCAACCGCGGTTGGCGACTGCGATCTTCTGGTCGTTCGCCTCCGAGGCAGCGATATACATTGAGCATCTGACGGATGTCGGCCGGCGGTCGGCACTCGAGCGCGTTGCCCACTTCCTGCTCGAATTGCTGGTCCGGTTTCAGAGCATCGGTCGCGGCGACGAATGTTCATTCCCGATGCCGCTGACCCAGGAACTGCTGGCCGACGCGCTGGGTCTCAGCGTCCCGCATGTGAACCGCACGCTGCGGCAATTGCGCGACGACGACCTGGTGCGCATCGACGCGCACCGGGTGATCGTGAAGGACGTCGAGGCACTGTCGGCGCTGGCGGACTTCGATCGATCGTATCTCGGCCGATTTCGTCCGGTCGATCTGTTCGACGCGGCCGCCGGACCGCCCGTGCTGCAGTAAGTGTGTCAGGCCAGCTCGGGCACTCTCTCGGTGAAGGTCTCGAGGTTGCCGAGTGTCTCCCGACCGAACATCAGGGGAATGCAGGCGCCGACTGCGACCACGCCGATCATCGAGCCGAAGAATATCGCCGGTGAGCCGGTATGCGACGCCATCAGGTACGGTGCGATCACCCCGGCGAACACGCGCCCGAATGACTCGCCGAAGAAATGCCCGCGCCCGCGCAGCGCGGTTGGGAATTGCTCGGACAGGTACATGCGCACCGCAGGGAACGCGGAGAGCACGGTGAAGCCGGTGATCAGGGTTCCCACCTCGAAGACGATCGTCGAGGCGGAGCCCATCTGGTGCGCCGTCATCATCATGATCAGGCCGGGGATCGCCAGCACGAACGAACCGGTGATCGTCCAGCGCCGGCCAACGATCTCCATCATGTAGCCGTTGAACAGCTTGCCCGGGATGCTCGCCGCGAACACCAGCGAGCTCAGGCCAAAGCTCACCGCGACTGCGGCCCCCTGATCGACCAAGGCTTTCGGCAGCAGGATCGCGATCAGGTAGTAGGCCGTGCCGGCGGCGATGCCGCACAGTATGCCGACAGTTGTCCAGCGGATCTGGCCGGGTGCGAACAGTTTCCAGAAGGAAGGGAGCACGTCTGGCTGGAGTTCAGGGTGTGACCCAAGCTCGTCCGTCGTCATTGGCGCAACCCGGTTGCCGCATCGGCGGATCACCAGGTTGACCGTGTCGACCGCATCCTGAACCCGGCCGCGCCGCAGCAGCCAGCGTGGGCTCTCGGGGATCAGGAAGTAGATGAGCACGGGTGCGACGAACAAGGTGACGCCACCAGGCAATCCAACCAGACGGAAACCGTTCGGGTGATCGGCGAGGATGAAGCCGACGAAGGGCAGCAGCGTGAACGCGCTGGCGAGCATGACCTCGTAGATACCGGCGTAGGTGCGCCGGTGTTGCGCCGGCATCAGCTCGGCTGCGATCGGAAACGGCGCCGAGATCGTGAAGCCGAGCCCGATGCCGGTGACCAGGCGCAGCACCAGCAGTTGCGTGAAATCCTGCGCCCACAAGATCAGCAGAGTGCACAGCGTGGTGATGACGACACCGACCTGCATCACAGCCACCCGGCTGATGCGATCCGACATGGCAGCGGCCGCAAAACCACCGAGGACGACGACGAAGGTCGGCCACACGGCGAGGGCGCGGATCTGGTCTGGGTCCAGGTTCAGCGGCTGTTTGGCCAGCACCAGCAGAGAGCCGCTGAGCGCCAGGTCGTAGCCTTCGATAAAGCCAACGAACCCGAGCACCACGATGAGCACAACGTGGTATGGGCTGAACGGGATGCTGTCGAGCTTGCGTCCCAGGAGGTGGCTGGCGGGTACGCGCGACCACACCATGGCAGGTGCTGCTGACATGGACATTCACTCCCTGTGCGACTGGCCGATCATGCGTCTGCGCAACGCGACGCATCCGCGCGGGCTTGGCTTGCCAGTCCGATTGAGGTTCCCGCTTGTTTGGAGGGGAGCTTATGCGCCGTGGGTCGGCTGCGTCTTTGATGCAGCTGATTGATCTAGATTAATATTCCGGGTCATAGACGCAGTCCGCGGCATGGTACGAGCCCGGAGATGAGCGGACGGATTTCAACCCAATTCCTTGAAATCCTCCTCGCGGTACTCGTCTTGCAGCGCCACTCCATCGCGCCTTGCCGCTTCGGCACGACGCAATTCGACACGACGGATCTTTCCGGAAATAGTCTTCGGTAGCTCGGTGAAGGCAATCCGGCGTATTCGTTTGTAGGGTGCCAAACGCGCGCGGATGTGACGGAAGATCGACAGCGCCGTGTCGCGGTCCGGCTGGTGACCAGCTGCTATGGCAATAAAGGCCTTCGGCACTGCGAGCCGCAAGCGATCGGGGCTCGGCACGACAGCAGCCTCGACAACCGCCTCATGTTCGATCAGCACGCTCTCCAGTTCGAACGGGCTGATGCGGTAGTCGGACGATTTGAAGACGTCATCCACCCGGCCGATATAGGTGAAGACCCCGTCGGGGCTGCGGCGCACGGCATCGCCGCTGCGATAATACTTGCCCTCAACCGGTTGCAGCGAGCCATCGTCCTGCAAGTAGCCGAGCATGAGGCCGGGCGGACGTGGCGTCATCGGCAAGGCAAGCTCGCCTTCCTCCGCCTCCTGGCCTTCGTCATCCAGCACGGTCACCATGCATCCGGGCAACGTCCGGCCGATCGCGCCAACGTCGATCTCCTGGCCAGGCGTATTCGCGATCTGAACGGTCAGTTCGGTCTGGCCCCAACCATCGCGCACCGTCAGACCCCAGGCACGCCGGACCTGCTCGATCACTTCGGGGTTGAGTGGTTCGCCTGCGGCTACCACCTCGCGCAGCACCACGGACCAGGCGCGCAGGTCCTCCTGTAGCAACATCCGCCATACGGTCGGCGGGGCGAAGAAGCTGGTCACCTTTCGCTCGACCAACGTGTCGAGGAGCGCCCGCGCATCGAACCGCGGCTGGTTCAGCATCATGATCGTCGCGCCGGCGTTCCACGGTGCAAAGAACGCCAAGAACGTGTGCCCCGCCCAGCCGGGCGCACCAATCGACAGATGGATGTCGCCAGGCTTTGCACCGACCCAGTACATTGTAGCGAGATGGCCGACGGGATAGCTGCGGTGGCTGTGCAGCACCATCTTCGGCTTCGATGTCGTGCCGGAGGTGAAATACAGCAGCATCGGGTCGTCAGCATGGGTCTCACCGTCCGGTGTGAACGCTGCGGGTGCATCGCGCAACGTGTCGAATGAGAGCCAGCCCGATGGTGGAGCGCCAGTGCAGATGCGTCGGATTCGTGGGTCGGCATTGGCAAATTTCTCGGTCTCGGCCGCTGGTACGATCAGAGTGCCAATGCGAGCGCGGGCGACCCGCTCGGCAAGGTCCTCTTCTGTCAGCAGCAGGGTGGACGGGATTACCACGGCGCCGAGTTTCATCGCCGCCAGCATGGTCTCCCATAGTGGCGCGACATTCCCCAGCATCAGCAGAATGCGGTCGCCGCGGCGCACACCGATCTGGCGCAGCCCGTTGGCCACTCGGTTGGACCGCGCGGCCATTTCGGCGAAGCTCACTTCCTCCGCATGCTCGCCGAGGATGTGCAAAGCCGCATTATGGCGAAATGGACCGGCGGCCAGCTCTGCATCGAACCAGTCGAGTGCCCAGTTGAAACAGTCGAGTTCCGGCCAGCGGAATTGCTCTGCCGCCACGCACGGGTCCGTCAGGTGGTCGAGCAGAAAGGCCTGCGCGGCCTTGTAGGTTTGTGATGGCATGGGCCGCCTCCCTTGTTGTTACATTCAGGCACCATCCAAACGGTAGCCATGCGTCCAACGACGTCAATGTCTCCGATATCGTGAATGGCCACTGTCGGTCCATTCAAGTCGCTCGCAACCGAGGGGTCGCGCCAAAACTCAGCGACCCCAGGACTGCTGGTGGATTGACGGGGCAATCGGCATCGCTTTAGGGTGCGCCCGCCGGGATCGCCCCGGCCCTCGCGATTTGTCCGGCCGGATTGCGGCGAGGTGAAACAAGCGCGCTAAAGAGGCCAGCGGACAGCCCCATCTTTCGGGCTCAAGCTGCTCCATCGGTCGGGCCAACTGTTCAGAAGGGCCCAGACAATGACCACCAATCCCGCCAGCTACCGTACCGCCACCCAGCTCGTGCAAGGCGGCGTGCAGCGCAGCTCGTTCGGCGAGACCGCCGAGGCGCTGTACCTCACGTCCGGCTACGTCTATGACAGCGCCGAACAGGCCGAGGGCACGTTCGCCGGCACGGTCGATCACTACCAGTATTCGCGCTTCGCCAACCCGACGCTGTCGATGCTGGAGGAGCGGCTCTGCCTGATCGAGGGCGCCGAAGCCTGCCGCACCACGGCGACCGGCATGGCGGCGGTGAATGCGGCGCTGCTCGCGCATCTGAAGGCCGGCGACCGCGTGGTGGCGTCGCGCGCGCTGTTCGGTTCGTGCCATTGGATCGTCTCGACGCTGCTGCCGAAGTTCGGCATCGCGACCGAGTTCGTCGATTGCGCCGATCTCGCGCAATGGCGCGCGGCGCTGTCGCGGCCGGCACAGCTCGTGCTGCTGGAGACGCCGTCGAACCCGATGCTGGAGCTGGTCGATCTGCGCGCGGTCGCCGATCTTGCGCATGCGGCGGGCGCGATCGTGGTGGTGGACAACGTGTTCGCCACGCCGCTGTTGCAGCAGCCGCTGAAGTTCGGCGCCGATGTGGTGGTGTATTCCTGCACCAAGCACATCGACGGCCAGGGGCGCGTGCTCGGCGGCGCGGTGCTGGGCAGCCGGAAGTGGGTCAACGAGACGCTGCAGCCATTCATCCGCAACACCGGCCCGGCGATGTCGCCGTTCAACGCCTGGGTGCTGCTGAAGGGGCTGGAGACGCTGGCGCTGCGTGTCGATGCCGCATGCCGCGGCGCCGTGGCGATCGCCGAATTCCTGGCGGCGCGGCCGGAGGTGACGCGCGTTTGGTATCCGACGCGCGCCGATCATCCGCAGCAGGCGCTGGCACTGCAGCAGATGACGGCGGGCGGCACGGTCGTGACGTTCGAGGTGGCGGGCGGCAAGGACGCGGCGTTCAGCGTGATGAACGCGTTCGGTCTGATCGCGGTGTCGAACAATCTTGGTGATTCGAAGTCGCTGGCGACGCACCCGGCCACCACCACGCATATGCGCATCGGTGCCGAGGAGCGCGCGAAGCTTGGCATCACCGATGGCGTGATCCGGCTGTCGGTCGGGCTGGAGGATGTCGAGGACATGAAGGACGATCTGGCGCAGGCGCTGGCCACGATCAGCGACGTCGCGACGGCCGCAGGCCGCAGAATAATGGATTCTTCGATGCGAAGGCATCGCCGCCGTGCACGACCATCAGGCCGCTCTACTGGACAACGCGCCCTCCTCTCGCCTTGAATCGCCCACTCCCAAGCGAACCGGTCGTGCCATGGCGGAAGCCTATTCAAAGATCACGCGCAGCGTCCGCGTCACCGTGCGGTCCTTCTATCTGGAGGACCAGTCGGAGCCGGACGACAGCCACTTCGTCTGGGCCTATCGCGTGAAGATCGAGAACCAGGGGCGCGAGCCGGTGCAGCTGCTGCGCCGCACCTGGCAGATCACCGACGCGCGCGGACGCACGCAGCACGTGCACGGCGCCGGCGTGGTCGGCGAGCAGCCGCTGCTCGAGCCGGGCGAGAGCTTCGAATACACCTCGGGCACGCCGCTCGACACGCCGTCGGGCTTCATGGTGGGCGCCTACCACATGGTGGTGCCGTCCTCCGGCGAGAACTTCGACGTGGCCATCCCGGCGTTCAGTCTGGACAGCCCGCACCAGAGCGGTAGGGTGCATTAACCGCCAACCGGGTTGTGTGCCCGGCTGGCCAGCCTTATATCCCGACCGGCGGCGTCAGGTATTGCGCCGCTTCCCTTCACACCCTCCTGGGAGGAATTGCGCGGTGAACATCGTCACGCCTGTCGCCCGCGCGGCAACCGAAGCCTCGACCGACCGACCGACACGCGAGGAGGCCGAGGCGGCCATCCGCACTCTGCTCCGCTGGGCCGGCGACGATCCGTCGCGCGAGGGACTGGTCGATACGCCCGCCCGCGTCGCGCGCGCCTATGAGGAGTTCTTCGCCGGCTACGCGATCGATCCGGTCGCGCTGCTGGAACGCACCTTCGAGGAGACCGACGGCTACGACGAGATCGTGCTGCTGCGCGACATCCGCCTGGAAAGCCATTGCGAGCATCACATGGTGCCGATCATCGGCCGCGCGCACGTCGCCTATCTGCCGCACCGCCGCGTGGTCGGCATCAGCAAGCTGGCGCGCGTGGTGGATGCCTATGCGAGGCGGCTGCAGATCCAGGAGAAGCTGACCGCGCAGATCGCCAACACGATCCAGCAGGTGCTGGAGCCGCGCGGCGTCGCGGTGGTGATCGAGGCGGCGCACCAGTGCATGACCACGCGCGGCGTGCACAAGCCTGGCGTGACGATGGTGACCAGCCGCATGCTGGGCGCGTTCCGCGACGACCCGACGACGCGGCGCGAGGTGCTGGCGATGATCGGCAATGGCAAAGGGATGGGCGGCGAGCACTGAACCCGCCGCCCTGGTCATCACGCCTCGTGGAAGACCAGCGTTCTGATCTCGATGCTTTCGCGCGGCAGCGCATCCGCCGGCGCGGTCGGGTCTTCGAACGCCGTGTGCGGTGCGAAGCGGGCCCGGCCATCGGTTTCTGAATCGAAGCACTTCAGCAGCAGGGCTTCGTCGGGCTGCATCTCGGGAACATAGAACCAGCGATGCGCAGGATTGTAGGTGACGCCGTAGGTCTCGCCAACGCGGTTCTGGTACACCAGATCCGACGGCACAAGATCGCCAGGCGCAACTGAGCCGGCGTCGCACACCGCGAGCGGCGCATCGCGCAACGGACCACGGATCGGCCGCCATAGGTTGATCACCTGCACGCGGCCGCGCAGCAGCTCCTCGGCTTCATCGCCGAAGAAGTCGCGCACCCGCTGCGGTCCGGACGTCGCCGTATGATCGACATGCACACCGGTCGCGGGCTGACGGGGCGTTCCAGGGACCCGATCGGCCGTGCCGCGCACGCGTCGACGCAGCGTATGGTCGAAGATGTATACCTTGCTGGCGCCGGTCGCCTCGGCGATCGCGCGCTGCACTTCCGGATAGTAGACCCGGCGCACCTCGTCCTCGTCCCAGAAGTCGTGGACCGCGCTCGCGTTGCGCAGCACCGCGAAGCCCTCGCGGTCGAGCGTGACGTCGTCAATGACGGGACGCACATCGTGGATCGCGACGGTGTGCGTCTCGCGCTCAGAGTTCGAACGCGGCACGCCGGGCGGGGGATCGAAGGTGTAGTTGCGCGGGCGCTCGGTCATCGGAGCCAGATAGTTCAATGTCGCCTCGACATGAGGCAGGTGGTCAACGCGGTCACCGTTCATGGTTCTGTCCTCCTCGGGGTGGGATTGGCAGCGGCCTCAGCACGGCGGCAATGCGCGCCAGAACGGGACGGAAAGCTCGCGGTACACATCGGCGGTTGAGGCGCCGAAATCCGCCAGCTCGCGCTCGGTCAGGCCGGCCAGAGCGCGCCTCTCGCGGCTTCGCTGACGCCAGAGGCTCAGTGTCGAGGCGATCCGCGCCAACAGGCTCCGGCGCCCGTCGCCCCACGGCCGCGCCGCCAGCGGCTGAGAATTTATCAGGGATGTAGTGGCAAGCCCGGCCATGGCCGTTGCTCCTCTCATTGAGAACTGAGCGGAAAGTGGCCCTGCGCTTGGGGCGGGACAAAGGATAGTTTGTCAGCCTTCGCATGACACAGGCTCATGCTAGATTGGGGTCATGGCGACCCTTCCCTCGCTCACCGGGCTGCGCGCCTTCGAGGCGGCGGCGCGACACCTCAGCTTCACCCGCGCCGCGGACGAGCTGAATGTCACCCAGACCGCGATCAGCCACCTGATCCGCCGACTGGAGGAGCAGCTCGGCATTCCCCTGTTTGTGCGCCGCAATCGCGCGCTGGAGCTGACTCGTGAGGCAGAGTCCTATTTGCCCGCGGTGCGCGGTGCGTTCGAGGACCTGCGGCGCGCGACGGAACGATTGCGCCGGCCGGAGCGAGAAGGGCTGCTCACCGTCAGCACGACGGCCTCGCTCGCCGCCAAATGGCTGGTCACACGCGTGGCCGCGTTCCAGGACGCCAACCCCGGCATCGAGGTGCGCATCACCACCTCGTCGCACCTGGTGGATTTCCAGCGCGACGAAGTGGACATGGCGGTGCGCTATGGCCGTGGCAACTGGCCGGGACTGCGCACGGACTGGCTGATGGCCGAGGACATGTTCCCGGTGTGCAGCCCCTCGCTGGTCACGGGCGAGAAGCCGCTGCGAACGCCCGAGGACCTCGCGGACCACACCCTGCTGCACGCGACGGCGTCACGCGAGGACTGGCAGCTCTGGCTGACCGCCGCCGGCCTGCCGGTCTCGCTCGCGACGCGGCGCGGTCTGAGCTTCGACCAGAGCTTCATGGCAATTCAGGCGGCGGTCGATGGCCTGGGCGTCGCGCTCGGCCGCACCCGCTTCGTCGAGGCCGACATTGCCGCCGGCCGCCTCGTGGTGCCGTTCAATGTCGTGCTGCCGGCGGATGCGGGGTTCTACATCGTGGCCCCTGAGGCGACCGCGGACACGCCGAAGATCGCGCTGTTTCGCGAGTGGCTGATCGGATCCGTTGCTCCGGGCGCCGTCGCGCCGCCACCGCCATAACAAGAAAGCATTAAACGCAGATAAGAGGCAGATGCACGCAAAACACGCAAATAGAGAGAATGAACTATCTGCGTGTTTTGCGTGAATCTGCTTCTACATCTGCGATTAAACCTTCCTTCCTTACTGCCTACTCGGCAGCCGTCACAGGCGCATGTTCGCGCAGGAACGTGTGGACGTGGCGCAGCGCTTCGGCAGTCTGCTCCTTGGTCTCCTTCCACGGATAGATGCTCACCTGGGAATTCGGCGCGAGACGCGCTAACTCGATGGCTACCGCGTAAGGATGCGCCGGCACGTCGTCTGGGAGGACCAGGATCGGCGTCTTGCAGGAGCGCACGAAATCGCGCGTCACGGTGAAGACGAAGTCGGCATTGGAGCGGTACATCTTGTTCAGGAAAGCATCGACCATCGCCATCGTGATATCCGGTCTGCGCTCGCACAGCTGCGGGCCCCAGCCCTTGATGTTGTTCTGGTAGAACAGGTCGGGGATCTCCGGTCGGTATCCGCTGGGTTGCGCCAGCACGGCGGCGACGATGCGATCGGGCGCCCGCTTCAAAAGGTTCCAAATGAATGGGCCGCCGATGCAGAAGCCCATCACCATGAACTCCCTGATGCCCAGATGATCCATCAGGCCGAGCTGGTCATCGGCGTAAGCATCCCACGGGCGGTCGATCTCGAGCGGACCTGAGGACTGGCCGCCGTTGGCGTTGCGCAGGTCCATCGTGATGCAGTGATACTCGCCCTTAAACTCCTCCATCGCATTGAACGGCCCGAAGCCGGTGAGGGAGGAGATGTTCGAGTTCAGCCCGCCGCCGGGGATGAACAGCACGGGAAAACCGGAGCCGGCCTCTTCGTAGCGGATGCGGACGTCGCCTCTTTCATAGAACGGCATTGCAGTTCCTCCTCGGGGTTGCGCTCAGGCGGTTCGCACAAACTTGTCGACGCTGCGGTCCACGGTCAATCCGGCGTAGATGTCACCGCGCGAATCCACGCCGACGCCGTGGACATGGCGGCTTTCCATGCGCGCGAGCACGTTGCCCGTCGCATCGCGCACGCAGACATAAGCCGGCTTGTCGCCGTCCTCCTGCTCGGCAATGTAGTAGTTGCCATCCTTGCCGCGCGTGATGTCGTTCGGGCCGCCCATGCCGGTCCACATGCCGAGATAGTCGCCGTCAGGAGAGAAGATCTGGATTCGCTTGTTCGACCGGTCGGCCACGTACAGCCTGCCTTCAGCGTCGAACGCGATGCTGTGCGGCAAATGGAATTCTCCTGGCGCCTTGCCCGGCGTGCCCCATGACGTGACAAGCCGGCCGTCGCGCGTAAAGCGATGCACACGCGAGTTGCGATAGCCGTCGGTCACGTAGATGTCGCCGTTGGGATGCGCCATCATCTCGGTCGGATGATTGAACGGTCCTGCCGCGCGTTCCGCCAGCCACGGAGACCCTTTGCATCCGGTGTCGGAGTGCACGCCTCGCTCACCGAGTTCCAGCAGGGGTTTGCCATCCAAGGTGAACGACTTCGCGACCGAGTCAGAGCGATCGGTGGTATAGACAACGTCGTCGACGATCTTCAGACCATGCGGGTCCGTGACCTCGCCGCTGCCCCAGGCGCCGAGGTACTTCCCGTCACGGTCGAACACCACGACCGGGGGGTTCTTGCGCTGGAAGACGTAGACGCGGTCCTGCAAATCGGTCGCCACCCTGCTGACCAGCCCGAACTTTTCTCCGTCAGGCAATTTGAGAAAATCGCGTATCAGCTCATACGTCTGTGCCATTGTGTCCTCCTCCCGGATAACCCGCGCGTCAGATGCCAACCGACGCGGCGGTACTTCACCAGGGGACTTTACTCCGGCAATCCCACCTGAGATAGCGCACCTGCCAGCATGGCCATGCGTTCCGGGGTGGTGATATTACCGGAAGCCAATTTGCTGATCGTAAAGCCGGGCTGCAAAATCGGCATTCGACCAAATGGTGGTAATCGGGGCTAGGTCTGCTTCGGTGGGTTGTCGTTACAACGCCATCAGTCGCTCGAGGTTTGCGATGGCGCGGGGGGTGGCCAACGACAGGCGGTCCCGAATAGCCTTGGCCTCGGGATCGAGCGGCCTGTCCGTTCGTTTGGAACGTAGATTCGATCCCGTTAGCCTGTGCTCGGACACCCATTGCCGAAGGGCTGGATCGTCAGCCCACTGCTTCTGGACCCTCAATTCGCCCAGCGTCATCGGCAACCAGTCTTCGCATGAGTTCGGGAGCGCCAGTGGAGGGCAAAGCCGGTTCTTCAGCGCGTCGTCGTCAAATCGGGCTTCCACATGCGCGATCGAGGCGGCACTCAGGCAGAACAGAGCCGCGCGCACGGTCTGAATCGTGATTCTGCCGTCCTCGAAGACCGGCCGCGTGGGACGCCTCCCCAACGCGCTGGCGGTGCAATCGACATAAAGATCCTCTGCGGTGGCCTCGACTTCGCCGCCCTCTAGGACGACGGCCGCGCGCTCGATGCGCTTAACCCTTCCAAAGCGTACAACATTCTTGATGCAGCGGAGCGCCTCGACTTCGCCAGCGGATATCGTGGCGCTGCGATACATGGTCGGCATGACGGACGGGTCGATCCGCAGCATGTGACCGCCACGTTCCAGCCTCAGAAACAAGTCCGCGACCGCGGACGCTTCTGCGGCCGCCTCCATTTGGGCAACCCGTCCAGCCATGAACCGGTGGTAGAAATCATCCCCTGGCTGGGTCGTCTCGCGATTGATGAGCCAGGAATCGCGCGGTACGATCCAACGGATCGCCTGCGGCGGTGCTCCCGACTGCAACAACCAGACCCCGACATCCATCGCGGTCTTGCCGGCGCCGACAATGGTGAAGCGCCGGTGCGAGGGCGCGATCTTCGGTAAGGCGTTGGGCGCGACCACACGGACGTTGTCCGCGACCTGATACGGGCGGGTGTGCGTCGCGGGGACCGATGTCTGGAAATAGCTCGCATCCACGACCTTCTTGCCGACCGCGACGTCGCGGGTCTCGCCTGACAGCAACGACATTATCTGGCCGGCGTCATCGTATTCAGACATTGGAAAATACTGGACCCGCCCGGACGGAAGGAATCGCTCCCGCATCAGTGCGTCAAAATAGCTCAGGACTTCGGTGCCGGAGGCCAGCTCAAAATAGCCGCGGTTGAACCCTGCAGCCTCAATGCGGTTGGACCCCAGTTGCCGCGATCCGACACCATAGAAAGCCGATGGCTGGTGCAGTCGAACGAAGGGGTAAGCATCGTTCCAATGGCCGCCCGGCATGTGATGCCGATCTACGATGACGATTGAGGCGTCGGTGTCGGTGAGCAGTTGGTCGGCGAACGTCATGCCAAGCGCGCCTGCGCCGACAATTAGGTAGTCGGTCTCGACCACCCTTCGCGCGGCTCGGTCTCTATTCACTTCGGACACGACGAACCCGCGTCGTCAGTGACCTTAATATCGGCGATCAAGTTGACTGGCATAACTTACCTCCTGCGGTTGACGTGTGTTGCCGAGGTCATGGCTACAGCGCCCGTGCGGCCGGCTCTTCGGTGGAAACCCGCACGTTTCGATAGAGACCCCCAGATTGAAAGATGAGGACCATTGGATATCGTGCACCTGTCGCGGCCCTTCGTGTCGCACGCCCTGATCCTCTTTCGAGTGCGCCGGCGCCCCTAGCCCATTCCCCCCGCCCGCCCCTGGGGGGCGGGCCGGGGGTGGGGCTGAGCCACCGCTACTTGGCGGCGGCCATTGCCTTCACGGCGCTTGCAGTCAGCGGGTTGCCGCCGATCGCCCATTGGCCGTCCTCGATCTCCTGCACGCGCACCCAGGTGACGGGACGCATGTTTTCACCCTCCACCTGGACCATGGCGTCGGTGACCTTGGAGATCATGGTGGTCTTCTGCTCGGGCGTGAAAACGCCCTTGATGACTTGGATGTCGACGAGGGGCATGGAAGCGGTCCTTCTGCTTGGCTCCGCCGGGATTGGCGGGGGTGCGGAACCTCTCAGGACGCCCTCGTCGCCGCCAGTTCAGGAACTGAATCGACCCGATACAGAAACTGAACTAGGCCGATGCGTCGCACGGGCCTAATCTGCCGCGCGTTCGTCTCGGAGGAATTCATGACGCAGGGCAGCTACAAGCAATTCTGTCCAGTGGCGATGGCCGCGGAAATCTTGTGCACGCGCTGGACCGTCGTGCTGCTGCGCGAACTTGTCGCCGGATCCACACGATTCAACGATCTGCGGCGTGGCGTCCCGCGGATGTCGCCCGCGCTTCTCTCGCAGCGGCTAAAGGATCTCGAGGCGGGCGGCATCGTTTGCCGCGCGCCATCGCCTACCGAACCAGGCGTATTCGAATATCACCTGACCAAGGCAGGCCGCGAACTCGAGCCCTTGGTGGAGGCGTTCGGAGTTTGGGGACAGCGTTGGGTCGAGACCGAGCTTTCGCTGCAGCATCTCGACGTATCGCTGCTGATGTGGGACATGCGCCGCAACCTCGATCCGACCCCGATGCCGAAGCGCCGCAGCGTGATCCAGTTCCTATATCCGGAGTTACCACCGGCGCAGCGATCATGGTGGCTGTTGGTGGCGCCGAACACCGAAGTCGATCTTTGCTCAGTCGATCCCGGGTTCGACGTCGACCTCTATGTCTCGACTGATCTGCGCACGATGACAGCGATCTGGATGGGCTTGGACAATATTCGAGCTGCTCAAGGCGCTCAGCGGATGATGCTGACCGGCGATCGCCGGCTCGCCTCCGACATGCAAGCATGGCTCGGCCTTAGCCCTTTCGCCAAGGTGTGCAAGCTCGCGAGCTGAGCGGGACGGGTCCGGCAATGGACCACCGCTTCTGGTGCCGCGAGGCTCGAAGTTTCTCGACAGTTCCCTCGATGTTGCCCAATGCCCTACGGCAATCCTAGAAACTCCGGGACTGTACTCCACGTAAAGGCTTACGAATTGTGCTCAAAGGTCTGCTTCCCACGCGCAGCAGACATCTGAGCAGCTACCACCACACTTGAGCGAACGTCTGCATTCGAGCGACGACAAGGTGGCCTGGAACGACCGCCTTGGGCGCAGAGAAGTCGGAGCGCGTCGCTCCTGAATGTCCGGTTCCGAGATCGCTCGATTGGGAGGACTGCGGCCAACTTGGGTCGATTGCGGCTGTACGCCCAGGCTTTCATCCCCGCTGACTGACGGCCCGGAACACGCCTCGTCCCCAACCGCTCAAAGCCACTGTGTCAAGGCACTCGCTGCCTCGACGGCGCATGTGATGTCGGTGGCGGATTTGCGTGCACGGCTGGCAAGTGGCCTTGTCTCAAAGGACGCGCCTTCGCGAGCGGCTTGAGTTCCCGCCGTCAGCAACGGACCGTCGCGCACCTCGACGAGGCGCGCGCGGTCGAAGCCGTTGAACGCGGTGCGCAGACAGCCGCCATAGGCGCCGAGCTGGCCGATCTCGATCCAGTCTCCTTCGGCCACGTCGGCAGGCAGATGGAACGGTCCGCGCATCGCATCGGCGCTGTCGCAGGTCGGCCCGAAGAACGAGTAGCCGACCAACGCACCGGATGGCGTCGGTCCATCGGGGCGGATCAGCCGGTACTGGATAGCGAAAGCCGAGCGGGCCGGCATCCGCCAGCGCGCCGTAGACGCCGTCGTTGATATACAGCGCGTCGCCGCGCCGATGCTGCACCTGCACGACCACCGATGCGCCACCGGCGACAAGCGCGCGGCCGGGCTCGGCCCACAGCCGCGCGTCCGGCAGGCCGAGACGCTCGAAGCCTGCCTCGATTTCGGCGAGGTATGCACCGAGCGGCGGCGGCTCCACATCCGGATAGGCGCACCGGGAAACCGCCGCCGACATCGATCACCTCGATCGCCACGCCGGCATCGCGGATCACCTTCCCGACCAAGGCCAGCGCATCCCGCCAGGCAAGCGGCTCGAGGCATTGCGAACCGACATGGAAGCTGAGCCCGAGACGCACCGCATGCGGACGCGCCGCGCGCAGCAACTCCGCCGCCAGCGCCGGCTCCGCGCCGAACTTGCCCGACAGATCCAGCACCGCCGGTCCCTTCGGCATGGCGAGGCGGACGATCAGGCCAAGCTCGCCGGCAACACAGGTCGCAGCCGTTTCATGCCGGATCTTCGCCAGCTCCTCGGCGCTGTCGAGCACGAAGTCGCGCACGCCGTGGCGCTGCCACGCCTCGCGGATGGCGCCGCGCGACTTGACCGGGTGCATGAAATGGATCGAGGCATCGGAGAACATCTGACGCACCAGTGCGATCTCGCCGATCGAGGCGCAGTCAAAATGCGTCACGCCGCCGGCGTGGACGGCACGCAGCATCGCCGGCTCCGGATTGGCTTTCACCGCGTAGAGCACATCGCCCGGAAACACCTCGGCGAAATCGCGCGCGGCCGCCTCGACCACCGCCGGACGCAGGCAGTGCATCGGCTCCTCCGGCCGCTCCATGGCGATCAGTTCGTCGACCGAAGGCAGCGGCGTTGCGGCATCGGGGAAGCGGCGGCGCAGAGGCGACACGGCGGTGCGGACGCGCACATGGTTCATCGCGAGAATCCTCGCAGGCTGGGGAGCGCACAGACGGTGTCGCCGCGCGATGACGCCGCGGCGACAGACTCAGACGGTGCTGCGAGGACTTCGCATCGCCGCGAACCGTTCAGCGAACATAGGCGACTCCCTAACGACCCCGGCCCCACGCTTGGACCGGCCAGACGAAAAGGACGCGTTACGTCGTTGCTGTGCCCCTAAGATGCTCAGTGCGGGGCTCGCGGCACGTGCGATGCGTCAGCAGCCGCTCAACCACGACGGCCGAGCGGGAGCGCGCATATAGGGACTGTGATGGTTGGAGAGGCATGCGATGATCGATGGTGTGGTGACTGCTGTCGGTCATATCATCCGACGCTGCGCGGACCCGAGCAGCGCGAGGTACTCCCACGCCATGGTCGCCGCCGCGAGCGCGGTGATCTCCGCAACGTCATAGGCCGGCGCGACCTCAACGACGTCCATGCCAGCGAACGCCACGCCGCGCAGCCGGCGCAGGATCGCCTGCGCCTGCCATGACGCCAGGCCGCCGATCTCCGGCGTGCCGGTGCCGGGTGCGAAAGCCGGGTCCAGCGCGTCCACGTCGAAGCTGAGATAGGCCGGCGCCTCGCCGACCACGTCGCGGATGCGCTGCGCCACTGCATCGGGACCGAGCGCGTGAACGTCCTGCGCGGTCAGCACGGTGACGCCATGACCGACGGTCCAGTCCCACACCTCGCGCTGCACCGGCGAGCGGATGCCGATCTGGATCATGCGCCGCGGCTCGACCAGCCGCTCCTCGATCGCGTGATAGAACACCGATCCGTGCCCGTAAGCGCTGGCCGAAATTGTCCGGCCAGGTGTCCACATGCGCGTCGAAATGCACCAGCCCGAGACTGCCGCCCACACGGCGCGACAGCGCACGCAGCAGCGGCAGGGTGATGCCGTGCTCGCCGCCCAGGGCAATCAGATGGCCAAGTCCCGCCACCTGTTGCTCGATCAGTTGCAGGCTCGCGGGTATGTCGCCGAGCGCAAGCTGGAGATCGCCGATGTCGGCGAGATTCATCGTCGCTGGCTCGATCCAGAATTCCGGATGGGCGCCATCGGTCAGCATCCGGCTGGCACGCCGGATGGCGTGCGGACCGTCGCGCGCGCCGGCACGGTTGGTGGTGCCGATATCCAGCGGTACGCCGGCGACGACAAACTCGGCGGCTGGGTCGCTGCGCGAAATGCCAAGAAAGCCGGGAGCGGTGGCGAAGGTGGGGACCAGCGTCATCGTCTACGGCCTTACCAGGGCGATGACGATCTCCGCCAGGATCAGGACGATGATCAGTAACTCCATCAGCTCCGTCCGGCTGGCCAGGCTCTCGTCGTACAGCGCCGAATACGTGTCGCGGATGATCGCGAGCTTGCGTTCCACCGCGGCATTCACCTCAGGCACCCGGAACAGCTCCAGCGCGGACGCGTAGATGCGCGCGAGATACACGTCCTCGGTCACCTGCAACGCGTTGTCTACGCGCTCGGTCAGCTCGGTGACTTCGGCAACCAGCGTGTGCAGCCGGCGCGCCAGCTCGGCGAACCGGCGCGATGCCAGCAACGTGCGCGCCCGTCGTGCCTTCGCCACCAGGTCGTACATGCGCGGCAGTTCATCGTCCAGCAGCTCATCGTAATAGCGCATCTCCAGCAGCTGCGCGTTGGCCACCTCCAGCACGTCCAGGACATCGGAGTCGCCGCGCGGCTCATAGACGAACGCGCGGTCCCAGGTCAGCACCACCAGATCGTCGGTGTAATACGAGAAGCGCTGGCGCAGCAGCTCATGCCGCGCGCCATCCGACAGCGGACGCTGCTCACCGGACAGCAACGGCACCAGATCGACGCTGTCCCGCAACGCCGCCGCGGTCAGCCTCGGCTCAAACGTATGCACGACACCGATGAGATAGTCTTCCTGGACCCTCGAGTCCTCGGCGCGGATCATTGCCGGCCCCAGCAGCTCGCGTACCCGCTTCAGCAGGCGATCCCACATGTCGTCGGCCGCCGTGACGCTGCGATCGACCGCATTCAACTGTCGGACAAAATCAGCCCAGGTCACATTCAGCGATCGGAATGCGCAACGCAATCGTGACGGCACCGAAGTCATACAGCCGGACGGTCGCGGCTCGCTGCCACATCCTCGCCGTCCAGCGCGAGCTTGACCGGTTCGAGTTCAAGCGCCACCGGCGGAACACCAAAGGCCATCGCTTTCGGCGGCGTCGCACTGAGCCGGATGCGACGCGACGTCCGCGCCTGCTCGGCGAGCAGCCCCTCCGCACGCGCGAGATCTATCGCATAGGCCACGTCGAACAGCCGCAGCGCCACCACGGCGCCGACCGCCACCGTCGGCTCCGATTGGCGTAGCTGCGCGGACAGATAGCTGTCGGCTTCGTCGGCCATGGTCCTGTAGCACAGCCGCCTTCCTGCCCATGATGACGCTCAGTCATCCGCGGTTGCCGCTCTGCCCGCCGCATGGCACGGTCCCGCCTCGCCGAACCCAAGCAGCGAGCGCATCCCGTGACATTGATCCTGGCCAGCCGCCCGAACGTCTATTCATCGAGCCCGCTCGACCGTGCCGGGATGCGGCGCGAGGACGCCGACGTGGATCGAACAGCGGCTGCACGACCCCGACACGCTGTTCGTGCCGGTGTGGCGCAACCGCAACCTGGTGCGCGGGATGGATGAAGGCGCGCCGGAGGCGGTGTTCATCTCCGGCGAGATGGCGCACACGCTGCGCATGCAAGGCGGCCCATGGGCATTTCTCGGCCTGCACGACGGCCTCGCGATCTTCGCGGTGGACATCAGCACGGCGGAGGACCCGGTGCCGTTGCTGTCGGAGGACCTGGGAACATTCGTCGATCTGCGCTCGGTGGGCTGGGGCGTGGCGCGGCCGGAGGCGTCGATCCTGGCGCATGCGCGCGGCCTGATGCACTGGCGCGCGCGCCATCGGTTCTGCGGCGTTTGCGGCGGCGTGTGCGATGTGCGCAGCGCCGGCCACATGATGGTCTGCACCGCCTGCGAGGCGCAGCATTTCCCGCGCACCGATCCCGCCGTGATCATGCTGGTGACGCGCGACGATCACGCGCTGCTCGGCCATTCGCAGCGCTTCCCGCGCTCCAACATGTATTCCACGCTGGCCGGCTTCGTGGAACCGGGCGAGACACTGGAAGAGGCGGTCCGGCGCGAGGTGTTCGAGGAATCCGGCATCAAGGTCGGCGAGGTGCAGTACCACTCGAGCCAGCCCTGGCCGTTCCCCGGCAACATCATGCTCGGCTTCTACGGCGAGGGACTGAGCGAGGCCATCACCATCGATCCGGAGGAGATGCTCGACGTGCGCTGGTTCTCGCGCGAGCAGATCCGCGACAGCGAGGCGAACGGCTTCCTGCTGCCGCGCGCCGACAGCATCGCACGCCGGCTGATCGAGGACTGGATGGCGACCGAGTGAAAGGCTGGCTCGTTATTGCGCTCCTGCTCACCGCCTGCGCCGCCAAGGACAACAGCCCGCAGGCGCAGTGCGAGCGGGAGGCGGATCAGGATCCCACCGTGCGGTCGATCTATCGCGGCGATCAGGGGGATTACACCCAGCTCGGTCCGGCGCGTTCGAACCTGATGTGGGCGAAGCGCCAGGCGACATTGAAGTGCATGCAGCAGAAAGGTCTGGCCCCGCCGGGCGGCGTGGAGCCGATCCGGCCGCCGGTCTACTGACCGATGCCTGACCTGCTCACCATCGGCTATGAGGGATGCACGATCGACGACGTGCTGGCCGAGTTGAAGGCGGCAGGCGTGAAGCTGCTGGTGGACGTCCGTGCCGTGCCGCAGTCGCGCAAGCCCGGCTTCTCAAAGCGGCAGCTCGCTGCCGGGCTGGATGCCAGCGGCATCGCCTATGTGCATCTCCAGGGGCTGGGGACGCCAAAGCCCGGCCGCGATGCGGTACGCGCCGGTCATCCGGAGCGGATGGAGCCGATCTTCCGCGAGCACATGCGCTCGGACCGGGCGCAGGCCGAGCTGGCGCAGGCGAAGGTTCTGGCGCGAGAGCGGCGCGTATGCCTGCTTTGCTTCGAGCAGGATCCGATGACCTGCCATCGCCGCTTCGTCGCCGAGATGATCGCCGACGACACCGCTCAGCCGATCGTTCACCTGCACGCTCGGCGGTGACGTTCGGGCCTATCGCGGAGAGCGCGTCACTTCGCCGCGGCGATCGCCTGGCGGATCGTGTCTTCGGCCTCCGCCTTGCCGGCCCAGCCGTTGACCTTCACCCATTTGTCTGGCTCGAGATCCTTGTAGCGCTCGAAGAAATGCTCGATCGCCGAGCGGGTGATGGCCGGCAGGTCTTCGATATCGTCAATACCGCTGTATTGCGGGTGCACCCGCTCATGCGGCACGCAGATGATCTTTTCGTCAGGCCCCTTCTCGTCCTCCATGCGAAGCATGCCGATCGGCCGAGCCCGGATCACCGCGCCGGGCACCACCTGGGTCGGTATCAGCACCAGTGCATCGGCAGGATCGCCATCCTCGGCGAGCGTGCCGGGAATGAAGCCGTAAGCCGATGGATAGGCCGTCGCGGTGAACAGGAACCGATCGACAAAGATCGCGCCCAACTCCTTGTCCACTTCGTACTTCACCGCTGATCCCTGCGGGATCTCGACCACCACGAAGATGTCGCCTGGCGGTGCACGACCGGTTGGGATCTTGCTGACGTCCATCAGGGTCTCTCCATGAAGCGCGCGCACCGTAGCATTCATCACAACGCACAGGCCACAAACGCTTCAGTCCGCTCACGTAACGTAATATGCAAGCTCCATCTGTTAGGCATGACCACCAGCAATAAGGGTGGTCAGGCGGCCATGCGTCAGCTATGGCGCAAAGTTGACGAATCCCTGCACGCGGCCGTCATCGGTGGACGCAGCGGCGTGCGGTATCATTTGATCGTAGAGCGGTTGCCGAGCGGTGACGGCTGGGATTGGACCGTCTGGCGTCCTGGCGACCTGCCCGAGGCCGCACGCCACGGCGTCGCGCCTTCCTCTGTTCGAGCGATGCGGGCGGCCGAGGCTGTCGTCCAAAGTTGGGAAAACAGTACGTCGCCATGAGCCCACAGGTCCGGCGATTGCACGCCGAACCTGATATGCTCGCGGGCTACACGGTGGCACCCCCATCGATCGCAACTTCGGCGCCGGTGATGTAGCCGCTCTCGTCGGAGAGCAGGAACAACACGAGCTGCGCAACCTCATCGGCGGTTCCCATGCGCCTCATCGGCACCAATTGCAGCCGCTGCTGGTTCTGCTCCGGCGTGCGGACCTTCAGCATCTCGGTGTCGATCGGACCGGGATGCACGGAGTTCACCCGAATGCGGCGCGGCGCCAGGTCGACGGCGGCCGCCTTTGTCATGCCGCGCAGCGCCCACTTGGTGGCGCTGTACGCGATTGCTCCAGGTGATCCACGCAGGCCGGCAACGGATGATATGTTGGCGATCGAGCCGCCACCCGACCGTTCCATCGCGGGCACCACAGCTTTCATGCCGAGGAAGCAGCCGAGCTGATTGACTCGCATGTGGCGCTCGAACAGTTCGGCATCGGTCTCCATCAGGGTGCGCGGCTGGAAGATGCCGGCGTTGTTGACGAGGCCATGCAGGCCGCCCAACTTCTCCGCGGCGTTTACCGCCGTCTGCCAGTCTGCTTCCTGCGTCACATCCTGCGTCACGAAGACCGCGGAAGCAGCCGAGTTCGGATGCAAGTCGGCGACCTTCGGACTCAAGCACGTCGCCGATCACCACGCGCGCTCCTTCTGCGGAGAACAGGCGCGCTTCGGCCGCGCCTTGGCCACGAGCGCCGCCGCTGATCAGTATGACTTTCCCTTTCAGGCGTTCCATGCGTTTCCTCCTTGCTCCGGGTGCCTTGCAGCAAACTCTAATTCAACACGGGGAAGGCAAGGTGAGAACCACGGAGTGTTCACGGAGAGGGTATCCATGGGCTTCGCGCGAAGTTCGGATTTTGTCCGAAACGAAACTGCTGGCCGCAAGCGAGGCGGAACAACTCCCCGGCACGCAGGAACCGGCCGCGCACGCAGTCGTTCGACCTGGATATGATCGGGTCGGGGTTCTGGGCAGAAATGCAGGAAACATCAAAGTGCCCGTCAATGATGAGGAAGCTCGCCCTCCATTGGCGCCGGGTGGCGCAGCTTGTGACAGACGCTTTCGTGGAGAAGGCCCTGTGCGCTCGCGCCAGCGATCTCGAAGTTCAGGCTGAGGAGCTCGAACGAAGACGCTCCCGCTCGGCAGAGAAGTCGCGGTCAACCAAAGCTGGATGAGCCGGCCGTCTGTCGAAGCCCACCGTTATCACACCATTGTGCGCAGAGCGCCTAAGCCAGGCGTCTCCGAGGAAGAGTCTGACGAGTCAAGGCATCTATGGCCACAACTTAATATACAATGGCAGGATGAGCCGCGTGCGGCTCTCGCAGCCGCGTCTTCCCAGCCCAGGCGACTTTGCCCAAGGTTGGTGAATGCACAACCAAAATGTTGTTCCTGATAAGTTCACCTTGAGCGGCGATCACGTTGATCGCCTCCGGCAGGCGCTCAAGGTCGCCGGGCATCAGGCCCGGGTCGCGCAGCATGGCGGCTATGGTCGGAACATCGAGGATGCCCTGGCCGAGATCGAGGAGACGATCGCCACCCAATTGGCCCGGATCGAGACCGCGCTCGACGATGACAAGGCTGAAGCCGAGGACACCGCCGAGGCTCTGCGCGCGCGGCGCGCCTGGTTCCCGCGGTATCGGGCCGCCTAGCCATGCCAGCGCGTCCAATCTGGCGTGGTCATCTGAGGCTGGCACTGGTGTCGTGCCCGGTCGCGCTCTGGAACGCCAAGCATGATCGCGCGGCGATCCGGTTCAACATGATCAATCCGAAGACCGGAAATCGCATCAAGATGACGACGGTCGATTCCGATACCGAAGAGGAAGTGCAGCGGCGCGATCTGGTGAAGGGCTACGAGTTCCGGAAGGGCCAGTACCTCCTGCTGGAGGATACGGATTTCGAAAGCGTCAAGGTCGAGAGCTCCTCGGTGATGTCCATCGACAAGTTCGTCGAGGTGAACTCGATCGACCCGATCTACTACGCCAGCAGCTATTACCTGGCGCCTGATGGTGACGCCGGGCGCGATGTCTACGCCGTGCTGCTGCAATCGATCGCGGAGACCGGCCGCATCGCGCTGGCCCGCGTCGTGATCGGTCAGCGCGAGCGCACGATCGCACTGCGCGCGATGCCGGGCGGTCTCGTCGCGCACACCCTGGACGAGCAGCGCGACATCAACGACGCGCGCACTACCTTCGGCGACATCGCCGACATCAAGACCGATCCCGAGATGGTTCAGCTCGCAAAGCAGTTGATCGATCGCCAGACCACGACCTATGATCCTGCCGACCTTGAGGATCACTATGAGACGCGACTGCGGGCGATGATCGAGGCAAAACTGAAGGGCGAGGGCATCGACGTGAGCGAGCCGGATGAACCGGATCGCAGCAACGTCATTGATCTGATGGCCGCGCTGAAGAAGAGCCTGGGCGAGACCGCCGAAGAGAAGCCGGCCGCGGCGAAGAAGCCGGCCAAGCAGGCCAAGGTAAAGGACGTCGCTCGGCCAGCGGCCAAGGCACCCCGCAAGCGCGCCTGAAACGCGGCTCGCAGCGCAGGAGAACCGCCTGCCAATGCTTTCGTCGAAATCTCGCGCGCATATGGCTCGGGTCTTGCTGAACCAGGCCAAGGTCGCTGCCGAACCCGCCACCGCGGAGCAAGACCAGCCTGATAGCCAGTTGAGAATTCCTTTGATCGTGGAAGTCAAGCGCATCGCCGCGACGAAGCAGCGCGCGCGGCGAGCCCGCCAGAAATCCGCCGGTGATCAGCCCGATCTGGGAGAGCTGTGAAGGCCGGCAGCCGATTGCCCTGCCGTCGGGCCATCCGTATCCTCGAAGCCAACCAGAACTGAAGAACAATGGGAGGGTTCATGTTGCGCGCGGTCACCCTGTGCGTCGGCCTGTTTGCATTGCTTGCCGGACCTTTCGGCGTGCATGCACAGGAGACGGTGAAGATCGGTGTCATCCTGCCCTTTTCCGGCCAGTTCGCCGATACCGGGGTGCAGCTCGACAACGGCATCAAGCTGTATATGCAACAGCACGGCGACATGGTCGCCGGCAAGAAGATCGAGGTGATCCGCAAGGACGTCGGCGGCATCGCCCCTGAGGTCGCCAAGCGCCTGGCGCAGGAGCTGATCGTGCGCGACGGCGCTGACATCCTGGCCGGCTTCGCGCTTACGCCGAACGCCCTGGCCGCGGCGGAGGTGTCGGCGCAGGCGAAGAAGTTCATGGTGGTGATGAACGCCGCCACCTCGAGCATCACGACCAAATCGCCGTATCTGGCTCGGACGTCGGTCACGGTGCCGGAGATCGACGAAACCTTCGGTAGCTGGGCGGCCAAAAGCGGCATCAAGACGGCATACACGCTGGTCTCCGACTACGGGCCGGGACTGGACGCCGAGACCGCCTTCCAGCGCGCGTTCCAGGAGGGCGGCGGCAAGATCGTGGGGTCGGTGCGAATGCCTGTCGCGAACGCGGATTTCTCCGCCTTCGTGCAGCGCGCCAAGGACGCCAATCCCGAAGCCATCTTCATCTTCGTGCCAGGCGGCACACAGCCGGCCGCGATCGGCAAGGCGCTCGCCAGCCGCGGCATCACGCCGCAGAACACCAAGATCCTCGGGCAGGGCGAGATCACCTTCGAGGATGCGCTGAAGAGCATGGGCGATGATGCCATCGGCACCGTCACGGCGTTCCATTACGACTACAATCACGCCTCGCCGCTGAACAAGGAGTTCGTCGCGGCCTACAACAAGGCGTTCGGACGCAACCCCGACATCTATTCGATCGGCGGCTATGACGGCATGCGGCTGATCTACGCGGCGCTGGAGAAGACCGGCGGCAAGGCCGACGGTCAGGACCTGATCGACGCCGCCAAGGGCATGGCATGGGAGAGCCCGCGCGGCCCCATCTCCATCGACCCGGAGACACGCGACATCGTCCAGACGGTCTACATCCGCCGGGTCGAGAAGGTGGACGGCCGTCTGGTGAATGTCGAATTCGACAAGGTCGAAAACGTCAAGGACCCGCTGAAGGCCCGCATGCCGAAGTGAGCTACCGTGTACCAGGGGGTGCGGGCGGTGATCGCCCCAGCCCTCGGCGTCCTGTTCGACGGCTTCGCCTATGGCATGCTGCTGTTCCTGCTGTCGGTCGGGCTGTCGGTGACGCTGGGCATGATGAACTTCGTCAATCTTGCGCACGGCAGCTTCGCGATGCTCGGCGCCTATGTGACCGTGACATTGATGGAGCGCGGCTGGCCGTTCTTCGCCACCTTGCCGTGCGCATTCCTGGCGGCCGCCATCGATCAGCGTCGCGCTCGAACGCACGTTGTTCCGCCGGCTGTACCGCGCGAGCGACCTCCAGCAGGTGCTGCTGACGCTGGGCGTGGTGTTCGTCTCGGTGGCCGCTGCCGCCTGGCTCTACGGCACGATGCAGCAGCCGGTGCGTCTGCCGGCGTACCTGCGCAGCTATACGACCGTCATGGGGGTCAATTTCAGCACCTACCGGCTGTTCCTGATCGGGGTCGCGCTGGCGATCACTGCCTTGCTGGTCACGGCACTGGAATACACCCGGTTTGGCGCTCAGGTGCGCGCCTCGGTCGACAATCAGCGCATGGCGCTGGGTCTCGGCATCGACGTGGACAGCGTGTTCGCCGTCACCTTCGCGCTTGGCAGCGGTCTGGCCGGCCTGGGAGGCGCGCTGGCGATCGAGATCGTCGGCCTCGACCCGAACTTCGCCTTCACCTACCTGATCTACGTGCTGATCGTGGTCGCGGTCGGCGGGCTCGGCTCGATCCGCGGATCGCTGCTGGCCGCGATCGTGCTGGGTGTCAGCGATGCGGCGGGCAAATACTATATCCCCACGCTCGGCGCGTTTCTCATCTATCTGGTTATGGTCAGCCTGCTGCTGTGGCGGCCTTCCGGTCTGTTCGGCCGGCGGTAGTTCCTTGACAGCCGGCAATTCCCTGGTGTCATTGCCCGCAAAAGGAGCAGGCCTCATGTCACGGTCGAACTTCATTTGCCAGCGTGGCGGCCGATGATCAGCGGTGCGCGCGCGAGGCTTCGGATCGGCTGCATTGTTGCCCTCATGGCAATCATGCTGTCCTGCCCTGCGACTTTTGCTCTCGCAGAGGACGCCGGACCACACACATCTGACCTGATCCGCGGCCTGCTTCCCACCGTGGTCAACATTGCCGTCCGCAAGGAAGTGCCTACTGAAGCCAGAATGGCGAATGCTGCCTCATCGTTTGACTCAGGGAACGACATTTCGAAGTCTTTCGTCGGCTCCGGCTTCATCATTGACCCCGCCGGGCTGATCGTGACGAACTACCATGTCATCGATGGTGCGTACGAAATCTCGGTGACGCTGTCAGATGGCACAGTGCTGCCCGGAAAGCTGGTGCACGCCTCCCGGATAGCCGACCTGGCGATCGTGCAGGTGCAGGCGGATCAGAAGCTGACGCCGGTTCAGTGGGGCGACAGTGACCAAGGTGCGAGTGGGCGATCAGGTGTTCGCGATAGGCAATCCACTGGGCATCGGCACGTCGGTCTCCGGCGGCATCATCAGCGGGCTCAATCGCGACGTCGCGGACTCGCCGTACGACGACTACATTCAAACCGACGCGGCAATCAATCACGGCAACTCCGGCGGTCCGCTGTTTGACATGGAGGGCCAAGTCATCGGTATGAACACGGCCCTGGTCTCGCCAACCGACGCTTCGGCCGGACTTGGCCTCGCCATACCGTCCGCCAGCGTTCACTTCGTCGTCGACCGGCTGATGAAATATGGCTGGGTCCGTCCAGGGTGGATAGGTGTGAAGGTGCAGCAGATCACGCGGGAGATGGCCGAGGCGATGGGAACCAAGCCCGAAGGCTCCGTCGTCGCGTGGGTCATACCCGCCGGGCCCGCCAACAAGGCAGGCATCGCGATCGGCGATATCATCATGAAGTATGGCGACGACACGCCAAAGGACGAACGGGCGCTGTTGCGCGACATCACCGAGACGCCGGTCGACGAGACCGTGCCGGTGGTTGTGCTGCGCGACGGTGTGCAACGCAGTCTCCCAGTGACGATCGCAGCCTGGCCGCGCAGCCAATGGGACGAACGCGATGCGCCGATGACGGCGCAACGGCCGAAGCTCACCATCCCGCCCGATCTCGGACTGTCACTTTCTGCTATTCAGACGAACCAGCGTGCCAAGTTGGGTCTCGAGGACGGTCTGAGTGGCGTGCTGGTGAATAGCGTGCTCCCAGGCTCCGACGCCGCGCACCGCGGCGTTGCCGCAGGTGACGTCATACTGCGCGTACAGGACAAGCCGATGGCCCAGCCCGGCGATGTGCAGCACGCCATCAGCGCACTGCGCGGCGAGAACCACCCGTTCGTGATGATGCTGATCCTGCCCAAGGTACGCAAAATACCGGGCCCGGAATGGGTCGTTCTGCGGCTGGAGGCGGAGGGATAGCGCGGCATTGGCCGCCGGTCCGCATCGACACCTGGCGGCAAAGCAGCGCTGGCACCCGATCGAGGTCGCCTTCTGGCTGGCGACATTGCTGCCGTTCGTGCTGGTGCCCACCTACCTCACCTTGGCGAGCCAGATCGCGATCACAGCGATCTTTGCAGTCTCGCTCGATCTCATCATGGGTTATGCCGGGCTGGTCTCGCTCGGTCACGCCGCGTATTTCGGTCTCGGCGCCTACACCGCCGGACTGATCGCCAAGGCGGGCTGGGGGGAACCGTTCTCCGGCCTGGTGCTCGCGGCGGCAGCGGCCGGACTGTTCGGCTATCTCACCGGCTTCCTGGTTGTGCGCGTCCGCCACCTCGCGCTGATCATGATCACACTTGGCATTGGCCTGCTGCTCTACGAGGTGGCGAACCGCGAGGACTGGCTCACCGGCGGCAACGACGGCCTGCAGGGTGTCGCGATGTGGCCGCTGTTCGGACGGTTCGACTTCGATCTTTACGGCTACACCGCGTACGCCTACGCGCTGGCGATGCTACTGCTGGTCGTGCTGGCGGCGCGACGGCTGGTGCACTCCCCGTTCGGACTATCCTTGCGCGCCATCCGCGAGAACGAGCGCCGCATGCCGGCGATCGGTGCACCAAGCAGTGCACGCCTCCGCGCAATCTACACAATCGCCGCTACGATCGCGGGGCTGGCCGGCGGGCTGCTCGCGCAGACAACGCAGTTCGTGTCGCTGGGTGCATTGAGTTTCGAGCGGTCGGCGGAACTGGTGACCATCCTGGTGATTGGCGGTACGGGACGACTTTATGGCGGCGTCATCGGCGCCATTGTCTACCTGGTGGCGCGCGACCGGCTCTCGGGCATCAATCCGCAATACTGGTACTTCTGGATCGGCATGATGCTGATCGGAGTGGTGCTGTTCCTGCCGAACGGCATCCTGGGCGGTCTCGCCAAGGCAACAGCGAGGCTCGTGCCTTCCGCAACCCCTGCAACATGACCGTCCCGGCGCTGCGCACCGCCGCTTTGCACAAGAGCTTCGGCTCCCTCGTCGTCGCGCAGGACGTCGCGATCTCTCTGCCGCAAGGCGCCCGCTACGCGCTGATCGGCCCGAACGGGGCCGGCAAGACCACGCTGATCAATCTGATCACCGGAACGCTGCGCCCGGACTCCGGGCAGATCATGCTTGGCGAGGAGGAGATCACCGCGCTCGAACCGCATCGCCGCGTCAAGCGCGGCCTGACGCGCACCTTCCAGATCAACACGCTGTTCCCCGATCTGGAGCCGATCGAGGCGGTGACGCTTGGCAATCTGCGAACGGCAAGGCGTCGCCGGCATCTGGTGGCGACGCCCCGCCGCGTACCACCAGGCGGTGGACGAGGCGTACGAGATCCTGGCGTCGCTCAGGCTCGGTCATGTCTGCTACCGCGCGACACGCGAGCTTGCCTACGGCCAGCAACGGCTGCTGGAGATCGCGCTGGCGCTGGCGACGAAACCGAAGGTGCTGCTGCTCGACGAGCCCGCGGCCGGTGTGCCGCGCCACGAAGGCAGCGAACTGTTCGAGGCGATCGCCAATCTGTCGTCCGACATCACCGTGCTGTTCATCGAGCACGACATGGAGGTGGTGTTTCGCTTCGCCAGCCGGGTCATCGTGATGGTGGGCGGCCGCCTTCTCGTCGAGGGCACGCCCGCCGAGATCGCGGCGGACCCGCGGGTGCGCGAGGTGTATCTCGGCCGCTCGCGTCATGCCTGAGACGCTGCTGGCACTCGATGCCGTGCGTGCCGGCTATGGCAAGTCTGTCGTGATCGATGGCATCTCGCTCGAACTGGCGGAGGGCGGCAGTCTCGCGGTACTCGGCCGCAACGGCGTCGGCAAGACGACGCTGCTGCTCACCATCATGGGCTTCACCCGCGTTGCGTCCGGCAGCATGCGTTGGCGCGGGCGCGACATCGTCCGGGTCGCGCCGCATCGCCGCGCACGTCTGGGCATCGGCTGGGTGGCGCAGGAACGCGAGATATTTCCGTCGTTGACCGTCGAGGAGAATCTGACCGTCGCCGCGCGCGCCGGTCGATGGGACGTCCCCGCCGTGTATCAACTGTTCCCGCGTCTGGCCGAGCGGCAGCGCAACATGGGAAGCCATCTGTCCGGCGGCGAGCAGCAGATGCTGGCGATCGCCCGCGCGCTGATGACCAATCCCGCGCTGCTGCTGCTCGATGAGCCGCTGGAGGGCCTGGCGCCGGTCATCGTCGACGAACTGGCCGAGGCCATCGGCCGCATGATGGCGGAGGAAGGCACCGCGATCATGCTGGTGGAACAGCACACTGAGGTTGCGTTGTCGCTGGCGCGCGATGCCGTGGTGATCGAGCGCGGCACCATCGCACTGCGCGCACCCTCGCGAGCGCTGCTGGCGGATCGGGCAAGCCTGGACCGATTGATCGCACCAATGCTTCCACAGAGTTAGTTAGCATCCTGGATGTCGAGTGCTGTGGTGCGGGGTGTAGCCTCCGATCGTCGTTGGATCATCGAGGCGTGGCGGCTACGCTGGAAGTGTGGCTCCTGCCAAGCTCTCCCATTCTTGGTCGACGGCCAAGGCGCACAAAAGCGATCCAAAGACCGCCCGCCACTATAGCGAGGCAAAACCAAGCGCCGATAATCTGAAGAACCCACTGCCACCAGTACATGGCGACATTCACCTGCTCATTTCAGGTGGAACCTAGCCTCCAATTCGTTTACATGATGTTAACCACTCCATACATCCGATACACTTCGCGGAAGTGTTACTGGCATGGGTGACCGCTGCCTCGCGGGGGCCTCTACCGGCGAATCTGGCTTATCCGTTAGTTAATCTTTCACCTTTCTCATCCCTTGTTGCGCGACCGGGGTGGAGAGTGTGACGTGGATGCGATTTGCCTGTATCTGCAGGACCAGCCGCTTCTGCCCACTCGGACGGCCCGCTTCGCTGCCGACGAGTTCCTGTTCCACGCAGGAGAACCGGCAGACGAGTTCTACCTGCTGCAAGAAGGCCTCGTCGCGCTGGAGATGAACCGGGCCACGATCGCCACGGTCGGCGCTGACGAGCTGCTCGGTGTATCGTGGTTGCTGACGCCGCGGTCCTGGTCGTGGGATGCTCGCGCACTCCAGCCGGTCAACGCGCTGGCGATCGATGTGGAACAACTGATCGCGCTGTGCGAACGGGACCATTCGGTCGGTTATCACTTCATGAAACAGGTCGGCTCAGTGCTGGAGTGGCGCTTCCTCAGCACCGCACTTCAGGCCGCCGACGTTATGCGGACTGGTCCTGAGTGACGCACCGAGCCCCTCCTGATCAGACGTATCAAGAGGAGACGTGGATGGTTGGGGCAAGCCCAACCATGAGGAATGTGGCGGATGGGTCTCTCTCATTGAGCGGTTGGTACCAGGGGGATCGATGAAGCACGCGCCATCTCCGGATACCCCGGCCAGCCAGGACTTCATCGACAGCGTTCTGGCGAGGCAGGCGGGGCGTCCGGGCGCGCTCCTGGCCATCCTGCAGCAGGTCCAGAACAATCACCCTCGCAAGTATCTGCCGCTTGAGACGCTGCACTACATCGCAACCAGGACCGCGGTGCCGCTCTCTCGCATATACAGCGTCGCAACCTTCTTCGCGCTGTTCAACCTCCAACCGCAGGGCCGCGACACGGTATCGGTCTGTCGCGGTACCGCCTGCCACACCAGGGGTTCGCGAGACCTGTTCGAGAACCTGCTGATGAAGTTCGGATTCCAGTCCGCGTCCGACGGCGAGACGGACCAGCTGTCGCTCACCACTCCCGACGGCAGCACGACGCTGCGAACCGTTGCCTGCTTCGGCCAGTGCGCGCTCGCACCGGTCATTGAAATCAATCACGCGATTTTCGGTCATATGAACGAAATGACGCTGCAGCGGGAACTGGAAGCGCTCGTTCAGCGGGAGCCTTCAACATGACGCCCATTCGCGACGCGAGCGCATTCAATGCGGTTCGCGATGCCGGACTGGCCAAGCTGCTGCCGACGCGGCCGCGCATCGCCGTCGGCATGGGCACGTGCGGGACCGGCAACGGGTCGGAGAGTGTCTACCATGCCTTCGCCGACGCCATCGACAAGCGCGGGCTCGACGTGCAACTGGTGCAGACTGGGTGCTTTGGCTTCTGCGCCGAGGAGCCGCTGGTCAACGTGTGGCATCCCGGCAAGCCGCTCGTCATGCTGCACCGTGTCAGGCCCGATCAGGTCAGCCAGATACTCGATGGCCTGACCGGCAAGTCGTTTCCCCAGGCACTTGTGCTGTGCAAGATCGAACAGTGGGACCACGTCACGGCGCAACTCGATTATGGCAGCGGGGTGCCGGACATTCCGGCGTGGAGCGAGGTTCCGTTCTTCGCCGGGCAGAAGAAGATTGTCCTGCGAAACTGCGGCATCATCGATCCCTCCGACATCGAGGAATACATCGGGATCGGCGGCTATCGGTCGCTGTACAAGGTATTGCGCGATAACACGCCCGAGGCGGTGAACGCGCAGATCAAGCTGGCCAAGCTCCGCGGCCGTGGCGGCGCAGGTTTCTCGACCGGCGTGAAGTTCGAATATCTGCGCAAGGCAGAGGGCGCCCGGAAGTTTCTCGTTTGCAACGCCGACGAAGGCGATCCCGGCGCCTACATGAACCGGAACGAGCTTGAGAGCGATCCGCATTCGCTGCTCGAGGGAATGGCGATCGGTGGCTACGTCACCGGCGCCACGCAAGGCATCATCTATGTTCGCGCCGAGTATCCGCTGGCGGTGCACCGGCTTGCGGTTGCCGTCGAGCAGGCGCGGGCCTACGGCCTGCTCGGAGAGAACATCCTTGGCTGTGGCTTGAACTTCGACATCGAGCTGGTCGAAGGAGCGGGCGCATTCGTGTGCGGCGAAGAGACGGCGTTGATCAGCTCGCTGGAGGGGATGTCCGGTCGATCGCGGCCGCGTCCGCCGTATCCCGCGCAGAAGGGCCTTTGGGGCCATCCGACAAACATCAACAACGTCGAGACCTGGTTCAACATTCCACCCATCGTCGCAAAGGGTCCGGAGTGGTTCACCTCCATCGGCAGCGATGCCAGCCCCGGCACCAAGGTGTTCTCGCTGGTGGGCAAGATCCAGAACACCGGTCTTGTCGAGATGCCTCTCGGCACCCCGCTCAGCAAGTTCGTCTATGACGCCGGCGGCGGCACCGCGCCCGGCCATAGCGTGAAGGCCGTGCAGACAGGCGGGCCGTCCGGCGGCTGCATACCGCACGACATGCTCGATACGCCCGTCGATTTCGAATCACTCGGCAAGCTGGGCTCCATCATGGGTTCCGGCGGCATGGTGGTGATGGACGACGACAACTGCATGGTCGACGTCGCCCGCTATTTCATCGAGTTCACCCGCTCGGAATCATGCGGCAAATGCACGCCGTGCCGCGTCGGACTGGACAAGGCGCTGCGGACCCTCACGCGCATCACCAAGGGACAAGGCCGCGAGGAGGACCTGGCGGAGCTCGACGCACTGGGCCGGATGATCCGCGATACCTCGCTCTGCGGTCTCGGCCAGTCGGCGCCGAACTCGGTGCTCACCGCGCTGCGCCATTTCCGCCACGAGTTCGAGGACCATATCCGCGCCAAGCGCTGCCGTGCCGGCGTCTGTCAGGAACTGGCCGTCGCGCCGTGCGAGAACAGTTGCCCGATACACATGAACATTCCGCGGTTCCTGCAGCTCTACAAGGAGAACCGACTGGAAGACGCCTTCGAGGCGGTCATCTTCGACAATCCGCTACCCGCCACCACGGGCCGCGTCTGCCAGCATCCCTGCGAACATCGCTGCCGCCGTCAGACGGTCGACGAGCCGATCAACATGCGCGAGGTGCATCGGGTCATCGCCGATAGCATACTGCTGTCCGACAAGTTTGACGCGATGGCGGACCGCATCGCGGCCAGGCGACGCCCCGCAACCGGCAAGCAGATCGCCGTAGTCGGCGCCGGTCCGGCCGGATTGACTGCCGCCTTCTACCTCGCGCTGCTCGGGCACGAGGTCGTCGTCTTCGAACTCGCACGCCGAGCCAGGCGGCATGTTGCGCTTTGCGCTGCCGGCCTACCGGCTTCCGCGCGAGGTGCTCGACCGCGAGATCGAGATCATCCGTCGCCTCGGGGTGAACTTCGTGCTGAACTCCCGTATCGGCTCTGACATCTCGTTGCTCGATCTGGAGGCAAAATTCAACGCGGTCTTCCTGTCGCTCGGCACCTGGCAGGAAACCGATGTGCGTGTACCCGGCAACGAGCTGACCGGCGTCTTCGGTGCACTGCATTTCCTGGAGGCCGAGGCGCGCGGCGATGCGGTGAAACTCGGCCAGCGCGTGGTCATCATCGGCGGTGGCAATGCGGCCATCGATTGCGCCCGCACGGTGATCCGCATGGGCGCATCGGCGACCGTCATCTACCGCCGCGAGCGCAAGGACATGCCGGCGATTTCCGAAGAGGTCGAGGCGGCCGAAGACGAAGGCGTGCGCATCATCTTTCTCGCCTCGCCTCATCGCATTGTCGGCGAAGGGGGTGCGGTCAAGGCGATCGAGGTGACCAGGACGCTGCTCGGTGCGTTCGACACATCCGGGCGGCGACGACCCATCGATACCGGCGAGGTGCTCAACGTCAGTTGCGACAGCGTCATTCTGGCGGTCGGCGAAAGCGTCGACCGGGACTTCTGCCGCGGGACCGGCCTCGCGATCACCCGCAGCGGCATGCTCGAGGTTGATCGCTACGCGCTGACGACCAGTCGCGACAACGTCTTTGCTGGTGGCGACTTCGTCACCGGCGCGTCCAACGTCACGACCGCCATGGGCTGGGGCAAGGATGCGGCCAGGAACATCGACCGTCATCTCATGGGCGAGTCGCGCTACGACGCCGTCATGCCGGGCTTCCAGTACGACCAGACGCAGCCGCAGCCCAGCCCCTGCGGACGTCACCACGCGCACTTCCTCCCTTCCGCGGTGCGCGCCAAAACCTTCGATGAGGCTGTGTCGGCGCTGCGTGCGGATGAGGCGCATGAGGAGGCGAGCCGCTGTCTGCGCTGTGACATCCGAGAGATGACGGCGCTTGCCGTCTCCCGTCGCTAAGGAGCCATTCGTGCCTCAGCAAGTCTCGATCCGCATCGACAGCCAGCTCTGCACCGCCACCGAGGGACAGAACATCTTTCAGGTGGCGCATGACAACGGCAAGTACATCCCTTCACTGTGCCATCTGGAAGGCCTCAGTTCGCCTGGGTCCTGCCGTCTGTGCCTGGTGGAGATCGCGGGCGTCGGCCGTCTGCTGCCCGCCTGCACGACGCCGGTGCAGAACGGCATGTCGGTCAGCACCAATTCCGACAGCCTTGCGCACAATCGGCTGATGGCACTCGAACTGCTGTTCATCGAACGCAATCACATCTGCGCCGTGTGTGTCTCGAACGGCAATTGCGAATTGCAGTCGCTGGCGCAGACCCTTGGTCTCACTCATGTCAACCTGCCGTACAATTTCCCGCGCCTGCCGGTGGATGTCTCGCATCCCCGCTGGGTGCTCGACCACAATCGCTGCATCCTCTGTTCGCGCTGCGTGCGGGTCTGCGACGAGATCGAGGGCGCGCATGTCTGGGACATCGCCGCGCGCGGCATCAACTCGATGCTCGTCGCCGAACTCAACATGCCCTGGGGCGAGGCGCCTTCCTGCACCAACTGCGGCAAGTGCGTGCAGGTCTGTCCGACCGGCGCGCTGGTCGAGAAAGGCCTGGCGGTCGAGGAGATGACCAAGCGCAACAGCGTCATCACGGAACTCGCCGCGAAGCGAAGTGCCAATTCATGACCAAGCCACGACTGGCCACGATGTGGCTCGATGGTTGTTCCGGCTGCCACATGTCGCTGCTGGATCTGGACGAGGCTCTCATCACCATCTCGCAGCGCGTCGATCTGGTCTACAGCCCGCTGGTCGACGCGCGCGAATATCCCCACGATGTCGATGTCGCTCTTGTCGAGGGGGCGGTCAGCACCGAGGAGGACCTGGACAAGATCCGCCAGGTCCGCGAGCGCACGCGCATCCTGGTGGCGCTTGGCGACTGTGCGACCACAAGCAACATCTCAGGCGCACGCAACCCGATCCCGTTGAAAGACCTGTTCGAGCGCATCTATGTGGAGGGCGCCGATGTGGACAAAGGTATCCCCGCTGACCCCGCGCTTCCAATACTGTTGAAACACGCCGTTCCGCTGCACGACGTCGTCAAGATAGACCTGCACGTGCCGGGGTGTCCGCCGTCCGCCCCGACGATCCTGTTCGTCCTTAACGAGCTGCTCGATGGCCGTATCCCCGATCTCCGGGCCAGGACGCGTTTCGGCTGAGGAGCCCGCCATGACGACCATCGTTATCGACCCGGTCACCCGCATCGAGGGCCACGCGAAGATCACCATCCACCTCGATGACGATGGCAACGTCGTTGACACCGCATTCCATGTCACTCAGCTCCGCGGGTTCGAGAAATTCTGCGAGGGGCGGCCGTTCTATGAAATGCCGTCGATCACCGCGCGCATCTGCGGCATCTGTCCGATCAGCCACCTACTCACCTCGGCCAAGGCCTGCGAAGCCATCATGAGCGTGCGCATCCCGCCGACCGCGGCGAAGCTTCGCGAAATCATGCATTGCGGGCAGGTCATCCAATCCCACGCGCTGAGCTTCTTCCATCTCTCGGCGCCCGACCTGCTGCTTGGCTTCGACTCCGATCCGACACGGCGAAACCTGGTCGGCGTCATCGAGGACCACCCGCAGCTTGCCAAGGACGGCATCGCGTTGCGCAGATTCGGCCAGCAGGTCATCGCAGGCCTGGCAGGGGAGCGTATCCATCCGTCCTGGACCGTCCCCGGCGGCGTCAATGCACCATTGGACCCTGCAGTTCGCGACCGCATCCTTGCCGCTCTGCCGGAGGCGAACGCGCTGGCATTACGCACGTTGGGCTTCTTCAAGGGCGTGGTCGACCAGTTCAGCGATGAGATCGCGGTGTTCGGCTCAACTCCCACGATGTACGCCGGACTGGTCGACGACCACGACAATATGCAGCTCTACGACGGCGGCCTCCGCTTCGTCGACGCCGCAGGTGAGACTGTGGTCGATCGGATGGCAGCCGAGGACTATCAGCAGTATATCGGCGAGGCGACGGTCCCGCGCTCATTCTTGAAGGCGCCATACTTCAAGCCGCGCGGTTACCCGGATGGGACCTACCGCGTGGGACCTCTGGCGCGGCTGAATGTCGCGGCTCGCTGTGGCACCGAAGCGGCGGATAGCGAATTTGCGGAGTACCACGAGAGGTTCGGCAAGGTGGTGCAAAGCTCATTCCACTTCCATTACGCACGCCTGATCGAGATCATCTATTGCATCGAGCGGATGGAGGCGCTGCTGAACGATCCGGCCATCCTCGATCGGCACGTCCGTGCTCATGCCGGAGTGAACGCGCTGGAGGGAATCGGCATGGCCGAGGCGCCGCGCGGCGTCCTGACGCACCACTACAAGGTCAACGAAGACGGCGCGATTGTCTGGGCAAACCTCATCATCGCGACCGGGCACAACAATCTCTCGATCGGCCGGAGCATTGGCCAGGTCAGCCGCCACTACATCGATGGCAAGCGGATTACCGAGGGCATGCTCAACCGCGTGCAGGCGGTGTTGCGGGCCTATGACCCGTGCCTGAGTTGCTCAACACATGCCGGCGGTCAGTACCCGGTGGAACTTCAGTTGCTGGATGCCGACGGCACGCTGCTGGATTCGGCGCGCGCCTGATCCAGCACGAGTTGCCGGACCGTCGCGACCACATCCGGCAGGGCGGCGGCGACGGCAGCGGACAGTCCCTCCCCCAGCTCGAACGAGCCGACGCCAATGCTGACAAGGAATGAATCCGGAGTTCGGCCGTACAGTTTTGCGGTCATGAGCAGTAGCGTTCGCGGGTCAACATGATGCGCCAGTCCCGACGACAGCGGTGCGGCCTGCACCATCGCCACGGTCACCGCGCCGGGCTGTAGGTCGGCCGCAGCGTCGATGAATACGATAAGATCCGCTATGCTGATGCGCTCGGCCAGTTCTGGGGTGAGCTGGTGACACGCGATCACCTCGGCACCTTCGATGGCAGCCTCACCTGCAAGCGCTCGGGCAACCACCTGTCCCACCGCGTCGTCGCCGCGCAGTGTATTACCGTAACCGATGACGAGCGCTTTTCTGGTCACAGGCGCAAACCAACTCCGCCTCGGTGTTTGGTTGTCATGGCCGGCGCAGGCGGCCATCCAAGTCTTTGCGTTGATGCAGTCTCAAAGACGTGGATGGTTGGGCCAAGCCAGGCCAAGCCCAACCATGACGAAGGGGCACGACCCGTGCCCAACTAAATGCACTTGTTCCCCAGCGAGCCCTTGAGCCGCGTCGAACTTGGAGCCACATTCCGGCGCCGTCGCGCACCGTGTGCGATGGTTGGCACTGCTCAGCGCTGCACCTGATGACGTTCCATGATCGGTGCCAGCAAGCCACCTCCGCCGTTCATCGCCAAATTCCCGCCATCCATCGGAATCGCCGCGCCGGTGATCCAGTCGGCGGCATCCGACGCCAGCAGCACCGACAAACCCTTGATGTCGTCGGGTTGGCCGAAGCGACCGGCCGGGATGCCGCGCAGAAACGTCTCGCGCAGCCATGGATCGGCCGCCATGCGCGGCCCGAGCCCATTGGCGCCGAGTACCTGCGCCGGCAGGATGCAGTTCACCCGTACGCCTCGCCCGGCCCATTCGGTGCTTAGCTCGCGCGTCATCTGGATCACCGCCGCCATCGCCATGCCGTAGACCGATTGCGCCCGACCCAGCGATGACACGCCGGCGATCGAGCCGATGCTGATGATGCTGCCCTTGCCCTGCGCCAGCATCCGCCGTCCAGCAAGCTGGCAGGTGTAGTAGCGACTGATCACCAGGTTGTGGAACGTGGCGTTGATATCCGCGAGCGCCATGTCCTCGGCCGCGCCGGCCTTCGCCTCGCCCGCCACGTTGCCCAGGAAGTCCACCCGCCCGAACTCGCGATCCACGGTGGCGAACACGCGGTCGATCTGGTCGGTATCAGTTACGTCGCCTGCGATTGGCAGTGCCTTGCGGCCGAGCTGATGGATGCTGTGCGCTGTCGCATCGATGCCGGCCGCATTGCGGTCCAGCAGCACGAGGTCCGCGCCGGCCTCGGCCAACGCGAGCGCCATGGCGCGGCCCATGCCTTGCGCGCTGCCGGTCACGACAGCGGTTCGGCCAGTCAGATCAAACAGGTTCGTCATTCGGTCATCTTGTTCCGCAAGCTTGCAGGAAGAAAGGCATCAAACGCAGATACAAGACGATCCACGCGGATGCACGCTGATTGCGATCGGGCAACGGTTCTGCCGGCGGCTTGCGTCCGGAGCAGATTGCTTTCGACCGCCGAGAGGCTACGCTTGTGCTCGCAGGAGGTTGCGATGCCCGAACCTGAACGCATCGATCGGCGCCGCGCGGCACTGGTCGCTTATGACGTCTGCCGGCGCGCGCTGACGCCATCGGATCCTGTGCGGAGAACGGCAATGCGTCCTGTGCTCGATGCGTGGGTGCAGATGATCGCGGCCGCGCGGGCGGCAGGCGTGCCGGTGATCTATACGACACCCGTCAGCCGCGCCGATGGCGCCGATGTCGTCATGTTGCCGACCGACCTATCGGCGGAGACAGGTGTGCCGCCACTCACCAACGGTATCGAAGGCACGACAGAGGCCGGCTTCCCCGATGAGATCGCGCCGCTTCCCGAGGATTACGTGTTCCTCAAGCGCCGGCCGAGCGCCTTCTATGGAACGGGCGTCGCCGAGCTGCTGCACATGCTGCGGCGCGACATCATCATCATCGGTGGCGGTGCCACCAATCGCGGCGTCGAGACGAGCGTGCGCGAGGCGTTCAGCATGGACATCGCTTCTGTCGTGGTGCGCGAATGCTGCTGGAGCAGCGACACCGCCGCTCACGCCTACAGCCTCGACAAGGCGATGAAGATGTATGCGCGCATCCGGAGCCTCGATCAGGTCGCGGCGATGCTGCGGGAGTGAGGGGGGCACTGCATAGAGCGACTGCCCTGATTGGCGCGATCGTGGTGGTTGCTCGCGCTCCTTCCTCCCGTTCGTTACGGGCGAATCGGATCCCTGGCGGAAGCGGCAGCCTTCTTGCATGCTGCAATGCAGCACGCCTGCCCCGCAACGCGCGCGAACGGGATCCGACACGATGGCCAAGCGTCAGTTCCACCTCTCCTGGTTCCTCTCGCAGGGCTACGGTCCGAAGACCTGGCGAGGGAGTTGGCCTGGCAGCGATGTGGCGCGCTGGATGATGCCCGATCTGTTCCTCGACCTTGCCCGCGGGCTGGAGCGTGCCTGCTTCGATTACTTGATCATCGAGGATTCCTCGATGGTGCCGTATACGTTTCAGGACTCGCACGACACCTATCTGCGCTACGCCGCGAGCACGCCGAAGCTCGATCCGGCCGTGCTCGTGCCTTACCTCGCGCAGGCCACCAAGCACCTTGGGCTGATCCCGACGCTTTCGGTCACCGAGTACCCGCCGTTTCTGCTCGCCAGGCTGGTCAACTCGCTCGACCACGTGACCGAGGGGCGCATCGGCTGGAACTGCGTCACCAGCAGCAATGACGGTGCGGCACAGAACTACGGCCATTTGCGCCAGCCGCCGCACGATGAGCGCTACGACCTTGCCGATGAATTCGCCGACCTGGTCACCAGGCTGTGGGACGCCTGGGAGCCTGACGCAGTTGTGCTCGACCGCGACGCGCCGATGTTCGCCGACGGGGGAAAAGTCCATCCGGTGAATTTCGAGGGCAAGTACTTCCGCTGCCGCGGCCCGCTGAATGCGCCTCGTTCGCCACAGGGGCGTCCGCCGATCTGCCAGGCGGGTGGCTCGCCGCGTGGCCAGGAATTCGCCGCCCGCTGGGCCGACACGATCATCACCGATGCCGGCAGCGTCGAGGCCATGAAGGCCTATCGGGCCAATGTCCGCCGGCGCGCCGCCGCCGCCGGACGCGACCCCGACAAGGTGAAGGTGCTGTTCCTGGCCTACCCGCTGGTCGACACGACGATGGAGGCCGCGCATGACCGGCGGCGCCTGATGCATGAGGACGCCAACCGGCATCTCGACATGCAGCTATCCAGCATGTCGCGTCTGACCAACATCGACTTCTCGAAGTTTGATCCGGACGAGCCGCTGCCCGAGCTGCACACCAATGGCCATCAGTCATCGCTGGCCAAGTGGATCGGCAAGACGCCGCGCGAGGTCGCGGTGAGCCAGTCCACCAAGATGGGCATCGACTTCACCGGCACGGTCGATCACGTGGCGGGCATGATGCAGGAGATCATGGAGGAAGTCGGTGGCGACGGGTTCCTGTTCTTCAATGCCTATTTCGACCGGCGCTACATCATGGAAGTATGCGACGGGCTGGTGCCCACGTTGCAGCGCCGCGGACTGACGCGGACGCGCTATGCGCACAAGCACTTCAAAGACAACCTGATGGAATTCTAAAACCTGCGGGCAGCAGTGCTGCTGTTTCGACATCTGCAGAGATAGGGCTGGCGCTCCTGGCTTGCTAACCCGATCGCATTACTTCATTCCGATGCGCTTTGCGGCCCCTCGAAACAGCTTCTCCCCGTCGAGAGTGAATTGCATCGCGATAAGGAAATCCGCAATGCAATATCGCGGCGCTATCCTGTAGGCATCGGCCAGATGCTCGCGGGCCTGATCGGTTCGGCCGGCAAGAGCGAGCGAAAGCGCCGCTATCGCATGGATATGAGCGTGCGCGTTCGGTCGGGCTGCGGCTTTGACACCCCAGTCCGCGGCGTCCTCGAAGCGCTCCAGCCGCACGAGCGCCATGGCGCGAGCCGCGAGCGGTCCAAACAGCAATGGATCGAACGGACTGAGGTCACGAGCGCGATCAGATGACGCAATGGCAATGGACGGATCGCCGGTCTGCGAATGTACCAAAGCGAGCATGTAATGGCCTAGTGCGAAGTTAGGACTGAGATCGATTGTCCGCTCCAGCTCGATGATGGACTGGTTGTGCTGGCCCCGCATCCAGAGCGCGCGCCCCATGGCCCAATGGGCTGCAGGATCGCGCTCATCGGCCATAAGGCTCTTGCCTGCGATCTCCAACGCCTGCTCGATCTGAGCGTCGCGCCTTTCCCATCCCTGGAACGCACTCTGAAAGTATGTGAAGGACAGGCCGGCATAAGCACGCGCAAATGTCGGGTCGAGCCGCACTGCCAGCTCGAAAAAATGCCGAGCCCGATCATTGTCCGGTTTGTTGAACCGGTACATGTGCCACAGTCCGCGGTGATGCGCTTCCCACGCGTCCAAAGAGCTTGGCGATTTCAGCACCGCGCGGTTGCGCTCGCTGGTCTCGATCTCGCTGGCTACGGACGCAACGATCCTGTTGCCAATCTCCTCCAGCACCGCGAAGGCATCGCTGAACTGCTGATCGAAGGTCTCTGCCCAGACGAGGCGCGCGGTCTGCGTCTCGACCAGTTCGACCGTCACGGCAAGCCGGTTGCCGTCCCGCTGCACGGCTCCGCTCACCACATAGTCGACGTTGAGCATCCGTCCTGCCGCTTCGGCGCCATGACCTTGATCGTGCAAAGCAAACATCGTGCCCTGGGCGATAACGAACAGGCTGCGAAGCTTTGCCAACCTCGTGATGACGTCGCGTGCAAGAGCGTCGGCTGTCCCACGAGGACCGCCTGCCGCCGCGGACCGGTCGACAAACGGCATGATAGCGATGGAGCCACGGCGCGATGTCGGTGCGACGCTTTCGCCACGATCCTGGTTTGTCGCTGCCGCGACATCTGAGACAGTCGGCCGGGCACGTGGCTGAGCCTCGCCCTGCGCTCTGGCCGTCCGCCACGCCTGGCGGATCGGCGCGCTGTCGAGGCCTTCGGATTCGAACAGCTGCGCGGTCGTCACCGCATGTTCCTCACCCTCTCGGATATGGCCTTGACGTGCGAGCATACCGAGCAGCAGTCCGTGAGCGCGCTGGTCGAACGGAGCAAGTGCCGCCCATTTCTCCAGATAACCCAACGCCTCCTCGTCCGGAGCGGTCTGCACGAGCCGCTCCAGCAGCGCGACATGATATCCGTGAAACCGTCGACGCTGCGCAGTGACCCAGCTGTTGAAAGCCGGACTGCGGTCGATCTCCATGCCTTCGAGAAAGTCGCCAGCGATCGATGCGACAAGTGCACTCAGCCGCTCCTGACCTGGCACCGTCGCTTCCGCAGCCGCAGCGGCAATCGTGGTGGCATCGACGAAGCAATCCGACATATCAAGCGCGACGCTGTCGGCCGGGGTGCCGATTCTTGGTCGGCCGGGTTCGTCGACCAGCCCCCTGATCTTGCTAAGGCACCAGCGCAGCTCGCCCCGGGGATCGTTGGGAACTTCCCACAACAGCTCGCAAAGCCGGCCACGGGAAACTGGGTGTGGCGAAAGCAGCAGGTAGGCGAACAGACCGCGCACCTTGCGTGACGCCGGCAGGGTCAGCGCCAGGCCGTTCCGGGAAATGGACAGCGGACCGTACAAACGCACGGCAATCGTGGGCACGCCACGTGCCTCGCCGCGCCCGGCCGATTCCACCGCCATTTCCACGCCCCCTACCACGCTCACCTCCACATGTGTCCGCTACACGTGCAATCGACGGCATGCGCACACCGACCCCACCCAGCTGTCGGCCGGCGTCCGCACGTGACCGCTCATCACACGACCGATCGGAAAGGGGAACAACAATGGTTAGCCTCACTACTATGACAAGTCAAAATCCACCACCCGCGCAACTGGACTTTTCCACAGTCAAGGCGGCACAGCAGAAAGCATGGTCCACCGGCGACTACGCCGTCGTCGGCACAACTTTGCAGATCGTCGGCGAGGAACTCTGTGAAGCGCTTGACATCCGTTCGCATCATTCTGTGCTCGACGTCGCCGCCGGCAATGGCAATGCTTCCCTTGCTGCCGCGCGGAGATGGTGCAACGTGGTCGCCACTGATTATGTGCCAGCGTTGCTCGAGCGCGCCCGTGAACGAGCCGACGCCGAGGGCCTCAACATAGGCGTTCTGGAAGCCGACGCTGAGGCGCTGCCGCTTCCGAATGGAGGCTTTGACATCGTTGTCTCCACGTTCGGAGTCATGTTCACGCCCGACCAGGATCGTGCCGCCGCGGAGATGGCGCGCGTCTGCAAACGCGGCGGCAAGATTGGCCTCGCCAATTGGACACCGGACGGCTTCATCGGCCAGCTGTTCAGAACCATTGGGCAGCATGTTGCGCCAGCGGCCGGCACCAGATCACCGGCTCTGTGGGGAACGCGCGAGCGGTTGACCGAGTTGTTCGAGCCGCATGCCGCTTCGATCGATGCGGCAGAGCGAAACTTCGTGTTTCGCTATCGTTCGCCGGAGCATTGGCTCGAAGTCTTCAGGACCTATTACGGGCCACTGCTGAGAACCTTCGCGACGCTCGTACCAACGGCCCGACAGGCGCTGGAGCAGGACCTCATGAGCCTGGTCGCGCGGTTCAATCGCTCGGGTGATAGCTCGATGGTGGTGCCCAGCGAGTATCTGCAGGTCGTCATTTCCAGAGGGTGAGGGCGTCTGCCGCCGGTCCGTGGCGATCGCCATGCACCGGCGGCAAAATAGCCGCGGGTGGCATTGCCACGGACCAAGGGCTCAATGGCGGGGTGTCGCTTCGCGCACTACCACGGCTATCGAACCGCGGCAGGAGAGGCAGTCTCAGAGAGCTGGACCGTGAACCTTCAGTATCCAGGATAAGCGTAGCCGTACGGCGCATAGTATGGCGGAGGATAATACGGCGGCGGATAGTACACGGGCGGGGGGGCGTAAACCGGTGGCGCCACGCCGATAAAAACTCCGCCTCGCCAGCAGCAGCTCCAGCGGCCACCGTGCCATCCCCAATCGCCGCCATGCCAGCCGCCGCCATGCCAAGCGCCTCCTCCGTGCCAGCCACCTCCACCACCGTGCCAGCCGCCATGCCAGTCAGCATGCGCGAGCGGCGCCGTGAGGATCAGCAGGCCGACAGTGGCAAGAACTGCGGCACCCGAGATGCGGAGTAGATTGCGTCGCATGACGGACAACTCCTTTGACGGGTGAGCAGTCTTGACGAACATGGCGGCAGAGTTGTGGCGCCGGTGCCCTTGACTAATCAGGCAGCAACTCCGGGTCCTTGGCGAGACGGGGCGCCAGCCGCACACGATGCGACGGAGGGCGCACCGTCACAGGGTCACGAACCAATCTTCGCGAGTTCGGCGTGGTTCCCAGGTGTCCTGCTCTCTGACCCGACACCGGTTTGTTGGTTCAAGACCGCCAGGCTCGGTAGCCGTACTGTCACGGTTGTGCCGACACCGGGTTCGCTCGCCACCATCAGTGAGCCGCCATGCTGTTCCACCAGCCCCTTGCTCAACGGCAGCCCGAGGCCTGTACCTCTGCGCTTCCCGGTCTGCGCGTTCTCCACCTGGGCAAACGGCAGCACGATGCGCGGAAGGTCTTTGGCGCTGATGCCGATGCCGGTGTCCGCCACGCGGATCACGCAGTCAGTGCCGACCTGTCCCGCGCTGATCGTCACCGTCCCGCCGCGTGGGGTGAACTTGATGGCGTTCGATAGCAGGTTGAGCAGGATTTGCCGCAGCCGCACCTCGTCGGCGTTCAACGGCGACATGTGCTGCTCGATCTGACACCGTACCTCGACGCCGGCGTGCCTGGCGATACCTTCCAGCAGGTCCACGGAGCGCTGCACCTCGTCCGCAACGTCCAGCGGCGTCTTGTGCAACTTCAGCTCGCCCGCTTCGTGACGAGCATAGCTCTGGATCTGTTCGATGATGTCGATGATGTGGCTCACGGTCCCGTCGATGCGCTCGCAATAATCCAGCACTTTCGCGTCCTGGGAGCGGGAGGTGATGCCCTCCGCGCAGCCCGACACCACCATCAGCGGCGTGCGGAGCTCGTGACTGAGATAGGCGAAATAGCTGCTCCGGGCGCGTGCCGCCTCCTCCACGCCCTGCCGGGCGACGCGCGCCGTGGTGCTCTCGATGGCACGCGCCTCCAGGCGTCGGCCTATGGCGGCTGCCATGGCGAGATTGATGACGATCAGGGCCAGCGTGCAGACAACGCTGAGCGCGAGGAAGTGCCAAACCCGGTCAGTCAGTTCGGCAGTCGGCACGCCAACCGCGACCGTCCAGCCCGAAACGTCGGAGCGAGCCCAGGCGGTTGAGACACTGACACCATCAATCGTGCGCCCTGCTGTCGTGCCGGCCGCGACCGGCTCCTGCGCAATTGCCTGCAGGAACGCCTGGGGTGCCTTCTGGCCGATGAACCGGGATTCATCTTGTGAGCGCGCAATGATGGTGCCCGTGCTGTCGATGACGCCGGCGATCCACCCGTCTGGCAAATGCTGCTGGCGCAAGATCGCGCTCTTGCGTTCGGGGAACAGGCCAATGGAAAGGTCATACACGACCTTGCCGTCCCGAATGACCGGCACTTCGACGCTGAGCACCGGGCGCCGCATCAGTCCGCCGATGTAAAGGTCGGAAATTGCCGGCTTGGCGGTCGCAAAAACCGTTTGGACGATATCGGGATTGCCGTGGCGCGGCAGCGGCTGGCCGAACGGTTGCAGGGTGTTGAGCACCTGCTGACCCGATGCATCGCTCAGGACCACGTTGCTGCCGACGCCGCTGCGCTCCATGGCAGCGCGGGCACGCAGGTAAAATCTGGGGAGGTCGCCGCCGAGCAGGCTTTCGGACGTCGCAAGGGTCTGCGCGAGCACTGTGGCGGCGGCCACATCGCGATCGATGGCGACCATCACAGAGCGGGTGGCGGCGGCGGCGTCACGCTCGACCAGGGCGCGAGCGTCGATCTCAGCATTGTAGAGCAGCACGGCCGAGCCCAGCCAGACCGGCAGGGCGGTGGCGAGCACGACCAGCAGGAATTCCGAGCGAAATATACCGGAGAGTCGGCGCATGAGGGCGCCGTCTTAGCGCGGGCCACTGACGCGTGAGTGACGGGGTCGTTAAAATTATGCAATAATGCGGTGTGGCACCGTAATGGCTGCCTGGCGATCACAGCCGATCGCCCAGCGTCATCGGGTCGATACCAATGCGCGGCTGAGGGCCCGTTGCGCGAGGCTCACGCGCGTTGTGCCTGCTCTTACGGCGGTGCTTCTGCCGCTTCTCGCCGATGCGCGTTGTCTAGCTACAGCTAGCTAGCGGGCAATCGCACGCACTGCGATCGTAAAAGGACGCGAGCATCGACCCTCCCATCGGGAGGTCGTGGGTGGCGGCGCCATGTGACGAACGGTCTACCGACAACTGTCGCCTCGGTCACCGTGCCATGTGGCTGATCATGTTAGTCAGGCCAACGCAAAGTTGCTGGCGTGCAGCGATCCCGCATCGACCCCGGGCAGCAACAACGAACTGCCATTGCCCAGGTTGATCATCACCCCGCCGGAGACCGCCGAGGTCGCTGCCTGCACGTCGGTGAACGGATGCGAACTGCGCCTTGCTGAACTCGATCATGTCCTGCACCGGGTTGAATCCGCTGATCGTGTGCGAACCGGCCGCAAAGCTGGTGAACACGAACTCATCCGGCGACGCCGGCGTCGCCGCCAAGGTCTCGTTGGCCGATGTGCTGTAGATGAACCGCATATTATTGTCGAGGACGTTCCACCCCGTGCCGGGATTACCCACAAGACCGCCGCCGATGATGTTGGTGCCGTTCATGTGCCACAGCGCGACCGACCCATTGTCGTTTTGAAAGGCGATGTCGGTGTTACCGTCGCCGAGAAATCGCCCGTGCCCTTGATGTGCCAGGTCGGCCCTGGGTTCACGCCACAAGACCGCCGCCGATAATGTTGGTGCCGTTCATGTCCCACAGCGCGACCGACCCGTTGTCGTTCTGAAAGAGGATGTCGGTGTGACCGTCGCCGAAGAAATTGCCCGTGCCCTTGATGTGCCAGGTCGGCCCGGGGTTCCGCCACAAGACCGCCGCCGACAATGCTGGTGCCGTTCATGTCCCACAGCGCGACCGACCCGTCGTCGTTCTGAAAGAGGATGGCGTTGTTGCCGTCGCCGAAGAAATTGCCCGTGCCCTCGATGTGCCAGGTCGGCCCTGGGTTCGCCACAAGACCGCCGCCGATAATGCTGGTGCCGCTCATGTCCCACAGCGCGACCGACCCGTCGTCGTTCTGCAGGACGATGCCGGTGTTGCCGTCGGCGAAGAAAACGCCCGTGCCCTTGACGTGCCAGGTCGGCCCGGGGTTCGCCACAAGACCACCGCCGACAACGGTGGTGCCGCTCATGTCCCACAGCGCGACCGACCCGTCGTTGTTCTGCAGGACAATGGCGGTGTTACCGTCGCCGAAGAAACCAGGTGCCACCGATCTGGACCAGGAATTGTCGTTGAATCGAAGATAGACCAGTCGCCGGTTGTGGCATCCTCGCCATACACAAGGCCGTTGTAGTACACCAGCTTTGCGGTACCCCCGCCGCCAGGGATTGGCGATCCGTTTACTTCCGCAACGTCACCCGCGGCTGCAATAGTGAAGACATTCCCCGCAGCATCGGTGAAGGAGCCGGAACCAGGTGTGATGGCTATGCCGCCGGCCGTGCCCTCGACGTGCCAGGTCGGCCCGGGTTCCGCCACAAGACCGCCGCCGATAATGCTGGTGCCACTCATGTCCCACAGCGCGACCGACCCGTCGTTGTTTTGAAAGAGGAAGTCGGTGTTACCGTCGCCGAAGAAATCGCTTTTGCTCATTGTGGTGTCTGTCCTCTGCCTGTGTTCCGGCCCCAAAAGCGTATCGCAGGGAGCCGCCAGTGTCACAAACGTAATAATGGGGGTATAACATCAATTTGACGATAGCCGGGCCCGGGCCTCCCCGCGATGATTGTCCGTGTGTCGACTGCTGCGACGCACTCCTCGGACGGATGCGCACCACCGCCAAGACCGACATTGCGTTCTGGGCTCATCCATGGTGATCGAATTCTAGCCGCTGATTTCGTTGGTGGAGCCAAGGGGAGTCGAACCCCTGACCTCCTGAATGCCATTCAGGCGCTCTCCCAACTGAGCTATGGCCCCGACCGCGCGGAGCGCGGCATATAGCGCCCGCCCTCCAGGCCGATCAAGGGGCGCCCGATGGCCGAAATCCTGTACGCGCCGAACCTGGAGCACGTGGTCACCACCAACGTCTGGGCGTTCCTGCACTGGCTGCGCAGCGCGCGCGGGATCGATCTGGCAGACTGGAGTGCGCTGCAGCGGTTCTCGGTGGAGCGTTCAACCGAATTCCGCACCGCGGTGGCGGAATTCGCGCGACTGGGGGAGAAAACCCTCCGCCTCGCCCGCCACTCTGGGGCGCGCGAGGCGTTGGTGTTCCGGAGAGCTGACGGCTCGCGCCTCGGGCTCAGCCGAGACGAGCTTGTGCGCATGAGTCTGGAGCCGCCCGCATTGCCTGCCGAGCTGGCCGCGCCGCTCGCCCGGCTCTGGCCGCCGGCGACCTTGGTCCGCCCGTGCGCCGAGTTGCTGCTGCACGCGGACCTGCGTCCAGACGACAGATTGCTGGTCTTCGGTGCGGCTTGGCCGTGGCTCGTCGCGCTATTGGAGGGCTCGACCGTCACTCTCGCAACCACCGCGGCCGCCATGCTTGCGGTCGCGGCGGAGGAACGCGCGACCGTCCTGGTCGCCCCCGCGTCGACCCTCGCCGAGGCGGCGTTCCAGCGCCCGCGCAACCGGCCGAACCTCGCCAGCCTGCGCTCGATCATCGCCACCGGCGGTCCGCTCTCGCCGGAGGGCCGGCGCCGCATCTACACCTGGGTAAAGTCCGACCTGATGCTGCTGGCCCGCACCGGCGACACGGTCTGGGGCAATCCGCTCGAGCCGGTTCCGGCGCGGCCCGTTGCCTCGCCGGCGTTGCTTACGCCGCGAGCTTCAGATCCGGCGACACCGTGAATTCCGCCTCGGTCTTCGAGCGGATTTCTTCCAGCGTCACCTCCGGCGCGATATCGACCAGGCGCAGCCCGCCTTCACCCACCTCGAACACGCCGAGGTCGGTGATCACCAGGTCGACCACGCCCGCTCCGGTCAGCGGCAGGTTGCAGCGCTTCAGCAGCTTGGGCTTGCCGCCGGCGGTGTGCTCCATCAGCACCACGACGCGCTTGCACGCCGGCCACCAGGTCCATGGCACCGCCCATGCCCTTCACCATCTTGCCGGGGATCATCCAGTTCGCGAGGTCGCCGTTCTCCGCCACCTGCAACGCGCCGAGGATCGAGATGTCGATGTGGCCGCCGCGCACCATGGCGAAGCTCGCGGCGCTGTCGAAGAAGCTGGTCGTCGGCAGCTCGGTCACCGTCTGCTTGCCGGCGTTGATCAGGTCGGCGTCTTCCTCGCCTTCGAACGGGAACGGGCCCATGCCGAGCATGCCGTTCTCGGAGTGCAACTGGATCGACATGCCCTCAGGAATGTGGTTCGCCACCAAGCGTCGGAATGCCGATGCCGAGGTTGACGTAGAATCCGTCGCGCAGCTCGCGTGCCGCGCGTGCCGCCATCTGATCGCGCGTCCAGGCCATCGGCCCCTCCTCAGTAGCGCTTGCGCACGGTGCGCTGTTCGATCCGCTTGTCCACGGTGTCCAGATAGCACGATCCGATCGACAAAGATGCCCGCAGTGATGATGTGGTCCGGATCGATCTGACCGTTCGGCACGAGGTCCTCGACCTCCGCCACCACCACGTCCGCCGCGGTCGCCATGATCGGATTGAAGTTCCGCGCCGTCTTCCGGTAGATCAGGTTGCCCTCGTGGTCCGCCTTCCAGGCATGGACCACCGCCAGGTCGGCACGGATGCCGCGCTCCAGCACATAGGTGCGGCCGTCGAACTCCTTGGTCTCCTTGCCCTCGGCGATCTGGGTGCCGGCGCCGGTCGCGGTGTAGAAGCCCGGAATACCCGCGCCGCCTGCGCGAATGCGTTCAGCCAGCGTGCCCTGCGGGTTGAACTCGATCTCCAGTTCGCCCGCCAGATACTGCTGCGCGAAGGTGGCGTTCTCGCCGACATACGAGCTGATCATCTTGCGCACCTGGCGCGTCTTCAGCAGCACTCCGAGGCCGACGTCGTCGATGCCCGCGTTGTTGGAGACGATGGTCAGCCCCTTCACGCCGCTTTCGCGGATCGCCTCGATCAGCGCGGCGGGAATGCCGCACAGGCCGAACCCGCCGGACATGATAATCATGTCGTCGCGCAACAGCCCGGCCAAGCGCGGACCCCGCGTTCGGATAGACCTTGTTGACCGCCATTGCGCCCCTCCTGCGCGCGCACCGTGCCACTTGGCCGGCGCGCGAGGCAAGGGCTAGCGCCTGATTCAGCTCGGCGTGGATTTCGGCGGCGAGCGTCGGATTGGCACGGCGGATCTGGCTGGCGCGCAGACTGGCGGCAATGTCGGGGCAACGCTGAGCCTGCCAATACTCAAGGAACAGCAGATCTGCCGCAGCCGCCTCGTTATCCACAAGCTGCAGCGCGCGACGCAGTGCTTCGGTTCGCGGACCGTTGTTGTCAGCGCCATCGCCTCGCATTGGCATTCCCTCCCAGAGGTCGCGCACGGGCAGTTAGTCACCGCAACCGCACTTCACCAGTGCCTTATGATGACGCTCCGGTTAATTAAGAGTGTGCGCGTAACGCGCTATCCGCGAAGATGGCATGCGACCCAGTGGCCGTCCGCGCTCTGTCGCAACTGTGGCTTCTCGGTTGCGCAGAGCGGCAGTTCACGAATCGGACAGCGGGTGTGGAAATGACAGCCCGAGGGCGGTCGGATCGGGTTGGGGACATCTCCTTGCAACCGGATGCGTTGGCGCTTCATCGTCGGATCGGGTATCGGCACCGCCGACAGCAGGGCCTCGGTGTACGGATGCAGCGGCTGATCGTAAAGCGCGCGCGCCGACGCCAGTTCCACGATCCGGCCGAGATACATCACCGCGACACGCGTGCTGATATGCTCCACAACCGACAGGTCGTGGGCGATGAACAGATAGGTCAGGCTGAACTGCTCCTGGAGGTCCTCGAGCAGATTGATCACCTGCGCCTGGATCGACACGTCGAGCGCGGATACCGGCTCATCGCACACAATGAGCTTTGGCGACACCGCGAGGGCGCGCGCGATGCCGATGCGCTGACGCTGGCCGCCTGAGAACTCATGTGGGTAGCGCCGCATGTGATCGGCATTCAGGCCGACCGTCTCCAAAAGCTCGACGACGCGATTCTCGAAGGCCTGCCGGTTCTTCGCCAGGCCATGAATGGTCAGTGCCTCGCCGATGATAGCGCCGATCGTCATGCGTGGGTTCAACGACGCATACGGATCCTGGAAAATGATCTGCATGTCACGACGCAGCGCATTGAGCTCGCCGTGGTCGAACTCGATGACATTACGACCCTCGAACCAGATCTCGCCGGCGGTCGGTTCGATCAGCCGCAGAATACAGCGACCGGTGGTCGATTTGCCGCAGCCGAACTCGCCGACCAGGCCCAGTGTTTCGCCGGCGGCAAGCTCGAAGCTGACGTGATCGACCGCGTGCACCTCATCGACGGCACGCCGCAACACGCCGCCCTTCACCGGGAAGTTCTTGACCAGCTCGGTGACGCGCAGCAGCTTTTCGCTCATCGCCCCGCCCGATACAGGATGCAGGCAACCTTGTGGCCAGCTTCGACCGTGCGGAGCTCCGGCATTGCCTCGGTGCAGGCAGGCATTGCCGACTTGCAGCGCGGCGCGAAGCGACAGCCAGGCGGCGGGTCGATCAGGCTGGGCACCACGCCGCCGATTGCCTCGAGCCGCGTCCGCTTGCCGGCGTCCTTGTCGATGCGCGGGATCGAGCGGATCAGACCCTGCGTGTAAGGATGCAGCGGACTGGCGAACAACTGCTCGACGGTCGCCTCCTCGACGACACGGCCGGCATACATCACGACCACGCGCTGCGCTGTCTCCGCGACCACGCCCATCGCATGGGTGATCAACATGATCGCCATCCCGAGACGCGATTTCATCTCGGCGAGAAGGTCGAGAATCTGCGCCTGGATGGTGACGTCGAGCGCGGTGGTCGGTTCGTCGGCGATCAGCAGCCGGGGATTGCACGACAGCGCCATCGCGATCATCACGCGTTGCCGCATCCCGCCGGAGAACTGATGCGGATAGTCATGCACTCTGCGTTCGGGCGTCGGGATATGCACCAGGCGCAGCATCTCGACCGCCCGATCCATCGCTTCCCGGCGGGTCAGGTCCTCGTGCTGGCGGATGGTCTCGGCGATCTGCTGGCCCACTGTATAGACCGGGTTCAGCGAGGTCATCGGCTCCTGGAAGATGATCGCGATCTGCTTGCTGCGGATCTGCCGCATCTCCTCGGCGCCGAGTGGCACGAGGTCGCGGCCCTGCCACACGATGCTGCCTTCGACGATACGGCCGGGCGGCATCTGGATCAGCTTCAGCACGGTCATCGCGGTGACGGTCTTGCCGCAGCCGGATTCGCCGACGACACCCAGCGTCTCGCCCCGGTCGATGGCGAGGTCCACGCCATCGACCGCGCGCACCATGCCGTCATCGGTCTTGAAGTGCGTTTTCAGTCCGCGGATCTCGAGCAGTGGCTCACCCATGGGATCTGATTAACACACTGTTCACTGCTTTCATTCAATGACGCGGGATGAACAAACCTGCAAGGCGTCGGCGGACACGGCGAGCGGGGGTGACGACGCGTTTGGGTGCCGGGTGCGCACTCGTTGCGGCCGCGTCCGTGTGGCATCCGGGCACAGTCAGCGCGCAGGCGCCAAACCAATTCATCGGGTTTGGCGATAGCACCATGGACAGCGGGTATTTTCGTTATGGCGCGACGGGCGGCTCGCCCGGCCTGCCCCCCGGCGCGCCAAGCGACACGATCGACAAACTCATCCAGGCGACCGTCGCGGCCGGCGGCAGCGGCGCGTTCCTGGGACCGGGGGTCGTGGACACGGTCCAGCTTGCGGCGAAGTTCGGCCTGAGCGCCTTACCGAGTACATACCCAGGTGGTGGCGGGACCAACTACGCCAACGGATCCGCCCAGACGGTTCCGACGACCGCTGACGATGGCTATACGCACGGCCTCTACAACAACGTGCCCATCGTCACCCAGATCTACAACTACCTCGGCGCGGTCCACGGCGCTGCCAATCCCAACGCCCTCTACATGATCAGCTATGGCGGCAACGACCTGATCTGGCTGCAGAACCAGGCGCCGCCGACGCTGTCGCCGCTGCCGTATCTCCAGTCGCTGGCAACCGCCCTGACCGGCGGCGTCGCAAGCCTGCAGGCCGCCGGCGCGCGCAATATTGTGGTGCTGAATGTCTACGCCTTCGCGAAGCTGGTGGGGCCGGGCGGGACCTTGACCCCAGCCAATGCCACTGTTGTCAACCAGGCGGCCACCTACAGTGCCGAGGTCTGGTCCGGCCTGGGTGTGGCAGGGGTGAATTTCGTGCCTGCCGACGTCGAGGGAGTGTTGCGGTACGTCTCGCAGAACCCGACGAGCTTCGGCTTCACCCCGGCGACGGTGCTGGCGTCCAGTCCGGCATGCGGGAGCACGGTAGGACTGGTGTGTGCCCCGGGCCAACTGGTCACGCCCAACGCTGAACAAACCTACCTGTGGGGCGACCCAAATCACCTGTCCACTGCGGGCCAGACCATCGAGACGGACTACATCTACAGCCTGCTGACTGCGCCGAGCGAGATCTCGCTGCTGGCGGAGAGTGCCGTGCAGGTCGGACTGGCACGCACCGCCACCATTCAGCGGCAGATCGATCTGTCCGGTCAGCATCGCGGACCAAATGGCGTCAACGCCTGGGCCAGCGCCGGGGCGGACAGCCTGAGCTTCACGAATGCGGCGAACTTCCCCAACGCATCGGGCACACCCTTCGGCGGCACGGTGGGCGCGGATTACCGGACGCAGGGCGGGGCCATCCTCGGGATGGCAGTCACCGCGGGCAGCCAGAACCAAGGCTTCTCCACGGGCGGCCACTTCACTCAGACCGGCGAGGCGCTGAGCCTTTATGCCGCCTACAGCGCCGGGCCGCTATGGGGCAACGCGATCGCGAGCTATGGCCTGTTGCAGAATAACATCGCGCGCCAGGTGACGATCGGCAACTTCATCGATCAGAACAACGGCAATGCTGATGGCCACTCGCTGGCGCTGGCGTTGCGGGGCGGTTACGATTTTCACATCGGTGCAATCACCACCGGACCGGTGGCCGGCGCGGTCCTGCAGCAGGTGCGCATCGACGGACTTACCGAAACCGGCACAAGCGGCCTCTCCGCCCTGTCGTTCGGTAACCAGACCCGGGGTTCGGAAGTCAGCCAGCTCGGATGGCGCGGTTCGGTGGACCTCGGCAATTGGCAGCCCTTTGCCGACCTCGAATGGAACCATGAGTTCGCCGACAAGAACCGCACGATCACCACGTCGCTCACATCGATCGCAGCGCCGTCGTGGTCCGCCGACGCTATCCCGATCGCCGCCAACTGGGCCACCGCGTCGGTCGGCGTTTCCTACAAGGTCAGTCCGCAGGTGATTGTCGCCGCCGCCGCATCCGCGATGTTCGCCAGTCCACAGGCGAGCAGCTATGGCGGCGAGCTGGCGGTGAACGTCAGTTTCTGACCGTCGCAAGCCCGCGTCGGAGCGTCACATGATGCGGCGCGGATCGAGCGCATCGCGCAGGCCATCGCCGATGAAGTTGATGGTGAGCACCGCGAGGAAGATCGCGCCGCCGGCGAACAGTGCCCAATGCGGTGCGACGTCGAGCTGATCCTTCGCGTCGAACAGGATGCGGCCCCAGGTGGGAATGTCCGGCGGAAAGCCAAGGCCCAGGAACGACAGCGTGGATTCGGCGATGATTGCCGCGGCCACGTCGATCGTGCCGGCGACAATCACCGGGCCAAGCGCGTTCGGCAGGATGTGGCGCACCACCAGGCGGAAGGTCGAGGCGCCGAGGGCGCGCGCTGCCTCGACGAACTCCTTCTCGCGCAGCGCGAAGAACTGCGCGCGCACCAGGCGGGCCACGATCATCCAGCGAAAGGCGCCGATGCCGGCGACGACGAGGATGAAGATCCCGAGTTCGGGGCCCAATACCGCAGTCAGCGAGTTACGGAACAGGTAGAGGAGCAGCAGCAGGACCGGCAGTTGCGGCAGTGACAGGAACAGATCGATCAGCCACATCAACGCTGCGTCGATGCTGCCACGCGAAATGCCTGCGAGCGCTCCAACAATTGTGCCGACGACGACCGAGACGGACATCGCCGCCAGACCGACAGCGAGCGAAATACGCCCGCCGTACAGCATGCGCGCCAACAGGTCCTGACCGAGGTCGTCGGTACCCAGCGGATGTGCCCAGCTCGGCCCCTGAAGCTGCGCGGCGAAGTCAATGTCGTTGATCTGCACGCGCCATACCAGCGGACCGAACGCCACCGCCAGGACCATCGCCAGAAGCACAACGGCACTCGCCACCGCGAGGCGATGGCGGCGGAACCGACGCCAGGCCTCGGTCCACGGCGTGACGTGGCGCGACCGTGCCTTGCCCCGAAGTGCGATGACTGTGGCGTCAACGGTAGGAGATGCGTGGGTCGAGCCAGCCATACAGCAAGTCCGCGATCAGGTTGAACAGGATGACCAGGCAGGCGAAGACGAACGTCACCGCCATGATCACCGGCGTGTCGTTGGCAAGGATTGCGCTGATCAGCAGCGAGCCGATACCCGGGCACGCGGAAGATCTGCTCGGTCACGATAGCGCCGCCGAACACGATCGGCATCTGCAGGGCGATCAGCGTCACCACCGGGATCAGTGCGTTGCGCACGATGTGCTTGAGCACCACGCCGCTCTCCGGCAGACCCTTGGCGCGCGCGGTGGTGACGTAATCCAGACGGATCACGTCCAGCACGGCGGAGCGCACGAAGCGGGTCCAGGTGGCGCCCTGGAACAGCCCAAGCACGGCAACCGGCATGATCGACTGCCTGATCTCAGCCCACCACCAGCCGAGGCCGGTCGCCTGCACGTCGGAGCTGAACACGAACGGCAGCCAGTTGAGTTCCACGCTGAACAGCAGGATGAGCACGATGCCAGTGAAGAAGGGCGGCAGCGAGAAGCCGATCATCGCAAACGTGCTGGCGATCTGGTCAAAGATCGAATAGGGCCGCGTCGCCGCAAAGACGCCCACCGGCAGGGCGATCAGCAGTGCCAGAATCTGCGAGGCGCCGATAACGCCAAGCGTCGTCGGCAGGCGCTGCAGGATCAGCGTATCGACGTTAACGCGACTGACGAAGGAGAAGCCCCAGTCGCCGTGCAGCATCGCGTTCAGCCAATGCAGGTAGCGGATCGGAATCGGGTCATCGAGGCCGAACTTCGCTCGCAGTGCCGCCTGCACCGATGGTGGAATGGCAGGGTTGGTTGCGAGTTCGCTGAACGGATCGCCCGGCGCAAGCGCCAGGATGGTGAACAGCACAACGCTGATGCCGAGCAGACTGGGTATCGCGATGAGCAGTCGCCGGATGAGATAGCGGCTCAAGTCACCGACGCTCGCATCAGGCGTCCCGGTACCAGTCCTGCAAGGCGTAGAGATTGCTGTCCCAGCCGCTCAACGGAGCGTGCAGATTTTTGCCCATGGCCACAACGGCGGGGCGGGTCACGACCGGGATGACCACGACGTTCTTGATCACCAGGTCGTTCATGGCAATGAACAACTCCGCTCGCTTCACCGGATTGAGCTCGATGTCGCTCTGATCATGCAGCTTGTCGTAGTCGGCGTTCTGCCAGCGGGTGATGTTCCTGCCTTGGAACTTGTTCGCCTTGCTCGCCACCTCGCTGGACAGGAACTGGCGCATGAACACGCCGGGATCGGGCTGGGTCATCGTCGTGGTGTACATCTGGAGGTCGGCAACGAAATGCGGATAGGTGTCCGGATTTGCCACATCGGAGGAGAAGAACACCGATGCGGTGACCGACTTGATCTCCATCGAGATGCCGGCCTTCTGACAGATCTGCTTGACGATCTCCTGGGTCTTCTGACGCGGCGCGTTGATCGAGGTCTGATAGACCGCGTGCAGTTTCACGCCATTCTTCTCGCGCACGCCGTCCGCACCGGGCTTCCAGCCGGCATCGTCCAGCAGCTTGATCGCCTTGTCGACGAGCAAACTCGTAGTGGGTGTTCTTGGAGACAAACTTCTCAGGCCCGTTCACGTAGTTTGCCGTATCGACACCGGTACGGCCATAGATGAACTTGTGCACCGAGGCGCGGTCCACCAGCAGGTTGAGCGCCTCGCGTACCGCCGGATCGGTCAGGTAAGGGGTGCTTCGACTTGATGCTCGAGCGCTCGCCATCCACATCGTGCCACGGGTCGGTGTTGTTGAGCTGGATGTGCTCGATGCTGCCGCCCGGCAGGATTTCGACGTGACCCTTGCCGCTCGCCTCGAGCCGCTTGAGGATCTCGTCTTCCACCTGCATGTTCCAGGCAAAGTCGTACTCGCCGGTCTGTAGCACGGCGCGGGCTGCCGACACGGCATCGCCGCCGCCCTTCATCTCGATGGTGTCGAAATAGGGCCGGTTGGGCATGTGGTAATTCGGGTTGAGTTTGCCCTGCACCAGATCGCCCGGCTTGAAGTCTACGTACAGATATGCGCCGGTGCCCACGGGGGCCAGGTTCGCCGGCGCCTCGCGCGATTTCGCGCCTTTATAGGCCTCGAACAGATGCTTGGGGATGATCATGCCGGCGACGCCGACGAAGGCGTCGGCCCAGAACGGCGTCGGCTTCTTGAATTCGACGCGGATCGTGTGGTCATCCACCTTGGTGACCTTGACGTCCTGATAGGAGCCGATCGTCGTCGCCGCGGTCGCGGGATCGGCTGCATATTCCCAGTTGAACACACAATCATCGGCGGTGAAGGGCTGACCGTCATGCCACTTCACACCCTGCTTCAGCTTCCAGATGACCGAGGTGCCTTCCTCTGACAGGCCGCCGTTCTCCACCGTTGGAATTTCCGCAGCCAGCACCGGGGTCAGGTTGCCGTCGGCGTTCCATCCGGCCAGTGGTTCGTAGAAGATGCGCGAGGCGTCCTGGTCCTTGGTGCCGACGGCGAAGTGCGGGTTCAGCAGCGTGGGTCCCTGCCACCACAGCACCTTCAGCGGTCCACCACCGCCCGCCTTGGTCGGTTTGTACGCCTGGCGTCTCGGCAGCCACCGCCACTCCGGAATACGTCAGCATCTGCGTTGCCAGGGGCGCGGTCAGGCCCAGCGCAATCATGGTGCGGGTGAATGCGCGTCGCGACAGCCTGCCCTGCCGAACTTCCTCGATCAGGCCACGCAGGTCTTGTTCATTCATTGTGGTTCGCCTTTGTCCCAGAACGCGGGTAGTGGCGGGATGCTAGGCAGCATCGGAACGGGACACAACCGGTATGTCGTGCCCGAACACCTCGCCTGCGCAGCCGAAGAGCCGCTTGATCCCGGTATTGATCCTAGTAACGATACAGATCGTGCTTGAACGGTCCCGACGCGGATACGCCGATATACTCGGCCTGCTCCGGGGTCAGCTTGGTCAACTTGGCGCCGACCTTCGCCAGGTGCAGTGCCGCCACCTTCTCGTCCAGCGCCTTGGGCAGCGTATACACCTGCCGTTCGTACTTGCCGGCGCGGCGCGGTGAACAGCTCGATCTGCGCCAGCACCTGGTTGGTGAAGCTGGCGCTCATCACGAAGCTCGGGTGGCCGGTGGCATTGCCCAGATTGACCAGCCGCCCCTCGCTCAGCACGATCAGCCGCTTGCCGTCAGGGAACACCACCTCGTCCACCTGCGGCTTGACGTTCTCCCACTTGTAGTTGCGCAGCGACTCGATCTGGATCTCGCTGTCGAAGTGGCCGATGTTGCAGACCACAGCTCGATGTTTCATCGCCCGCATGTGATCCAGCGTGATGACGTCGAGGTTGCCGGTCGCGGTGACGAAGATGTCGCCGATCGGCGCGGCATCGTTCATCGTGGTGACCTGATAGCCTTCCATCGCCGCCTGCAAGGCGCAGATCGGATCGATCTCGGTCACCATCACGCGGCAGCCTGCATTACGCAGCGAGGCGGCGGAACCCTTGCCCACGTCGCCGAAGCCGTTCACTACCGCGACCTTGCCGGCCATCATCACGTCGGTGCCGCGGCGGATGCCGTCCACCAGCAACTCACGGCAACCATACAGGTTATCGAATTTCGACTTGGTCACGCTGTCGTTCACGTTGATCGCCGGCGTCAGGAGCTTGCCGTCGCGCGCCATGTCGCGCAGGCGGTGGACGCCGGTGGTGGTCTCCTCGGAGATCCCCCGCACATCCTTGAGCATCTCGGGATACTTCTGGTGCATCAGCAAGGTCAGATCGCCGCCGTCATCGAGGATCATATTGGGCGTCCAGCCGTCAGGCCCGCGCACCGTCTGTTCGATGCACCACCAGAACTCCTCGTCGCTCATGCCCTTCCAGGCGAACACCGGAACCCCGGCTGCCGCCACCGCCGATGCGGCGTGGTCCTGGGTCGAGAAGATGTTGCAGGACGACCAGCGGACGGTGGCGCCGAGTGCCTGGAGCGTCTCGATCAGCACGGCGGTCTGCACGGTCATGTGCAGGCAGCCGGCGATGCGGGCGCCCTTCAGCGGCTTGGACGCCCCGTATTCCTCGCGAGTGGCCATCAGGCCGGGCATCTCGTCCTCGGCCATCGCGATTTCCTTGCGACCCCAGTCGGCCAGAGAGATGTCCTTCACTTTGAAGTCCTGCGTCGCCATGTCGGTTCACTCCTGCCTGGGGTCGGCGGCGCTATATAAAGATATCTGCATATTTGGCAATCGTCTGGCGGCTTATGCGGGCCAATGAACGATCGAGAAGGGTGGACCGATGGCTGAGCGACAGCGTGTTCTTCTGCTGACCGGGGCGAGCCGTGGGATCGGCCACGCCACGGTGAAGACGTTCAGCGACGCGGGGTGGCGTGTGCTGACGATCTCACGCCATCCGTTCGATCCGCGCTGCCCGTGGGATGGGACGAAGAACCACATCCAGCTCGACCTGGCCGACATCGGCCGCGTGCAGGCCGAGATGCCACGGCTGCACGACATCGTCGGCGAGGGACTGGACGCGCTGATCAACAACGCGGCGGTCTCGCCGAAGCGCCAGGACGGCGGGAAGATCGGCGCGCTGGAGATGGCGCACGCCGACTGGCTGCACATCTTCAATGTCAACCTGTTTGCCTGCGTGGCGCTGGTCCAGGGTCTGCGTGGCCCGCTGGAGGCGGCGCGAGGGACGGTGGTGAACATGACGTCCATCGTGGGCTCGCGGGTGCATCCGTTCGCGTCGGCGGCCTATGCCGCGTCGAAGGCGGCGCTGTGGGCGCTTACCCGGGAGCTGGCGGCGGATTTCGGACGGGCCGGCGTGCGGGTGAACGCGGTGTCGCCGGGCGAGATCGATACCGGCATCCTATCGCCCGGGACGGAGGCGATTGTCGAGCGGGACATCCCCTTGCGCCGGCTGGGCAAGCCCAGGGACGTGGCTGACCTGCTGCTGTTCCTGTGCTCGGACTCGGGGAGCTACATTTCCGGGTCAGAGATCCACATCGACGGCGGGCAACGGGTATAGCCAAGCCGGGAAACGCTATGGTGCTTCTGACAGCCGGCTAGAACTTCTTGAGCTCCAGGTCGTAAGTGCAATAGTTGCCGACCTTGGTCTCGGCCTTGATCGCGCCGCCGGCGATCTTCCCGTCGAGCGTCTGGACGAGTATCCCGCTCCGATTGCCAGAATACTTGCTCTGGCCAGAGCCGCTGAATGATCCGTCGGCTGCCACCGTGGCAGTTATGGTCGCGTTTCCCATGTGAACGTATTCAAGCTTGCTGTCGGTGACAGTCATCTGCACCGGCGCTTTCTTGGCGCAGGTCATGGCGTTCGAGCCAGTACCTGTCAGCGTGCCATGATAGTTCCCATCGTAGAGACCTGCAGCACCGGTCCCCGAAGGTGCCAAAACGATGCCTGCGAGCAAGAGGCAACCAAACAAGCCGGGGGCAATTCGCTTCATCGCGGATCCGATCAACACATAGGTTCGCTCTGACGCCGGCAAGCAACAATCCTTGTCGTCGCCGACGTCAAAACAAATCCTAGGCTGAAAATTGCCCGTTTTGCAAGAATATCATTACGCCAAGCCGTTGGGGCGCGGTCGCGGCGCCCTAAGTATTCATCGCATCGAAGAAGTCGTTGTTGGTCTTGCTGTATTTCAGCTTGTCCAGCAGGAACTCCATCGCATCTACTGTCCCCATTGGGTTCAGGATGCGCCGCAGCACCCACATCTTCGACAGCGTGCTCTTCTCGACCAGCAACTCTTCCTTGCGCGTGCCCGACTTGGTGATGTCGATCGCCGGGAAGGTCCGCTTGTCGGACAGCTTGCGGTCAAGGATGATTTCCGAATTGCCGGTGCCCTTGAACTCCTCGAAGATCACCTCGTCCATGCGGCTGCCGGTGTCGATCAGCGCGGTCGCGATGATGGTCAGCGAGCCGCCTTCCTCGATGTTGCGCGCCGCGCCGAAGAACCGCTTCGGCCGCTGCAGCGCATTGGCATCCACACCGCCGGTCAGCACCTTGCCGGAGCTCGGCACCACGGTGTTGTAGGCGCGCGCCAGGCGAGTGATCGAATCCAGCAGAATGACCACGTCGCGCCGGTGCTCGACCAGGCGCTTGGCCTTCTCGATCACCATCTCGGTCACCTGCACATGCCGCGTCGCCGGCTCGTCAAAGGTGGAGCTGATGACCTCGCCCTTCACAGAGCGCGCCATGTCAGTGACTTCCTCCGGCCGCTCGTCGATCAGCAGCACGATGAGGAACACCTCGGGATGGTTGGCCGCGATCGCCGTGGCGATGTTCTGCAGCATCACGGTCTTGCCGGTGCGCGGCGGCGAGACGATCAGCGCGCGCTGGCCTTTGCCGATCGGCGCGATCAGGTCGATCACCCGCGGCGTGTAGTCCTTGCTCGGACCCTTTGCGACCGACTGGAAGTTCTCCACTTCCATCTTCAGGCGCTCATCGGGATACAGCGGCGTCAGGTTGTCGAAGTTGATCCTGTGCCGCACGGATTCCGGCGGCTCGAAATTGATGGTGTTGACCTTGAGCAGCGCGAAATACCGCTCGCCATCCTTGGGCGCCCGGATCTGGCCCTCGACCGAATCGCCCGTGCGCAAGCCGAAGCGGCGTACCTGACTCGGACTCACATAGATGTCATCCGGGCCGGGCAGGTAGTTGGCTTCCGGGCTGCGCAGGAACCCGAAGCCGTCGGGCAGGATTTCCAGTGTGCCTTCGCCATGGATGGCCTGATCGTTCTCGGCCAGGTTCTTCAGGATCGCGAACATCATGTCCTGCTTGCGCAGCGACGATGCGTTCTCGATCTGCAGCGATTCGGCGTAGCTGAGCAGGTCTGAGGGGGATTTGGCCTTGAGTTCGGCAAGATGCATGGACGCAGTCCGATTGATGATGCGGGACAGGGGCAGAATGCCCGGTATGTCGTTGCCGACCATCGTCTAGGATGGGCGGGTTCGGTCCCGTCTGGTGGGAGATTTTTCAGGCGGCGGTTGGCCGACACCTTGCGGAGGGAGACCCGAATCTAGGCGGTACCGGCCGCCCCCCGTCAACCGGCAGGTGGGACGAACAGCAGGGAAAGTCAAGGGTTTCCCGTACGGCGTTGTCAGAATGGCCGGACCACGACCATCACGACGATGACCACCATCAGCAGCGTCGGCACCTCGTTGGCAATACGGTAGAAGCGCTGCGGCCGCCGGTTGCGGTCCTCAAGGAAGTCGCGCCGCCAACGCGACAGCGCGCCGTGAAACCCGGACATCAACAGCACCAAGGTGAGCTTCACGTGCCACCAGCCGGCGGACCAGTCGAGGATCCCTGGCGTCAGCACCAACAGCACGCCGAAGCACCAGGTCGCGATCATCGCCGGATTGGTGATCTGCCTGAGCAGCCGTCGCTCCATGACCTTGAAGCGTTCGCTTTCCGCCGTGCCCGGCTTCACCTCGCAGTGGTACACGTAGAGGCGCGGCAAATACAGCATCCCGGCCATCCAGGCGATGACCGACACGATGTGAAGTGCCTTGGTCCAGGGATACAGCGCTGCGAGAAAGCCGATCGTCATTGGAACGGACATAACGTGCGATCGGCGGGGCAAAATCGCGCACCTACGTGGCTGCACAGACCTGGCCCGTGCGCGCGTGCGCTCCCGACCAGCTTCGCCAACGCCGCGATGAAGGCGGCATCCGCGCCCTGGGTCGGAACCCGGAAATAGCCGGGCACGCCCAGCCGTTCGGCCAGACCGACGATAGTCCTCATCAAGTTCCACCAGGGTCTCCGAATGCTCCGACACGAAGGCGATCGGCACGACCAGCACCGCGACCTTGTCGTGCGCGGCCCGTTCGATCTCGTGCTCGGTACTCGGCTCAAGCCAACGCTGAGGCGTCGCGCGGGACTGGTAGCAGATGACCCAATCCGGCGCTCCCTTCCACTCGGCCAGAACGGCCGCAACGGTCTGTTCGATCTGCCACTGGTAGGGATCGCCGGCCTGCACGATCGCTTCCGGCAGACCGTGGGCGGAGAACAGAACACGCAGCCCGGTCGAAGAACCAAGCTCGGTCCGGGCCTGCTCCCATGCCTTCTGCACCAGGCTGGCGGTGGCACCGACGTAGCCTGCATTTGTGGGGTAGCAGCACAGCACCGACGTGTTTGCCACCAGGCCGGCCCGCGCGGCCGCCTCACGCCATGCGGTCAGCGAACTGCCGGCCGTTGTGCTGGAATACTGCGGATACAACGGGAGCAGGACGACTTCGTCGGGTCGCCAGTCGCGTACCGCGCGCGCGGTCTCGTCGCTGAGCGGATGCCAGTAGCGCATGGCAATAAAACACTTCACATCCAGCTCCGACATCTCGGCCTCGAGTGCGGCCGCTTGTGCGCGGGTCAACTCGAGCAGGGGAGAGCGGCCGCCCAACGTGGCGTAGCTGGCACGGGCCGGCGCCAGGCGCGCCGCGGCGATTCTGCGCGCAAGAAACGGCCGGACGAAGAACGGTACGCGGAGAATAGCGGGATCGCTGAACAGATTGACCAGAAACGGCCTGATCGCCTCAGGTCGATCCGGTCCGCCCAGGTTGAACAGGACGACAGCAACCCTAGGCCGCACGCACTTGCTCCACCAACGCGGCGACATGATCGAGCGGCGTCTGGGGCACTATGCCATGGCCGAGATTGAACACACACGGCCGCCCCTTCAGCCCGGCCAGCACAGTGGCGGATTCCTGATGCAATGCCGCTCCGCCAGCGACCAGGGCCAACGGATCGAGATTGCCTTGCAGCGCAACGTGGGGCGGGATCAATCGCCCGGACAGGCCAACGTCCATCGAAGTGTCCAACCCAACTCCATTGACGTCCGTCGCCGCGGCATATTCGCCGATCAGCAGGCCGGCGAGCCGTGGAAAGCCAATGATCGGCACCGCGGGATGTCGCCGCCGCAGCGCAGCGACGATCGCCCGTGTCGGCTCGATGACATGGCGACGGAACTCTCCCGGCGACAAAATGCCGGCCCAGGAGTCGAACAGCATCACCGCCTCGGCGCCGGCATCGATCTGCGCGGAGAGATAGGTCACTGTCGCCTTGACCAGCAGCGTGATCAGCCGGTCGAACAATGCGGGCTGGGCATACGCCATGGTCCGCGTCACGGCGAAATCCCGTGAGCCGCCGCCTTCCACCATGTAGCAGGCGACAGTGAACGGCGCTCCGGCGAAGCCGATCAACGCGCAGTCGGCGAAGCCTTCGTCGGCCAGCCGCGACCGAACCTGCCGCACCGCTTCGAGGATCGGTGCAATCGCGGTCGGTATCCGCTCCAGCCGCAGCGCCTGCACGGCCGCCTCGTCCCGTACCGGGGTGAGCACCGGACCTTCGCCCTCGCGGTAATCCAGCTCCTGGCCTAACGCCCATGGCAGCATCGGAAGATCACTGAACAGGATGGCGGCATCGAAGCGATAGCGGCGAATGGGCTGCAGCGTCAGTTCCGCCGCCAGATCCGGCGTCGTGCACAGCGTAATGAAGTCGGCTGCTCTGGCCCGGATGGCGCGGTATTCCGGCAGATAGCGGCCCGCCTGGCGCATCAGCCAGATTGGCGGTGGCCACAATGCTTCGCCGGCCAATGCCCGCAGCAGGGGCTTCGCTGCTTTATCCATGGCCAACGCTTAAAGAGAAAAGAAAGATAAAGGAATGGATGTAGGAGTGATTAGGCCTGTGAGTCGTGTGGATGGAATTCTCCGCGAGTTAGGGCGCTGGTACCCACGGGAGCCTCGCCGGCAAAGCGACTGACTCCATCGCATAATCCGGTGGTGTCCCCATTTCCCCGATGCGGCGTGCGAATTCCTCCACTGTACTCGCGATGGTATGAGTCCTCCCCGGCTTTCGATGCCGAAAGCCGACAATGTGGTGGAAGTCCCCATTATCCCCGCTATCCTCAGCGCCATGCCTGACCACCGCATCAATCTTCACCTGGTCTCCGATGCCACTGGCGAGACCTTGAACGCCATCGCCCGGGCCACCACGGTGCAATTCGAGCATGCCGAGATCGTGTATCATCGCTGGAGCCTGATCCGGACGCGGTTTCAGCTGCACCGCGTGATCGAGGGGGTCGAGCACGAACCGGGACCGGTGCTGTCTACCCTGGTCGATCGGGCGCTGCGTGATGAGCTCGAGACGACCTGCAGACGGCTGAACGTCCCGCTGGTGAACGTGCTCGACCCCGTCATGAGCATTCTGCAGGAATATGCCGGTGAGGAGGCCGCCGCCCGCCCCGGTCGACAATACGCGCTGAACGCCGACTATTTTCGCCGCATCGACGCCATGCACTACGTGCTGGCGCATGATGATGGCCAGGCTCAGCCTGGCCTGGCCGAGGCGGATGTCGTGTTGGTGGGGGTGTCGCGCAGCTCGAAGACCCCGACCTGCTTTTATCTTGCGAACCGCGGCATCAAGGCGGCCAATGTGCCGTTGGTGCCAAATTTGCCGGAACCGCCGGGGCTGGAGACCGTGGAGTGTCCGGTGATCGGCCTTACCCTGGATGCTGAGGCTCTGATCGAGATCCGCCGCCACCGTCTGCGCCTGATTGCCGCCGGCAACGCCTCTGCGATTGCCCGGCAGAACAGCGCCGAGTACGTGGATGAGGACGCTGTGAAGTCAGAGCTGTTGTGGGCGCGGCGGCTGTGCAATCGGCGCGGCTGGCCGGTGATCGACGTGACACGGCGTTCAATCGAGGAGACCGCGGCAACCGTGCTGCAGCTCATGGAGGCGTGGCACGACCGCCGCCGCAAGGACGCCCCGGCGAGGAGCTGATGCCGCAGCGTCCGGGTGCGTCCCCGTCCATTGGCACTGCATCCCGCGCCCCGCTAATGTGTCACGAAACGTGACGAGGCAACCGCGATGGAAATGTCCGCCGCCGTCTTCCGCAAGGTGCATGAACCACTGACCATCGAGCAGGTGGAGATCGACAAGCCCTGGGGTCGCGAGGTGCTGGTGCGCACGGTTGCCACAGGCGTCTGCCACAGCGACCTGCATGTGGTGGATGGCAATGGCCGTTTCCCGCTCGATCGTCCGTTCGTCCTGGGCCATGAAGGGGCAGGCGTCGTCGAAGCGGTGGGTGCGGATGTCACCACGATGCGGGTGGGCGATCACGTCGTCGCGTGCCTGTCGGGTTTCTGCGGCACCTGTCCGCAATGTCTGAGCGGTCATCCGAATGTCTGCACCGGCGGCATCGTCGCGCGCGACGAGAAGGCGACGCCGCGTGTGTCGCAGAGTGGCCAGCCGTTCCGGACCTTCGCCGCGATCGGCAGCTACGCCGAACATATGCTGCTGCATGAGAATTCGCTGGTGCGCATCGAGCCGGAGATCCCGCTGGATCGCGCGGCGCTGGTCGGTTGCGGCGTGCTGACCGGCGTCGGCGCTGCACTGCGCAGCGCAGGATTGCAGGCGGGGCAGACGGTCGCGGTGTTCGGCTGCGGCGGCGTCGGGCTGTCCATCGTGCAGGGCGCGCGCATTGGTGGCGCGCGACAGATCATCGCGGTCGATATGTTCGATGCCAAGCTGGAGATGGCCAAGGGCGTCGGCGCGACTCACACGGTGAACAGCACGCAGGACGATCCGGTGAAGGCAGTGCGCGCGCTGACCAAGGGGCTGGGCGTCGATCATGCGTTCGAGGCAGTGGGTGTCGCGTCGCTGTGCCGCCAGGCAATCGAATTGCTGGCCGTGCGCGGCACCGCGACGATCGTCGGCGTGCTGCCGCCGGATGCGACGATCGAGTTCCCGTGGATGGCGATCCGGCCGGAATGCCGCGTGCAGACCTCGCGCATGGGGTCCAACCAGTTCCGTACCGACATTCCGAACTATCTGGAGTTCTATCGGCAAGGGCGGCTGGATCTGGACTCGATGATCAGCCGGCGCGGCCATCTGGGCGATATCAATGAGGCATTCCGCGCGATGAAGGCCGGCGAGGTCGCGCGCACCGTGCTGATGTTCGATTGATCAAGACATCCCCTCTCCCGCGCAGCGGGGGAGGTTAGGGAGGGGGTGCCACCCATGCTGTCAGTCACGCAGAACCTGATGCTGCCCACGGCGATCACCGGATCGTATCCGCGTCCGCTGTGGTTCGATCTCAGCCTCGATGGACGATCATTCAAGTCGGCGCTGGGAGAGTCGCTGTTCCGCGAACAATACCTCGATGCCGTCGCGGCGGTCATCAACGCGCAGGAGGCAGCCGGCCTCGACATTGTCACAGATGGCGACAGCCGGTTCGATCTCGCGGTCGGGGGAAAGTCGTGGTTCTTTTATCCGATCGAGCGGATCCTGGGCGTCGAGGGCCATCGCGACACGTCACGCGGCTGGATGAGCCGACACGGATTGCGGCCTGGCAAGATCCTGTGGGAGGTGCAGGAGGCGTATCAGCCTGGCGTGGTGAAGCACAAGCTGGAGCGTGGACCGCTGGAATACACCGCGATCTGGCAGGTGGCGCAGCGCATGTCCGATCGGCCGGTGAAGTTCGGCGCGATATGCGCGCCCGCGTTGGCGAGCATGCTGTGGAACGAGTTCTATACTGACGACAAGCAGCTTGTGCTGGACCTGTGCGACATCATGAATGCCGAGTTCCGCGAAATGGCTGATGCGGGATGTCCGCTGATCCAGGTGGAGGAGCCGCCGCATCACGGTCGTTCGCTCAGACCGGACTGCACCGAGGCAGAGTTGGAGTTCCTGACCGAGGCGTTCAACCGGCAGCTTGTCGGGGTGAACGCGGAGATCTGGGTGCACACGTGCTGGGGCAATCCGAACCAGCAGCGCGTTTACTGGGAGGTGCCGAGCTACGAACGCGCCATGCCGTATCTGCTGCAACTGAATGGGGATGTGATCACGTTCGAATGCGCCAGCAGCGACGGGCGCGATCTGCATCTGTTCGGCAAGTACAAGACCGATAAGAAGATCGGGATCGGCGTGGTGAACCATTGCAACACGGTGGTGGAGCCGCCGGAGTATGTGGCGGGGCTGATCCGCCGCGCGTTGGAGTTTATCCCGCCGGAGCGGCTGGTGATCACGACGGACTGCGGCTTCGGTCGCGAGGGGCTGAGCCGGCGGATCGCGCATTACAAGTGCGTCTCGATGGTGGAGGGCACCAACATCGTGCGGCGCGAGCTGGGGTTGCCGGAGGCGCATGTGCGGGCGGCGGATCCCAAGCTGTATTTCGCTAGTGTTGGCAGTGCTCACGCGTGACCGAGATTGCTTGGACGTCCGGGACCGCTTCGCTTCTCGCAATGACAGGACAATTAGGGAGGCAACAATGGCAAGACTATCCTACATCACCAGCAAGGATCAGGTTCCCGCGAAGGACCACGTTGCCTTCGATGCGATCGTTGCGAGCCGTGGCTCGGTGCACGGGCCGTTCACCATGTTCCTGCACTCGCCGGAAATCGCCGGTCGTGTTGCGCATCTCGGCGCATATGTTCGCTTTGAAGGTTCGCTCGATATGCGGGTGCGCGTGCTCGCGGCGATGACGGTCGCGCGCGAATATGAGGCGATGTATGTCTGGGGGGCGCAGAGCGGTGGCGCGCGGCGTCTCGGCGTGGCGGACTCCACGATCACCGCGATCCGCGAGAACCACTCGCGCGACATCCCGGCTGAGGACGCACAGATCGTCGATTTCACTCGCCAACTGCTGCGCAAGCATCGGATCGACGACGCGACAGCGAGTGCGATGCGCAAGCGGTTCGGCGACGATGAGTTCATCCAGCTCACCGGTGCTATCGGCTACTATGCCATGCTGTGCATGACGGTGAATGCATGCGAACTGGAACCGGCGGAAGGCGCCGAAGTTCTGAAGGTTTAACTGAAGCCAATCGGAGCCACGACATGCTTGCGAGCTATGAGGGCGGCTGCCACTGCGGCCAGGTGAGGTTTCGCGTCCAGGGCGACCTGGACGAGGTCACGGTGTGCAACTGTTCGGTCTGCACGATGAAGGGGATCGTGCACATGATGGTGCCGCTGGAGCAGTTCCAGCTGTTGCGCGGGGCGGACGCGATTGCCACCTACACGTTCGGCACCGGCGTGGCGAAGCACACGTTCTGCCGGCATTGCGGCATCCACTCGTTCTATACGCCGCGGTCGAATCCTGACGGCGTCAGCGTGAACGTGCGCTGCCTAGAGGGTGTGGACATCGCCGGCCTACATCCGAGCCTGTTCGACGGGCTGCATTGGGAGGAATTCATGGCAGCCCGCCGAACGGCTGGGGAGTCGTGAGTTAGTTCAGACCGTAGAGCCGTGCGACGTTGTCGCAGACGATCTTGCGTCGCACGGTCGGCGTGAACGCTGCGAGGTTCTCGGCGAGCACGTTGTGCGAGTCAGGCCATAGCGAGTCTGGGTGTGGGTAGTCGGAACCCCACATGATGTTGTCCTCGCCGATCAGCGGCACGATCGGCTCCAGGAACTTGTCCTGCTGGTAGGTGACGTAGCCCTGGCGGCGGAAGTAGTCGCTGGGCTTCATCTTGAACCCGAGACTGCGGGCACGGTCATGATACTCTGTGTCGAGGCGATCGAAGATGTATGGCAGCCAGGTCACGCCTGATTCGCCGAGGACGAAGTTGAAGTCTGGGTATTTCTCGCAGGCGCCGGAGGCGAGCAGCGACACCAGGACCTCCATCGTGTCGGTCTGGAACAGCGCGGAACGCACCAGGCGGTACTGGATTGCGTATTCCTTCTCCATCTCTGGTGTGTCGGGCGCGCGCGCGGCCTTGAAGCCGGTGGAGTGGAACGAGATCGGGAAGTGGCATTCGGCGCTCGCCTCCCACAGCGCGTACCAGTCGTGGTGCCACAGCGGGATGCCCATGCGCTTGAACGCAAGATCGCCGCCGCGCAGACCCATCTTCGCGCAACGCCGCACTTCGGCCGCCGCCGATTTGGGATCGCTGTTCGGCACGATCGCCAGCGGGAACACACGGTTGGGATCGGCCTTGCGGGCGAAGTCGGCCACCCAGTCGTTGTACACAGAGTCGGCCCAGTCGCGCATTGTCGTATCGGCGATCATCTCGTTGATCATGAGGCAGCCGTACACCACCTCGGCCGCGACGCCATCCTTGTCGAGATCGGTGATGCGGGTTTCCGGCGTCGTCGGACGCGGCTTGGCGCCGCGGCGATAGTCCCATTCGAAACCAGCGTCCTTCATTTCATCGACGTGGTGGAACGTGCCCTTCTGATATTTGAGGAAGCCCGGGCCGACGCCGTTCCACATTCCCTTGTCCTGGCCGTCGACGACCCAGTGCAGGCCATCGTCGCGCTCCTCGGTGCGCGGCGCAGTGTCGCGCCACTGTTTGGGTGCCTGCTCGGACCAGAGATCGGGCGGACAGTAGGTGAGATCGATGTGGTTGTCGGCGGATATCAGTTTTTCCTGCATGGGACGCTCCTCGGTTGCCGCAAAGGTGGATATCGTCGGAGAAATCTCAGGCTAGTCCCGCAGATGGTGGATGTGAAGCGGCGCGCTTTGGGACAGCTTGAGTGACGGCACGCGTCGTTGCAGACTTTGATGGCCGGCACGCGCCATAATCTGGAACATCCCGGCCGGAGGTACCGCACATGCTGAATACGACGATCGCTCCTGGCAGATGAACTCGGTCAGAGGCTCTCCGGCGTCTTCCTGCGCAGTTTCGGCGGCGGCGACCCCCTGATCGCGGCCGAGCTCGACGAAGCGGGTCGGCTTGTCATTGAGCGACTCGCCACCAGCGATGCGCTGTATCATAGCGCGGAGCACACAGCGCTCGTGACATTGGTGGCGCAGGATATTCTACGTGGGCTTCGCCTGAGGCAGGACATAACGCCTGACGATTGGCTGCATTTCATCATTGCGGCGCTTGCGCACGATATCGGATATCTGCGCGACGTCTGTGCTGGGGACATCGGCGAACGGCAGGTCATCGATGACGCCGGCAATACAGTGGTTTTGCCGCGTGGCGCCTCGGACGCGTTCCTGGCGCCTTACCATGTTTATCGTTCGAAGAGCGTGGTCCTCAGACGCTTTGCCGGTCATCCCATGATCGACGGCGAGCGCATCGCCAGGGCAATCGAACTCACCCGCTTCCCGATCCCGAACGACGAGGATTACGCCGAGACCGATACCGAGGCAGGTTTGTTGCGCGCGGCCGATCTTATCGGACAACTGGCGGATCCGCTGTATCCGCGCAAACTCAATGCGCTATTCCATGAGTTCGCGGAAATAGGGATCAATGAGAAACTGGGTTATGCCACGCCAGCGGATCTTGGCCGAGCAGTATCCTCGGTTTTTCTGGAACAAGGTTGAGCCGTACATCGGCGATGCAATTCGATACCTCGAATTGACGATGGAAGGTCGCCAATGGGTGGCACAGTTTACAGCAACGTGTTCGCCATCGAGCATCGGCGGCAGCATATGGGGCCGCAGGTCGGAGGTTGACGAGGAGCGGTTGCTACCCCTCGAGCCCCGCATGCACCGCGCATCCCGCCAGGAAGCCCGCCAATGTGCGGTGGAAATCCGGCTCGTCCAGCAGGAAGGCGTCGTGCCCCTTGTCGGTGGGGATTTCCACGAACGACACGTTCGCCCCAGCGCGGTTCAGCGCACGCGCGATCGTGCGGCTTTCGGCTGTCGGGAAGAGCCAGTCCGAGGTGAACGACACGAGCAGGAACCGCGTCTTCGTGCCGCGGAACGCATTCGCCACATCGCCTTGGTAGTCCGCCGCCAGGTCGAAGTAGTCCATCGCCCGGGTGATGGTCAGATAGGAGTTCGCGTCGAACCGCTGCACGAACGTGGAGCCCTGGTGGCGCAGATAGCTCTCCACCTCGAACATCTCGCCGAACAGGCCGATCGCCTCGCTGGGATCCTTCGGCGCGTTCTGCAGACGCCGGCCGAATTTGCGGGTCAGCGCCTCTTCCGACAGATAGGTGATGTGCGCGCACATGCGCGCCACCGCCAGGCCGCGCGCCGGTATCCGCCCGGTGGTCCAGTAGCGGCCGCCCTGCCAGTCCGGATCGGCGAAGATCGCCTGCCGCCCCACCTCGTGGAACGCGATGTTCTGCGCCGAGTGATAGGCCGCACCGGCGATCGGCAGCGCGGCGAACACGGCGTCGGGGTAGCTCGCCGCCCACTGCAGCGCCTGCATCGCACCCATCGAGCCGCCCATCACCGCGAACAGCCGTGTGATGCCGAGGTGATCGATCAGCATCTTCTGCGCGCGGACCATGTCCTGGATGGTGACCGGCGGGAAGTCGGTGCCCCACGGACCGGCCTGGTCGTCGCGCAGGCTGCGCGGGCCGGTCGAGCCCATGCAGCCGCCCAGCACGTTGGCGCAGATGACGAAGTATCGATCGGTGTCTAGTGGCCGGCCGGGACCGACAACGATGTCCCACCAGCCCTCTTTGCCGGTGACCGGATGCGTCTCGGCGACATACTGATCGCCGGTCAGCGCATGGCAGACCAGCACGGCATTGGAGCGCGCGGCATTCAGCGTGCCATAGGTGCGGTACGCCACGGTCATACGCGACAGCCGCGCGCCGCAGTCCAGCGTCATCCCCTCGGCGAAAGTGACGCTAGGGCTGTGTTCGGTGGCGGCGAGTGCGATCGACGTATCCATCCTGCATTTGCATAGGACGGGTTCCGGCCGGTCGCAACTGGTGGGGCGGCTCCTGTTTGCACACCAGCCTGCTTCGGCTATCTGTTCCGCCCCTCGACCGGCCCAGGATCATGCCCCGTTCTGCTCATCTCGACGCGCCGTCTGCTCCCGCCGCCATGGCGGAGGAACCACCACCGCAGGATGGCTGGCCTGGCGGCCTCGCCGCGCTGCGCGCCGAACTGGATCGGATCGACGATGCGCTCCATGCGCTGCTGAGGCAGCGCGCGGGAGTGGTGGAGCGGGTGGCGCGCTCCGGCAAGCGTGGCGCCTATCGCCCAGGCCGCGAGGCCGCGATGCTCCGGCGCCTGCTGCGACAGCACAGTGGCACGCTGCCGGCGCAGGCAATTGTGCGCATCTGGCGGGAGCTGCTGGCGGGGACCACGGCGATGCAAGGCCCCTTCGCGGTGGCCGTGTGCGAGCCGGGCGACGGCGCCGGATTTACCCAGGCCGCGCGCGAACATTTCGGCGCGCTGACGCCGCTGCACGCCTATGGCAGGCCTAGCCAGGCTCTGGCCGATGTCAGCAACGGCGCCGCGGCGGTGGCCGTGTTGCCGATGCCGTCGGATAGCGATGCGGCGGGCGACGCCTGGTGGACCGCGCTGCTGCGGGATTACACGGGGCGCCTCCACGTGGTGGCGCGGCTGCCGTTCTGGGCGCCTCGTCCCGAAGGCGCGCCAACGGTACAGGCGCTTGTGGTCGCCGCGACGGAACCGGACCCCAGCGGACGTGATCGCTCAGTGCTGGGATTGGAGCTGAACCAGGACGTCAGCCGCGCGCGGCTCACTGCGGCGCTGACGTCGGCAGGCTTCGCGCCCGAGCGAGGTTGTTTTGCGCCGTGAGCCGGGGCGCATCGGCCGCCCATGCCATGGCGGAGGTCGACGGATTCCTGGCCGACGATGACCCCAGGCTCGACGCGCTGGATGCGGTGTCGCGCCGGCCAGTGGTGGTCGGCGCCTACGCCATCCCGGAAACCGGAGCAGCCGAATGACCGCGCCTCGTCCGCGTCCCGAAGTCCTCGACATCTCTCCGTATGTCGGCGGCGAGTCCAGCGTGCCCGGGGTCAACCGGGTGTTGAAGCTGTCGTCCAACGAGGGCGCGTTCGGCGTGCCGCCAGGCGCGCAGGAGGCATACAAGCGTGCGGCGGAGGAACTGCATCGCTACCCGGATGGCGATGCCACCGAACTGCGTCGCGCGATCGGTGCGCGGTTCAAGCTGGACCCGGCGCGGATCGTCTGCGGCGCTGGGTCGGATGACCTGATCTACCAGCTCTGCCTCGCCTATGGCGGCCACGGCCGCGACATCGTCATGAGTGCGCATGGCTTCGCCATCTACCAGATCGCGGGCACCTATGCCGGCAGCCGGGTGATCAAGACGCCGGAGCGCGACCTGACCGCGGATGTCGATGCCATGCTGGCGGCGGTATCGCCGACGACGCGGCTGGTGTTCCTCGCCAACCCGAACAACCCGACCGGCAGCATGCTGCCGTATGCGGAGGTGGCTCGGCTACGCGCCGGCCTGCCGCCCGAGGTGCTGCTGGTGCTCGACGCCGCGTATGCCGAGTACATCGAGCGGCCGGACTACGATCCGGGCATCCGGCTGGTCGATGCCGGCGACAACACCGTGATGCTGCGGACGTTCTCCAAGATCTTTGGCCTGGGCGGCATGCGGATCGGCTGGGCATACGGGCCGCCCGCAGTGATCGATGTGTTCAACCGGGTCCGCGAGCCGTTCAACGTGTCGATCGCTTCACAGGCGGCGGCGATCGCGGCGCTGGCGGAGCCGGGCTGGGTGGAGAAGGGCCGCGCGCACAACGCCGAATACCGGCCGAAGCTGGCGGCGGGCCTGACGGCGGCGGGGGTCAAGGTCTGGCCGTCGGAGGGCAATTTCGTGCTCGCCGACTTCGCGACGCCGGAGCGCGCCAAGGCGGCGGATGGGTTCATGCGCATCGCGTGGCGTGATTGCCCGCCCAGTTGGAGGCTATGGCCTGCCGCATTGCCTGCGCATCACCGTCGGCACCGCGGAAGAGGTGGACATCGTCATCGCCACCGTGACGGAGTTCATGTCCCCGGGTCAGAACCGGGGATAGGTGTCGCATGTCTGAACCGCTGTTCCGGCGCCTGGCGCTGATCGGCATTGGCCTGATCGGCAGTTCCGTGGCTCGCATTGCCCGCGAGCGCGGTGACCTCGCGGCCGAGGTGGTGGTAACGGCGCGGACTGCGAAGACACTGGAGCGGGTGCGGGAGCTGGGTTTTGCCGACCGGATCGAGGCGGACCCCGCGTGCGCGGTGGCTGGCGCCGACTGCGTGATGCTGTGCGCGCCGGTCGGGGCGTTCGCCGACATTGCGGCCGCGATCGCGCCGCGGCTTGAGGCGGGAGCGGTGCTGACCGATGTGGGTTCGACCAAGCAATCGGTGATCCGCGACGTGGGGCCGCTGGTGCCGGCGGGGGTGCATTTCGTGCCGGCGCATCCGGTGGCGGGGACCGAGTATTCAGGGCCGGATGCCGGGTTCACGTCGCTGTTCGAGGGGCGCTGGACATTGCTGACGCCGCCGCCGGGCACGGATGAGGCGGCGGTGGCTCGGGTGGAAGAGTTCTGGCGGCGCTGCGGGTCGATGGTGCAGCGAATGGAGCCTGGGCATCACGACCGGGTGCTGGCGATCGTTTCGCATCTGCCGCACCTGATCGCGTTCACCATCTGCGGCACCGCCGACGATCTGGCCGACGAGAGCCGGCAGGCGGTGCTGCAGTTCGCCGCGTCGGGGTTCCGCGACTTCACCCGGATCGCCGCGAGCGATCCGGTGATGTGGCGGGACATTTTTCTCAACAACCGCGAGGCGCTGCTGGAGATGCTGGCGCGGTTCGTCGAGGACGCGCAGGCGATGTCGCGCGCGGTGCGCTGGGGGGATGCAGAGTACATCGAGGACAAGGTCGAGCGGGGGCGGAAGATCAGGCGGAGTCTGATCGAGTTGAACCAGGCGTGACCGGAGGGGCCAGCACACAAGAGGCCGTAGGGTGGCCGCGACCATGACGCCGTGGCCAACCTTGGCAAGCCAATCGAGGCTGAAATCGAGCGACGGGTATCCTGCTCGGCCACCGCGCATACGGAGACCTCCAGTCGCTTGCCCAAAACCCGAACGCCGCCTAGACCATCTCAATCGGCTGCCATGCAATGGATCGCGCAGGCGGCGCACCGCCTTTTCATCCGCACCGAGCCGCCGCCCAAGTTCGACGTCGGACACGCCACCTCGCACCATCGCTGCCCGAGTGCCCGCGGGGCGGCGTCCAGTGCTGGAACAGTCGCGACGTGCCGGCGCCTGACGTGGCTCGCGACGCATACCTGGCCGGCGAGCGTGCACACCTACTCGCTGGTGGCGGTGGCGGGACCCAACGACATGTCCGCCGTGCTGCGCCCCTTCGCCGACATCCTCTCGCGAACCGAGCCGGCGAACGACGGCCTGGTCGTCGCGTCCGACGCCATCGTCCCTGGCTCCACGCTGCTGGGCTATGCGCATGCCGACCATCTGGCGGTCGCCATGCCGTTCGGGCAACGCGCCGCTGCTGGGCGCGACGCTGATGACGCACAACGACTATCCCCGCGCCGTGCTGCTGGAAGCGGCGATCCGGTTTGTCGAGGAGGATTTGCGGCTCGCTCCGCCCTGGTCGAGCGCAGGCGGATGGTCCCGGCCGAGCTAGGGCAACATCGGCAGACTTAGCGGCGAGATCTGGTCGGCGGTGCGGCCTGCCCAGTCGCGGGACGGTGCGTCGCGCAGCATGCGCTGCTGGCCTTCGGTCACCGCCGCCAGCGCGGCGGCGTGGTCCATGGTCAGCACGTGGCCGTCCTCCATCACCTTGGTGCCGTGCACGAACACCGTGCGCACCGCGCGGTCGGCGGCGGTGAACACCAGTGAGCGCAGCGGATCGCGCGCCGGCCGCATCCACGGATTGGCCAGATCGACCAGCACGAGGTCGGCCTTCGCTCCGGCCGTCAGGCGGCCGAGATCGGGTCGCCCGAGCGCGTCCGCGCCGCCCACCGTCGCGGCATGGAACAGCGCGGCGACGCTGGTCGTGGTGATGTCGCGCGCCGCCACACGCGCCAGGATCGCGCCAAGCCGCATCTCCTCGATGACGTTGTGCGGGGCGACGTCCGTGCCGATGCCGAGATTGACGCCGGCGCGATGATAGCGGCCGAAATCCTCCAGCGTGTGGCCATAGCGCGCGAAGGGCGATGGGCAATGCGCGACGCTCGTGCCGGTATCGACCAGAATCCCGAGATCGGTGTGGGTATGCCAGCGCACCCACGAATGCTCGTCGATGAACATCGCGTGCCCCAGCACGGTGCGCGGCGACAGGATGCCGAGGTCGCGCGCGAACTGCACTGGCGACTTGCCGTGGCGATCGACCATGACCAGGAACTCGTTGACGCTCTGCGAACAATGCACGGTCAGCGGCACGTCGCGCGCCTCGGCCGCGGCGAAGCTGTCGCGCAGCAGATCGGTCGTGCAGGTGTCGATCTGCGCCGGCGAGACGATGCCCGACAGGCGACCGGACGGATGCGCGGCCGCCTGCTCGATCAAGGCCAGCGCTGCGTCGAGTCCGCGACGGCCGGCCGTTTCGTCCCAGCGGTATTGCAGCGCCCAGCCGTTCTCCAGATGCCAGCGCGCCGAGGCGTAGGAGGGTGCCAGGAACACGCGCAGGCCGCTCTGCGCCGCCAGGTCGATCCAGCCCTCGTCGATGCCGGACAGATCGGCGACGCTGGTGATGCCGGACAGCAGCATCTCGCAGAACGCCACCTGCTTGCCGGCCTTGCGCGCGTCGGCATCCGGCTGCAACGCGACCGAGCGTTCGTAGAGTCCGCTCATATACATCGCGGGCACGCCGTGCTCCTCGCGCACGCCGCGAAAGAACGGCTCCGTGCTGGGATGGGCGTGCAGATCGATCAGGCCCGGCATCACCATCAGGTCGGTGCCGTCGATCGTTTCGTCCGCCATGCCGTCGTAGTGCTTGCCGATGTAGCTCAGCGTTTCGCCGGTGAAGGCGACGTCGCCGCCCATCAGGTAGGCGTGGCGCCGGTTCGTTGCATCCCAGGCGACGATGCAGGCGGCGTTGCGGATGCAGGTCGTCGATGACATGGCGATCTCCGTGCGATGGCGTCGGCGTGAATATTCAGCCGATTATGCGGACAACCGCTCGATCAGCGCCATGGCAGCGGCGGGTGCCTTCGGCTTGAAGCCGTTGATCATGTAGATGAAGACATCGCGCGACTTCGGCGGCTTGGATTCGGGCGGCGCGAGCAGAGGCAGGTCCGTCGGGACCTTCCCGGCGGCCCAGAGCTTCGCGCGCTTCGCCCATGTGCCCAGCGCGTCGGGCGCATAGCCTGCATCCTCCTGCTCCGACGCATTTTGCAACCGCGCGTAGATGAACGGTGCGGTTGGGTCGTACAGCCCCGGATGGGTGTCACTGTCGGCCATCACCGCGGCCACCGCGTAGGTCCGCAGCAGCGCGATGAAGTCCGGGCAGGCAAAGCTCCTGTGGCGCACCTCGACGACGTGGCGAAGCTGCTGACCATCCACTTGGGCCGGCAGCAGCTTGAGAAAGGCCTCGAAGTCGTCCGGGTCGTACTGCTTGGTGGACGGCATCTGCCAGTTGATCGGGCCGAGCTTCTCCTTCAGCTCCAGTACGCCGCCGGTGAGAAAGCGCTCGATGGACGATCCAGCTTCCGCCAACACGCGACGGTTGGTGGTGAAGCGCGGACCCTTGAGCGAGAAGACGAACCCGTCAGGCGTCTCCTCGCGCCACTTGATGAAACTCGCTGGCTTCTGCGAGCCGTAGTAGGTGCCGTTGACCTCGATGGAGGTCAGTTGCCGGCTCGCATGTTCCAGTTCCCGCTTCTGCGGCAACTTCGGCGGATAGAAGGTTCCGCGCCACGGCTCGAACGTCCAGCCGCCAACGCCGACCCGGATGGCAGCCACGAACGATCAGTCCGATTCCTGCACATGCGCCTCGAGGAACCACAGTGCCTTGTCGAGATCGCGTGACGCCGCGGTGAAGATGTCGGCCGTGTCGGCATCACCCGCCTCGTCCGCATCGTCGATTGCTTTGCGCGTGGCGTTGGCGACCTGGGCGTAGCGATCGATCAGCACCGGCAGGTGGTCCTTGATCGCGTAGATATCGATGGGATAGGGCGCCAGCTTCGAGGTTTTCGCCACGGCCTGAGTGGTGCCAAGGGCGGTGCCGCCGAGCTGTACGGCACGCTCCGCCATCGTGTCGACGTGGCCGTCGATCTGGGTGCGGAACCCGTCCAGCATCTCGTGTATCGCGATGAAGCGCGGTCCTTTGAGGTTCCAGTGCGCCTGCTTGGTCAGCAACGCAAGATCGATCGAGTCCGCGAGCCGTGCGTTCAGCAGATCGATCGCGACGTTCCGTGTGTTGGAGGGCAGGTCGTTTTTGGTCTGGTGCATGTGACGTTCTCCTTAATCACGTCTGATCAGGCGGCGACGGCCCGCATCAGCGGCGCCCAGCGGTCGAGGATCGGCAGAATGCATCCGCCTTCGCAGCCGGCAGGCTGATAACTACCCGGGCGATCCCAAGATCGCGATACCGGTGCAGTTGATCAAGATCCTCGGCGACACGGAACAGCGTAACCGGCAGCGACGCAGCGGTGCGCCCTGCCTCCTGTGCCATCTTGTGGAATTCCGGCAGGGTCTGCGCGATGTCGCCATGCCGCGTGCGGCCGGCGCCGGGAATCCAGCCGTCGCCGTAGCGAACCGCGCGGCGGGCGCCATACGGGAACGCGCCACCCACGATGATCGGGAAACGGCTGCTGCACCGGCTTCGGCCAGGTCTGCATCGGTGCGAAATTGACGAATTCGCCGTGATACTCCGCGGTGTCGTGCGACCAGATCGCCTTCATCGCCTCGATGCGTTCGCGCGACAGCTTGTGGCGCGTGTCGTAGTTGGTGCCGTGGTGTTCCATCTCCTCCTTGTTCCAGCCGTTGCCGACGCCGAACAGGAAACGTCCGCCGGAGAACTGGTCGAGCGAGGCGACCAGCTTGGCGGTCTGGATCGGATCGCGCTGGTTGATCAGGCAGACGCCGGTGCCGACCTTCAATGACTTCGTCGCCACGGCTGCGGCGGTGAGCACCAGGAACGGATCCATGATGTCGTAGTAAGGGCGCGGCAGCTCGGGACCGCCCGGGAACGCCTTGGTGCGCGCCAGCGGGATATGCGAGTGCTCCGGCACCCACAGCAATTCGAAGCCGCGCTGCTCCAGCAGCGGGCCGAGTTCGCCTGGCGTCATCGAGGCGTCGGTGAAGAACATCGCGGCGCCGAACTGCATGCGGTTATGCTCCCTTTCTTTGTACCTTCGCCCAGGTATCGCGCAGCCCGACGGTGCGATTGAACACCGGTTTGCCAGGTGCGGAGTCCGGATCAGCGCAGAAATAGCCGAGCCGCTCGAACTGCACCGCCTCGCCGACCGGCGCGGCTGGCGAGCGCCGGTTCCACCAGGCAGCCGTGCAGCACTTCCAGCGAGTCCGGATTGAGATCGGCCATGATGTCGCCGTCCGCGCCCGGATCGGGGCGTGCGAACAGATGATTGTAGAGGCGCACTTCCGCCGCGACCGCATCCGCCGCGGCGACCCAGTGCAGCGTCGCCTGCACCTTGCGGCCATCGGGCGGCGAGTTGCCGCCGCGCGTTGCCGGATCATAGGTGCAGCGCAGTTCCACCACGTCGCCGGCGGCGTTCTTCACCGCCTCGCGGCAGGTGACGAAGTAGCCGTAGCGCAGCCGCACCTCGCGGCCCGGCGCCAGACGGAAGAACTTCTTCGGTGGATTTTCCATGAAGTCGTCGCGCTCGATGTAGATCTCGCGTCCGAATGTGATCGGTCGCGTGCCGGCGGACGCGTCCTCTGGATTGTTGATCGCCTCCAGCGTCTCCGTGCGGCCTTCGGGCCAGTTCTCGATCACCAGCTTCAGAGGATGCAGCACCGCCATCCGCCGCGGGGCGATGCGGTTCAGCAGTTCGCGGACGGAGTACTCGAAGGCCGCGAACTCCGTGACGCTGTTCGACTTGGTGATGCCGCCGCGGCGCACGAACTCGCGCAGCGCCGCCGCGGGAATGCCGCGACGGCGAACCCCGGCCAGGGTCGGCATGCGCGGATCGTCCCAGCCGGTGACGTGGCCCTCGCTCACCAGCCGCGTCAGGATGCGCTTCGACATCACGGTGTAGGCGATGTTGAGCCGCGCGAATTCGTACTGGTGCGGGTGCGCGGGGACCGGCAGGTTCTCGATCAGCCAGTCGTACAGCGGCCGGTGGTCCTCGAACTCCAGCGTGCACAGCGAGTGCGTGATGCCCTCGATCGCATCCGACTGGCCGTGCGCGTAGTCGTAGGTCGGATAGATGCACCAGGCGTTGCCGGTGCGCGGGTGCTCGGCGTGCAGGATGCGGTACAGCACCGGATCGCGCAGGTTCATGTTGGGCGAGGCCATGTCGATCTTCGCCCGCAGCACCCGCGCGCCGTTGGGGAACTCGCCGGCACGCATGCGGCGGAACAGGTCGAGGTTCTCCTCGATCGAGCGATAGCGGTCGGGCGAGTTCTGCCCCGGCTCGGTCAGCGTGCCGCGCTGGCTGCGCATCCGATCGGGCGGCGTGTCATCGACATAGGCCTTGCCCTCACGGATCAGGTATTCGGCCCATTCGTAGAGCTGCTCGAAATAGTCCGACGCGTGATAGAGATGCTCGCCCCAGTCGAAGCCCAGCCAGTGCACGTCGCGCTTGATCGCGTCGATGAACTCCTGCTCCTCCTTGGTCGGATTGGTGTCGTCGAAGCGCAGGTGGCACCGGCCGCGAAATTCCTCTGCCACGCCGAAGTTCAGGCAGATCGCCTTGGCGTGGCCGATATGCAGATAGCCGTTCGGTTCCGGCGGAAAGCGGGTGACCACCGTCGGTCACGCGGCCGGCGCCCAGGTCATCCTGGATGATGTCGCGAATGAAATCGCGGCCCGCTTCGGTTGTCGCCGTATCGGTTAACGTCATAGCTGAGGCTCCGCCGAGGGACGCCAATCTACACCCCGCTGGAGCGTTTTACGAACTTCGGGGGCTTCCCGACGGCGATCGGGAGGGATTTCACTCGGTCAGGCGGTGGCGAATTTCCTGCGGCAGATCGGCCAGATCAACCGGCTTGACAGACGCCTTGTCCCGGCAGATCACCGGCTGCACCGAGCAATTGTGGACGTCCGGTCATAAACACGAAGCCAACGCCCTGAACGAGGCGCCGCACCATCAAGGCGACGGAACGCGGCGTTCCGTCGTCCATGGCGATCTCGGTCATCAGTAGATCGATCGCCGGCCTGGCTTCGAGCACTCCCAGTGCCACGATGGAATCATGGACAGGAATGACCTCCATCCGCTCTCGGTCAGATACGCCTTGATCATGCCCCCGAGGGCCGGTTCGTCATCAACGAGGAAGATGGCGTGACGTTTCCGCCGCGTCGCAGCCGATCTTGTCACCGATCACTCCTATGCGCGGCGCCGGTCACTATTGATCGCGCGGTAATATCTTCAGAGGGCATCGTGCGACGTCCAGCTATTTCGCAGTGGGTATCTTCGGCCTTCGCCGCAGGTTGCGCGTGTGTCCCAGATTGCATCTTCACCATAGGTTGCACCTTCCGTGCTGATCACTCACTTGGCGCGGAGGTGGTCCATTGACGCTTTTAGGCTGAATGAGTAAGCAGCAAACTCGCCGTGAATGAGTAAGGGACTGTCAGTCGGGGGGCGCGGACGATGCCGGAAACAACTGCCAAGGGCAATGCTCTCGTCCAGGGGCGAGCGGCTGCAGATCATGCTGGATGCCGATGAGCTGATCGCGATCGACGACTTCCGATTTGCCGAGCGCATGCCGAGCCGGGCGGCGGCGGTCAGGGAGTTGATGCGGCGTGGACTGAGCGCGCAAGGCTACCAGGTCGGACATGCGGGGACGAACTCACGATCTTTTGGCGTGATCGATAGTCCAGTGGGGGCGGCGAGAGCGCGCGGTCGTTGAGGCCGTCGCCAGATCAGCCCACGCCGGTTATCGCCGTGTCAGGGAATTCCTCCTTGAGCCGCGGATAGACTTCGCGGGCGAAGGTGCGGATGCCGAGCACGGTCTCGTCGTGCTCCAGGAACCCGGCCTGGCCCATGATCAGCAGGTGGCCGAAGCCGCCGACATGGTCGTAGAGCTTCTTCATCTGCCGATGCACCTGGTCGGGCGTGCCGGCGAACATGATGCCGGCCTCGATCGCGCCTTCCACGCTGGCGGATTTGCGGAACGCGCTCAGCGGGTGCTCGGCGCCGCGCAGCATCGCGACATTGGCCGGCACCGAAACATAGCCGGGCGGATTGGCGAAGTGCGGCGGCACCTTGTTCGAGGTGATGTACCACAGCAGCTTCTCCGCCCCGGCGCGCGCATCCGCCTCGTTCGGTGCGGTATAGACCATCGCCGCATAGGCCAGCCGATGCGCCGGCACATCGTTGCCGCGCCCGGCCTCGCGCCAGCCGCCGCGATACGCGTCGAAGATCGCGCGCGTGCCGTCGAAGCCGGTGAGGAACGTCGCCTGCACGTAAGCCGCGCGCACCGACACGCGCCGCGCCGCGAGGGACTGGTGGTGCTGATCCAGATCGGCGGATGCGGCTGCTGATAGCAGCGCGGCCAGATGTTCACTGCGCGATAGTGGAAGAAGCGGCCCTCGTGGCTGAACGGGCCGTCATGCGTGGTCCACGCCTTGACGATGAGGTCGAGCGCCTCCCACTGGCGTTCGTTCATGCGCACCGGGTTGCTGTTGGCGGGCAGCACCTCGTAGGGCACGCCGCGCACGAAGCCAGCTTCCAGCCGGCCGCGCGACAGCACGTCCACCATCGCCATCTCCTCGGCGACGCGCACCGGCTGGCGGCGGTTGGCGATCGGATTGCCGAGGATCAGCAGCCGCGCCTTTTTGGTCAGGCGCGCGAGGGCGGCGAGCACCAGCGGTGCCGCGGGATCGACGCAGGTCGCGGTCTGGTGATGCTCGTTGAGCATGATCTCCATGCCCTCGTCTTCCGCGATCAGCCATTCGTCGAGGAAGCGGTCGTACAGCGCGGCGCCCTTCTCCGGGTCGTAGATCGCGGTTGGGCAGGCTGACGCGGATCGACTCGTATTCGTCGGCCGGCGGCAGATAGGGATAGGCGTTCTCGCTGAAATGCCAGGCCTTCATCACACTGCTCCCGCGTCGAGGAATGCCAGCACCGTCCGCGCAAAGGCGTCGGGCTGCTCGACATGCGGCGCATGGCCTGCCGCGGCGATCGTGTCGGTGCGCGCATTGGGCAACAGGCGCGCATAGGCGGCGAGATACTCGGCCGACACCAGGCCGTCGCTCTCGCCGCGCAGGAACAGGGTCGGCGCGGTGACACGATGCAGCCGATGGGGCAGCTTGGGATTGTGCATGTAAGGCTCCCAGGCCAGCAGCGCGAGCGTCTCGCGATTGCGCACCATGATCGCAAGCTGTTCGTCGGTGAGCCGCGTACGGATCGCATCGCATGCGGTCCGGATCGTGGAACAGCAGCCTCTCCAGCGCGCTCTGCGGCAGCGCGAAGATGTCAGGAATGTCGAGCCGATCGACCGGGCCGGTCTTCACGCCGACCGGGCCGACCAGCACCAGCCGGCGCACCGACTGCGGGCGACTTGGTCGCGAGTTCCGCGGCGATCCAGCCGCCGATCGAGCAGCCGATCACGTCGACCTGAGCAGAGCCGAGCCGGTCGAGCAGTTCGAGATGGATGTAGGCGATGTCGTCCACCGCATCGATCCAGTCGGGCAGGCTGGACTTGCCGAAACCCGGATGCGACGGCGCGATCAGCCGATGCCGCGCTGACAGCGGGCGCGACATAGGGATGCTCGGGCGCAAAACCGCCAGCGCCGTGCAGGAACAGGAGGGGCGGGCCATCGCCGGCCTCGAACAGCTCAAGCTCGACGCCGGCGATCGCGACGATTTCGCGTTGCAAGGGACATCCTCCTGACTATTGCGTGCGAGGCTAGTCCGTATTGTCGTGGCCGGTCACGCGGCGCTGTGCATTGTCCGCGGAAGGAAGACGTGGATCATGGCACGGGCACACGAGGCCGGCCATGGCCGGTCAGACAACCGATCGCCGGGCTTGACCCGGCCATGCTCCGCGATGGCGTCAAGCCCGGCCATGACGATCGCTAAGGGAGGAACACTGATGCTCACCGCGGAAGAAAACGACCTCCTGTGTCGCGTGGAGCAGCCGTGAGCAAGCTCGCGCTTTCGATCGCCGTCGGCGATTACGACCGGGTGCGTCCGCTGGTGGACGGCTCGCGTGCAGATCGACGGCGTCGATCCGGTGTTCATGCTGCTGGAGCCCGAGGAGATCTTCTTCCGCGCATTCCGCCACGCCGACTTCGACATCTGCGAGCTGTCGATGAGCAGCTTCACGGTGAAGACGGCGAACGGCGACTGTCCCTATGTCGGCGTGCCGGTGTTTCCGTCGCGCGCGTTCCGCCACAACTCGATCTATATCCGCACGGATCGCGGCATCGCGCAAGCCGGAGGACCTGAAGGGCAGGCGCATCGGCGTGCCGGAATATCAGGTCACCGCCAATGTCTGGACGCGCGCGGTGCTGGAAGACGAGCACGGCGTGAAGCCGTCGGACGTCACCTGGGTGCGCGGCGGCTACGAGCAGGCGGGACGCATCGAGAAGATCGCGCTGAACCTGCCGCCCGATGTGCGCGTGGAGGATGCGCCGGAGGGCGCGACGATCTCCGGCATGCTGGCCGACGGCGAGATCGACGCGGTGATCGGCCCGCGCGCGCCGTCCTGCTTCGGCAACGGCATCCGACATGTCGGCGTGGCTGTATCCCGATCCCGCCGCGGCCGCCGCCGCGTGGTTCCGCAAAACGCGCATCTTTCCGATCATGCATATCCTCGGCATTCGCCGCACGCTGGCGGAGCAGCATCCCTGGCTGCCGGTCGCCGCGATGAAGGCGTTCGAGCAGTCGAAGGCGCGTGCGCTGGCGAAGCTGGGCGACGTCGCGGCGTCCAAGGTGACGCTGCCGTTCATCGACGAACATCTGCACGCCGCGCGCCGGCTGATGGGCGAGGATTTCTGGTCCTACGGGCTGGAGGCGAACCGCCACGTGCTGGAGGTCTTCCTGCGGCGCCATCACGCCGAGGGGCTGTCGTCGCGGCTGCTGTCGCCGGAGGAATTGTTCCATCCGTCCACGCACGAGACGCATCGCGTCTGACCAGCGTGGGCGCCGCCTATCCTGTCAGTGGGATGCGATGTCACCTAATGCTTAGCGGCAATGGTGGAGCAGCCGTCACGGCAGTCTGAGGATTGCTTCGCTTCGCTCGCAAGGAGCAGAGGCACAGTGCTCGCTCGATGCGGATTGAAGTCAGTCGAATGTAGCCACATGGCTCAGCTCCTCGAGCAGCGGCCGCAGCGCGTCGAGTTCGGCACCGAAGCCGCTCCAGTCGCCGGCCTTCAGCCGTTCGATGGCCCGATCGTAGTGGCCGAGTGCCTCACGCGCCGGTCGCGTTCGCGGGGCACGAGCTCGGCGCCGCCGGCAACGCCGCCGCCGGCGCCGATTGCTTGAACAGCGCCGCCAGAGCCGCCGGCAGCGTCTCCTCCATCACCACGCGGTCGCCGTATGCCGCGATCACCCGCTTGAGTTCCGGCAACTGGCCCGACTCGGCGCGGAGATACAGCGGCGACACATACAGGATCGAATTCTCGATCGGCACCACCAGCAGGTTCCCGCGAATGACCCGCGAGCCCATCTGGTTCCACAGCGAGATCTGCTGCGAGATCTCGGTGTTCTGATTGATGCGCGCCTCGATCTGGAACGGCCCGTAGACCAGCTTGTCCTTGGGGAACTCGTAGACGATGAGCTTGCCGTAGTCGGGCGGATCGCAGCGCGCGGCCAGCCAGGCGATCATGTTCTCGCGCTGGCTCGGCGCCATCGGCAGCATGAGGAAGAACTCGGCGCGCGGTTCGCCCGGCAGGCGCATGATCATGTAGTACGGCGCCATCCTGGTGCCGGCGGCGTTGCTGATCCGGGCCCGGTCGGCTCGCGGGGAAACTGCCAGAGATCCTCGCGATTGTAGAACACCTCCGGCGCGTCCATGTGATACGCGCGGTACTGCTGCGCCTGGATGCGGAACAGGTCCTCGGGATAGCGGATGTGCCTTTGCAGATCCGCGGGCATCGCATCGAACGGCTTGAACAGCGTGGGAAAGATGCGCCGATAGGTCGCGATGATCGGATCGGCGGCATCCATGACATAGAACGTGACCGTGCCGTTATAGGCGTCGATGACCACCTTCACCGAATTGCGGATGTAGTTGATGTCGCCGTCGGGCTGCGGCTGGGCGTAGGGGAACCAGTCGCTCGTGGTGTAGGCGTCCTGCATCCAGTAGAGCCGCCCGTCGCTGACCACCACATAGGGATCGTGATCCAGTTGCAGGAACGGCGCGATCGTCTGGACACGATCCTGGATGTTGCGATGGAGCATGATCCTGCTCTCGCCGGTGATGTAGCTGCTGAGCAGGATGTTGACGTCGTCGAAATGCCAGGCGAACAGCGACCGCCAGGACGCCCCGCCGATCGCGATGCCGTCCGCGCCGTCGTAGTTCGCGTAGACGTTGTCCTTGCCCTTGGGATAGTCGAACTCCGGCGTGCTGCTCTTGACGATCACGTAATCGCCGGTGCCCTCGCCGAAATAGATGCGCGGCTCGGTGATCGGCGGGACCGCCGGTGGCGACCGGCGGGATGTCCTTCAGGTAGAAGATCGGCAGGCCTTCGGCGGATTTCTGCGTCACCGGCGACATGACCACGCCGTTGCCGTGGGTGAACAGCAGATGCAGGTTGACCCAGGTCTGGGCGTTGGCTGGCAGCAGCGACGGCGCGAGCTCGCGCGCCGCCAGCGTGACCTGCTGATAGGAGCCGTCGATCCGGTAGCGATCGATGTCAACATCGAGGAACCGGTAATAGGTGCGGATCTCCTGGAGCTGCGCGTAGGTGTCCATCAGCGGCTGCCAGTCCCACAGCCGGATGTTGTCGATGGTGCCGCGGTTGTCCTGCAGCGACTGGAAGGTCAGACCCTGCTCCGCGGGGAATGGCTTCACCGTGATCTGCCGGAGATTGTAGGCTTCCCGCGTCAGCGCGATGTTCGCTGAATATACGGCGCCTCCAACTGCAGCTCGCTCGGCTTGACGAAGAAGCGTTGGAACAGCCCGGGAAGCAGTTCGCCGAACAGGAACGAGCCGCCGAACACCAGCGACCGCCGCGGCGATGACAAGCCGATAGGTGCGCAGCCGTACATTGGCCCATGCGACAACGGCGGCGGCGGCGGCGAGGCCGATCAGCAGCCAGAGAACCGGCAGCTCGATATGGACATCGGTATAGCCGGCGCCGACCACGACGCCGTTGTCGTTGTAGAGCAGCAGGTAGCGGTCCAGCGCATAGGACCAGGCCTTCACCGCGAAATAGAGGCCCAGCAGCGCCGAGCCATGGGCGATGGCTGCGGGCGAAAAGCGCCAGGTGCGGCTGTCCAGATTGATGTCGCCGTGCAGCAGTATACCGCGCCGGCCATGAGCGCTGCTCAGCAGCAGGATCAACAGCATCCAGTTCTTGAGCGCGACGTAGACCGGCAGCGAGAACAGGTAGAAGCCGATGTCCTTGTCGAACAGCGGATCGTTCTGGCCGTACGGCACCTGGTAGATGAACCGCAGGATCAGGTCCCATTTGCCGATCTCGCCCATTGCGATCGAGCAGTGCGATGACGAGGGCGGCGGCGAGAATGAGCAGACGCCACGGCAGCAGCGGACGCGTCCGAGCAATCCAGCTGGCGTCGGCGGCAATCCCTGACAGTGCGAGCGGAGTGAGGCTGGAAGCCGAATGTCGTGGCCGGGCAAACCGTAGTGCCAGTGCTCCGTTCACCCAAAGCAGCAAGGCGGAGATCGCGAAGACCGCCGTGAACAGGACGGCCTTGGTGGCAAAAATCGGTCCAGAAAACGCCGACATAGCCGATAGTCGAGAACCATGCCCAATCGACCACGACGCTGCTGGCACGCCCCAGCACGATAAGGAAGGCCACGATGACGGCGACTGTCCCGCCGATGCCTTTCCAGGGCATGTTCCCCTCCTGTAATCGCGCGACTCAGTGCGCTTGGCAGTGTTCGGGCCTAAGTCTCGCGCAATCCCATCCGCGCCAGCCGCGGCAGCACTTCGTCGCAGAAGAACGGCAGCTCGTCGAGGTAGTTCACGAACGAGATCGCGATGCCCTTCGCTCCCGCCGCGGCAAGCTGCGCCAGTTCATGCGCGACCGTGTCGGGATCGCCGACGATCGGCACGCCGCCCATGCCGTTGGCCTGATGATAGCGGCGCTCCTCGAAGTCGTCGGGGAATGTGTCTCGCGCGTCACGCCGCGCATCGCCATGATGCGATCGACCGCCGCCCAATCGGCGTTGTCGATGACGCAGTGGCGGTAGTACTCCTCCGCCTCGCGCTGCGTCGGGCGGCAGGTGACGACGCCGACGGTATAGACGTCGATCTCGCGCCCGCCCTCGCGCGCCAGCGCCTTCACGTTCGCGACGTGCGCGGCGAATTCGTCCAGCTTGCCCTTCGGCGTCATCGAGAACAGCGCGTCGCAGTTGCGGATCGCGAACGCCTGGCCGGTCGGCGAGGCGCCGGCATTCATCACGATCGGCCGGCTGCCGCCGAACGGCTTCGGCTTGGCGCGCGCCTGCCGCAGCTTGATGTACGCTGCCGTCGAAGTCGAAATCCTCGGCGTCGGACCACGCCAGCTTGATCGCATCGAACCATTCCTGCGCGTACTCGTAGCGCGCGGCATGTTCGCGCATCGTCGCGCCGAACATGTCGAACTCGTCCTCGTTCCAGCCGCAGACGATGTTGAGCCCGAAGCGCCCCTCGCCGATGTGGTCGGCGGTGACGAACTGCTTCGCCGCGATCAGCGGATGGATCAGCGGCGCGTGGACCGTGCCGAACACCGTCAGCCGTCGCGTCGCGCCGAGCAGGCCGGCGGCCCAGGTGACGGTCTCCAGCGTCTCGCCCTGGTAGTCGGTATCGCCGCCATAGCCCTTCCAGCGGCCGACCGGCAGCATGAACTCGATGCCGGCATCGTCCGCCATGCGCGCCAGGCGCAGGCAGTCGGGCCAGCTTCCGCTCCAGCGCTCCGGGACCTTGGTCACCGCGCGCCCGGACGAGCAGTTGGCGCCGAACAGGCCAAGCTTCAGGCTGTTGCGGCTGTAGAGCGCCAGGCGTTCCTGCATGCTCATCGGAATTCCGGCGCCACCTGCTCCATGAAGCGCGCCATCTCGTCCTTCACCTGCGCATGCGGCTTCAGTCCGACGTTGAAATACAGGATCACCTCGTCGAAGCCCGCCGCCTGCCACCTTCTTCAGCACGTCGGTGATGTGCGCGGGCGATCCCAGCAGCACCGAATTCTCGGTCAGGTCCTCGCGGCCGCACGTTGCGCAGCCGCTCGACCATGGCGATGAAATAGCGGTAGCTCGGCGGCGCGGTTGCGGGATCGCCGGGGAAGGCGGGGATGACGCACTCCTTGTAGTAGCGGATCTGCCGCGCGCGCGCCGCCTGCTCCTGCGCGGCGTCATCGGCGAAATGCGTGAAATAGCTGCACATCAGCCGGCCCGGCGTGGTGCCATGCTTCGCGCAGGTCTCCTGGTACAGTTCGCGCACCTGCTGCAAGCCCGCCAAAAGTCATCGCCGCGGCGAACGGCGCGACGATCAGGCCGCAGCCCAGCCGCGCCGCCAGTTCGATCGACGGCCTGGAGAACGACGCGACATAGGCGGGGATCGGCCGCTGCACCGGCTGCGGCGTGATCGCCACATTGTCGAACGCGTAGTGCCGGCCGCGATGCGAGATCGGACGCGTCCGCCGACCACAGGCGGCGGACGACCTCCATGCCTTCCTCGAAGATCGACTGGTTGTCGTCGAACGACACGCCGAGCGGCGCGTATTCGCGCCGGTCATAGCCGCGGCCGGCGGCGAAATCGACGCGCCCGCCGCTCAGCAGATCGAGGCTCGCCCATTGCTCGGCGACGCGGATCGGGTGATGCAGCGGCAGCACGGTCACCGCCGGCGCCAGCCGGATGCGCTGCGTGCGCGCGGCGATATAGGCGAGCGCGAGATCGGGGCACGACAGCACGCCGAGCGTGCTGAAATGATGCTCGCCGATCCAGGCCGAGTGCATCCCCAGCTGTCTCGGCGTACAGCGCCTCGTCGATGATGTCCGCGACGAACTGGTTGGGCGCGCGCGGTGTTGTCGGCGTAGTGGTTGTCGCTCAGCGTGAAGTAGCCGAATTTCATGGCGGATTCCCTTGGCCGAGTGGCCGGACACGCCGCAGCCTATTCGACGCTGGCGGGTTCGTCGAACGCTGAACGGCTGTCTATCTGCCGAAAGCAGGGAGCGCTTGTGTTGTGACCTTGGATAACCGGCGCCCGCTCAGCCCGATTTTGCCGTTCCAGCCAGCCTTGCGAAGACCGTCGAGCATGTGGTCGTGGTTCTCAGGGTGCATCCACGGCGGCCGGGCGCGCGTGAAGAAGTCGAAGCTGGACGGCGAAACGGCCATGGCTTTGCGCAGGGCTTCGGCTGCCTCGGTGGTTCGGCCGAGTTGACCCAGTGAAACAGCAACCCAGCGATATGCGAGCGGATGTTCGGGGCATAGCGACACGGTACGCTGCGCAACCTGGAGGGCGTTCGGGTAGTCGCACTGGTAATAGTGAGACATGGCAATGAGGATCATGAGGAAGCCGTTGAGCGGATTGTGCGGACTTAGACGCAAGGCGGTCTTCATGGCCTTCCGTCCTTCGGAAGGGCGCCCATTGTGGACGTGTATTTTCCCCGTGATCCAGTGTGCGAAGGGCGAATAGGGATCACTTGCGAGGGCGAGTGAAAGGCGCTGTCGCCGCTCCTCGGCGTCGCTCAGCCACGCCAATGTCGCCTGTGCGTCAGCGTCGGTTGCGTCGATCTGGACGGCCTTGTGCGCCCAGGTTGTGGCGTGTTGCCGCGCTTCGCTCAACGGCAGCGTCGCATACCAGTCTCCCTCCCAGCCGAAGGTCATCGCGATCGCGGCATAAGCGGGAGTGAAGGTGGGCTCTAGTGCGATTGCTCGATGAAAATACTGCCTTGCGCGTGCGTTGTCCGCAGGATTGGCCTTCCCCTCGTGCCAAAGGCCACGCTGATACGTCTCCCATACGCCCAGGGTCTCGGGTGGCTTGCGTAGAATGCGGCGCAGTTCCGCGTCCGCGATCGCTGGCTGAACCGCTGCGGCGACGGCAGTTGCGATTTCGTCCTGCAACGAGAAGATATCGGCTAGTTCTCGATTGTACTGTTCGGCCCAGATGTGTTCGCCGGTCTCCGCCTCGATCAGTTGCGCGACCACGCGCACGCGGCCACCGTTGCGGCGTACGCTCCCATCCAGAACATAGCGCGCGCCCGGGTTTTTCAGACTGGTGTTGCGGGCTACGACGAATTGCGCGCGGCTGCGCGCGAGTTCGGCGGTGATATCGTCGGTGATGCCGTCGGCGAAATACTCCTGCTCCGGGTCGGTGCTCAGATTGGCGAACGGAAGAACAGCGATGGAAGGCTTGTCCGGCAGCGGAACCGGGGCGCTGACCGGCTACTCCGGCATTCGGTCGCGGCGGCGGTAACTTCGGGCGCAAAGATGTAGCCGCGGCGCGGAACGTCCGGAGGATCGCTTGCGTCTCGTCGCCAAGGGCGCGGCGGATGTCGCCGACACACTGGGTAATGCCATCGTCGTTGACAGTGACGTCAGGCCAGATCGTCTGATTGATCGTGTCACGGTCCAGCAGATGTCCGGCGTTCTCTACAAAAAGTTGCAGCAGGCGGAAGGACTTATGTCGAAGCCGGAGCTCCTCACCGGTAGCAGTGAGCAAGGCTCCCCGCCTGAGATCGAGGATGAATTTGTCGAACCGGTAGACCGCCGCTGAGGCGGCAGAGTCCGCATCTCTCCCCATTTTCTATCTCCCCGCAACTATCTAAGCAGAATCCGACAGCCTTTGTCACAAACTATTTCAGGGAAATTTCGCCCCGATTTAATGCCTCTTTCGGGTGCCCGATCGATGAACGTGTTTTCCTGCTCTCGTGCGGCCAGCGCAACTCATCACAATATGCGAACGATCAGCGGGAGAATGCAGTGGTTGACGAGACCAGGCTCCATCAATTCATCGGCCAGATGCTCGGCGATCTGGGGGGCGCCGCCAGTATCGCCATGGTCCGCATCGGAGACGCGCTGGGGCTGTACCAGAGTGCTGAATGACAAAGGAGCGATGACCTGCGCCGAGCTTGGCACGCGAAGCGGGTGTCAATGAGCGCTACCTTCGCGAGTGGCTTTCGCAGCAGGCCGCGTCGAATTATCTGAGCTATGAGCCGTCGAGCGGCAAGTTTGCGCTGCCGCCCGAACAAGCCATGGTGTTCGCGATCGAGGAGAGCCCGGTCTATATGCTGGGCGGCTTCGATCTGATGGCGACCTTGCTCGACGCGCAGCCCAAGGTGCAGGAAGCATTCAAGACCGGCGCCGGAGTTGCGTGGAGCGACCACCAGGCTGCATGTTCTGTGCCGTGGCGCGGTTCTTTCGTCCCGGCTACCACAACAATCTCGTCTCGCAATGGCTGCCCGCGCTCGAAGGCGTGGTGGAGAAATTGCAGCGCGGGGCCGACGTTGCTGACGTTGGGTGTGGTCACGGCTGGTCTACTGTGATGATGGCCAAGGCGTTCCCGAATTCGCGCTTCACGGGGTACGACTTCCACCCGAGCTCGATCGAAAAGCGCGCGCGCACGCGCGGGAGCATGGCGTGACCTCGAACGCGCAGTTCGACGTGGCGACGGCGAAGGAATTCCCGCGCGGCAACCTGGATCTCGTCACCTGCTTCGACTGCCTGCATGACATGGGCGATCCTGCGGGCGCGGCGGCACACATCCGCCAATCGCTGAAGGCTGACGGCACCTGGATGATCGTCGAGCCGATGGCAGGTGACAGGCTGGAGGACAATCTGAACCCTGTCGGACGACTGTATTACGCCGGCTCGACCATGGTCTGCGTACCTACTTCACTGTCGCAGGAAGTTGGTGCGGCGCTCGGTGCGCAGGCGGGCGAGACAAAACTGCGCGAGGCAATCCCACACGGTGGCTTCCGTCACGTGCGCCGCGCCACGGAGACACCTTTCAACATGATTCTTGAGGCGCGGCCGTAACGGGAGGAAGTCATGCGTCTATTACTTGCTGCTACCTGCGCTGTCATCGCCTTGGGTGGTATGAGCCACGCACAATCGCCGTCAGCGCCGGTCTCGGACCAGGACTACATGAAGCGGGTCATGCTGGCGGCGCCGCCGCAGATCGTTGCGGATGCGACGATCGTCCGGATGAAGGACGGCGCCATGCAGACGCTGAAAAAGGGTGCCGGCCAGTGGACCTGCATGGAAAACAGTGGTGTGCCGATGTGCATGGACCCGAATGCGATGGAATGGGCACATGCATGGCAGAGCCACGGTCCGGCAACCGACAAGACAGGGTTCATCTACATGTTGGCGGGTGACACCGGCGCCAGCAACACGGACCCCTGGGCAACCGAAAAGACCGCGGACAATCACTGGATACAGACCGGTTCGCACGTGATGATCGTCGGCGCCGCCGCGAAGACAATGGCGGCCGGCTATCAGCGATCAGCCGATGCCGATCCCACCAAGCCCTATGTCATGTGGCCGGCAGCCCGTAGAGCACCTGATGATACCGGTCAAGTAGCGAAGCCGGTTTCGGAAACTGATGTCCGGTGACCATCAGGTCACCGGACATCAGGCAACACGACCAGACTGAGCGTTCAAACCTTCAACTGGTCGCCGATCGGCAGGCTGCGGATCCGCTTGCCGGTGGCGGCGAAGATCGCATTGCAGAGCGCCGGCGCGAACGGCGGCAGCCCCGGTTCGCCGACACCGCTCGACGGCACGTTCCAGTCGGCCGGCACGATATGCACCCGCACGTCCAGCGGTGCCTCGTCGATCCGCGCCACGACGAACCCGTCGAAGTTGCTCTGCTCCGGCTGCCGTCCTTGAAGGTGATCTGCCCGTGCTTGGCGAGCGAAAGGCCCATCACCGCCGCGCCCTCGATCTGCGAGCGGATGCGCTCCGGGTTGATGTGGAAGCCGCAGTCGATCGCGGTGTCCACCCGCCGGATGCCGAGCGCTCCCTTGTCGTCCACCGCGACATGCACGACGGTCGCCACGTAGGTCAGGAAGCTGCGATGCGCGGCGATGCCGCGGCCCTGGCCCTTCGGCAACGGCTTGCCCCATCCGGCCTGCTGCGCGGCAAGCTCCGCGACACGGCGCAACCGCCCGGTGTCGATCGGATAGGTCTCGAACGGATCGCCGTAGTTCCAGTAATCGGCGACATCGGGCGACTTGCGCGGATCGACGATGCGGTCGGGGCCGAGCAGTTCCAGCAGCACGTCCTTCGGATCGCGCCCAAGTGCCGCGGCAATCTCCGCGACCATCGACTGCACCGCGAAGGCGTGCGGAATGTTGGAGACCGAGCGGAACCAGCCGATGCGGGTATGGGCCTGCATTCGCCGTTCTCGCAGCGCAGGTTGGGGATGTTGAACGGGTTGTCCACCAGCCCCATGCCGAGTTCGAACGGCGCTTCGTGGTCGGCGCCCGCCTTGAAGGTGGACATGATCGTCGGCGCCACGCTGCGATGCCGCCACGCGACGACCTTGCCGTTCGCATCGATGCCGGCATCGATCCGCTCGACCGACACGGTGTGGTAGTAGTCGTGCTGGATGTCGTCCTCGCGCGTCCACACGACCTTGATCGGCGAACCGATCGCCTTCGACACCAGCGCGGCCTCCAGCACATAGTCCCATTTGGACTTGCGCCCGAACCCGCCGCCCAGCAGCGGCACGTTGACGGTGACGTTCTCGACCGGAATGCCCAGCATCTTGGCCAGATCGTCGCGGCAGCCGCCGGGGCTCTGCGTCGGCGCATAGGCCACGCATTCGGTGCCGGCCTTGCCCTCCGAGACATGCACGATAGCGGTCGGCGGCTCCATGCTGGCGTGCGCGAGGTGCGGCATATAGTACCTGCGCCGTCACCACCTTGGCGGCCGATTTCAGCGCGCCTTCCGCGTCGCCATCGTTGCGCACGACCTTGCCGGGATTCGCCGCCGTCTGCTCCATCTCCTTGCGGAACGCCGCCGAGTCATATGTCGCGTTCGGGCCGTTGTCCCAGACGACCTTCAGCTTGTCCCGGCCCTTGATCGCGGAGCCGGTGTTGCGCGCGACCACGGCGACGCCGCCCACCGGCATGAACTTCGAAGGCCAGGGCCAGCCCTGCACCTCCACCACCTTTTCCACGCCGGGAACCTTCAGCGCCTCGCTGGCGTCGAACGAGACCAGCTTGCCGCCAACCACCGGCGGACGCGCGATCACCGCGAACTTCATGCCGGGGATCTTTGCGTCGATGCCGTATGTCGCCTGTCCGGTCGTGATGTCGTGCAGATCGACGATGGGGATCGAGCCGGTGCCGATGTAGCGGAAGTCGCGCGGGTCCTTGAGCTTGAGGCTGTCCACCGCCGGCGTCGGCAACGCGCTCGCGGCCTTCGCCAGTTCGCCGTAGCCGAGCATGTTGCCGGAGGCGAGGTGCACGACCTTGTGGTTCTCGGCGCGCACCTCGGAAACATCGACGCCCCAGCGCGTCGGCGGCCGCTTGCTCGAGCATCATGCGCATGGCGGCGCCGCATTGCCGCATCGGCTGGACGAAGTGGCGGACGCTGCGCGAGCCGTCGGTGTCCTGGTTGCCGTACTTCTTCTCGTCGCCCGGCGCCTGCGCGACGCGCACGCGCGACCAGTCGGCTTCCATCTCGTCGGCGACCACCATCGGCAGGCTGGTGCGCACGCCGGTGCCCATCTCGGAGCGGTTGGTGACGATGGTCACCAGACCGGACGGATCGATCGCGACGAAGACGTGCGGGTCATTGACCGTGCCGCCCGGCATCTTGCCGGCGCCGGTGTCCCAGGCCGACATGGCGGGACGCGACAGAATGCTGGCACCGAGCACGAGGGCACCGGAGCCGACGATGCCCTTCATCACGAACCGGCGGCTCACATTCGCGATGCCGCCCGGCTGGATCGACGTTGTATCGAACATGTGGGTCATGGCTTACACTCCAGTCGAGGCCAGGCGCACCGCTTCCGCAATGCGCTGATAGCAGCCGCAACGACAGATATTGCCGGACATGGCGGATAGGATGTCCTGGTCGGTCGGCTTGGGCGTGGCCGCGAGCAGGGCGGCGGCCTGCATGATCTGCCCCGCATGGCAGTAGCCGCATTGCGGCGCGCTCGTCTCGCGCCATGCGCGCTGGACGGGATGATTTCCCTCCGGGTCCAGCCCCTCGATCGTGACGATCTGCCCGCTCGGCCACATCGGCGACCGGTACGGAGCAGGAGCGCACGGCGACGCCGCCAAGATGCACGGTGCAGGCGCCGCAGAACCCCTTGCCGCAGCCGAACTTCGTCCGGTCAGGCCAAGCTCATCGCGGATGACCCAGAGCAGCGGGACCGCGTATCGCCGTCATAGTCGTGGCTCTTGTCCGTTGATCTTCAATGTGACCATGGCTCACCTCCTTGACGATGGCGAGGAGGAGCGGCCTCGCCGCTCCTCCGTTGCCCGTCCGCCTGCTGAATATGCGAGTCGCTTACGGGCGGCGCCTGAGTGCGAACACCCAGATCACGCCGCCCTGCGGCACGGCATTCGGATCGAGCTTCATCGAGGTCTTTGCCAGCGATCCTGGATGCGCTGGGCATCGACACCCCAGCCGGACTGCATGGCAACGTACTCGGTGTCACCGACCTGATAGGCCACCGGCATGCCGATGATGCCGGAGTTGGTCTTCTGCTGCCAGAGCAACTCGCCGGTCTTGGCATCGAACGCCCGGAACATGCGGTCATTGGTGCCGCCGACGAACACCAGTCCGCCGGCCGTGCTCAGCACCGACGCGAAGAGCTGGTTCGGGAACGGATAGGTCCAGGCCCGCTTGCCGGTCGCCGAGATCCCAGGCCTGCAGCTCGCCGATATGATCGCCGCGCGGCAGCAGCTTCAGGCTGTCCGGATCGGCGCCCAGCCAGAGCTGGCCGACGATCAGCTGCTTCTTCTCGCCCAGCATCTGCGCCGCACATGTTGTCGTTGGCGGGGATGTAGAGCAGATGCGTCTGATCGCTGTACGATTCGGAAGGCCAATCCTCGCCGCCCCACAGCGACGGGCAGAAGCTGACATCCTTGCCGGTGACCGGCTTGTGGTCGTCGTTGTAGGTCGGCCGGCCGGTCTGCGGATCGATGCTCTTGAAGGCGTTCTGATAGACGAACGGCTGGCCGGAGATGAATTTGATGCCGTTGTCGGTCTGCTGCAGCGTCCACAGGTAGCCGTCGCGCGCCAGGATGCACGAGCGCGTCGATCGTCTGGCCGTCATGCTGCATGTTGATCAGCACGGGCGGCCGGATCTCGTCCCAGTCCCATGAGTCGTTCCAGTGGTACTGGTGGTAGCCTTCGATCTTGCCGGTGTCGGGATTCAGCGCGATCGTCGAACTGGTGTAGAGGTCGTCGCCGGGATGCAGGTCGCCTGGCCACGGCGCGGCGTTGCCGACGCCCCAATAGGCGAGGTTCCGCTTGGGATCATAGTCGCCGGTGATCCAGACCGAGCCGCCGCCGGTCTTCCATGCGTCGCTCTTCCAGGTATCGCCGCCCGGCTCGTCCGGGCCTGGGACGGTGTAGATGCGCCACACCTGCTTGCCGGTGTCGGCGTCATAGGCGGCGATGAAGGCGCGCACGCCGAACTCGCCGCCGGATGAGCCAACCATGACCTTGCCATGCACCACCAGCGGCTCGAGCGTCATGTACTCGCCGTGCTGGTAGTCGCCGACCTTGGTGTTCCACACCTCCTTGCCGGTCTTCGCATCCAGCGCGATCAGCTGCGCATCGACGGTGGCGAGATAGAGCTTGTCGCCCCACAAGGCGACGCCGCGATTGGTCGGATGCAGCTGGAAGAGGTCGGCGGGCAGCTTCTCCTTGTAGCGCCAGATCAGATCGCCGGTGGCCGCATTGAGCGCGAGCACCTGCATGCCGGGCGTGGTGACGAACATCACGCCGTTGTTCACCATCGGCGGCGCCTCGTGGCCTTCCACCACGCCGGTCGCGAAGGTCCAGACCGGCACGAGATCCTTGACGTTGTCGGTATTGATCTGGCGCAGCGGGCTGAACCCGTGTCCATCGTAGGTGCGCCGGTACAGCAGCCAGTTCCCGGCCTCCGGGATTTTCCAGCCGTTGCTGGGTCACCGGGGCATAACTGGTCACTTCGTCTGCGGCTGCCCCGTTGCGCCGCGACGCAGCCAGAGCATGCCGGCGGCAAATGCCATCAGGGCGGTCTTTGTTTTGCATTCGCATTGGCGTTTCCTCCCCACCCTTGATCAGCCTGGCTGCTCGAGCGCGGCCCGCGCGCCGCGGGACGTCTTCGGTCGCGAGCCTCAGGTCTTCTGTTGCTGTTCACCTCCTACCGAGCGGTGAATGTCGCCGGCGACGTCCAGAACGCCGTTGTTCAGCTTCAGCGGCAAAGCCGGCAGCGGCCGTGGCGCCGGTCCGCCCACGACCTTGGCGCCGTGTCGCGGGTCATAGCGCGATTGGTGGCAGGGGCATTGCAGAACCTGAGTGGACTTCAGCCAGTCGGTCACCCAACACTGCTGATGCGTGCAAACGGCGGAATAGGCGACGACGCCATCGGCGCTGTTTGCCTTCTCGGCGTCGCCGAGCGTGGCGGGGTCGAAACGCATCAGCAGCACCATGTTGAGCCGCGAGCCATCGCGCGGAATTTTCTTCTGCGGATCGAATGCCCATGCCAGCAGGACGTCCTGCGAGCCCTATGTCGTCGGGCTTCAGCGGCGTCGTGCCGGCGTCACGCCGGCCTCGACAAGTTGATCGCCGGGCTGCGGAAGCTGCATCGGTCCGGATCCACCGGTTCATCTGCGCGTGCCGTGGTCGACCGCAGATAGCTGGATGTAGCGACACACCCTGCAAGCATCGCGCGACGCGAAACGGTCCAACCCGCCATCGCTCCTCCCCTCGGCTGCCAAATGCGGCGCAACGCACGGCCCGTTACGCACGGGCTCGTGAACAAGGGCAAATTCGCGGCGGTTTGTAAGCCGGCATTTGTAGGTGGGTTAGGCTTCGTCTGGCTTGCGAGTCAAGTGAGCGCGGAGAGGCGGCGGGGCAAAGTAAACACTTCAGGTTAAAGAAGTTGAACCGGAATCGATCGTGTCGGCTCCAGCGATTGAAGCGGTTGTAAACGAAGCGTGTGGCCCATCGACGGCAGGCTCTCGATCAAGTGGCAAACACCGCACGGGATATGGATTCCGCTGAACTGCCCGGCGCCCGCGTTGACGATGGGCAATATGGATCGATCCTGCTCAGGCTTGGTGAGAGCGTTTACCTGGCAATCCGAACATACAAAAGCAATGGAACAGCGAAAATGACTGAGCATCACGACCGCAGGACAACGCACACGCTCCCGGAAGCTGCGTAGGCCTGCGTGGGCGCAAAAGTAGAATTCAGTCGCTAGAACAGAAGGTCAGGACTTCGAGCAGGTGTCGATCGTTCGGGTCCTTGAAGTAGAACAGGAAAGACCGCGCCCGCACGTTGCGATCGGTGTCGAAGTGGAAGATCGCGACGATCGGTGAAGCGTTCGCCGAACCGAGGATAGGAGGCGCGATAACTGTTACAGCGGCGGTGTCAGCGTTCGAGGTGATGTAGAGGTATCGAAACCGGCGACCACCGCCCGGCGTTAGCAAATTGGAAGCGTCGATTGCATGTCGGATCGGGAACAATGAGAACAGAGAAACTGTTGCGCATAAGGAGTCTCTCAGATCTCAACCCCGATGCACGATGTGTTTGAGAAACGAGGCTAGCGCGGGACGGCTGAGCCGGCCGCCGTCGCAGCAAAGGCGGCTAGTGCGAAAGGGCAAGGCAGGGTGCATCCCGCTGGGCCGCATAATCGAGCGGCTCATCGCTCACGCGCGTTACACGGCCATAGAATGACGGCAGCGCAGCGGAGCGTTCCCGCTCCGGAGCAGTCCGGTGGTTACTGGCAGGCTCGTCTCAGGAACCACCGGACGATGCCGCTACAGTGGTCAGCGGGGATCAACAATAGCGGGGAACTGACAAGGCAGTGGCCAGCATTACGTAGTGCTGGCGCCGCCAACTCCTATCGGAACATGGAGGGGAATAACGGGCTTCAACACCCAAAAGGCGGGGGTAGGCAACGCAAATGAATGAATTGTTCATTTTCAATACTGGCGTGGCTGCAATTGGCTATGCTAGTATGCGATTGATCTCGCACTGTTGTGCGCTGATAGAGCTCGCGGCAAGGGGCCGCTGCCTAGAAAAATAACGATAAAGGTTGAGGACACCAAAGTGGGCAAAACTTCTCACATACACCACCGGGACACAGGACATCACCGATCCGTCGCAAGTGAATGGCGTGACCATCCGGCTGGCGGGCACCGCGCTTGCAACAGCGCCAATACTTAATTTTGAAAACACCGCGCTGGGGGCGCCAGCGACTACCACCTACCTGCTAGGCAAGATTGAAGTGCTCGGCACCGCCGCGACACCAAACTTTGGCATCTGGATTCTTCCACCGAATCTTTGCTGGTCACCTTAACGCAGGGTGTCCACGTCTCGCATGGGACGCTGGTGACGGATACGATTTCTTCGAGCTTCACCTTGGATGGTCATAGCGTGGTCACCAATGGCAGCACGCTCGACGCGGGCGGCGGCAGGTATGTCTCGGGTACCTACACGCTGAACGGCAGCATAGCGGTCGGCACCGACTCAACTGCCAACCTCCTCACCTCGTATCTTGCAGGCGATGGCACTCTCATGCCCACGGCTGAAGAGCGCGACCATCGATATGGCTTCCGCGGTGCAGACAGCGGCATCCACATCGATCTGACCAAGGGGGGCGTAGATTGAATCTCGACAGCGGTATGAACTTTCTTGGTCAGATCGACATGGGCCGCCACGCTCACCTTGAACGAACGTAGTGATGCGGCATTCGCCCCTCACAATGATGGTCGGGTAGCAGAGGTCTGGCACAGCGCGATGACTTGCTCGAACTGGTCAACGCGGCGGGCGCGGAAGTGGCCAAGGACACTGCGCCTGCGGTACGCCGAAACTCTATGCAGCACCGAACGCATCGAGCGGCGTCGTGGTGACGACGCACTTCACCGCTGGCGATCTGCCGGCAACAGTGATGCACTCGTAAAGTTTCATGCACACCTGATCCATCAGCGGCGGATTCGGATGGCTCGTTCTGGTGCTCCGCTAGGATGGCGACGGTTGGGCCAAGCCATTGATCCCATATGAATGCGGGCGGCCAAATTGCGTGCCAAACGGGCTTAACGCCAAAAAGGCGGGAAGGATGGACAATGCCAAATACAACTGAACGCATGATGTAACTGAGCCGAGCTGTCTGGACCCTCATGGCTCCCCTCATTGCGGATCGATGACGACTGACTGAAAAGAATCAAATCGCCTTGGCGCGGTTTGCGGAAAGAATCTAGCGGACGCGCTGCGGTTCGAATGATGTTATGCGGCGGGATCGACCGTGGGGTCGAGGCGCGTTTCGTGCGCCGTTTTTCGGCACTCGATGCTGCCGTGCTTGGCACAACTACACTGGGTGTCACAGTGCTGGTTGCCAACTGTGTTCGGTCGCGCCCGATCGGAAATCCAGGCGTTCCGCAGCCTGCCAGGTCAGTCGAACTCTCTCGCTACCTCGGCCTCTGGTATGAGATCGCCCGCTATGACGCCGGCTTTGAGCGCGGCTGTGAAGGCGTGACCGCCGAGTATTCGCTGCGGCCCGATGGTCTGATCCGTGTTCTGAATACTTGCCGGGTAGATGCGTCGGATGGGCGCCTCCGCACCGCCGACGGCAAGGCAAAGGTCGTTCCGGGTTCGGGGAATACGAAGCTCAAGGTGTCGTTCTTCGGGCCGTTTTTTACGGCGACTACTGGGTGCTCGATCATGCCGAGGATTATTCCTGGTCCATCGTTGGCGAGCCGACGGGCAGGTATCTGTGGATCCTCTGCCGTGATCCGGCTCCCGCCGATACTGCCAAGGAGGCGCTCATAGGGCGGGCAGCGGAACTCGGTTATGACACATCGCTGCTGAGAATGACCCGGCAGCCACCCGCGTAAGGCATTAGCCTTACGTTGCGACGTCGATCAGTGCGGCGTAGTCCGCCGCATGGCTGAAATGTCCCGCCAGCGGGAACCTACGTCCGGGGCGCCCTTGCGTGACCCTCTGCGTCGTGCGCGCATTGCACGATAGCCATGGCTGCTCCATTTCGCGAGGCGAACGGCAGCTTGCTGCGAGGTCCCGAACGAGTGCAAGACGACAGTCCTGGCGCCATGATGCCCCTGGCGCCGCTTTGCTCGATTGATATGGATCAAGGCGCGGGCCGGCGGAAAGGACCAGCATACAGACGGTTGGGCCCCAGACGGTTGGGCCCGAGGGGTGCGAAATGCACGATGTGCTTGGAAGCGCGGGAATGCTGCGTGGTTGGGTTACCATGTGGACACAGATGGCGTGGCTGCTGGCGACCTTGACAATGTCGATCGGCGTGGTGGCAGTCTTCGAATTGTTCCTTACCGCGCGCACACGGCGCGGCGGCGGTCCAGGTGGGCCGCTCATATAGCCGGATCAGCGGCGCCGCCTCTGGAATCAGGACGAGTCCACGACGACGAGAGCATCGCCCGCGAGCGGCGTAGGGATACGGTCGCGCGACAAGATACTGTTCAGCTTGGCGTCGTCTCGCGCTGCCCGCTCATAATCGGCATCCAGCACGCCGTGCACATCCAGGAACCGGTCCATTGCCGCCGGTATGCGAACACAGCCCTCCGAAGCGGGGCGCCCGAGCCGTTGCTCGAGATAGTCGGGATCGGTGGCATGCATCTGCAGGCGGATCTCGGCCGGATCGGGCTCATCGCGCCAGCCCTTCTGGGCGGTCTGCCAGCCGAAATCCCAGACGCGCATTCCTTTGAGGCCAAGCCCGCGGATGTGGTTTTCGTTGTATGTGCCGAGAGCGCGGTAGTCGAGGATGCCGTCGGTATGCAGGAACACGCCTATGGGCGTGATGAAGTAGCCACGCCGTCCTGACTGGCCGGTCGAGACCTTGCTGCCGCCGATGACCTGCCAGCTCGCGTTCGGCTGCGCGAGGATGATGCGGAGTTCCTGAACCGCAGGATCGCGATCGACCACGACGAGCAGCTGCGGCTGTGCGATTGCAAGGGGTGCGGCGGCAACGGCGGCCTTCGTGCGACCGATCCATGCGAGTTCGCCAGCCGTGGTATCATTCGTGTGCTGTGGCACCTCCTGTTGTAGCGCAGCATGTAGCCGTGCCGCTTCGCCTGCGATGTCCTGCTGCGAAATGCCGCTTCCGGGTGCCTCGATCGCGAGCTGCGCAGGCGGCTCAGGTTGGACCGGGCCGCCGTCCGCACATCCGGCGACAAGCAAGAGCAGCACGCCCAGCACGGGTCCGATATCGGCACGCATCGCCGGCAAAGCCTCCTATGCGGCCAACAGCGTGCGATACGGTACAGCAACGGCACCGCTATATCGTTAAAATGCAGAAATGGAGTTATGAGAAGTTAGCGAATCAGCCGTGAGGATCCGGCTGGCATTGTGGACAATGATAGCTCGTGCGGCCACCGCGCTTGTCGATCACCAGTGTGGTGCCACAGCGAGGGCAGTGACCGCCGGCGTGGCGCTCGGGCAGCAGAAATCCTTTGGGCAGGCGGTCGATAAAATTCTCCGCACCTGCGCCACGATCGATCGCGGTCTGCAGCACGTGCTTCATGGCGGTGAACAGGCGGTGCCGCGCGGCGGCATCGATCGCGTTTGCGACCACGCCCGGGTGCACACGCGCCTGGAACAGAATCTCGTCGGCATAAATGTTGCCGATCCCCGCCGTCCGTGCCTGATCCATCAGCGCGGCCTTGATCGCCTGTCTGCGGTTCGCCAGTGCCGCGGCGAATGCCTTCTCATCGAACGCTGGATCCAGCGCGTCCGGACCAAGGCGCTCATCGGCGATGAAGGACGCAGGACCTGGCGGCGACACAGACATGGCCGATGCGGCGTGGATTGACATAGGCAAGTCGCGCACCATCGGTGAACTCGAACATGAGCCGGGTGGACGGAGGTTCGTCTTTGTCGGACGACAGGCCCACCAGCGAGCCGTTGGTACCGAAATGCATCGCAAGAGTCGCGGCGTCCTCGAACTCGGCGAACAGGACCTTGCCATGGCGCCGTGATCTCGAAAGGTGTTTGTCTTTCAGTCGGCGCTGCAATGTGGCCGCGCTGGCGCCTTCCAGGCTGCCCGGGTCTGCAACCACGACGCGTGCGACGACACGGCCGCGCCCGTGCTGATCCATCACACGCTTGAAGATCTCGACATCGGGCAGTTCGGGCATCGGTTGCTCCTGGTTGCCAAGTCCGGTCCTTCCACTACCATGGCCGCAAGTACCCTGGAGGACAACGGCATGATTACGAAATTTGACAGCCTGTATGCGGGCCACGTCGATCTGGACAACATCGGATACGCCGGCACGCCGATCAACGATCGCCTGTATTCCAACGAGCATCTCGCCACTGCGCTCGAGAAGGCGCAATCGATGGCGGTTCTGATGGATGGTCTCGGCTACAACGCATTCTGGATGGCGGAACACCATTTCCAGCGCGAAGGCACCGAATGCATTCCGAACGTGCTGATGATGGCGCTGCATCTGACGCATGTCACGAAGAACCTGAAGATCGGCTGCGGCTTCAATATTGCGCCGATGTGGCATCCGCTGCGGCTGGCCGAGGACTACGCGATGGCGGACATTCTCAGCAACGGCCGGGTGATCTTCGGCCTCGGCCGTGGCTATCACACGCGCGAGGTGGAGACGTTCGGGTCACCGCTGATCGATCAGGCGGCCAATCGCGAGCTGTTCGAGGAACAGGTCGACATCATCTTCAAGTCGTTCAACGAAGAGTCGTTCACCCACAAGGGCAAGCATTACACGCTGCCGCCGGAGGTGCCGTATCGCGGCTACACGCTCAAGGAGCTGACGTTGGTGCCGCGGCCAATGCGGCTGCCGGTGGAATGCTGGCAGCCCATACAGGGCGGCACCGGTCGCGCCATGGAGTTCATGGCGAAGCACGGCATCCAGGGGATGGTCGGCGGCGGCTCGGCCGAGGGCGGCGCCATGCACAAGGTCGTGCTGGGCTGGCAGGAAGCGCACGCCAAGGTTGGGAAGCACATCGAACTCGGCGAGCGGCTGTGCTTCGGCTTCCACTTCTACATGGGCAAGGATAAGGCCGACGGTATCAACCGCGCGAGGAAATATTACGAAGAGAACATGAAGATGTTCGGCGAGCTGCGCCTGGTGCGGGCGATGACGGACGAGCAGGTCGAAATCATGCGTGATCCGAAGCGCGCGCCGACGGCTAATCTGCCGCGGATCGAGGACGCGGTAAACGCCGGGGGGTTCCTGACAGGCAACGCGCAGGAGGTAATCGACCACCTGAAGGCGCTGGAGGCGAAATACCCGGCGCTGGAGCGGATTTCCGTCAGCCTGTCGGTCGGTGTGCCGAAATCCGAGGCGCTGGAGCAGTTGCAACGCTTCGCCGAGGAGGTGATGCCGGCGTTTAGGAAGACGGAGGCGCGGCAGCCGGAACTGGTGAAGTAGCTCCTAACAGCGGGCAGCCCCCTCCCCCCAGTCCCCCTCCCGCGAGGGGAGGGGTAGATTGCTTCGGCGGGGTGGGGGACGCGCGTTGCTTGCCACGCGGAGCGGCGAGTGAAGAAGATTATCGCTATTTTCGGCGCTACCTTGCATCTGTAAGGAAAATCCTTCTCTGCTATGGGCTGATTTGCTCCTTGCGAGATCGGGTTTTTCGATGCCTCGACAAAGCGTTCTTCTCCGATGATCGCCGTGGCGCTGGATCCGGCCGTCTTGCCGATCGCGGTTGCCGGGCGCGGTGGCATCGCGCTTAGGCGCTTCCTCGTCCTGCGAGCCAGCGGCGCCCGCAATCTGCTGCTGTTCACCGACCAACCGGATCAGGAGCTGGCTGCCGCGGCTGGCCCTGCGCTGCGCGACTTCCTGCCAGGGCGCGCCGCGTTCGCCGAACTGCGCGCCCTGTGGATTGCCGGGCTGCCAGAGGAGCAGGCCGCCGAACTGGGAGCGCTCGCGCGATCGGCGCGGGTGCTGGTCAACGTCGAGGATCGTCCGGCGCTATGCGACTTCCATAGTGTCGCCGAGGTGCGGCGCGGCGATCTGCTGCTGACGGTTTCCACCGCTGGGGCCAGCCCAGGCCTAGCGGCGCGCATCCGGGCGCGGCTTGCGGCGGAATACGATGTGGAATGGGCCGATCGCGTCGCCTCGCTGCGCGAGCATCGCGCGAAGTGGCGGCGGGACGGAGGCGACGTGGCGGCGCTGACGGACGCGCTGCTGCAGGCCAACGGGTGGCTCGCATGACCTTCGAGCCGGGCACTGTCTGGCTGGTTGGCGCAGGCCCCGGTGACCCTGAGTTGCTGACGGTGCGCGCCGCGCGGGCACTCGCGGCAGCCGATGTCCTGCTGCACGACGCGCTGGTGTCGCCAGAGATCCTGGCGCTGGCGCCGCAGGCGCGGCTGGAACCGGTGGGCAAGCGCGCCGGCGGGCGACGGACGCCGCAGCTTCGCATCAATCAGCGGCTTGTCAGCCTGGCGCGGGAGGGGAAGCGGGTAGTCCGGCTGAAGGGGGGTGACCCGCTGGTGTTCGGTCGCGGTGGGGAGGAGGCGTTGGCGCTGGCAGCGGCTGGAATCCGCTTCCGCATCGTCCCCGGGGTTAGCGCCGGCATCGGAGGGGCGGCAGCGGCCGGCATTCCGGTCACCCATCGCGGTCTGGCGCACAGCGTTGCGTTCGTCACCGGTCATGACGCCAAGGGCGAGCTGCCGGACCTCGACTGGAGCGCGTTGGCGCGCGGTGCCGACGTGCTGGTGCTTTACATGGCGCTGCGCCAGATCGGCGCGATCGCTGCGCATCTGCGCGCGGCAGGGCGCCGCGCTGACGAGCCGGTCGCGTTCGTCTCCGAGGCGACAACGCCGCGCCAGCGCGTGGCGATCACGACACTGGCGGACGCGGAACGGAGCGCCGCCGCCATTCCATCGCATGCGCCAACACTGATCATCATCGGCCCGGTGGTCGCACTGCGGCCGTTGCTCGCCGCCTGGCAGGACACTGCGCCGCAGGCTGAAGGAGAACGCCATGCTGCCTGAGACCGCGCCATTCCCGGCCGATCAGATCGTCGCGCTGAACCACATCATCTCTGGGACGAACGCCGAGCAGCGGAGCTGGCTGAGCGGGTTCCTCGCCGGATATCAGGCGGCGACCGCGCCACAGCCCGCTGCCGCAGCACCGCCGGCGCGCCGAGCGCCGCTGACGATCCTGTTCGCCACCGAGTCCGGTAACGCCGAGGCGCTGGCCGATGCCGCGCGCAAGGCTGCCGGCAAGCTGGGCTTCGCCGCGCGGGTGCTCGACATGGCGGATGCCACCCCGGCGCAGATCACCGGCGCGCAGAACCTGCTGGTGATCGCCAGCACGTGGGGCGAGGGCGACCCGCCGCAACGCGCGATCGATTTCTTCGCCGCGCTGATGGCCGACGATGCGCCGCGCCTTGAAGGCTTGCGCTATGCGGTACTGGCGCTGGGCGATCGCGCCTACGCAAAGTTCTGCGAGACCGGCCGGCTGTTCGACGAACGCTTCGCCGCGCTGGGTGCGACGCGCGTGGCGGAGCGGATCGAGTGCGATCTGGACTACGAGGCGCCCGCGGGAACTTGGATCGACGCAACGCTTGGCACGCTGCAGGCCGAGTTGGGTGAGCCGGAGGCCGGGGCGGTCATTCATGTCGACTTCGCGCGTCCCGCTGCCGGTGTAGCCGCGTGGAGCCGCACGCGGCCGTTCGAGGCTGAGGTGACCGAGCGTGTCCGCCTCTCGGGCAGCCGGTCCACGTCCGATACCTGGCATGTCGAACTGTCGCTCGCCGGGGCGGGCATCGATTACGAGCCTGGCGACTCACTTGGGTTCGTGCCGGTCAATGATCCCCGGCTGGTGGACGCGGTGCTGGCGACGACGGGCCTGGCGGACAACGCGCCGTTGCGCACGAAGCTGCTGGAGCAGTTCGACATCACGACGCTGACGGCGCCGAAGTTCGACGAATACATCGGTGGCGGATCGCTCACACGCCAGGACGGCTGGCAGATCATCGACATGCTGGAGGCCGCGCCGCGCAAGCTGGGCGAAGAACAGCTTCTGTCGCTGCTGCGGCCACTGGCACCGCGCTACTATTCGATCGCTTCCAGCCGCAAGGCGGCGCCGGACGAGGCGCATCTGCTGGTCGCCGCGGTGCGCTATGCGACGCATGGACGCGAGCGCAACGGCGTTGCGTCGGTGGATGTCGCGGAGCGGCGCAAGGCCGGCGACCGGCTGCGTGTGTTCCTGAAACCGAACGCGCATTTCCGTCTGCCGGCGGATCCCGAGCGGCCCGTCATCATGATCGGACCAGGCACCGGTGTGGCACCGTTCCGCGCGTTCATGCAGGAGCGCGATGCGATCGGCGCGCGCGGGCGCAACTGGCTTGGTGTTCGGCCACCGCAACTACACGCACGACTTCCTGTATCAGCTCGAATGGCAGGATCTGCTCAAGCGCGGCGTGCTGACGCGGCTCGACGTGGCGTTCTCGCGTGATCAGCCGGAGAAGCGCTACGTGCAGCACGCGCTGTGGGACGCGCGGCGCGAGCTGTACGCGTGGGTGCAGGAGGGCGCGGCGATCTACGTGTGCGGCGATGCCAACGCGATGGCGAAGGACGTGCACGCGACGTTGCAACGCATTCTTGGCGAGCAGGGCAAAGACGGCGTGGCGGCGCTCGATGCGCTGCGACGCGAGGGAAGGTATCTGCGCGATGTCTACTGATCAGCGTCCCCTTTCGCCCAACGAGGCGATCAAAGGAAACAGTCGCTTCCTGCGCGGCACGATCGCGGAGGGACTGACGCGCGTCGAGACGGGCTCGCTGTCCGACGATGACCAGCAACTGACCAAGTTTCATGGCATCTACGTGCAGGACGACCGCGACCTGCGCGCGGAACGCGGCCGCAAGAAGATGGAGAAGGCGTTCATCTTCATGGCGCGTCTGCGCGTGCCGGGCGGCGTGCTGACGCCGCAACAGTGGCTGGCGGCGGAGAAGCATCGCGCGCGAACGCGGCAATGGCACGCTGCGCCTGACGACGCGGCAGACCATCCAGTTCCACGGCATCATCAAGAGCAATCTGCGACACGCCATAAGCGGTCTGAACGACGCGATGCTCGACACGATCGCGGCGTGCGGCGACGTGAACCGCAATGTCATCGCGCGGGTCAATCCATGGCAGAGCCGCGCGCACGCCGAAGTCGCCGGACTTGGCGCAGGCGATCGGGACGCATCTGCTGCCGAGGAGCCGCGCCTGGCACGAGATCTGGATCGACGGCGAGCAGCAATCCGGCGGCGAGGAAGAAGACGAGCCGATCTACGGCCGCACATACATGCCGCGGAAGTTCAAGATCGCGGTCGCGCTGCCGCCGCACAACGATGTCGACGTGTTCGCGCACGACCTCGGCTTCATCGCCATCGAACAGGCCGGCCGGATCGTCGGCTACAACGTCACGGCCGGCGGCGGCATGGGCATGACGCATGGCGAGCCCGATACGTTCCCGCGCACCGGCGACGTCATCGGCTTCTGCCTGCCTGAGCAGGCGGTCGATGTGGCGGAAAAGGTCGTGACGGTGCAGCGCGATTTCGGCGACCGCTCCGACCGCAAGCACGCGCGGCTGAAATACACTATCGAGCGCATGGGGCTCGCCGAATTCCGAGCGGAACTGGAACGGCGGCTGGGCTACACGCTGTCGCCCGCGCGCGACTTCGCCTTCACCGACAACGGCGATCGGCTCGGCTGGGCGGAAGGCGATGACGGGGACTGGCATTTCACGCTGTTCGTCGAGAATGGTCGAGTGCACGACCTCGCGGGTCTGCATGCGATTGCCGAACTCGGCATCGGCCGCTTCATCATCACGCCCAACCAAAATCTGGTGCTGGCCGACATTCCGCCGGAACGCAAGGCCGAGGTGGCGGCATTGCTTGAGGCGCACCGCCTGGATGCAAACGTGGGCGCGCTGCGGCGCAATGCGCTCGCCTGCGTGGCATTGCCGACCTGCGGTCTCGCGCTGGCGGAAAGCGAGCGTTACCTCCCGGAGCTTGTCACGCGTTTGGAAGAGAAACTGGAAAGCGTCGGCCTGACGCAGGACGACATAACGATCCGCATGACCGGTTGCCCGAACGGTTGCGCGCGGCCGTACCTTGCGGAGATCGGCCTCGTGGGGCGCAGCCCTGGTCTCTACAACCTGTATCTCGGCGGCGCCTTCGATGGCACGCGCATGAACAAGCTGTACCGCCGGGACGTCGGCGGCGACGCGATCGTGGCGGCGCTCGCTCCGCTGTTCCGCGAGTATGCCGAACACCGCGCGCCTGACGAACGCTTCGGCGACTACACGATCCGTGCCGGCCATATCCGCCCGACCACCGGCGGCAAAACGTTCCACGAAGATCTGGCCCCAGAACTGCGGAGTTGATCATGCGCTCGCTGCGACAGACACCCCCCGCTCTCGCCTGGCCCTCGCTAAGTCATTCGCAAGGACGGCTGCTGGGATTGCCGTTCGTGCTGGCCGCCTTTGGGACCGTGTCTCGTGTTCGGCTGGCAGGCGTGCCTTGCCGCGCTGACGATAGCGACCCTGGCGACCTTCCTGGTGTATGTGCCGTTGACGGCTCTGGCACTGAACGGCGGCAACGCTCTGGTCGAGGATGCGCCGCCGCCGGCGCTCACAGCGCGGGCCTATGCCGTGTTGCTGGTGCTGTGGACGGCGACAGCGTGGCTTGGCGCATATGCCGCGCCGTATCTGCATCAGAGCGCTACATGACCGGCTGAACGAAGCGGCAATCAGGCGAGGTAGCCGGAGAGCTCGGAGTTTTGCACGTGTCCGGCTCGTCCAGAACGGGGCGGATCCAGTTCAGCGCAGCCCGCAATGTCCGGAAGCGATGAACCTTATCCCAGTTTGGCGCTGCGGTGACCGCCCAGAAGAGCGACTCGGTCGGCGCAAAGGCCAGAAACGCCGGATGCTTGCTCGAGCGCAGCACCACTACGATGCGGCCGACAATATTCGGATCGTCGCCGCGCCGCTCGCTGATGAACGCACGTTCGACATCGAGATCCGCCCGTTGTGTCGCAGCAAACCATTCGGCGAGCAGCACCTGCTCCTCGCGCGACACCGTGCGCGGGGGAAACGTGAGGATGACGTTATCGGCAGGCGAAGGCATGACCGCACTCGGATGTCGTGAGGATTTCGTAACGTATCTTCAGCGAGTTACAAAATCCCTGCACCCGAGTTACCTAATCGGAATCAGGCCCCTCGACCGCGGCAAACCCGTTGCCGAACGCCGCGTCGCGCTTCTGGAAGGCGTATTTCACCCCATGCGTGCGCATCGTCTGGCGGAATTCGCGCGCCATCGGCGCGTTGTGGCCACGCGCATCGATCTCCGCGCCGATGCGCTGCAAGCGTGCGCGCGCCCATCAGCTCCAGTCCGAGATTGACCAGCCGCTTGTTGGCCGACAGCAGATGCGGATCGACCAGCCCCATGCGATCGGCCAGCCGCATCACCTCGGCTGTCAGTTCCGCCGCAGGCACGGATTTCATCGCCAGCCCGATCCGCGCCGCGTCCGCGCCGGTGACGCTGTCGCCGGTGAACAGCAGGCGCTTCGCCCATTGCGGGCCGCAGTGATACAGCCACATGCTGCCAGGCGGGGTGCCGAGGTCGCGCACCGGCGGGAAGCCGATCCGCGCATCATCGGCGACGATGACCATGTCGCACAGCCACGCGAGATCGGTGCCGATGCCGATGCACGTGCCGTGCACCTGTGCGATCACCGGCTTGTGCATGTCGAACAGCGTGATGCGCAGTCGCTGACCCTGCTCCAGGCGCCACACATCGTCGTCGATCTCCTGCCGGCCGCGATAGTCTTCGCCGCGACCTGACGAGTATTCGCTGAGATCGGCACCGGCGCAGAAATGCGGACCGGCACCGCGCAGCACGACGCAGTGGACCGGATTGTATTCGTCGGCCTCCAGCAGCGCCTCATGCAGTTCACGCAGCAGCTTGCCGCTGAGCGCGTTGCGCTTCTCCGGCCGGTTCAGCGTGACGATGGCGGTCTTGCCTGTGATCTCGTAGGTGATCTGGTCGAATTGCATGCTGCTTCCTCCCTCGCTTCGCCGCCTGTAATGTCGACAGCAACCATGCGCCGAGGAGGAAACCGATGCCAGAGTTGAAGATCGCCCGGATCGAGACGTTCCTGTTCGATCCCGGCCTGGCGAAGAACCTGCTGTTCTGCCGCGTGGAGACCGAGGAAGGCATCCACGGCTGGGGCGAAGCCTATGTCACGCCGGGCAAGGAGCCGGTGATCGAGCACCTGCTCCAGGTCATGGCGAAATACATGATCGGCCGCAGCGCGTTCAACATCCGCCACACCGCGCAGGTGGTGTTCGACGACTTCGCGATGCGGCGCGCGTCGCTCGACCTGCTGTCGGCGTGGAGCGCGATCGAGATCGCGCTGTGGGACATCGTCGCCAAGCACGCCGAACCTGCCGCTGTACAACCTGCTCGGCGGCGCGTCGCGCGAACGGGTGAAGGTCTATGCCAACGGCTGGTCGAGCGGCAGCGAGTCGATCGAGCAGAACCTGGAACGCGCGCTGAAGGTGAAGGAGATGGGCTTCACCGCGCTGAAATGGGATCCGTTCCCCGGCCCGTGGCGCAACTTCATCCATCGCGAGGACGAAGATCACGTCGTGCGATACGTGAGGAAGATGCGCGAGACGCTGGGGCCGGAATTCGGCCTGCTGGTCGAGGTGCATCGCCGGCTGGCGCCGATGCATGCGATCCGCATCGGCAAACGCATCGCCGAGTTCGACATCGGCTGGTACGAGGAACCCTGCCTGTGCGACAACATCGAACTGGTGGCGGAGGTGCGGCGCGCACTGCCTGGCGTGCCGATCGTCACCGGCGAGGCGATCTACTCGAAGGAGGCGTTCGCCCAGGCGCTGGCCGCGCGCGCCGCGGACATCATCAATCCGGACATCTGCAATTGCGGCGGCATCGGCGCGATGCTCGACATCGCCGCGATGGCGCAGCCGCACGCCGTGGCGGTGGCGCCGCACAACTATAACTCCACGCTCGTCGGGGCGGCGGCGACGGTGCAGCTTTCGGCGATGATCCCGAACTTCTGGATCGCCGAGTTCTTCATCAACCTGAAGCCGGCCTGCGACGAGATCGCGGTGCAGCCGCTGGTGGTGAAGGACAGTTTCGTCGAGCTGCCGACGACGCCGGGGCACGGCATCGACCTCGACGTGGAGCGGCTGCGCAAGCGGCCGTATCGCGACATGGGTTCGCGCACCGGCAAGACCCTGCGGAGTTATACCGACGAGTTTCCGCGCAAGAACTATGTGGTCGGGGCGACGCGGACGGGGTACTGAGGGGCGGGCGGCACCCCCTCCCCGACCCTCCCCCGCTTTGCGGGAGAGGGAGTGCGAGCACGTCGGCCCTTGAGCATTTAGTTCGCACGATTCAGATAGGTCGCCGCATCGTCGTCGAGCAGCAGGCGATCGCGCTGCAACGCGCCGACGACCTCCCGCACGCGGGCGATATAGGCATCGTGCGTCGGATAGCGCTCCGCCAGCGAAGGGCGCGGATCGCCGGCACGCTCGCGTTCGGCTCGTGTCGCGGCAAATGCCAGATAGGTGCCGTCACGGTCGGCCAGTTCGCCCGGCGGGCAGCGGGTCGCGGTACAGATTCCAGCCGGTGAACGTGCCGCGCGGTACGGCGATGTCGGGCAAGCGGATACCGGCGGTCTCGTTGCCGTCCGCATCGACCTGCGGCACCAGGGCCTGCCATTCGCGCGCAGGGCGGCTGCGGATCGGTCCAGTCGCCGGGCGCCACCACATCGTTCGCCGCACGCGGCGGCACCAGCGTCGCAAGCTTCGGCCACGCCACCGCCTCGGCGCGTGCGAGCGTGCCGTCGGCTATGCGGGGCAGCCGCGACGGCGGCGGTTCTCGACCGTTCGTCACCCATTCGTCGAGCGCCACCAGCAACGCGCGGATCGCCGGCATCGGATCGTGCCAGTTGCGCGGATTGGTGCATGGGCCGGCGTCGCGCGGCATGCCGGCCTTGCCGCCATGCTGCGTGCCCGGCAGGTAATAGCCGCGCACGTTCGCCGGCAGCGCGGCATCGTGCGTGCCGTCGGGATCGGTGTGCAGCAGCGACGCGCCCTTCTGCCAGTATTCCGTCGAGGTGTTGGTCTCGATGACCTTGGGATCACTGTCGTCGCCGCGCATCAGCGCACCGGTGGCGAAGGGAAATTCCACCTCGGGGAAGCCATGATCCTCGTGCCACGTGCGGGTGCGCGCGGGCTGGCCGAATTCGGTGTTGAAGAACACGCGGCCGATGCCGGCGACATGGGTGAACATGCCATCGAACACGCGCGCGCCCGCTTCGTCGCGGTTGAAGCCCTGCGCGAGGTGATCGCGCAGATAGCGTCCGGCCTGCGAGATGCCGAAGCCCAGCGCATGCGTCGGCTGACGGCCGAGCAGGTCGCGTCCGGCCGCGCTGTTGCGAAGATGACTGACGATGTCGCGCGTGGCGGCAAAGCCGATGCCCAATACGCGCGGGTTGGTCGCGTGGTAGCGCAGTTCGTAGATCGAGCCGGGTTCGGGCGCGGCGCCTTGCGCCAGACGAATCGTGCGCGCATCGACGAACTCGAATGCTGCAGGCTGCCGCGGCGCCGTCTGGGTACGCCGCACCGTCAGCACGGCATCGTCGCGCGTGGCCGCTTCATAGGACAGGCGGAACTGCTTGAGATCGCCGCCGCGCGTGCCGGAGATGAATTCCTCGCGGATGCGCCGCACGATCGGCGCGCCGTTGTCGGTGGCGATCGGCGCGTCCAGCCCAAGTCCGCCATTGGCACGTGGCGCGCCCGGGTCCCAGCCGCGACCACAGCAAGGTGAATCCGCGCCGCAGCGGCAATGCGTTGCCGAGATCCGCCGCAGCCGACGGCTGGTTGCCCGCCTTGCCGGCGCACAGGTTGGCGAACAGCATCATGCGGCCGCGGTTGTTCACCTCGTAGAGGATGCGGCCATTGCCGCGCTCGGGATCGGCCGGACGAAGGATGCAGATGTCGCTGCGGTACTCGACCATGCCGCGCGCGTTGCGCGGTGCCTTGTCGACGTTGACGATGCCGCGGTTGGCCGGATGCGTCGGATCGAGTTCGCCGATCGCAATGCCGTCGAGCCGCTCATAGGCGCCGGTCGCACCGAATGCGGCGCCGCCAACGAACGGTGCACGCGCGGTGATCTCGATCGCAGTGATCATGGCAAACCTCCATCAACGCCTGTAACCTACCTCAGGCAGATGCAGCTTCGCCTCGGTGCGGGCCTGCAATGCCTCCAGAGTCAGTCCCGGGATCATATCGCGCACCGCGAAACCGTCCGGGCGTCACGTCGAGCACCGCCAGGTTGGTATAGACGCGCCTGACCACGCCCTTCGCGGTCAGCGGGTAGGTGCAACGCTGGCGGATGCGTGGCTCGCCGTCCTTGGTGGTGTGCTCCATCACCACCCAGAGGCGTTGCGCGCCGATCGCCAGATCCATCGCGCCGCCGACCTGCTTCACCGGCTCGTCGGCGGAGCGCGCCCAGTTCGCGAGGTCGCCGTTCTCTGCCACCTCGAAGGCGCCGAGTACGCACAGGTCCAGATGTCCGCCGCGCGCGATGGCGAAGCTGTCGGCATGATGCACATAGGAGCCGCCGGTGCGCAGCGTGACATGCGTGGTGCTGGCGTTGATCAGGAACGGATTGACCGCATCGGCCGCCGGCGCGGGGCCGACGCCGATCACGCCATTCTCGGCGTGGAAAATGACCTCGCGCTCCGCCGGCACGAAATCGGCGACCAGTGTCGGGATGCCGATGCCGAGGTTGACCAGCCAGCCTTCAGGAATGTCCCGCGCGCACCATGCCGCCATGCCGTTGCGATCGAGTGGGGAGATTGCCATGGAGCCCTCTCAGAGCGGCACGTGCAGCACGCGATTGACGAAGATGCCCGGCGTCACGATCGTCTCCGGTGCCAGTTCGCCGAGTGCCACGACATTGCGCGTCATCGCGATGGTGAGTTTCGCTGCCATCGCCATCACCGGATTGAAGTTGCGCGCGCTGTCGCGGTAGGTCAGGTTGCCCCAGCGATCGGCGCTCCATGCCTCGATCAGTGCGACATCACCGGGCAGCGGATATTCCAGCAGACAAAGCCTGCCGCCGATCTCGCGCGTTTCGCGTCCCTCCGCGAGCAGCGTGTCGGCACCCGTTGGCGTGTAGAAGCCGGTGATGCCGGCGCCGGCGGCGCGCATGCGTTCGGCCATCGTGCCCTGCGGGATGATCTCCACCTCCAGTTCGCCCCGCTGGAACAGGCGGCCGGCGAGGCTGGCAGGGCGCACGAAACTGCAGATCAAATGACGCACCCGGCCGAGTGACAGCAGTTGTTCAATTGCGCTGCCATCGCGTCCGCCGGCGACCGCCACGATGGTGAGATCACGCGCGCCCTGTGCGATCAGGCCGTCGAGCAGCGGCGTCGGAATGCCCACGTCGCCAAAGCCACCGAGCAGGACCGTGGAACCATCGGCAATGCCTGCCATGGCATCGGCCATGGAGTGCACGAACTTGTCGATCATGCACCGAGGCTAGCGCGGCGCGGACACGGGGTCGAGACGCAGGCCCTACACTGCCTTCCCGCCGGCAGCCGGATGCGAGTTGTTCTGGATGCGGCCATAAGCGGCATTGGCGTCTTGGATGCGCTTCAATTCGAGCGTGTTCAGCACGTCGGCGCCGGTGACATCAGCCATGGTCAGCGTGCCACTTTTGGCCGTGCGGACGCCGTAGGCGGCGAGTTCCGCTGATGACCACGGCTTGCTTACCGCGTCGGCGCTCGCGGCTGGGGGCAGTTGCAGCAGCGCCGTCGCAGCGTCCGCCGTGACCCGGCCAGGATGGGGCATTTTCGGATGGGTGTCCCACCAGTGCTGCCTGCATGGTCTTGTCAACGTCGATGCCGGTGATCTTCTCGAATATCGTTGAGGCGACATTGGTGATCGCTCCGATGGGCCCGCCGAACAGCGTGCTCACGACCAGAGAGCCGGCCCGGCGTACCATCTCGGGAATCTGGTCCCCTGTGACGGCGCGGTAGATCGTGCCGATGACGGGAAGATACTGGAGCGGGTTCAGCGCATGCAGAATGTCATGGAACGAGATGGAATGGTCTGTTGCGGGTTGAGCCGGTTGGGGGTTCGCCGCCGATACTGTGACGGCGTCCTCCGTGCCGGCCGTTTCGCGGCGCGTATCCATGCGCAGCACGCCGCCTGTACGCGGAATGGAAGGGGCGACGGTAACTGCGCTGACCGCTTGAATGGTGGGCACGCCCTGAAGCACAGGTCCGCCAACACTGGCACGGTTATGCTTGCAAGTGTCTTACGCCGGCGGTGCTTGCTCACAGGGCGACATGTGGAGTGGGATGCGATCACCGGGATCGCCTCATGAAGGGGGAGGAACATGGCAAACATCGTATTGGTTCATGGCGCATATCAGGGAGGCTGGATCTGGCAGCGTGTTGTGGCTCGGTTGACCGCGGGTGGGCACCGCGTGCTTGCGCCGACCTTGGATGGCTGCGCGGAGCGCCGCCACGCGCTGCGGCCCGGCATCAGCACCGAGATGCACGGAGCGGAGATCGCCGAGTTGCTGTTCTTCGAGGACCTGAGCGACGTGGTGCTGGTGGGCACCAGCAGTGGCGGCATGGTCGTTTGCAGCGCGGCGGAGCGTGCGCGTGAGAGGGTCGGGCGGCTGGTGTTCGCCGATGCGCTGGCGCTGTTCGATGGCGAGTGCATTCCTGACATCGTCAAGCGGGTAATGCGGGAGACGACCGATCTCGCCACCGGTCCGTCGCGGGAGGATGCGGCGGGGCGGATGTTCGCCAGCTTGGAGGAGCCGACAAAGACCTGGGCGCTGGAGCGCTATACACCGCACCCGGCGGCGGCGATGAATGGCCGCGTGAAGTTACCGAACTTCTGGCAGCAGACGTGGAAGACGAGCGTCATCTGGTGTCGGCAGGCGGTCAATCCCGGCGAGGCGCATCAGCGTCGGGCGGCCGAGAAACTGCACGCGACATGGCACGAGCTGGATACCGGACACTATCCGATGCTGACGGCGGCGGAAGAGCTGTCGCGGCTGATCGTGGAGAGCTGATCCCGTTTAATTCAGGGCCCGCGCCGCGGCCCTGATCCGTCGCAGGAACCGGCGAAGCTGCGCCGGTTTCGCGCGGTCCATGCTGTAGTGCACGCACCAAGTCACGCGGCAGCCCCGCGCGCAGAGCGCCCGCACCGCACGGCCGATCAGCTTGCGCGCCGGATCGCCGAGCGCTGCGCGAACCATCCACCACGAGCCGCCATAGGTGGTCACCACCATGATGCGCCGGACGCGCTGCAGGCGCTCGGTCTTCACCTTGCCGTCGGGTGTTACATCAAATGCCACGCCCGGCAGCCAGACACGATCGAAGTACCCCTTCAGCATGGCCGGCATCCCGTACCACCACGCAGGGTACACCAGCACGATAGCCTCGGCTGTCGCGAGCTGATCGTCGTAACGCTTCACCAGCCGCTCGTTGCGAGCCGCGTTGAGATAGTCCAGCCGCTCCTGACGGCTCATGACCGGATTGAAGTTCTCCGCATAGAGATCGACATCGGTCACTTCGTGTCCGGCCTCTATCAGAGCCTGCAACACAGTCTGATGGGCGGCGGCGGCAAAGCTTTCCGCCACCGGATGGCAGTAGACGACGAGGACGCGCATCCAGACGATCTGGTGTCAGCGCAGGGCCACCTCGAGAGCGGCCCGAGGAGACTTGATCCTTATGATCGGCAGCCTCTGCGCTTCAGGATCGAGCAGGTTTCCGAGCCCAGGGAGGCAGTGGCGGTGGTGGCGGTTCGACGATCCTGAGAGGCGTCGTCGGTTTGCCATTCTTGTCGGAAGCCGGTGGAGGCCCGCGGAACGAACGCTGGATCATGCTGGCACCTCGTTATGGGACCACCCGAGGGAACCGCCAAGGCGGCCCCCGCCGGGGAGCCCGCCTTGTTCAGCATGCGCGGTTACGGCATCGCTTCAGAGACTTTGCGGTTGCGGATCGATCACCACTGCGTCGCAATGATGGTGACAACGCCGCCGACGACGGAAAGGGTGACTGCGGTGAGGACGACAACGAGGACCATTATTCGGTCAACGGCCAAGTCACGCTCCTTCTTGTCGATCTCGACCACTTCCCACTCGGGGGTCAGCGAGCGATGCCCTGCTCTGCCGGGCTCCTCCCACCTCGCGCGGTCAGACATCAGCTTTCCCTCTCCTGCAGGTCCCGCAGCATCGGCACCTTGGCTACCATGCCGCCGCTTCGCTAGGAAGCGTCCGAGCGGTCAGGGTCGATCAACCGAAAGCGACACGAGGAGACTTGATCGTCGGACAGCGCGGCCCGGATGGCAGCCTCGCCTGCCGGGGTGGCGAGAATGGCGACGGAACGGAACCACGCTACCTCGCCGCGCGCCCTGGCGAGGAACAACCGACCCAATGCCTGCGCCGCTGGGTCGCGAGGGACGCAGCAGGCGCAGCCCGGAGCGTGCCCCGCCAACGCTGGCGAAAGGCGGAACCGCGCGACCGGATGACCGCTGGGGGTGCCCGCGTCGCCCTCGATCAGTACCGCCTCGTCGGCGGCGGGTGGGCCGAAATGGACCCCAACCCAGTCGTCTGCTGGCTGATTCATCATCTGGACATAAGGATATGTTTATGTAATCCATAACCCATGGAAGCCTTGCTGGCCAGCCTGCGAGCCGCCGCGGAACCGACCCGCCTCCGTCTGTTGGCGCTGGCGGGCCGCGGTGCATTCTGCGTCTCGGAGTTCACCGATATCCTCGGCCAGTCGCAACCGCGCCTCTCCCGTCACCTGAAGTTGTTGTGCGACTGCGGTCTGCTGGACCGCGTGCGTGAGGGGGCGAATGTCTGGTTCACCCTGCCCCACGGCGAGCCTGGCGACCTGGCGCGCGAACTGGTCGCACGGCTGCCGGAGGACGACCAGACCCTCGAGGCCGACCGCCGCCAAGCTGCCCGCGTGCTGGCTGAACGCGCCCGCGTGGCGTCCGAAAGTTTTCGCCGCCAGGGTGCCGATTGGGATGAAATGCGGGCGCTGGAGCTGCCGGCCGCCGAGGTCGAGGCTGCGTTGCTTTCGCTGGTGCCGGAGCACGATGCCGGCCGGCTGTTGGATATCGGCACCGGGACCGGGCGGGTGCTCGAGCTGCTGGCGCCGCGGATCAGTCAGGGTGTCGGCGTCGATGCATCGCGCGCAATGCTGGCGCTGGCACGCTCGCGGCTGGCGCGCGCCGGCCTTACCCACTGTTCGGTGCGGCTAGCCGATATGTACCGCCTCCCGTTGGCCGAGAATTCGTTTGACGTGGCGGTGATGCAGATGGTGCTGCACTACGCCGAGGAGCCACAGAGCGTGCTGGCCGAGGTGGCGCGCGTGCTGCGGCCGGGTGGGCGGCTGATCGTTATCGACCTTGCGAAGCATAGTCGCGACGATTTGCTGAGCAGGCTGGCGCATCGCTGGCCGGGCTTCACCGACGATGGCATGCGTGCGCTGCTGGCGGGAGCCGGCATGGAACAGGGTGAGCCGTACGCCATCGAAGGCCCGCTCGCTGTCCGGCTCTGGCCGGCCCTCCGCGCCACCGACGCGCCAGCCGCGCAGTCGCACGAGCTGGTGGTCTGAATGGCCGATCTCGACGCATTCATCCGTGGCCTTCCGAAGGCCGAGTTGCACATGCACCTGGAAGGCAGCATCGAGGCAGAGCACCTGCTGGCGCTGGCGGTGCGCAACCGCCTGCGCCCACGCTGGGACTCCCCCGAGGCGCTACGCGCCGCCTACCGGTTCGACAACCTGCAGGCGTTCCTGGATCTCTATTACGAGGGCTGCCGCGTGCTGGTGCGGGAGCAGGATTTCTACGACATCACCCGCGCCTATCTACGGCGCGCCCACGCGGATGCGGTGGTCCGCGCCGAGGTTTTCATCGGACCGCAAGGTTTCACCGAACGCGACGTGCCGATCGCCGCGCTGATGGATGGCGTGCTGGCGGCGATGCGCGACGCTGCAGGCGAGGACGGCATCAGTGCTGGCCTGCTGGTCAGTGCGCAGCGCCATCGCAGCGAGGCCGCGGCGCTGCATTTGCTCGATCAGGTCATGCCATGGGCTGACAGCATCGCCGGCTTCGGTCTCGGCGGCGCGGAACTCGGCAATCCGCCGTCGCGCTTTGTGAATTTCTTTCGCGCCTGCCGCGAGCGTGGTTTTCGCGTCACCGCGCATGCCGGCGAAGAAGGTCCGGCATCCTACGTGCGCGCGGCGCTCGAACTGCTCGAGGTGGACCGCATCGATCATGGCAACACGGGCATGGACGATCCGGCGCTGGTGCGCGAACTGGCCGCGCGACGAATTCCACTAACGGTTTGTCCGCTGTCGAACGTGCGGTTGCAGGTGGTGTCGTCGTTGGCCGCGCATCCGTTGCGTGCCATGCTGGGCGCCGGCCTTTGCATTTCGCTGAACTCCGACGATCCGGCTTATTTCGGCGGCTATCTCAACGACAATTTCATTCAGTGCCGACAAGCTCTCGGGTTGACCGCGGACGAGTGCGTGACGCTTGCACGCAACAGCCTGGCCGCATCGTTCGTCCCATCGGCGGAGGCAGCGCGTCACCTCGCGTTGCTCGATGCCTACGTCGCGAACCATCCGATCTGACGGAAGGAAGCTCGATGTCCCGTCCCCACCTGCTCGATGCGCTGCGCGACACCGTGCTGCTGTGTGATGGCGCGGTCGGCACCCGCGTCATGGGCATGACGTTGGACGTGGAGCAAGACTTCCATGGCAAGGAGAACTGCACCGACGTGTTGAACATCTCGCGCCCCGACCTGGTGCGCGACATCCACCGCAGCTATTTCGAGGCCGGCGCCGACATGGTGGAGACCAACACGTTCGGCGGTTCGCCGGTGACCTTGGGCGAGTTCGACATCGCCGACCGCGCGTTCGAGATCAACAAGCGCGGCGGCGAACTGGCGCGCGAGGCCGCCGAGCAGTTCTCCGACGGCCGCCATCGCTGGGTGATCGGCAGCGTCGGTCCGGGGACCAAGCTGCCCACTCTGGGCAACATCGCCTACGACCCACTTGAGGCGGCGCTGACCGAGCAGTGCCGCGGCCTGGTCGCCGGCAGTGTCGATGCGATCCTGATCGAGACCTGCCAGGATCCGCTGCAGATCAAGGCGGCGGTGAACGGCGCCAAGATCGCCCGCGGCGAGGTGGGCAGCGACATTCCGATCTTCGTGCAGGTGACTGTGGAGACCACCGGGACGCTGCTGGTCGGCCCCGACATCGCCACCGCCGCTGCAATTGTGCACGCGCTCGATGTGCCGCTGATGGGGCTGAACTGCGCCACCGGGCCGCAGGAGATGGCCGAGCATGTGCGGTGGCTGGCGTCGAACTGGCCGGGACTGCTGTCGGTGCAACCGAACGCCGGCCTGCCGGAACTGGTCGACGGCCAGACGCACTTTCCGCTCGGCCCGGACGAGCTGAGCAGTTGGCTGGAGCGCTTCGTCGAGCAGGATGGCGTCAACCTGATCGGCGGCTGCTGCGGCACCACCGCGCAACACATCGCCGCTCTGGACGCGATGCTGCGCCGGCGCGCCAGTGGGGGCGGAAATCCCCGGCCAGCGCCCGTGCTGCGCAAGCCGGTTTGGGTTCCGTCGGTCGCCAGTCTTTATCAGTCGGTGCCGCTGCGGCAGGAGAACGCGTTCTTCGCCATCGGCGAGCGCTGCAATGCCAACGGCTCGAAGAAGTGGCGCGAGGCGCAGGAGAAGCACGACTGGGACGGCTGCGTCTCGATGGGGCGCGAGCAGTTGGGCGAGGGTTCCAACGCGCTCGATGTCTGCACCGCATTTGTCGGGCGCGACGAGAACGCCGAGATGACCGAGGTGGTGCGCCGCTTCACCTCGTCGGTGAACGCGCCGCTTGTGATTGACAGCACCGAGACACCGGTGATCGCCGCGGCGCTCAAGCTGCATGGCGGCAAGCCGATCATCAACTCGATCAACTTCGAGGATGGCGAGGGCCACGCGACCGATCGATTGCGCCTGGCGAAGCAGTTCGGTGCGGCGGTGATCGCGCTGACCATCGACGAGACGGGCATGGCGAAGAGCGCCGAGCGCAAGGTCGAGGTGACGCGGCGGCTGGTCGATTTCGCGTGCAAGCGTCACGGCCTGCCGCAATCGGATCTGCTGATCGATCCGCTGACCTTCACCATCGCCACCGGCAACGAGGACGACCGCAAGCTGGCGCAGTGGACGCTGGAGGGTATCGCCGCGATCAAGCAGGAATTCCCCGACATCCAGATCATTCTCGGCCTGTCGAATGTCAGCTTCGGGCTGAACCCGGCGGCACGCGCGGTGCTGAACAGCGTGTTTCTCGATCATGCTGTGCGCGCGGGAATGACCGGTGCGATCGTGCATGTGTCGAAGATCCGGCCGCTGCACCTGATCGCACCGGAGGAGGTGAAGGTCGCCGAGGACCTGATCTTCGACCGGCGCGAGGAAAGCTACGATCCGCTGCAGCGGATGCTGGAGATCTTCGCCGACCGCAAGGCGGCGGACGCGACGAAGAAGCAGCGCGCTGAAACGGTGGAAGGCCGCCTCAAGGATCGCATCGTCGATGGCGATCGCAAGGGGCTTACCGATGAGCTGGACGAGGCGTTGAAGACGCTGCCGCCGCTCGACATCATCAACAACGTGCTGCTGGACGGCATGAAGGTGGTGGGCGAGCTGTTCGGCGCCGGCAAGATGCAGCTACCGTTCGTGCTGCAAAGCGCCGAGACGATGAAGGCGGCGGTGGCGTATCTCGAGCCGTTCATGGAGCGGATCGCGGGACAAGAGAAGGGCACCATCGTGCTCGCCACCGTGAAGGGTGACGTGCACGACATCGGCAAGAACCTGGTCGATATCATTCTGACCAACAACGGCTATCGGGTGGTCAATCTCGGCATCAAGGTGCCGCTCGCGGACATGCTCTCGGCGGCCAGGGAGCATCACGCGCACGCCATCGGCATGTCAGGGCTGCTGGTGAAGTCCACCGTGGTGATGCGCGAGAACCTGGAAGAGATGTCGCGCCAGTCGCTGGAGATTCCGGTGCTGCTGGGCGGTGCGGCGCTGACCCGCGGCTACGTCGAGGAAGACTGTGTCCGCGCCTATGCCAGCGGCCGCGTCGCCTATGCGCGCGATGCGTTCGACGGTCTCCACCTGATGGACAAGGTCACCGGCAACGCGTTCGACGACTACCTCGCCGCTGTGCAGGCAAAGCGCGTCGGCAAGACGCGCAATCCATCGCGTACTCTCGGGCAGGCGGATGCGCGTGCGTTCCGCCCGGTGGATGTCGGTGCCGTGCAGGAGCGCCGCCGGCGGCTGACGCGCGATGTGCCGGTCGCGGCTCCACCGTTCTGGGGCGCGCGCGTGATCGAGGCGGCGCCCAAGGCGATCGTGCCGTTCATCAACGAACGCAGCCTGTACCAGTTCCAGTGGGGCTTCCGGAAGCAAGGGCGTTCGCTGGACGATTTCCTCGGGTGGGCGAAGCAGGAGCTGCGTCCGGTGATGCGCCGCATGCTGGCGCTGTGCGAGGCGGAGGACATTCTGAAGCCGCAGGCCGCGTACGGCTATTGGTTGGCGGCCGGGCAGGGCAACGACCTGATCATCTTCGATACTGATGGCAGCACCGAACTCGCGCGCTTCGCTCTGCCGCGCCAGCCGAAGGAGGACGGCGAGTGCATCGCCGACTTCTTCCGCGACGTCGATGACGCCGAACGCGATGTAATCGCATTACAGGTCGTCACGGTCGGACAGAAGGCGTCCGAAGTCGCCAGAAGCTGGTTCGAGGACAACCGCTACCAGGACTATCTCTACCTTCATGGGCTGTCGGTGGAGATGGCCGAGGCAATGGCTGAGTACGTGCACAAGCGGATCCGCGCCGAACTCGGTTTTGCCGGCAAGGACGACCGCGACATGGAGAAGATGCTGTCGCAGGGCTATCGCGGCTCGCGCTACTCGTTCGGCTATCCGGCATGCCCGAGGCTCGAGGACCAGGTGCCGATTTTGTCGCTGCTTGGCGCCGAACGGATCGGCCTGTCGTTGTCCGAGGAGTTCCAGTTGCACCCCGAGCAATCGACCAGCGCGATCGTGGTGATCAACCCGCACGCGAAGTACTTTTCCGTGTAGCTGTGTCTCAGTATGCGCGAGGGGCGAAGCTTCCCGCGTCGCCGAGACAGTTTCATCCAATTGATGCCTTGCCGTGGCCGCAATTACGCTACATCAGGTGCGCGCGACAGGAGGCTTTTCGGCGATGCACCATCGGCTGCTCTGGTTGGCGACCGCGGCAACGGCACTACTGCTGCAGGCGTGCGCCCAGCAGCCATCAGGTCCGCCGCCCCGCGTGTTCGCCGCCGACATGACCGGAGCGGCGAAGGTCTGCACCGCGCCGCCAGTCACACCCGCGGCCGGACACACGGTCGATGCCGCGATCAAACTCGGCAATGATGGTGGCTGGTGCGCCATCACGGTCAACAACAATGGCCGGCCGTTCGACGCCGGTCTGCTCGCCACGGCACCGGAGCATGGCAAGGTGCTGATCCATACGGTCGGCAACGATACGCGGATCGATTACACGCCTGACCCGCGCTACGCCGGCGCCGATGCATTCAGCGTGCGACTGCTGCCGGGTGACGCGATGATCCGGGTGACTGCGACCGTGACGCCGTGATTCAGTGGTGTTTCGTGGCGGCGGCAACCTGTTTGCGCGCCGGCGCGTGCGCCACCTGCGGGCACATGTCCACCGTCGCCGGCACAAGGTCCTTGCCCGCCGCGTAGGCCGGGAGTTCGCGCTGCGTCGGGCAGCGCCATCACCTCGGAGAACAGTGCGGTGTTGCGTGCGCAGAAGTCGGTGCCGAGATTTATGCCGGCGGAGAACTCGCCGTTGGCGAGGTCGGTGGTAAATCGGTCGTGTTCCTGCTGCGCGCGCTTGCCGTACATGCGCTTGAACACCTCGCCGACCGCCCTTTCATTGCCCATCAGGTCGGGCTGGTACTTGCGGATGAAGGCGTTGTAGCGATCGTCCTGATGGCAGCCGGTGGCCAGCACCATGAGCTCGCTGCGCAGGGCCGCCACCTCGACCACTGACCGCTCCTGCGGCCGCAGGCAGTCAAGTTCAGCGTGCGCCTGCTGGGCGATCAGCAGGGACACAGTGGCGAGGCTGGACAATAGGCGACGCATGGGGCTCCTCCGGGATCGGCCGTGGCCTGACATAAGGCAGGACGGCATGGCTGCGCAACAACCTGTGTGCCTGCTCAGTAGATTATGATAAAGAGTTGGCACCTGAATCTCAGGAGCTGTGTCGCGCGGGTCACTGATTGATCGGTGGCATAGGGATGGACCATAGGGACGTCTGGACGCGCCGCCGCAATAACGGTCAGGATGTCTTCCCATTCCGCCACAGGATACACGATGCGCATCGAGATCATCTGCACGGGAGACGAAGTCCTCACCGGCAAGATCGTCAACACCAACTTCAGCTACATGAGCCAGAAGCTCGAGGATGTCGGCCTCTCGGTTCATTGGGGCACGACCGTCGGTGATGACCGGGAAAGTCTGTTGGCGGCCTTCCTCCATGCCGGTCAACGGGCCGATGCGGTGATCGTCAACGGTGGTCTCGGCCCGACCGTCGATGACCTGTCGCAGGAGGTCGCGGCACAGGCGGCCGGCGTCGAGCTTGTGCTGAACGAAGAGTGGCTGACGAAGATGGAAGGGTTCTTCTCCAAGCGCAGCCGCATCATGCCGCCGAACAACCGCAAGCAGGCAATGCTGCCAACCACCGCCGAGATCATCGATAACCCGATCGGCACTGCGTGCGGCTTTGCCCTCGACATCGGGCGTGCCCGCTTCTTCTTCACGCCCGGTGTGCCGCGCGAATTGCGCCGCATGCTGGAGGAGCAGGTGATCCCCCGCCTCCTCGCCCGCGGCGGGGCGCCCACCACGATCCATCTCAAGCGCTTTCACTCCTATGGGCTCGGCGAATCCCACGTCGATGCGCTGCTCACGGGCGTCGAGGAGCTGGTGCCGGATGGCAGCGTGAAACTCGGCTTCCGCGCGCACTATCCGCAGCTCGAGACCAAGCTGACCGTGCGGGGCGCCGACATGGACGATGTGCGCCGCAAGCTGGAACCGGTCCAGGCGGAAGTGCGCAAGCGGCTCGGCAACTTCATCCTGGCTGAGGACGATCAGACACTGGAAGGCGTTGTGCTTGCCGAGTTGACGCGGCAGGCGGCGACGCTTGCGTTGGTCGAGACCTTCACCAGCGGTCAGATCGCCGCACGCATCGGGCATCTTCCGGGTGCCGAGCATGTGCTGCGCGCCGGCACCACGGTGCGTGATCGGATTGCACTACATAAAGCAATTGACTTTACGCAAATGCCATTGGCCGGCGACCTCACGCAGGAGATCACTGAAGCGGTGGCGCGCGCCGCACGCACTCACGCGGGCGCGACACACGCGTTGGTGGTACTGATTGAGCTTGACGATGGTCCGGATCGGATCGATTTCGGAGGCACTATCTGGATCGCAATTGCCACCGCCGAAGACGTCGCGTTCAGGCGATCGCGCATCCTCGGCGGACGTGAATGGGTGCGGCTCGGTGCCGTAGAGCTGGGACTGGATTGCCTGCGCCGTTATCTGCAGCACCTGCCGGTAGTCGAGCGGATCGACTTCGAGAAGACCTGATCAGACGAATTCGGGGAGGTGTCAATGTCCGGTAACCGGACAGGCAGCGGCGACGCAAACCGGTGGGTTCAGCTCTGGCTCGGCGTGTTGTGCATGGTGCTGATCGCCAACCTGCAATACGCGTGGACGCTGTTCGTCAACCCGATGCACCAGGCGCATGGCTGGAGCATCGCGGAGATCCAGATAGCCTTCAGCATCTTCATCGCGACGGAGACGTGGCTCACACCGATTGAGGGCTACATCGTCGATCGGCTCGGAGCACGTACAGGGCCACGGCTGATGATCACCTTCGGTGGTGTGCTGGTCGGCATCGCATGGATGATCAACGCCTATGCGGACTCGCTGGCGATGCTTTACGTCGGTGCGGCAATCTCCGGCACTGGCGCCGGCGCGATCTACGCCACCTGCGTCGGCAACGCGGTGAAGTGGTTCCCCGATCGCCGTGGCCTTGCCGTCGGCCTGACTGCCGCGGGCTTCGGTGCGGGTGCGGCCCTCACCGTGATTCCGATCAAGCTGGTGATCGAATCGTACGGCTATGCCTCCGCCTTCCTGTGGTTCGGCGTGGCGCAGGGCATTATCCTGCTGGTTGTCGCGCAGATGCTGCGGGGCCCGCTGCCCGGAACGGTGCTGCCGGCCGCCATGAGTGCCGCGGTGCCGCAATCCACGCGTAGCTACACCAGCATGGAAGTGCTGTGCTCGCCAGCATTCTGGCTGCTCTACCTCATGTTCATTCTGGTGTCGTCGAGCGGTCTCATGGCAACCGCACAGCTTGCGCCGATTGCCAAGGATTTCGGTCTGTCGAGCACCGTGATCCTGTTTGGTGCGACGACGCTGAGTGTCGCTCTGGTGGTGGACAACGTCATGAACGGCCTGGCACGGCCATTCTTCGGCGCGGTGTCCGATCGCATCGGCCGCGAATACACCATGGCGCTGGCGTTCACGCTTGGCGCGCTCAGCTACTGGCTGCTGGCGCTGTTCGGCTCCAGCCCATGGACGTTCGTCATCTGCGCCGCGCTGATCTTCTTCACATGGGGCGAGATATTCAGTCTGTTTCCTTCCACCTGCACCGACCTGTTCGGCACGCGTTACGCCACCGCCAATTCGATGATGCTGTACACCGCGAAAGGCACGTCCGCCTTTCTGGTGCCGTTCGCCAACGTGCTGAAGACGGCGACGGGCTCGTGGGAGGCGGTGTTCCTGGTGGCGGCGGGAATGAATATGCTGGTGGTTCTGCTGGCACTGTTCGCGCTGCTGCCGATACGGGTGCGCCACCATCGGCTGCTTCGCCCTGGGTTGGGTGCGGATCGCGCAACAGGCTGACGCACCGGCCGTCTGTCTGCTATCCCCGCTCGGTGAGCCGAGCGGAACGCATCGCAGCAGGCAGCATCGCGATCGGCTGTCTGGTGCTGGCCATGAAGGCGGTGGCCTGGTGGCTTACCGGCAGCGCCGCGCTTTATTCGGACGCGCTGGAGAGCATCGTCAACGTCGCAGCGAGCCTGATCGCGCTGGCGGCATTGCGTTTTGCCGCAATCCCGGCCGACGCCAATCACCCCTATGGACACGACAAAGTCGAGTTCTTCGCCGCGGTGATCGAGGGCGTGATGATCGTCGTCGCCGCGCTGTCGATCTTCCTGCACGCCTGGGAGGTCTGGCGGAGTCCGCATGCCATAGCGCAGCCAGGGGAAGGGCTTGCGCTGAATGCCGTTGCCACAGTGCTGAATGGTGTCTGGTCGGCGGTGCTGATCCGTACCGGCAAGAGTATCCGCTCGCCAGCGCTGTTGGCCGATGGGCGGCATCTGCTCGCTGACGTCGTGACCTCTGTCGGGGTCACGATCGGCGTCGGGCTGGCGGTGCTGACCGGATATCTGGTGCTGGACCCGATCCTCGCCGCGGCTACCGGCGTGTATGTCCTGTGGTCGGGGATGGCGATGATCTGGCTGTCGGTCGGCGGTCTGATGGACGCGGCGCCGCAGCCCGCCGTGGTGAACCGCATCCGGGAGCTGGTGGCCGCGAGCGCCGCCGGCGCGCTCGAAGCGCATGACCTGCGCATGCGCCACGCCGGGAAGGTGACGTTCCTGGAATTCCATCTTGTTGTGCCGGGGTCGATGACGGTGGCCGAGTCGCACTCGATCTGCGACCACGTGGAGGAGGCGCTGCAGGCGGAGATGCAGCACCTTATCGTCACTATCCATGTCGAGCCGGAGGAGAAGGCGAAGCAGCACGGGGTGCCGGTGCTGTGAGGTGCTGCCCCCTCCCCCGGCCCCCTCCCGCAAGGGGAGGGGGAGGATCGCAGCGTTCCTGGTGCTTGGGGTTTGCTGGGCAACAATTGCTTCAAGTTCGGCACAGCCGTCCCAAGTCGTCATGGCTGCCCACGCGAGCGCCGTGCGTGTCGTTTCGCTCAATCTATGCACCGACCAGATGCTGGTGCTGCTGGCGCCTGAGAAGATCGTCGCACTGTCGCCATTGGCGCGCGACCCCTCGCTGTCCTTCGTCGCGCCACAGGCGGCGCATCTGCCAATCGTGCGTGCTTCCGCGGAGGCCGTCCTGCGTCTGCGCCCAGACCTGGTCTTGGCGGCTCCGTATGGCGCGCAGCCCACTCTTGCTCTGCTGCAACAGGAGGGCGTCCCGGTCCTGCGCATTGCCTTGCCGCACGACTTCGCCGGTATCCGCGAGATGACGCGCCTGCTGGCTGCGACGCTCGGGGTCCCACGGCGTGGCGAGGTCCTGCTCGCCGCGATGGACGCCAGGCTCGACACGCTGCGGCATCCGGACCACGAGATACGCGCCCTGGCCTGGGAACCGCGCGGGCTTACCGCGGGGCCCGGCACGCTGATGGATGCGGTGCTGCGGGCCGCCGGGCTGAACAATGCTTCGGACGGCAGTCGCGTGAGCCTCGAGACACTGCTGCGGCATCCGCCGGATGTGCTGGTGGTGCAGACGGCGTCCGCCTATCCGTCCCTTGCCACTGATACTGCTGGACCACCCGGCGCTCGGCGGGCTGCCACGCCGCGAGATCTCGCCGGCGTTGACCATCTGCGCGGGCCCATTCAGCGCTGAGGCCGCGGCGCTGCTGGCGCGATGATCCGCTGGCTGGCGCTGCTGCTCGCCGTCCTGGCCGCTATTTCCCTGCTGATCGGCGATGCGACCTTCGCCCTGCCCGATGGGCTGATCCTCTGGCAGCTTCGGGTGCCGCGCACCCTGTTGGGCATGCTGGTGGGCGGCGGACTGGGTCTGTCCGGTGCCGTGCTGCAAGGTGCCTTGCGCAATCCGCTGGCCGATCCCGGACTGCTTGGCATCACCGGCACGGCCAGCCTGGGAGCGGTGATCGCATTCTACTGGGGGTTGGCGGCGACTTTCGCCCCAGCGCTGCCGGCCGGCGGCTTGTTAGGGGCTGGGATCGGCGCCGCCTTCCTGCTCGGCTTTGCCGGCCGCGCGCCCTCCGGGCCGTCGCTGATCCTCGCGGGCGTTGCGGTGTCGGCGATCGCGGGGGCGCTGCTGGCGCTGGCGCTGACCCTCGCACCCAATCCGTTCGCTCTGACCGAGATAACCTTCTGGCTGATGGGAGGCCTGGGCGACCGGCCGCTGTGGCAGGTTGCGCTGGCCGCGCCGGCGATCCTGCTCGGGGGCGCGATCCTGCTGTCGCTTGGCCGCGGCCTCGACGCGCTCAGCCTGGGCGAGGATACCGCGCGGAGCCTGGGTGTTCCTGTCACGCGTACCCTGCAACTGGCCGCTGTCGGGACTGCGTTCGCTGTGGGTACCGGCGCGGCGGTGGTCGGATCGATCGGCTTCATCGGCCTGGTGGTGCCGCACCTGCTGCGCCCCTGGCTGGGCGAGCGGCCCGGTGCCCTGCTGCCGGCCGCGCCACTGGCCGGCGCCGCGCTGCTGCTCGCGGCGGATATGCTGGTGCGGCTGGCGCCGATGCTGTTGCCGTTGTCTGCAACTCCCCCCGTCGGCGTGCTGACGGCACTGCTCGGCGCGCCGTTCCTGGTGACGATCGCCCGGCGGACCGCACCATGATCGGTGTATCGCACCTGTCGATGGCACTCGGCGGTCGCCTCGGTGCTGCACGATGTCAGCCTGACGGTGATGCCGGGCGAACTGGTCGCGCTCTGCGGGCCTAACGGGGCCGGAAAGTCCACGCTGCTGCGTGCGCTCGCCGGACTTCTGCCGGACACCGGTCCGCCAGACTCCCGCCGCGTTGCGTGGCTGCCGCAGGGTGCACGCTCCGCCTGGGCGCTGACGGTCGAGCAGGTGGCGGCACTCGGGCGCATCCCGCATCACGACCAGGCAGAGGCGCCGGTAACCAGGGCTTTGCAGCTTTGCGGTATTGAGGCGTTGCGCAAGGCGCGGGTGGACCGCATCTCGGGCGGCGAGGTGCGGCGTGCCATGCTGGCTCGCGCCTTTGCCACGGAGCCTGAGGTGTTCCTGCTGGACGAACCGACCGCCGATCTGGACCCTGCCGCATCGCACGCGATCATGCGCCTGCTGCGTGCGACGGCGGATGCCGGCCGTACGGTGGTCGTCGTGCTGCACGCGCTCGACCTGGCGCTGTGTTATGCGCATCGTGCCGTGGTGCTGGTCGGCGGTCGGGTGGCCGCGGACCTGCCTGCCGATGCGGCACTGCCTGCCGCTGCTGCCGCGTTCGGGCTGCCGTTCGGTGCCGATCCGGCACCGCGGCTGCTGCCGCCATGCTGATGCAGATAACGGGTGCGGGTCCGCTGGATGCCCGCGGTCGCCGCAGGGATGCGGACGGGCGATCGCGCCTCCGGCTGGCGGCAGCCCTGTCACTTGGCCTGCACGCCCTCCTCCTCGCCGGGATCCTGCTGTGGTTTGCGCGCGTGCCTCGGTCCGTCGACGCGACCGACACCAGTGGAGCGGTGGAGCTGGTGATGATGGAGCAGAAGGGCACCGGGCCGACAGTCGTGCGACCCGAACCGTCGCCGCCAGTCGCTGTCCCTGCGCCGTCGCCACAGCCCGCACCGCCAGTGCCGCCGCCGCCCGACGCGGCTACAGCCGAGGAGGCATTGCCGCTGCCGACGCCACCCATTCCACCGAGTGCCTCGCCGGTCGTCCCCCCGGAGCCTCCCGTGGAGCATGCGCAAGAGGCACCAGAGATCAATCTCGGCGGCAACAACAGCGAGACCAACGCGATCGTCACCGGTCCAAATGTGATCCCGGCCAGCGTGGATGCAAAATATCATAACCAGGAGCCGGACTATCCGTCAGAAGCAGTGCGGCGTGCCGAACAGGGCGCGGTGACCTTGCTGATCCATGTCTCAGCCGAGGGATTGGCGAGAGAAGTGGACATCGAGCAGAGCTCGGGCTTCATGTCGCTGGACAATGCGGCGCGCGGTGCGGTGATGGGCTGGCACTTCCTGCCGGCGGTAAGGGACGGCCAGGCGATCCCGTTCGAGATGCAGCTGCGCGTGGTGTTTCACCTCAACTGAGGAAGATCAGATGGTGCGGATCGACGTAGTGGTGACACGTGGCGGCGATGCAGGCGAGACCTCGCTCGGCGATGGCGCGCGGCTGCCCAAGGATGCGCTGCGCATTGTCGCGATCGGCGCGGTTGATGAGGCGAATGCCGCGATCGGCGTGCTGCGCCTTGCGACACAAGCGATGGCGGCGGAGGACGCCATGCTCGCGCGCATCCAGAATGATCTGTTCGATGTCGGCGCCGATCTGTCTGTGCCTGGCGAGAGCGGCGACCGGTTGCGGCTGACCGATGCGCCGGTGTTGCGCCTCGAAGCTGAGGTCGCGGCGATGAATGCGGCGCTGCCGAAGCTGACCAGCTTCATTCTGCCAGGAGGCACGCAAGGTGCCGCGCATGCGCACATGGCACGTACCATTGTCCGACGCGCGGAACGTGAGGTGGTGCGGCTGATGGGCGAGGAGGCCGTGACGCCCGCGCTGCTGCGCTATCTCAACCGGCTGTCGGACCATCTGTTCGTGCTGGCGCGCGTACTGAACGGCAACGGCGCGAACGATGTGCTGTGGTCGCCGGGTCAGAACCTCACCGGATAGGCGCTTCGACTACTCCCCCGGATGCGGATGAAGGGGCACGACGGGACGGCGTGTTATCGCTTCGACAAGCCTGGGATACAGCGGGCCGAGCTTCAGCAGGAAATCCCAGGCCATCAACACGGCTGCGACGGCAAACGCCACATCGCCCGGCAGGCGCATCCACTGCCAGAACAGCGTGCCATTGTAGAATTCGACACTGCGAGCATAGGCCAGTCCGTGCTCGAACACTGCTACAAGCTGCGGCCATCCGATGGGAAAGAAGTTCAGCAGAATCCACATTACCAATCCTGCATTGTACAACCAGAAGGCCCACAAGCCGAGCCGTTCGCTGAATGGGATGCGCTCGGCTGCCAGGTAGCGCAGGCAGAAGTACACGAGGCCGATCGCGAGCAGGCCGAACGCCCCGAACAAGGCAGTATGTGCGTGGTTGAGCGTGAGGAACGTGCCATGCTCGTAGTAGTTGATCAGTGGCGCATTCAACGTGCCCCCTCCGAACACACCGGCGCCGACGAAATTCCAGAATGTGGCGCCGATGATGTAGGTGTAGGCAAGTGAGTAGTTGAAGGCCTGGTTCGCCCGGATGAGTCGGTTCTGCCCGATCGCCTCGATGATCAGCAGCACCAGGGGCAGGACCTCGATGAAGGAGAACATGCTGCCCATCGGAACCCATAAGCTTGGGCCGCCCGCCCAGTAGAGGTGATGGCCGGTGCCGATGACGCCTCCGAGGAAGATGAGGATCAGCTCGAAATAAACTGCCCGCTCGGCCAGCTTGCGCGATACGAGCCCGACGGCCATCAGCAGATAGGCACTCATGCTGGCGGCGAAGAACTCGAACGATTGTTCGACCCAGAGATGTACCACCCACCAGCGCCAGAAATCGGTGATCGTGAAGGACTTCCCGACCCCCGTGAGTGGGATCATGCCGAAGACGTAGAGCACGGCGATGTTGATGGTGGCAGCCCAGATCAGGTGTTCCAGCCGAATGCGCCCCGTCCAGAATTGCCGCGTTGCCTGCCACAGCATCTGGCCGGTCGGCCACAGCGCCCGGAACATCAGTCCGCTCCATGCGAGCAGGCCGACGAAGAAGCCGATCTGCCAGAAGCGTCCAAGCTGAATGTAGGACAATCCTTGATTACCGAACCAGAACCAGCCGGTATCGATGTACCCCATGATGCCGAGCCAGTTGCCGATCAGCGCACCGGCCACGACCAACAGGGTCACCCAGAACAGCAGGTCAACAAGAAATCCCTGGCCACGAGCCTCTTTGCCGCCAGCAATGGCGGGCGCGAGAAACAGACCGGCACCGATCCATGACACGCCGATCCACACGATCGGTGTTTGGATATGTACATCGCGCAGGAAATTGAACGGCAATATTTCGTGCAGCGCGATGCCGTAGAAGCTGCGCCGGTCGTAGTAGGCGTGCGCCATGATCGTCCCGGCGGCGACCTGCACCAGAAGGACGGCAGCAACGACGAGAAAATACTTGCCAACCTTGCGTTGGCTTTCTGTCAGGGGACGAAAGCGCACCAGTACCGGGTCCATCGGCGCATCGTCGGGATGGTTCAGCCAGAATTCATAGATGAACAGCACGAGGCCAAACGCCAGAAATGTGAAGCAGAAGCTGGCCCACGTCCAAACGAAGGTGTTGGTCGTCGGCGCATTTCCGACTTCCGGCTCGTAAGGCCAGTTCTCGGTCCAGGACCAACTGACACCCGGGCGACGCGCAACCGTGGTGAGCGCACAATAGACCAGGAAGTCGGCGGTGCGGGCCCGTTCCTCGTCGCTGAGGCTGTAAGCTGGCGTCCAGCCCGTATCGAGATCAGTCGAGATAAGCTCCTTGGAAATATCACTGCGCAGCGTGTTGATGGCTCCCGCCAGTGCATCCGGCACAGTGACCTGACGCAGAGTCAGGTCAACGTGTTGAAGCTGGGAGCGCATCGCGTCACGGACCGCTGCCTGCTGGTCTGAAGACAGCTCGGTGTATGGCTTGCTGAAGGTGGTTTGTGCGAGGCTTTGCTCGACCAACCCTGCCAGACGGATCAGCGTCCAGGCGGTGTAGTCCTGGCCGTAGTACGAGCCCATCCCGTAGAGGCTGCCGTAATCCATCAGATCGGCCTTTTGAAATCCGGCCTTTCCGGCGACGACATCCTCGTTCGTCATCAGCAGCGTACCGTTCGCACTGACGAAGCGATCCGGCTGTGGCGGGGCACGCTCGTAGGTGAGAACGGTCGCCCACGCGAACAGGGCGAAACTCACGACTGCGACGGCAAGCAGGATCCATTTGAGCACATTGCTCACGCGATCAACGATGATTGGGCTGACCGGATCGGAAGTTTGGCTCATGGCGTTTCCCCTTATCGTGCAGAACCCCCGCGCAGCGTGTCCCTGATCCAGTCGTATGCGCTGTTTGATTATGACAATTGATCAAAAACGAGTCCGCTCAGTAGTCCTTACGAAGCCATCTTCACGGACCGGTACAGGACGCACTGGAATGTGTCCATAATTTTTTTAAATCTGGCAGCGAACGCCGGCGACTGCGGCGCTCAAAAGCTGCGCGGTCACCGACGCAGTGGACGTTCGCGCGGGACCATCCGCGTGTTTTGCGTGCATCTGTCTTACATTTGCGCTAAAGTTCTTTCTTGTCTTCGGTCTTCGATCCCAAAAGCAGGAATATCAGAAGGGTTGGATTGCATGCCATTCTTCAAATCGCTGCCGGACAACGCCGGTCCCGCGAACGTCTTCACCAAGTACCCCGAGATCTACCGCCTGTGGTCGACGATGAGCCAGGCACTGATGAACGGGCCATCACCGTTGAGTCAGGCTGAGCGTGAATTGATTCTTGCCTATGCGGCCGGTGTCGCCGGTTGCAAATTCGTCTACGTGGCTCATTCCGAGGCCGCTTATGCATGGGGCATCGAGAACGGCCTGATCGACCGGCTTTTGGAAAACCCGGAGACCGCGCCGATCGAAGCTCGCCTGAGGCCATTGCTGGCCTTCGTGCGCAAGTTGGCATTGACGCCGGGTGAGATGTGTCAGGCGGATGCGGACGCGGTGTTCGCAGCTGGCTGGGATGAGCAGGCGCTGCATGACGCTATCGCGGTGACGGCGCGCGCAGCATTCATGCAGCGCCTCGTCGAAGGGCATGGCTTCACGCCGTTGCCGCGCGAGGTAGCCGCCAAACAGGCCAGGCGCCGGGTGGAACTCGGCTATGTCAATCTCTATCCGGCATTCCGGGACGACAAGTAAGCGAAATTAAACCGGAGCACGCCAGGTACGCCCGCAACGTTCTTAGATACGATTGTATGGACGACCGCCGGAGCGCCGGAAGAAGCGCCGTTGGCTGGCACTAAGTCCAATTGGGATCCGCTGGTGTCTATGTCTGGTTCGACGCACCGATCGCATTTATGGCGCTGACCCAGGAATCGGCGGCGGCCCCCTCAGGAAGGTCTGTCCGTCTGGTGGACCGTGTCAAGGGCACCTGGCTGACCTGCGGCGGCGGGAAATTCTCCACCAGTCGAGGCCGCGGCAGCTTCCTCAACGCCGCGCTGCGCGAACTGCCGTCGGACTGGTGGCGCTGGTGGCTGACTGCGGACGCCTGGGGTCGTCGCGAGCTTTATCAATAGGTTGTTGCATCGAATTGGAAAATTCCTCGATAAAGGCACTCCAAGTGTGATTATAGTAAGGGGCGCATGCGTCGTTCGGCATCTTGTTCGGCTCCGCTCTTGTTCGCCCTGGGTTTGCTGTCGGGCTGTGCCTCGGGCGGTTCCCGTGCCGGAGACTATGTCGGCGGCTATGTCCCGCTGGAATGCGCGCCTTTTGCGCGCGCGCTGAGCGGCATACGTCTTTCCGGCGCGGCGGCCGACTGGTGGTGGCAGGCGGAGGGAAGCTACGGCCGCACCGGCACCCCATCGGTGGGTAGCGTGCTCGTGCTCCGCCGCTCCCACCGCCTGCCGAGCGGCCATGTCGCCGTCGTGTCGCAGGTAATGGGCAGGCGCCAGATCCTGGTGACCCAGGCCAACTGGGTGCATCACCGCGTCAGCGAGGACCAGCCGGTGATCGACGTCTCGGCTGAAAACGACTGGTCGATGGTGCGCGTCTGGTGGCCGCCGACCGACGAAATGGGCGTCACCGAGTATCCGGCCTATGGCTTCATCCGAACCGATCGGCCGGCGTCACACGACCAGATCATCGCGGCGACGCCACGGGCAATCCGCATGGCGGCGCGCGATTGATGACTCGGTGGCGGTCAGGCCGCGTCTTCGCGGCGGTCACGCACCTTCACATACGCCAGCTTCGCGTGGTCCGCGCAGTACGGTTTGCCCGGTTCTGACGCATCGTCGCAGAACCGGAAGCTCCGTGTGCCGGGTTCGCCGAGCGGCCAGCAGCAGGTGACAATACGGCCATACGGCCGCGGCGCAGGTGGTGCCACACGAACTGGCGGCGGCACAGAGACCGGCCTCGGCGCTAAGACCGCCATGTGCGGCATCGACGATCCACCGCCTGCGGCAGCGATCGGCCCGGGTCCTGGACAACGGCGGCAGCGTCGGGCCGGCCACCCGCCGCGGCGCAGACCGCCTCGGGGCTCCTCCACCGGAGCCGTCGCGTCGGATTGGCGACGGTCGCGCCGGCAGATCCAGCCGATGCGCCTTGCCGACCACCGCATTTTTTGAAACACCCAACCGCCGGCCTATCTCGGCGGTCGACAGCCCCTCATCCCAAAGCGTCCGCAGTCGGACGATCGTCTCTTCGGCCCACTCCATCTCGTGGTTCCCCCGACGGTGCAACCACAAGATACGGTAAGCCTATGGCGGCCGGGGTCAACAACTCATTGCCGGTCAGCCACAAAAACTTGTGGAAAACCGGTTACCCGACCCCAATCCCTTGGGGATCACCCTCGAATTCAGCGGGCCGCGGTATGCTCGCGGCTGCTCGCGGTGCCGGTCTGGCCGCCCGGGCCTGCAATCGTGCTGGTCGGCTTGTCTTCGCTCGCCTCCATGGAGGCATCGTCGGCTTCCGCCATGTTCTTCTTGAAGGACTTGATGCCCTTGGCGAAGTCACCCATCAGGCTGCTGACCTTGCCGCCGCCGAACAGCAGCAGCACAACCAGCAGCACCACCATCCAATGCCAGATGCTGAAGCTACCCATAATTCCTCCAAGGACACGGGGCACTTTCCCGGCGCCCGCGCCAGTGCCCGCCGAGCACGACATGGCGCGATGGAGAAGCGGATGCAAGCGGATTCCCGGTGCTGCCGCTGGGCTTGCCGGTTTCTGACGCATCCGATCACAGGATTGATTGCGAGGAGAGGTGGGGCCGGGTATCGTCAACGCCGGCGAGGCAATACCGGCTGCTCGGTAACCAAAAGGCGGTGGCCTTGCCACAGGGGCGGGAGCGTCGCGGAGCATCTGTTGCGCTCCTGTACAATTGGGCGTCCGTTTCCCGCAATGCGGGGGGCGGTAAGTCCGCAGGCAGAAAGGCAACACGTCGATGCCCAAGGGCACCGTTAAGTGGTTCAATCCGACCAAAGGCTACGGCTTCATCGCTCCCGACACGGGCGGGAAGGACGTCTTCGTGCATATCAGTGCCGTGCAGAAGGCTGGCTTCAGGAGCCTGAGCGAGGGCCAGAAAGTCGACTTCGAAGTCGAGCAGCAGCAGAACGGTCGCACTGCCGCTGTTAATCTGTCGCAGTCCGACTAAGGCTCAGACCCCGGATTGGCGGGTCCCTGATGGGGGTCCGTCAGCCGACAACACGCCGAACACAACCCGCCTCGCCTTGCCGGCGGCGGGCGGCTGATGCTGTCCGCGCCGGCAAGTATCGAGGAGGGAAAAGCGCGTGGCTTGGTTCACCCGATTGACCAGATTTGGCGACGTCCATCTCGTCTACGGACAAGAGGCCGGGATGTCGTGCGGGATCGCCAGTGTGATGATGTGCGTGTTCAAGCTCAACAAGCTGACGCCTGGCGCGACTGCGGTCACTGTCGAGAAGGACATTTACCAGAAATACTCGACGGTCATGGGTTCGGCCTATGCGCCGGAGGCGACGGGCACTTATCCCAAGCACCTCGCCACCGTGATGAACAGTTTCACCTCGGGCACGTGGCGCTGGCACACCTATGCGCCGACCGATGTGCCACAGAAGCTGGTCGACAAGCTCGGGACAACCTCGGGCTTCGGCGCGATCGTCAATGTGGAACCGGTGATCCTGGGGGTGGACTGGGACGTCGGCGGCGCCCATTGGGTCGTTGTGGATACGATCCGCGACATGTTCGGCCAGCACCACGCCACGATCTGCGATCCGTGGGATGCCAATGTGCACGTCCAGACATTCAAGGTCGGCAGCCCGTTCCGCTATGACGCGTCGGCCGGCGGCTTCATGATGAATTTCGGTGGAACCAAACCCAAGGGCGAGACTGCGCCCTATCAGGGGGTGTCGGCGAAGGGGCAGGTCAAAACCTGGGGCATGATCTGTCGCGACTGACGCGCACGTGGCGGGACGCGTGAGGCGCACGGGCGCGCTGTTCCTGCGGCAGTTCGTGCAATCGCCGCGGACCGTTGGGGCCGTTCTGCCAAGTTCCGGAGCACTTGCCCAGGTGATGCTGGCGCCAATCGATTTTGCAGAGGCGCGGACAATCGTGGAGTTAGGGCCAGGGACGGGCGCCTTCACGCGTGTGATCGCAGCAAGACTGGCGCCTGGCTGCCGCTACCTCGGCGTCGAGCTGAACGAGACATTTGTGCGTGAGCTGGCTGCTGAATTCCCGCGACTGACCTTCGTCCAGGGCAGCGTGGCCGACCTCGAGCAGATCCTCTCCGCACAGCGCATCGGCAGAATTGACGCAATTGTGTGCGGTCTGCCCTGGGCGACCCTGCCGATATCACTGCAGGACAGGGTGTTTGGCGCCATTGATCGCGCGCTTGTGCCCGGCGGGGCGTTCGTCACATTCGGCTATCTGCAAAGCCTCATTCTGCCCGGCGCGTGGGCGCTGCGTCGACAACTGCGCCGAAATTTCGCCGAACTCAGCCAGTCTTCCGTGGTCTGGCGGAACGTCCCGCCCGCCTTCGCGTATATCTGCCGAAAGCGGCGATGAGCCCGCCCGCAGGGGCATGGTGGGCATCTGCTCGAGAACGGGTTACAAGTCGGTAACGCCAAACGAATCGGCCCCGCCCTGCTACCCGCACGGTCACGGGAGGACATCAATAGACATGAGTGGTTTTCTGGATCGCCGCTCCCGCCCGGGGGCAGCCATGGACGCCGAGGCTGTGCGCGCCGCATACCGGCGGTGGGCCGGCGTCTATGACGCGGTGTTTGGCGGCATCTGCCTGCTGGCGCGCCGGCGAGCCGTGGCGCTGGTGAACCAACTCCCGGGCCGCGACGTGCTGGAGGTCGGCGTCGGTACAGGCCTTGCGCTGCCCTATTACGCGGCCGACCGCCGAATCACCGGCATCGATCTCTCCGCCGAGATGCTGGCACAGGCCCGCAAGCGCGTTGCCGACCGCGAGATCGCCAATGTGGCGACGCTGCGCGAGATGGACGCGGAGGCAACGGACTTCCCGGACGCCTCGTTCGACATCGCGGTGGCGATGTTCGTCGCCTCGGTGGTGCCGCACCCGCGCGCGCTGCTAGCCGAGATGCGTCGTGTGGTGCGCCCGGGCGGCAACATCCTGTTCGTCGGCCATTTCGCTGCCGAGAAAGGCCCGCTGTGGTGGGTCGAGCGGGCGCTTGCCCCTGCGTCGCGCGCGCTGGGCTGGCACCCCGACTTCGCTGTGGAGGCGCTGTTCGCTCCCGAAGACCTGCCGCACATCACGACAACGCCTGTGCCGCCGGCCGGCATCTTCAAGCTTGTGCGGTTGGGGGCGTGACGTCCTGGAAGGTCAGGGCAAGTCCCGACCGCTCCCTTGATCTGACGCACGCGGTCCGGTAGGCCACGCTGTTGAGAGAGCCGGCCCGAGACGGGTCCGGGTGGGGGACCGAGGCGGGATGATTCGGTTGATGTCGCGCTACCGGCAAGCGCTCGCTGCGTTGCTGGTTCTTGTTGTCGCCCCGGGAGGCGCCGCATTCGCCCAGGCGATCGGTGCGCCGCGCCCATGGGAAATGAACATGCAGCCAGCCTTTGGTCCGGTGAAGGCGCATCAGATCGCGCTGCACGATCTGGTTCTGGTGATCATCACCCTGATTACCCTGTTCGTCGCAGTGCTGCTGGCATGGGTCATGTGGCGCTACAACGCCCGCCGCAATCCCGTGCCGACCCGCACCGCGCACAATACGGTGCTCGAGATCGCCTGGACGGTGATCCCTGTGCTGATCCTCGTGGTGATGGCCATCCCCTCCTTCCGCCTGGTGTATTACGAAGACCGCACGCGCGACGCCGATCTGACGATCAAGGTGACCGGGCATCAGTGGTACTGGGAGTACACCTACCCCGATAACAACAACATCGACTTCTCCAGCTACATCATTCCGGATGACCAGCTGAAACCCGGCCAGCTCCGGCTGCTCACGGTGGACAACGATCTCGTCGTCCCGATCGGCAAGAACATCAGGGTCCTGCAGACCAGCACTGACGTGATCCATAGCTGGTTCATCCCGGCACTCGGCGTGCAACGCTATGCAATCCCCGGGCGGACGATCGAGACCTGGTTCAGGGTGGATAAGCCCGGCATCATCTATGGCCAGTGCAATCAGATCTGCGGCACCAACCACAGCCGCATGCCGATCGTGGTGCGCGCGGTGCCGGAAAAGGAATTCGAGGCCTGGGTCACCGAGGCCAAGACGAAGTTCTCGGAGGCGGCGCCGGACACGCAACAGATCGCGACGGCAGAGGTTCGGCACTGACCCGGTCGGTCAGCGCCTGAAGGAGACGGACGATGTCGGCAACCACTCACGACCACGCTCACGATCATCATGATCACAGGCCAGGCTTCTTCATGCGCTGGCTGTGCAGCACCAACCACAAGGACATCGGCACCCTCTATCTGTGCTTCGCGGTGGTGGGCGGTGTGGTCGGCGGTATCCTGTCCGAGATCATGCGCGCGCAGCTCAACTTCCCGGGCAACACCATTGTCACCTCCGGGCAGGAGTGGAATACGATCATCACGTCGCACGGCCTGCTGATGATCTTCTTCTCGGTCATGCCTGCGACGTTCGGCGGCTTCGGCAACTGGTTCGTCCCCCTGATGATCGGCGCGCCGGACATGGCCTTCCCGCGCCTCAACAACATCAGCTTCTGGCTGCTGCCACCGGCGTTCCTGCTGATCATCACCGGCTTGATCCTGGGTGAGTCAGGAACTGGCTGGACGCTCTATCCGCCGCTGGCGAACATAACCTACGAGCCGGGCATCGGCATGGATTGTACGCTGTTCGCGCTGCATCTGGCCGGCATCAGCTCGCTGCTTGGCGCCATCAACTTCATCACCACCATCTTCAACATGCGCGCACCCGGCATGACGCTGCACAAGATGCCGCTGTTCGTCTGGGGTGAATTGATCACCGCGTTCCTGCTGCTGCTGGCGATCCCGGTGCTGGCCGGCGCGATCACCATGCTGATCTGCGACCGCAATTTCGGCACAGCGTTCTTCGATCCGTCGGGCGGCGGAGACCCGGTGCTGTTCCAGCACCTGTTCTGGTTCTTCGGCCATCCCGAGGTCTACATCATGATCGTGCCGGGCTTCGGCATCATCAGCCACGTGATCTCGACCTTCAGCCGGAAACCGATCTTCGGCTATCTCGGCATGGCTTACGCCATGGTGGCGATCGGCGTGATCGGCTTCGTGGTGTGGGCGCACCACATGTTCGTCTCGGGCATCGACGTCGACACGCGCGCCTATTTCATGGCGGCGACGTTGGTCATCGCGGTGCCGACCGGGATCAAGATATTCTCCTGGATCGCCACCATGTGGGGCGGGTCGATCGAACTCAAGACACCGATGCTGTGGGCGATCGGCTTCATCTTCCTGTTCACCGTCGGTGGTGTCACTGGCGTGGTGCTGGCCAACGCCGGCATCGATCAGATCGTGCACAACACCTACTATGTGGTGGCGCACTTCCACTACGTGCTGTCGCTGGCCGCGGTGTTCTCGATCTTTGCCGGCTTCTACTACTGGATCGGCAAGATGTCGGGCCACCAATACCCGGAGTTCTGGGGCAAGGTGCATTTCTGGCTGACCTTCATCGGCGTCAACCTGGCGTTCTTCCCGCAGCACTTCCTCGGCCTGTCGGGCATGCCGCGCCGCTATCCGGACTATCCCGCGGCATTCGCCGGCTGGAACTTCGTATCCTCGATTGGCGCCTACATCAGTGGCGTTGCACTGCTGGTGTTCCTGTACGTCGTCTACCGCACCTTCACCTCGAAGGAGCACGTAGCGGATAATTACTGGGGCGAGGGTGCCACGACCTTGGAGTGGACGGTGTCCTCCCCGCCACCGTTCCACACCTACGCGGAACTGCCGCGCATTCGCTGATCCGATGAGCGAGGCGGTCACAACTGAGGCAGCCGAGCTCGGCGACTGGTTCGCCCTGCTGAAGCCGCGCGTAATGACGCTGGTGGTGTTCACCGGGCTCATCGGCCTGCTGATCGCTCCCGGTCATCTTAACCCCGTCCTGGCGCTGACCGCGGTGCTGTGCATCGCGGTTGCCGCCGGTGCCTGCGGCGCGATCAACATGTGGTATGACCGTGACATCGACGCGGTGATGCGGCGCACGCGGAACCGGCCGGTCCCCGCGGGCCGCATCGAGCCAGGTGCGGCGCTGGGCTTTGGCGTCACGCTTGCGATCGGCTCGGTCATCATGATGGGCCTGGCCGTGAACCTCGTCGCCGCCACGGCACTGGCCCTGTCAATCCTGTTCTACGTGTTTGTCTATACGATGTGGCTAAAGCGGCGCACTCCGCAGAACATCGTCATCGGCGGCGCGGCTGGCGCGTTTCCGCCGGTGATCGGCTGGCTGGCGGTGACCGGTTCGATGGACCCGCTGCCGCTGATCCTGTTCGCCATCGTGTTCTTCTGGACGCCGCCGCATTTCTGGTCGCTGGCGCTGTTCGCCAACGCCGACTATCAGCGAGCCGGCGTGCCGATGCTGCCGGTGGTTGCCGGGGCCAAGGAGACGCGGCGGCAGATCGTGATCTACACGCTGTTGCTGCTGCCGCTATCGCTGCTGCCATGGCTGATCGGTTTCTCGGGGCTTGTATATGGGCTCGCGGCGCTGGTGTTGGGCGCCGGGTTCATGGCCAGCGTGTGGCGCGTCGCGACCGACCGGCAGGATGCGACGGGCGTCAGTCTGACCAACGACGCGCCGGCGCGAATGGCGTTCAAGTACTCGATCCTCTATTTGTTTGCCTTGTTCGCCGCGCTTGCCGTCGATCGGCTGGCGGGGTGAACGGGTGGGGCTCGATCCAGATGACATGCGCCGCCGGCGCGCGCGCAACTGGGCAATGCTCGTGGTGCTGGTCGCGCTGTGCGCCCTGTTCTACGCCATCACCATCGTCAAGATGACCAAGTCATGAGAATCAGCAATCGCATCATCGGCGTTGCACTCTCTACCATCGTCGTCGGGATGGTCGGCCTGTCGTTCGCGTCCGTGCCGCTGTATCGCGTGTTCTGTGCCGTCACCGGCTACGGCGGCACGCCGCAGATCGGCAACGAAGCCGCACCTGGCGCGGCGAAGCAGCTCATCGCCGTGCGCTTCAACGCCAATACCAACCCGAACCTGCCCTGGGATTTCCGTCCGGTACAGGAGGAAATCCGACTGCCGCTTGGCGAGGATCACCTCGCCTTCTACTCCGCGCGCAACGAGACCGGCACGCCGGTCACCGGCGTGGCGCTGTACAATGTGACCCCCGACAAGGTGGGCAAGTATTTCCACAAGACTGCCTGCTTCTGCTTCAATCAGCAGACTCTCGCGGCCGGCGAGCAAAAGGAATTCCCGCTTAGCTTCTGGGTCGATCCGCAGATCGCCAACGATCCCGACACAGCGGACGTCCACACGATCACACTCTCCTACACCTTCTATCGGACGCTCGAGGATGCCGCGAAGTCGGGCGCGCTCGCACAGGCTGGGCCGCATGTCGGGCCGCTGAAGACGCAGACCCCTTGAACACGCGGACGAATTCGCGATGATGCGGCAGCCGCCCCGGAGAACAAACACGGCATGAGTGACTCTCACGGCACCACCACGGTCGAGAATTCCGGCCTCCACCAGCCGTATCACCTGGTCGATCCGAGTCCGTGGCCGATCATCGGCTCGATAGGCGGCCTGCTGACCGTTCTCGGCATCATCTTCGCCGCGCATTTCGGCAGCTACATCACGCTGGTGATCGGCGCGATCGTCGTCCTCAGCACCATGTTCTTCTGGTGGCGCGACGTGATCCGCGAGAGCCGCACTCCCGGATTGCACACGCCGGTTGTACGGCTCGGCCTGCGCTATGGCATGCTGTTCTTCATCACCAGCGAGGTGATGTTCTTCGTCGGCTTCTTCTGGGCGTTCTTCAACTTTGCCCTGTTTCCCTATCTGCAGGGCAACGGCCAGACAGTCTGGCCGCCGTCCGACATCCACTCCTTCGATCCGTTCCACGTGCCTATCCTCAACACCATGATCCTGTTGCTGTCGGGCACCACAATCACCTGGGCACACCACGGGCTGCTGGAGAACGACCGCAAGACGCTGGTGCTCGGGCTTGGCCTGACAATCCTGCTCGGGCTCAGCTTCACGTTCTGCCAAGCGATGGAGTACTCCAACGCGCCGTTCAAGTTTGTCGGCGGCGGGATCTATCCGTCGACCTTCTTCCTTGCCACCGGCTTTCACGGCTTCCACGTCATCGTCGGAACCTGTTTCCTTATCGTGTGCTGGTTCCGCGCCCGCGCCGGACACTTCACGCCAGCGCGGCACTTCGGCTTCGAGGCCGCCGCCTGGTATTGGCATTTCGTCGACGTGGTCTGGCTGTTCCTCTTCACCTGCATTTACTGGTGGGGCGCCAGCCCGGTCGTCGCGTCACCCTAGGTCTGGTGGCGCAGCCGGCGCCCTCGCTGCTGCACGTCGCACTGGCCTGCCGCTGCCCTCGTTGTGGTCGAGGCAAGCTGTTCCGTAACCTGCTCGAGGTACGCGATCGCTGCGAGGTCTGTGGCCTCGACCTACGCGTGAACGATGCCGGCGACGGCGCCGCGGTCGGCGTGATTTTGGTACTGGGCGCGATCGTGGTGGGGCTCGCCTTCTGGGTGGAGTTCCGCTTCGCCCCGCCGCTCTGGGTGCATGCCGTGCTTTGGCCGTTCGTGACGATACCGCTCGCCGTGGTGATGATGCGGCCGGCGAAGGCGGCGCTTGTGGCGCTGCAGTTCCGTCACCGATCAACCGAGATGGGACTGTGAGCGGCAGACTGCATCGCCTGTTGTGGCCGGGTGTGATGGCGGCGGTGATGCTGGCGGTGCTGCTGGGTCTGGGCACCTGGCAGGTTATGCGCCTGCAGTGGAAGCTCGGGCTGTTGGCGCAGATCGCGCGCGCCGAGGCGGCGCCGGCTGTGCCGCTGCCAGCGGCGCCCAATCCGTTCACCAAGGTGCAGGCGACCGGCCATCTGCGCGACGATCTGTCTGCGTCGTACGGTGCGGAGGTGCGCGACACACCGGCGGGTACCGAACTCGGCACACAACTGATCGTGCCATTGGAAGTGTCCGACGGTGACGTGATCCTGGTCGATCGCGGTTGGGTGCCAGACAAGCGGCCGCATCCAATCGCGCGCGCGGAAAGCGACGTGACCGTGGAAGGCTATGTGCGACCCAGCGATAAGCCGGGCATGTTCAGTGCCACCGACAATCCGGCTGCGCGGGAGTTCTACACGCTTGACGCGTCCGCGATCGGATCGGCGCTCGGCCTGCACCGCGTTGCGTCCTTCATCCTGGTGGCAATGGGCCCATCACCACCGGAACGCTATCCCGATCCGGCACACCACTTGCCAAGGCCACCAAACAATCATCTTTCCTATGCGATCACGTGGTATGGCCTCGCCGTGGCGCTCGTGGTGATCTTCATTCTCTGGGCAAGAAAGGCGCTGGACGCATGATAACCGGAACAAGTCCGGTCATGACGATGGAAGGCCGGGCTGGCGCCCGGGACCACACATGACCGCCTATGACCGGCTCACCGCACGCTTCGCGCGCATCGCGACGATCGGCGAGGCGTCTTCGGTGCTGGGCTGGGATGCGGCAACCATGATGCCGCCTGGCGGCGGTGCCGCTCGCGGCGATCAGCTTGCCGTGCTCGCCGGAATGTCGCACTCGCTGCTTGTCGCACCTGTCGTCGGCGACGACCTGGCGGAAGCAGAGGGGGCGGGCGAATCGGATCCCTGGCGCGCGGCGAACCTCCGTCTGATGCGCCACGCCTACACGCGCGCGACCGCGATGCCGCCGGACCTGGTCGAGGCACAGGCACGCGCCAACTCCGCCTGCGAGAAGGTTTGGCGCGAGGCGCGCCGCCATTCGGATTTCTCCATGGTCCGCCCGCACCTCGAGGAGGTTGTTCGTCTGATGCGCGACGCCGCGGCGGCGCTGGCTCCGGCACTCGGCCTCGAGCCATACGACGCACTGATGGATGGCTTCCAGCGGGGCATGCGCACCAATGATGTGGCCGAGGTGTTCGCCGAGTACCGAGACGTTCCTTCGAGACGCTCTGCCCAGGGCAGAGGAGCGTCAGGCACGCCATCCACCACCGCTGCGGCCGCAGGATCCTTTCCCTGTCGCGGTGCAGGAGGCCCTATGTCGCCATCTGGCGGAGCGGCTGGGGCTGGATTTCGCCCATGCCCGGCTGGATCGTTCCGCGCATCCGTTCTCTGGCGGCACGCCGGTCGATGTGCGCATCACGTCGCGCTACGTCGAGGCCGACTTCACACAGGCGGTGCTCGCGGTGGTGCACGAGACCGGCCATGCGCTGTACGAACGCGGTCTGCCCACCGCATGGGCGCGCCAGCCGGTGGGCGAGGCAGCCGGCATGGCGACGCACGAGAGCCAGTCGCTGATCGTGGAGATGCAGGCCTGCCGCTCCGACGGCTTTCTGAGCTGGCTGGGTCCTGAGCTGCACAAGACGTTCGGTGGCGATGCCGCGCCGTATCAGCCGGCCAACCTGGCGCGGCTGTGGCGACGTGTCGAGCGTGGCTTCATACGCGTGGACGCCGACGAGATGACCTATCCCGCGCATGTCATCCTGCGGTTCCGCCTGGAGCAGGCATTGGTTGCGGGGACACTGACGGTCGCGGACCTGCCTGGAGCATGGAACGACGGGTTCCGCGCGTTGCTCGGCATCGTACCGCCCGACGATGCGCGAGGCTGCCTGCAGGACATCCATTGGTACGACGGGGCGTTCGGCTATTTCCCCAGCTACACGCTGGGCGCGATGGCGGCGGCACAACTGATGGCGGCGGCACGGCGAGAAGTCCCGGACGTCGACGCGGCGCTCGGCCGCGGTGACCTTGCGCCGCTACTGAAGTGGTTGCGCGCCAAGGTGCACGGCCAGGGCAGCCTGTTCGAGTTCAACGCGCTTCTGTCACAGGCGACCGGCAAGCCGCTCGACCCAGCCGACTTCCAGTCGCATCTGACCGCCCGCTATCTCCATTGAACGAGTCATAATGCACAACGTTCGCGTGTATCTGTGCGCGGCACTCTGCGCCGTGCTGGCAGCCTGTGCCGCAAAACCAGCGCCGCCATCGCCCGCGACACCGGCAAAGTCTGGGCAGGCGATCGACGGCGAATATGTCGGTACCAGCACGCGGTTTCAGGCTGGCAGCCGAGCGTGCCCACATCCGGGGCTGGTACGCATCGAGGTGAGCGCCAGCGCATTCCAGTTCCGTTGGAGCGCCGATACCTGGGTCAATGCCACGATTGCGGCCGACGGGACGGTCAGCGGCAGCGCGGAAGGCATCACGCTGGTCGGTCGACAGACCGGACCGAAGATCGAAGGCGACGTCACCAACGGCGCCTGCGGGCTGCACTTCACGGTGACCAAACATTCGTAGGGACTGCTCGAATGCCCAGGCGGATCGTGGTGGTGAACGACACGATGCAGCAGGACTATCGCTATGAGTGCGTCGTGCCGATCGGGCGCGCGTTCGACCCGGAGTTCCAGCCCGAGCTTACGCCGCAGGAAATGCTGCGGCTGGGCATCTTCTGCGGCAAGTACATGACCGACTCGCGCGATGAGTTTCCCGCGAGCTGGTTCGCCCACGCGAAGCTTGCCGCTGGCCAGCGCGACTGTTCGTTGAACTGCTTCGGTGTCGATGCGAGTCAGCCATTGAAGGTCTGGCGCGCCAAGGGCTGGATCCACCCCGACGATCCGCGCGGCTGGTTCCAATGGTATTGCCGCTACTACGTGGGTCGACGGATGCCCGAAGAAGATCGCCGGCAGATCAGGCGCTGGAAAGCGATACGACGGCACATCCGACAGATCGAGCGCAACTGCGAACCCGGCGACCTGACGTGCCGCCGCCGCCAGCGCCAGGCGCTGCTGCACTGGGCTTACGACAGCCGCAAGATCTGACGGCATTCCAGCCGGCCCGGACGCGGACTACTGTGGCGGCATGCGTTACGTATCCACCCGCGGCCAGGCGCCGATCCGCGACTTTTCCGGCGTGCTGCTGGCCGGGCTGGCAGAGGATGGCGGGCTCTATGTTCCCGAGACCTGGCCGCACTATTCGGCCGCCGATTGGCGCGCGATGCGCGGCCTGCCGTATCACGCGTTAGCCGCGCGGTTGATCCAACCGTTTGTCGGTGACTCGATCCCATCTGCCACTTTGGCGACGCTGTGCCGCGATGCGTATATTGGCTTCGGCCATCCCGCTGTCGTGCCGCTTATCCAGCTCGACACGAGCCTGTTCGTGCAGGAGCTGTTTCATGGTCCGACGCTGTCCTTCAAGGACATGGCGCTGCAGCTGGTCGGCCGCCTGTTCGATCATGTCCTGGCGGCCCGCGATGCACGGGTGATGATCGTCGGTGCCACCTCGGGTGACACTGGTTCGGCAGCCATCGAGGCCAGTGCTGGACGCGACCGCATCGACATCGCGTTCCTGCATCCGCACAACCGGATCAGCGAGGTGCAACGTCGGCAGATGACCACGGTCGCCGCGCCCAACGTCAGCAACATCGCGATCGAGGGCACGTTCGACGACTGCCAGGATCTGGTGAAGGCGATATTTGCCGATGCGCCGTTCCGCCAGGAGCTGCATCTCTCGGCGATGAATTCGATCAACTGGGCGCGCATCGCCGCGCAGATTCCGTATTACGTCGCCGCCGCATTGGAGTTCGGCGCACCGGATCGCGAAGTCGCGTTCAGCGTGCCGACAGGTAATTTCGGCAACGTCTTCGCGGCCTGGGCCGCGCGGCGCATGGGCCTGCCGGTGACGCGGCTGATCGTCGGTTCCAATCGCAACGACATCCTGACGCGCTTCCTGGCTTCCAACGACATGTCGATCGCGACGGTTGAACCGAGCCTGTCGCCCAGCATGGACATCCAGGTGAGTTCAAACTTCGAGCGCCTGCTGTTCGAGCTGCTGGATCGCGACGCGCACGCTACCGCCGATGCGATGACGGAGTTCCGCCGCAGCGGGAAGATGGCGGTACCCGGCCCGGCCTGGCATCGCTGCCGCACTGTGTTCCACGGCTTCCGGCTGGACGATGCCGGAACCGAACAGGAGATCGCGCGCCTGCACGAGGTGAGCGGGTACCTGGCTGACCCGCACACCGCGATCGGTGTCGCCGCTGCGGTGGCCAATCCACCGGGCCACGGTGTGCCGACAATCGCTATGGCGACGGCGCATCCGGCGAAATTTCCCGACGCGGTCGAGCGTGCCACCGGCATGCGCCCTGCTCTGCCTCCGCGGCTTGCCGATCTGTTCGATCGTCCGGAGCGGTTCAGCGTGCTGCCGAATGATCTGGCCGCGGTCGAGACTCAGGTGCGTACGCTGGCACGGCGCAACGCATGAAGATCCTCGACGCCACGCAGACCGCCGCGGCGCTGCCGTTCGAGCGGCTGATCCCGGCACTGCGCGAGGCTTTCGTGTCCGGAGCCGAGGTGCCGCTGCGTCATCGCCACGACATCGCGCAATCCGATGGCACCACGGCCGCGCTGCTGCTGATGCCAGCCTGGCGCGCGAATGGTCTGGTTGGCGTGAAGGTGGTCTCGGTCTTTCCCGGCAATGGTGCGCGCGGACTGCCTGCGGTGTCGGCAAGCTATCTCTTGTGCGATGGCGCGACCGGTCAGCATCTCGCGCTGATCGACGGCGGCGAGATCACCCGCCGCCGCACTGCCGCTGCATCGGCGCTCGCCGGGTCTTTTCTCTGCCCGCGAGGATGCGAAATCGCTGCTGATCGTTGGCTCCGGCCATGTCGGCGGGCTGATGGCCGAGGCGTACCGTCTGGTGCGGCCGATCGAGCGCGTGATGGTCTGGAACATCCGCCCAGCAGGTGCCGAGCGTCTCGCCGCTCGGCTTGGCGCTGAGGCGGTGACCGACCTCGCCGCGGCGGTGCAACAGGCCGATATAGTTTCATGTGCAACCTTGTCGCATGTACCGCTGGTGCGCGGCGAATGGCTGCGGCCAGGAACGCATCTGGATCTGATCGGCGGCTTCACACCGGCGATGCGCGAGGCAGACGATGACGCGGTTCGGCGCTCTCGCGTGTTCATCGACACCGACGCTGCACTGGCCGAGGCGGGCGATCTGATTGATCCGATCGCGCACGGTGTGCTGCGCCGTGAGGACATCGCGGGCAGCCTGTTCTCACTGTGCCGTGGCGAAACACCTGGACGGCGCGACCCGGCGGAGATCACGCTGTTCAAGTCGGTCGGCAGCGCGCTTGAGGACCTGGCGGCGGCGGGGCTGGCATACGGGAGGCAGGCAGATGGGCAAGCTTGACGGCAAGGTCGCGATCGTCACCGGAGCCGCGCGCGGTCTTGGCCGCGCCTATGCGCGACGCCTCGCGGGGCTGGGTGCCAAAGTCGCGGTGACCGATCTCAACCTGAAGTCGTTCGAGGAATTCGAGACCGAGGCACAATCGATGACCGGCGAGAGCACCGTCGCGGAGATCAAGGCCGGCGGCGGCGACGCGATCGGCATCGAGGTCGATGTCTGCGATGAGAAGGCCGTCGCCGCAATGGTACAGCGCGTCTTCGCAGAGTGGGGGCGCGTGGATGTGCTGGTCGCCAATGCCGGTGGCGGGCGCGGGCGTCCGGTGGACACCAAGGCGAGCACGCTGGACCCCGCGTTGCTGAGCCTGGTGACCAGCATGAACCTGTTCGGCACGGTCTATTGCTGCAACGCCGTCGCGCCGATCATGAAGCAGCAGCGGGCGGGGAAGATCGTCACGGTGAGTTCGGTGGCGGGTCTGTCACCTTCGTCGGACGGCGGCTATGCGCATTACGGCGCGGCGAAGGCGGCGATCGCGCACTACACGAAGTATCTCGCGCAGGATCTTGGGCCGTACGGCATCACCGCCAACTGCATCGCGCCAGGCACCATCGCGACCGGACGCATCATGGCGACGGTGATCCCCGGCAGCGCCAACGCCAATCGCGATCGGACGGAACAGGTCGCGCTGCGACGGCTTGGCACCGTGGAGGACTGTGCCAAAGTGGTGGAGTTCCTGGTCACCGATCTCTCCGATTATGTGACCGGCACGGTTATCCCGATCGACGGCGGGTTGCTGAGATCCTGAAGCGGCGCCGCGCGGACGTTGCTTGACCCAGACCGCTTCGCCGTTACGCTCGCTGGTAATGACAACAGGGAGGTATCGCCATGAGCCTCAGTCTCGACGGAGTCCGCGTGCTCGAACTGGCACGCTATCAGGCGGGCCCACGCGGTGGGATGATCCTGTCCGATCTCGGCGCCGAGGTGATCAAGATAGAACGAATGGGCGGCGAGGAGACGCGCAAGCACGCGCCGATGGTGCGTGGCCAGAGCATCTATTTCACCGTCTACAATCGCGGCAAGAAGAGCATCTGCCTCGATATGCGCACTCCGCGCGGCAAGGAGATCTTTGCTGATCTGGTAAAGACCGCGGATATCGTGCTGGAGAATTTCAGGCCTGGCACGATGAAGGCAATGGGGTTCGAGTACGAAAAGCTGCGCGCGCTGAATTCCGGCATCATCCTGGTGTCCGTGTCGGGCTTCGGGCAATACGGCCCCTACACCGATCGGCCCGCATTCGATCCGCTCGGTCAGGCGATGAGCGGGTTGATGTCGCTGACCGGCCAGCCGGTGGGCCAGCCGCTGGGAACCGCATCATCCGTTGTGGATCGCTATACCGCGCTGCACGCCACGATCGGCGCGCTGGCCGCATTGCGACATCGCGATCGCACGGGCGAGGGGCAACTTGTCGACGTCTGCCTGCTCGATTCAGCGCTGACGATGGTGGAGATACCGACATCGTACTATCTTGCCACCGGCGAGGAAGGCGGCGAAGGCGGCCGGCCACCGTATCGCGCGAAGGATGGCTACGTCGTGATCTCGGCCGGTGGCCGCGAGATGGCGGGACGGTTGTCGCAACTGGTTTCGGGTGGAAGCTCAAGCGGTGCCGAACCGATCACCGCCGGCCAGGGCAGTGGCGATGCGCGCAAGGCATTGGAGGCGTGGTGCGCCGAGCGACCGGTGGAGACGATCTGCTCGGCGTTGATGGAAATCGGCGTGCCGGTGGCACCGGTGCGCACGATCCCCGAGGTCGCGAAGGATCCGCATCTCTGGGAACGCGAGATGCTGGTGAAGATGGAGGACGCTGTCGCCGGCGAACTCTATGTGCCAGGCGTGACGGTGAAGATGTCGAAGACGCCGGGCCATGTCGGTCCGGTGCCGACGCCGGGACAACACACCGACGAAGTGCTGGGGCGACTGCTGGGCTATGACAGCGACACGCTCGGTGAACTGCGGCAGGCCCGCGTGATCGCATGACAACGGTTGCGATCATCGGCGCCGGCATAGGTGGGGTCTATCTGGTCGCCGAGTTGGGTCTGGCAGGGCATCGGCTGCGGCTGCACGATCTCGACGACACGCGGCTCGCTGATATCCGTGCGCATGGCGGTGTCGATGTGGAACCCGGCGGCCTCGCGGCCGTCGAGTATGCGACGACGGACCTTGCGCAGGCTGTCGATGGCGCTGAGGTCATCATCGTGGTCACCGGCGGCAATGCACAGGAGGCGGTGGCGCGGTCGCTTGCGCCGTTGCTGTGCGATGGCCAGATCATCCTGCTGATCCAGGGCAACACCGGCGGTTCGCTGGTGGTGCGTCGTGCGCTGGATACGGCGGGCTGCCGCGCGGATGTCGATGTCGCCGAGATGGACAACTATCCGTTCTCCAACTGGCGGCTGTCGCCGACGCGGATTAGGCCGATCGTGAAGAAGCGTTGGCTGCAGATCGCGTCGTTCCCCGGCCGCCGCATCGCTTCGGTGTTTTCGCGCCTGGGGCCCTTGTTCCCCCATGCTGTGGCCGCACCGAGTGTGATCCACACCGGCTTCACCAACGCGAACGCGATGCTGCATGTGGCGAACTGCGTCGGCAATGCCGGCAAGATCGATCGAGGCGAGACCTACAAATTCTATGCCGAGGGCGTGACGCCATCGGTCGCTCGGCTTTACCAGGCGATCAACGCCGAACGCGTCGCGGTGGCTGCGGCGCTCGGCGCAGCGGTGCCGACGCTGGAAAATTGGTTCGATCGCGTCTACGGCGTGCGCGGCGCGGACCTGGTGGAGGCCTGTCAGTTGCTCACCACCAACAGCGACGGCCCGTATCAGGCGACGGGCACGCCGAAGTCGTTCGACCACAAATACATCACCGAGGACGTGCCGGTCGGACTGATCCCGATGAGCGCACTCGGTGCCGCGGCCGGCGTGCCGACGCCGACGATCGATGCGCTGGTCAGACTGGTGCACGCGATGACCGGCAAAGACTTCGCCGCCGAGGCGCGTACGCTCGATCGCATGGGTCTTGCCGGCATGAATGCGCCGCAGATCAGGCGCTTCGTAGATACGGGAGCCGCGTAAATGCTGTTCAGTTGCCTGCCTTCCGATGCACGCATCCCCGGCCGGTTTCCCGGGCCGCCACATCCGCGCGGCAAGCACTTCACAGTCGACATCCATTGCCACGTACTGACCGAAGCGGCCGAAGCAATGTTCCGTGCGTCGGGCGCCGTCGATCGCCGGCCGCGCGAAGTGTTCGCCAATGCGCGCACGCGCGAGGTGAACCGTCAGCAGGTGGAACGGACGCGCGTGCAGTTCACTTCGGTGGAGAAGCGGCTCGCCGACATGGACGTGATGGGGATCGACATCCAGGCGCTCACACCGGCGCCCAATCAGACCTATTACGACACGCCGCCCGACCTCGGCATCGCCACCGCACGCCTGATCAACGACAACATCGCCGACATCGTGGCACGCCACCCGGATCGTTTCGTTGGCTTGGGCACGGTTCCGTTTCAGGCGCCCGAACTGGCGGTAGCCGAACTCGAGCGGCTACACCGATCGCTTGGGCTGCGCGGCATCGAGATGGCCACCAACGTCGCTGGCGAGGATCTGTCGGCCGAGCGCTTCCGCAGCATATTCGCCAAAGCCGAGGAACTCGGGCTGACGATCTTCATGCATCCCACCGGGTTCACCGAGGCGCGGCGCTTTGCCGATCATTACTTCACCAACGTGATCGGCAATCCGTTGGACACCACTGTGGCTGTGCATCACCTGATCTTCGGCGGCGTGCTGGAGCAATGTCCGGACTTGAAGCTGGTGCTGGCACACGGCGGCGGCTATCTGCCGGCCTATTCAGGCCGCATCGATCATGCCGCCAGTGCGCGCCCCGATTGCTGCGAGCAGATCCGCGCGGTGCCGACAGCGTATCTCAAGCGGCTATACTTAGATTCTCTGGTATACACGCATCCGCAACTGGATTATCTCGTGCGGCAGTACGGTGCCGACCATGTTCTGATGGGCACGGACTATCCCGCCGACATGGGCGAGGTGGACCCGATCGGATTTATTGAAGGCGCGGGTGGGCTGAATGCAGAGGAACGCGCCGCGATCCTTGGCCTGAATGCCGCGCGGCTGCTGGGGATTGCGGTGCCGCCAGACGTGACCGAGATTGCTTCGTCGCTTCGCTCCTCGCAATGACATGCGGTGGCGTCAGTTGCTGAACCCCATCGCCTCGTCATAGGCGCGCCTGTACTGCTTCCGGTTGGCCCACGAGAAACGGGAACTCGCGGCGGGGCGCGATGCCTGGTCGTTCCCGCTCGATCTCGTCGCGTGTCAGGCCTTCAACGAACTGCTTGCGGCCGATGATCGGCAGAGTGATGCAGCGGTTCAACTCCGGATCGCGCACGATCGCCGTCGGCTCGCCGCCGGAAGCGACCGTATCGAGGTCCCGGAAGAAGCGCTGGCGCATCATGATGATGCCGCGGTCGCTGCGCCCCAGATGTTCGCGCTTGCGGTCGGTGATCGCGCCCTGTCCGACCCAGCCAACGAAATCCTGGTTCATGATGTGGCTGGTGATCCAGCGCCCGGTCTTCTCATCGACGATTGGCGAGTACCAGTAAGGGATGCTGTTCTGAACGTAGGGTTCGCGATCCTTCGGCACACGCGTGAAGAACCAGCCGACGCTCAGCGTGTTCGTGTCGTCGATCGGCACGCGCCACTCGAAGTGATTGCCGGTGAACAGTGCGTTCGGCCACAGGCAGACACGGCCGACCGTCCATAGCTGACTGGTCTCGTCTGAGTCCTCGCGCACGCGGCGATAGACCAGGCCATAGTCGAACTCATCGAATGCCAGCTTGAGATGGCGTGGCGCATAGGGGCCGTTGTGCCCCGCCAGCCGGCTTCCCCAGTTGTCGTGCATCCACTCGAAATGCACCGGGTCGATCGAGTTCTCCTGGCATTGGAACCAGTTGCAGGGAACGGTCGAGAACACGATCTGCACGAATCCGTTGCCCCAGCAGAAGGGTTCCCAGTTCGGCACCAGCGGCGCAGGCTCCGGCCCCAGATAAGCCCAAAGCAATCCCGCCTTCGCCTCGACGGGATACGCTCGGATGCGGATTTGGTCGCGAAAGCGGATCTGCGGTGCGTCGATGTCCTCGAACGGCTGCTCGCGGCAGGCGCCGGTTTCGTCGAACATCCAGCCGTGGTAGTTGCAGCGCAGACCGCACTGTTCGACGATGCCGTAGCTGAGATCGGCGCTGCGGTGCGGGCAGTGGCGTTCCAGCAGACCGTAGTTGCCCGAAAGATCCTTGTACAGCACGAGGTCTTCCCCAAACAGCCGCACTGCCTTGGTGGGGTTGTCCTCCAGTTCGGCGACCGCCGCGATCGGCTGCCAATAGCGGCGCAACAGCGAACCCATCTTTGTGCCGGGGCTGACCTCGGTCAGCAGCCGGTTGCGTTCGTCGCTCAACATCAGGCGAGCTTCACCAGTTTCTGCATGCAGCGGATATCCTGTTCCGGTGCGATCGGCGTGCCGCGGTTGCGCATCGCGGTGCGCGCCACCTCGCCCACATAGATATCGCCGCGTGAATCGATCGCCACGCCATGCGGGGCGATGAACTGGCTCGCGCGCTCGCGCGTTGCGTCGCCGAGACGCGCGATCGGCTTGCCCTCATGCGTTACGATGCTGACGCGAGGTCCGATACCGGGCGATTTCGCGTTCACCGCCATGCCGGGACCGCTCTCGCCGATATAGGCGAGCGGGTTGCGTCCGCGCGTCATGCACAGCCCACACGGTCGATGCAGGTTGTTCCACTGCGCGTGATACTTGCCCTTGCCGTCGAACACCTGCACACGATGGTTCTCACGATCAGCCACGTATATCCATCCGTCCTCGTCGCAGCATATATTGTGCACGACGTTGAACGCGCCCGGATCGGTGCCCGGCTCGCCCCAGGAGAACTGCAGCTTGCCGTTCGGCGAGTATTTGTGCACGCGGGCGTTGCCGTAGCCGTCGGCGACGTAGAGGTCGCCTTCGGGCGACAGCGCGGTGTGCGTGCAGCGGTTGAACGGATCGCCGCCATACATCGGTGCCGGTTCGCCGGGCACGCCGATCTCAAGCAGCAGTTTTCCCTCGAGTGTCAGCCGCCGCACCGTATGGTCGCCATCGTCGGTGCAGTAGATCGTATCGTCAGGTGCCAGGTGCACACCGTGCGGGCGCCTGAACAGACCTTCGCCCCAGGAACGCAGGAAATTCCCTTCGCGATCGAAAACCATCATCGGGTGCTCGCTACGGGCAAAGACGTAGACATTGTCCTTGCTGTCCACGCCCACCGCGGCGACTTCGCCGTAGTGCCAGCCGTCAGGTAACTTGCCCCAGTTCTCAATCACCTCGTATCGATGCTCACCGGAACCGACTATGATTGCCATGGCCACCTCCCTTATGCCGCCTTGCGGGTCTCCTTCGGCGTGTGCCGTTCGAGGAAAGCCAGCACGCGGCGCGACTGCTCATCCAGATGCTCAGGCCCGCGCCAGTCTTCCAGCACTTCGATGCCCGGCAGCAGTTGCGCAAGTTCCGCCGATGTTACGGCGGGATGCGGCTTGTCGATGCCTGGCAGCAGAAAGGTCGGCACTCTGCATCGGCGGCAGAATTCACGGCTGACGCAGAACACGAACTCGCCGCCCCACATGTTCTTGCCGAACGCAGCGATCTTCGCGTCGTCGAGCTGCGGGCGTTCGGCTTTCTGCTCCTTGGCCCACTCTGCGAAACTCTCCGGGAAATACTCTGGATGATCAGGATGCAGGCCGATCGGGTTCTGCAGCACCGCGGCAGTGACGCGCTCGGGTGCGATCTCGCAAAGCTTCAGGCAGAAGCTGCCGCCAATGCAGCCGCCCAGCGTGTGAAACCGGCGGAAGCCGAGATGATCCATCAGCGCGAGATGATCGGCGGCGTAGGTGTGCCAGCCGTGGTTGGCCTCGATCGCAGTGCGTGAACGTCCGGCGTTGCGCTGGTCCATCGCGATGACGCGATAGTTGCCAGCGAGCGACTGCGTCCAGTCACTCCATGGCCGCGGCGGGCCGTCGACCGGATCGTGCCACATTTCGGCGCGTGAGCGCATGCCGCCTGGCGCGAACAGCAGGATGGGATAGCCCTGGCCGTATTCCTCGTAATAGATCTCGCCGTCCGGCCGCCTCAGAACGGGCATGATGGTCTCCTCTCCGATCGATTTTGCGCGAGCCTATCACCGGGTCAGCGAGCAGGACCAGTGTGCGCGAAAACAAGCGTATTGCTGGAATTGCGAGTGAGGCCTAGCCTCTCCGCAAAATTGCGAAAGGGAGCTGGCGCGACAGCCGGTTCATTCGTAATCGGCGCGCCGCAACGGCCCTCATTCGACAAGATTTTGCCTGATGAGGAGGAAGAGCGATGACGTACGATCTGCTGATCAAGAATGCCCGTGTCGTGGACGGTTCCGGCGAGCCGTCATTCCAGGCGGACGTGGCGGTAAACCAAGGAAAGATTGTCGGCGTAGGGAAATATAACGGCGGCGCCAAGCGCACCATCGACGCCGCCGGGCGGGTGGTCGCGCCTGGATTCATCGATCACCACACGCACTTCGATCCGCAGGCACTGTGGGATCCGTATTGCGGTTCCTCGGTTCAGAACGGCCACACCACGATCCTGGTCGGTCAGTGCGGCCAGGTCATCGCGCCGGCTCGGCCTGGCGACCATGACTGGTATCTTGAGTTCTTCGCGGAAGCCGAGGCCATCCCGATGAGCGTGATGCGCCAGGGCATCGACTTCACCTGGGAGTCGGTCGCCGAGTACATGGACGCACTCGGCAAGCGGCGCGGCTGCAATGTGGGCACACTGGTGGGTCATTCGGGAATCCGCCGCTATGTGATGGGTGAGGCAGCCTCGGAGCGAGCCGAAGCAACGCCCGAAGAACTTGCCCAGATGAAGCGGCTGATCAGCGACGCGATGTACGCCGGCGCGCTGGGGTTCAGCACCTCACCGCTAGGTCGCGGCGATCCCGCCGGTGTCGGTACCGATGCGGAGCGGCTGGCACTCGCCGATGTGCTTGGCGAGCTAGGGACCGGTGTCATGCAGGTCTCAGGCGGCGCTCCCGGCGGCACAAAGGCGACACGCCAGATGGCCCGCGACCTTGCCGCGCGCACCGGTCGCCCGACCATCTATAATCTCGTCACCCAGCCAATCGAACGCCCCGAGGAATGGCAGGAGCATCTGCGCTGGCTGGAGGATGCATTCCACTCGGGCGCCCGCTGCTACGGCTCCTGCGTCTCCGTCGTCGCCGGCCCGATCTTCGATCTGCGGCTCGGACTCGACGTTCCGCAGGATGAGGATCTGACCAATCCAAACAGCCTGTTCGCCGGCATGCCGACCTGGGACAAGGTCATGGCGCTGCCGTACCAGGAGCGGATGAAGGCTTTCCGCGACCCAGAAACCCGCAAGTCCCTCAGCGCCGAGGCGGTGGAAGGCACTGTGGCGCAGGAGAGGCCTGGCACCGACCGGCGCGGTCGCGCGCGCGGCTTCTTCAACCGGCGCTGGGACCTTGTGCAGGTCTTCATGACCCAGCACGAGCGGAACCGCGGGCTCGAGGGCAAGAGCGTCGCACAGATCGCCCAGGAGCAGGGCAAGAGCGTGATGGATGCGTTCCTCGATCTGTCGCTGGACGAAGATCTGCAAACCTTCTTCATCGGCGTTGACCGCAACACCGATCCGGCAGCGCAGAAGCAGATCCTCGGCTCGCCCTATACGGTGATTGGCACAAGCGATGGCGGCGCACGTCCGCACTCGGCCGACCGCCATGAATACAGCACCAATCTGCTGGGACATTGGGTGCGCGAACAGCAGATCATGTCGCTCGAGGAGGCGGTGCACCGGCTCACCGGCAGGACCGCGTTGATGCACGACATGGACGACCGCGGCTTTGTCGCCCCGGGGAAGGTGGCGGATCTGGTCATCTTCAATCCTGACACGATCGCACCGAAGCCGCGCGTGCCCGTGAACGACATGCCGGCCGGAGGGGCGCGGGTGAAGCGCGACGCCGTCGGGATCGACTATGTTGTCGTCAACGGCACGGTGCTGCTGGACAACGGCGAACTGACCGACGCGCTTCCGGGTCAGATCGTTCGCGGTCCGCTGCATCGGGCCAACCACCCGTAGCGTCGGCACCGAGCCCCTCCGCTGGTTGATTGCGGGAGGGGCTCGGGGCTCCGCAAGGAGAACGGCATGAGCGAGACCCAGCACGCGAGCTTCACCTTCGCCGATTTCCGGCTGCAGAACGGCGAGGTGATGCCGGAGGTCACCATCGCGTACTGCACGCGCGGCAGGCTCGCGGCGGATGGTCGCAACGCGGTGCTGGTGACGCACGGCTATACCAGCGGACACCGTATGATCGAATCGGGCGCGGGTTCGTCCGAAGGCTCGTGGAGCACGCTGGTCGGGCCGGGCGCGCCGATCGATACCGATCGCTGCTTCGTGGTGTGCTCCAACATGCTGGGGTCCAGCTACGGCTCGACCAACGCCGCGACGCGCGATCCGCGCACCGGACGCCCGTATGGCTCGCGCTTCCCGAACATCACCGTGGCCGACATCGTGACCGCGCAGCGCCGGCTGCTGCACCATCTCGGCGTGAAGCATATGCGCGCGGTGGTGGGCCCGTCATACGGTGGGTTCCAGGCATTCCAGTGGGCGGTGACGTTTCCCGACGACATGGACGGCGTTGTCCCGGTGGTGTCTTCGCCGCGCGCGCAAAGCCGCGACCGCGTGGCGACGCTTCTGGCTCGGTTCGAGCAGAACCCGAACTGGCACGGCGGCGATTACTACGACACGCCGGGCATGTTCGACAGCCTGCTGGCACTGCGGGTGGAGACGCTGAAGCGCTATGGCATGAACGCGTCTGAGGCGGAGATCACGCGGCTGGCGTCGGTGTGGGCGAAGCAGTTCGACGCGAACTCGCTGCTGATCCTGGGCCGGGCGATGGAGGCATACGACGTGACGCCGGAGCTGCACCGTATCCGCGTGCCGGTGCTGTATGTGCTGTCGCGCACGGACGAGCTGTTTCCACCGAGTCTGGCGCCTGGTGTGATGGCCAGCTTGCACGACGCCGGCGTTGAAGCGAGCTATTTCGAGATCGACAGCGAACTGGGTCACCTCGCATCCGGCGCCGATGCTGCGAAATGGGCGTCGGCGCTGCAGGAGTTCATGCAGAAGTTGTCATCGCGAGCGTAGCGAAGCACCAAGAATTCAATCGGCTTTCGACCTCGCCGAGGTGCCACCCAGCAGATGGCCAAGCGGCATGAGCCACTCGATGTGGTCACACACGATCTTGGTGACCGCCAGCAGAGGCATCGAGAGCAACGCTCCTGGTATGCCCCACAGCCAGTCCCAGAACATCAGTGATGAAATCACCATGACCGGGTTCAGGGTGAAGCGACGCGCGAGCAGCATTGGCGTGATCGTCTCGCCTTCCAGCACATGGATTCCGAGGTAAATCGCCGCGGGAAGCAAGGCTTGCCAGATGGATGCGAAGGTGAAGACGCCGACGAAGAAAAAGATCACCATTCCGGTCACTGGGCCGATGATCGGAATGTAGTTGAGCAGGAAGGCTAAGGTTCCGAACAGGAGCGGGTCTGGCATTCCCAGGAGCCAGACCGCCAATCCGGCGAACAGCCCGACCAGCGCGTTCATCAGCGTGATCGTCAGCAGGTAACGCGATATGTTGTCCTCGATCTCAGTCACGATCGAGACCGCCCGGCGCTTTTCGTCGAAATGCGGCAGTATCTCGACAAATCGGCGCAGCAACGTATCGCTCGATGCCAGGAAGAAAAACAGGAGCAGCATCAAGGTGAAGCCCTCACCCAGGAAGGCGCGGCCACCTTGCAGAACCGATGAGCCGATACCCATGAGGCTGCCACCAACATCGGCGGATTGCGATGCTGCCGGGCCGGGAGGGGGCGCGTTCTGAGCAGCCGGCTGGTCGCCGCTCTGCGACATCAGATTTTGCAGTTGCTGCACGCCGTGTTGCACCAATCGGATTGGCTTCTCGAGAAACCGCAGTTTATCGACCAAAGCGGGCAGCGATTGCGGAGCTTTGGCGATCCAACCGGAGGCCGGGACGGACAGCGCATAACCCATCGCCCCCACAACGCTGAACAACGCGACGATCAGCAGCAGCGCCGCGATCATTCGCGGAATGCGCAATCGACGGTTCAGCAGGCGCATCGCCGGGCCCAGCACCAGCGCCAGGACCAGCGCCAGCACGAAGGGTAGGATGATCGCCGCAGCGAAGAACAGCGTATAGAGCACGGCCAGCACGGTCAGGATAATGAGGCAGACCTGCCCGATGCTCGTCGAGGAGCGTTCCAGAACCTTTTGTGCCCTGCGTACCTTGGCGCGTTCCTCATCGTCAGAGGATGCTTGCGCAATGGTTGGATCCTGGACCATGCTGTTCTCCCCTGTGCGGCGGCCGATTTCCGGCGGTTATGGCATTCCGTTGACCCGGGCAGGCACCCGTGCATAGAACCTCCCTTACAGGGGGCACGAATGCCATGACCAGAGCAGAATTCGAGGCGGTTCTTCGTGATGAAGGCTATGAGGTGAGCGAAGGGGAGATTCGAACCCAACGTGCATCGCGACGCGCACGCGCATGGGTTTGACGCGCGCGTGTTCGTGCTCGACGGGTCGATCACGCTCGTCTTCGGCGAGGACAGGGTAACTTACGGGCCGGGTGACTCCTGCAGCGTTCCGGCAGGGACAATGCATGAGGAGCACACGGAAGCAGGCGGCGTTCGCTACGTCGCGGGACGACGATCAGCGTCCGCCTAATGGCCACGGCGGAGCGTGATCCGCCGCACGACGTCCAGGAATGGAGATACTTCCCATGTCGATCATCGGCTGGCTGATCTTGGGTCTCATCGCAGGCTTCATCGCCAGCAAGATAGTGAACAAATCAGGCGAAGGGGTCATCCTCGACATCGTGCTGGGGATTGTCGGCGCGATCGTGGGCGGCTTTCTGTTCAGCCTCATCGGCGCTGCCGGGGTGACTGGCTTCAACCTCTACAGCATGTTCGTGGCGGTTATCGGTTCGGTCGTGGTGCTGATCATCTATCACGCCATAGCCCGCCGCGCCTGACTGCCGCGGGCCGCGCAGTCATAGTCCCGCTACGTCATGCTGATCCTGGTGAAGTCCTGATACCAGCTCTGCGCCGGATGGAACCCCGTCACCTTCTTGTTCATCGCCCGTGGATTGAGGTCGTGCACGATGAACAGCCACGGCGCCTCGTCCACCACCATCGCGTGGGCCTGCGTCAGCAACTTCATCTGTTCGGCTGGATCGAACGTCGCCTGCGCCTTCTTCAGCAGGTCAGTGCAGGCCTGATTGCTCCAGTGGCCCCAGTTGTAGTTGGTCGGCGAGAAGCTATCGATCGCGTAGTAGCGGAACATCGACGAGGGATCGGTGAAGCTGAGACTGATGTTGATGCCGTCGTCGCCGTGCGACTGCGGCGCGGTGGGCGCCGCGCGGACCGCCACCAGCATGGTGCCCCATTCGACTACGTCGAAGTCGATGTCCATGCCGACGGCCTTGAAGTTCTGCTGCATGAACTCGTTCATCGGGATCGGCACCATCTGACCCGATCCCGACGTCGAGATCATGATCTTTGCCTTCACCGGCTTGTCCGGCCCGTAGCCGGCCTCCTTCAGCAGCGCTTTGGCCTTTTCAGGGTCGTAGCTGTAGCGGTTAGTCGGCGTGCCGAAATACGGACTGTCGGGCGGATACAGACCAATCGCCGGCTTCGCCGTGCCGTTCAGCATCTTGCACATGCCTTCGCGATCGACCGCGTAGTTGATAGCCTGGCGCACGCGCACATCCTTGAACGGCGAGTTGTCGAGGCAGTTCAGCGCGTACGGATAGGTGTGGGGATACGGCCACAGGCTGATCTGCAATCCCGCCTGCTTTAGTGAAGGGATCGAATCCGGCGGCGGCACCTCGATCCAGTCCACCTGGCCTGAGCGTAGCGCGGCGACGCGCGTGGTGGCTTCCGGCATCGGGTAGACCACCATCTTGTCTAGCTTGGGGACGCGCGCCTTGTCCCAATAGTCGTCGTTGCGTGTCATCTCTGGCGTACTGGCCGAGCACAACCTTGGTGATCTTGAACGGCCCGGTGCCGGAGGGTTCCTTGGCGAACGCCGCCCAGGTCTTGCCGACCTTCTCCCACTGCGTCGGGCTCGCGATCAGGATACGGGTCAGCAGATAGGGCAGGAAGCTGAACGGGTACTGCGTCGTCAGGACGATGGTCTTGTCGTCGGCCTTCTCGAACTTGTCGATCATCGACACGGTGGCGCGTACGATCGGCGCGGCGGGCGCATCGTATTGCGGCGACTTGTCGTCGTAGATCCGCCGCAGGTTCCAGATTACCGAAGTCGGCGTTGAACTCCGAGCCATCGTGGAACTTCACGCCCTGCCGAACTTCGCAGATCCAGCGCAGCGGATTGGTCTCGTCTGCATGCCACGCAGTGAACAGGCCCGGTGTGACGTCAGCCAGCTTGTCGGTGTGGGTGAAGTCCCAGTTGACGATGGAGTTGTAGGCCGGGTAGCCGAGAAAGCGGAAGCCTTCGCCACCGTTGTTCGGGATGCCGTGCGTCGTGGGCAGGTCCGCCGCGGTCATACCGATCCGGAGGACCTGTGGGCTGGCGGCAAATGCCGGCATTCCCGGAAGTACTGCGGCACCTGCCGCCGAAGCCATGAAGCCACGCCTGGTGAACATCGAATTATCCATTCTTGGTGGTTTGTGGTTTCGCAACGGGATCAGGCCAGAGCGGCCTCCGCGCCGACGCGTTCGATCATCCCGACCATCGTGTCGGTGTCGATCACATCGCAGAACGCGTGCGCCATTGCCGACAGCGTCGCGTTGTGCTCGTCGTCGTTGAACGTCGCATTGCCGTCAGCGATGAAGAACACCTTGTAGTTCAGCATCATCGCGTCGCGCGCGGTGGACTCGCAGCACACCTGCGTCGCGGTGCCGGTGACGATCAGCGTGTCGATGTCGCGCTCCTGCAAAATCGCGTGCAGGTCCGACGATCCTGGTGCGAAGGCACCGAAGCGACGTTTCTGCACCTTGAGGTCCTGCGGCAGCACCTCAAGGCCGGGCCAGATGGCGTGGCCGAACGCACCCGGACTGAACGTCTCTATCATCCGCTGGCGCCGTTCCGGCGTGCAGAAATGCTCGAAGAACGTGGACCAGGTGGCGACGGCGACCTCATCGAACGTGTTCTGGATGTAGACCACCAGGCCACCCGCGTCGCGCAGCGCGGCGCTGATGCGGTTGACGTTGGGCACGATTTCGCGTGCCGTGGCGATTTCGGCCACTTGGCCCGGAGCCATGAAGCCGTTCTGCAGGTCGACCACAATATGTGCAGTTCGCCCTGGAATTAGGCTGTCGAACACGCGAAGACCACCGCGCCGCTGGTTTGCACGGCTGACGACATCGGGGTGAATGGCGGTATTATGCACGATTACCTCGCTTTGCTGACTGGAGCGCCATGCTGCGATGCAGCATTTTAGTGTCCGGTCAGACAGGAAGGCAAATGCCTAAAGACTAGGCTGAATTTGCGGCTGGACAGATCGCTCCGTCTGCGGTCAAGTTGGGCATAATGCTGCAATGCAGCATAGCCTTGTCGCGCCGGGGAGCCCTCAGGATGCTCATTTTTGCCGCCCGCCGCATCATCCAGGCGATCCCGATCCTGCTCGGGGTCTCGCTGGTCGTGTTCGGCCTCGTCCACATCGTGCCGGGCAACCCGATCGACCTGCTCATGCCGCCCGAGGCCTCGCCCGAAGTGATCGCCCAGATGAAGGCCGCGTTCGGCTTCGACAAGCCGCTCTACTTGCAATATCTGCTCTGGCTCGGCCGTGCGCTGCGGGGCGACTTCGGCCTGTCAGTGTTCAACGCGACGCCGGTGTGGGGCCAACTGATCACCGCTCTCGGCAACACCTTCGTCCTCGCCATTCTCGCAGCATGGTCGGCTTCACGCTGGGCACCGTATTCGGCTTGCTCTCGGCGGTGTTCCACGGACGCTGGCCGGACAAGCTGTTCTCCGCGATCGCGACCACCGGCGTCAGCCTGCCGCACTACTGGTGCGCCATCGTGCTGGTACTCGCCTGCGCCGTGCTGCACGACTGGCTGCCGGCGCAGGGCATGGGCGATGACTCGCTGCCGCTTTACGACAGACTCGAGTATCTCGTGCTGCCGGTGGCAACGCTGTCGCTGATTCCAATGGGCGTCATCGGCCGTCTCGTGCGCGCGACCGTATTGGAGATCCTCAGTCAGGAGTTCGTCGGCGCGCTGACGGCCAAGGGCCTGACGCGTTGGCCGGTGATCCGCCACATCTGCCGCAACGCCGCCCCGCCCGTGCTGGCCCTGATGGGATTGCAGTTCGGCTACCTGCTCGGCGGCAGCATCCTGGTGGAGACCGTGTTCAACTGGCCCGGCTCCGGCAATCTGCTGAACCTCGCGATCTTCCGCCGCGACATCCCAGTGCTCCAGGCGACGATCCTGGTGCTCGCCTCGTTCTTCGTCGTGCTCAACCTGTTGGTCGATATCGCCCAGGCGGCGATCGATCCGCGCATCCGCCGGTAAACGCAATGTCGCAGGCAACCGCCGATCTGGTCAGACGCGAACTCGCTCCGGTCGAAATAACGCCGGTCGCGGCGACGCCGGGTTACTGGAAGGCAGTCGGGCAACGCCTGATGCGCGATCCGGTCACCATCGCAGTCACCGTCATCCTGCTCGGTATCATCTTCATCTCGATTGCCGCGCCGTTGGTGGCGGGTGCCGATCCGTATGCCGGCAGCGTGCTCGCGCGATTGAAGCCGATCGGCACGCCGGGTCACTGGCTCGGCACCGACGAGACCGGCCGCGATCTGTGGGCGAGGCTCTGTTATGGCGGGCGGCTGTCGCTGCTCGCCGGTATCCTGCCGGTGTCCATCTCGCTGGTTGTCGGTGGCTTTCTCGGCATTCTCGCAGGCTACGCGGGCGGACTGCTCGGCACGCTGATCATGCGCACGATGGACGTGTTCTACGCGTTCCCCTCCATCCTGCTGGCGATCGCGATCTGCGGACTGCTCGGCAACGGGCTGTCGAATTCGGTGATCGCGCTGTCCGTGGTTTTCATCCCGCCGATGGTGCGGATCTCCGAGACGGTCACCACTCAGGCGCGGCACCTTGATTTTGTCGAGGCGGCGCGCGCGTCGGGCACCACGACCATGCAGATCATCCGGCATCATGTGCTGGCGAATGTGCTGGGACCGATCCTGGTCTACGCGACCAGCCTGATCAGCGTCTCGATCATTCTTTCGGCGGGATTGAGCTTCCTGGGTCTCGGCGTGACGCCGCCGCAGGCGGAATGGGGGCTGATGCTGAACTCGCTGCGCCAGGCGATCTACGTGCAGCCCTACGTCGCGGCGCTGCCAGGCGTGATGATCTTCATCACCTCGATGTGCTTCAACCTGATGAGCGACGGGTTCCGCAGCGCGATGGATGTGAGGCTGAACAAGTGAGTATGACCGCTGATCCGCGTGATCGCGGCGGCCCTGCGCAGCCGCTGCTGCTGGTCAATGACCTGCGCAAGCACTTCCCGGTTCGCGGCGGGCTTTTGGGCCGCCAGGTCGCCACGGTACAAGCCGTCGACGACGTCTCCTTCTCCGTGCGCAAGGGCGAAACCCTCGGCATCGTTGGCGAGTCGGGCTGCGGCAAGTCCACCACCGCGCGCCTGCTCATGCGCCTGATCGAACCCGACGCAGGCGACGTGGTGTTCGACGGCGATCCGGTCGGCGACCGCCACGGCCTCAGTGTGAATGCGATGCGCCGGCAGATGCAGATGGTGTTCCAGGACAGCTACTCGTCACTGAACCCGCGCATGACCATGGCAGAAAGTGTCGCCTATGCGCCGCGTATGCACGGCCTGCCGGCCAAGGATGCGTTGTCGCGCGCGGAAGACCTGCTCGCCCAGGTCGGGCTGAACCCGCGTCAGTACGCGCGGCGCTATCCGCACGAACTGTCGGGAGGCCAGCGTCAGCGGGTGAACGTCGCGCGCGCGCTCGCGCTGGAGCCGCGCCTGGTGATCCTCGACGAGGCGGTGTCGGCGCTCGACAAGTCGATCGAGGCGCAGGTGCTGAACCTGCTTGCCGAACTGAAGGCGCGCTTCAACCTGACCTATCTGTTCATCAGTCACGATCTCAACGTGGTCGAGTATGTCAGCGACCGCGTGCTGGTGATGTATCTCGGCCGCGTCGTCGAGACCGGACCTGTGGAGGCGATCTACGCCCGCCCGCGGCATCCGTATACACGCGCGTTGTTCGCCTCCAAGCCGACGCTCGATCCCGATCGCCGCACCAGGGAAATGCCGCTGACCGGCGATCCGCCCAACCCGATCAATCCGCCTTCCGGCTGCCGTTTCCGCACCCGCTGCGCCTTCGCACAGGCAATTTGCGCGGAACTCGTGCCGCCGCTCGCCGCGCCGGTGGATGGCGCCGATGACAGCGGCGCGCATCTCGTCGCCTGCCATCTGCCGCATGCACAGCAGGTGCTGCATGCCTGACATCATGCCCGTTGAAGCGCCGGTGTTGCGGGTCAACGATCTGACGGTGCGCTTCCGTCGCCGCGGCATGGATGTGGCGGCGGTGAACGGTGTGTCGTTCTCGCTGGCACGCGGCGAGACACTGACCATCCTTGGCGAATCCGGCTCCGGCAAGAGTGTCAGCCTGAAGGCGCTGATGGGCCTGCTGCCAGATTACGCGCAGATCGAGGGCGACGTCTGGCTGGACGGCAAGCCGGTGCTCGAGCTGCCGCCTGCGGAGCTCGCGAAGCTGCGTGGCAGTGCGGTCTCGATGATCTTCCAGGAGCCGATGGCGGCGCTCGATCCCGTCTATACGATCGGCGAGCAGATCGCCGAGACGATCGTGCAGCACGAAGGCGTCGGTCGCGCCGCCGCGATGCGGCGCACCCTCGATCTGTTGGACCACGTAAAAATTCCTTCAGCCGCCCGGCGGATGAAGAACTATCCGCACGAATTGTCGGGAGGCATGCGGCAGCGCGCGATGATCGCACTGGCACTTGCCTGTTCGCCGAGTGTGCTGCTTGCCGACGAACCGACCACGGCGCTCGATGTCACGGTGCAGATCCAGATCCTGCTGCTGCTGCGTCAGTTGCAGGAGGAGTTCGGCATGGCGATCGTGTTCGTCACGCACGATGTGGGTGCGGCGGCGGAGATCTCCGATCGCATCGCCGTGATGTATGCCGGCCGCTTCGTCGAGACCGCGACAACGCGCGAGATCATGCGTTCGCCGCGGCATCCCTACACGGAGGGGCTTCTCGCATCGACGGTGCATGGCGGGTTGCGTGGCCGCGTGCTGGAGACAATCCCCGGTGCGCCACCCAACCTGGCGAATCTGCCGCCAGGCTGCTCATTCGCGCCGCGCTGCCGCTATGTCCGCGAAATCTGCACGCATGGCGAGGTGCCGGTGACCGTGTCGCCAGGCGGCGCCATGGTGCGCTGCGTCCGCGCCGCTCCCGTTCCAGCCCAGGAGGTGTCCGCATGAAACCCAGTGTCAGCGAAACCGAGTTCGACGTCATGGTGAAGCAGACCGGCCTGCCGCTCAGTGCCGAGCAGAAGACGACGCTGTACGACGCGTACTGGATGCTGGAAGCGATGATCGCGCGGGTGAATGCCCCGATGCCGATCGAGATCGAACCCGCGCACATGTTCACTCCGGAGGTGCGGTGATGGACACGATACCCACGATTGCCGAGGCCGGGAGGCTGATCGCGGCGAAGGAGCTGTCGCCGGTCGAACTGACCAAGGACTGCATCGCCCGCATGAAGGCGTATGACGACACGCTGCATGCCTTCATCCTGCCGACCGAGGAGCGCGCGCTGGCCGATGCGCGTGCAGCCGAGACGCGGGTGATGGCGGGCAATGCGAAGGGGCCGCTCGACGGCATCCCGATCGGGCACAAGGACATTTACTGCACGGCCGGCATTCGCACGACAGGCCATTCGCGGTTGCTGGAACACAATGTGCCGGCGCAGGACGCCACCTCGGTGCGCAAGTGGGCCGAGGCGGGCGTGGTGCTGATGGGCAAGCTTTCGACACACGAGTTTGCCATGGGCGGGACCGTCGTTCGATCTGCCATGGCCGCCCGCGCGCAATCCGTGGAATCCCGAGCATTTCACTGCGGGTTCTTCGTCCGGTACTGGTGCGGCGGTCGCGTCGGGCATGATCCTCGGCGGTACCGGCTCGGACACCGGCGGTTCGATCCGCGGGCCTGCGGCGCTGTGCGGCATCGCCGGCATCAAGCCTACCTACGGTCTGGTCAGTCGCGTGGGCGTGCTGCCGCTGTCATTCAGCATGGACCACGCGGGCCCGATGGCGTGGACCGTCGAGGACTGCGCACTGCTGCTTCAGGCGATGGCCGGACACGATCCCGCCGATCCTGCCAGCGCCGATCGTCCGGTGGCGGATTTCACCTCGGACATCGGCAAGGGTGTGAAGGGAATGCGCATCGGTGTGGTGCGGCATTTCTTCGAGGCCGACAATCCGGTCAGTCCCGCGACACTCGCCGGCATCAACCACGCGCTCGATGTGTTCGAGCATCTGGGCGCCGAGATCAGCGATGTGAAGCTTTCGCCGTTGGCGGATTACAGCGCGTGCGGGTGGGTCATCATATCGTCCGAGGCGTACGCGATTCACGAGCCCTGGCTGAAGACGCGGTTCAATGACTACGGCGAACTGTTCCGCGACAGGATGGCCCTGGGTGGACTGATCCGCGCGACAGACTACGTGCAGGCTCTGCGCCGTCGCCGCACGCTCTGCGAGGAAGTGAAGACAGCGATGGCGGGCTACGACATCCTGGTGTCGGCCTCGCAGACCAGCGAGGCGCCGAAGATCACCGAAGTGCCGAAATGGGCCACGATGGAGAAGCCGTCGCTGACCATGCCATTCAACCTGACCGGCTATCCCGCGATGAGCGTATGCACAGGTTTCGGCATCGGCGGTCTGCCCGTGTCTATGCAATTGATCGCCAAGCCGTTTGCCGAAGCGGTGCTATTTCAGGCGGGCCACGCCTACGAGGTGGCAGTCGGCTCGCGCAAGCGCCGCCCGGTAATGGAGCTGGCGAAGGCAGCCGAGTAGCCCCCCGTCATTGCGAGCGAAGCGAAGCAATCTCGGTCAGAATTGATCGCGATTGCTTCGTCATGCCCTACACCTGTGGCGCCACGCCAACGTACTTATACTGATGGATCAGATCATCCACCGGATGCGCGGTGTCATGCTTCACCTGGAATACCGCGATCACGCGCTGCCTGAGATCGCCGTTGTCGTCGAAGCTGACCTCGCCCTGCAGCGTGTTCAGCTTCGTCGCGGCGATCGCATCGCGCACATTGGCACGGTCAACCGGCTTGCCCGATTTCGCCACACGTTCGATTGCGTCGATCACCACCTGCACGGCGTCATAGGCGGTGATTGAATAGTCGGAGGGCTGCCGGCCGCTCTTGGCGGTGAAGCGCTTCACCCAGGGCTGCAACGCGGCATCTTCCATCATGTGCGGACAGGCAACGGTCGCATACCACCCTTCGGCAGCCGGGAAGCCCGCGCCTTGCAGGATCGAGGGGCCGTACATGCCATCGCCGCCGGCCTTGATCAGGCTCGGAACCAGGTCGTACGCCTGCTTGGCGAGCTTCACCCCGGCCTGAGCGTCGCCGCCATAGTAGATCGACTGCGCGCCGAGCGACTTGATCTTGGTCAGCGCCGGCGTGTAGTCCGCCGCCTTGGGGTCGAGCCGGTCGTGCCCCATCACCTCGATGCCGCGCTTCTTCGCCTGAGCCTCGAACGCGGTGGCGATGCCGATGCCATAGGCGCCGCTGTCGTCGAGGCCATAGACGCTCTTCACCTTCAGCGTGTCGGCGAAGTAGTTCGCCATGTTCGGTCCCTGATAGGCATCCGTGGTGACCGTGCGGAAATAGATGGCCTTGCCCGCAGGGCGATATTGGGCGGCGAATTTCGGATCCGTGATGTCCGGATTGGTCGATGTCGGCGTGATGGTGGCGAGGTTGCCCTGGCTGAAGATCGGCGCCATCGCCTTGCCTGGTGTGCTGCTCATCGGCCCGAGTGCCGCAACGACCGATGGATCGGCGACCATCTTGCGTGCATTGGTCGCGCCCTGCGCCGGATCGTATTGCCCCGCGGTGGCGGTGCCGTCGTCGAGCAGCAGAACATTCAGATGATAGCCGGCGGCGCCACCCTTGGCGTTGGCTTCATCGATGGCCAGCATGAATCCATCGCGGATGCGTACTGCGGTTTCGGCATCCGCTCCGGTAAGCGAAAGGTCGATGCCGATGGTGACGGCCTTGTCGGCGGCCAGACCCCGATGCGCACCGAGCACCGCGACAGCGGCGGAGCCAGCGGTGACGCGAAGTGCAGATCGCCGCGTGATGTGCGTCATGTGCCAACCCCCGTTTTTGGTGGGTGTCAGCGTAGTCCTGGAACCACTCGCGGCTCAACCGAGCGCGGCCAGGCCGCTCGTCAGGGCGGCCCGGTGCCGGCGAGTGCGGGGGAGTGCTGCCACGACGTCCACAGGTATGGCGGCAGCCTTTCGGGCCAGTCCTCGGGAATCGGCAACCGCTCCGGCCGCTTCAGAATGTCGATGATCAGGGCGGCGTAGCGGCCGCCCTCGCGCATGATGGCTCGCGCAAGTTCTGTCCAGAGGGGATGGGCCGGAACGATTCCGAGGTCGCGGCAGATATCGGCGATCACCTCGCCGATTGGGCGGCGGCGGATCTCGGCGGCGATCTGCTCGGGCGTGGGCATGTGCGCGAGCAGCGTGTCTTCGTCGGCGCCGCGTGGATCGAACCGCCTGCGCGGTGCGGGCGGCTGAGGCGAAGCCTCGGTCGAGGCTGAGAGAGGGCGAGCCGGAGGAGCGTGGGGACGGGGCGGGGCGTCGAGGCGGGCGGCGTTGCGGTGCAGCCGCGCCTCGAGTGCTGCGGCGCGCAGCAGGCCGCGGCCGATGCGGGCGAGGATCAAGGTGATGTTAATGGTGCCGAACTGACGGCCGTGGATGGCGGGGTGTGTCGCCGAGGCCGCGCTGGCGAAGTGTGCCGGCGAGGAAGGTGGCATAGTCGATAAGCTTGCGGACGAGATCGAGCAGGCCGCCGGTGCGACTGGGCTTGGAGACTGGTGTTGGAGCACCGGACATGGTGGGTAGGAAGGCACAGAGGGGGCGTCTGTGTAAAGGAATATTTTCATAGAGTGGTTTTGGGCCAAGTTGGCCTCTGGGTTTGAATTTGAGGGCCCGGCCCAAAGCGGACCTGGTCATGGCCGGCGAAGGCCGGCTATCCACGTCTTCGCTGCACTGCCGGCGTCAACGAATTGGCAAGGTTGTGCGGGCAGTAAACAAGGAAAATGGAACCGCAAAACACGCGAAGCCGAGGGCACGCAAACACGCAAATGGAGACCGGCGAGGACAGGGTTAACCTCCTGTCCAAACGAATCATTGGCTGCGCTCTGACGGTGCTCCACGCGCTGGGGACTGGATTTCTTGAGAAAGTGTATGAAAACGCATTGGTGCACGAGCTGCGCAAGTCTGGGCTCGCCGTCTCGCAACAACATCCCATGGTCGTTCGATACGATGGGGTCGTGGTCGGGGAATATACTGTTGACCTGCTCGTCGAACACAGCGTCCTCGTCGAATTGAAGGTAGCCAGGGCGATCGACGATATTCATCGCGCGCAGTGCCTGAATTATCTGAAAGCCACGGGCTTGCATCTCTGCCTGCTACTCAACTTCGGCAAGCCTCGCCTTGAGATCAAACGCATCGTCCTGGGCCTGTAAGGCACCGCCGCCCTTTGCGTGTTCTGAAGTTGACCCGGTTTCGTGGACACCGGACCGTTTGCGTTCAAGGAGTCCATGATGGCCAAGACAAGATTGCCCTACGCAGCTGAATTCCGTCGCCAGATGGTTGAACTGGTGCGCGCCGGCCGTACGCCGGAGGAGCTGGCGTCGGAGTTTGAACCGACAGCTCAGTCGATCAGGAACTGGGTTGCGCAGTCTGAGCGCAACGCTGGCCGTGGCGACGGTGGCCTGATGACAGCGGAGCGGGAGGAACTCAACCGACTGCGGCGTGAGAACCGCCAGCTGCGGCTTGAGCGTGAGATCCTCTCAAAGGCGGCGGCCTGGTTCGCTCGGGAGACGAACGCGATCCCTGTGAAGGGTTCCGGTTCGTGAGCGATCACCAGGCGGCGTATCCGACCACCACGATGTGCGAGCTGCTGGGTGTCTCCTCCAGCGGCTACTATGCGTGGATCAAGCGGCGTCCGTCGCAGCGTGCCGAGCCAGACACGATGCTGATCGCGGAGATCCGTGTCGCACATGAAGCCTCGCGCGGCACCTACGGTGCACCGCGCATTCACGCCGAGCTTGCCGCCAAGGGTCTTCGCGTCGGCCGCAAGCGGATCGCGCGATTGATGTTGCAGGTCGGCCTTGCCGGTGTGAGCCGACGCAGGTTCGTCACCACGACGGTCAGGGATGGTGGCCGCCAGGCGCCGGACCTGGTGGAGCGCAACTTCACGGCGGAAGCGCCTGATCGGCTGTGGGTCGCCGACATCACCTACATCCCGACATGGGCAGGCTTTCTCTATCTCGCGGTCGTGCTCGATGCGTATAGCCGTCGCATTGTCGGCTGGTCGATGGCCACGACACTCGCCAAACAACTGGTGCTCGATGCCCTGAACATGGCGCTGGCGACGCGACGGCCCAGGCAGGTGATCCATCACTCCGACCAGGGTTCGCAATATACCTCGATCGAATTCGGTCGCCGCTGCCGTGATGCCGGCGTGCGCCCCTCGATGGGCTCGGTCGGCGACGCCTACGACAACGCCATGTGTGAGAGTTTCTTCGCCACCCTCGAATGCGAGCTGCTGGCACGGAGCCGATTCAAGACACAGGCTGAGGCGCGACATGCGATCTTCGAATTCGTCGAAGGCTTCTACAATCGTCGACGACGCCATTCCTCGATCGGATATCTCTCACCGGTCGACTATGAGCGGCGGCATCCCGCGACGCGGTCGATCCCGACGCACACCAGCCTGCCGTCGTGCTCGCTGCCGTCAAGGACGAGCCCTTCGGGCGGCCCCAAGAAGGGGCCGTCCTTGACCGCCGCTGTGCGCGACGGCCGCACCATCGTGCCGGTCGGGACGGAAGAATGGCCCCACCAAGGGTCGAACCAAAGAATGTCTCGAAACGGAACCCCAGTATGCCGTCAGATCAGATAGCATGATCCCAAGCTCTCACCTCTCCACTGCGTGATTTGCGGTTCCATTTTCCTTGCGGTCGGACAGACCGCGCTGGGCGGAACCAGGGCAGACGTGCACCATCCTGTACGCACTGATCCGCCGAAGACAGCTGCTCGGTGTTGCAATTTTGTAGAATGGTCCACATCATTGCGCGTCGGGCGGGATATTTGATGGATTAATCGCGCGAGGACGGAATGACCTGCTCGAGGGGCAACGCCGCACCAGATTCTCATACCAAGCTTCGTCTCTTTGCTGACGCAGCCGGTCGTTGCCAAAGCCCTGGCTGCAATCAGCCCCTGTTCATCGATGCCGGGCGTAAGAACATCCACATCGCCGAAATGGCTCATGTGTTTGCGGCGGCTGATGATGGCCCGCGCGCCAACGCCGAGCTAACCGAAGCCGAGCGGGGCCGCTACGACAACCTGATCTTGCTCTGTCCGACTTGCCACACGATTATCGACAAGGCGCCCGACGAGTATCCCGACGCGATGATCCTGCGGTGGAAACGACAACACGGGGAACGCATCGCCACGCTGTTCGGCGCCGTGGAATACCCGAGCCGAATCCAAGCGCGCGACGCCACCGAACCGGCTCTGGCGGAGAACAGGCTGGTTTTCGAGGACGGCCCCGATAATGATTACTGATACGATCCGGAAAGCGAACTGGCGGCTCCTGGCGGGCGGATGCTGGCAACGGTCCTGCCAAACAATCGCAAGATCATGGCGGCTACCTTGCAGATGAACCGATGCTGGCAACGGTCTTAACGATGATGAAAAGCCCACCGCCGGTCGATTTCAGCAGCACATCGCCGATCTCGAAGCTCGGCATATCCTAGGCGAGCCTTCCGCAGTCGCAGAGCGCTTCCCGCCCGGAATGGCGCAGATATTCATGGACGCGCGATGACAGTGTCTACTCCGGGTCAGTTTGTAGCCGAGGCGGTTAGCAGCCACACTCACGTGAGCCGCGCAGAGTTCTTGGACGGTCAAGTCGTCGAGATTTATCGCAAGCAAGACCCATCTTTCATCGTGGGCGTAGTGTCAGTTGCGCTGGTAGAGCGTGCCACGATCGAGGAGCTTGCTGACGATAACCGCATCGAGTTCATCTGCAACATTCCCCGCGAAGCAGCTTGGACCGGAGAGGCCATTGGCCTGGTACGCCAACACCGCATTGCCTTTGGGGGCATCGGCGACCTTTTTGCAGCGACGGGCAGCAAAGGTCCGGTTCGTGACTTCGTTCGAAGTGAGTTCGAGTTTATCGAACGCATCTTCGATCAGCATTCCGCTATTGCGCGCGTGGAGCGGGCCTATGACCGCGTCTACCGTCTCCACCGCCTCACCTTGCCTCCAGTCACGGTCGCCTTGATCAACGAATACGATCTGACAGCAGATCACACCCGGACCGCTTGGCAGCGCTATGGGCCGTTCACAGATGTGCTTGCCAATAATCCGAACTGCCGCTGTACTGCTGAAGCTAAGGAGGCGGCGAAGCAGCTCAAAGTGAAGCTCCTGCCGCTGCGCCAGTTCATGGGGCGGCTAAACAGCCGGTGACAACGGGAGAACTGATCGACGCGGTGAAGAAGCTAGCCGCCGATCTGCCAGCGTGCAGCGACGAGGTCCGATGGTATTTGTTTGGCTCGGCGTTGCGCGATGCGTCGCGATCGGCTGACTTCGACATCGCGGTCGTGTGCCGCCCAGACCTTGCGCCCATCGTTCGTGAGCATCTGGTGCCTTGGTGCACGCGGTGGCCAGTGCACTTGATGATACTCACGCCGGCCGAAGACGCCTCCCTTCGTTTCACGAAGGAGCAACGCGCAGTTTGCATCTACCCATGATGTGAGCGCGCGGCCCGTCGCAACGAAGGAACGGCGACGACGCGAGGGGCACCAACTGGTTCCACTGAACGACCGCCATGGCCGCGAAGCCGACGCGGGACGAGTTGGCCGACCAATCCACTGGCGGATGCTCCAATATCAACCCGATCCGCCCCACAGCTTCGGATCAGCCCGACAGATCGTGCTGCCGTCGTACCGCAGCCCCGCCCCGCGATCGAGCGCCAGGTGCAATGGTCCGTCGAGATCGACGACATCGGCCTGATGTGCGACGAGCAGCGCCGGCGCGATCCCGAGCGACGTGCTGATCGCGCCACCGGCCATGATCCGCAACCCCCGCCGCTTCGCCTCGTTCGCCAGCGCGAAGCGCCGCGGTCAGCCCACCCGCCTTGTCGCGCTTGATATTGATGGCCTGGTATTTCCCGTCGAGCCGGTCGAGATCGGCAAGCGTCCGGCAGGATTCGTCAGCGCAGAGCGGGATCGGACGCTCCAACCGCGCCAGCGCGTCACGGCTCAGCCGGCAGCGGCTGCTCGATTTGTACAACCCGCAAATCGATGAGCATCGGCAGGCATTCGCTGAGCTGGCGCTCATTCCAGCTTTCGTTGGCATCGACGATGAGGCGCGCCGCCGGCGCCGCTTGCCGCACCGCCCGCATCCGTTCGGCAAATTTCTACGCAAGCACTCGTAGGCCAAAGGGCAACGACGGTTCTCCGCCCAAAGCTAGAATTGGGCCGATCAGGAATTTGTAAGCGTCGGCCACAGCGCATCGGCGCCGCCGGCACAGACATAGGCGCCAACCTTCGCTGCCCATTCAGCTTCGCCGCCGAACTCATCGCGCCACGACCATAGCCGGCGCGTGCTGAGCTGGAGCGAATACTCCTTGGTGAAGCCGATCGCGCCGTGCACCTGATGGGCGATCTCTGATGCAAGCGTCGCCGCATCGCCCACCCGCGTCTTGGCGATTGCGATCAGGAACTCCTGCTTCGCCGGGTCATCGATCGACAGCGCCTCCACGCCGGCATCGGCCGCCGCGCCGGCGGCGGCCACCTGACCGGCCATCACTGCAAGGTTCTGCTGCACCGCCTGGAATTTTCCGATCGGTCGACCGAACTGCTTGCGCTCGCCGGCATAGGTCACAGCGGTATCGAGTGCGCGCTCCATCGCCCCTGCCATAAGCACCGCGCGTGCCAACGCGCCGCGCCGGTACAACGCGGCACGATCGATGCCCGCGGCGGTCGGCGCCACCGCATCACCGGCCACGCGCAACGCAGAAAAACCCAGCGTGTCGCGCGGCTCGCCCGCCATGTTGCGACCCGCCGTCACCTCCGCGCCCGCAGCGCCGTCCAGCGCCACCGCCATCGCGCCGTCCGGACCATCGGCGAGCAGCACGATTTGCGCGGCGTCCGTCGCCCACGGCAACCTGCTGGCGCGACCCGAAAGGCGCCAGCCATTGCCGTCGCGCTCGAGCGTCAGCCTGTCGCCGGCACGCACCGGCCCAACTGTCATCGGCTGCTCGCTCACTTCGAGCCCCGCGGCGGACGCCACCCACGCCGCCAGCATCGTCTCGGCAAGCGGGATGGGAGCGGCGAAGCGCCCTGCAACGCGCAGCACCGCGTAAAGATCGGACCACTCGGCGTCAGCTCCGCCAGCGGATTCCGGCAGCGCCGCGAGCGGCACGCCCGTTTCGCTCACCGCCTGCCACAGTGCTGCGGGGAACGTGCCCGTTTCGGCGCCGTCAGCCACCGCCTTCGTGCAATGGTCCTCGAACAGGCGGTTCATGCTCTCCAGCAGCATCCGGGTTTCATCGCGCATGTCCGCCTCCCTCAGCGCAGTCCGAGTCCGCGCGCGATGATGCCGCGCAGGATCTCACGTGTGCCGCCCTGGATGGACAGCCGCGGCGCGTTCCCGATGCCGCGCGCCAGCATCGATACATACGTATCGACAGCCTCCAGTTCCGGCTCGGCCGGGAACAGTTGCCGCGCAATCACCGGCAGGTCCTGCTCGTAGCGCGTGCCGAGGTCCTTGGTGACCGCAGCCTCATTCAGTGGCTGCAGGCCCTCCTGGAGCATTCCCGCGATCGACAGCGACATCCGCCGCAGCGTGGCGAGCTGCGACACCAGCCGGCCGAGCGCCGCGGCCGTGGCGCGATCCGGGTTCGGTCCGGCGACCCGCACCATCTCGGTCAGCAGCTTGAACAGCACCAGGAAGCGATCGGGCCCGCTGCGCTCAAACGCCAGCTCGCTGGATACCTGGCGCCAGCCGTTGCCGATCTCGCCGAACAGCCGGTTGTCAGGCACAAACAGGTCGGTGAGGAAAAGCTGGTTGAAGTGGTGCTCGCCCAGCAGATTGATCACCGGCCTGATCTCGATGCCGGGAGAGTTCTTCAGGTCCACCAGGAATTGCGTTGCGCCGGCATGGCGGTCAACTTCGTCCTGGCCGTGCATCGGCCATCTTGCAGAACAGGATCATATAGTCGGCGCGATGCGCGTTCGAGGTCCATAACTTGCTGCCGTTGATCCGGAACCCGCCGTCCACTTTCACAGCACGTGTGCGCGTGCCGGCGAGATCGGAGCCGGAATCCGGTTCGCTCATGCCAATACAGAATGACAACTCGCCGCGCACGATGCGAGGCAGGAAGTAGTCCTTCTGCTCGTCGGTGCCGTAACGCAGGATGTTCGGTCCGCTTTGCCGATCCGCGGTCCAGTGAAAACCAACAGGGGCGCCGGCGGCCAGCATCTCCTCGATCAGCACGTAGCGTTCGAACGCAGTGCGCTCGTGGCCGCCGTACTGCTTCGGCCAGGTCATCCCGATCCAGCCACGATCGGCCATCCTCCGGCTGAACGCCTGGTCATAGTCGCGGCGGTTGCCGAGAGAAGCGCGGTTCTCGTCGAGGAAGGCGCGCACTTCCTTGCGCAGCGCCTTGGCGGCCGGCGACAATTCGACCGGATCGAAGCGGAATGCCTGGAACGTCATCGCGCGGCCCTTTCAGCGTGGGAGCGCGACGATAGCGTGTAAGGGCAGCCGCTCAAGTCCTGGGAGACAGGCGCGGCGGCAGGCTCAGCCGATCAGTGCGCGACCTGATCCTGCAACTGCTCCGGCGCATCGGCGCCGGTCTCTGGCACGCCGGCGAGCCGAAGGCCCTCCGCGAATAGATCGCGATCGCTCTCACGCTCGAGCGGCGACGTGGCAATGAACCGCTCGACGGTGAAATTCGGCTCGATGGCCATGCAGCCGCCGACGCACCGCGGCGGCCTCCTGCGCACGCCCGAGATGGCCGAGCGCCGCGAGATACGGCTTGTAGGTCGCGGAAAACGACGGGTTCATCTCGCTCACCGCGCGTCCAACCGCCACCGCCGACTCGTAGTCGCGCTTCAGCAGATGGATCAGAATGAAGAACGCGTCGAAGAAGAACGCGTGCGGGTCGAGCGGTGACAGCTTCTTGTATCGGTTGTTGCGCCGCTCTGCCTCGTCCGGATCGCCCATATAGGCGAACGCGATCGCCGACAGCGCCCACGCCATCGCCAGATTCGGATTGAGCGACAGCGCGCGTTCGTGCAGCGCGATCGCCTCGCGCAGGCGACGATGCAGGAAGGCGCGCACATGGCCGGCTATGGTCAGCGCGCGCGCATCGAACGGATCCAGCATCGACCGCGCGTTCCGCGTGCTGACCCGCCTCCTCCATGATCGCGCGCAGGATGGTCCGCCCAATCCTGGCCGACCAGGAACATCTGCCAATAGGCGTACCAGGCATAGGCGGCGGCGTAGTCGGGCTCCAGCTTCGATCGCGCTGCGCGAGATACTCGCCGGCCCGCATGAACGGCTCGCGTTCCAGCCGGCCGATCAGCGGGATCGCCCGCAGCATCAGGTCATAGGCGGTCGCATCGACCGGCGGGCGGCTGGAACTGCGCTTGGCCTCGATCAGCAGGATCTCCGGATCGATCTGCGCCACCACCTCCGAGGCGATCTCGTCCTGCAGCGACAGCAGGTCGTTCGACTGGCGATCGAAGCGCCGCGCCCACACCACCTGGTTGCCGGCGCGCAGGTCGAGCAGGCGCACGGTGATGCGCAGGCGGTTGCGCACCCGCTGGATGGAGCCGTCGAGCAGGAAGTCGAGACCGAAGGTGCGCCGGATCGCCGTCTCGTCGCGCGTCTCGGCCGCGAAGCGCGCCAGCGAATTGGAAGCGACCACGAACATCCAGCGGAACCGGGCCAGCGCGGTGGTGATTTCCTCGGCAAGCCCGGGAGCGAGGTGGGACTCCTCCTCGGTGGTGCCGACGAGTTGCAGGGGCATCACACCGACATGGGCGCCGCCTCGGGTGGGGTGCAGCTCCTGCGTGCGTGGTTCGAGAACCGCGGGTGGTCTCGTCCGGCTCGTCCGCCGACCGGCGGCGGTGGGGCGGCGGCCGCAGTGGCATGCGGCTTCCCGCAGGGCCGCGGATTTCCGCCAGAAGCTTCTGGGTCTCGGCCGATGGCGAGGCGTCCAGCAGATCCGCCAGCACGGCGCGGCAACGGTCATAGGCCTGAATCGCCATGCCGCGCTCGCCGCGCGCCGCGTGCGCCCGCATCAGCGCTCGCCAGGCGCCCTCGTGCGCACGATCGATCTGCAGCAGGCGCTGCGCGGCCGGGATCGCCGCCTCCGGCTCGACCTGCTCGCGCAGCAGCGCTTCCGCCACCGTGCGGGCACGGTCGCGCAGCCGCTCGCGCTCGGTGGTCAGCCAGGCGTCGAAGGTAGGATCGATGCCGTCCAGATCCTCCAGCAGATCGCCATCCAGGAGAGACAGCGAGGCCGGCTGGTCGGTCGTCGCCCGCATCACCTCTTCCACGTCCACCCAGACCACGCCGGGACGCGAGCGAGAGGTGGTCCCGGGTCACCGACAACACCTCGGTCCCCGCCGGCGCCAAGTGTCTCGAGAAGCCGATGAATTTCCTGGCGCAGCGAGGCCCGCGCCTGCTCCTCGGGCCGGCGGCTCCACAGCAACTCGGCGAGGCGCCCGCGCAGGGCGGCACGTGGCGATGACAGGGCGATAACGGCCAGCAACGCGCGGGTCTTGCGCCCCGCCGGCAGCACGTTTTCGCTGGTCAGCGTCCAGGCTTCCATCTGGCCGATCAGGCGCAGCCGTGACCACGACCTGCACCGCCGGGTTGGGCGGTGTGATGTGGGCCGAAGGTCGTTGTGAAGTACCAGCCATCATTGCGTCATTCGTGCGAGGTTCGACTGCCCAAGACCAAGGCTTCAGCACGGAGAGACTTACACCCCCCTTTCAAATCGCTGCCTCCTCGAAAATCCGCCGGACATTACCCTGCCACGACTGGCGATAGCATGCCAGCCAATGTTCTGCCTGTGTCGGTTCGCCAGCCACAATCGCTTCTAGTGGAACGAGATAGACCGATTCGTCCAGCCCCGCAACGTTGCAGCGGCCCCGGCCGCGCAACCCGTCACGGGCGATCGCGACAACCTCACGGGCGAGGTCCCGCAAGCTGCCTCCGCGCCATGCGAGCAGCCAGGCCCTCGCGCGGCACCGCCTCCCGCAGGGCAACCGCGTCCTCCCAGGTTGCGTCGCGCAGCAGCGCTTCGGCCGCGGCGAGCGCGGCTTCGTCATACAGCAGGCCAACCCAGAGCGCCGACTGCGCCACCATCATGTCGGCACGGCCGGCATCCGCTCCGCGCATCTCCAGGAAGCGCTTGATCCGCACATCGGTGAACACCGTCGTCACGTGGTCGGCGAAATCGCCCACGGTGGCGACCGTGCCCGCGACGTTGTGCAGCCGGCCGTTCATGAAGTCGCGGAACGACGCGCCGGCCACGTCGATGTAGGAGCCGTCGCGATAGACAAAGTACATCGGCACCTGGTCGACCAGCCACTCGACATAGCGCTCGAAACCGAAGCCGGGCTCGAACATCACGCGCGGTATGCCGGAGCGCTGGTTGTCGGTGTCGGTCCAGACATGGGCCCGATACGACAGGAAGCCGTTCGGCCGGCCCTCGGAGAACGGCGAGTTGGCAAACAGCGCGGTGGCCAACGGTTGCAGCAACAGCGATACACGCAGCTTGCGCAGCATGTCCTGCTCGGACGAATAGTCGAGATTGACCTGCACGGTACACGTGCGCGTCATCATGTCGAGGCCGCGCGTGCCGACTTTCGGCATGTAGCGCCGCATGATCGCGTAACGCGATTTCGGCATCCACGGCATTTGCTCGCGCGTTGCGATCGGGTGGAAGCCGAGCGGCAGGAAGCCGATTTGCAGATCGCGCGACACGCTGCGCACCTGTTCGTAGTGCGCCTCGAGCTCGGCCATGGTGTCGTGCAACGTTTCCAATGGCGCGCCGGAAAGTTCGAGCTGGCCGGCGGGTTCCAGCGAAACCGCCGCGTCGCCCTGCTTCAGGCCGATGAGATTGCCGGCGTCGGTGATCGGCGTGCCGCCAAAGCGCTCGAGGCCCTCGAGCAAATCGCGGATCGAGCCAGGCTGACCGTCGGTCGGCTGGTAGGGCGGAGCTGCGAGATCGCCAATGCGGAAGCCGAATTTTTCGTGCTCGGTGCCGATGCGGAAACGTTCCATCGGCTTGCAACCGGCGGCGATATGATCGGCCAGTTGCTGCACCGAGGTGACCGGCGTCGAGTCGGCGTCTCCGGGGTTGGACATACTGCTCCCAGGCGTGTGGGTTCGCGTTATGGTATTAGCGGCAGTCCACCCCCTGCAACAATGCCAGGCCCGCGATACAGGCCGTATCAGCACGAAGGATGCGCGGCCCCAGCGATACAGGGGTTACAAAGGGATGCGCGCGCAGTGCTTCAAGCTCCGCCGGTGTGAATCCGCCTTCCGGACCGACGAGCAGCGCGCGTGCCCCATCGGTCGCGGGAAGGCGCGGCTCGTGGCTGCGTTCGACCGCGGCGAACAGGCGCCTGTCGCGTGGCCAGTCGGACAGCAGCGCTGCGAGCGGCCGCGGCGGGTAAAGGTCGGGAACAGTCAGGCGCTCGGACTGCTCCGCGGCCTCGACGGCAATGGCCGTGAGGCGATCCGCATTCATCCGATGTGCATTGACCCGTTCAGTGAGGACGGGGTGCAGCGCGGCGACGCCGAGTTCGGTCGCCTTCTGGACGACGAGATCGGTGGCATCACGCTTGAGCAGCGCGAATGCCAGCCACAGATCGGGACCTTGGGTCTGGGCGCGTGTCCGGTGCTCAACCCGCAAAGTGGCACGATCGCGCCGGACGGTCTCGATGCGGGCGGCGAATTCGCCGTCGCGGCCATTGAACAACAGCAGCGTATCGTCTGGGCCACGTCGCATGACGTGTGCAAGATAATGCGCCTGTGCCGCCGTGGCGGCGATGGTATCGCCCTCGGCCAGAGCGGCCGTGACGTGAAGACGGATTGACCCGGTCATGACTGCGGGCAGATTAGCATCCATGCAGGCGCACACCGACATCGCGGCGACTGGATGGGTGGCGCGGCTGCCGCGACCGTGGCTGCCCTATCTCCTGCTGGCGCGGGTCGATCGCCCGATCGGCGTGTGGCTGCTGTTTCTTCCGGGCCTGTGGGGAATTCTTCTGTCCGGCGCCCCTCTACGCGAGGCGGCGCGCCTGATCGTGCTGTTCGCGATCGGTGCCCTGGTGATGCGCGCCGCGGGCTGTGTGGTGAACGACCTGTGGGACCGCGATATCGATCGGATGGTGGCACGGACCGCCGGCCGGCCACTGGCCTCTGGCGCACTCCGCCCACGCCAGGCGCTGGTGTTCCTGGCCGTGCTGCTGCTGGTAGGGCTGGTGATCCTGCTGCAACTGAACGCCCTGGCCCGGTTGTTGGGCGTGGCGTCACTGGTGTTGGTGGGGCTTTATCCCCTGGCCAAGCGGGTGACGTGGTGGCCGCAGCTTATGATGGGCTTCACCTTCGGCTTCGGCGCGCCGCTCGGTTACGCTGCCGGGGCTGGGCGGCTGGATGCGACCTGGGCTGCGCTGTATGGCGCGGCGATTCTGTGGGATTTGGGGTTCGACACGATCTACGCCCACCAGGATCGCGAGGACGATGCGCTGGTCGGGGTGAAATCGACTGCCCGGCTGTTCGGCCAGCGGACCGCGCTTTTCCTTGCCGCCTGCTACGGCGGCGCGGTGTTGTTGTTGGCCCTGGCGGGCTGGCTCGCCGGGATCGGTGGCTGGTTTTATCCGGCGCTGGCACTGCCGGCAGTGCTGCTGGCATGGCAGGTCGTGGCGCTCGACATCGACGATCAGGCGCTGTGCCTACGGCTGTTCAAAGCTAACCGCGAGGCAGGGCTGGCCGTTGCGGCGGCGATCCTGCTCGGCTGTGCCTGAAGTCCCGCGTCGCTCCCCCCGCCGGGCAGCATGCGCTCCAGCAGCGCGATGTCGTGGTGGCGCAGCTTGCCATCGCGCTCGCCGCTGTTGCCATGGAACTCTCCTGCGAAACAATGGGCAGCGTCAGGTGCGCTCTACGCTGGTGGCAGCGGCGTCGAGCGCGGCGGCAACCTGGTTGATCTGATCCTCGCTCAGCGGGCCACGCGAAATGCGCAGTCGCAGCGCGAGCCTCAGATTCTCCATCGCGCGCAGGATCTGTGGCGCGGGGCCGCCACCTTGCGCGCGGCTAGCCTCGGCCATGCGGGCGAGGAGGGCGTCCACGGCAGGCCGGTAGGCGGCAAGATGATCCCGTCCCTCCGGTGTGATTGCATGCAGCTTCTTGCCACCCTCGCCAGTGCTGACCGTCACCTGACCGAGTTCCTCAAGCAGCGTCAGCGTTGGATAGATCACGCCCGGGCTTGGGCTGTAGGCGCCCCCGACCTGCTCCTCTATCGCCTTGATGAGCTCGTAACCGTGCCGCGGCTTCTCGGCGATGAGGTGGAGGATGACCAGGCGAAGGTCACCATGGGCGAAGAAGCGGCCGAGCCCGGAACGGCCGCCGCCGCGACGGTGTCGACCATGTCCGCCGGAGCGGCTGTCATCGCGATGATTCGTCGTGGGCGAAGCGCTGGCGTGGTCCGTCGTGAGAGTGTCCGCCGTGTGAGTGTCTATGGAACATTCGATCTCCGAGTGTGTTTCGATATAACGGAGTTAAGATATATCTAGATACACTCGAAACGCAAGGGGGTCGCCAAAACTAAATGCTGGCGTCGTCGACAGACTGCGTGCGAGCAAGCGCCGCATGACGGCATTGCCTGACCCCAACCCCGCGCGAGACGGGCTGGTCTTCGTGCGCGAACACACGAGGCGTGGTCAGGTGCCGCTGGTCCCCGAGATCACCCTGTACCTGGCCAGCGAAATCACCCCGATCTGGCAGGCCACCGAGGCGTGGCTCGCCGAACACAACGTGGAACCGCCGTTCTGGGCGTTCGCATGGCCAGGCGGCCAGGCGCTGGCGCGCCACGTGCTGGACCAACCCGCATGCGTTGCCGGCCGGCGTGTGCTCGATTTCGCCGCCGGATGCGGCATCGCCGCCATCGCCTGCGCGCTGGCTGGCGCGGCATCGGTCGAGGCAGCCGAGATCGACCCGCTGGCGCGTGCCGCGATCGCGCTGAACGCCGCGGCGAACGCTGTCGAAGTCACCCTCAGCGATTCCGACGTCGTAGGCGCCGACTGCCGCTGGGATCTGATCCTGTGCGGCGACGTCTGCTACGAGGCGCCGATGACCGAGCACATCCTGCCGTGGCTGCGCCGCATGGCCGGCCATGCCGAGGTGTGGATCGCCGATCCAGGTCGCGCCTACCTGCCGCGCGATGGTCTCACCGCATTCGCCAGCTACTGTGTGCCGACCAGCCTGGAACTGGAGGATCGGACCGAGCGGCAGGTCTCGCTCTACCGGCTCGGCCGCTGACCGGGCTTCCCCTTCGGCTTGTCGCCGCCGCCCAATTGCGAAAGATCCAGCCCGTTCACCTTCACCGACGGGCCGTCGCTCACGATGTCCCAGACGAGCCGTTCGCCGTCCGGCTTGGCCAGCCCGCGCAACATGATCAGCGCCGGCAGGGCCTGCTGAAGATCCGGGTTTGCGCGCGCCTGCGTGGCCAGCTCGTCAAACCCTGTCGCGGTGAGATGCGCCTCGCCGTGCCAGGCACCGGGCGAGGTGATTGTGACGCGGCCGGTCCCGGCCACCTTCGCCGGTCCCAGGTCGAACGCCAGCGTCTCAATGCCGAGCTCGGCGCCGCCATGCGAAAAGATCGCGGCAATGTCCGGCGCGAGGGTGCTGCTGTCCGCGCCAGCTTCGGTTGCATCATGAGCCAGCTTGTGCAGATCCGCAGTCGGAATGCCCGACAGGCTCGGCTTGAGCTCGACGTGGTGGGGAAGGTAGGTCGCGACCTTCGGTGGCAGGCTTGGACTGGCCAGTTCATCGAGGCCGAGCTCGATCCAGGCGTGCAATCGCTCCCCGGGCGCCTCGCCGCCAAAGCCGAGCAGCAAGTGCTTGATCGACAGTCCGCCCATGCCGGCGATCTCGACCTGCAACCCATCGATCGTTTCCTCGAGGCTTACGCTGGTCAACATGTCCTGCAGGGACTCGACCATGAGACGCAGCTGGGTCCGAGCAGGGGCGGGCAGATCGAGTTTTTCACTCTTGGTCGCGATGTCAGGCGGCAGAGCGCCGATGAGGCCGCTGGTGGCGGCAAGCAACTCGGCGAAAGCGGTCGCGATTCACGCCGTTGACCTGGCCGACCGCGCGCATGGTCTGGATGCCGATCGCCATCGGCGTGCCGCCGTTGACCTGCGTGGCTGACTTCCAGCCATTGGCGGTCGCATCCATGCTGAAATCGAGCCGACCGTTCTGGGCCGGAGACAGAACGGTGTCCGCCAGATAGCGGTCAAGGCGCTGTTCCTGGTGTTGCTTCGCGCTGTCCGAGGCAATGACCAGGTCACCCATCTCGGTGTGCAATTTCGACGCGGTGGTCAGGCCGGGATCGATCACGCCGTGCGTGTCCTGGTGGCCGACGCTGAAGTGCACGTCCACCGAAGTGCCCTTGCCCGCCTCGCCGGTCTCGGGAACCGTCATGGTGAAGGTTCCGGAAGGCGGCATCTTCATTTCGTCGACCGACCAGCGACCGCCGTCCAGCGGTCGCAGATTTGCGGTGGCCGCCACCTGGCCGGCCGCACCGGCAAGGCCCGGGATCGGCCAGGTAACGGCGTAGTGGTCGTGCTCGCCGGTGACGCGCAACCCCAGCTCCGGCGGCTTCACCGCCGGCCCGAGCAAACCGGCAAGCCAGTCCTTCAGTTGCTGTTGCAGCGCCTGTGCCTGGTCGGGCCCGATGTCATCGGCCCACGCGGCTCTCGAAAGGAGGAACAGCAGGCAAAGCGCAGCCAGACGCGAAAGCCGCACGACCCGGCCCTCCTCGGCGTGTTGAGCGCCGAGGATATCGCAGGTTGGGGTCAGTCTGCCACGTCAACGATCACCAGCTCGGTATCCTCGGTGGCGACGATGGCGAGATCGGTCTCGCCGTGATCGCCACGCCGTCGCGCGCACCGACCTGAATGCCGTTCACGGTCAGCGATCCGCTCGCGGCGACCAGATAGACGCCGCGGCCCGGCGCAAGCTGCAAAGACGCCGTTTCTCCGGCGCGCAGCGTTCCCGCAAGCACGGCGGCATCAGCATGCAGCGGCAGCGCTCCACTTTCTGCATCCTGCGCGCGGCCGCTCGCGAGCACCGAAAGTCCGCCCTCTTTGGGGAATTGCCGCGTTGCCCAGCCGGGCGCGACACCATGGCGATCAGGCTGTATCCAGATCTGGAACAACCGCGTCGGCGCCGCCTCGCGGTTGTACTCGGCATGCACGATGCCGGTCCCGGCATGCATCACCTGCACGTCGCCCGCCGCGGTCCGGCCCTCGTTGCCGAGATTGTCGCGATGGGTAATGGCGCCCTCGCGGATGTAGGTGACGATCTCCATCTCGCGGTGCGGGTGCGGGTCGAAGCCGGTGCCGGGCGCTACCTCGTCGTCATTCCAGACACGCAGCCGGCCGAAGCCCATGCGTTCCGGGTCGTGGTAGTGGCCGAAGCTGAAGTGATGCCGGGCATTCAGCCACTCATTGCGGAAGCTGCCGAGCCCGGTGAAGGGTCGAACCTGGATCATGGTGATCCTCCTAAGTAGTTCGATCATTGAACTGTTCGGCGATGAACTAGTGATCGTCCTTGCCGACTTCAAGAGCCTCGCTTTCGGCGGCCAGACCCAGCCGTCGCAACAGCTCGCTGAGCTGCCGCAGCTCGTCGCCGCTCAGCGCGGCCATCGCAGCTGTAATGTCGCCGGCATGCCGGGCGAACAGCGGCTCGATCAGGTCGCTTCCGGCTGGTGTGAGTTCTACGTGCACGGCGCGGCGATCTGACTTCTGTCGGGCGCGCCGCACGAGGCCACGCGATTTAAGCTTGTCGACGAGGTCCGTCATATTGCCGGCGCTGGTGAGCACCTTTCGGCTCAGCTCGCGCTGGCTCAGCGGTCCCTTGTGCAGGATGGCTTCCAGCACGCCGAACTGGGTCGGAGTCAGACCGGCGGCGGCGAGCCGGGGTTCGACCCGCGCCAGCACCGACCGGCCGGCGCGCAGCAGCTTCACATAGGCGTCGAGCGCCGCGGCGGTGCGCGCATCGGCCACGCCTCAGCGGTTCATCATCACCGGCAGCCAGGCGCGCTCCAGCACATGGCGCGTGACGCCGCCGAGGATGAGTTGGCGCAGACGGGAGTGTGAGTAGGCGCCCATCGCCAGCAGATCGCAGTCGAAGTCACGCGCCGCCTTGAGCAGACCGGCGCCGACCGACTTCTCCACCGATTGGAACATCACGATGTCGGCATGCACGCCATGCAGCGCCAGATAAGCCGCGAGATCCGGCGCCGCAGGGCCACGCCGCTGATAGCCCTCGGCGGAGAGGATGCGCACCGCTTCGGCACGCTGAAGCCAGGGCAGCGCAGCATACACGGCGGAGGCTGACTCGGCGGTACCGTTCCAGCCGAGGCACACGCGCGCGCCGATCGTGGTGGGCGCGGTCTGCGGTGCGATCAGCACCGGTCGGCCGGAATCGAACAGCACGGCATGCAGTGCATCGGACGACGAGACGTCCTCGCCCGCATCCGGATGCGGCACCACGGTCAGGTCGGCAAGGCGCGCCTGCTGCGCGACAAGGTCCTCCTCGCGGCCGGTGACCGATGCAAAGCTGGCGGTCGCGCAATCGGCGCCCGGATGCGCCTCGGACAGGATGACGTCGTGCTGCAGGACGAACCGGTCGAACATCGAGCGGACCGCGTGGGCGCGTTCGCTGCTTTCCTTCTCGGTGGCCGACATCATTTCTTCGATCATCGCACCGGACAGGCCCTCGCCGGCGAGCGGCGCGACATCGCGGCTGTCGACGCGGACGTGGAGTGCCGTGACATGGGCATTCCATAACCGGGCGATCATCAGGCAGGTAGAAAGTGCCGCTTCACCGGCGGCGGTCCCCGTCAAGGGCAGCAGCAGCTTGCGGATGGCCATCATATGCCTCCTCGCTTGCAGGTCAGGACTGCGTTTCTAGCACGGCATGAGCCGGAAGCGCATCACATGCCGGATGGGCGATCCGCGACCGTCAAATGCAAGAAGGGCCGATCCCGACGGACCGGCCCTCCTGGTTTGGCAAATGTCGACTCTAGCTGCGTGGGTTCAGGACGGCGCGGCCGATGACTGCGATTGCCAGGGCACCGACCACAATCAGAACTGTGACGATCATCGTCACCTCCTTCGACTGAACTCGACTGCCCTCCGAGCAACTGCGGTATTAGCTGTTGCTGCCAGCGTTCTCGGCGGGCGGGAACAGGTACGTGTTGGACGCGTTGGCCGGAGCCGCGAGAGCGACGGTCCCGGACAGCAACGTCAGCACGGCGAGAGCGGCCAATAACTTCTGCATGGTATCCCCCTGTGGTTTCCGCCTGCGGCGGGGTTGACTGTGTCCGTCAGCCGGGTCGGGGCTTCGCTGGTCCGGTCCTGCTGACAGGGGGAAAGTTGCATTCCACCAACGTGGGCGCGCTGAAGTGCTTCACACTCCGATGTGAGTCGTTTTTGAGCCGTGTTTAGCGCGTCCAGCCCTTTGGGCTGGTCTGCTGCTGTTTTGACGCGGTATCCTGGTATTCCTTTTTCTCACTTCAGTGCTTGGGTAAGCATGACCGCGTTGCTTGGTGTCGCAGCCTTCAAGGGAATGGATCCCGCGGAGCTCGATCGGATCGAGGCGCAAGGCCGAATTCTTGAGCCGCGCGGCGGCGCTCGGATTTTCGCGGAAGGCGACGCGGCCGACGCCGTCTATGCCATCATCGCCGGCGTGGGACATGTTCGAATCGGCTCGCTTGATCCGAACAGCAAGGGTCTGATGATCGAGATCTGGGGCGCCGGTGACATATTCGGTGAAATCGGGGTCATTGACGGCAGCACGCGCACGGCCGACGCCGTAGCAGAGGGTCGCGTACGGCTTTTGCGGATCAGCAGCCGGGTATTTCTCGACGCCCTCCACGGCAACCCCGTGCTGGGCGCCAATATATGTCGGATGCTCGCCGCGCGACTGCGCAGAACATCCGGCCTGTTACGGGACGCAACCTTCGAGAGTCTGGAGGTCCGGCTGGCGAGGCAACTGCTTTACCTTGCCAAGCGTGAGGGTAGAAGCACTGACCAGGGCCTTCAGCTCGCGGGCCGGTTCCGGCAAGGGGACCTGGCGGATCTGCTCGGCGCCACCACCCGCAGCATCATCACCATTCTGAATTCCTGGCGCGCAGACGGGCTTGTCATCTACGACCCCGCCAGGGCGCAGCTCACGATTTGCCGCGAAGAGGGCTTGCAGCGGTTGGCCGGTTCCGCTGCTGGCTGATCTCGAGTGCGCCTGCCAGTCCGTTTGATTCCGGAGGAACCCGGGTTTCGTTTGCCGACGCGCCTGCAACGGGCAGGTAGATCACCACCGTCGTTCCTTTGCCCGGCGACGAATTCGATCGTCAGCGTTCCACCTGATTGATGCACCAGCCCATGCACCTGGCTCAGCCCAAAGCCGGAACCCTTGCCCACCTCCTTCGTGGTGAAGAATGGTTCGATTGCACGCACTCGAACGTCTTCCTCCATGCCGACGCCGTCGTCGGCGACCGTGAGCTTCACGTAGCGGCCCGGCAGCAAATCCGGCGTCTTCTGGTCGGGCACGATTTCAGCAATCGCAGTCGTAATCGCGACGCGTCCGCCGTTGGGCATCGCATCGCGTGCATTCGTCGTCAGGTTGAGAATGGCCTGCTCGATCTGCTCCGTATCCACCAGCACGGGTTCGAGCCCCGCATCAAGTCGCAGCTCGATGCGGCGTCCAGTCAGCGTGGTCTCCAGCAGCCTCTGCATCCCGCTCAGCACGCCATTCAGATCCGTGGGTCGCGGCACCAGTGGCTGCCTGCGCCCGAAGGCGAGAAGTTGGCGCGTCAGAGATGCACCGCGTCGGGTGGCATGCAGGATTGCGGCGAGGTCGCTGGCGTGCGTGGAGGACGGACCGAGCCGGCGATCCATGCGTTCCGCGATTCCGCTCACCACCATGAGAAGGTTGTTGAAGTCGTGCGCGACCGCCGCGGTCAGGCGACCAATGGCTTCCATCTTCTGTGACTGCTGCAGTTTCTGCTCGGCCAGCAACCGGCTGGAAATCTCCTGTGTCAGCCGGGCATTGGCCGCATCGAGTTCCTTCGTGCGCTCCGCCAGCCTCATCTGGGCGGAAGAGATGCCGATGAACCAGCTCTGAAACCTGAAGCTCGCTATGCACATCGCGAGCCCGAAGATCAGGATCATGATGCCGAAAATGACCTGCAGCGTACCGCCTGCGGCGAGGAAGCGCCCAGCCAGGGGGATTGTCGCAGGCAGGATGAAGGCGACGACCGTGGGAATGTGGGGGGCGTGGACGGTAGCAGCGCCTGCACACATCCCGGCAATGACAAGCGCCAGGAAGAGCTGGGCCACGTCGGTCGGCGGGAAGAAGACGACGGCACCGAGGCCCCACAGGGCGCCCGAAAGCAAGGCTCCTATGACCGATTGGCGAACCCAGAAAGAAAAATGTGCCGGCTCCTCGATCGGACCTGCGGTACCAGCAGCAGCCGACCATCCGTAGGGCGGCCACCGCATATACCCCGCCGAGCCAGCACAAAAGCCCGGGGTAGAAGTGAAAGGGCTGAGAACGACCGCAACGAGCGTTGCATTTATGACCACGACGACGAGCGTCAGTGGCAGCTGCGCATAGACCGCCCGAATACGCTCGGCATCAACGGGATCAGTTGATCGAACTATCTCCACGGCGAGAACTGCCCGGAATGCCGCTGATCTGACAACATGTCCGTCATTGCTGCCCTAAAGCTCGAGCTCCGAAACCGACAATCCGTGCAGTCGGCTCTCATCAATCTCAGACAGCAGCTTTTCCAGTTCAGCGAACGTATAAGGCTTGTTGAGCACGGCGTGGAATTCGCCCGGCGCCAGTTGTCCAGCCTCGGTCAGATCCGCGTAGCCGGTGGCAAGCACGATTGGGCAGGTAATGCCCCGGTCACGCAGCAGGCGGGCGAGCGCCACGCCGTTCATTCCAGGCATGACGTAGTCGAGGATCACCAGATCCGGCGCCTCTCCTATCTCGTCCAGGCGATCCAGAGCCTGCTGACCACTGGCCGCCTCGATCACGCAATAGTCGAGTTGCCGCAGCATGTCGGTGGTGACCTCCAGGACCACGGGATCATCATCAACCACCAACACCTTCTGCCGCAGGTGCTTCGGCCTGATCGTGGAGGATCCCGGCGACCGGGCAGGAGCAACAGAGCGCGGCAGCCGCAGGTCAACGGTGAGTACCCTGTCCAGGTTGCGAGCGAATTCGCATCGCGCCGCCGGACTCCTCGATCATGGCCTTCACCTGACTGAGGCCGAGACCTGACCCCAAGGCGCCCTTGGTCGTGAAGAAGGGTTCTGGCGCGCGGCTCTTCAGGTCACTGTCCATGCCGACGCCGGTGTCTGTCACGGTCATCCGAACATACTCACCTGCCGGAAGACCGTCGCCTGGCTGCACCAAGGTTTCGTTCGATGTTGAGAGCGTCAGCACGCCGCCTTCCGGCATCGCATCCCGTGCATTCAGCGCCAAATTCAACAGAGCTGCTTCCAGTTGACCGGGTTCAGCGCTTGCCGGCCACAGATCTCGGGCGAGCTCGGTGACCACCTTGATGCGACTTCCCAAGGTCGCGGTGCCGAACATGGCCACCAGATCCGTGATGAGCTCATTGACGTCAGCGGAGCGCGCGGACAGGGGGCGGCGACGGGAGAAGGCAAGCAGCCGCCTGGTGAGTTGGGCACCACGCAGAACCGCCCCGGAAGCCCGCTGCACCCAGACGCGTTGCTTTGTCTGCTCCTCCGACAGGGAATGGCCAAGCAGGTCCAGACTGCCTTGCACCGTCGCGAGAAGGTTGTTGAAATCGTGTGCTATTCCGCCGGCGAGCTGCCCCACGGCCTGCAGTTTCTGTGCTTGCAGGAGCGCCGCCGCGGTTTTCTCGCGTTCCGCGATTGCCACCTGCAGCCGGTTATTGGTCAAGAGCAGGTCCTGCGTGCGCTCGGCCACACGGGCCTCGAGCAGATCGGAGTGCTCCTGGAGTTGCTGCTGCCGCTTCTGCAGCGCCGCGGCCATCTCGTTCCAGGCCGCGGATATCTGGCCGAACTCAGAACTCTCGTCGTAGTCGGGTGCGCGAACCGATAGGCTCCCTTCGCGCCAGCGCCGGGCGACCGCGACCAGCGCACTGGTCGGGCGGCTGATGAATTTGTTGGCAGCCAACCAGGTGAGAGCAAATACGACGATGGTCACAAGCGCCATCAGGATCGCGCCGCGCAACATCGCACGGTTGATGTCGGCCATCAGGTCCGGTTCGTACAGCCCGACCGCAATGAGCAGGTTCTGGGTGGCGGCGCTTGGAGGAACATAGCTGAACAGACGCTCGGTCCCGTCGACGCTTCTGATCCTGGCGAGGCCGGGGCGTGGAGCACGCACCATGGCCATCGACACAGCCGGCAATTGATGCCCAACGAACTTGTCGTGTGCAGGGTTGCGGCCTAGCACCACGCCGTCGGCATCCGCGATTGAAAGGACGGCTCCGACCAGAAACGCCGAGTCGGGCTGCTTGAGTTGGCTGAAGTGCTCGCGCAGCCAGTCGAGGTCGAGAGCGCCGACAAGCCATCCGCCACCGCTGACCTCAGTCGCGCCAAGCGGGAGGTAATACGGCAGAAAACCGCCGGGATGCTCCGCCGAGCGACCGAAGCGGCCGGCGGTAAACGCCGTGACGGACAGGGCACTGTGGAGCCAGGCGATATCGGGTGGTGTTGCCGCCACATCAGGGTCCGAAGCGCACAGGATCTGTCCGTGCGCGTCCAGCAGGACAATGAATGCCAGGCTTGGCGCATTGCGACGGATACTGGTCAACCGCAGAGCGCACTCTTTGCCGACCGTGCGGACCTGGTGGAATTCGGCGGCCGTTGCCAGCAGCAGACGCACTCCCTCGCCAATACTGGCCGTGTCGGCGGCGAGCAGTTGCACCTGATGCATCACCAGATCGTTGACCTGCGCCTTGCGCTCGGCCCACTCGACCCAGCTCACGGCAACCTGCAGACCTATCGTTGGGACAAGGCAGATACCGATGATCAACAACAGGCGGGTCGAAATCCGCATGCAGGAGAACCGCCTGAGCCAGCTCCGAAATCGCTGCCCGCGTTCGATCGGTACGGGGGGTAAATTCTGCAGCATCATAAGCGGCAGCTCTCGTTGATAGCCCGGGCGTAGCCGCAGCGCGGCGCTTGCGGGGTTCGAGCGCCGACCTCAGCCCGGTTAAGGCTGAAGCGACCTCACGAACCCGGGAGGATTAGGCGAATTTAACCTATTTCAACCAGCTATCGCTTGTGCTTATCACGCTCTCGTGATCCACAAACTGATCAACTGTTCCACGTTGTTTCTGTTCTGCGACCCCAGACGGGTCGATTTGCGCCAATCAGCCATGATCAATATCTGACCGAAGATTATGATGATTCCAGCGCTTTCATGAAGGGGATTCTGGTCGCGGGCCTGCGACAGCGCCACCTGGGAGGAGAGCGCATCGATCGCGGTCCAGTCGGCGGCGTCAGGATGGGTCTCGCTTGCCGCTCGCAGCACGGCGACCGTGGCGTCCGACGCGTCCCTCTGACGGCCGGCGATCCGTGCCTCCAGCTCCGGTAGTGGCGCTTCGAGCCACAGGCCGACGAACGCAACACCCGCCTCCCGGGCGGCAGTTTCGACCAGTTTCCGAGGGCCCATGTCGATGAAGGTCGCATCGACAATAACCGCATGGCCGCCCGCCGCCGCCTCGCGGGCAAGCGCGGCGAGTTCAGTGAATACCGCCTCGCTGGCGTGCGTCGCTGTAGGCCGATTGCGGGAGCCGCTCCTCAGGCGCCGCTGCATGCAGGCGCTTGCGGATCTCGTCGCTGCGCAGCACCAACGCGCCCGGCGCATTGCCGAGTTCCGGTGCCAGAGCGCGTGCCAGAGTGGACTTGCCAGTGCCGGGCAACCCGCCGATCGCCACAACGACCGGCGGCGTCGGCTGGAGATAAGCGGCCGCCGCCGCCAGATAGCGCGTCGCAACGCTGGCGTTGCCGCGCTTCGCCTCGACATGGGCGCGCACCATCGCGCGCAGCGACAGGAATGGCGGCAATCCAACAGTCAGCGCAGCGTCACCAGTGCGAGCGACGTAGCGGTTCAGCACGCGGTTCGCCGCCGCCCGCGTGACGCTCTGATCCAGATCCATCAGCAGGAACGCAAGATCGTAGCCCAGATCTATCGTCGCCATGGCCTCGTCGAACTCCAGCGCGTCGAACGGAACGGGGCGCCCCTGCCACAGGCAGAGATTTCCAAGATGCAGATCGCCATGTGCGCGGCGGACGAAGCCATCGTGCGCGCGCTGCGCGAGCCACGGCGCAATGCCGTCCAGCGCAGCCAGAATCCGTGTCTGCCAGGCGCGCACTGCCGCTTCGGGCAGGCCGGCGTCGTGCGCCGATTGGGCGTTGCCCTCGGCAACATGACGCATCGCCGCGACGGCATCTGTTTCAGTCACTGGCGGTAGGGCATGCGATGGAACGCCGCGACTGCATCGCCGAGCGCATCGAGAAGTTCCGGAGTGAGCCGACCGGCCGCCGCGACTGCATCGAGGAAATCCTCGGCCGGAACGCGCGCCATGCGCAGGACCCAGTCGATCACCGGGCTTTCGCCGGCATCGCCGAGACCGAGCGTGCCATCGGGGCGACGCACGACCGGCACGACATCGCGGTACAGGCCGGGCGCCGCGACGCGGTTCAGTTCCAGTTCGCGCAGTGTGAAGCGCCGGCGCGCCTCCAACGGCGTGAAGTCGAGGAATGCCAGGCGCACCGCCTTCTTCAACTTCCACACCGTGTCCGCGCCGACGAACACCAGCGATATGTGCGTCTCCAGCGGTTCCGATCCCGCCAAACGGCGCAGGAAGGCCGCGACCTCCGCCTGTTCCGGCGGTGCGGTCATCGTCTGGTCAGGGGTACAGCTTGCCGATTGTCCAGCCGCCTTGCGTCGCTCTCGTGTAGACCGTGCGGTCGTGCAGCCGGAACGGCATGTTCTGCCAGAACTCGAACCGTTGGGGGATGATTCGGTAACCGGACCAGTGGGGCGGGCGCGGGATGTCGTCGCCAGGATACCGCGCCTCACTCGCGGCAAGACGCCGCTCCAGTTCCGCGCGATCCGGCAATACGCGTGACTGGTCCGACGCCCAGGCACCGAGACGCGATATACGTGGTCGCGTGGCGTAGTACGCATCGGCTTCAGCGTCGGCAACGTGCTCGACGTAGCCTTCGATGCGGACCTGGCGGCCCAGCGGCTTCCAGTGAAATAGCAGGGCAGCGCGCGCGTTCGCCGCCAGTTCCTCGCCCTTGCGGCTCTCCTTGTTGGTGTAGAACACGAAGCCACGCTGATCGGCACCCTTCAGCAACACGATGCGGGCCGCCGGCGTGCCGTCCGGGGTGGCGGTCGCCAGGGTCATGGCGTTGGCGTCCTCCGGTTCGTGCGCCCAGGCCTCCTCCATCCACTCCTGGAACCTGGCAAACGGATCGGTGACGAGCTGAACGGAATCCGGCATCGATTGGTCTTTCTCGCGGGCGAGTGCACTCTGCCGCCGCGGGACCTGCACGCCAAGCGTGGATCGCCTGGTCTTGCCCCGCGACGGCACGCTGTGCCACCACCGCAGCGACTCGCAAAGGATTAACCGATGCCCGACAGCGCCGCCACGAAAGGCACCGTGATGCAGGGCAAACGTGGCCTGATCATGGGAGTAACCAACGAGCGCTCGCTCGGCTGGGGCATCGCGGCCGCTTGTGCCGCGCAGGGAGCGGAGCTTGCATTCACCTATCAGGTGGAAGCGCTCGGGCGCCGGGTGCGGCCGCTGGCCGCGTCGGTGGGTTCGGATCGGCTGTTCCCGTGCGACGTGGGCAACGAGGCAAGCGTCGACGCGGCCTTCGCGGCGTTGCGCGAGCAGTGGGACGGCCTGGATTTCCTCGTCCACGCGATCGCCTTCGCGGACAAGACGTATCTGCGCGGGCGGTACCTGGATACGCCGCGTGAGGCGTTCCTGCAGGCGCTGGACATATCGTGCTATTCGTTCGTCGCCGTCGCGCAGCGAGCGGTGCCGATGATGCGGCCGGGTGGCAGCCTGCTGACGCTCACCTATGTCGGTGCCGAGCGCTGGACGCCGCACTACAACGTGATGGGTGTGGCAAAGGCGGCACTCGAAGCATCGGTGCGTTACCTCGCCGCGGACCTGGGCGGGCAGGGCATCCGGGTGAACGCGATCAGCGCCGGCCCAATCCGCACCGTGGCGTCCGCCGGCATCGGCGATTTCCATTACATCCTGCGCTGGAACCAGCTGAACTCGCCGATGCAGCGCAACGTGACGATCGAGGATGTCGGTGGGGCGGGGGTCTACCTGCTGTCGGATCTGTCGGCGGGGGTCACCGGCGAGGTTCATCACGTGGATTGCGGCTATCATATAGTGGGCATGAAGAACCCAGCCGCACCAGACATTGCCATCGTCGATGGGTGAAATGAGAGGAAGGTGCCCCTCCCCCCAACCCCCTCCCGCAAGGGGAGGGGGAGTAAGTCACGGGCTCATCGCTCCCCCTCCCCTTGCGGGAGGGGGACGGGGGGAGGGGCACCTTCCGCCATGTCGCATAACAGCTTCGGCCACCTGTTCCGCGTCACCACCTGGGGCGAGAGCCACGGTCCAGCCATCGGCTGCGTCGTCGATGGCTGCCCGCCGCGCATCTCACTCTCCGAGGCCGACATCCAACCCTGGCTCGATCGTCGCCGCCCGGGCCAGTCACGCTACACGACGCAACGCCAGGAGCCGGACGCGGTCCGCATCCTGTCCGGCGTATTCGATGGCATGACCACGGGCACGCCAATCGCCATGCAGATCGACAACGTGGACCAGCGCTCGCGCGACTACACCGCGATCGCCGCGCAATTCCGTCCCGGCCACGCCGATCTGACCTACGAACTGAAATACGGCATCCGCGACTACCGCGGCGGCGGCCGGTCCTCGGCACGAGAGACCGCCATGCGCGTGGCGGCCGGTGGCGTGGCGCGCAAGGTGCTGGGCGACGGTGTGCGGATTCGCGGCGCACTGGTGCAGATCGGCCCACACCATATCGACCGTGCCAGCTGGGATTGGGATTCGGTCGACGACAATCCGTTCTTCTGCCCCGACCCACGCACGGCGGCACGCTGGGAAACCTATCTGTCCGAAATACGCAAGGCCGGCTCGTCCGCCGGCGCAGCAATAGAGGTGGTGGCAGATGGTGTTCCACCCGGCCTGGGTGCGCCAATCTACGGCAAGCTCGATGCCGACATCGCGGCTGCGCTGATGTCGATCAACGCGGTGAAGGGTGTGGAGATCGGCGAAGGATTTGCCGCCGCCGCCCTGTCCGGTGAGGCGAACGCCGACGAGATGCGCATGCGCGACGGTTTGGTCGAATTCGCTTCCAACCATGCCGGTGGCATCCTTGGGGGCATCTCCACCGGGCAACCCATCGTGGCCCGCTTCGCGGTGAAGCCGACCAGCTCCATCCTGACGCTACGCCAGGCTGTTGATCGCACCGGCCAGGACATCGAGATCAGCACCAAGGGCCGTCACGATCCGTGTGTCGGCATCCGCGCCGTGCCGGTGGGCGAGGCAATGCTGGCCTGTGTGCTTGCCGACCACCTGTTGCGCCACAGGGCGCAGAATCCCGACGCTCCAACCACTGCCCGGCTGCCACGCAACTAGACAGCGGGAATGAACGCCGGGGGATGCGCGTCTATTCCAGCGGACCCCGCCCGCAATGCAACCCCAGCCGCCTCCGTACGATCCACCGGCGCTCGACGCGTTCGTCGCATTGGCGGGCCCGCGCCTGTGGGCGGCGCGCATGGCGGAGATCGGCCGACGTGCCGCGTGCGGGCCTCGCGCGGGACAGGCGATCCGGCAGCGCCACGCGCTTGAACTGGCGATCGAGCGATTGCGCGGCACACTGACCCGGCCGCCTTCCGTGGCTGAACTTCACGCCGCGAGGCTGGCCGGTGACACGGTGACGCTGTCGCGCACACTGAGCGCGCCAGGCAGGAGGCGGCTGCGTGACGCGCTGCGAGCCTCGCTCGCAGGCGACGGAACGCTGGTGCCGCTGTTCCACATGCTGCGCACCGCGGCGCTGCAGGTCTCACGCGGCTTCACGGTCGCCTTCTCCGGGCTGGAAGACGATGCGCCCTATGATCTGCTGATCGCACGGGATGCTGCCGAAGCGGAAGTCGCCTGCGAAGTTGTGTCGGCCGAGGAGGGGCGGCTCGTTCATCGCGGGGCCTGGTCACATCTGGCCGATCGGGTGGACGCCGACTTCCGCACCTGGCTCGCCGCCTATCCCGGGCGATATCTGCTGAAGATGACACTGCCGCAGGGCTTGGTGACCAGTGCACTGGCCGAGATGCATAGCCGAATCCGCCGTCTGCTGCAGACCCGTGGCCGTCGCGACGACGACGACGCGGCCGTGCTGCGGCTCGACCCCTTGATGCTGGCCGGAGGCGACGCTGACGTTGGTCTGATGTCATCACTCCGGCGCGAGTTTGGTCCCGAGGCGCACCTGGCCGTCACCGCGGCCAGTCGCGGGCTATTCGTCATGGCGGCGAGGGCGGGACGCGCAGACGAGGTTGCCATTGCCGTGCGCCATCGGCTGTTCGAGATCACACCGAAGCGTCTGAGCGGGACGCGGCCAGGAATACTGGCGATGTTCATCGATGACACAGACCGCGACGAATGGCGCGGTCTGCGCGAACGGCTGGAACTGGAGGGGGAGGCACGCCAGTTCCTCGCGTACAAAGCGGCGCGGCCGGTCATCGCGGTAACGTGCGCGTCTCGCTTCGAACTGTTTGGCATGACGGACGCGGCCGAGGGTGGCGAACTGCGATTTCGCAACTCCGCGCATCCGGAGGCGAAGGCGGCGGCGCTGGGACCCGCGATACTGTCGTCGGTGTGATCGCCTCGCTGTCGGGTAATTCGTTGGTAAGCTTCTTATCTCCATAGTCGCGCCGCAGGACGGCCACGATCCTGGGTTTGTTCCGTATGCCCAACGCGACTGGAGAGACAAAAATGACGGACGCCGAGTACGCCCGGAAACTCGACGAACTCGATCGCCTGCTGAACGACCCGGACGTGCCGATGGAACCCGCCAAGGTGTGGTCTCTTCTGGCCGAGATCGCACAACGCGATCTGGTCGCCGCTCATGTCGGTCGAAGCGCCGACTGAAGCCATCAGCGTCCTTATGGCGGCGATCAGGAATTCGCGGTTACCCTCCGGTCCCGTGATCGGACTTTCGATGAGGCCGAGGACGCTCCAACCCGGGAGCGCCGACCACCAGGCGTGGACGCGATCGCATACAGCTTGGTGAACGGCGGGATCGCGCACCACCCCCTTGCTGCCGACGGAATCCGGCCCAGCCTCAAACTGCGGCTTGATCAGTGCCACGGCCCAGGCCCCCGGTGCACAGAGCGCGAGCGGCGCCGGCAGGAGCGTCCTTAAGCCGATAAAGCTTGCGTCGCACACGAGGGCGCCGATCGGATCGACGATGACCTCGCGGGTCAAATGGCGGGCATTGGTCCTTTCGTACACCACGACGCGCGGATCGGACCGCAGCTTCCAGGCAAGCTGGCCGTGCCCGACATCAATGGCATGCACCTTCGCCGCACCATGTGCCAGCAGCACGTCGGTGAAGCCTCCGGTCGAAGCACCGATGTCGAGACAGATTCGAGCTACCGGCGACAGGCCGAAGTGGTGCAGCGCATGGTCGAGTTTCAGCCCGCCGCGCGACACCCACGGATGGTCCTGGCCACGCACTTCCAGGGAGGCCTCCGGCGCGAGCGTGTCACCAGCCTTGGCGATGCGGCGGTCGCCGCTGAACACCTTGCCCGCGAGGATCAGCGCCTGCGCACGCGACCGGCTTTCCGCCAGCCCGCGATCCACCAGCAACTGATCGGCACGCATCCGCATGCTCAGCAACTTGGCACTCCCCCTCCCCTAGCGGGAGGGGGTTGGGGGGAGGGGGCGATACCCGCAGCCCCTAACCCCAAATTGTCACTTGCATCATGCTATGCTCCGTCCTACATCGTCGCTTGCATCATGCATGTCACTGGTGGGAGCGAACCATGCAGCGCAAGAGCTTCGGATCAATGACCTGCCCGATCGCCCGCAGCCTGGAGCGCGTCGGCGAATGGTGGAGCATCCTGATCCTGCGCGACGCCTTCCGCGGCCTGACCCGCTTCGACCAGTTCCAGAAGAGCCTCGGACATCGCGCCGAACATGCTGACGCGGCGGCTCAACGCCTGGTCGAGTCCGGCCTGCTGGAGCGCCGCGCCTACAGCGAACATCCGCCCCGCCACGAGTACGTGCTGACCGAGCGCGGCCGTGATTTCCGGCCGGTGCTGTGGTCGCTGCTGGCCTGGGGCAATCGCCACTTCGCCCCCGAGGGCCCGAGCGTCATCGTCATCGACACCGAGACAGGCGAGCCGGCGGACCCGGTGCTGGTGGATCGGCGCACCGGCAAGGTGATGGTCGAGCCGGCGTTCCGCTCAGTCCCCGGGCCCGCGGCGAACGGGAGCGCGTCATGAGCGCCCAGGTCGCCGAGCGCGAGATCGTCGCCCGGCCGCCGGTACGGCATGCAAGCATCTCGCGCAAGCAGCTCGGGCTGGCCGGAGCCGCCTTGCTGCTCGGCATTGGTGCCGCATGGTACGGCAACCACTGGTGGACCGTCGGACGGTTCATCGAGAGCACGGACGATGCCTATGTCGGCGGCGACGTCACGGTGATCGCGCCGAAAGTGTCAGGGTTCATCGCCGAGGTCGCGGTGACCGACAACCAGTCGGTCCACGCCGGCGATCTGCTGGTGAAATTGGATGATCGCGACTACCGCGCCGCGTTGGCGAAGGCGGTTGCCGCGGTGGCCGGTCAACAGGCCACGCTGGCGAATCTCGAGGCCGTCCGCCGGCTGCAGGAAGCGATGATCGCACAGGCCAATGCCGAGTTGACCGCAACCGCGGCAGAAATCACCCGCACGAAGTACGACGTCGAGCGTTACCGCAGCCTGGCGCAGGATCAGTTTGGTACCCAGCAGCGCTTTCAGCAGGCGGACGCGGACCATCTGAAGGCGCTTGCCGCCGACGCCAGGGCGCGCGCGGCCTTGGAAGCAGCACAGCGGCAACTCGACGTCATCGCCACGCAGAAGCAGCAGACGGAAGCGGCATTGGCTGGCGCGATCGCTGATCGCGATACCGCGCAGCTCAATGTGGGCTACACCGAGTTGCGCGCTCCGATCGACGGCACGGTAGGCAATCGCAGCGCGCGCACCGGCGCCTACGCCACGATCGGCGCCCAGCTCATCTCGCTCGTGCCCGCGCACGGGCTCTGGGTGGATGCGAACTTCAAGGAGAGCCAGCTCGCGCACATGCGCGCTGGAATGCCGGTGACGATCGAGGCGGATGTGCTGCCCGACGAAGTGTTCCACGGCCGTGTCGGCAGCCTGGCACCGGCGACCGGCGCGGTGTTCAGTGTGCTGCCGCCGGAGAATGCGACCGGCAACTTCACCAAGATCGTGCAGCGCGTGCCGGTGCGCGTGCTGCTCGATGACGGCGCTGCCACGCTGGGCAGGCTTCGGCCTGGCCTGTCGGTCACCGCCGACGTGGACGAGCGATGAGCGCGACCACGGCAAATGTCTTCGCCGCGCCCGGCGAACTGCCGATGGCGACGAAGGTGTTCGCCTTCGCCAGCATGTGTGTCGGCTTCTTCATCGCACTGCTGGATATCCAGATCGTCTCCGCCTCGCTGGCGTGACATCGGCGGCGGACTGTCGGCTGGCACCGATGAGGTGGCGTGGGTGCAGACCAGCTACCTGATCGCCGAGATCGTGGTGATCCCGCTATCCGGCTGGCTGTCGCGCGTGATGTCCACGCGCTGGCTGTTCTGCGCCTCCGCGGTGGGCTTCACCATCACCAGCCTGCTGTGCGGTTGGGCGTGGAACATCGAGAGCATGATCGTGTTCCGCGCGCTGCAAGGCTTTCTGGGCGGCTCGATGATCCCGACCGTGTTCACCACGGCATTCATCTATTTCAACAACCAGCAGCGGGTGATTGCCGCGGCCACCATCGGCTGCATCTCCTCGCTGGCGCCGACATTGGGACCGACCATCGGCGGCTGGATCACCGACAACTACTCCTGGCACTGGTTGTTCTTCATCAACCTGGTGCCTGGCATCTTCGTCTCCATCGTGGTGCCGATGCTGGTGCGCGTCGATCGCCCGAACCTCTCTTTGCTGCGTGGCGCCGACTACCTCGGAATGGCACTTATGGCGTTGTTTCTCGGCTGCCTGGAATACACGCTGGAGGAAGGGCCCGCGCTGGGACTGGTTCGGCGATGACACCATCCGTGCGACCGCGTGGATCTCCGGCATCGCCGGTGTGGCATTCGTCTGGCGCAGCCTGACCTACAGCCAGCCGGTGGTCGATCTTCGCGCGTTGCGGAGCCGCAACTTCGCACTGGGCTGCTACTTTTCGTTCACCGTCGGCATCGGGATCTTCGCCACGATATACCTGACGCCGTTGTTCCTGGCGCGCGTGCGTGGCTTCAGCGCGCTGCAGATCGGCGAGGCGGTATTCACCACCGGCCTGTTTCAGGTCTGTGCGATCCCCTTCTACTCGATGCTCGCGCGGCACATCGATCTGCGCTGGCTGATGATGTTCGGCATGGCGTGCTTTGCCCTGAGCATGTGGAACTTCACCCCGATCACGCATGACTGGGGTTGGCGCGAGCTCATGCTGCCGCAGGCGTTCCGCGGCTTCTCGCAGCAGTTCGCCGTGGCGCCGACGGTATCGCTGACGCTTGGCGGCCTGGCGCCGGAGCGGCTGAAGCTGGCGTCGGGGCTGTTCAACCTGATGCGTAATCTGGGGGGCGCGATCGGCATCGCTGTGTGCGGCACGATCCTGAACGACCGCACCAATCTGCACTTCCTGCGCCTGACCGAGCACCTGAACAGCAGCAATCCGGCGATGCTGCAATATCTGCAAGCGACGGCGGCGAACGCGACCACGGCGCACGGCGGTGATGCATTGCACGGCCACGCTTCAGCGTTGCGGGAGCTATGGTCGCTCACGCTGCGCGAGGCGCAGACGCAGGCCTTCGCCGACGCGTTCTTCGTCATCGCGCTGTGCTTTGCCCTGGCAACGGTGACGGTGCCGCTGATGCGCAAGATCGCGATGCAGGCAGCGCCATCGCGGGACGCCCATTAGCCACTGTCATTGCGAGGAGCACAGTGACGAAGCAATCCCGGTCGTGATTACGCAGAGCAGGAGAGACAGATGGAACGCAGGAACGCCACCGCGGCGGTGATCGGTGCGGGCGACTTCATCGGCAGTGCGATTGCCCGCAAATTCGCGGCTGAAGGCTTCACCGTATTCGCCGGCCGCCGTAACGGCGAGAAGTTGGCGCCATTGGTTCAGGCCATCGAAACAGCCGGCGGCCGTGCCTTCGCCCGCTCGCTCGACGCACGGCAGGAAAGCGACATCGCCGCCTTTCTCGGCGAGGCCGATGCCGAGGCACCACTCGAGGTCTGCATCTTCAACATCGGCGCCAACGTCCGCTTCTCCTTGGTGGACACGACGGAACGCGTGTTCCGCAAGGTCTGGGAGATGGCCTGCTATGCCGGCTTCCTCGCCGGCCGTGAGGCGGCTCGACTCATGCTGCCGCACGGCAGTGGCGCCATCTTCTTCACCGGTGCAACAGCCAGCCTCCGTGGCGGCGACGGTTACGCCGCGTTCGCCGCCGCCAAGGCCGGACTGCGCGCGGTGGCCCAGAGCGCCGCACGCGAGCTGGGACCGAAGAACATCCATGTCGCGCACCTCGTAATCGATGCCGGCGTGGACACCGCGTGGGTGCGCGAGCGGATCAAGGCACGCGAGGGCGACGAAGCACTGCGCAATCTCGACCCCGGCCGGCTGATGCGTCCGGAATCGGTGGCTGACGCGTATTGGCAGCTGTATCGGCAGCCGCGCGACGCATGGACGTTCGAGATGGACATCCGTCCGTTTGGCGAGAAGTGGTGACAACGATGAGCAACGTAGAATTCCACTTCGACTTCGGCAGCCCGAACGCGTATTTGAGCCACTTGGTGATCCCCGGCATCGAGCAGCGGACAGGGATGAAGTTCGCCTATGTGCCCGTGCTGCTCGGCGGCGTGTTCAAACTGACCAACAATCGCTCCCCGGCGGAAAGTCTGGCCGGCATCAGGAACAAGCCTGAATACCAGAGACTCGAGACGGCACGTTTCGTGCGACAGCACGGCATCACGCGCTTCGCGCCCAATCCGTTCTTCCCAGTCAACACGCTGGTGCTGATGCGGGGCGCGATCGCGGCGCAGCGGCTGGGAATCTTCGAGCATTACGTCGATGAGATCTACCGCCACATGTGGGCCGATCCGAAGAAGCTTGACGATCCCGAAGTGCTGCGCGCGGCGCTGGCGGAATCCCGCATCGACGCGGCGAACCTTCTCGAAATGACGCAGGGGCAGGACGTCAAGGATGAACTGGTCGCCAACACGCAGCGCTCGGTCGAACGCGGCACCTTCGGATCGCCGACCTTTTTCGTCGGTGACGAGATCTGGTTCGGCAAGGATCGCCTGCGCGATGTCGAAGAGGCCATCACGGCCATGTCGCGCGGAAACGCCTGAAACGCACAGGAGTCGTCAATGTCTGCACAACACCTGAGAGCTGCCATGATCACCGGCGCCTCGTCCGGCATCGGCGCCACCTACGCCGACCGTCTGGCCCATCGTGGCCATGATCTCGTCCTGGTGGCACGCGACGCGGATCGCATGGAAACACTGGCCGCGCGCCTGCGCACCGAGACCGCGGTTGCGATCGATGTGCTGCCCGCCGACCTGACCGTCGCGGCAGATCTCGGGCGTATCGAATCGCGGCTCCGCGACGACAAGCGCATCGGCTTGCTGGTGAACAATGCCGGAGCAACGACGCCGGGTGGTTTTGCCGCGGCCGACCTCGATATGCAGCAACGTCTGATCGATCTGAACGTTACCGCCGTCATGCGCCTGGCGGGCGCGGTGGTGCCGCGCTTCCTGGCCGAGGGCGAGGGCGCAATTATCAACATCGCGTCGGTGCTGGCACTCGCACCCGAGCTGCATCCGGGCATCTATCCCGCGACCAAGTCGTTCGTGCTTACCTTCTCACAGTCGTTGCAGGCCGAGCTTGGCGCTCGCGGCATCTATGTGCAGGCCGTGTTGCCGGCGGCGACGCGAACCGAGATCTGGCAGCGCGCCGGTCGCGACATCAATGCCATTCCCGGCGTGATGGATGTCGGCGAACTGGTCGACGCCGCATTGGTGGGCTTCGATCGTCGCGAGACAGTCACCATCCCGCCGTTGCAGGATGCCGCCGAATGGGAGGCATTCTCCGATGCGCGCAAGGCGATGCTGCCAGGTTTCCGCCAGAAGCATCCGGCCGCGCGTTATCAGGTCTGATCGAAAGGCTCCAGCGATGCGCATTCTTGTTGTTGGCGCCGGCGCGATCGGCGGCTATTTCGGCGGCCGGCTGCTGCGAGCCGGACGTGACCTCACATTCCTGGTGCGCAGGCGACGGTCGGAGCAACTCGCCCGCACCGGCCTGTCGATCCGCAGCCAGATCGGCGATGTCGATCTGCCGGCGCCCACGGTGATGGCCGAGAAACTGCGGAACCCGTTCGATCTGATTCTGCTGAGCTGCAAGGCGTATGATCTGGAAGATGCGATGGCCTCGTTCGCGCCTGCGGTCGGGCCGAACACTGCGATCCTGCCGCTGCTGAACGGCATGCGGCACATCGATCAGCTGGTGGAGCGCTTCGGTGAGCAGGCCGTACTTGGCGGCCAATGCGTGATATCGACCACGCTCAATGAGGATGGCCGTATCCTGCATCTCAATGACGCCCACACTCTTACGTTCGGTGAGTGCGACGGTTCGCTGACGCCGCGCGTCGAGGCGATTGCTGCCGAGTTCTGCGGCGCCGGTTTCGATGCGCGGGCCAGCAGCGCGATCATTCAGGAGATGTGGGAGAAGTGGGTATTCATCGCGAGTTTCGCCGGCATCACCTGCCTGATGCGTGCGCCGATCGGCGATATCGTCGCGGCCGGCGCCGGCGACATTGCGACATCGCTGCTCGATGAGTGCGCGCAGGTTGCGCGTCGGCAGGGTTTCCCACCGAGCGACGCGATGCTGCATCGGATCCGCGCGATGTTCACCACCGCTGGCTCGTTGCTCACCGCATCGATGCTGCGGGATGTCGAGCGCGGCGCACAAACCGAGGTGGAACACATCCTTGGTGATCTGCTGCGGCGGGGCGGCGCGCGCACGGAATATCCGCTGCTGCGGATCGCTCACGCGCATCTGGCGACCTACGAGGCGCAGCGGCGGAGGCGGGAGTCAGCCGCCTGACGGTTACTCTACCGGCCGCGTCGCCAGCGTGCCGTCCGCACGCTCGACGATCGCCGCGACGCGCGCCTCCGCCTCCGCCAGCTTCGCCTCGCAGTGCCGGCGCAGCGCGGCACCGCGCTCATACGCGGTGATGGCGTCCTCCAGCTTCTGCTGGCCGCTCTCCAGGCCACGCACGATCTGCTCCAGCTCGGCCAGCGCGTCCTCGAACGACAGCGCGCTGACGTCGGCGTTCTTGTCCGACATTGGATCTCCTACGCCAGCATCAGCGTGCGCACATGCGCCGCGGCCGAGGCGGCGAGCGCCTCCAGGTCGTAGCCGCCTTCCAGCACCGAGACCATGCGTCCGCCGCAATGCGCCGCCGCAACGCGCAGCAGCTCCTGGGTGATCCAGGCATAGTCCGCGGTCTCCACGCGAAGCTGCGCCAGCGGGTCGGCCTTGTGCGCGTCGAAGCCGGCCGAAACGATCAGCAGGCCGGGGGCGAAGCGGTCGAGCTCTGGCAGGATCGTGTCCGACCATGCCGCGCGGAATGCCGCACCGTCCGAGCCCGGCCGCAGCGGCGCGTTGATGATGTTGTTGGCGGTGCCGCGCTCCCACGCCTCGCCGGTGCCGGGATAGCACGGGTGCTGGTGCGACGAGGCGTAGAACAGGTCGGGGTCGGCGGCGAACATCGCCTGCGTGCCGTTGCCGTGGTGCACGTCGAAATCCACCACCGCGACGCGCTGCACGCCCCACCGCGCGCGCGCGTGCAGTGCGGCGACCGCGGCGTTGTTGAACAGGCAGAAGCCCATCGGACGCGCCGGCTCGGCATGGTGCCCAGGCGGCCGCACCGCGGCGAACGCGGCGCGCGCCCAGCCCTCCATCACCGCATCCACCCCGGCCACCGCGGCACCCGCCGCGCGCAACGCGGCCTCGGCGCTGCCGGCACTCATCGCGGTGTCGGCGTCGAGCTGCACGGTCTCGCCCTCGGCGGGGCGGATCGACAGGATCGCATCGACGTAGTTCGCCGGATGCACGCGGGTGAGCTGCTCGGTGGTGGCGTGCGGCGCCGACTTCGCGCAGCAGGTCGGCGAACTCCGGGCGTCTCCAGCGCGGCGAGCACGGCGCGCAGGCGATCGGGGCATTCCGGATGATACGGGACCGTTGTCGTGGCGCGAGGCAGGCCGGGTGGGTGATCAGTGCGGTGGGCATGTCAGTCCTTCTGCTCCGGTTCCTCGGCACGACGGCGGATGACGAAACTGAACACGCCGTTCTCCTCGGACCAGGCGAGCAGCGCGTGGCCGGTCTCGCGGCAGAATGCCTGAAAGTCGGCGACCGAGGCACGGTCGGTGGCGAGCACGCGCAGCCGTTCGCCGGCCGCCATCGAGCGCAGCGCGCGGTTGGCGCGCAGCACCGGGATCGGGCAGGCGGTGCCTTTCATGTCGAGGACGGTCTCGCTCATGCGGGCATCCTGAGACGGCGGGAGCGCAGGAGCAAGCGAGACCTAATGTTGTTGCCAGTCAGAGGTACTGTCGGTCGGGAAGCGAGAGCTGATAGTACCTTCCGACCACCAAAGGTTACGCCGTCGGTATCGCGTCTGGCCGTTGTCGTCGCCGCGCCGCCGCCACAACGTGGCAGGCCGAGATAGGGCGTCGGATCGACCGGTCTGCCGTCCAGCACCATTTCGAAATACAGATGCGCGCCCGAGGCTGACGCCGGTCCTGCCGACAACCCCAAGCCTCTCGCCCGCCGCAACCGTGCGCTTTCCTTCGGCAAAGGCGGGCGAGATCATGCCGAAATGGCTGTAGATGCCGACGAAGCCGTCATGCTGGACGAGCATCTCCAGCCCGCCCGGACCCTTGCGCTGAACGCGGATCACGCTGCCAGGCGCAGCCGCGATGACCGGCTGATCCCACCGGAGCGGGCAGATCGACACCATCATGGTACGTACCGGCCTCCGGTACGTTCGGCAGAACGCGAGGGCCGAACGGCGATGAGATGCAGGCGGCACTGACCGGCGGCAAAAGGCTGGTCGCAAGCAGCGACTCTGCCGTCGCGCCGTGCGAGCGAACTGCCATGATCGCAATCGCCAAGCACAATGCATTGCTGCGTCTTGCGTGTGAGCATCATGGTCTCCCGCGGCGCATAGCCGTCAGCACCTCGGCTTCGAACAGCCGCTTCGCCACGTCGGCCTCGGTCTCGGAAACGCCGCGCATCGAGGCGGACAGCGCCACCTTGTCCAGCCCGAGCGCGGCCAGGCGCTGCAATCGCGAGATGCAGTGCTCAGGAGTGCCGGCGATGGCAAAGCGGTCGATGAATGCTTCGGTCAGAACGCCCGCCTGGCGCGAGTCGCCGCGGGTATGCGCCCGCATGTCATACGAACTGCGCAGATCCTCCAGCACGGCGCGATCGCTGTCCGACACAGGACCGCTGGCGCTGCCATGCATCACCGAGAAGCGGGCATGCGTGGTCAGTGAGCCGCGGATCAGATCGCGCGCCGTTGCGACGTCGGTGTGACAGCCGCAAGGGACATAGGCGCCGAAGCTGATTCCGTCAGGGTCCAGCCCCGCCTCGCGACGCGTTGTGCGCGCGAGGTCGATGCCCCACGCGATCCGCTCCTCATCGGCGCCGAGGGCGAACATGACACGGTCGGCGTGACGCGCGGCGATGGCGATGACCCGCTGTCCGCTTGCGGCGACTTCGACCGGCACCTTTGGCGCCCCTTCGGCGATCCAGTCGATCCGGCTCGTCGGCGGGGCATCGGCAAGCTCCAGTTCGGACATCGGCGGGGCCACCGTGGTGGGAATGTCGATGTCGTCGAAGGGCACCGAATCGCCGCGCAGATAAGCCTGCAACTGGCGCAGGTGACGCTCGAATGGTGCCAGCCGTGACGGCGCGCGCCCGAGATGCGCCAGCGCCGAATCGCCGCGGCCGATGCCCAGCACCGCGCGTCCGCCGGACAGGCGTTGGATGCTGGCGATCGAGCAGGCGGTGACCGCGGGGTGGCGGGTCACGTTGTTGGTCACACCGGTGCCGAGACCGAGGCGGGTCGTCGCCGTGGCCGCCATCGCCAGCGCGACGTAGGGATCGCCCGACAGGTTCTGCGAATCGACGACCAGCATTCCGTCCCAGCCCGCCGCTTCCCGTTCGCGCGCGGTGCGGGCGGTGGCGCGTGGGGAGGCGACCGTGGTCGTCCAAAGCTGCATGCGCGGTCTCCGATCCTATCCCTTGGGTAGCCGGAGCCGGCCAGGAACGCGAGTCTCGCAGAGAGAGCTTCGGTCAGACGGCGGGCCAGTTTCTGTTGGTATGAATGTTGCTGTATCCTTGGTCGCGGCGGATCGCATGACGGCCGCCTCGATAGCTGGCTTCGCGCGGTCCCCGTGCAGTGCAGCCGGCCTGGATCCCCTGGGCCGCGCTAACCCATGGGAGGCTCCGATGCGCGTTGCCCGCCGTTCCGCCCTCGCCCTGCTCGGCTCATCCGCCTTCGCCGGCTTCGTCCGGCCGGCACGAGCCGGCGGACAAGTTCGTCACCGTCGGCATCAACCTCCCGCTGACCGGCGCCGCCGCCGAGGACGCGACCAACATCCTGCACGGCGCGCAGCTCGCGATCGAGGAAGCCAATGCCAAGGGTGGCATCGGCGGCTACGAGATCAGCGCCGCTCGTCCTGGACGACGGCACCGCGACCGCCGGGCAGTACGATCCGGCGCAGGCGGCGATCAACACCCGCAAGATGGTCGTCGACCCCACTGTGGTCGCCGCGGTCGGCCCGATGGCGAGCGGCAGCGGCAAGGCGATGGCGCCGCTGCTCAGCCAGGGCAACCTCGCCACGGTGACGCCGAGTTCCACCAACCCCGACCTGACCGATCCGAAGTTCGCCGAAATGTACCGGCCCGCCGGCAAGGCGATCTACTTCCGCACCTGCACCACCGATGCCTTCCAGGGTCCCAACATGGCCAATTTCATGGCGGACCAGCTCAAGGTGAAGTCAGTCTTCGTGGTGGACGACACCGGCGCCTATGGCGTGGGCCTCGCCGATGCGTTCCAGGCGCAGGCGGCCAAGCGCGGGATGCAGGTGATGGGGCGCGACCGCGTCGATCCGCTGATCAGCGACTACCGGCCGCTGCTGACCAAGATCAAGAACCTCGGGTCCGCAGGCGCTGTATTGCGGCTCCAGCGCGCTGGCCGGGGTCAAGCTGGTCAAGCAGAGCTACGAGATCATGCCCGACATGATCAAGGCGGGCGGCGACGGACTGCACCAGGCGTCGATCCTGGCCGGCGCCGGCTTCCCGGCGGCGCAGGGCTGGTACAGCACCATCGCCGCGCCGCACATGCTGGACGATGCCAAGCTGTCCGACTGGCTGGCGAAGTTCCGAGAAGCGCTGGAACACGCCGCCGGCGGACTACTCGATCACTGCGTACGATGCGGCGCTGGTGATCCTGGCGGCGATCGAGGCCGTGGCGAAGTCCGGCGCGCCGGTGACGCGTGGCGCGGTGCGCGACGCCATGCAGGCCGGCAAGGTGGACACGTTGCAGGGACCGATCTCGTTCGACGCCAACGGCGACCTGAGCTCGCGCGTGGTCAGCGTGTTCCAGGTGCGGCAGGACACGGCGCATCCGGTCAACGACGTGGTGCACCAGTTCAAGTACATCGGCGTGGCGCTGGCCGACAACAGCTGAAGCAATGCCAGCGCGAGAACCGAAGCCCAGAGCGTCGCGCGATGTTTGGCGCGCATGCGATGGGGCTGAGGGTCAGGGGGAGGAAACGATGTTAAGGGCACTTTGTGCCATAACTCTCATCGTCGCCACAGTCACCTCGGCGATGGCTCAAACCAAGGACTCGCCCCTTGTGGGATTATGGAAGCTTGTAAGTTGGGAAGCGAAAGGCTCCGCAAACCAAACAATCAAGGCTTATGGCGATCATCCCGGGGGTGTATCTCTCTTACACGAACGGGCCGAATGATCTTCCTCATGATCGGTGACAATCGTACGGCACCCACCACTGTCCCTCCGACCGACGCAGAGGTGACAAAATTGTACGCGACACTGTCAGCGTTTGACGGCACGTACAAGGTCGAGGGAAACAATGAATTCGTCTTTCATGTCGATGATACCTGGAACCAAACATGGACCGGGACTGACCAGAACTCGGGAATTTGATATCAGTGGGAACAGCCTTACGGTCACCTTCACGACGAAGAATACCAGCGGCAACGATATAGCGGTGACGGTGAAGGCAGAGCGTACCGAATAGCCCAAGGGACGCACGCGAAGTCTGGCCCCCGCGCGGTCATGGTCTGCTGATCCTGCCGACGCGGCAGCGTGAGTGCGGAGCACGTTGGCGTTGTGCTAGGCTTTTCGCTCCATGTCCCAGCACCGCATCGGCATCGACCTCGGCGGCACCAAGATCGAGATCGCGGTGCTGGCGCCCGATGGCAGCGAGCGCCTCCGCCACCGCATCGACACGCCGCACGGCTATCAGGCCTCGCTCGAGGGCATCGCCGGCCTGGTGCGCGACGCGGAGGCGCAGCTTGGCGTCACCGCCACCGTCGGCATCGGCATCCCCGGCGTGATCAGCCCGGCCACCGGGCTGGTGAAGAACGCCAACTCGATCGCGCTGAACGGCCACACGTTCGACCGCGACATCAGCGCGCTGCTCGGCCGCGAGGTGCGGGTGGAGAACGACGCCAACTGCTTCGCGCTGTCGGAGGCGACCGACGGCGCCGGCGCCGGCCAGGGCGTGGTGTTCGGCGTCATCCTCGGCACCGGCTGCGGCGGCGGCATCGTGGTGGACGGCAAGGTGCTGCGCGGCCGCAACCACGTCACCGGCGAGTGGGGCCACAATCCGCTGCCCTGGCCGCGGCCGGATGAGACTGCCCGGGCCGGCAATGCTGGTGCGGCCACTGGGGCTGCCTGGAGACCTGGGTCGCCGGCCCGTCGCTGGCGCGCGACTGCGACGGCGAGGGCGCGCACGACGCCTCCGGCATTCCGGCCCGCGCCGCCGCCGGCGAGACGCGGGCGCAGGCGGCGCTCGATCGCCATGCCGACCGGCTGGCGCGCGGGCTGGCGCAGGTGGTCAACCTGCTCGATCCCGACGTGATCGTGCTGGGCGGCGGGCTGTCCAACATGGACCATCTCTACACCGCGCTGCCGCCGCTGGTGACGCCGCTACGTGTTCAGCGACTTCGTGCAGACGCCGATCGTGCGCAACAGGCATGGCGATTCATCCGGCGTGCGCGGCGCCGCCTGGCTGTGGCCGGCCAGGCGTGAGCGCCGTGCCCGCGTTCTGCCGCGACTGTCTGGCCGAGGTCGATGGCAGCAGATGCGCGGCGTGCGAGCAGCGCCCGCATCGTCAGCCATCCCGAACTGTTCGACCTGACCATCGCCCACATCGACTGCGACGCCTTCTACGCCAGCGTGGAGAAGCGCGACCGTCCCGAGCTCGCGGCCAGGCCGGTCATCGTCGGCGGCGGCGTGCGCGGCGTGGTCACCGCCGCCTGCTACGTCGCGCGCATCTACGGCGTGCGCAGCGCCATGCCGATGTTCAAGGCGCTGAAGGCGTGTCCCGACGCCGTGGTGATCCGTCCCGACTTCGCCAAATACGTCGCGGTCGGCCGGCAGATCCGCGCCATGATGGCGACGCTGACGCCGCTGCTGCAGCCGCTGTCGATCGACGAGGCGGTGCTCGACCTCGCCGGCACCGAGGCGCTGCACGGCGCGCCGCCCGCCATCGTGCTGGCCCGCTTCGCCCGCGAGGTGGAAGCGACGGTCGGCGTCACCGTCTCGATCGGCCTGGCCGCCAACCGGCTGCTGGCGAAGATCGCCGCCGGCCGCGACAAGCCGCGCGGCTTCGCGGTGATCGGCGCCAGGGAGGCCGCGTCGCTGCTGGCGCCCGAGCCGGTCCGGCTGCTGCCCGGCATCGGCCCCACGCTCGCCCGCCGGCTCGCCGCCCAGGGCATCACCCTGCTCGGCCACCTCCAGGCGCTGAGCGACCGCGAGGCGCTGCGCCGGCTGGGCGACGATGGCCCGTCGCTCGCCGCGCCGCGCCCGCGGCGAGGACGTGCGCCGGGTCGATCCGGCGCGCGAGACCAAGTCGATCAGCGCCGAGACCACGTTCGATACCGACCTGACGCGCCCGGCCGACCTGGAGCGCGCATCTGTGGCGCCTGGCCGAAAAGCTGGCGCGGCGGCTGAAGGAGAACGAGCTGTCCGCCGGCGGCGTGGTGCTGAAGCTGAAGACCACGGATTTCGCCATCCGCACCCGGGCGGCGCGCCTGCCGAGCCCCACCGTGCTGCCCGATCGGCTGTTCGAAGCCGCCAGCACGCTGCTGGCGCGCGAGGCGACCGGCACGGCGTTCCGCCTGATCGGCATCGGCGCCAATCCGCTGCTGCCGCTCGGCGGAGGCCGATCAGGGCGACCTCGCCGATACCGAGACGCCGCGCCGCGCCGCTGCCCAGGCGGCGATCGACGCGCTGCGTCAGCGCTTCGGCGATGCGGCGATCGGTCGGGGGAGGGGATGGCCGGTGGCTCGCGAGCCCCCTCCCCTAACCCCCTCCCGCGAGGGGAGGGGGAGTAGCACGGGTCACGCCTCGGGCGGCGCCGCGGCGATCGGGATCTCGCGGGCCTCCGGCTGATCGCCGGTGCCCGGGCGCGCGCACCTCCGCCTCCTCGGTCTCGCCGGCCGGCTGGCTGCCCTCCTCGCCTTATAGGGCCGGCGCGGAGCCGCCCTGCTGCTGGCCGTTCTGCTGGTTCTGCTGCGCCGCCTGGTTCATCGCGTTCAGGATGCGGAAATAGTGCTCGGCGTGCTGGAAGTAGCCCTCCGCCATCACCCGGTCGCCGCCGCTGGTCGCATCGCGGCCGAGCTGGAGGTATTTCTCGAACAACTGCTGCGCCGTTCCGCGGATCCGGAGATCGGGACCGTTGCTGTCGAAGACGTGATTGCGGTTGAGCGGGATGCCGCCGCCGCCGCCTCCGCCGTGATGCCGCAGCCCGCCGCCTCCACCCCCGCCGCCACCAGGTCGATGGCCGCGTCCACGCATGCGTTTCATGTTCATATCTGATGCTGTCGAGCCTTCTCTGTTGCGGGCCGGAGGTTGCAGGGACACGCGGGTCAACCCGCAGGCGTCCCGGGGCGTGCCCCCTCGGCCTGGCTTCAATCCATCGGCACTGGTTCCGGCGAGTCACCCCGACCAATACGGGCCTGAGGCTGCCTGGGGCAAGCCGCTGTGCGGCTGGCCCTGCCGAGGACGAAAGCTAGTCTGCCTGCCTCGCTCTGCCAAACGGTTTTTTCATGGCGCTGCCGGCCGCAGCACCAGGGCGCGCGGAATGCCCGCCAAGTCGGGCCGCAGATCGACTGGCGAGACCGGCCTGCCGCGCCAGTTCGGCCGCCGTCTCCGCCTGGCCTGCGCCGAGTTCCAGCACCGCGACGGACCCCGGGGCCAACAGTCGCGGAAGCTCGGGAAGCAGGCGGCGATAGGCCGCAAAGCCGTCCGGGCCGCCGTCCAGGGCGGAGCGCGGCTCATGGCGCGCCACCTCGGGCATCAGGCCGCCGAGGTCCTCGCTGCGGATATAGGGCGGGTTGCACAGGACGAGGTCGAACCGGCCGTCCAGCGCGTCCGCCCAGTCGCCGCACACGAATGCCGGCACGATCGGCCAATCCCAGCGATGCGGCGTTGCGCGCGGCCAGCGCGGCGGCCGCGGCCGAGCGGTCCACGCCGATGCCGAACGCCGCGGGGAACTCCGACAATGCGGCCAGCAGCAGGCAGCCGGTGCCGGTGCCCAGGTCCAGGATCAGTCGCGGCGGCGGGCGATGCGGCGAACGCGGCGACGGCCGCCTCGATCAGCGTCTCCGACTCCGGGCGCGGGATCAGCGTGGCGGGCGATACGGCGAACTCCAGGCTCCAGAACTCGCGCCGGCCAAGGATCAGCGCCAGCGGTTCGTGCGCCTCGCGCCGGGCGACCAGCGGCCCGAGCGCTGGCCATGTCCGCCGGCGCCCCGGGATCGCGCAACAGCGCCGCTGGCGTGACGCCGAGCGCGTGGGCCAGCAGCAGTCGCGCTTCCAGCCGCGGATTGTCGATGCCCGCCTGCCGAAGCCTCTCGGCGGCGAGGTCGATCGCCTGCTGGACCGTGTGGCTCAGGCGGCCTGGCTGGCCGCCCGCTTCGCCTGCGCGCGCAGCAGCCGGCGCTTCAGCGCCTTGGCGTCGACCGTCAGGCGGCCGTCCGGGGTGCCGAGCAGGTAGGCGTCGATGCCGCCGTTATGCTCGATGGTGCGGATCGCGCGGGTGGACAGCCGCATGCGAACCGGCAACGCCGAGGACGTCGGACAGCAGCGAGGTTTCCTGCAGGTTGGGCAGGAAGCGGCGGCGGGTCCTGTTGTTGGCGTGGCTGACGTTGTTGCCGGTCAGCACGCCCTTGCCGGTGATCTGGCAGCGGCGGGACATTGCAGGAGACCCCTGTTCGAAACGGGAGGCGCGGCTTATCGCCAATGGCGGCCACGAGGTCAAGCGGGCAGTCCCGGTTTCCTGCCAGGCGTCTGGCTATCACGCCGCCAATGGCCTAGTATCACCGCAAGCAGAACGATTGTCGCTGCGATGCAGTTGACGGAGCACGCGATGAGAAGAACTCCCCAACTTGTGCCCGCCATCGCTGTCCTGCTTTCCCTGGGGGCGTGTTCCGAGCCCTCGAGCACACAAATGCTGTCCGACCGGGTCACGACAGGGCTCAATCCTGCCCAGGTTTGCAATCGCGGGGCGAACATCGAATACCTCCCGAACGGGACGAGGATCAGCTTTCCGGCGTCTTCTCTCTTCCTCAGCGGACGGGCGGATCTGACGGGGTGCGGCCAATACGCCGTGGCGAGCGTGACGCAGGCCATGCTGGACCCTCGCATCATGCAGGTGGCGATCGAACCCGAAGCGAACGTTCAGGGACAGGCGTCATACCTGTCGCTGCAGCGAACGGACAGGTTGAAGGGCTTGCTCACGAACGTCGGGTTCACCCAGAGACAGCCGCCGGTCGTGGTGCAACCAGCTGCGACGCCATCACAGGACGTCTTTGGCATTGTCCTTACCGTTCGCGGCTAGCCCGCTATCGCGCCTGAGCAGGTGAACTATATTGGCCCTCGAGGTTTCACGGGGTCCGGTAAAAATGAGGTTCGCTCTGGCGGCCAGTGTCGTGACAGCGCTGCTCGTGGGCTGTGTTGCCGACACGATGCGCAGCTATGTGGGGCAGGACATTCGGGCCGTCGAGTTGACCTATGGTCCGCCGATCAATCAGATTGATCTTGGTAACGGAACCCGCGCCTTCCAATGGTCCAAGGTATCGGTGGATACCACGCCAGTGTCAGCCGTGACCACGACAGACAAGGACAAGAAGGGCCGCAAGACGACCGACACACAGTTCGTCGGCGGCGAGCAGACTGTCACTCGCTGTCTCTACACCTTTATCGCCGCGAGGAGCCCGCAGGCAAACAGCTGGATCGTCACCGGTATTCGCGAACCGTCGCTCGACTGCGCCATCGGCGGGTTAAGCTGAGGCGGAGTCCAGGCTAAAGTCGTAGTCGCCGCCGGCGTTGAGGCAGCGGCGTGACCTCGGGAGGGTTGTTCGAATGATCAAGGTGAGCGTGTTCTATCCGGCCGGCGAGAACAAGAAATTCGATATGGATTACTACTGCAAGAGCCACATGCCGATGGTTCAGCAGAAACTCGGTGCAGCCTGCAAGAGTATGGCGGTCGAACAGGGATTGGGTGGGGGCGCTCCCGGTGCGCCGCCGACCTATGCCGCGATGGGCCACCTGTATTTCAACTCGGTGGCGGCGTTCGAGGCGGCATTCGCATCGCACGCGACAGCGATCATGGCGGATATCCCGAACTACACCAACATCCAGCCGGTGATCCAGATCAGCGAAGTGAAGATGTAGCCGGTTCGCACAACGGCGAGCCGCGCCCTGTCATCGGCGCGGCTCGCGCGTCGCGATCAGGCCGGCGCGTGCGCGAACTTCTCCAGCTCGCCCTCGTCGATCACCGTCGTCATAAAGAACTGGAACAGCGCCGCGCCGATCAGCGTGATGACGGCACCGATCGCCAGGGCCACCACGAACGAACCTGTCACGTCCACGATGAACCCGGTCAGGATCGGCGACAGCGTGCCGCCGAGGAAACCCGCAAAGTTCTGATTGCTGGCGGCCGAGGCGCAATAGGCCTGCGGCGTGATCGCTGTCACCAGGATCCATTTGCAGGTGATGCCGAACTGCATGCAGAACATCGATATCGCGATGCAGGTGACCGCCATGCCGGCGCCGGTCGCGACCGCCGCAAGACCGGTGAACACCGCCGAACCGAGCAGACCGAGGATCAATGGGAGACGGCGGCTGGCGATCAGTTCCATGCCACCCCTGACCAGCCGGTCCGATACCCATCCGCCGGCCAGCGCGCCGAAGAACGCACAGATCAGCGGCACCGAGGCGAGCAGTCCGGTCTTGCCGATGCTGATGTGCTGCTGCATCTCCAGATAGGCCGGCAGCCAGGTCTGGTACATCCAGGTGATGTAGCCGGTGCAGAAAGCGCCAAGCATCAGCACCCACATGGCGCGAAAGCGGAACAGCGACGTCCACTCGCGCAGCGTGACCGAGGATTTGGCTTCGCGGTTGGCCCGCAGATACTCCGCATCCTGCGGCTCCAGTACCTGCGACTTGGGATCACGGTAGATCAGGAACCAGATCGCGGCGCCGACGATCCCAGCCAGGCCCATGACGATGAACATCACCCGCCAATTGAACGCTAGCATCAGGCCGGTCAAAATAGGCGGTGCCAGCGTGGGACCTATATAGGCACCCGACGTATAGACGCCGCTCGGCGTGCCACGATGCTTGACATCGAACCAATCGCTGACCGAACGCGTTGCCGACGGAAAGCACGGCGCTTCGGTGGCGCCGAGACCGATTCGCGACAGCATCAACTGGAAGTAGTTGCCGGCGAGCCCGCCTGCCGCCTGGAACAGCGACCAGACGATCATCGACAGTCCGACCAGAAGTTTCGGTCCGACCCGGTCGAGCAAATAGCCTGATGGTAACTGGGCGATTCCGTAGGTGAGCGCCCACGCCGAGCCCAACGCGCCGATGGCGGTCGCGCTGATGCCGAACTCTTCGCGGATCTTCAGGTTGCCGATCGCCAAGGTTGAGCGATCCATGTAGTTCATCGCAATGGCGGCGGTTACAAGAACGATCGCGATCCATTGCATGCGCCGAAGCTGACGTGACGGGCCGACGGCCGGCATTTCTTCTTCCCCCTTTTCTGCAGCCCGACCCAGAGCCCGATCCCGCCGTGAGGGTCGGGCTTGCTGATGTCGTGCGCTGGTTGATTGCTACAGGTACTTCGCCGGCCGGATCATCGCTCGCCACATATGAGAGACCGGGCTGTTGTCGAAGCCCAGGCCTTGTTCCGGCTGGCGGAAGTTGCGGCCGATCACGTCGGTGAATTCTTCCAGTTCAACCTTCGCATTCGGGTCGAACGAATAGATGTCGTGGACCGTGATCATCCGCCCTGACATGTACCATTTGTGGTTCCGCATCCGCTGATAGTCTTCCTCGACATAAGCGTCGGGACGGTAATCAGCACCAAACGTCTTGACGTAGGACTGCGGATATTCGTAGCCGACAAATTCGTCGGGGTAGAAGCGCAGCACCTGATGCGCGCGGATCGCCCAGGTGACCTCCTCGTCCACATAAGGCTCCACGAGCTGCGCGCCCCAGTAGCCGTGGTCGCCGCGGATGAAGCCGATCGTCGAAATGTCGTGCAGCAGGCAGGCGAGCACCATGTTCTCAGGCAGTCCGGCATTCACCGCGTGCTTGGCGCTTTGCAGCAGGTGCGCCGCGGGGCCGAAGCGGTACCTGAAGAAGTCCATCAGCGTGGGCTTCTCCGGCATCGCCGGCAGGCGCGGATCATCGCCCATCAGCACGCGCGCGTTCGGGTTTTTGGCCATCAGGGCCGCGGCGTTCGGCGCCGGCCCCATGTCGCCCTCGGCCATGCTATAGAGGCGCGACTTGATGACGATGTAGTCGAGCTCACGGCTCATTTGCTCTTCGAGCGCGTCGGCGCGCTGGGAGAGAGTCTGCGTTTCGTTCATCGGTTATTCTCCTGGACGGGCAGATATTTGGGTAAGCCTAACAGATCGCGCTCGATCGCGTCGACCGGCAGGGCATGCGGCGATCGGAGCAGTAATCAGTAGTATGCACTGCCGCCGTTCACGTGGATCGTCTGGCCGGTGATGAAGCCACCATCATCGCTGACCAGGAACAGGCAGGTGGCGGCGATCTCGTCTGGCTTGCCCTGACGCCCGAGCGGAATGCCCGCGGCGTTCGGTGTGCGTCCCTGATACCACTCGGGATTGGCGCGCGTGGTATCGATGCTGCCGGGCGAAACAACGTTGACCCGGATGTTGTGCGGCGCGAACTCCGAGGCCAGCCCACGCGCGAAGCCGACCAGGCCCATCTTCGCCGCGGAGACGTGCGCGCGCCCGTTACCGCCGATGAAAGCGCCTTCACCGGTGAAGAACAGGATGCGTCCATACTTGTTCTGGACCATCGAATCGATGACCGCCCGCGTGAGGTAAACCGCGCCGTCCAGAACCACACCCCTGACCGCTTCCCAGTCTTGCGCGGTCAGTTCCGTGAAGGGCTTGTGCGGACGGATCGCCGCGTTGTTGATCAGGATGTCGACGCGGCCGAACTCGGACAGCGCGCGAGCCGCCATTGCCTCGACCTGATCCTTGCTGGCGACGTCGGCGACAACGGCGAGCGCCTTGACCCCAAGGTCCTTGGCTTCGCGCACGACGGCATCAGCCTCAGCCTGATTGGTGCGGGCATTGACGACGACGTGGGCGCCTTCTCCAGCCAGCCGCAACACGGTCGCGCGGCCGATATTGCGGCCGGAGCCGGTTACCAGGGCGACCTTCCCCTCAAGCGTTCCCATAAGCCTCTCCTTGATTTTGCCCTCGCCGAGGAGAGGCTACGCGAGGGCGGTGTCGAGCGACAAGATTGCGCGCATGGGCCGATCTCGGCTCATCAACCTCCGTTGCCATCCATCCCGCGCAGCTCCCCGCTTTGCACGCTGGCAATCGCGTTGTTGAGGATCTGCACGATCGCCTCATCCGCCACACTGCGCGCCAGCAGCGCCATCGCGCCACCCAGCAGCGCCGAGGCAATCGACAGTGCGCCGATATTCTGACTGACCATGTATTCGATCGCCTTGTCCACCACAGCGCCCGCGTGGCCCAGATCTTCCGGCGGTTGTTCGTCTGTCATCGTCTGCCTCTCCTCAGGGATGGTAGTCCCGGCGTCAATCCGCGATCTCCCGTTCCGTCTCCTGCTCAGCCTGCAGCGCCCACATTCGAGCATACAGCCCGTCGCGCGCCAGCAACGCGGCGTGCCTCCCGCGCTCGGCCACGCGACCGTCAGCCAGCACGATGATCTCATCGGCATCCACCACGGTCGATAGCCGATGCGCGATCACCAGCGTTGTGCGATGTCGCGCCACCGCGCGCAGTGCCGCCTGAATGTCCTGCTCGGTTCGCGTGTCCAGCGCACTCGTCGCCTCGTCCAGGATCAGGATGCGCGGATCTTTCAGAATGGTGCGCGCGATTGCCACGCGCTGCTTCTCGCCGCCCGACAGTTTCAGGCCACGCTCGCCGACACGCGTGTCGTATCCCTCGGGCAGTGACGCGATGAAGTCGTGCACCTGAGCCAGCCGCGCGGCGTGCTCGATCTCGTCCTGAGTGGCGCCGACGCGACCATACGCGATGTTGTAGCGGATCGTGTCGTTGAACAGCACGGTGTCCTGCGGCACCACGCCGATCGCCGCGCGCAGGCTCTCCTGCGTCACATCACGGATATCCCGGCCGTCGATGCGGATGTGGCCCTGCGTTACGTCATAGAAGCGAAACAGCAATCGGCTGATGGTGGATTTGCCCGCGCCCGTCGGACCCACGATTGCCAGCTTGCGCCCGACCGGCACGGTGAAATCGACGCCGCGCAGGATCTCGCGGTCAGGACGATAGCCGAAGTGCACGCCATCGAACCGCACCTCGCCAGCCGGTCCATCAGCCAGATGCGTTGGCAACGCAGTGGCGCCGGGGCGATCAGCAATATCGCGTTCGACCTCGAGCAGGCGAAACATCTGCTCCATGTCCACCAGCCCCTGCTTGATCGTCATGTACACCATGCCGAGAAAGCCCAGCGGCTGGTAAAGCTGCATCAGATACGTGTTCACCAGCACGAACTGCCCGACGGTCATCATCCCGCCGTGCACCTCGCGCGTCGCCATCAGCATGATCAGCGTCAGCCCCGCGGCGATGATGAACGCCTGGCCAATGTTGAGCAGGTTCAGTGAGACCTGCACGCGCACGGCAGCACCTTCGTAACGCGCCAATGCGGCGTCGTAGCGCGCCACCTCGTGCGGCTCGTTGCCGAAATACTTCACCGTCTCGTAGTTCAGCAGGCTGTCGAGCGCCTTGGTGCTTGCGTCGTTGTCGGTGTCGTTCATCGCGCGCCGGATGCGCGAGCGCCACGCGGCGAAGCTCATGGTGAAGCCGGCGTAGCTTACCACCGCGCTGAATGTGATGGCGGCGAAGCGCCAGTCGAACAGGTGCCAGATGATCGCGGTGACCAGCAGCAGCTCGATCACCGTGGGCACCACGTTGAACACGGCAAGCCGCAGCACCGACTGGATGCCCTGCGAGCCGCGGTCGATCGCACGCGCCAGCGCGCCGGTCTGGCGGTCGAGATGGAAGCGCAGGCTGAGCGCATGCAGATGCTGGAAGGTGCGCCGTGCCGCGGTGCGGACTGCCCGCTGCTGCACTTTGGCGAACAGCGCGTCCCGCAGCTCGCCGAATGCGGCGGAGCCGACGCGTAGCAGGCCGTAGCCGATCACCAGGCCCAGCGGGATGGCGAGCAGCGCGGTGTTGTCCTTGGGCGCCAGCGCATCGACGATGCGGCCATAGACGACCGGCACGGCGACCGTGGCGAGCTTGGCCGCGAGCAGCAGGACCATGGCGAGGACCACGCGGGCCTTGGTGCCGGGGTCGTGCTCGGGCCAAAGATATGGCAGCAGCGATCGTATCGTGCTGATACCCGACCGTTGGGAATGTGACAGACTGAGGGGGACGGCCGCGCCGGGTGAGGTTCGTCGCATTGCCGGCATGTGGCATTGAGTTCATCAGTTTGAAAGGCGAGACGATGGAGGCCGGCTTTCTGCGCCATGTTCGCAATTGCAATAACGCCGAGCTGCCCGGTGCGCGGCTGCCGTTTCGGATCGGCCGGGCGCAGGTCGGCTGGGTGAAGCCGGACCTCGCGGCGAAGCTCGGGGCCTTCCCGGAGATCAGCGCGGGGCTGGATGGAGTGACGCTGGCCGATCCGGTCTGTGCTTCCGGCGATCGCGCGACAGCTCTCCGATGCCGGCTGCTACCGCTGGCGGCGCGAAGAGTTCGATATCCGCGCCGAACCGGATGGTCCCGTTCTGGCCCGGCTCGATCGCGGTGCGCTGCCCAGCTTCGGTGTGCTGGCGGAGGGTGTGCACGTCAACGGGCTGGTACGTCGGCCCGGAGGGCTGCATGTGTGGGTCGCGCGCCGCGCCGCCAACAAGCTGCTGGATCCCTCCAAGCTCGACCATATCGTGGCGGGCGGGGTGCCCGCTGGCCTCACGCCGGCCGAGACGCTGGTGAAGGAGGCAGACGAGGAGGCTGCGATCCCAGGCTCACTGGCTCGCCAGGCGGTGCCGGTCGCGACCATCACCTATGCGATGGAGCGGCCCGAGGGGCTGCGCCGCGACCTGCTGCATTGCTATGACCTGGACCTGCCGGAGGAATTTCGTCCCCGCCCAGCCGATGGCGAGGTGGAGGCCTTCGAACTCTGGCCGATCGAACGCATGGTGCAGACCGTGCGCGACACAGACGCGTTCAAGTTCAACGTCAATCTTGTGCTGATCGATCTATTCCAGCGGCTGGGGCTGATCTGATCTCGCCCGGTCTCAGCACTTGTGCGGCAGTGGCGTGAGGTCGGCCATTTTCGCGTCCATCACGAAATCGCCGAAGTCCATCTGGAGATTATCGGCCACGCCGTTCTGCCAATATCGCATGCCCACCTGGTAGGTCGGCACCTCGCCCTTCGCCGCATGGTCGAAGAATGCAAGGCGTACGCGCGTGCTGGGCAGGTTGGACAGGAAAGCATACTTGTTGGGCTCAGGCTTCTTCCAGTCCAACACGACGATGAAGCTGTCCTCTGGCCCGGAATCGTCCGTGCCGTCGAATAGCGGCAGGGCGAGAAACTTCTTGCCGGCCTCTGCGGCAGCCAGGATCGCCGAGGTATGGGCCATCGGGAACAGAGTCCCCGGCGGCAGCTTCTTCGTGGTGTCCGCCGGGACGGTGTAGCGCGCCTCGCCGGGCCCGCCCGCACGCTCCAACTGTGCGTCGCCGTCGGTTTGGCTGGTCACTGCGGTATCGGTGGTCTGCTTCATGTGGAAGCGAAATTTCAGCCCATCCTTGGATTCCCATGTGGCGTAATCGGATACCATCTGGATGTCCTGGCCCTCGCTGTTGGTCAGCGTCATGGACAGGCGCTGGCGGACTGCCCAGCCGTCACAGGCATCCATGACCTCGTAGCCCATCGTGCCGCGCGCCGCGACGACATCGCCGCCACGGCTGGTGGCGAGGGTAAGGTTGTAAAGCGCCCGATGGGCGGCGGACGCCGTGTTCAGACCCGCCGCATCGGCGGGAAGTGCCGCGACGGCGCACAAAGCGAGGACGGCTGCCGACAGGGCAGATGGGCGCATGAAGGGAAACTCCAGTGCGGGAATGCGCGAACATAAGGACGCGGGCACCGATCCGCCAGCGAGGATCAGACGAAGCGACGGTTCGTTACCCCGTGGCGGTCCTCGCTTTGGGGGGCAGGTCGAGCCGCAGATGCAGCTCCTTCAGTCGCTCCGGCGGCACTTCGGCCGGTGCGCCCATCATCAGGTCCTCGCCCTGCTGGTTGAGCGGGAACAGGATCACCTCGCGGATATTGGGCTCGTCTGCCAGCAGCATGACAATGCGGTCGATGCCGGGTGCGGCCCCGCCGTGTGGCGGTGCGCCGTAGCGGAATGCGTTCAGCATTCCGCCGAAGCGTTTCTCAACCTCCTCGGGCGGATGGCCGGCGATCTCGAAGGCGCGGACCATGATGTCAGGACGGTGATTGCGGATAGCTCCGGAACACAGCTCGGCGCCGTTGCACACGATATCGTACTGGAACGCCTTGATGGTCAGCGGGTCCTGTGAGTTAAGGGCCTCCAGCCCGCCCTGCGGCATGCTGAACGGATTATGGCTGAAATCGACTTTTCCGGATTCCTCGTTCAATTCAAACATCGGGAAGTCGGTGATCCAGCAGAAGCGGAACACGCCGGTCTCGCCGAGGCTCAATTCCTCGGCCAGCCGGGTGCGTACCGAGCCGGCGAACTTTGCCGCCGTTTCCACCTTGCCCGCGACGAAGAACACCGCATCACCGGCAGCCAGTCCGCAGGCTGCACGGATTTCCTCGGCGCGGTCCGCTTCGAGATTGCGTGCGATAGGCCCCTTCGGGCCGTCCGACTCATAGACGATGTAGCCCAGACCGCCGGCGCCTTCGGCCCGTGCCCACTCGTTCAGCTTGTCGAAGAAGCTGCGCGGCTGCGACGCGGCACCCGGAGCCGGGATCGCGCGCACCACGCCGCCCGAGGCAGCAATGCGGGCGAACAAGCCGAAGCCCGAACCGGCGAAATGCTGCGTCACATCGCTGATCCGCAGCGGATTGCGCAGATCGGGCTTGTCGGTGCCGAATTCCAGCATCGCCGTGTCGTATGGAATACGGCGGAACGGCAGCGCGTCGACCGCGCGGCCCTCTGCGAACTCCTCGAAGACACCGGCCAGCACCGGCTCGATCGTTGCGAAGACGTCCTCCTGCGTGACGTAGCTCATCTCGAAGTCGAGCTGATAGAATTCGCCAGGCGACCGATCGGCACGCGAGGCCTCGTCGCGGAAGCACGGCGCGATCTGGAAGTAGCGGTCGAAGCCAGCGACCATCACCAGTTGCTTGAACTGCTGCGGTGCCTGCGGCAGCGCGTAAAACGTGCCGGGATGCAGCCGCGCCGGCACCAGGAATGCGCGGGCCCCCTCGGGGGAGTCGGCGGTCAGGATCGGCGTGTGGAACTCGGTGAAGCCCGCCTCGATCATGCGACGGCGGATCGAGGCGATCACCCCGGAACGCAGCATGATGTTCCGGTGCAGCTTCTCGCGGCGCAGGTCGATGAAGCGGTACTTGAGGCGGATATCCTCAGGGAACTTCTCGTCACCGGCAACCTGCATCGGCAGCACCTCGGCCGCGGATTGCACGACCAGGTCGGCGATGCGCAGTTCGACCTCGCCGGTGGGCAGACGCGGGTTCACCGTGCCCGCCTCGCGCGGCACCACCTGACCGGTCACGGTGATCACGCTCTCCGGCCGCACCGCGTCGGCTGCCGCGAAGGCAGGCGAGCCGGCGGGAAACACGCATTGCGTAATGCCGTAATGGTCGCGCAGGTCGATGAACAGCAGGCCGCCGTGGTCGCGCTTGGCATGCACCCAGCCCGAAAGGCGGGCGGTCTGCCCGGCATCGGTGGCGCGCAGCGCGCCGCAGGTATGGGTGCGATAGGCGTGCATCGTGGCCTGTCCCGGCTGGATGGAGGGCCGGCAGACAAGCCCTGCCGGTTCCCGCAAGTCAAGCAGGAGAAGCGATAGGATGTTTTTGCGTAACCCCCGCTGCCGTGTACAACCGCCCAATGCCTCGCCCGCCCCGCGCCGGATTCCCGCCGCCGACACTCATTGCCACCACCGAAGCCCTTCAGGCGCTATGCGACCGCCTCGCCGCCGAGGAATTCGTGACCGTCGATACCGAATTCATGCGCGAGCGCACCTACTGGCCCGAGCTCTGCGTCGTGCAGCTTGCCGGCGACCACGAGGTTGCGGTGATCGATGCTCAGGCACCGGAAATCGATCTCGCCCCGCTCGGGCACCTGCTCGGCAATCAGGCGGTGATGAAGGTGTTCCACGCCGCACGGCAGGACATCGAGATCTTCGTCCTGCGTTTCGGCGACGTGCCGCGGCCGCTGTTCGACACCCAGATCGCCGCCATGGTCGCGGGCTTCGGCGAACAGGTCGGCTACGATGCGCTGGTCTCGGCACTGGCAGGCGGGACGATCGACAAGGCGCATCGCTTCAGCGACTGGGCGGCACGGCCCCTGTCGGCGTCGCAGATCACCTACGCCGCCGCCGACGTCACCTATCTCCGCACGGTCTATACCAAGCTACGCGCCCGCTTGCGGCAGGACGACAGGCTCGACTGGGTGGGCGAAGAGATGGCGGAACTGGCCGATCCCACGATCTATCGCGCCGACCCCGAGACGATGTGGGAGCGGCTTCGGCCGCGCAGCAGCAACCGCCGCTTTCTCGGCATGGTTCGCGCCCTGGCGGCGTGGCGCGAACGCGAGGCGCAGCGGGTGAACATCCCACGCCAACGCCTGCTGCGCGACGAGACGCTGCTGGAGATCGCCGCCACGGCGCCCGCCGATCCGGAGCAGCTGACGCGGGCACGCGGCATCAGCCGTGGCTTCGCCGAGGGCCGTACCGGTACGTCGCTGCTGGCCGCAATCGCCGCGGCGAAGGCACTGCCGGAGGATGCGCTGCCCGAGGCTCCACGTTCGCGCGCCGGCGCGCGGCCGTCACCGGCGCTGGTGTCGCTGCTGAAGGTGCTGCTCGCCGCCAAATGCGAGGATCATCACGTGGCGGCCCGGCTGGTCGCCAGCTCGGACGACATCGACCGGCTGGCAACCGAAGATGCCCCGGATATCGCCGCGCTGCATGGTTGGCGCCGCGAGGTGTTCGGTGAGGATGCGCTGGCATTGAAACAGGGGCGCGTCGCGCTCGGCGTCCAAGGCAGGCGCGTGAAGCTGATCCCGGCCTGATCATACTATTGCGTGGCGCCGAGCCGCAGAGGTTGCTACCCTGCGGTTGCGAACCCTCAATCGTGGGTTGCATAATGGGCGACTCGATCAGGGCGGGAGCCTACACGCGCGGCCACAAGCTTCGGCTGGCATTCCTGTTGCTTGCCTTGCTGCCGATTGTCGCCAACGGCGTGATCGCATTCGTTTCTCTGCGCGATCTGGCCAGATCCAATGCGGAGACGGAGCGCTCGCTGGAAGCCATCCTGCTACTGGAACGGGTCGGGGATTTGGTGCAGGACAGCGCCCGCGACCAGCGTGCCTACCGGGTCTACGGTGATCCGCTGGCACTGGATGCGTATCGCAAGGCCCGGGCCAAGTTGCCCGAAAAATTAGAGCGCCTGCGCGACCTGATGACGGAGGACGGCAGCGATCCCGACCGGTTCGGGCGAGTGTCGGCACTGATTGGGCAGGACACCGCGGCGTTGGCAGCATCGCTGGCACCGATTGAACCGCGCCCCCTCGCCGGGGGGCCGCCCACCTGAACTCGCAGCCGCCGTCGCACGCACAGAAGCCATTGGCGCGGCGATACGAGGATCGGCTCGACGGCGAAGAGCGGCTGATCGCCGACCGTTCCGCCGCCAACGCTTCACGCAGCAGGACCGCCTTTGCATCAGTGGTGCTCGGCTCAGCGGGCAGCATCGCTCTGGTCGGCTTCATCTTCGGCCTGATGCGTCGCGACCTGCGGCGCAGTGAACGGCTGGCCGAGTCGCATTCCGGCGCATTGCGGGAGAGCGAACAGCTCTTCCGGAGCATCTTCGAGGAAAGCCCTCTTGGCAAAGTGCTGGTCGAGCCGGATGGCCGACACATCGCGCAGGCCAATCCGGCCTTCTGCGAGATGCTCGGCTACCCTTCCAACGACATGATCGGGCGCAATCTCTTCGACCTGGTCCACGTCGATGACCGTGCGCTGCTGAGCGATGCCGTCGAGCAAGCAAGCCGCTCCAGCCGCGATGTTCTCGACGATGCGGAAATGCGGCACGTCACCCGCTCAGGTGCAATCGCGTGGACGCGCAGCCGACTAACCCAGCTGAGCGGATGGGGGGGACGAAAGGCACTCCTGCTCCTCCTCGTCAGGGACATCACCCACGAAAAGCGGGTCGAGGCGGAATTGCGCCAGGCGCAGAAAATGGAGGCTGTCGGCCAGCTCACCGGCGGCATTGCCCACGATTTCAACAATCTCCTCGGTGTCATCATCGGCAACGTGGAGTTTCTGATTGATACGGTTCGCAACCCCGACCAGGCCGGTCTGGCAAAGGAGATTCTGAACAGCGCACTCAGTGGTGCCGATCTCACGCGCCGCCTGCTCGCCTTTGCCCGCCGCCAAACGTTGCAACCGCAGCGGATCGATCTGAATGCCTATCTGCCGAACCATATCGCGATCGTGCAGCGGCTGCTCGGCGAGCAGATCACGATCGCCACGACCCTCGCCGATCAGTTGTGGCCGACGCGCGCCGACTCTTCGCAGGTGGGCGACGCGCTGCTCAATCTGGCGATCAATGCGCGTGATGCCATGCCGTATGGCGGGACGATCTCGATCGCGACGTCGAATACGCACCTTGCCCCGGGTGAGCCGGACGAAGAAGTGAGGCCCGGCGACTATGTCATGCTGTCGGTGAGCGACACCGGAACCGGTATGCCGCGCGAGGTGCTGGACCGCGCGCTCGAGCCGTTCTTCACCACAAAGGCGATGGGCACGGGCAGCGGTCTTGGCCTGAGCATGATCTTCGGCTTCGCCAAGCAGTCCGGCGGTCACCTCCGGATCGAGAGCGAACCGGGCCTTGGCACGACGGTACGGCTCTATCTGCCGCGGGCGCAAGGCATCGAAGTCTCCGAGGTCGCCGAAGTCACGGAGATACCTTTGCCGCAGGGGCACGAGTCCATTCTTGTGGTTGACGACAACACCGAGATGCGCTCGGTGGCGCGCCGCCACCTTATCTCGCTCGGCTACCGGGTCAGTGAGGCAGGCAATGGCCCGTTGGCGCTGGAGATTCTACAGGATGGCAAAACCTTCGATCTACTGTTCACCGACGTGGTCATGCCGGATGGCATGACCGGCCACCAACTCGCCGCCGCCGCACAGCGGCTCCGACCCGGTTTGAAGGTGTTGTTCACCAGCGGGTATTTTCGATCGGAGCCAGACGCCGAGCCGGCAGGAGCGACGGCGGCCGACACCATGATCCGCAAGCCGTACCGCCGCCACGAACTAGCCGCCACTGTGCGGGCCGTGTTGGAAGCGTAGCGACCCTTTATCTCATGTCAGGCCGCGCCAGGCTGGCGAATGCCGGCGACCTCAACCAACAGCTTCCGCAGGACTGCGGCACCGAAGGCAGCGCTTTCGCTCGCCACCACAACGAATGCGTCGGGTCCGCCAATGACGTTGTCGCGGTAATACTGTTCGAGATTGGGCTCAACCTCGATAATCGGCAGTCCATTGATGGTCACGCCGGCGGCGACGGCGGCATCGCGGGCCTCGGTCACCGGCCGTCCATCGTTATTGGCGCCGTCGCCGGATATGTCGATCACGCGTCGCGTCGCGATGTAGCCACAGCTCAACAGCAGTCCGGTGCAGAAGTCGATCGCGCCGCTGATCGAGGTCCATCCTGGCAGGGGACGCAGCGCGTCGTGGATCGCCTGGGCAAAGGCGTTGGCGCTGGACTGGTCCTTGATCACCCGCCATGGCACCACCTGCTCCTGTCGGCGCGCGTCGGTCCAGGTGACATAGGTGAGGCCGATTTGCCCACGGCGGCCCCCGCCTACCGCCTCGACGAACGACGGATGCCGAAGCGCATCGATATAGCCCTGGATCTGCATGGTCAGGCGCTGCTCACTGATGCTGCCCGAGCTGTCGACTGCCAGCACCAAGGCAACGTCCACCGCGGCGCGCGGCGCGCGATCAACCATGTCGACCGGAACGGCAAGCTCTCGCCAACGTCGTCCGTGCGCGATCGCCATAGGTTTCCTTCGCAGCCTCCCATCGCCAGCCTAGCGCAGATCCGGCCGCGATCGCCATTTACACCAGACTGCCGGCTGGACTAGAGGCAGGCCGTCCGGTGCGCGGCTGGCACAGTTGAGGAGCACAGACACGCCGTGTCGACGACCCATCCGCCGCATCTGAGGGCGCTCGAGGCCGAGAGCATCCACATCCTGCGCGAAGTCGCCGGCCAGGCCGCCCGGCCGGTGGTGCTTTATTCGATCGGCAAGGACTCGTCGGTGCTGCTGCATCTGGCGCGCAAGGCGTTCTTCCCGGCAAAACCGCCATTCCCGCTGCTGCACATCGATACGACCTGGAAGTTTCGCGACATGATCCGCTTCCGCGACGCAACAGCGCAGCGGCTCGGTCTTGATCTGCGCGTGCACACCAATCCCGAGGGGCTGCGGCAGAACATCAATCCGTTCGACCATGGCAGCAGCATCTATACGCAGGTGATGAAGACCGACGCGCTGAAGCAGGCCTTGACCGAAGGCCGCTACGACGTGGCGATCGGCGGCGCGCGGCGCGACGAGGAGCGCTCGCGCGCCAAGGAACGGGTATTCTCGGTGCGCGGTCCTGGGCATAGCTGGGACCCGAAGCGTCAGCGGCCGGAACTCTGGCACCTCTACAACGGGAACCTGGCGCCCGGCGAAACACTGCGGGTGTTCCCGCTGTCCAACTGGACCGAGCTGGACGTGTGGACCTACATCCTGGCCGAAGGCATCGACGTTGTGCCGCTGTACTTTGCCGCACCCCGGCCAACGGTGGAACGCGACGGTCTGATCATCGTGGTTGACGACGAGAGGATGCAGTTCCGGACCGGCGAGCAGCCCGTGGAACGGCTGGTGCGGTTCCGCTCGCTTGGCTGCTACCCACTGTCCGCGGCAGTCGAATCATCCGCCGCCAACCTGGAAGAAATCGTCGCCGAGATGCGCACTACGCGTGTCTCCGAACGCGCTGGGCGATTGATCGACCAGGACCAGGACGCCTCGATGGAGAAGAAGAAGCGCGAGGGCTACTTCTGATGCCCAACTCCTTGCTGCGCGTACTGGCCTGCGGCTCGGTCGATGACGGCAAGTCCACGCTGATCGGACGGCTGCTGTTCGAATGCGGCACCATCCCCGATGACGTGATGGCGGCGCTGGATCGTGACAGCAAACGCTTCGGCACGGTGCAGGGCGGCATCGATTATGCGCTGCTGGTCGATGGTCTGTCGGCCGAGCGCGATCAGGGCATCACCATCGACGTCGCATATCGCTTCTTCGAGACGCCGCGCCGCCGCTTCATCCTGGCCGACGCCCCAGGGCACGAGCAGTACACGCGCAACATGGTGACCGGCGCATCCGCGTCGGACGTCGCGGTGCTGCTGGTCGATGCACGCAAGGGCCTGCTGGTGCAGACGCGGCGACACGCGGCGATCGCCTCGCTGCTTGGCATCCGCCAGGTGATTCTGGCGGTGAACAAGATGGACCTGGTCAGCTTCGATCAGGCGGTGTTCGGCAAGATCGTCACAGACTTCTACGCGCTGCTGGGCAAGTTGGGACCGCTGGCGGTAACCGCGATCCCGGTCTGCGCGCGCGACGGCGACAACGTGACGTCGCCCAGTACGCGGATGCCCTGGTATTCGGGCACGACTCTTCTGACGGCGCTGGAAGGCGCGGAACCGACCTCGCACGTGGCCGAGCGCGCGTTCCGCATGCCGGTGCAGCTTGTCGCGCGGCCGGACCACACATTCCGCGGCTATGCCGGTACGGTGGCGACCGGCACCATTCGTCCCGGAGCGGCCGTGGTGAATGCCGTCTCCGGCACGCGACGCCAAGGTGTCGCGCATCGTCACCATGGATGGCGATCTGCCAGAGGCGATCCCGGGCGACGCAGTGACGCTGGTGCTGGATCGCGAGATCGATGTCTCACGCGGCGACGTGCTGGCCACGGCGCCGCCCCCGGCGCTGGCCGATCAGGTGACCGCCCGGGTGGTATGGATGGACGAGACGCCGCTGTTCCGCGGCCGTGCCTATCTGGTCATGCTCGGCTCGCGCAGCGTGATCGGCACGATCACTGAAATCACCAATCGGCTCGATGTGGATACGCTCGCCGAGGTGCCGGTACGCGAGCTTGGACTGAACGAGATCGGCACGGCGTCCATTTCACTGGCGCAGCGCGTGCCGTGCGAGCGCTACGCGGAGAGCCGCGAGCTGGGCGGGTTCATCCTCATCGATCGGCTGACGCGCAACACTGTCGGCGCCGGCATGGTGACCGAACTGCGCACGAGCGCCACCAACCTCCACTGGCACCGGGTGGACGTGGATAAGGCGGCGCGTTCAGGTCTGTTGGGGCAGAAGCCGGCGGTGCTGTGGTTCACCGGGCTGTCGGGCGCGGGCAAATCTACCATCGCCAATCTGGTTGAGAAGGCGCTGCACGCAGAGGGGCGGCACACGATGAGCCTCGATGGCGACAATGTGCGGCACGGGCTCAATCGCGATCTTGGATTCTCCGAGGCGGATCGGGTGGAGAACATCCGGCGCATCGCCGAGGTGTCGAAACTGTTCGTCGAGGCCGGGCTGATCGTGCTGGTGTCATTCATCTCGCCCTATCGGGCGGAGCGGATGCTGGCCCGCGATTGTGTGGCAGAAGGGGAGTTTCTCGAGATCTTTGTCGACACACCGGTGGAGGAGTGCCGGCGCCGCGATCCGAAGGGGTTGTACCGGCGCGCCGACGCAGGGCAGATCAGGAACTTCACCGGCGTGGATGCGCCGTACGAAGAGCCGCTGGATCCCGAGATGCGGCTGCCGACGCTGAGCGCGGCGCCGGAGGTGCTGGCGGAGCAGGTGGTGGCAGAACTCCGGCGAAGGGGAATCGTTGGGTAGTAGCCCTCTCAAGCTTGCTCCCCCTCCCCTCGCGGGAGGGGGCTGGGGGGAGGGGGCCTCGCCGCTCATGCACCTCGCCGCCGAAATCCGCGCCTGCCGGGTCTGCGCCGCGTATCTGCCCCTTGGGCCTCGTCCGGTCTTCCGCGCCTCAACGACCGCCCGCCTGCTCATCGTCAGCCAGGCGCCGGGCACCAGGGTCCATGAGACCGGCCTGTCGTTCAACGACGCGTCGGGCGACCGCCTGCGATCCTGGCTGCAAATGGACCGCGACACATTCTACGACGAGAGTCGCGTTGCCATCGTGCCAATGGGTTTTTGCTATCCCGGCCGCCTGCCGAACGGCGGCGATGCCCCGCCCCGGCCCGAATGCGCCCCGCTCTGGCACGCGCGGCTGCTGGCGCTGATGCCGCAAATCCGCCTGACCTTGCTGGTGGGCAGCTACGCGCTCTCACACGTGCTCGGGGCCCGCGGCATGACCGAGCACGTGCGCGACTTCCGCTCGCATCTGCCGCGCTACTTTGCGTTGCCGCACCCGTCCTGGCGGACCACCGCCTGGGAACGACGCAACCCCTGGTTCGGCAATGACGTGCTGCCCGCATTGCATCAGGCCGTCACCGCCGCGCTCGCTGAGCCCTGAATCGCCCACCAAATTGCCAAATATTCCGAACTCCGGCCTATACGAACGCGACAATAAACGTGGGGACAAAGAACCGATGCGGCTTTTCAGGATTTTGTCTGTCCGCCATTCTGGGCTGCGGCGTCTCAAGCGTCTCGCTGGCAACTGAAACATTGAGCCAGGTACCCCAGCTTGACGCGATCATGGACGAGGCAATGCAACGGTTCGGGGTGCCCGGCGCGGCAATCGGAATTTGGACGCCAAGCGCTCATTGGGTGAGAACCGTAGGTCTGGCGGATGTGGCGTCAGCGACCCCGGTGATGCGCCGAGACCATTTTGCCATCCGTAGCATCACCAAGTCATTTGTCGTCACAATTCTGCTGCAACTCGTCGCACAAAGCAGCGGTGCGCTCAGCCTCGATGATCGATTTCCCATTATCTCCATGGCATACCCAATGGGGAGAAGATCACCCTTCGAGAACTCGCCAACATGACAAGCGGCCTGTACGATTACACGTGCGATGCGGCGTTCGGCGAAGCTCTGCAGGCCGACTTGACTCGCTCCTGGACGACCGACGAACTGCTGGCGTTCGACGATCAGCATCCACCGACCAACTTTGAGCCGGGAACGCAATATCAGTATTCAAACACCAACACACTTGTGCTTGGTAAATTGATCGAAACGCTGTGTGACAACGCGTTCAGTCACGTCCTGGCGGACCAGACCCTGACACCGCTCCATCTCAATGCCACAGCATACCTGAGTGGGACAAAACTGCCGCCGCCTGCCGTCCTCGGCTATCAAGGCGATCGGGACGAGACATTCGCTATCCTGCTGAATGCATCCAACACTCCTGATGTGCTTCAGGTATTGAATGAGGCTCCACCCCCGAAAAGCGGGAGTGTGTGTGCCCCTGGCGACCAAGGTATTGCGCGACGCGACTGACGACGAGCTCACCTACCCAAGCGATCTCATACGCTACCCGGCCGGCAGCATCGAAAACACCGCCGCAGCGACACCGCACGCCGCCAGCAGCCCCAGGGCAGCCGGCGCCGCGCGCGCACGCCCTCCTGATACACAATCGCATACACCGCCTTGACCAGATTG